>NZ_BDBE01000060.1 GCF_001612825.1 Nocardia caishijiensis NBRC 108228 | reverse complement strand
GGCGGACTCGAGTGGTGCCGTGTGGCCCAGGGGTGTGGTCGGTGGCGGAATCGGGTGGTGCAGCTTGGGCTGGGTGCGGTAGGGAGGAGCTTGTGTGGCGGGCGGGATGTGGGGGTGACCGGCTCGAATGGAGTCGTGTAGCGGATTGGGAATGTGGTTTCGGTGGGTTCGGGGTGCGGGGTTGGCGGTAGGTTGGGGGCAGGCTGACGTCTGGAGGTTGGTGTGCATCTGCGTGGTGTGGTTCTTCCCGGTGATCAGGAGCTCGACCTCTGGGTGGTCGACGGTGCGGTGACGTTCGAGCCGGTGGTGGGGGCCGAAACCCTCTGTCGCGCAGGGTGGATCGTGCCGGGTCTGGTAGACGCCCACTGTCACGTCGGTATTCGCTACGGCGGTGGTGACGAAACGCGCGAGGGTGCCATCGAGCAGGCCGAGACCGAACGCGACGCGGGTGCGCTGCTGTTGCGCGACGCGGGGTCGCCGATCGACACCCGCTTCATCGACGAGCACGCCGAACTGCCGCGCATCATCCGCGCGGGCCGTCACATCGCCCGGCCCAAGCGCTACATCCGCGAACTCGGTATCGAACTCGACGACGAGCGCGACCTGCCGGAGATCGTCGCCGAACAGGCGCGCTTCGGCGATGGGTGGGTCAAGATCGTCGGAGACTGGATCGACCGGTCGGTGGGGGACCTGCGCCCGCTGTGGAGCGACGACATCCTGAAACAGGCGATCGACGCCGCCCACGCGAACGGCGCCCGCGTCACCGCCCACGTCTTCGGCGAGGACGCGCTGCCGGGCCTCATCAACGCGGGCATCGACTGCCTCGAGCACGGCACCGGCCTCACCGACGACACGATCGAACTGATGGTCCGCAACGGCACCGCCCTGGTCCCCACCCTGGTCAACATCGACACCTTCCCCGGCATCGCCGACAGCGCGACCAAGTTCCCGGTCTACGCCGCCCACATGCGCGACCTGCACCGCCGAGTCCGCGACACCGTCGGCAAGGCCCACGAGGCAGGCGTCCCCATCTACGCGGGCACCGACGCGGGCGGCTCCATCCGCCACGGCCGCATCGCCGACGAAATAACCGCCCTCACCGGCGCGGGCCTGTCCCCCCACGACGCCCTCGGCGCCGCCTCCTGGAACGCCCGCACCTGGCTCGGCCGCGATTCCATCACCGAAGGCGCCCCCGCCGACTTCGTCGTCTACGCCAACGACCCACGCACCACCCCCGCAGCGCTCACCGACCCCCTCTGGGTCGTCCTCCGCGGCATGGTCGTCAAAACCCCCAACCCGGTCACCGGACACCGCTGAACCAACACCCACCAGGAAGGCCCGCAGGGATGACGAAGGGCGCTGAGGTTTCGCTGACCCACCCGTTGGGACCGATTGCTGTGGACGATTGGCTCGTCGGCGGCCAGCCGACCGATGGAACGCGACTCGAACTCATCTGGGGCTACCCGGTCGTCACTCCGCCGCCGAGTGGTGCGCATCGATACGTCGCCGATGAGCTGCTTGTCGCGATGCGGTCTGCCTTGCGGGCGGCCGACCGCGAGGATCTGACGGTGCTCCGGGCCATGCCGATCCGTATCAGCTCGCCGCTTCGCATCGCCGTCATCCCGGATGTCATCGTGTCGAGCGGGTCCCCGCGTCATGTGAGCTGCGGAGCAGAGGACGTAATCCTCGCCGTTGAGGTGTGGTCGTGGGACAACCCACGCGAAGAGCGCGACACCAGAATGGCCGCGTTTGCCGCAGCACGGGTGCCCCACCTCTGGATCGTCGATCTGACGGTCGGCGAGCGCGTCGGCTTCGAGGCGCTCGGGCTGGACGAATCCGGCTACCGTCGCAAGGTGTACGCCGCTGACGGTGAGACGGTCACCGCGCCCGGGCCCGTTCCGGTGACCATCGACACCGGGCAGCTCGCACCGCGATAGCGCCCCGACCGCAGCGGGCGATTTCAGCTGCGCTCGGCCCGTCTGGCACAATGGACCACCGTCCTCCCTGGACAGTGTCAGCCCGTCTCCGGTTACGTACCGCGCGGCGGTCACACACTTCATGCGCGAAACCGGACCCGCAGACCATGTGGGTCGCCGAATCGCGTGGTGACCAAACTACTGAAAGAGGCAGATCAGCATGGCTGTTCGCATCAAGCTCACCCGTCTGGGCAAGATCCGCAACCCCCAGTACCGCGTCGTCGTGGCCGACGCCCGCACCCGTCGTGACGGCCGGGCCATCGAGTCCGTGGGCAAGTACCACCCGAAGGAAGAGCCCTCGCTGATCGAGATCGATTCCGAGCGCGTGCAGTACTGGCTGTCCGTCGGCGCGCAGCCGACCGAGTCCGTGCAGCGTCTGCTGGAGATCACCGGCGACTGGCAGAAGTTCAAGGGCCTGCCGGGCACCGAGGGCACCCTCAAGGTGAAGGCCGCCAAGCCGTCCAAGCTCGACCTGTTCAACGCCGCGCTGGCCGCCGCCGACAACGAGCCCGTCGCCGAGGCCGTCACCCCGAAGAAGAAGGCCGCCAAGAAGGACGAGGCCGCCGCCGAGGAGACCGCCGCCACCGAGGCTGCCGAGTAATGACTGCCGTTGTTGCCGATGCCGTCGAACATCTGGTTCGCGGCATCGTCGCCAACCCGGACGACGTCCGCGTCGAGCTGCTCACCGGCCGTCGCGGACGCACCGTCGAGGTGCACGTGCATCCCGAAGACCTGGGCAAGGTGATCGGTCGCGGTGGTCGTACCGCGACCGCGCTGCGCACCCTGGTCGCCGGTATCGGTGGCCGGGGCATCCGGGTCGACGTGGTCGACACCGACGCCTAGATGGAACTCGTCGTAGGTCGGGTCGCCAAGTCGCACGGTGTGCGTGGCGAGCTGGTCGTCGAGGTGCGCACCGACGAACCGGACCTCCGGTTCGCCCCCGGCGCCACCCTGCACGGCCGCATGCCGAAGTCCTCGGCGACCCGTGAGTTCACCGTGAAGTCGGCTCGAGAGCACTCGGGCCGACTTCTGGTGTTCGTCGACGGCGTCGATGACCGCACCGCCGCCGACGCGCTGCGCGGCATGCTGTTCGTCGTCGACAGCGCCTCGCTGCCGCCGTCGGACGATGACGACGCGTTCTACGACCACGAGCTCGAAGGGCTTCGCGTCGAGCTCGAAGACGGCACCGTCGTCGGTAAGGTCACCGAGGTATTGCATTCCGCCGCAGGCGAATTGCTGTCGGTGCGCGCCGAGGACGACGGCCGCGAAATCCTGATTCCCTTTGTCACCGCCATCGTGCCGACCGTGTCGGTCGCCGACGGACTGGTGGTCATCACCCCGCCCGAGGGCCTGCTCGATCCGGAGTAATTCGTGCAACTCGATGTCGTCACGATCTTCCCGGAGTATCTGGAGCCGCTGCGGACCGCGCTGCTCGGCAAGGCCGTCGACAAGGGCCTGATCTCGATCGGCGTGCACGATCTGCGTCGCTGGACCCACGACGTGCACAAGTCGGTCGACGATTCGCCCTACGGTGGCGGTCCCGGCATGGTCATGAAGCCGACCGTGTGGGGCGACGCACTCGATGAGGTGTGTCCCGACGACGCGCTACTGGTCGTCCCCACTCCTGCCGGGGTGCCCTTCACCCAGGCCACCGCGCAGCGCTGGGCCACCGAGCGCCATCTGGTGTTCGCCTGCGGCCGCTACGAGGGCATCGATCAGCGTGTCTTCGACGACGCCGCCCGCCGGGTGCGCGTGGAAGAGGTGAGCATCGGCGACTACGTGCTCATCGGCGGCGAGGCGGCCGTGCTGGTGATGACCGAGGCCGTGGTCCGCCTGATCCCCGGTGTGCTCGGCAATCAGCAGTCCCACCAGGAGGATTCGTTCTCCGACGGACTTCTCGAGGGCCCGAGCTACACCCGTCCGGTGTCGTGGCGTGAGCTCGAGGTGCCGCCGATCCTGCTGTCGGGCGATCACGCGAAGATCGCCGCGTGGCGTCGCGAACAGTCGCTGCGTCGGACGCGCGACCGCAGGCCCGATCTGCTGCCCGA
>NZ_BDBE01000059.1:2500-5186 GCF_001612825.1 Nocardia caishijiensis NBRC 108228 | reverse complement strand
AATGATTGTCCGGCGGTGTCCTACTCTCCCACACCCTGTCGAGTGCAGTACCATCGGCGCAGGTGGCCTTAGCTTCCGGGTTCGGAATGGGACCGGGCGTTTCCCCACCGCTATAACCGCCGTAACACTATGAAACTAGACAGCGCTCCCCAACAGGGTTTGCCGCAGTGTCTGTGTGTTGTTTCAGATACCGCACAGTGGACGCGTAACACCTTCGATAGTAAGCCCTCGGCCTATTAGTACCGGTCACCTCCACACATTACTGTGCTTCCAGTTCCAGCCTATCAACCCCATAGTCTGTAGGGGGCCTTAACCCATCAAGTGGGAGAGAAACCTCATCTTGGAACAGGCTTCCCGCTTAGATGCTTTCAGCGGTTATCCCTTCCGAACGTAGCCAACCAGCCATGCTCCTGGCGGAACAACTGGCACACCAGAGGTTCGTCCGTCCCGGTCCTCTCGTACTAGGGACAGCCTTCCTCAAGTTTCTAACGCGCGCGGCGGATAGAGACCGAACTGTCTCACGACGTTCTAAACCCAGCTCGCGTGCCGCTTTAATGGGCGAACAGCCCAACCCTTGGGACCTACTCCAGCCCCAGGATGCGACGAGCCGACATCGAGGTGCCAAACCATCCCGTCGATATGGACTCTTGGGGAAGATCAGCCTGTTATCCCCGGGGTACCTTTTATCCGTTGAGCGACACCGCTTCCACTTGCCGGTGCCGGATCACTAGTCCCGACTTTCGTCCCTGCTCGACCTGTCAGTCTCACAGTCAAGCTCCCTTGTGCACTTGCACTCAACACCTGATTGCCAACCAGGCTGAGGGAACCTTTGGGCGCCTCCGTTACATTTTAGGAGGCAACCGCCCCAGTTAAACTACCCACCAGGCACTGTCCCTGAACCAGATCATGGTCCGAGGTTAGAAGCCCAATACGATCAGAGTGGTATTTCAACGACGACTCCACCCGAACTGGCGTCCGAGTTTCACAGTCTCCCACCTATCCTACACAAACCGTACCGAACACCAATACCAAGCTATAGTGAAGGTCCCGGGGTCTTTTCGTCCTGCCGCGCGTAACGAGCATCTTTACTCGTAATGCAATTTCGCCGAGTCTGTGGTTGAGACAGCAGAGAAGTCGTTACGCCATTCGTGCAGGTCGGAACTTACCCGACAAGGAATTTCGCTACCTTAGGATGGTTATAGTTACCACCGCCGTTTACCGGGGCTTAAATTCTCAGCTTCGCACCCAAAGGCGCTAACCGGTCCTCTTAACCTTCCGGCACCGGGCAGGCGTCAGTCCGTATACATCGTCTTACGACTTCGCACGGACCTGTGTTTTTAGTAAACAGTCGCTTCTCTCTGGTCTCTGCGACCCCACCCAGCTCAAGCTGCAAGAGCCGTCACCAGATGTGGTCCCCCTTCTCCCGAAGTTACGGGGGCATTTTGCCGAGTTCCTTAACCACAGTTATCTCGATCGCCTCAGTATTCTCTACCTGACCACCTGTGTCGGTTTGGGGTACGGGCCATGTACCAGCTCGCTAGAGGCTTTTCTCGGCAGCATAGGATCACTGAATTCGTCGCAACGACTACGCATCACCTCTCAGGCTACATGCAACACGGATTTGCCTATGTTGCGCCCTACAGGCTTACACCAGGTATTCCATCACCTGGCCCAGCTACCTTCCTGCGTCACCCCATCGCTTGACTACTACAGCCAGGGTCCCATGCAGCCCCTTCACGTCACCCGAAGGTGATCTATCCGGTTTTGGATGGTTAGCACAACTGATTCGCCATTGGGCGCGGATACACGGGTACGGGAATATCAACCCGTTGTCCATCGACTACGCCTGTCGGCCTCGCCTTAGGTCCCGACTCACCCTGGGCGGATTAACCTGGCCCAGGAACCCTTGGTCATTCGGCGGACGAGTTTCTCACTCGTCTTTCGCTACTCATGCCTGCATTCTCACTCCCGTACCCTCCACCACTAGTTCACACTGTGGCTTCCACGGATACAGGACGCTCCCCTACCCACCCAGTCGACTGGCCCGAAGGCGATCTGATGACTGAGTGCCGCGGCTTCGGCGGTGTACTTGAGCCCCGCTACATTGTCGGCGCAGGATCACTTGACCAGTGAGCTATTACGCACTCTTTCAAGGGTGGCTGCTTCTAAGCCAACCTCCTGGTTGTCTCAGCGACCCCACATCCTTTTCCACTTAGTACACGCTTAGGGGCCTTAGCCGGCGATCTGGGCTGTTTCCCTCTCGACTACGAAGCTTATCCCCCGCAGTCTCACTGCCACGCTCTCACACACCGGCATTCGGAGTTTGGCTGACTTCGGTAAGCTTGTGGGCCCCCTAGGCCATCCAGTAGCTCTACCTCCGGCGTGAAACACGTGACGCTGCACCTAAATGCATTTCGGGGAGAACCAGCTATCACGGAGTTTGATTGGCCTTTCACCCCTACCCACAGCTCATCCCCTCAGTTTTCAACCTAAGTGGGTTCGGGCCTCCACGACGTCTTACCGTCGCTTCACCCTGGCCATGGGTAGATCACTCCGCTTCGGGTCCATAATGTGCGACTCAAAAACGCCCTATTCGGACTCGCTTTCGCTACGGCTACCCCACACGGGTTAACCTCGCCACACACCGATGACTCGCAGGCTCATTCTTCAAAAGGCACGCCATCAC
>NZ_BDBE01000058.1 GCF_001612825.1 Nocardia caishijiensis NBRC 108228 | reverse complement strand
AAGGGTGGTGGCGAAGCCATGCTGGCTCAGCTTCCGAATGTTCGCTTGCTTGGCACCTGGTCGGTCTTCTGCCTGGATGCCGAGCAGCACTTTGGACAGCACACTTTGGTTGCCACGGGACTGTTCGGCTTCGGGGACGGTGGGATGGTGCCCACGCCCCAGTTCCATCTGGATGACCAGTTCTTCATCCTCGGCTACCGCGGAAAGGGCGGACAGGATGGAGCGTTCAGCCGTGATGCGATCGGCTGCTTCCAGCGGCCAATCGGTCGAGGTCAGTTTCAGACGGCGAACCGTCGTCACCGGCACGCGGCTACCGGAATCGGCAGCCGTCACCAGGCTGCCGGGTACCAGTTGCTCGATCGCTCGTTGTACAGCGAGGGCACTGCGTCGTTGCGTCCCGACCAGGTAGCGAACGCCGCGAACATCGGCCCGTGCCTCGAGTACCAGTTTGGATCGGTGGTGCTGTGCCGACCAGTGCCGCAGCAGCCCGATCGCTGCGGCTTCCGGCAAGGGGCGAGGCCAGTAGACGTAGTGCCACACCATCGAGGTGGGCGTGAGCGGAAGGGACAGTTGATCATTCATCATCGGCGATCTCCTGCGAGGTGGCGACGGCCGTGCTGTTGTTCGTGCCGGCGGGAGTCGATGCTGCGCCGTGCTGTTTGGCGGCGTTGGCATCCGCTTCTGCTCGCCGTTCAGCTTCGGCTTCGGCTAGCGCCAGGGCGATGGCTGCCCGTCCCAGTTTGCGCAGATCAGGCGTCTTCCTGACGCTACGCACGGTGATACGGCGTTCGGGACGGTTCGGACGATTACGCCCTTTTTCCGCTCGCCGTTTATTAAATGCTCCTGTTTTTGACATGGCTCTGCCCCTTCCTTAATTATTGATTAGTATTTGAGGATGAACGCCGCAGTTGCCGCGAGCGCTTTGTCCGCTGACGCGGTACCCCTCTATTCCACTATCTCGGGTTAAGATTAACTGACGATTAAATGAGCGAATTTTGCAACACCGAAGCGAACATGAACGCTCGATGAGTCGTGCAACCGATTACCAGCGTTCTCGCAGTGTGCGAATTACAACAACCGTCACCCAGGCCAGGCCGCCGATGCCGAGCAGGAACAACAGGAACGGAAGGATGGACTGGAGGAGAGAGGCCGCCAGGTACAAGCCACAGACTGCGGCCAGCAGCTTGATCGCTGCGCCTACCAGCCGATCTGCCAGACCAGGCAGTTCGTGGCCACTCATTCCTGCCACGTCCGCGTCCAGGCAACCAGTTGGCTAGACACCGCCATGAGCAGCTCCCAGACACGGGTCGCGGTACGGGGTGCCATTCCCTCGTGCGTCTCGGTCATATCGACAATCTCGCGCAGTGCGACGGTGAGCTTTGCGACGGCGGATTCGGTCAGGTGCTGCGTGACGTACGGATGGTCTCCATCGGGAACGGTACCGGCGAAATCCCAGGGCAAAGAATGCGGTTGGAATTCCTGATTCGGGTCGGGCGGATGGTCTGACACGGGGCCTCCTTGGAATAGATTTGAATGATGGCGTGCGGATTCGATCGATGGTTAGGGGTGGTTCCGCCCCCTGTTTTTGAGCAGGCGGAACCACCACGGGAATTCGGGGATGGGACGAATTGCGATGTTTCAGGGTGACGGGCGGAACGTCACCACTTGGGCAGGAATCTCACAGCACCTTGCCGTTGATGGCTTTGGCCACGACGGCCTTGGGCGTATCTCCAGCTCGGCTTCGGCCGTGGCCCACCACATCTGGGCTTTGTGCCAGGGCTTCCAGCCCCAACGCCTGGACATAGGCGCTGGCGGCGTAACCACGTTCCTTGTGCTCCTGCCGGATGAACCGCACCCGTTCCTGCGCCCGTTCGGTAACCATCAGCCACCAGGAAGCAGCCAGCCTGCGATGCCGACGCAGTTCGCCGAGATACGCCCGCCGCGCGCCCGCCACCGCATCCGCCACCGAATCGGCGTAGGTGTAGCTGTTGATCCACGAGGCTGCCGCGATGCCCAGTGCAAGCAAGCCGAAGGTGATGCCCGAGGCAGTACCTTCGATGCTGGAACGCAGCGAGAAGATCCCGATGCTGACGCACAGCGCGATGCTCGCACCAACGGCCGTCACGGCCGTGATGAAGCTTCGGCCCGACGCCGGGCCAAGCAGCACGGACAGATACGGTCGCAGGTCGTCCGGCACGGAGTCGCTGGTGAACTTCCGCTGGCGAGCCAACTGGAAGTGCTTGTAGTGTGTGCCGACCAACCCGGCCGTGATCGTGGCAACCCCTGCCGAGGCCGCCTGGCACAGCGCCAAGATCGGCTGCTCGCCGTAGGAAATGGCAGCGCCACCGAGGCCGGCGATATCCCCAACCAGCAGGCCCGCGGTTCGCAGGTTGTAGCCGATCGTCGAGCCTTTGCGCACCATCAGCGGCGACAACGTTTCCTGCATGCTCAGGTAGTGGCGAAGTGCCGCATCAACCATCGGCCGGTTGGCGTCGATCAGGTAGGCAGTCTCGACGCTGCCCGGCTCCATCCCGGCAGCCAGCGCAGCCGGTTTGGCCGCCAAGCGTTCACCATCGGCAATGTGAAGGCGAAGCTGGTGCGCCCCGCGGCTATTGAACTCCTCCTCCAGGTAGAACTCATCGACGGTCGGCGGCCGAGGAACAGCGACAGCGCTATCGACGGGGATGAGGCGCGCCCGACGAACCCGCTCGGTCAGGACGCGTTCGCTGCTGGGCTGAAATGGCAACTTCATCGGACTACCGCCCTGCCGCATCGGTCACGACAGCGCAGGAAGCAGCGCGGCTGGCCTGACATGCCTTGGTGTAGAAGGCTTTCAGCGCATCGACGTAGCTGGTGGGCAGCGAACGACCCGGCGTTTTGCCGACATCCGTCAGACGCACCGTGGCGCCGGACAGGTTGGGGGCAACCACTCGATCGGCCAACTGCATCGCCTGCTCGGGGGTGAGGCTCGGATCGCTCAGGGAGGTTCCGACGGTTTGCACCCCGCCGCTACTGATCACCAGATCCAGCACGTAGCGGTCTCCCGACGGATCGAGCTGGCGAATGTATTCGCTGGCGAGCGTGAACTGCGCCAGCACATCGGTTCCGGCGCGAGGCAAGGTGTTGGCCGCCACGGGCAGGTTCTTCGTGACGGCTGCCATAACCTCCTCGACCATGCCTGGCACCCGACGCAGCCGAGCAATTTCGGTTGCACCCTGGGCATGCAGATCACTGTCGTAGAGGGCCGCGGTAGCACCGGCCGTCGCAGCGAAGACATCGATGCGCAGATGGCCGCCACAGACGGCAACCCGCTCGGCCAGACTGCGTACCGGGGCCAGACGGCCCTGATCACCTGCAACGGCGAGCCGTTCGCCGCTGACATCGATAGCTGCACGCCCGGCAATCTGTTTTCCGGGTGGGCAGGCGGCGGCGATCTGCTTTGCCTCATTCAGGCTGTTGATCTGCCCAGAAGGCGAGCAACCGAACAGGCTGGCCGCCAGGGCGGCTGCGCCGAGGCCATAGGTGACGCGACGGATGGGTGGGGGTGAAGTGTTGTGGGACAAGGGGATACCTCCTTCAGAAATGGGACGTAGGTGGGGCAGTGGACGAGTTGAAGTACATCTGTTTTGGGGGACATGTCACATCCGGCCAAGGGGACATCTGGGGGACATAGGATCGACGGGTGGCGGACTGGACTGCCGAGGAGATTGCCCTCGCTGACCTTCTTGAGGATCTGATCAGGGTCGGCATCTGGAACGTAAGGGACTGGTCGCCCTATTCGGCGATATGTCATGCCGTAGGCACAACTGTCGCAGAAGCATCGGACACGATGCGGATCCTTCTCGAACGAAGGGTCAAGCTCGTAGAACCAGTGGTTCCACGCCAGCGGATAAGCATGCTTCTTGGCTTAGAGACCAGCCTCTGGGGGAAACCCTTAACAACTCGACGGCTAGCAATAAAGAGCAAGTACGGTGAGGAACGCAGTTCTGGCGACGAGGCAACGAAGGCAACGATCAAGCGGCGCAATAGAGAGTGCAAACTGCTTTTTGCGCGCATTCTGCTTAGCGAAGAATCTGAACCGATGCCGAAGAATCGTGGAAATCCTCCGTTTTACGCACGCCCTGTCGAACAAGGCAAGTTGTTGCGATGGATCGACGGAAATAGCCAAATAATCGTCTTATCGGGCGATAGCGGGAACGGAAAGTCATCAATTGCAGCTGAAACGCTTGCACTGGTTGACGATTCCATCACTACGGTCAAGGTGAAGATAGACGCTGCATCCCCATTTGGGTTGCTGAAATCGTTGGGTCAATATGTAGACATCGGAACCAATGTCGAACTCCCGCAAGCAAAATCTATGTTCTGCTCGTATGTAAGAGCCTTACCGCCGCGATCGATGCTGCTCATCGACAACGCATCCGACTGGGTATTGATCGAGGAAATGGTGCTGTGGAGCCACCGCACGATCATTACCACGGAAGAGGATATCGTACCGTCTGATCTGGATCACGACGTAATTAGGGTGGAATCGGCACCGGAAGACGTTGCAATACAAATAGTCAATTGGTTTCGCCCAGACGTTGCCGAGCGGTCTGCTGCTCGATTTGTCGAGGCAATTGGCCGAAAGCCCAGAATCATCATAGACTGTCTCGGAATGTTCAACGAGAGTGAGATGGCGCTCGATGACATGAGTGAATGTATCCAAGACGAGGCTGCAAGGATCGTAGAAATCGCAGGCACTGGATCGCGTGCGGTACATAAACTCTATGAAAAGTACTTCGAGCGCATATCCTCACAGCGGCCTCGTGCCGCTCTTCTAATCGCGATGTTAGCCCACCTCGGGCAGCCAATATTGCCAAATTTGGTGGCAGTTTTAACTCTCAACAATTTGTCTAAGACTTACAATGGCGAACCGATCTCCGAAGCAGGCTTATCGGCGGCATTGAAAGTTCTGGAATCTCGTCACCTGATCGAAGTGGAGCACGGCGCGATCCGGGTTCATAGCCTGACCCTTCGACTGTTCCGTCCGGTGACTGAGCAGTATCGGAGTAATGTTCATAAGGCGGCCGTGGAGGGATTCAACGATCACCAATTGCTGCACACACCCCAAAATGGGCCCCAGCCGACGCTCTCGACCTCAGCTCTTAATTGGATGTCCCCGCTCTTCTGGGTCGCCGGGAATCTCAGTCCCGACGAAGTTGATCAATGGCAGCCTGATCGCATACATCTTATGTTATCGAGTCTGCGTTGGGGATTGGTTCAAATTGGTGAATTCTCGAAGTTCATTACCCTTGTAAGGCTTTACATGAGATTGCATGCGGAATTCGTTGCCCTGCGGTTGCATCCACGCGAAGTCTACGAGTGGTACGCCGCACTCTATGAATCTGGCCAAATCACTGGCGAAGTCGCCGCAAAGCATCTAATTAGCTTGTATAACAGTGAGTCAATTATGAACCCTGGCCAGGTTTCGCATGTATTTTACCTTCAAATCTGCATAAACAACAAATTTCGTGAGTTCCTCGGATGGAGTCGCGACACGATCAGAGCGTTCAGCATGAATCTCCCGGAGGAAATTCCGTCTGGAAGTCTGCGTACCTACATGCACTATAGTGGTCGCGCGTTGGAGAAAATGGACCTCGTCCGTCAAGCTGAACGTCAATTCGGACTAATGTTTATCGGATTCAAAATGGAGCCTATCGAAAAGATCTCTATTGCGTATAGGGCGGCCATTTGCGCTGGAAAGGCGGGGTTGGTGAACAGGATTACTAGCTGGCTAGAGGAGGTGCAGAAGATCCATGATGAATTGGCGATTGAGGCTCTCGTGTCGAATGAGACTGCGGTGCTCTTTCAGCTGTCGCATGGCTGGTTGGCCCGTCAGTCCGCCGGGGTCGACTGGAATAGCACCGTTTTTGCCCGACATAGGTTTCTGTGCGCCGGAACACTACAATTTAATGGCGGTATGGTGCGGGAGTCATATGAAACATTCGTCGAGGCTGAGGCCCTCACTCTATGGTTACAGTTCGGCACTACGAGGAAAATTAGCGAGGTAGAGGGTGATGGCGATCGATACCGAATCCTCTCAAATCTGTTTGGCGACATCGATGAGCCTCGCACAGCCAACCGGCTAGGGTTGATACGTGTGATCAGCGCAGGGTTACGCTCGTCCTTCTCTGAACCGATGCTGGAGGACGTTCGGACGATTATGTCCGAAGCGGACAGATTTCAAGATTATCGAACAAGTTGCCAGGCTGTGGTTGTAGCAATCGTCATTTGCAACAGATTGGAAATAGCAGCTGAAGATGCGCTATTCGAGTACGCCCTAGCTGGACAACGTCGAAAGTACGGTTCAGTTACCAACGATGACTTTGCAGACTGGATAGCCGGTTTGATCAGCGACCCAGCGGCTCTTCTGTTGATTTAGCGATACGGTTCGCTCGCTGTGAAGTCGTATACTCATCGTGTCGACGCTGTATCGCTGCGAAATCCTCAATCTGACGAGGAGTTAGTACGTCTACTTCCCACGAGTACTCGTCCAGTAGACACCGTGCGTCGGAGCTAGTTCCTTCGGTTTCCACCATTAGTTCCCACAGCGGTCGGCCAATATCTGGATTGGCGGAATAAAGAGTGCCGATATTATCGGCAGAAATTTCGTTAAGTCGGCGATCATCGGTACATGCCAACTCGAAGAGAACCTCGGCTAAAAGCAGGGGATTATCCTTAGCCATGCCACTCAGGTAGCTATCAGTCCGCCCTTGCCACAGCTCCTTGTCGTCGTGGGCAAGTTGAACAATGTCTGCCACAGTTCGAGTTCCAAGCACCACTGCGGATCTCGAAGGATTCACCTCTGCTGAAATTGATTCTTGGTTAGCCAGACTTTGTTCCATTAGTTAAATCATTTAATAACTATTCAATGCAATTGTCAATAGTTTCGAGCTTGGAAGGATAGGGATCGGATTGGGTATGTCCATCAAAGTCGGCAGAATCCGGTTTCCAGTGTGTCTCTTCACCCCGACCCCCACTCCCACAACCAAACCGCCACCTGCAAATGCACCCGGCAATCGTCAGGCCGATGCTGGCTATGAATCGTCCGTAGTTCCAGCGCACGGGTGAACGTCAGGCCGAGGAGTTGTACCTGGCACATGTGCTCGGCCAGTTGGCCACCGGCATCCACGAACATGTTCTGCGCGTTTGGATCTGGCGTAGACATGGCGGAGCGCCCCTTCAAGTCGGGATGGCGGTGAAGCAGGCCGAGGTGGAACCTCAGTCCCAAAGCCCAGCACACGGCAGCGGTGGTAGTTCGGGATGGAGTTCGTCGTCGATCGTCACGATGAACTCCGGGAAGCCCTGTGCCAGCTCGTCTGCGACGTTTCGGGCCTGCTCGGCGCTGGCTCGGTAGTCCAATCGGAGATCCCCCGACTCGATCCGGATATGCCGGATACGGCGTAGCGGTTGTGCAGATCGCGGAGGCATCGTCGGGGTCACCGCGGGCGATTCTGGGCTCGCACTATCCGCCCTGCCTCCACCAGCACCTGCATGGCAGCATTCTTGCGCTGGCATTCCTTCGCCCGGCATGCCACATGAATCTGCATCACCTCGTGGGCCTGAGCCGGCGTGAACGGCAGCATCGGTGCGGCGTGCGCACCCGCATCGCAGAGGGCAATCAGTTTGTACATGGCGAGGGACGGGTTCGGCATAGCGTCTCCGGTTCAGCAGCTTTGGCAGCGGGGTTTGGATGCACCCGGCACCGGGGCTTTCGCCACCGCCCTGCCACCCACGGGCAGGCCGGTGCGCCGCGTGAGGGGCTCGCAGCGTCGCCCGGTGCCGGGTACCTATCTCAGCCTTGTCGCCAAAGCCGCCCGGCGGTATGCCGCGACTTCGCCCCGATGTATGCGCCGGGCGTATAGCCGGGGTTCGCCCTCCACCCCTGGCACCGCCCCTGTTTGGCCCGAAAACCCCTTTAAGACAGGGGTTTTCGAGGTATGTATGAAACGTATAGCGCCCTTGGTCAAGGGGTGGTACCGTCCACCTGACCAGGGAAAATGGCAACACCCGAGCGAATCCGGGAGTAGCAAGTCATGACGCGGGCACCCAAAACGCAGCGCTACTGCGCCCGCTGTGGGAATCGGCTCAGCAGTTACAACGCCCAGAAATTTTGCCATCCTTGCGATCTCGCTTTTCGCGAACAACTGGCCCATCCGCCGCAAGTGCCCGCCGGATTCTGGCAGACCGACCAAATGCGGGATGCACTGTCTACCTGGCATATTGGCCGGGTCATCTACGCCTATCGGCTGCATCCCCATCATGGCCGCGTTCTGCCGCAGGAACTGATCGCTTCGTGGCTTGGCCTGACCCAGGCCCAACTGAGCCGGATCGAGAAGGGCCCTGCCCCCGAACAGCTTTCGCGTCTTACCCAGTGGGCGCAGGCACTACGGATTCCGGCCGAGTTGCTGTGGTTCAAGTTGCCCGTCGCAGACGACGAAACAACCGTGCCTGACCACCACGACGGCGATGCTGATGTTCGCCTCGCCCGGTGGCTTCTCGCCGGTGGCCACGGGACACCACCAGCTTCCAGTCACGTTGGCGATCTTGAACAGATTGCTGTGGCACTGGACGATGCCTATCGCTACTTCGATGGTTCGGTCGTAGAGTTCTTCCGCCAGCAGCTCGCTCATTGCAAGGCCGACGACGGCCAACGTGGCCCGGCTGGAGCCTTACCCCTGATGTTGGCGCTGCTTGGCGCGATCACCCGACACAGCAGGGACGTGCAGCCCGATATTCGCCGGTCATTGCTGGCGGTTGGTGCCGATGGTGCCGAATTCGCGGGCTGGTTGTACCGAGATCTCTACGATCCCGTCACGGCCACCTTCCTGTATGACCGAGCGATGGAATGGGCGCAAGCCGCGGGCAGCCTTCCGTTGCAGGGCTACGTCCTGCTCAAGAAATCCCAGATGGCCTACGAGTCCAAGGATGCCGCAGCCGTGTTGGGCCTGGCGCAAGCTGCGAAACAGGGGCCGTGGCAGCTGCCTGCCCGTGTTCGGGCCGAGGTGATGCAACAAGAAGCCTTGGGACTGGCCATGATCGGCGAATCGGCGACGGCGGTCGAGCAGCACCTCGGCGAAGCCTCCGATCTCTTGACCCAAGCCCACCCCGACGACGACCAACTGTTTGGCACCTACTTCAACGAAGGAACCCTGCAACTGCGTTCGGCAACCTGCTTCACCGAGGCCGGTAAACCGCAGCGGGCAGTGGAGATGTTCAGCACGGTGCTGGCGGGCAATGGGTTATCGCGGCGCGACAGCGGCTTCTTCAGTGCCCGACAAGCTAACGCCCTTGCCCTTAGCGGTGAACCGGACGAAGCTGCCGCCCTGGCCACCAGCGCCGTGATGGTGGCCCGCGAGACACGGTCGGAGCGAACGATGAACCTCATCGTCGAAGTGGTGCGGGTGCTTGAGCCGTGGCGCAACCGCGCCAGTGTTCGTGCCCTACACGAGGTGCTAACCCCTGCTCGTTAATCCGGTGGTGAGCCACTGGGCCACCGTCTCAATGACGAACGCCTGATACTGCTGGCTCTTCGGGTTCAAGTACTGCGGATCGTCATGAACGGCGAAGCCGTGTTGCGAACCATCGACCTCGACCAGCTCGACCGGGGCGGTGAACTGCGCGAGGGCCTGGCGGGAACCGTCGATCGGCACCAGGGTGTCGGCGTTGCCGTGGACGATCAGGGTCGGGGTTTGGATCTCGCCGAGGACTTCGTTGGGCTTCAGCCAAAACACCTCGTTGAGCAGCGGGCGGCCATGTTTGAGCGTCGGGGTGAATTGGATGGCACCCGTTTGGTTCAGCTCCTGGGCGGCCTCGTCGCTGATGACCTCGTTCGCCCAGTATGGGCGGCTGTCGATGGTGCGCTTCTTGTAGTCGAACTGGGGATTGAGCAGCACCAGCTTCGCCAGCTCGTCGGGCCGTTTGGCGGCGTAGTAGGCCGTGATCCCGCCGCCGAAACTGGCCCCGAGCAGACTCAACGCCGTGGCACCGGTGGATTCCCGTAGGGCAGCCAAGGCGACCCGGATGTCGTTGAGGATCGTCGACAGCGTCAGTTCTTCTTGCCGCCCCTCGCTTTCCCCGTGACCACGCAGATCGATCCGCAGCGAGGCAATCCCGGCTGAAGCGAGTCCATCCGCCAGTCGAGTGAAGAAGCCGCCCTCTTCGCGGGTAACGCCGCCGCCGTGTACCAGCAGTACGGCGTGGGCCGGTGGTTGGTCAGGGGTAACGATAGTGCCTGCCAGGTGCAGACCGTCGAGGGTACGAATGCTGGTGATGGTGCTCGTGGAAACCACAGGACCAGTCAACCAAAGATCCATCCACGGTTCTACGTGGCGTCGTCGGGGATGGGCAGCCCGCTCACCAAGGTGCCCGCGTCAACCTTCAAGCCACCGGCGATCTTGAGGATGTTATGCAGCGTCAGGTTGCGCCGTCCTCGTTCAACTTGTCCGAGGTACGTCCAATGCAAACCGCAGGCTTCGGCGGCCTTCTCTTGGCTGAGGCCAAGTTCGTTGCGCCGGGCGACGACACGCTCACCGAAGATCCTGGTGGCGTCGGACGATGGGTGACTGGTAGGTGTCGGCATGGTGATCCAAGCCCATACGTCCCATGACATCAGATCCAGAGATGATGTATCACATGACCTTGTATCCCATGACTATGAGTCTTAGACTTTGCCAGTCCGGCTGAGGTTGGTCGGATGAAATCGCCTCGTGCCCAGTCGATTCGGGCCAAGGAGGCGCGGATTCGCATGGGCGAGGAGGTGATGAAACATGTCCGGAGGCAGCGGCTTCGTGAGTGGCGGCAGCGGGAAGTAATCCCCGGCCACGGTAGAACCAGGCAGCGGTGCGCCCCAAGCGGGTGCGCCGCTGTTTTGGTTCGCCTGTACCAAATATTAGCAACTTGGTACAATGGGTGCAGCAAAGCCATATGAACGATGTATTCAACCGACTCCTCAGAACCAAGAAGATCCTCGCCGGATTGGTGTTCGCATTCGTCGGCATCGCCTTCATGACGGCTGGATCGGCCATCCCCGCAGTGCGAGAGTTGGGATGGCTGAACGTATTGCCGTGGAGCGAGGTAGGCGGCATTTTGTTCGGCGCTGGCCTGTTCAGCCTCTGGCTCGATTCCTACTTCGAGCGGGAACGCGGCGAAGCCGACGAGGCGCGGTTGCGTCGCCTGCTGATCGAGCAGGCCCCGGCCATGAAAGAGGCCGTGATCAAGGGCTTTGCCTTCGAGAACGAAGACCTTCGGCGGGTCGCCACCCCCGAGCTGCTGGACAACATCATCGGCAGCAGCCTGGCAATGCGGCTCGGCGACGACGAGTTTGCCCGCGAGCTCTATGCCGACATTCGTGATCAGGCGGTGAGGTCTGTCGAGCGGTGGGACGACGCCACGATCTCTATCCGCCTAAGCATGCTTAGGCGGAACCCCGAAGGGGTTCCGCACCCCTCGCTACCTGATGGCGGGCTGGGCATCACCGTGACACAGGAGTACACGACGGTGCCGGCGAGCAATGTTCGTCGTTTCGTCTCCGTCTCGGACATCGAGGACTACCGAGCACTGTCGCACGATCCGGCGACCACCTTCGTGTGGTACTACAACCCGACCAGCGGCATCGATGCCAGCGCCAAGGATGCCTTCGAGCTGGTGCAGTTCACCGTCGACGGCGAGGAACGCCCGATCCGCCGAAGCAGCCGGAAGGATTCCCAGACCTACAGCGTGAACCTCGGCGTGGACGGAGATCCGAAGCGTCCGCGGACGATCGCCTTCACCTACCGCTTGCAGCAGGCACCGCAAAGTCGCTGGATGCAGTTCTACGTCGACCAGCCGACGCGGGGTGTCGACATCGAGCTGGACTACAGCGACACCGACATCGCCCACGTGAACATGATCGACTTCATCGCCAGTTCCCAGAAGAGCATCCGAAGCAAAACACCAGATAGCGTGCCGGACAGGAAGATTGGCCTTCGCTTCGATGGTTGGGTGATGCCGCACGGTGGGGTGGCTTTTGTTTGGGTGCCGGAGCGGGATATCCGCCAAATTGAATAGATCTTGTTCTAATATCGCGGCGGGAATATAATAGTCTCATATGACAGAAGAAGGATTTGCGAAACAGTTCGAGAAACTTTATGCCTACATGGACAGGCGGTTCGATTCGCTCGAAAAGGAATCTAAACAAGATATCGGTTCCCTTCGTGACGAAGTTCGGACTGGCTTCGACCAAATAGCTGCCCGACTCGATGATGATGAGGTCGAACGAGCCGCCATCACCACCCAACTCGATAGGCACGAACGATGGCACCATGAAGTCGCTGACCATCTTGGGTTGAAGCTGCAACATGATGCCTGATGGCAACGCTCCATACCTAACGCCAATCGCGGTCTGATGTCTCTATACTAGGCTGCCGTCATGAGCGATCAACGAGACGGTAGCCGCGATACTGACTGGCTGCCAACGGAACTCGACCCAGTAGCGTTCCGCCTCGCCCGAGCCGACCACGCCATCGAGCAGATTGCGGTGCTCTGCGCAGCCTGGTCGCAGCATGGGGTTACTCCAGCACAAATCGAACGAAGCGAAGGCACCGTCGACGTAGAGATCGAGGCGATCCGCCCCATCCCGCCCGCGATCGCAATGCTCTTCAGCGAGGCCATTAACCATATGAGATCCGCAATTGAGAACACGCTTTTCTACGTGGTTGAAAGTGCTCACGAAGGTCAGCTGACCGAGAAGCAGGCCAGGTGCATACAGATGCCGATCAAGGACGATCAGGCGGCGATGGACAAATGGCACCGAGAGAACGGTAAGATTGTTTCCGAGTTCGCAGCAGGGGCGGCAATTGGCAAGCGAGTCGCCAGCTTGCAGCCGTTCAATGATCCAGCTCGAATTCCTTCGATAGGAGAAGATCTTGCTGAACTCATGGGGGTAACGCCGGACTTTGAGAATCCACTCAAGCTGATGCAAGAATACTCAAATACCGACAAACACCGAGGTATTCGATTGTGCCTTGCGAAGATGATAGTGGATCGCGAGGATCAACCGTTTATCGGGCAGGATCATACGATGCGGCCTGTATGCGTCGGAGATCGCGTGATGCAGATCCCGGTAGGCGTGCCAATCATTGCTTCGTTTACTGCAATTATCGGCGTTGAGCGGCCGAGCGGCGCTGCGTTTGTTTCACCGGCAGCTGAGTTGAACCGCCTTCTGCGGCATGTGTGCGACGTGGTAATTCCCATGCTAGTCAAGGGCATCGTGTTGACAAGATCGCTCCCGCCGCATATCGACCTCGGTGACACAGGGCAATCCAGTCGGAAGCGGCTGCAATCCGGCGGCTGGGAATATGCTCATGCTCGCGAAGGCGCGCGGATGATGGAGAAGTTTGTCGAGACTGTGAGCGCTCCGCCGAAATTTGTGAAGATGCAAACCGAAGATGCGAGATAGCCGTTCGCGCGCAGATGTAGCCGAAAATTACATTTCACACTTGACGAAATTCAATGAACGATCAACAATAGAACTATATGGCGGAGATATTAGGGAACAAATTCGAACTACTTGCAAACTACCTCGAACCGAAGTTTGGAAACCTTTACGAGTTTAACGTCGCCAACGACGGTGATATCGGCTATGACCCTCAGGAATGGACTGACGAGCTTCGCGAAGCGGTTCGGCACTACCTTTTGCATGAAGTGCCCAAAGATGTGGGCACCTACCTGTTCGGCGATGGTAGTGAGCTAGCGGCAGACGCAAGCAAAGAGGCCCATATCGATCGCATGCTTGAGGCTGAACCGTGGGAAGTTGCACAGGAGGTGCGTGTGGCCGCCGTCGCCGCGACACCATCGCTTCGCGATGTGATCGAACCAACCGAGGACTGGCCGCTTGAAGACGTTCGGCTCGATGCGGCCACCTGGCTTGAAACGCACCGCGAGAAGGTGGACTGGGCTGAACTTGTCGAGCACTCACGGTATCACCATTCTGGTGTGACACCCACGCCGTTGGAATTGGTGGGACGAGTGGCGCCGTGCGACCTATTGGCCGCCTGTGACTACGTCGTTGGTTCCGTCGACTTTGATCTGACCGATGCCGAATGGGCGCAGATGGTTCCGTACCTACCAACAGGTCGATGGGGATCGCAACAGAGCGAAGTCTTGAAACGGAAGCGCGTGATTTTTAATGCCATTCGCTTCAAGATGGCCTATATCCTCACGTGGAATGAGTTACCTTCCCGGTACCGCGTCTGCAAGTCTGTCTACCAAGTCTTTCGCCACTACCTGAGGGCGGGTCTGTTTGATCGCCTACTCCGCGGCCTCCGCGGAGACGCCGAGATGCACCGGGTGACTGAGTGGTTGGAGCAAATCGCGACCCGCTATGGCGATGCGAAGGCGACCACGCAGGGGGTACCCGCCTGATGGCCTGGCTTCACCTGCATCCGAGGTCGTGGTACGTCGTGAAGGTTGAACGCCTCTCTGCCAAACCGTCTATGGCCGCGATATTCAGGGCGACGCTGCGGTGCCGCCAGTGCGGACGGGAACGAAGCCGGGTCTACCTGTGGTTCTTCCTGATCCTCAGACTCACCCGGATGGGTATTCACCACCGCGCCTACCAGGACAAGGCATTGGCTTTGTCGCGGCAGATCGCCGCGGATGTGGGGCGGGGCTTGGACGAAGATGCCGCCTAGATACGGATCGGCGACGGCAAACAATGGGAGGCTGAGCGGTAAAAGAATCCGACTGGTTGGATTTGTCTGCCTCGAAGTCAGTAACCAGCCTCCCGGTTCAGACACCGGAGTGTCGCGGCAGGCGTTGTGCGAACAACCGGTAAGCTGTTGCAGCCTTATCTACGGGGATTGATGCTGCTTGAGTGCGTCAACCTCGCGACTGATGTTGTCGGATGACGGTTGACGTTCTATTGTCAAAGGAAATATATCAATGAGCACCAAGAGGGTTAGTCCGGCAGTACTACCTCCTTTGAAGGAGGCACTACTCCATTCTTTCTGGTACAAGAGAGAACTTCGGGGATTTCTAGCTTCGTGCGTTTCGGATCGTGAAATAGTCTCTCGACTTGACTGGACAGACTACAAGCGCAATATCATTGCTCAACTGATCGACAGCCTTGCTGCAAGTCAGCACAAGTATCATGACGATCTACTGAGCATCCTCTTGGCGACGGCTGATATATCCGACCCGGCGCACTTGAAGGCCGTCGAAGACGGTCAGGCGAAGTACGATACTGCTGTGGCCGCTGTGGCGACTCTGCGAAGGCAAGTCGAGCCGTATATTCAACTTCGCGATCAGCGCGAGCAAGCAGACAAGCGAAAAGAAGAGGAGCGGGCTCGCAACGAAATGAAACGTGCCGTTTCCGAGAAGCTGGATAGCCTCAGAATAGATTTTAAAGACATCGTTAGCCAACCCGCTCAGCAAAGGGGTTACTCGCTGGAGAAATTTGTCAATGAGCTGTTCGCGCTGTTTGATATGGATGCGAAGGGTTCATTTAGAATAACAGGCGAACAGATCGATGGAGCGTTTACCCACGAAGGAACTGAGTATCTGTTTGAGGCTAAATGGCAGGAGGCCAAGACACCACTCAAGGACCTTGACGGCTTCGCGGCGAAAATCGGCCGGAAGCTCGATAACACGCTCGGCCTGTTCCTTTCAATGAACGGATTCGAACCGACGGCGATCAGTACTCACTCTCAGAACCGGCCGATTATGATCCTGATGACTGGGGCTGATTTGAGCGCAATTATCGAGAATCGTATCTCCCTCCCGCAGTTGCTCACCAGGAAGCGGCAGCATGCGAGTCGAACGGGCGATGTGTTGATTGGGGCATATCAACTACTGCTCGACTGAAGGTGCGGGCGGTGAGCGTCGCTCACCGAATCCCCGCTAGTGCAACATCCTTGGGTGCGGAACGTGAATCAATAGCTATCCCAGTCATCGAATGCTTCAGCGTAGTACTCATCGATCTCGCGCTTCATGGATATTGTTTCACCAGCAGCGGTATCGGTCGCATCGAGGTACTGCGCAACCCCCAACATGGCCTCATGAAAAGCCAGGAGATTAATCCGATCTAGATCGGGGAGCGTATCACTGCCATCGCGGCGAGACGCATATCGAAATTCCTGTCCATCTGGATCTAATTTTGACAGCTGACCGATCACCCGACTCACATTGTCCAAGTCGACCTTCTCGTCGGGAAACTCTTTGGCGATGATCTTCTGGGTTTCTGCCCACAGTTGGTCGATCTTGTGATGATGTGCAGCCTTTGCTGGTAAGTCGCACATCACCCGGAGCTGTACCAGAATGGATTTCAGCTGTAGCTCGATGTGATGCCGCCAGCATGTCGCGTAGGGGAAGACTACGGTATCAAGGTCACGGACTGATTGATCGGTGAGCATCGCGTGGTGCAGGATCTCAGCAGCTCGCCGAAACCCCTGGATGCGGCCGTAGAGGCCCATGCGTCGCTGCCAGCCGATATCCGACAGGTGCGAGTGGTGGGTTGGCGGGGCGCTGAGGTCATGGTGTTCAGCAGGCCAAACGTGCTTGATGTCGTCAAACCTCATGAACTCGTGACCTTTCCGCTATTTGTACTGGTCAGCTTCTGTCGCTCGACGCGATCGTTGTACGTCTCGAAGAGGAATACCGCCAGGGTCGAAGCCGCGCCAACAGCCAAACGCGCATGCCGTGGGCCGAGTCCACTGGTGCCAGTTGCCTTGCCATGACCAGTGCCGTACGAGTTGCGCAGCTCGGCGACCCCTGCCGCCATGTTTCCCAGACTTCCGAGGACGCGCTTGATCGAGTCAGCCGCGGCAGCGGTCGACGCAACTGCGTCGGGGGCAAGCTGTAGCTCTTTCGTCGTCTCTCGAAGAAGCCGGGGCACATCCCAGTTCTTGTCCACCTCGATGCCGATACCTTCGAGGACGGTCTTGCAGGCGGTTTCGATCAGCTCCTTGGCCGTACCGATCGCCAGCTCAGGGTCGCTGTCGATCGCGGACTCCATGCGGGTGATCTGCTGTGCGACGTAGGTGACATCGCCGGCCAAGACGTGTTTCGTGATCTGCCTGACCGGCCCCGGAACGGTCAACGAACTTCTGGCAGCGAACACCGGCCGTCCGGAGATCTGGGCAGCTTCGGCCAACTCCCAACCGTCCATCCGTAGGTGCCGGTTGTACATCCCGGCCAGCTTGAAGGCTTCGTCTCGGTTGGGTCGGACCACGGGATGCACGGTCATCGCGAGGAACTGGAGGAACTTCTCGTCGTTCGTGTCGAGCTCCAAGCGGTCATCAGTGAAGACCCACTCGTCGTCCCAGTCCTCATTGTTCTCTCGGTGCTGCCGGATGTCGTCACGGGCTGTTTTGAAACGGGTGTCGTACGAGGGCATGTCATCGAGGGGGTACAGGCGTGCAAGGAAGGTCGGCTCGTCGAGCCGCCCGGCCCACCAGATCTCGCCGTGGCGCAGCTCCTCAAGGATGGCTCCACGGGTGATCTCGGTGATGATCTGCATGGCGAGATCGTACGGGGTGGCACTGACACAACACGAGCCGTTTTCGGTTGTCCCAGTACGTTATCCGCGCGATGTTCGTAGGTTCAGCGACAAGGGACTGAACGCGAGGCCGCGCCTCGTTCGCCATGCCGCCGCAAGTCGGATGCGCCAGGGTGTCTATGGCACATTCCTGTCAAGCCATATTTTCTGCTGGCGCGAACTCTTTTTGCCTGATAGGTATTTGAACGGATTCTTGAATATGAGCCACCACCTGTATTGTTCTGGCCCCGATGGGTCATCGCTACTTTCCGGCTCGGTACCGTCCAGCTCAAGTGTCCATTTACATCCTGCGGAATCTCGGAAAGAAATCCAATATCTTTCGGTAGATTTCTTGGTGCCTCGAAATTCGACTTCCCTGGTCTCACCCGGCCCTACGTGGGCGCTGTCGTAGTCCCAAATGTACAAGGTGCCACCTGATGTCGCGTCCCACTCCTCTTTTAGTGCCGCAATTTCCTCGTCCGACAATTGTCGACCTCGGCTACGGCATTCGTCAGCGACAACACTGCGCAGCGACCATTTTCGTCCCTGGTTCGGGTGAAGGTCGTAAATGGACCTATCGGAAAGATTGTGCACTTTTGCGTGGTAGGAATTATCGGTCCAATGGAGACTTGTGAAGCGAACGTGGCGGGCTTGAGACTTTTGTTTGTTTTCCTTTCGATTTTGGAGGTACGCCAGTCCAGAGATCGAGACTCCTCCAACTGTAAGAATTACGATGACCCATGCTGCCACCGTTCCGAAAATGTTGACAGGAAGGGGGAAGGGCCATATCGCACTCGACATGCAAGAAGTATCGCACTAAGCTACCGGGGGCAGATCGCTAACACACCGTCAGCATTGCGATATCGGCGACGAGCGCAGCATTCATCTCGTAGAGGACCGCATAGTCACTCCACGCGTCCGCAACGCCTTCCACACGCTGCCCTTGGACTTGCCGGTTACGCGGGCAACAGCGTTCAGTGACTGCCCGTCGCCGTAAAGCCGTGCTGCCCAGTCGATCTCGTCTGTCGTCATCGGCTGGTATCGCATCTCAACCCCGTGCTCAGCCAGGATCTTCAGCAGCCCGCCCTTGGACAGGTGGTGGGTCTCGCACAGCTTGCCGGTCGAGGTGCCTGCTCGGTAGGCAGCAACCAGTTCGGCGATCGTCTCAGCCGAGAGCCGCCGATCCAGCCGACGTGGCTGAACAGAACTACTTGCCTTCGCCGGTTGCCGCGGTGGCGTGGCATCCACCAGCCTGATCACCCGGCGAAGCTGCTCGGCCTGCCGGTGTTTTGAGTAGCGTCCCAGTAGGTCGACAGAAAGAAATCCCCTCCGACCTCGGTCGGAGGGGATTTCTCGTTATCGGACCAATCGCAGTTGGGGACCATCTGGGGACCGATGGGGTGCTCTGAGGTGGTTGGACAACAGTTGACCGTCGCTTTGCAGGCCCTGAATGTCCGGGTGCAGGTACCGCTGGGTGATTCGCGGATCGGTGTGCCCCGCGATCTGCTGAAGCCGATGCAGCGGGACACCGGCGTCAGCGAACCACGTGAGCCCCGTGTGCCGAAGGTCGTGTCGGCGAAGGTGCTCATACCCCAGCTTCGACACCACTTCATCCCAATGCGTCGCCCGGTGCAGTACGCCCGTCTGGATTCGACCACCACGAGGCCCTGAGAACAGACGAGCGTCGGGCTTGCCCTTTCGGGCTCGAATCTTGGCCAGCACCATCGGCCGGATGTCCTCGATGATCGGAATTCGTCGGGACCGCTTCCCCTTGGTGCCCTTGTCGATGAGGCCGCCGGGCCCCGGCGATGTCTGTCGGCGCAGGGTCCAGATCCACTGCTCGGTGTCGATATCGCCGACGCGGCACCCCGAGACTTCGCCGATCCGAACCGCAGTACAAGCCGCAAACATCACGACGTCGCCCCATCCTTGAAAGCCGTCCGCCGACCTCGTAACAAGCGCTTGGGACAGGCTGACCAGTGACGACCAGTCCGGTAGGGCAAGCGATCTCGGATCGTCGAGCTCGTCCTCGAACTGCTCGTATTGGCGCTGCCAGCCGGAAACCTCGACGCGGTTTCGGTCGATTACCTCGTCGCGAACTGCCTGATCCAGCACGCGAGCCAACGCGGCGAGACTGTTCTTCACCGAGGACTTTCCGATTCCTGCGGCGATCCAGCTCATCACCGCGCGGTCGACCATGCCCGCGGTCACCATCGTCACGGGAAGGTGTCCAAGGGCTGGCACGACACGCTTTCGCCAACCCGCCCCCTATGGATCCAGAGTCTTCGGTTCCAGACCACGCATCGCCGCATCCCGATTGGCTGTTCCGTAGTCCTCGAGAGTGGACGTCGCGGTCTTGGGATCGACGTTTCGCGCCGCGGCTGCTTTGATCCGCTCGACCCAGTTCTCCGCCTCGTCGCGGGTGTCGAACGATTCGGATTTGGACGGCCTCGACTTCGTCGCGGGGTCTGTCCACCGAACACGCGCCCGGAAAGGCTTCGCGCGGTCGCGCTCCTCGATGTCGGAACGGATTTCGACCCCAAGGGGGATCACGTGAATCCTGTCGGTACTCATCACGCCGCAGCCGGATCGATTCGGTTCCGACGAACGTAGGCGAGCACGTCAGCGCCGAGGTAGCGCGTCACCCTGCTGGTCAGGTGGACGAAGGGTGGTCCCTGAGGCGGCGACGCGGTCCGCCATCGGCGCAGACTGGATGCGTCGACCTTCAGAACGGCCGCGACTTCCTCGGTTGTGTACCAATCGTTTTCGTTCAGTGACGCCACGGCATCGGGGCGAGTCGCTTGCACGACGTCGATGGTGCGGTCGTCGAGATCCTTGCCGCCGTCGAACACGCGCTTCCCGAACATGTCCCGAACGCCCGGCACATTCGTGTCCCCAATCCAAAGCAGATAAGACAGTCCTGCTCAACCCTCCCGCTTGCCTCCATCGAGATACGTAGGCTGTACCCGACATCTGGAATCTTTGAGGACGGTGAGGGTGGGCAGGACGTTTCCCCACGGGGATCGGATTGTGCGAGGCAAATGCCACTGGGAGCACACCCCGGACAGCAAGCGCGCCCTAGCGGAACTTTACGCTCGCGACCACACTGCACCTCGGCTGGCGACGCAGCCCTGAACCGTCCCGGTCGACCCGCCGTTTCCTCGACGCCGCCGGTGAGTTGTTCACCGCGGGCACACCGGCCCCCTGAACACCACGTCCATGGCCACACATCACTAGCCAACCCACCCAAGCGACTTGGATCGCTGCGATTTATTGCGAAAATCCAGCTACTAGTCATTAGCCTTGGGCTAATCTCACGACCACCACATGCCGCCGTCGAGCGGCTCGCAAGGAGGCCGAG
>NZ_BDBE01000057.1 GCF_001612825.1 Nocardia caishijiensis NBRC 108228 | reverse complement strand
GCGATAGGGGACCCTTATTTGGGTCCCCTATCGGCGTTTGTGGGCAAGAAATGCGCCCGGCACGCCAGGCGGACGATGCCCCGTCGTCCGCCCGTGGTTGAATTCTTTGCAGGCGGGGCCATGACAACTCTCCCCGGAGGCCGGGGAACCTAGAAAGGGATCGCCGTGTCGGAACACAACGACGGACGGAAGTCTTTCCGCAGGGACGGAGACGCCCGCGGTTTCGGCCGACGCGGCGAACCGACCGACCGCCCCCGTGGTGGCCAGGGCGATAACCGTGGCTCAAGCGGCTCCGGTCGCGGCGGCTACAACCGTGACGATCGTGGCGGCTCCGGCGATCGGGGCGGTTCGGATCGCGGCGGTTACCCGCGTCGCGACGACGCCGCACGCGGAAGTTCCGGTGACCGTGGCGGCTACCGCCGCCGCGATGAATCCGACCGTCCCGCAGGCGGTTTCGACCGCGTGGGAGACCGCGGCGGCTTCCGTCGCAACGACGACGGCCGTCCGCGCGGCGGTGGCGGTTTCCGGCGTGGCGAAGGCGATGACCGTTCGCGTGGCGGCTCCGATCGCGGTGGCTTCCGCCGCAACGAAGGCGATGATCGCTCGCGCGGTGGGTTCGACCGCGGCGGTGACCGTGGTGGTTACCGTGGCAACGACGACCGTCGTGGTGGTTCGGATCGTGGTGGTTTCCGCCGCAGTGAAGGCGATGATCGCTCGCGCGGTGGCTCTGATCGCGGGGACCATGGCGGCTTCCGCCGTAGCGAGGGCGATGATCGCTCGCGCGGTGGCTCTGATCGCGGCGGCGATCGTGGCGGTTTCCGTCGCGATGACGGCGGCGACCGTTCGCGCGGTGGGTTCGATCGCGGCGGTGACCGTGGTGGTTTCCGTGGTAGCGACGACCGTCGTGGTGGTTCGGATCGTGGTGGTTTCCGCCGTAATGAAGGCGATGACCGTTCGCGTGGCGGTTCCGATCGTGGGGACCGTGGCGGCTTCAGGCGGAACGAGGGTGACGATCGTTCGCGCGGTGGTTCGGATCGTGGTGGTTTCCGCCGCAATGAAGGCGATGACCGTTCGCGTGGCGGTTCCGATCGTGGGGACCGTGGCGGCTTCAGGCGGAACGAGGGTGACGATCGTTCGCGCGGTACCTCGGATCGTGGTGGTTTCCGCCGTAACGAAGGCGATGACCGTTCGCGCGGTGGTTCCGATCGTGGTGGTTTCCGTGGCAACGACGACCGTCGTGGTGGTTCGGATCGTGGTGCTTTCCGCCGCAATGAAGGCGATGACCGTTCGGGCGGTGGTTCCGATCGTGGTGGTTTCCGTCGTGGGGAGGGCGATGATCGTTCGCGCGGTGGGTTCCGTCGCGGCGAGGGTGGCGACCGTTCGCGCGGTGGATTCGATCGTGGCGCGGATCGTGGTGGGTTCCGCCGTGACGACAGTGACTCGCGGGGTGGCAGGTCGGATCGAGGTGGGTACGAGCGGCGCGATGACGAGCGCGGTGCCCGTCGGGACGACGACCGTGGTCGCGGTGGGTTCAAGCGCAGTGGGGGATCCGGCGGTCGGAACAAGTTCGTCGGCGACGACGGTGCGCCACTGGACGGCACCTACCGTGAGAAGCGGAAGGAACGTGACGGCGATGTCCTCGGCGTGATCTCGGCGGCCGATGCCGACGCACCGGCAGACCGCGCGATGGTCGAGGACACGTCCACAGAGCAGGGCAAGCCGTCGACCGAGCGCGCTGATTCCGTCGCAGGCGGTGCCGACTCGGCCGCTTCCGGGCGCGATGATGTCGACGGTGTAGAGGATTCTCGGCGCGGGAAGGGAACGGACGACGACCACCCGGATGCTCGCTCCGAGTTCGCGAGCGGCGAGGGGCAGACGACCGGACTCGATGCGGACGATCGCCGCTCGGTGGGCAACGCACCGGCAAGCGGCACCGACTCGCGCGATTCGGAGGACGCCACGCTCGGCAACCCGAGCGCGGGGGACAACGCGTCGGATCGTGCCGACGCCGGATCCGACCGTGACTCCACTCGTGAGAATGAGAGTTCCGCCCGGGTCGACGATCGTTCGGATCGCGGACACGTCGACTCAGATCGTGATGAAAATGCCTCGAGCCGTGGTGACGACCGTGCCCGTGGCGGCGATCGCGCCGTCCGCGACGAGGAACGCTCTGCCCGCGGCTTCCGCTCGGATCGTGACGGTGACCGCGCACCGCGCGGCGACGACCGCTCGGGCTGGGGCGCCGACCGGCGCGACGACCGTGGCGGGAGTGGGTACCGCGGTGCGGACGACAGCCGATTCGACAACGATGATCGACGCCGTGGCGGCGAAGGCGCTCGGGCAGCGGGTGGCAGGCCGACCGATCGACGTGCGGCCCGACCGGACGAACCGGATATCCCCGAGGACGTGCAGGCCTCCGATCTCGATCCGGCCGTGCGCCGTGATCTGCTGAGCCTGGACAAGAGCAACGCCGAGACCGTCGCCCGGCACATGGTGATGGCCGTCGAACTGCTCGAGGACGACCCGCGCCTGGCGCTGGCACACGCCAGAGCCGCGCGGCAGCGGGCAGGTCGCATCGCCGTGGTGCGTGAGACCGCGGGTGTGGTGGCCTACCACGCCGGGGAATGGGCCGAGGCGCTGTCGGAACTGCGAACCGCGCGACGCATGTCGGGTGGATCCGGTCTGCTCGCGGTGATGGCCGACTGCGAACGCGGACTCGGCAGGCCGGAACGGGCCATCGAACTCGGACGCAGCGAGGAAGCCCAGGCACTGACCGGCGACGAGGCCACCGAGCTGCGCATCGTCGTCGCGGGCGCCCGGATGGACCTGGGCCAGTTCGACCAGGCTGTGGTGACCCTGCAGGCCTCGGACCTCAACCCGGCGCGCACCGGCTCGGCCGCCGCGCGCCTGTTTTACGCCTACGCCGATGCTCTGGTGGCGGCGGGCCGCACGGATGAGGGGCTGCAGTGGTTCCTCAATGCGGCTGCCGCCGACGAGGACGGCGAGACCGACGCGGAAGAACGCGCCAGCGAGCTCACCGGCGGCGACGCCCAGTAGTTCATAGCATTCGCGGCCGTCGGCCGGGACCGACCATGGCTCCCGACCGACGGCCTTTGCGCGTGCGGGCACAGCGCACGGCACCTGGACCCCGATCGACCTGCGCTGGTTCGGCGGCCTTGCCTGGGTCGGCGAAAGGATGCCGTTGTCCGCAGGGCGACGGCCACACCGTCACCGCGCGCTCGTCGGATCAGCCGTGAGCGGCCGTTTGTGGATGTCGGTGAGGAACACACTCACGCACCCGACGTCGAAACGGGACGCGACTCGCCGGGCTCGGGATGAACCTGGGCACAGTGGGTCCGGGGCGGCCGGGCATGACCGATCATGAAGGAGGCGAGGACGATTCGGGGCGAACCGAATCTGTCGGTGGTCTCGCCTAGGGTCGCAGATGTACTCGACCCGGCACGACGACGGAGTGAGGGTGTGTGAATCGGCTACGCGATCAATATGAGGCCCTGCTGCTCGATCTGGACGGGACGCTGTACCGCGGTCCCGAGGTGATCGACGGTGCACCCGAAGCGCTTGTCCCGCACGGTGATTCGGCGCAGCGGTTGGTGTATGTGACCAACAACGCGGCGCGCGGACCGGCGAAAGTGGCCGGGCACCTGGCCGAGCTGGGGTATCCGGCCGCCGCCGACGACGTGGTGACCAGTGCGCAGGCCGCCGCCCGCATGCTGGGTCAGCGCCTGTCGGCCGGGCAGGAGGTGCTGGTCGTCGGCACCGACGATCTCGCCGCGGAAATCGAGGCGGTCGGTCTGAAACCCGTCCGCCGGTTCGCGCAGACACCGCCCGCGGCCGTGGTGCAGGGGCATTCGCCGACCACCGCGTGGCCCGACCTCGCGGAAGCTGCCTATGCCTTGCGAGCGGGGGCGCTCTGGGTGGCCAGCAACACCGACCGGACGTTGCCGAACGAACGCGGTCTCGCGCCGGGCAACGGGTCGATGGTCGCCGCGCTGCGCACCGCCTCGGATCGCGAACCGCTGGTCGCGGGCAAGCCGTACGCGCCGCTGATGGAAGACGCCGTCGAGCGAGCCGGGACCCGAAACGCCCTGGTCGTCGGCGACCGGCTCGACACCGACATCGAGGGAGCGAACGGCCTCGGCCTGGATTCACTCCTCGTGCTGACGGGGGTGAGCACCCTCGAGGAGGCGGTCGGCGCACCCGCTGCGCAGGTGCCCACCTACATCGCGCTGTCGCTGGACGCCCTCAACGCCGAGATCGTGTCGGGGGTGGCCGCGCCGGGCGATGTCGCGGATCTATTGCGGCAGCACCCGGGCAGGGCGGTACGGGTGCGCGCGGTCGATTCGGAAATCCGATAGCGTTGACGGCACGATGAGTACTCCGAGTTCGCCGCCATCCGGCACGTCACCGCAACCCCGACCAGGGATCCCGATGCCCGGCAGTCATCTGCCGGGCGCTCAGGCGCACGTACCGGCCGACCCGAACCGGATCAGATCCCAGGTCGACGAACTGCTCGCCGAGCTCGGTGAGCGACGCGAACCGGGGCCCGCGGAGAACACCGAGACCGGGGCCGACATCACCCGCCGCGCGCGCATTCTCGAGCAGGCGCACGAGGTGCTGGTGGAGGCCCTGTCGACCGTGGACAAGATCTGAGGTGGCCAGACGAGCGCGGGTGGATGCCGAACTGGTTCGCCGCGGACTGGCCCGGTCGCGGGAACACGCGGTCGAGCTGATCGGCGCGGGCCGGGTCTTGATCGCCGGGACCGTCGCGGTGAAACCGGCCACGGCCGTGGAGGCGGGCACACCGTTGATCGTGCGGGAGGAACCGGACGAGGTGTCGTGGGCGTCGCGTGGCGCGCACAAGCTGCTGGGTGCCCTCGAAGCATTCGAGCCGCAGGGTCTCGCGGTCGCGGGTAAGCGATGCCTGGACGCGGGTGCCTCGACCGGTGGTTTCACCGATGTGCTGCTCACCGAGGGCGCGCGGGAGGTGGTCGCGGTCGACGTCGGCTACGGACAGCTGATCTGGCGTCTGCAGAACGACGAACGGGTGCGCGTGTTCGACCGCACCAACGTGCGCGGCATCACCGCTGAAACCATCGGCGGCACAGTCGAATTGGTGGTCGGTGATCTGTCCTTCATCTCGCTGGCGCTCGTGCTGCCCGCGCTGGCGGCTTGCGTGAGCGATGGCGCCGATCTGTTGCCCATGGTGAAGCCGCAATTCGAGGTCGGTAAGGAACGGGTCGGCTCCGGCGGAGTCGTGCGTGACCCGGCGCTGCGGGCCGAAGTGGTGTGTGAGGTCGCGGCCGCGGCGGGTGCGCTCGGTCTGCGCACCCTCGGTGTGGTCGCCAGTCCACTGCCCGGACCGTCGGGCAATGTCGAATACTTCCTGTGGTTGCGCAAGGTCGGCCCGTTCGACTACGACGCCGAACAGGTGGCGGCGCTCGTCGCCCAGGCTGTGGAGGAGGGGCCGCAGTGAGTTCGCGTGAGAGCGGTCGCGAGATTCTGCTCGTCGCCCATCCGGGCCGGGCGGAGATCATCGAGACGGCGCACCGGGTGGCGAAGATCTTCGCCGCGGCGGGCATCTGTCTGCGGGTGCTGGCCGACGAGGCCGACAGCACCCGGTTCGAGGACGAGCCGGGCGGATACCCGGTGCGCGTCGTGCCGCACAGCCCGTCGGCGGCCAAGGGCTGCGAGATGGTGCTCGCCCTCGGCGGCGACGGAACCTTCCTGCGTGCCGCCGAACTCGGCAGGCCGACCGGGGTGCCGGTACTGGGAATCAACCTGGGCCGCATCGGTTTTCTCACCGAGGCCGAGGCCGAGCACCTCGATGAAGCGCTCGCCCAGGTGGTCGACCGCGACTACCGGCTCGAAGACCGGCTCACCATCGACGTCACCGTCCGGGTCGACGATGTCGTCACCGAACGCGGTTGGGCGCTCAACGAGGCGAGCATCGAGAACGCACAACGCATGGGCGTGCTCGAAGTGGTCCTCGAGGTGGACGGGCGACCGGTGTCGGCGTTCGGCTGCGACGGCATCCTCGTCGCCACGCCCACCGGATCGACCGCGTACGCGTTCTCGGCGGGCGGTCCGGTCGTGTGGCCGGAGCTCGAGGCCATGCTGGTGATTCCCAGCAACGCGCACGCGCTGTTCGCGCGGCCGCTGGTGACGAGCCCCGAGTCGTTGATCGCCGTGGAAGCGGTGGCGACCGGGCACGATGCGATCGTCTTCCTGGACGGGCGGCGCACGCTCGCCCTGCCACGCGGTGGTCGGGCCGAGGTGGTGCGTGGCGAACGACCGGTGCGGTGGGTGCGGCTGGATTCCGCGCCCTTCGCCGACCGGATGGTGCGCAAGTTCCAGCTGCCGGTCACGGGCTGGCGGGGTAGACAGCGAACGGGGAAGGACACCGATGCTGACCGAGATCAGGATTGACGGACTCGGCGTCATCTCGACGGCCACCGCGCAATTCCACGAGGGACTGACCGTGCTCACCGGCGAGACCGGTGCCGGTAAGACGATGGTCGTCACCAGCCTGCACCTGCTCAGCGGCGCCCGCGCGGACGCGGGCCGGGTGCGGGTGGGGTCGTCGAAAGCGGTGGTCGAGGGTCGTTTCGTCGTCGACGACGTGAACGACGGGGCCCGCGGCGCGATCACCGAGGTGCTGGAATCGGCGGGCGCCGAGGCCGACGAGGACGGCAGCGTGATCGCGGTGCGCACCGTCAACAGCGACGGGCGGTCGCGGGCCCATCTCGGTGGTCGCGGTGTGCCCGCAGCGGTGCTCGGTGAGTTCACCTCCCGGCTGCTGACCGTGCACGGACAGAACGATCAGCTGCGGCTGCAGCGGCCCGAACAGCAGCTCGCCGCGCTCGACCAGTTCGCGGGCGACGGCGTGGCGTCGTTGCTGCGCAAGTATCAGGTGCACCGTCGCACCTGGCTCGACGCCCGCACCGAACTTCTCGAACGCACCGCCCACAGCCGTGAACTCGCCCTGGAAGCCGACCGGCTCAAGCATTCGCTCGGCGAAATCGACGGCATCGCGCCCGAACCGGGAGAGGACACCCGGCTCGTCGCCGAGATCCGCAGGCTCAGCGACCTGGACTCGCTGCGCGAGGCCGCTGCCGCCGCCCACGAGGCGCTGTCCGGGCCCGCCGACTCCAGTGCCGACGGCGGTGGCGTGCTCGACCTGCTCGGTGGGGCACGCGCCCGCCTTGATTCGGCCGACGATCCCGGCCTGACCGCGCTCGCGCCCCGGCTGGGCGAGGCGATCGCGGTGGTGGTCGACGTGACGACCGAGCTCAGCGGTTACCTGTCCGAACTGCCCTCCGACCCCGGCGCCCTGGACTCGATGCTCAACCGCCAGGCCGAACTGAAATCGCTCACCCGCAAATACGCCCCCGACATCGACGGGGTGATCGCGTGGGCCGACGAATCCCGCGCCCGCCTGGACTCCCTCGACGTCTCCGAGGACGCGTTGGCCAAACTGGCCACCGAGGTCGAGATCGCCGCGGGCAAGGTGCGCGAGGCCGCCCGCAAACTCAGTGCCGCCCGCACCAAGGCCGCGTCCAAGCTGGCCGCCGCCGTGAGTACCGAGCTCGGCGGGCTGGCGATGGGCAAGGCCCGCCTGGAGGTACAGGTCCGGACACTGCGGGCGAGCGCCCAGGATTCCGCACCGCTCGACGTCGACGGGACGGCCCTGCACGCGGGATCCAACGGTGTCGACGAGGTGGAATTCCGGCTCTCGGCGCACTCCGGCGCGCAGTCGTTGCCGCTGAGCAAGAGCGCGTCCGGTGGTGAGCTCTCGCGCGTGATGCTGGCGTTGGAAGTGGTGCTGGCCGGCTCGGATCACGGGGCGACCATGGTGTTCGACGAGGTCGACGCCGGTGTCGGCGGCCGGGCAGCGGTCGAGATCGGTAAACGCCTGGCGCGCCTGGCCCGCACCCATCAGGTGATCGTCGTGACCCACCTGCCGCAGGTGGCGGCCTTCGCCGACACGCACCTGGTGGTGAACAAGTCCGACGACGGAAAAGGCAAGGTGGACAGCGGCGTTCGTACGCTCACCGACGAGGAACGCGTGGTGGAACTGGCCCGCATGCTGGCCGGTCTCGACGACACCGAGACCGGCCGGGCACACGCGGAGGAACTGCTGGAGACCGCTCGTGCCGAGCGAAGTGTCTCGCTCTGATCAGCGCAGGGCCTTGCGGATGCCGCCGATGAGCTGGTTGGTCAGCTGACGCAGGCCGAACTCCATGGCCTTGGTCGGGACGGGCAGCGACGGCTCGGACTCCATGGTGTAGACCACGCGGGTGCCGCCCTCGGCGGTGTCGGCGAAGGTGACGACGCCGACGTGCCGCTTGACCGGCGCACCCTTCACGATCTTGTACTCCATGCGCTCACCGGGGACCAGCGCGGTGATCTCCTCGGTGACACCGAGCTTGCCGAAGCCGAGCAGGTGCTGGGCGCCGACGCCGGTGGTCGCGTCGCCCTGCTTGACCAGTTTGACCTGAATAGGCAGGTGGGGGCTCACGCTCTCCCGCTCGGTGAAGAGGCGGTAGACGATGTCGCGTGGGGCGTCGAGAACGGTCTCGACCGTGCTGCTCGGCATGGTTTTCTGCTCCTGATCGAAGTATCTGTGACAGGGAGCATACGGGTACCGGCGTGGTCGGTGATTCGGCGCGCCTCCACCAAAGGTTGAGGGTTTGGCTCCATCATCGGCCACATGAAGATGCCGGCGTTGTTGTCACGGAACACCGAAACGCTGCCCGGTGTCGCCGGGATCGCGCGGGTGGATCGCAATACTCGACGATTGCTCGGCCGGGTCGGCGCGGGGGATATCGCGGTCCTGGACGAGACGGATCTGGATCGCCATACCGCCGACCGGCTCGTCGAGGCGGGTGTCGTCGCGGTGGTCAACACGTCACCGTCGATTTCGGGTCGCTATCCCAATCTCGGTCCGGAAGTGCTGGTGGCCAACGGGATCGTGCTGATGGACGCGGTGTCTTCGGACGCGTTCGGCAAGATCAAGGACGGCGCGAAGATCCGCATCGACGCCGGTGTCGTCTACGCCGACAAGCTGACCAAGAAGGAACCCGAGGTCCTGGTCGATGGCATCGAGTTCGACGAGTCGACGATCGCCGACCGGATGATCGAGGCACGCAACGGGCTGGCCGATCACCTCGACGCCTTCGCGGGCAACACCACCGAGTTCGTGCGCACCGAGAGCGCGCTGCTGATCGACGGAATCGGCGTGCCCGACATCGAGCTGGATCTGCGCAACCGGCACGTGGTTGTGATCGCGGACGGGCCGGGGCATCTCGAGGAGTTGCAACGGCTCAAGCCGTTCATCAAGGAGTACGCGCCGATCCTGATCGGGGTCGGCCGCGGCGCGGACACGCTGCGCAAGCTCAAGTACAAGCCGGATCTGATCGTCGGTGATCCGGACGAGATCAGCACTGCCGCCCTGCGCTCCGGCGCGGAGATGATCCTGCCCGCCGACACCGACGGTCACGCGCGCGGGCTCGAACGCATCCAGGATCTCGGCATCGGCGCGACGACCTTCCCGTCGTCGGGGTCGCCGACCGACTTGGCCTTGATGCTGGCCGATCACCACGGTGCGTCGCTGATCGTGCTGGCCGGTGCGCACGCGTCGCTGGAGGACTTCTTCGACCGTGGCCGCCGCGACAGCAATCCGGCGACGTTCCTGACCCGGTTGAAGGTCGGTGCGAAGTTGGTCGACGCGAACGCGGTGTCGACGCTGTACCGGCATCGGTCGACCGGCGCGGCGCTGGCGTTCGTGGTGCTGGCGGCGCTGGTGGCGGTGGTCGTGGTGATTCTGGCTTCGCAGAGCGGGTCCGAGGTGTTCGAGGTGGCCGCCGGGTATTGGGACCGGCTCGTCGAGTGGGTGCGGGGTCAGCTGTGATCTCGCTGCGGTCGCACGCCGTTTCCATCGCGGCGATCTTCCTGGCCCTGGCGATCGGGGTGGTGCTCGGATCGCAGACCGTCGCGGCCGATCTGCTGTCGGGTCTGCGGTCGGACAAGGATGATCTCAGCGGTCAGGTCGAGGCGTTGAGTGCGGAGAATGCCCAGCTCGCGAGTCGTCTCGACGCGACGGACGCTTTCATCGCCGGTGCGTCGGGCCGCATTCTGGCCGGTACGCTGGCGAATCGCAGCGTGCTCGTGTTCACCACTCCCGATGCCGATCCCGGCGATGTCGACGGTGTGCGCAAGGCGCTCGAAACGGCGGGCGCCTCGGTGACGGGCCGGATCGCGCTCACCGACGCGGTTCTCGACAGCGGTGAGGGCGACCGACTGCGTTCGGCGCTGACCAATGTCGTCCCCGCGGGCGCGCAGCTGCGCACCGGCGCCGTCGACCAAGGCAGCATGGCGGGCGACCTGCTCGGTCTGACCCTCCTCGCGGACCCGGCAACCGACCAGCCACGCGCCACCCCGCAGGAACAGGCCCTCCTTCTGGAAACTCTGCGCGGCGGCGGCTTCCTCGCCTACGGCGACACGCCCGCCGCTCCCGCCCAGCTCGCGGTCGTCGTCACCGGCGACGGCGTCGCCGACGACTCCGGGCAGGGCGCGACCATCGCCCGCTTCACCGGCGCCCTGCGCGCCCGTGCGGCCGGAACGGTCCTCGCGGGCCGCCCCGGCGCCGCCGAAGGCAACGCTCCCATCGCCCACGTCCGCGCCCAGACCCCCCTCGCTACCACCGTCACCACCGTCGACAACATCGACCGCGAAACAGGCCGCGTGACAACAGCCCTCGCCCTCCCGGAACAACTCGACGGCGTAGCCGGAAGATACGGAACCGGCCCCTCAGCAACCTCCCTGACACTGGTAGCAATGCCCCGCTGATTGAGAACCTCACCACCACAAAAAGGTGACTTTCCGCGCCGGCGATCCCGACAAAACCGCTGATATGGCAAGCACATGGGTAACTCCCCGGGTACGGGCTGAGTCCTCCCCACCCAACCGCCAGCGGCCGACGCGACAGTTGACCCACCTCGGTTGCGCTTGAAGTCCCGGGGAGGCGGTAGGGTGGGGGTCCGTGGGTCATCAACGGAATCAGGCTCGAAATGCCACCAAGCACATCTTCGTGAGCGGTGGCGTCGCCTCCTCTTTGGGTAAGGGTCTCACCGCTTCCAGCCTCGGTCAGTTGCTGACCGCGCGCGGTATGCGGGTGACGATGCAGAAGCTCGACCCGTATCTGAACGTCGATCCGGGCACCATGAACCCGTTCCAGCACGGTGAGGTGTTCGTCACCGAGGACGGCGCCGAGACCGACCTGGATGTCGGTCACTATGAGCGTTTCCTTGATCGCGATCTGTCCGGTGCGGCGAATGTGACGACCGGTCAGATCTATTCGACCGTGATCGCCAAGGAGCGGCGCGGTGAGTACCTGGGTGACACCGTGCAGGTGATCCCGCACATCACCGACGAGATCAAGAACCGCATCATGGCGATGACCGGCCCGGATCTGCAGGGTCATGTGCCGGATGTGGTGATCACCGAGATCGGTGGCACCGTCGGCGACATCGAGTCGCAGCCGTTCCTCGAGGCGGCGCGTCAGATCCGCCACGATGTGGGTCGCGACAATGTGTTCTTCCTGCACGTGTCGCTGGTGCCGTACCTGGCGCCCTCGGGTGAGCTCAAGACCAAGCCGACGCAGCATTCGGTGGCGGCGCTGCGCAACATCGGTATCCAGCCCGACGCGCTGATCCTGCGTTGCGACCGTGAGGTGCCGCAGGGACTCAAGAACAAGATCGCGCTGATGTGCGACGTGGACGTGGAGGCGTGTATCTCCACGCCGGACGCGCCGTCGATCTACGACATCCCGAAGGTGCTGCACAGCGAGGGCCTGGACGCCTACGTGGTGCGCAAGCTGGGGCTGCCGTTCCGCGATGTGGACTGGACGGTGTGGGGCGACCTGCTCGAGCGGGTGCATTCGCCGCGCGAGACCGTCGAGGTGGCGCTGGTCGGCAAGTACGTCGATCTGCCCGATGCCTACCTGTCGGTGACCGAGGCGCTGCGTGCGGGCGGCTTCGCGCATCGTTCGAAGGTGCGGATCCGCTGGGTGCCCTCCGACGAGTGCGAGACCGAGGCGGGCGCGCAGGCCGCGCTGCGTGACGTGGACGCGGTGCTGATCCCCGGCGGTTTCGGTATCCGTGGCATCGAGGGCAAGCTCGGCGCCATCGGCTACGCGCGCAGGCGCGGTATCCCGCTGCTCGGCCTGTGTCTCGGTCTGCAGTGTGTGGTGATCGAGGCGGCCCGTTCGGTTGGCATCGCGGACGCGAACTCCGCGGAGTTCGAGCCCGATACCGCGAACCCGGTCATCTCGACCATGGCCGACCAGGAAGACGTGGTCGCCGGTGAGGCCGATCTGGGCGGCACCATGCGTCTGGGCGCGTACCCGGCCACCCTGCAGAAGGGTTCGGTCGTCGCGCAGGCCTACGGCAGCGAGCACGTGTCCGAGCGGCACCGGCATCGCTTCGAGGTGAACAACGCCTACCGCGACGCGATCGCCAAGAGCGGTCTGGTGTTCTCGGGCACCTCGCCCGACGGCCACCTGGTGGAGTTCGTGGAGTACCCGGCGTCGGCGCACCCGTTCTTCGTCGCCACCCAGGCGCACCCGGAGCTCAAGAGCCGTCCGACCCGGCCGCATCCGCTGTTCGCCGCGCTGATCCACGCCGCGTTGAAATACAAACTGGCCGAACGCCTTCCCGTAGACTTCCCGGAGGAAGAGCTCGCGGAGCAGGCCGCGGACCTCTGAATCGGTGGCAAGGCGGCGATGAGCGAACCCGGTAAGCACGACTTCGAGACGGTGTCGAGCCGGGTGCTCTACAGCGGTGCGATCGTGGCGTTGCGCCAGGATCAGGTCGCGATGCCCGACGGGCGGGTCGCCGAGCGTGAGGTCATCGAGCACCACGGTGCGGTGGCGGTCCTCGCGCTCGACGACGAGGGACGGGTGGTGTTGATCCGTCAGTACCGCCATCCCATCCGCACCCGGCTGCTCGAACTGCCCGCCGGGTTGCTCGACATCGACGGCGAGGATCCGCTCACCGCGGCCAAGCGCGAGCTGGCCGAGGAGACGGGCCTGGCCGCGGCCGAGTGGTCGGTGCTGGTGGACGTGGCGTTGTCGCCGGGTTTCACCGACGAGGCACTGCGCGTGTTCTTCGCGACCGGGCTCACCGAGACCGACCGCCCGGATCCCGAGCACGAGGAAGCCGATCTGGAACTGGTGCGGATGCCGCTCGACGAGGCCGTGCGGGCGGCGCTGGCCGGTGAGATCGTGAACGCCACCGCGGTGGCCGGTGTCCTCGCCTATGCCTCGGCTCGGTCGAACGGGTTGGCGTTGCGCCCGGCCGATGCCCCGTGGCCGGGGCAGCCGACGGCCTTCCTGCGGCGCAAAGCGGACGAGGCGCGAACCGATCCCCGGTCGTGACGCGACTTCCGAGGCACGCCCACACAGCCGCGGTTCGGCGCCGCATCGCCGGTGGTAGTGCCCGGCCGGTGTACACGATTCCGGCGGGCGACAGGGCCGACGGTGGTGTCGTGCGACCGGGCGCGGCATCAACCTTCGGGTCGACTGCTCGGCGTGGCGGTGGGTAAGCGCGGATGAGTGTGCTGGCGCGGGAGATCGATGCCTACCTCGACCATCTGGCGGTCGAGCGCGGCGCCGCGCGCAACACGCTGGGCGCCTATCGACGTGACCTGGCGCGCTACCTGGCGTTTCTCACCGCCCGCGGCGTCGATTCGTTGCGGGACTTATCCCAGGGTGACGTAGCCGAATTCACGATGGTGCTGCGGTCGGGCGGTGCGGATCACCCACCGCTGGCCGCCGGGTCCGTCGCCAGGGCGTTGATCGCGGTGCGGGGATTGCACCGGTTCGCGGCGGCCGAGGGCATCACCGATACCGATGTGGCTCACGCGGTGAAACCACCCGCGCCCGGCAGACGCTTGCCCAAAGCCCTGCCCTACGACCAGGTTCTGCGCGTGCTCGAAGCAGCGGGCGGCGAGGGCGGAGCCGACGACGGCGGACCGCGCGGCCTGCGGGACCGGGCGCTGCTGGAACTGCTGTATTCCACCGGTGCGCGCATCTCGGAGATGGTCGGTCTCGACGTCGACGACATCGATACCGAACAGCGGTGCGTGGTGCTGCGCGGCAAAGGAGGCAAACAGCGCCTCGTTCCCATCGGCAGGCCCGCCCTCGCCGCCGTCGACGCCTATCTCGTGCGCGGGAGACCCGCGCTCGCTGCGAACGGAAAAGGAAGCGGCGGCGCCCTTTTCCTGAACAACCGGGGCGGCAGACTCTCGCGGCAGAGCGCGTGGCAGGTGCTGCAGACGGCCGCCGAACGCGCGGGCATCGGCGCGACGGTGTCGCCGCACACGCTGCGCCACTCCTTCGCCACCCACCTGCTCGACGGCGGCGCCGACGTACGCGTGGTGCAGGAGCTGCTCGGGCACGCCTCGGTGACGACCACCCAGATCTACACCCTCGTGACGGTGAGCACCCTGCGCGAGGTGTGGGCCACCGCGCACCCACGCGCCCGCTGACCTTCCCACATCGGGCGAACCGGGTATCGTGCGAACACGCCCGGCGTTGCCATGCCGTACCTGCGCGGTCCGAGCGGTAGCGTCTATCCGGAGCTGGACCGTACGAAAGTGAGGCGGGTGGCGAACCGGCCTCGCTACCCTCGACAGGGGTTACCGGCAAGGAAACGTATAAGGAGCAGCGGATCGTGACGACAGCGGAAACACCGTGGGACGGTGGGCCGGAACAGGTCACCGAGGCCGTCGACATCGGCCCGACGGGCCGTCCGCTGCGCCTGGTACCCGAACCACCCCAGGTGAAGCAGCACGGCGACGCGCTCGTCGTGGCCATGTGCAACCAGAAAGGCGGGGTGGGCAAGACCACCTCGACCATCAATCTCGGTGCGGCACTGGCCGAATACGGACGCCGTGTGCTGCTGGTCGACCTCGATCCGCAGGGCGCGCTGTCGGCCGGTCTCGGCGTCGCCCATCACGATCTCGATCTCACCGTGCACAACCTGCTGATCGGCGGCAAGGCCTCGGTCGACGACGTCCTGCAGACCACCAAGGTCGACGGCATGGACCTGTTGCCGAGCAACATCGACCTCTCGGCCGCCGAGATCCAGCTGGTCAACGAGGTGGGCCGCGAACAGTCCCTCGGCCGTGCCCTCGCCGGGGTGCGTGATCGCTACGACTACATCCTCATCGACTGCCAGCCCTCGCTCGGTCTGCTCACCGTCAACGCGCTCGCCTGCTCCGACGGGGTCATCATCCCGATGGAATGCGAGTACTTCTCGCTGCGTGGGCTGGCCCTGCTCAACGACACCGTGGAAAAGGTGCGTGACCGCCTCAACCCCAGGCTGAGCCTGTACGGCATCGTGGTCACCATGTTCGATGCCCGGTTGCTGCATTCGCGTCAGGTGATGTCGCGCGTGGTCGAGGTGTTCGGTGACCTGGTCTACGACACCGCGATCTCGCGCACCGTCCGATTCCCCGACGCCAGCGTCGCGGGTGAGCCGATCACCACGTGGGCCCCGAAATCGGCGGGCGCGGAAGCGTATCGGGCGATGGCACGCGAGGTCATCCACCGGTCGGGCCGGTGATCGAGGCACAACCTGCGGTCCCGGCAGTACCCGAAGAGGCAGTACCGGCGGAAACCAGCGGATTCCATCTGCGGCTCACCAATTTCGAGGGGCCGTTCGATCTGCTGCTGACGCTGATCAGTTCCCGCAAGCTCGATGTCACCGAGGTGGCGCTGCACAAGGTCACCGACGAATTCATCGCCTACACCAAGGCACTGACCGCCGAGCTGGCCGAGAACACCAAGCTGCGTGCGGACAAGATCCTCGACCAGACCACCGAGTTCCTCGTCGTCGCGGCCACCCTGCTCGATCTGAAGGCCGCGCGGCTGTTGCCGTCGGGGGAGATGACCGACGCGGAGGACCTCGAACTGCTCGAGGCCCGCGACCTGCTGTTCGCCCGGCTCCTGCAGTATCGCGCGTTCAAGCAGGTGGCCGAACTGCTCGCCGAGTTGGAGGCCGCCGCGCTGCGCCGGTACCCGAGGTCGGTGGCGCTAGAGGAGCAGTTCGCCGGGCTGCTGCCCGAGGTGACCCTCGGGGTGGACGTGGCCTCGTTCGCCGAGATCGCGGCCGCCGCCTTCCGGCCCCGCCCGGTCGCCGAGGTCGGGCTCGGCCATCTGCACATGCACACCATCTCGGTGGCCGAGCAGGCCGAGCTCGTGCTGGCCCGGCTCAGGGAACGCGGGCCGGGCGGGTGGACGACGTTCGCCGAACTGGTGTCCGATTGCACGGTTCCGGTGGAAATCGTCGCCAGGTTCCTGGCGTTGCTCGAGTTGTATCGCGGCAAGACCATCGCCTTCGATCAGCCCGACCCGCTCGGGCCGCTGGCCGTGAGCTGGCTCGGCGAGCTCGACCCCGACGCCGAAGCGGCGGCCTTGACCTTCGAGGAGGACTACGGATGATCGCGTCGAGGCCGGAGCCGGTAACGGAGCAGGAAGGCACAGCATGAGCGACCTAGTGGCTGAACTCACGTCCGAGCAGCTCGACGACGCGGAACTGCGGTCCGCGCTCGAGGCCATGCTGCTCGTCGTGGACGCTCCCGCGCCGGTAGAACAGCTGGCCGCGGCCCTGGACGACACCAGCGAGCGGGTCGAGCAGACGTTGCGCGCGATGTCGGCGGAACTGAGCGCGCGCGGCAGCGGCATCGACCTGCGTTTCGTCGGTGACGGTTGGCGCTTCTATACTCGACAGGAGTACGCGCCCTATGTGGAGCGGGTACTGCTCGACGGGGCCCGGACCAAGCTCACCCGGGCCGCCTTGGAAACCTTGGCGGTGGTCGCCTACCGCCAGCCGGTGACCCGCACCCGGGTCAGTGCGGTTCGCGGGGTGAACGTCGACGGAGTGATGCGCACGCTGCTGGCACGGGGCTTGATCGCGGAAGCGGGTCAGGACCCGGAAACCAACGGCACGCTCTACCGCACCACCGAGTTGTTCCTCGAACGGATCGGGCTCGCCTCCCTGGGCGACCTGCCACCGCTGGCGCCGCTGCTTCCCGGCGTCGATCTGATCGACGAGATCAGCGAGAGCCTGGACACCGACCCCCGGTACACCAGGCTGCAGAAACCCGCCGAGTCCGATATGGATCTCGGCACCGACGATTGACAGGACAGATGAATAATTCCGCTCGCCGAGATGGCACACCGGATCGTAGAAAACGCAGCGACCAGCCCCGAAGTGGCGCGAACCGAACCGCGGCTGCCCGCGGCGGCAGTGCGCGCACCGGTCAGGCCGGTTCCCGTGGCGAGGCCGCCGGCCGTCGCGGCACCAGCGCGGGTGGCTTCCAGCGCGGTACCGAGTCCACTCCTCGCCGATCGTCCGGCGGTTTCCAGCGTGACGACCGTCGTGGCGGTGCCTCGGGTGGCTTCCAGCGCGACGACCGGCGCGGGGCTTCCACCGGCGGCTACCAGAGTTCCGACGCGGGTCGTGGCGCACCGAGGGCCGCCGGTCGTCCGGCCGCCGCACCGGCACCCGCGCGCAAGAAGACCGCCAAACCGCAGCGCAAGGTCGTCGCCCCGACGATCCTGAACAACGCCAAGCCCGCCCGGCACCAGCACGCCGACACCGCCGAGGGCCCCGCGAAACTTCCCTGGGGCGAGGGCGAACGCCTGCAGAAGGTCCTCGCCAAGGCCGGTGTGGCCTCGCGTCGTGCCGCCGAGGAGATGATCGCCCAGGGACGCGTCGAGGTCGACGGAAAGATCGTGCGTGAGCAGGGTCTTCGTATCGACGCCCAGAACGCGGTGGTTCGCGTGGACGGCACCCGCGTGGTGGTGCGCGACGAACTCGTGCACCTGGTGCTGAACAAGCCCAAAGGCTGGCAGTCAACCATGTCCGACGACCTCGGTCGCCCCTGCGTCGGCGATATCGTCGCCGAACGCATCGCCGCGGGTCAGCGGCTGTTCCATGTGGGTCGACTCGATGCCGACACCGAGGGCCTGCTGCTGCTCACCAACGACGGCGAGATGGCGCACCGCCTGATGCACCCGTCGTTCGAGGTGCCCAAGACCTACCTGGCCACTGTGTACGGCGAGGTCAACTACCGGCTCGTCGGCAAGCGGCTGCGCGAAGGCGTCGAGCTCGAGGACGGCCCGGCAAAGGTCGACAAGTTCGCCGTGCTCGAGGCCTACGAGGGTCGGTCGCTGGTGAAGCTGGTGCTGCACGAAGGCCGCAAGCACATCGTGCGCCGCCTGCTCGACGAGGTCGGTCACCCGGTGATCCGGCTGGTCCGCACGCACCTGGGCCCGGTGGCCCTCGGCGATCAGCGGCCCGGCACCCTGCGGGTGCTCGGCCGTGACGAAATCGGCAAACTCTACGAGGCGGTGCAGCTGTGAACGGAGTGGATTTCTCGGTGGAACCGGCCCAGGGCAGGCTCGCGGGCGACGGCACGCTCGTCGTCGCCATGGACGGCCCATCCGGCACCGGCAAGTCCAGTGTGTCGCGCGAGCTGGCCACCCGCCTGAACGCCCGCTACCTCGACACCGGCGCGATGTACCGGGTGGCGACGCTGCGGGTGCTTCGCGCGGGGGTCGACCTCACCGATGCGGACGCGATCGCGGAAACCGTCGCGGGGATGCCGCTGTCGATCGGCACCGATCCTTCGCGCGAGGTCGTCGAGCTCGACGGCGACGACGTGTCGGCCGAGATCCGAGGTGACGCGGTGACCAAGGCCGTGTCGGCGGTGTCGGCGGTGGCCCAGGTGCGTGAGCAGCTCGTCGCCCTGCAGCGGGAGATCGCCGCGGTGGCCGGGCGGATCGTGGTCGAGGGTCGCGATATCGGCACCGTCGTGCTCACCGATGCCGACGCCAAGATCTACCTCACCGCCTCCGCGGAGGCGCGCGCCCAGCGGCGCAATGCCCAGAACATCCGCGAGGGCCGCGGCGACGACTACCCGGCCGTGCTGGCCGACGTGCAGCGCCGCGACACCCTCGATTCCACCCGCAAGGTCTCGCCGTTGCGCCCCGCCGCCGACGCGGTGCTCGTCGATACCAGCGATCTCACGATGGAACAGACCATCGACGAGCTGTATCGCGTGGTGGCCCAGCAGCTTTCGGCCACGACAGGAGGGTCGCGATGACCGAGGACGTTCTCGAAGGCGACGGCATCTGGATCGACGAATCCGACTGGGAGCTCGCCGATCTCGACGGTGACGGTGCGGGTGAGGAACACCTCGCCATGCCGACGGTCGCGGTGGTCGGTCGGCCGAATGTCGGCAAGTCGACCCTGGTGAACCGCATTCTCGGCAGGCGCGAAGCCGTCGTCGAGGATGTGCCCGGCGTGACCCGTGACCGGATCTCGTACGAGGCCAGCTGGGCCGGGCGCCGGTTCCTCGTGCAGGACACCGGCGGCTGGGAACCCGATGCCAAGGGCCTGCAGCAGCACGTGGCCCGCCAGGCCGAGGTCGCGATGGCGACCGCCGACGCGATCCTGCTCGTCGTCGACGCCACCGTCGGCGCGACGGCGACCGACGAGGCGGCGGTGCGCAAACTGCGCCGCTCCAAGATCCCGGTGATCCTGGTCGCCAACAAGGTCGACGATCAGAAGGTCGAGCTGGAGGCCGCGACGCTGTGGTCGCTCGGTCTCGGCGAGCCGCGTATGGTCTCGGCCGCCCACGGTCGCGGCACCGGCGACCTGCTCGACGATGTGCTCGCCGCACTGCCCGAGACCCCGCGCGAAGGCACGGGTGTGGCCGGGCCGCGTCGGGTGGCGCTGGTCGGCAAGCCCAATGTCGGCAAGTCGAGCCTGCTGAACAAGCTGGCGGGCGACGAGCGCTCGGTGGTCCACGACGTCGCGGGCACCACCGTCGATCCGGTCGACTCCCTGGTGGAGCTGGGCGGCAAGGTGTGGAAGTTCGTCGACACCGCCGGTCTGCGCCGCAAGGTGTCCAACGCCACCGGCACCGAGTTCTACGCCTCGCTGCGGACCAAGTCGGCGCTCGAGGCGTCGGAGGTGGCGATCATGCTGATCGACGCCTCGGTGCCGATCACCGAGCAGGACCTGCGGGTGATCAGCCTGGTCGCCGACTCCGGTCGCGCGCTGGTGCTGGCGTTCAACAAGTGGGACCTCGTCGACGAGGATCGCCGCTACATGCTCGAGCGTGAGATCGACCGCGATCTCGTGCGGGTGCCGTGGGCGCAGCGGGTGAACATCTCCGCGCACACGGGCCGGGCGGTGCAGAAGCTGGTGCCGCAGATGGAGACCGCGCTCGAGTCCTGGGACAAGCGCATCTCCACCGGGCGGCTGAACACCTGGCTCAAGGAAGTCATCGCGGCCACCCCGCCGCCGATGCGCGGCGGTCGCCAGCCCCGTGTCCTGTTCGCCACCCAGGCGGGCACCCGTCCGCCGACGTTCGTGCTGTTCACCACCGGCTTCCTCGAGGCGGGCTACCGCCGTTTCCTGGAGCGCCGCCTGCGCGAGGAGTTCGGTTTCGACGGATCGCCGGTGCGCATCTCGGTGCGTGTGCGCGAGAAGAAGGATCGCAGGAAGTAGTGCGAACGTGCAAGGCCCCGGCGGATCCCGCCGGGGCCTTTCGCGTCAGGCGTCGAAGACGCGGTCGAGCAGGTGTTCCACCAGGTGTGGTGCGTGCGCGGCGTAGTGGTCGCTGGTGAGCATTCCCTGAGTGAGTCCGCCGAGGGCGAGCAGGATGACCTCGGCGTCCGCCCGGATCGCCGCGTCGTCGGCCTCGGTGCCGCGCGCGGCCCGCAGCTGTGTGGCGACCGCGTCGACGATGTAGTTCGGCGCACCGGCGGTGTCGGCGGATTCGATATCCGGTCCGGTGAGCGCGGCCGCGTGAAAGATGCCGAGGATGACGGCGTTCTGTCTGCTCGGTTCGTCGAGGGGGAGCAGCCCGAGCAGGATCGCCCGGACCACCTCGCGCGGCCCGGAGCCCGGCGCCAGTCCGGCCAGCCCGGCGGCGAGTCGAGCGCCGGAATCCGCTACCACCGCGCGATGCGTGGCGAGCAGGAACTCCCGTTTCGTGCCGAAGTAGTACTGGACGGACCGCACCGACACCCCGGCCTCCGCCGCGACGGATTGGAAGGTGGCCGCGTCCAGTCCGCCCCGGGCGATCACCCGGCGTGCGGCGTCGGTGATGGATCCGCGGCGTTCGTCGTGGTCGGCCAAGCGTGGCATCTCGCCTCCTCCTGTCGTCCGGCGAAATCTTTATGGTACGCCCATATCATCTATGTGGTACGTTGATATCATCAACGAGGAACAGGGGTGGTCATGGCCAAGATCGGGCGATTCAAGAACGACGCGGCACGCGAGGAGTACCTGCGGACCTATCGCGAACTGGAGAAGCTGTGGCCCGTGCCGTCGGAACTGCTCGACGTCCCGACCTCTTTCGGGATGACGAAGGTGCGTAAGTCCGGCGCGGGGCAGGGTGTTCCGATCGTGCTGATGCACTCGATGGGCGGCAACAGCTTGATGTGGAGTCACGTGATCGAGGATTTCGCCCGCGATCACGTGGTGTACGCGCCGGAGATGGTCGGGACGCCGGGGCTCAGCGTGCAGACCGCGCCGATCGACGAGACGAAGTTCGGGACCTGGCTGGGGGATGTCCTCGACGGTCTCGGCGTGGACCGGGTGCATCTGGTCGGCTACTCACAGGGCGCGTGGTCGGCGATGGCAGTCGCGACCACCCAGCAGGCGCGGCTGGCGAGCCTGAACGTGGTGGAGCCGAGCGGAACTCTGACGAAGATCAAGTGGAGTCTGCTGTGGATGATGATCCGGGTCGGCGCCCGGCCGACGGACAAGAACCTGCGGGCGATGAACGCGCGGCTCAACCCCGGTGTCACCCTGACCGACGCCGAATTCGCCGGTGTGAAGGCGGCTCTCGGCTACTCCCCGACGATCGGCTATCCGAAGATGTTCACCGACGAGCGGCTGGCGACGATCACCACGCCGACCCTGGTGCTGCTCGGATCGGAGTCGCTGGTGGTCGACGCGCCACTCGCCGAACGACGCCTACGCGAGAACCTGCCGATCTGTGAGGTCGAGATCTTCCCCGGCGCGGGACACGGGGTCTTCTACGAGATTCCCCGACAGGTGACCGCCCGCATACTCGAGTTCACCCGCCGCTACGAATCCACCGAGGCACGGTACGCCGAGTAGACACACCTGTCGGGACTGATAATCCGCTGAGAACGGTGCATAGTGGACACCTTGGGTGTGGTTGGGGCGTTGTCTCGGTAAGAGGTCCGGCGGTGGCCTCCGGAAGGAGTGCGTCATGAGTCTCATCGGAACCCTGCTCGGGTACCTGCTGACGGTGTTCTTGGTGCTGTTGATCGCGCGGATGGTGGTGGATTGGCTCGAGACGGCGGGCAACCGGTCGCCGTGGGTGGGGAAGGTTCGCTCGGTGACCCACGCGGCGACCGAGCCGGTGATCGCACCGGTCCGTCGGGTGCTCAAGCCGGTCCGGCTGGGCGAGGTCTCGCTCGACCTCGCCTTCACCGTGGTGTTCATCGTCGTGCTGATCCTGCGATCGGTGGCGTTCAGCCTGTAACCGTGTCGTCGGCGCCCTCCAACCGCCACCTGGTCAGTACCGCGCACACGCAGGGGGCGTCGGCGAGGGCGTCGAGCGTATCGGCCAGCGCCGACTCACGGGCACGGTGGGTGAGCACGATCAGGTGGGCGTCGTCGCCGTGGTGTTCCTGTCGCACCCGGGCGATGCTCACCCCGTGCTCGGCGAAGACCGAGGCGACCTGCGCCAGCGCACCGGCGTGGTCGGTGACCCGCAGATTGAGGTAGTAGCGGGTGGGGGTGTCGCCGAAGGGGGCGACCGGCAGCTCGGCATAGTGCGACGGGCGTAGCGCGCGCCCGCCGTTGACCCGGTTGCGAGCGGCGCTCACCAGATCGCCGAGCAGGGCCGACGCGGTCGCCGCGGTGGCGTCGCGACCGGAGAACATCAGGCGCCCGGCGCCCTCGGCGTCCACGGTCACCGCGCTGAACGGCGACTCCACCTGGGCCAGCGGGTGCGTGGCGGGCAGCAGCGCGGGGTGCACGCGCACCGAGATCCATTCCTTGCCACCGTCTTCGGGCTCACTGATCCGGGTGCACACGGTGAGCTGCCGCAGCCGCAACGACAAGGCCTCGGCCGCGGCCAGATCGTGCTCGCCCGCCATCTCGAACTCCTCGAAGTGCACGTCGGCGACCTCGACGCGGGTGTGGAACGCCAGGGTGGCGAGGACAGCGGCCGCGTGCGCGTCGGCGGCGGCGAACACCCCGAGCACCTCACGCACCCGGTCGCCCGACAGCGACTGCGTGAGCGGTCGCACCACCGGGACCCCACCGGCCACCGCCGCCTCGAAACACAGATCCGCCCCGAACTCCTCGGCGGCCGAAGCCAATTCGAGCCCGTGTTCGGCGACCAGCGCGGCGTTGGCGGTGACCACCGACCGGCCCGCGCGGAGCGCGTCGAGCACCGCCTCCATCGTCTGTGCCGTCGCCGTGGTGTCGACGACGAGGTCGGCCGATTCCGCGTCGAGCACCAATCGGGCCCCGACCCGCGCGGCCAGTTCCGCACCGGATTCGCCGATGATCCGCACCACCTCCCCGGCCAGCGCGCCTGTGCCGAGCACCGCCACACGCAACGAGGGGGAACGAAAGTGCCGAGTAGTCATCCGAATTCGCCTTACCGCCGAGAGCTGCCGAACGCCGGGAGCAGGCGCAAGCGCGCCACCCCCGTCCGGCCAGTATCGCGCCAGAAACGGCACGGCGGCACCACTTTTCGCGTCACAAACCGCCCAGCCGCGCCCGGATTGCCGGGATACTCGACGGGAGTTACCCGCGAGTACTTCGCGGGCGAGCAGGGAGAGGACAGCGGGATGGCCCTGGTTGTACAGAAATTCGGTGGCTCGTCGGTCGCGACCGCGGAGCGGATCCGCCGGGTCGCCGAGCGGATCGTGGAGACCAAGAAGCAGGGCAACGACGTGGTTGTCGTGTGCTCGGCGATGGGCGACACCACCGACGAACTGCTGGATCTGGCGGGTCAGGTGGCACCGGCGCCGCCGCCGAGGGAGATGGACATGCTGCTCACCTCCGGTGAGCGGATCTCGAACGCCCTGGTGGCCATGGCGATTCATTCTTTAGGTGCGGAGGCGCGTTCGCTCACCGGTTCGCAGGCCGGTGTCATCACCACGGGGGCGCACGGCAACGCCAAGATCATCGAGGTCGACCCCGGCCGGGTGCGCCGCGCCCTCGACGACGGCGAGATCGTGCTGGTCGCCGGTTTCCAGGGGGTGAGCCAGAACAGTCGCGACGTCACCACGCTGGGGCGGGGCGGTTCCGACACCACCGCCGTCGCCCTCGCCGCCGCCTTGCACGCCGACGTGTGCGAGATCTACACCGATGTCGACGGTGTGTTCACCGCCGATCCGCGCATCGTGGCCGACGCGCAGAAACTCGACCAGGTCTCCTACGAGGAGATGCTCGAGATGGCGGCTTGCGGTTCCAAGGTGCTCATGCTGCGCTGCGTCGAATACGCCCGCCGCTACCAGGTTCCGGTGCATGTGCGCTCGTCCTACACCGACACCGTCGGCACCACCGTGTTCGGTTCGATGGCCGACATCCCCGCAGCGCAGGCCGTGCTCACCGGCGTCGCGCACGACCGCAACGAGGCCAAGGTCACCGTGGTCGGTGTGCCCGACGAACCGGGCTACGCCGCCCAGGTGTTCCGTGCCGTCGCCGATGCCGAGGTGGGCATCGACATGGTCGTGCAGAACACCGGAACCGGCCGCACCGACATCACCTTCACGCTGCCTGCCGCCGACGGCGACCGCGCGGTCGCGCTGTTGCGTTCGCGTCGCGCCGAGATCGGCTTCACCGATGTGCGTTACGACGACCGCGTGGGCAAGGTGTCACTGATCGGCGCGGGCATGCGAAACAACCCCGGTGTCACCGCGACCTTCTGCGAGGCGCTGGCGGAGGCGGGCATCAACCTCGACCTGATCGCCACCTCCGAGATCCGCATCTCCGTGCTGGTCCGTGACACCGAGCTCGATGAAGCCGTGCGCATCCTGCATCGTGCCTTCGACCTGGGCGGGGCGGAGGTCGCCGTGGTGCACGGTGGTACCGGGCGCTGACCGGCCCGGATCAGCCGATCGATGCGGTGAGGGCGCGCAACGCCTCGGCGGTGGGCGGGATGAGCGGCGCCCGTCGTTGCGCGGCGCGGGCGGCCGACTGCTCGTTGATCCGCTCGCGCACGCCGGGCCATTCGTCACGCAGGATCGAATAGAACGCGGTGTCGCGCACCTCGCCGTCGAGACCACGCGAATGTGCCCGGCGCACACCGTCGCTCACCGCGCCGAGCCGTTCGATGGCCGCTCGGGAGCGCAGGTTGCGCGCGTCGGCGCGCAACGTCACCCGCCGCACCCGCCACGTGTCGAACGCGTGGGTGAGCAACAGCAGCTTGGAGTCGAGATTCACCTGGCCGCCACGCACGGCGGGGGTGAGCCAGGTGTTGCCGATCTCCACGGCGTCGGGTATCGCCCCGCCGGGCGATGCGGCGACGGGTTCGGCCGACAGCGGCCAGGTGAGCGGACCCTGCCAGTAGTCGAGCCGGGTGAAGCGGGTGGCCCCGACCACGCACTCGTCACCGATCAGGACGATCGCGAACGCCAACGCCGACCCCGCCAGCTGGGCGGCCTCGGCCTGGAAGACATACGTGCGCGCCTCCTGATCGCCGTGCGGGACCACGGTGAACCCCGGTTGGCCGCGCAGCGCTAGGGCGGCCGCAGCCAGACCGGGAACATGGTGGGGTGCAAGAGGTTCCAGCCGTACGATGCGGCCGTGGAGGATAACGGGTGCGGGCATGGTGACCGGCGTCCTTCGTTTGAGAGGGTCACCGAATCACGAGGCGTGGATCCTCACGCGGCACATGATTCGGCGAAGCGACACGAACGATCCAGCAGCATCGAAAAGAAACTGGATGGACGATAGCCGAACGTGCCGCGTTCAAACACTCGAACGCACCCGAATGTCGCGCGCGCGTACCCGAGACATCGCCGCCGCTGGTGAACGCGTTGTCGACTCGGTCCGGTCACGAACCGCCGCGCGTTGTGTCTCGATCCCCGTTTGCGCACTTCAAGGGCTATAACGGTTGTGTAAATGACAGTGCTGTCGGTTTGTTGGGCAATCGTCCAGAATTAGTGGAATCCTCCAGTTCGGACGCCTGTTTGCCGGAGATGTAACAACCGTTACCTAATCGTGTCGCACATGCATTCGATGTGATGCAGATCACATCGCCTGTTATCCTCCCCGTAGAGCTGGCACGCTCGACATTGCTGAACGTTAACCGTTTGTGACCGTCGGTCAGTCGAAGAGGACTTGCCGTAACGAATGCGCCACCTGGGTGGCTGACCTACCGGCTGGGTCGGGACGGCCGTCCGGAAGGGAGCTCATGATTATGAGCAGCATCTACTTCGAACCGAACAGCAATCTTTCAGTTACCAGACGTGACCGCCGCGTCGCCGACGATTCGATCGCGCCATTGGCGATTCCGAGCCTCGTGCTCGGTCTCGTGCTGGTCGGTCTCGGGCTGGTGGCACTGCTGCGCCTCGGCGACTGGGCGGCCAGCTATGGCCCCGAGTTGGTCATGGCCGCCTATGCCCTGTACATGGCGGCGGCCGGATGGCTCGTGCTCTGGAGCGCGGCGACCGTGCGGTCGCAGCGCGGTCAGGGACCGGCGGGGTCGTCCTGATCGTCCTGGCCCGCCGCGGCGAGCGCCTCCGACAGTTCCCGGCGCAGCCGCTGTGCGGTCGCCTCGTCGCCCGCGTCGGCGGCCGTGGTGATGTCCTGGCGGAGCTGGGCGATGACGTCCTGTGAAACCATGAGATTCCTCCTTCAGGCGGATGCCGACGACGTGGCCGGGGCCAGGTCGTAGACGGCGTATTCGGTACCGATCACGGGTTGGGCGACATTGCGCACGCGGATACCGCCGGGGGTGGTGCCGCGTTCTGTTCCCGCGTGGGCGTGTCCGTGCACCGCCAGATCGGCGCCGCAGGCGTCGATCGCCTCGCCCAGCAGGTAGGAACCGAGAAACGGGTAGATCTCCGGTGGCTCGCCGTGCAGGGTGTCCGACGCCGGCGAGTAGTGGGTTAGCGCGATGGTCACATCGGTGTCCAGTCTGTTCAGCGCGCTGTGCAGCCGTTCGGCGAGCTCAACGGTGTGGGTCGCGAACTCGCGCATCTGCGGTTCGCCGAAGGCGCTGGCGCATTTGCCCGCGAAGCCCCCGCCGAAACCTTTGGTGCCCGCGATACCGAGTGTGCGATCACCGATGGTCAGCACCGTCGAGGTGCCTTCGAGCACCGTGATCCCGTGTGCTGACAGCAGTGCGCTCATCTCCTGCTCCCGGTCGCTGTGGTAGTCGTGGTTGCCGAGCACCGCCACCACGGGGACGCCGAGGTTTCCGAACTCGCCTGCCACGACCTCCGCCTCGTCCATCGTGCCGAGGCGGGTGAGATCACCGGCGAGCAACAGGACATCCGCGTGCTCGGGCAGCCGTTCGAACACCGGTCGGCACCGACCACGCGACTCCGCGCCGAGATGGACATCGCCCACAGCAGCTATCCGCATTCCGCTCACCTCAACACTTCCGGTTCGGTCGGCTCGGCCGGTCTGCGTACCCGCACGTCGTTGTGGACCCGCAGATCACCGATTCGTTCGCGCAGTACGGCTTCCAGCGCCTGACGGCTCTGTTCGTCGGCGACCTCGCCGGTGAGGACCACGACGTCGGAGCGCAGCGTCACGTGCACACTCATCGTCGCGGTCCGTGGGTCCTCGGCGAAGGCCCGCCGCAGATTGGCGACCACGTACTGCGGTGGTTCGGCGGCGGGTGCGGGCGGTACGTGGTGGACGCCGAGGTCGTCGAGAAGTCCGAGAAAGGCCCGCGCGTAGGGCGATTCGGCGGTGTCGCGGTACACCTGTGCCCAGTCGATCTGCTCGCGCAGCGCGCGGGCGACCTCGAGCAGGCGGGTGAAGTCGAGACGGTGCGCGTCGAGCACCATGAGCTTGTCGACCAGCACGTCGGTGGCGGGAAGGACCGGCGCGGTCGCCGGGCCGACGGACATCCGCTCGGCACGGTCGAGCAGGTCGTCGTCGACCGTCCGATGGTTGGTGCGGAAGATCAGGTCGACGAGGATCTCGCCGTCGTAGACCTTGGTCAGCCAGTTCTCCGGCGGATCGACGGGTCGTAAACCTTTGGCCACCAATGCGTCTCGCGCGACATCGGCGTCCTCGGACCGGAGAAAGATGTCCACGTCGTGATCGCTGGCCGGGCCTCCGTGCGCGTACACCGCGCAGCCGCCCGCCACCGCGAAGCGAATGCCGTTGTCGTGCAAGGTGTTGACCACACGGGTCAGGGTCTGCAGCAGGTCCGAGATCTCGGCGGTCATCAGGCCACCACCTTTCGCCGGTGCGGGGGACGACCCGGGCCCGGCGGAATGCCGGACCCGGGTCGGTGCGGTGTCAGCGGCCGCCGTGGCTGTGTTGGCCGCCCTCGCGCTTGGCCTCGGTGGGCTGCGCCTGGGCGCCCTTGCGGCCTGCCTCGCGCGGGTCGGCGGAATTACGATCGCCGAAACTGCCGCTACTGGCCTGGCCGCCGCGGGCCGCCTGCTCCTGGGTGTCGTTGCGGTTGCCGAACTGTCCAGGGTTGTTCGGATCAGGCATGAATGCCCTCCTCGTGTCGTCTGGTCTTCTGGCATGTGGTCCTCGTTCTCGACCACACCGTCGCACTACCCGGGTTCGTCGCGCTCAATCACGGGCACGCCCGGTCGGCGCGGGATTCGAGCGTCGCGTGCCGGGTATGCGCGCGGAGAGGAGCAGGGCTCGTGGCGACGAGGAGCGGCGATGGACGACGATGACGCCGACTGGAACCGGCGGGTGCGCGGCGAGAACCAGATCCAGCGTCTCGACCGCAACTGGTCCTCCCTGCTCCAGGAACTTCGAGTGCTGCAGACCGGTGTGCAGGTGCTCACCGGCATCCTGCTGACCCTGCCGTTCCAATCGCATTTCGACGCGCTCGGTACCGAGTTGCGGGTGGTCTATCTCGTGGTCGTCACCGCGTCGATCGCCGCGACGGCGCTGCTCGTCGCCCCGGTGGCGCTGCACCGACTGCTGTTCCGCCGACACCGTCTCGATGTGCTGGTGACCGGGGCGCACCGGCTCGCCCTCGCCGGGATCGCGCTGCTCGGGGTGGCGCTCACCGGGATCGCCGTGCTGATCTTCGACGTGGTCGCCGGGACGACAGCGGGCATCATCGCGGGTGTGCTCGCCGCGATTCTGTTCCTCGGTTTGTGGGTGGTCCAGCCGCTGGTCTACCGCAAGCGCCCCGATTCGAAGTGACCTACTGGCTGCTCTCGCGATCTTCCAATCCCACCGCGTCGGCCAGTTCCTCCCGTTCCCTCGCCAACGCCGGATATTCGGTGCTGAGCTCGCCCATCAGCGCGGCGAGGCCCTCGGCGAGTGCGATGAGCTTGTGCTGGGTGGCGTCGTCGTTGCGGGCCTGGGTGTTCTGCAGCAGTGCGACGAGAAGGAACGTGACGATGGTCGTCACCGTATTGATGACCAGCTGCCAGGTGTCGATACTCGGGAACAGGAACACCGAGGGCGCCCAGAGCAGGACCAGGATGAGGCAGGCGGCGAAGAACCACGCCTTGGACGCGAAATCGCTCGCCCCCGTGGCGAAACGGTCGAAAAAGGTTTTGTGGTCGGAGATGTCCGACGGCATCGTCGCCTTGTTCGACTTGTGTCCGGACATGTCGACCACCCACCTTCATCGGTACGGCCAGAGCGCCCTGTGGCGGGCGAATATCCGTTTCGCGGGATTTCAACCACAAGGTCGGTTCGGTTCGGCGGCACCGGGTAAGCGCCCGCTGTCCGCCGAACCGAAAGAGGTGAAGTCATGCACGACGACATGATCTGGGTGCAACTCACCGTGCCCGCCGACGTCGACGACGTCTTCGCCGTGCTCGCCGACGGATGGTCGTATTCGGGGTGGGTGGTCGGCGCTTCTCATATCCGCCGCGTCGACAAGGGCTGGCCCGCGGTCGGCACCCGTATCCACCACAGCGTGGGGCCGTGGCCGTTCGTCATCGAGGACACCACGGAGGTGCGGACGATGGACGAACCGCACACCCTGGAACTCGACGCGCGGCTGTGGCCGATGGGCGCGGCCGTCATCCGCTTCGAGCTGCGCGAGGTCGCCCCGGCCACGACCGAGGTGCGGATGGGGGAGTTGGCCGTGCGCGGGCCGGGCAAGCTCATCCCCCGTGCGGCGCAGCAGGTGCTGCTGACCCCACGCAACCGCGAAACCCTCGACCGGCTGTCCGACCTGGCTGTCGGTAGAAGCCGAGCAGCCACGGCCGAACGGTGACCTAGGGCTCGAGGTCGACCAGCGCTTTCCCGCTCGGGATGTCGAGCGGCACCGAGACCTGGTCGTGCGCGATCAACCAGGCACCGCCGACCTTGCGCAGACACAGCGTGGCGCGAACCCACATGCCGTCGGTGACCTCCCCGGTGCGCAGGGTGCCGCGCAGTCTGCCGAAGCCGTACCCGTAGGCAACGTCGGCGCCGACGGTGAAGGTCAGGTCGCGGAACTCGTAGCTCATGGTGTCGAACACCTGGAACACCCGTGCCCAGTTCGCCAGCTTGGCCGCCCGGCCCCGGTGTCGCAGGGGAGGCTCGATGTCGAACGACACGGCGTCGTCGGTGTAGAGCGCGCCGATGCCGTCGAGGTCCTTGGTCCGCAGGCATTCGACGAGCCGGTCGATCCGGTCGCTGATCGCGGCGGTGTCATCGGCGGGACGGCGTAGTGCGGTCAGCGCTGTCGTCCACGCGACGAGCTGGTCGAGCGTCTTGCCCAAGGTGGCGTCGTGGTGCTCGCGCGCGACGAAGGACGTGTTGTCCTCGAAATCGGTGAGCACCCCGACCGAGACCGAATGGGCGACATCGGCCATCCCCAGCGTGCCGCACACGGTGCGCAACTGCACCACGGCCCGGGCGCCGCCGTTGACGCCGTACCCCACGAAGGCGACAGCCTTGTCGGTCCATTCCGCGAACGCGTGGTCGAAAGCGTTCTTCAGCACGCCGGGAACGCCGCCGTTGTATTCGGGGGTGACGACGATGAAACCGTCGAAGGGGGCGATTCTCGCCGTCCACGCGCGGGTGTGCTCGTTGGCCGACGGACCGAACATGGGAGGTGCCGCTTCGTCGAAGTGCGGGAGCGGGTGGTCGCGCAGATCGATGAGCTCGAATTCCGCGTCGCCCCGTCGCGACGCCGAATCCAGTACCCACCACGCGACCTGGTCTCCGTGGCGGTTGTGGCGAGTGCTGCCGAGAATGATGCCGATTCTGATCATGACCTTCCGACGACGCGGACCCCGGAAACGTCAGGCCTCACCTTTCGGTTCGCTGTTTCGTCGGTCATGGTGAGGACACCGACGCGAGGAGCCGATCATGACCGACCCCCACCTGCCCGAGGTGATGAGTGAGCGCCGCCAGTTGCTCAACCTCGCCTACCGGCTGCTCGGCTCGCTGGCCGAAGCCGAGGACGTGGTGCAGGAGACCTATGCGCGCTGGTACGCGATGAGTGAACGACGCCGCGCCGAGGTCGCCGCCCCCGGCGCCTGGCTGACGACGGTGGCCGGGCGCATCTGTCTCGACCTGCTCGGTTCCGCCCGTGCTCGTCGGGAACGCTATGTGGGCGAATGGATTCCGGAACCTGTCCCCGGCCGCTCCGACTACTTCGGCGCCCCCGCACCCGCCGACCCCGCCGACCGGGTGACACTCGACGAATCGATCAGCATGGCGTTTCTCGTCGTCCTCGATTCCATGACACCGGCCGAACGAGTGGCCTTCGTGTTGCACGATGTGTTCCGCTACTCCTTCGCCGAAGTGGCCGAGGTCGTCGGTCGCACCCCGGCCGCGTGCCGTCAGCTCGCCTCGAGCGCCCGCCGTCGCGTCGATACCGCGCGGCGCTCACCCGAAACCGCGCGCGCCGAGGTGGTGCGGAAATTCAAACGAGCCTGGGAGGCGGGCGACATCGCGGGACTCGTCGAGTTGCTCGACCCGGCCGCGGTCGCCACCGCCGACAGCGGCGGATTGGTCCCGGCCTTCCGCGAGCCGCTGGTCGGCAGCGGCGAGATCGCGACGACGTGGCTGCTGATCGCCAACCGGATGGCGACGGTGGTCGTGGCGGAGCGGATGGTGAACGGTCAGTTGGGACTGGTCGCCGAAATCGATGGACAGGTCATCGCGGTCTACTCCTTCGACATCGTCGACGAGCGGATCAGCCGGATCTGGGTGATGCGGAACCCGGAGAAGCTGCGGGCGTGGACGGGGAACGCGCGCGGCGC
>NZ_BDBE01000056.1 GCF_001612825.1 Nocardia caishijiensis NBRC 108228 | reverse complement strand
TAAAGACTAGAGTCCGAAAACCTAGCAATGCCGAACACCAGCAAAAAAATTCGCTGTTGTTCAAAATGTCCACTCCTCAACCGGGGGGTATGAGAAGCGGAACCAATAAAAATATTGGCACTGACATTCATCGACACACTATTGAGTTCTCAAAGAACACACGCACAAACATCCACCCACAACGTTTCGTGAGGGCTTCAGTAAGGCAACTGTTCCAACCTAGCGCGAAGAACCACCCGAAGCAAGTCCGGGGTCCTGGCTACTTGGCCGTCAGGCGCTCATCGTCCTACCTCGTGTCCCCGCCATCTCGTGGCCGGGTCGGTGTCCGTGTCGCTCTGACTCGAACTAAGTTACGCAGCCCCGACGACGAAGTCAAATCGCCTGGTCGCCCGGGCGCGTCGACGCAGAGGCGATCAGCCCGCAACTTGTCGACCACTCGAACGAAACACCACGTCCACACCCGTTCGACCGGGCGACATGCCGCTCCTGCGTGGACACGCCCCACCGCCCGATATACAGTTCTCCGACAATCAGCAATCGCTGAGCAAATATCGCGCGGGAAAGGGGCCGTGGTGACCGACGATCTCGACTCGGTCGAACGTCGTGCATGGAGCGCTGTTGTCACTCTCGCGATGCGGGTCCCCAGCGTGCTGGACTCCCGGCTGCAACGAGAGTTCGGGCTGACGCATTTCGAGTACCGCGTGCTGGCGCTGCTGCGGGATTCGCCCGGGCATCGGATGCGATTGAGCATGCTCGCCGCGCGCGGGCACGGTTCTATCTCCCGCGTCTCGCACGTGGTGTCCAAGCTCGAGCGGGTGGGGTTGGTCCGGCGGGTGGCCGCTCCGTCGGGTCGAGGGGTCGATGCCGTGCTCACGCCGAGCGGGCTCGACAAAGTGGTCGAGGCGACCCCGGACTACCTCGTCGCAGTGCGCGCGTTGGTACTCGACGGGCTCGACGAAACACAGAAGGCCGAGCTCGCGGTGCTCGCCGAGAAGCTGTCGCATCATCTGATCGGGATGCTCGGCGGCTCCTCCGCCGGTGAGGTCGCGGGCTGACACGACGATGCCGCCCGGCCGACAACCGGGCGGCATCGCGCGGGCCTCAGACGGTGCGCGGGTGCCAGGTCGCGATCGCCCAGATCACGACCACGTCCAGCACGATGATGATGATCGACCACCACGGGTAGTAGGGCAGCCACAGGAAGTTCGCGACGATGGACAGCGCCGCGATCACCATGGCCGCCACCCGGCCCCACGTCTGGCCCGCCATCAGGCCGATCGCGATGATCACCACGATCGCGCCGAGGACGATGTGCCACCAGCCCCAGCTGGTGAGGTCGAACTGGTAGGCGTACTCGGGCCCGACGACGATCAGGTCGTCGTTGGCCACCGCGGAGATTCCCTGGAAGATCTGCAGCACACCGACCACCGCCAACAGGATTCCGGCGGCGATGGAAGTGCCCGCCGCGATCCCGTCGCGCAGTTCGTGTTGGTTCGTGTTGGTCATCGCTCGGCCTTCCCGTCGATCAACGGACATGCCACCTCGGCATAGGCCAACGCTAGGAAGCCGAGCCGCGGTTCACCTCACCCGTTGTGGGTGAATTCGCAGACCCGGTGCACGGGGCGGAGGGTCTTGCCGAGGTCGGTGCGCAGGGTGAGCAGGGCGTCGAGCAGGTAGTTCTGCCTGACCCGCCACGGGTGCCGGTCGCCCTGCCTCGGGAACGCGGCGATGGAGCGCAGGATGTAACCGGCGTTCAGGTCGAGCAGCGGGCGCTGCTTCAGGCCGCGAGCCGGTTCGGGAACCACGGCCGGGGCGCCGGTGCGGTCGAGATGGGTCAGCACCTTGCAGACCAGGCGGGAGGTGAGGTCGGCGCGCAGTGTCCACGAGGCGTTGGTGTAGCCGACGCAGATCGCGAAATTCGGCAGCCCGGTGAGCATGGCGCCCTGCCAGACGAACTGGTCGGCCAGGTCGACCTGCTTGCCGTCGACCGAGGGGGCGAGACCGCCGAAGGCGAGCAACCGCAGGCCGGTGGCGGTGACGATGATGTCGGCGGGCAGCGTGTGGCCCGAGGCGAGGCGGACGCCCTCGGGGACGAAACCGTCGATGTGGTCGGTGACCACCGAGGCTCTGCCCTTCTTCAAGGCTTTGAAGAAGTCGGCGTCGGGGGCCACGCACAGGCGCTGGTCCCACGGGTCGTAGTCGGGGGTGAAATGCCGGGCGACCAGGCTCTCGTCCTTCAGGATCCGGGTGGCGAGGCCGGTGAGGAGTTTGCGCGCGGCAGCGGGACGGCGACGGCAGTACTGATAGAAACCGATGTTGAACAGGATGTTCTTGGCGCGGATCACGCGGTGGGCCAGATCGGCGGGCAGCAGACCGCGGATCTTGTCGGCCTGTTTGTCGCGGCCGGGGATCGAGCCGATCCAGGTGGGACTGCGCTGCAACATGGTGACGTGCGCGGCATCGGTGGCGAGGTTGGGGACGAGGGTCACGGCGGTGGCACCGCTGCCGATCACCACCACCCGCTTGTCGCGCACGTCGAGATCGGCGGGCCAGAACTGCGGGTGCACGATCGTGCCCGCGAAGTCCGCGCGGCCGGGGAATTCGGGATCGTGCGGCTGCTGGTAGTCGTAGTAACCAGCGCACGCGTAGAGGAAAGAACACGTCAGCGTGCTGAGCTCGGGTCCGTCGGAGCCCTCGTGGGCGATGGTGAGCTGCCAGCGGGCCCGCGCCGAGGACCAGTCGGCGCCGATCACCCGCGCACCGAACCGGATGTGGCGGTCGATGCCGTTCTCCAGGGCCGTCTCGCGGATGTAGTCGAGGATGGCGGCGCCGTCGGCGATGGAACGCGCGGCACGCCAGGGTTTGAACGGGTAACCCAGGGTGAACATGTCCGAATCGGACCGAATTCCGGGGTAGCGGAACAGATCCCAGGTACCGCCGAGATCGGCGCGGGCCTCGAGAACGGCATAGCTTCGGTGCGGATGCTCGGTCTGCAACCGGTAGGCGGCCCCGATGCCGGACAATCCGGCGCCGACGATGACGACGTCGAGGTGTTCGGGGCTAACGGCGGTGTCGGTCATGGGCACCAGTGTGCCTGCTCACGGGCGGTGGGAGAAGACGCTGATTTCGCCTATCGTCGATGCGGTGTCGATCTTTCGACGTGCGGGATGGTTGCTCGTCGGCGCACTCGTCACCGTGCTCGCGGCCGCCGTCGCCGGACTACCGGTGTTCGTGTACCCGCAACTCGATCCGCTGCGACCGGCCGACGTGATCGTCGTCCTCGGCGGGACGCCCTACGAGCGGTTCGACGTGGGGATCGAACTGGCCGAGCGGGGGTACGCGCCCGAGGTGCTGATCTCGCAGTCCACGGGAGCCGACGACCCGGTGATGGACAAGTACTGCGGTGGCCGATTCGCCTTCCGGGTGGCGTGTTTCGTGCCCGACCCCTGGACGACCGACGGCGAGGCGCGCGAAATAGTCCGGCGCGCGACGATCTACGGGTGGCGCCACATCATCGTGGTCACCTTCACGCCGCACGTATCGCGGGCGCGCTACATCGTCGGGCGGTGTTTCGAGGGTGAGATCACGATGGTCGCCAGCCCTACGCAGACGGGGCTCGGGTTCTGGAGCTGGATGTATGTGCGCCAATCAGCCGGGTACGTCAGGGCTTTCGTGAATCAGCACTGCGAACAGGACGCCTGAGGATTCAGCGGGTGGGGCCGAGGTCGAGGCGGCGGGTGACGCGGTCGACCACGTCGGCGGGCATTCCCGGGTCGCGGCGGGCGGCCTGGGCTTCGCGGCGGCCCGCCTCGATCACGGCCGCGCGGACCGCGCCGAATTGCGCGACCGATCTGCGTTCTTTGTCCATGGCCGCCTTGGCGTCGGCGTCGGCGGCCTCCGGATCGGCTTTGGCGGAGAGACGACGCAGCCTGGCTTTGAGGTCCTCGTAGACGTCGTCGGGCAGGTCGTCGCGGGCGGCGATCTTCTTCAGTTCGGCGAGTTCGGCGCCGACCACGCGCTCCCAGAGCTGCCGCTCGAGCACCCGTTCCTGACGGGTGTCGGCGTGCACACCGGTCAGGCGGACGACCAGTGGCAGGGTCGGGCCCTGCACGAGCAGGGTGAACAGAACCACCGAGAACGCGACGAACAGAATCTCCGAGCGGGCCGGGAATTCGGCGCCGGAATCGATGGTGAACGGCACCGCGAGCGCCAGCGCGACCGTCGCGACTCCGCGCATCCCCGCCCACCAGGTGACGATCACCTCCTGCCAGGTGAACGCCTCGTCGACGTCACGCCACCGGTGCGTCACCGTCCACATACCCATCAACCAGACCAGCCGCAACAGCACGACCACGGCGATCACCGCGACGCTCACGCCCGCCAACGTGCGCCAGTTGTGACCGGAGGTCTCGATGACCACCCGCAGCTCCAGTCCGATCAGCGCGAACGCGAAACCGGTGATGAGCATTTCGACGACGTCCCAGCACGAGTCCGCGATGAGCCGGTAGTCGCGGTCGCCGATCTCGGTCACCGCGTCGGTGAGGTACAGCGCGCACACCAGCACCGCGAGCACCGCCGAACCCTCGAAATGTTCGGCGATGCCGTACGCGGCGAACGGCAGCAGCAGGCTCAGCGCGACCTGGCAGGTGGCATCCGTCAGATAGCGCGTCAGTTTGCTGCCGAGCCAGCCGAGCAGCAGACCGACCGCCGCACCGGCGACCGCGGCGATCGCGAAATCGACCAGGGCGTGCCATGGGGAGAACACGCCGGTGACGACCGCCTGGATCCCGACGGTGTAGATGACGATCGCGGTGACATCGTTGAACAGGCCCTCACCGCCGAGCGCGACGATCAGCCGCCGGGGCAAGCCGAGCCTGCCCGCCATCGACATCGCCGCGACCGGGTCGGGCGGGGCGACCAACGCGCCGAGCACCACACCCGCCGCCACCGCCACCGCCGGATTCCAGGCGTGGAAGACGACCGCGACCGCGGCGGCGGTGACGATGACGAGGCCGACCGCGCGCAGCGCGATCACTTGCCACTGCTCGGCGAACTGACGCCAGGACGTGCGCCGGGCGGCGGCGTAGAGCAGGGGTGGCAGGACCAGCGGGAGGATCAGGTCGGGCGGGATGTTCAGGCTCGGCACCGCCGGGATCAGGGCGAGCAGGCAACCGAACACCGTCATCAGGATCGAGGGGGCGAGCCCGAAGCGATCGCCGAGTGCCTCGGCGAGCACGGCGGCGAGCAGGATCACCAGAATCAGCACCAACTGGTCCATAACTGACCAGTGTCGGGGAAGGCGCGGGCTGTGCCGGTCAGACCCGCCGCCGCACCCTGGCAACGTCGCCGGGGCAGGCGGACGGATCGGAAAGACCGGCGTGGCGGCCGACGCCAGTGACGGTCCGTCGACGCGGGCTGTGGGCGCGGGGATGAGTAACAGCGGGAACCGCGACGCGGTGGCCGTCGACAACGGCCGCTCGCGACGGTCAGGCCACGGTTGCCGCGGCCGGGGGAAGCAGGATCGGGGGAAGCGGGAACGGGAGCTGGATCGCCGGTGGTGGGGGTGGGGGCGGCGGAGCCGGTTCCGGGACGGGGATGGGCTCGGGGGCCGGTTCGGGGGGTGGCGGCGGCTCGAAGGCCGGGGGTTCGTAGTGCGGTTCGTAGACCGGCGGCGGCGGTGCGGCGGCCGGGGGCGGCGGTACGTAGGGTTCCTCGGGCGGGGGTGGCGGGAGGTCCACCGGCAGCGGTTCCGGCGGCGGAGGAGGAGCGGGCTGCGGCGGTGCGGGGGTGTCCGGTGCGCCTGCTGTGCAGCGCCAGGTGCCGTCGTCGTCGACCTGCCAGTGGGCGACGATGCCGCCCGCCGAGCAGTTGCCGCCCACGCGCCGGGCAGGCCAGGGCGGGTCGAGGTCTGTGTCGCTGACCTGCTGACCGTCGACCGACAGACCGTTCGACCCCATCGGGTCGACGTCGGAGTTGTCGTCGTCACCCTGATTCGCGCGCAACACCAGACCCACCGCGACCACCAGGGCGAGCAGTGCGGCGAGCACTGCCGCGATCGCGATCGTCCGGGTACTGCTGGCGGGCTCCTCGTCGGGGCCCTCGCTGCTGCCTGCCATCGCACCGCCTTCGCCGCGGACTTGGACTCCCTCGTTCAGGGAGGCTACCGCAGAGTTGCTCGCAGGCCGACCGCGTTCGGGCCACTATCGCTGTGCAGGGCCGATACCTATACACAGCGGTTGCCGAATATTTACTTGATCGCGACCCTGACCTTCACGGAATCGGCGTCGGTGTTGTGCAGCGCCTGGGCGACCAGCGCGCTCAGATCCAGTTGTGGACCGGTGGCGGTGACCGCCTCGGTGAGCGGGCGCAGCGCGGGCAACAGGGCCGACAGCTCGGGACCGATCTCGTTCAGCTTCGCCACCAACTCGTTCAGGACCGGGACCAGGCCACCGTCGCGCAGATACATCTCCGGGTCGCCCTCGGTGGCGCGGCCGACGGATTCGACGAACTGGTCGATCACCTGGCTCAGGCGGACGAACGCGGGCGCGGCGGCCGAGGTCGCCGGACCGGCCCAGGCGATGTCACCGGAGACGTATTCGAAGTTGTTCTGCAGTTCGGCGATGGCGGGCGCGCGGCTCATGATGGCGGCGGCGAGCAGGTCACCGGCGCGGGCCAGTTCGGGGATCACGTTCTCGGTGCCGACCATGGCGGTACCGAGGGTGCCGACCAGGGAGTCGACCACGGTCGGGTCGAGCTGTTCGACGGTCTTGGTGACCAGCCGCGCCACCTCGGGAATCGACATCGGGGTTCGCACGTTCTCCCCCGCCAGCCGCTGTCCGTCGGTCAGGTACGGGCCGTCGGCGGTCGGCGGCACGAACTGCACGAACGGCTCGCCGAGCGACGACAGGTGTTCGATGGTGACGATGCTGCTCATCGGCACCTTGTGGTCGGCGCCCACGCGGAAGCCGACGCGCACCCCACCGCGCGGGTCGGTGTCGACGGCGGTGACCTCGCCGATCTCGATGCCGGTCAACAGGATCGGTGATCCGACGCTGAGCCCGCCCGAGTCGGCGACCTCGAGCGAGGCCTCGGTGTAGTCGGCCAGCGGGTCGACCCGCACCACGCCGAAGGTCAGATAGGTCGCGCCGAGCACGGTGATGGCGGCGATGCCGCTGAGCGAGGCGAGTGCTCCGATCTTCATCGCACCATTCCGATCATCCGCAGGGCGGTCACGATCTGGTCCAGCTGCTCCTGTTCGGAGACCTGCACTCCGGTGACGTTCACCTTCGGGCCGCGCTCGGCGAAGGGAATGATCTTGTCGCGCAACAGGTCGGTGAGCAGGGCCATATTGGTCGGGTTCCGCAGGTCGGGCGAGGCGCCGATCAGCAGCGGCAGGAAGGCGGTCGCGGCCGCGTCTCCCGAATTCGCCAGCGGTGCGAGCCAGGTCATCGAGTGTGCGAGCGGGCCGAGGGCGTTGAAGATGACCATCGTCTCGGCGATGGAGTCCTGGGTGCCCGACAGCGCGCGCACCGCCTCGGGGGTGAGGATATCGGTGAGTTCGCCTTCGATGTTGTGCATGATCTCGGCGTTGGCGGCGAGGCCGTTGACCAGCAGGTCCACCTGGTCGAGGTTGGCGGCCAGGTCGGCGGCGTCGGCGCCCATCACCGCCGAGATGCGCGCGGTCTCGCGGGGATCCTGCGGCATCACCGAGTTCACCCGGGCGATCATGTCCTGGAGCTGACCGATCGCGCCGCCCTGCACGAACAGCGCCATGGTCGCCATCGTGTCTTCCAGCTGCACCGGCGGTTTGGTGCGTTCGATGGGGATGGTCCCGCCGTCGCGCAGCAGCTGACCGAAGCCGTCCTTCGGCGTGGTCAGGGCGACGTGGATGTCGCCGAGGATGGTGTCCTGGCGCAGTTCGGCGATGGTTGAACCGGGCAGCGAGACCGATTCGAGGATGTCGGCCTCGACGATGACGTACCCGCCGCGACCGGCGGGCGCGTCGGCGGGCTGGACCACCCGCACGTCGGTGACGGTACCGATCTCGGCGCCGTTGGCGATCACCTTCGACTTCGACGGCAGGTTCAGCGCGCTGGCGAACTCGATGTGCACGCGATAGGTGTCACCGCTGACCGACGATCCGGGGACGGGCACGTCGGCGGGGTCGAATCCGCAGCCGCCGACCGCGAGCCCGGCGGCGACGACCAGCGCGATCATGGTGCGCCGCATACTCTTCCGTGTCCTGTTCATCGGGCACCTGCCATTCCGAGCACGACTTGCACGAGGTTCACATCGGTCAATCCCTGTGCGGGATCGGGGCATTGCCCCGGCAGCACCGCGTTGAGGGCGGCGCACACCTGGTCGGCCTCGCCCGCGGGCAGGGCCACCTTCGGCGGGGCGTAGGTGATGGCGGTGCCGCCCGCCGCGCTCTGGAACGCCGAAGTCAGCGCGGGCAGCTTCAGGACCACCTCGCGCAGCGATCCGACGTTGGCGCGCAACATCTTCACCAGCGGGACGGCGCCGTCGAGGGTGCCGATGAGCGGATCACCGAGGATGGTGGTGAGGTCGTTGAGCATCGGCAGCAGTTCACCTAGGCCGTCGAACAGCGAGGTGGCCGGGCCGAGCAGGTCGTCGGAGGCCATGTTCAGCAGCGGTGCGAGCCGGGTGAGCATGGACTGCAGGTCGCCCCAGTTCGCGGCGACGCGATTGGACACCGAGGCGAACGCGTCGAAAAGACCTGCGAGATGGCCGATGTCGGCATCCGGCTTGTTCATCGCCGAGCCGAGCTTGGTGATGAGCTCGTTGACGGTCGGGCCGGTGCCCTTGGTCGCGCGGTCCAAGGCGCCGAGGCCGTCGACGAGGGCGGTCGGCTGGCCCGAAGTGGTGCCCGAGAGCTGCTCGGACAGGCTCGCCAGGGCGGTGAGGGTTTCGGTGATGCTCTTGGGAGTCAGGGTTTTGGTGATGCAGCCACCCTCGAACTCGCGGGTGTCCTTGCCGCTGGAAAGCACGGCCAGATTGCGGTCGGCGGCAACCGAATACGCGACGGTGGTCGCCGAGGCATCGGCGTAGACCGGGTAGCGGGCGTCGACCTCGAAATCGACGCGCACCTTCGGACCCTCGTTGCGGACCGAGGTCACCTCACCGACGGAGATACCGCGCATCGTGATGTGGTTGCCCGGGTACAGGCCGACCGCGTCGGGCATGAGGGCGCAATAGGATTGGGTCTTCTTCAGCGGATCGAAGGCGATGAAGTAACCGCCGGTCACCAGCGCGACGAGCACGGCCACACCGGCGATCGACATGAACGCCTGGGACCCGAGGAGCTTTTTCAGCATCAGCACGCCTTCCCCGGCAGCGGCACACACACCCGCGCGTCCGACTGGTCGACGACCACACCGGCCTCGGGTGTCACCAGCTGCGACAACTTGGTCTGCAATTCGTGCACCGTCCCGATCACCGGCTCGAACCGCCCGGTGAGCTCCTGCAAGCGGGGCAACGCCTCGGCCAGGGCCTGTGCCTGCGGTTTCAGCGTCGACTCCCAGCCGGGGGCCAGGGTGGCGAGGCGGTTGACCACCGACACGAGCAGCCGGACCGCCTCGGCCGCCTCGGCCTGCTTGCTCAGCAGCACGTCCTCGAGCAGATTGACGTTGTTCATCAGCCTGCCGAGATCGGACTTGGCGCCGTCGTACATGGAGATGTACTCGTCGAGGATCGCGATGGACTTCGACACCTGCGAGCGCTGCCGGTCGAGCATGTCGACGTACTTGCCGACCGTGTCCAAGGTGGTGCGCAGCGCCTCGGGCGAGTTCTGCAACGCGGTGTTGGCCGCGGCGAGGTTCTCGCGAACCGTCGCGCCGTCGACGGCTGCCAGCGGCGCGGTGGCGTCCTGGAAGGTCTCGATCAGGCTGTAGGGCAGGCGGATTCGGTCGGCGGGAATCGCCTCATCGCCCAGCGGCTCCGAACCCGCGGGGTACAGCGCGACGTAGTGGCCGCCGACGACGGTGAGCATCCGGACATCCAGGGAGGTCTGGTCGCCGACGAACACGTCGTTGTTCACGGTGAACCGCATGACGACCTTGTCGGGCTTCAGCTCCAGCGAGGTGACGCTGCCGACCGAGATTCCGGCCAGGCGCACGTCGTCGCCCTCACGCACCGACTGCGCCTCGGTGAGCTCGGCGGTGTAGGTGTGCTTGCCCAGCGGCACCACGTACACCACGCCCGCGGCGATCACGAACAGCACGACCGCGGTCAGGCCGATGATGCCCATCCGCAGCTCACGGGCGCGTTTGCCCGCTTCGTCGAGGATCGGCCGATCGCCGGAGAAGAATTTCAGCGGTTGCATACGGTGACCTTCTGTCCGGCGATCAGCACCTGCAGCGGCGCGGGCACCTCGGCGGCGCCGTTGCTGCAGTGCGGTGTGAAGTCGGTGAAGCCGCGCGAGAGCGAGGAGTCGACCGTGGCCAGCAGACCGGGCAGGCGACCGAAGACCTCCACGGCCTCCTGCGGATTCGGGAACAGGGCGCGGATCATCGCGTCGACGTCGGCGCCGCCGCCCTCGACCAGACCGAGCGAGGCGAGCAGCCGGTCGACCGGCGCGAGCACCGACGGCGCGCTCATCGCGAAGTCGGCGACACCGCCGATATTGCGCTGCATCGCCTCGAAGATGTCGGTGAGGCGGGCCAGCAGCGGCAACAGGTGACCCACCCGGCCACCGTGGCGGTCGGCCAGATCGGACAGGTTGCGGATGAGGGTGCTGACCACCTGCTGCCGGTTCTCGGCGTAGGAGGCGAGTTCATCGATGGCGGTGAGCGCGGGGCCGAGGCCGCTGCCGTCGCCCTCGATCACGGCGAGCATGCTCGTGGTGAACTGGTTGATCGCCTCGGGCGACAACGTCGCCAGCACCGGCTTCAACCCGCTGAACAGGCTGGTCACGTCGAAGGACGGCACGGTCATGTGCGCGCCGATGCGGGCACCGGCGGCGATGCGGGTACCCGGGTTGGGCGCCTGCTGCAGGTCGACGTAGCGCTGGCCGGTGAGGTTCTGGTAGCGGATGGCCAACTTGGAGTTGTCGTAGATCGGCGTATCGGTCTTGACCGTCAGGCGCACCTTGGCCTTGTCGCCCTCGAGGCCGATCTTCTCGACCTTGCCCACCTGCACACCGAACATACGCACGTCGTTGCCGACCTTGAGGCCGTTGGCGTCGGTGAACAGCACGTCGTGGGCGTTGGTGTCACCGGAGACGGGACGTTTGATGAGCGTGAACACCAGACCGAGCACGGCGACCATCACCAGCGCGAACACGCCGAGGCGCAGTGCGACACCGCGAATCTTCATCACGCACCGCCCTTTCCGAACAGCGGGACCGCGATGGCGGGCACACCGCTGAGCTCGACATCGAGGTTGAGCACCGGCCCGTCGGGGCCGTCGGGCATGGCGCCGCGCAGGTTCCGCAGCAGCGCGCTGAGTTCGGCGCCGGTGTTGCGCGAGTTCGGCGACATCTGCGCCAGCGCGAGCAGCATCGGCGCGAGCATGTCGGTCGACTCGGCGAAATGACCGCCCGCGGTGCTCAGGGTGGTGGTCAGGGCGGGCAGCAGGCTGCCGCCGATCACGCCGACACCGATGTCGTAGCGATCCTTGTCGGTCTGGGTCACCTTGATCTCGCTGAGCTGGTCGATCACCTGCATGGTCGCGCCCGCGAACTGGCCGCCGCCGTCGAAGGCGGGACCGAGCTTGCCGAACAGTTCCGAGGGCGCGACGTCCTGGTTGTCGGCGATCGTCTTGGCCACCGTGATGAGGGCCTGGACGAGCGGGGTGAAGGCCTTGAAGTCGGCGGCGAGCTGGGAGATCACCGTCGCCATCTGCGGGCTCGTCACCGTCATGCCGACCTGCGACAGGCTGCGCAGGATCGCGCTCATCGTCGCGTCGTACACCCGGCCGTTGTTCGGGCCGGTCAGGTCGAGCACCGAACCGGCGCGCAGCGGGGCGCCGCCGGGGCCGCGCCGCAGCTCGATCTCGGCGATGCCGAACAGGTTGGTCGGCGCGTAGTCGATGGCGAGGCTGTCGTCGATGCCGTGCAGCCGGTTCTCGTCGAGCAGCAGCGCGATCCGCTGGGTGCCGCGCTCGCCGGGGGTCACCTCGGCGACCTCGCCGACGGTGACGCCGTCGATGCGGACCTGACTGCCCGATTCGATGCCGTCACCGAGATGTTCGGTGCGCAGCGCGATCCGCAGCCCGTCCTCCGAGCGCACGTTCGTGTACGTGACGTAACCGAGCGCGACAACCGCGATCACCGCGAGGATGACCGCACCGGTCAGGCGCGAGGTGCGCCGACTCGCCGCGACGCCGGGCATTCCGTAGTTCGGCACTAGCTCACCCCGTAAAACTGATCGCCGAGTTGAAGCCCCACAGCATGATCGACAGCACCATGTCGATGGCGACGATGGCCACCGAGCTGGCCCGCACCGCGCGACCCGAGGCGATGCCGACGCCCTCGGGGCCGCCGGTGGCGAAGAACCCGAAGTAGCTGTGCACCAGGATCACGACCGTGCCGAACACGGCGACCTTGATGACCGCCGCGATCATGTCGAAGCCGGAGATGAACTGGAAGAAGTAGTGGTCGTACACGCCCGCTGACTGTCCGTAGACCATGGTGAGCAGACCGCGGCAGGCGCCGTAGGACAGGATCAGCGCGATCAGGAAGGTCGGCACGATGGCGATGGCGCCCGCGATCACGCGGGTGGTCACCACGAACGGCACCGAGCGCAGGCCGAGCGCCTCGATGGCGTCGATCTCCTCGGAGATGCGCATCGAGCCGATCTCGGCGGTGATCCGGCAACCGGCCTGCGCGGCGAAGCCGATGGCGGCCGCGATCGGGGCCAGCTCACGGGTGGTGGCGTAGGCGGAGATGACGCCGGTGACCGGGCCCATGCCGAGCATGTCCAGCGACGCGAAGGACTCGACGCCCACCGAGGCGCCCATCACCAGGCCGAGCACGATCATCATCGGCACGGTGCCGCCGCCGACGATGATCGAGCCACGACCCCAGGTCATGTCGGTGACCGCGCGCAGTGTCTCGTCGCGGTAGCGGCGCAGCGTGAGCGGCACCGAGGACAGCACCTGCCAGACGAACACGGCGACGAAGCCGAGCGCCTCGCCCGCGCCGACGATCCGTTTGCCCAGGCGCGCGGGTGTGCGCAGCCAGTGCAGCGAAGTGGGGAGATAGGAGGAGGCAGCCATCACGCCAACTTCGTCGGCAGGAACATGGCGCTGATCTGGGTGGCCAGCAGGTTCACGATCGCGATGGAGACCACCGAGAGCACCACCGCCGCGTTCACCGCGTCGGCCACGCCGCGCGGCCCGCCCTTGGCCTCCAGCCCACGCTGGCACGAGATGACGACCACGAGGAAGCCGAAGATCAGGGCCTTGAGCAGCGACACCCACACATCGCCAGCGGTCGCGAACGAACCGAAGGTCGACCAGTAGCTGCCGGGTGTCACACCCTGCCCACCGACCGCCACCGCGTAACCCGCGAGCACGCCGACGAAGATGATGAGCACGTTGAGCATCGGGGCGACGATCAGCATCGCCATCATGCGCGGGATCACCAGCCGGTGCACCGGGCTGATGCCCATCGTGTTGAGCGCGTCGATCTCCTCGCGGATGGTCCTCGCGCCCAGGTCGGCCGCGATGGCCGCCGCGCCCGCGCCGCCCAACAGGAAGCCGGTCGCGATGGGGGCACCCTGCTTGATGACACCGAGGCCGCCGGTGGCGCCGAGCATGGAGTCGGCGCCGAGGCTGTGGATGAGGTTGCCCACCTGCACCGAGACGATCACGCCGAACGGGATCGCCATGAGTACGGCCGGAATGGCGGTGACGGTGATGAGGCGCCAGGCCTGCACGAGCGTCTCGCGCCATTGGAACTTGCGGCGGGCCACGTCGGCGACGGTGCCGGTGACCGACTCCTGCGCCAGGTCGACCGCGCGTCCGAAGGTCCGCAGCGACGACACCACCGTGGCGGTGAAGTTCTCGCGGACGATCTGGGTAGCGGAATCCGTCTTCGCGGAATGCAGATCGGTCGACATCAGCGATGCCTCCGGCCCGCTCGCGAAGCGCGGGGCAGGGTGAAATTCATACCGCACTCTCTGGCTTCGGCGTCGGTGCCAACTCCAGCAAGCTAACCGGTACTCTGCGTCACAACAAAATTTCGGGTGGGTGACCCTCGTCGCTTTTCCGCCGTTTCGATGACAGCGTCACATCCCATGTGATCCGCAACACCCCAGCTACGGGCTCGCGGCGAGGAACACGAAGGCCGCGAACAACGCCAGGTGCACACCGCCCTGCAACAAGGTGGCCCGACCTGGCACAACGGTCAGCGTGCCGACCACGACGGTCAGCGCGAGCAACACCATCTGCGTCGCACCGAGGCCGAGAACCAGCGGTCCGCTGAGCCAGATCGTGGCGATCGCGATCACCGGGATCGTGAGCCCGATGCTGGCCATCGCCGAACCAAGCGCCAGGTTCAGCCCGATCTGCACCTGGTTGCGGCGCGCGGAGTTGACCGCAGCCAACGTCTCGGGCAGCAGCACGAGCATCGCGATCACCACACCGACCGCGGCCTGCGGCAACCCGGCCGACGCGATGCCCGCCTCCAACGCGGGCGAAACCACCTTCGCCAGGCCGACCACGCACATCAGGGCGAGCACGAGCAGGCCGAGGCTGATCAGGGCGGCCCGATTCGTCGGTTCGTCGCCGTGCACCTCTTCGTCCTCATCGATGGCGCCGCTGGCCTCCACCGGGAGAAAGTCGTCAGGGTGCCGCACGGTCTGCACCATCACGAACAACCCGTAGAGCGCCAACGAGGCGACCGCGGCGAACGCGAGCTGCGCGGGCGAGAACTCCGGACCGGGCTTGCTGGTGGTGAACGTCGGCAGCACCAGACTCAGGGTGGCCAGGGTCGCGACCGTGGCCAGCGCGGCACCCGTGCCCTCCGGGTTGAACACCGCGATCCGGCGCCGCAGGGCACCGACCAGCAGCACGAGACCGAAGATGCCGTTGCAGGTGATCATCACCGCCGCGAAGACGGTGTCGCGCGCCAGCGAGGCCGCCTTGTCGCCACCGGAGATCATCATCGTGACGATCAGGGCCACCTCGATCACCGTGACCGCAACCGCCAGGATCAGCGCGCCGTACGGTTCACCGACCCGATGAGCCACCACCTCGGCGTGATAGACCGCCGAGAGCACCGCCCCGACCAGCACGGCGCTCACCACCGCCACCACTACGCCCGGTATGTCGCGCCCCCAGGTGGCAGCGAGTACGAGAGCGGCGAGAATCGGTACGAAGAGGGTCCATCTGGTCGTCAATGTGGCGATCATGACCTCCATCGTTCCAGGTGTGCGCCACCGCGGGCCGGATGCGCGGCCGCGAACATGCGCCGATGGATTCACAGTCGCGCTGCGATGGGGAACAATTCAGCGCGTGCGGACCCAGTTCACCCTCGAGCTCTTGGCGCTGTCCAACGAGCTCACCCTCATGTCGCGGCTCGCCCACGACGCGACCGAACGGATCACCGAAGCGCTGGCGAGCGCCGACTTGGCCGCCACCTACGAGGTTTTCGCGCTCGACGAGCGACTACAGCAGATGTTCGCCGCCTGCGAGTCACGCACCATGGCCCTGCTCGCCCTGCAGGCGCCCGTCGCCCGCGACCTGCGTCATGTCGTCACCGCCATCCAGGTGGCCGGTGAACTCTCGCGCATCGGACGGCGTACCGAAGCCGCGGGTCAATACGTGTACCGCGCCCACCCCGACACCGTCGCACCGGCCCCGGTGATCCAGGCGCTGGTGGCGATGGGCGGCCTGGCGGCTGAATGTGTTGCCCGGGTGAGTGATTCGGTCGCCACCGGCCGATTCGTCGAGGACGACGGTTCGGACGCGGCCGCCATGGAGGACCTGTTCAAACAGCTGAACTCCATACTCACCGCAGCCGAAGCCGGTGTCGACACCGCCGCCGCCATCGATCTGGCTCTGCTCGGCAGCCAGTTCCAGCGCTGCGTCGACCACGCCGCCCGCATCGCCCGCCTGATCCGCTTCCTGGACACCGGAATTCCCACCGAATCCGGTTCGCTGCCCGACTGAGCGGGTATGTGATAGGCGAACGCTATTGAGCCGCAATTCGTTTGCCCTGGCCTGTGCCGAATGTCATAGGCGACAATGACCGACGTACCGGTATCCGCACCGTAGGTTGTGCCGGTTCGCAGTTCGACGAAGGCACAGGTGGTACGGGCATGAAGTGGTCCTCGATCAGCGGCACACCGGTCGGGCGCGCGGTGCTCGCACTGGCCGCCGCGATGGTTGTCGCGCTGGTGGTGACGGTCGCGAATTCGCTGCTGGACAAGGTGAATCCGACCGCGCCCGGCCCCGGTTCGGCGGGCGCGGCGACAGTGTCGGGCAAGGAGATCGGGGATCTCGTCGCCACCCTCGTCGTCGCGAAGGAGGGACCGATGACGGGCTACACCCGGGAGAAGTTCCCGCACTGGGACACGAACAAGCCCGAACACGGCTTCATCGGTGAGCTCGCCACGTACACCAAGTGCACCAGCCGCGACGTGATGATGCTGCGCGACGCCACCGGCAAGGTCACCCTCGACCCGAAAACCTGCGAACTGACCGTGCCCTCGGGTGCGGGCTGGCAGGACCGCTACGGCTTCATCGACAAGAAGACCGGGCAGCTCGGGCCCTACAAGTTCATCACCGACCCGTCCAAGGTCGACGCCGAACACATCGTCGCCCTCGCCGAGGCCTGGCGTTCCGGCGCCGCCGATCGCGACGAGGACACCCGCCGCCGCATCGCCAACGACGCGTTGAACCTGGTCGCCGCCGACCCGTCGGCCAACCGGTCCAAGGGCGACCAGGACCCCGCGAACTACCTGCCGCCCGGCAACTTCCGGTGTGCCTATATCGAGCACTACGTGAAGGTCAAGATAAAGTACGCACTGACCGTTGATACCGCCGAGCACACCGCGTTGCGCACCGCAGTCGACGACTGCTCCCGCCGAGGAGAGTTCAAATAAGCGAGCCCATCGAGATCACCGCCGAATGCGCCGTCATGACCGAAGAGGAAGGGACGGTGTCGGGCGAACTCGACGTCATGCTCGACGACACCGGTAAAGGCCTGGTCCGCTACCGGGGAACCGACGCCTGGTACACCATCGGCAATATCGAAGCCGACCCGCCGCGCACCTGGGAGTGCGTTGCCGACCTCGTGAAAGCGATCAAGAAGGTGGCGGGCACCCGCGACGTGGCCGGGAACGCGGTGGTCTTCGAGGCCTGAGCGTCCGGCTGGCAATCTGGTAGTCATGCCCATCGACTACCACTCCCCCCGGGTCGCCTGGTCCGGGCTCGGCCACCGGATACCGCTCGCGGCCGCGCTCATCGCCACCGCCCTCGCCCTCTTCGGACTGCTCACCTGGGTGGTCGTCGGCAATATGGACGGCACACCGTGGGATGTGCGGGTGCTCGACTGGATGATCGCGCATCGCAGCGAACCGCTGACCACCGTGGCGCGGGTGATCACCGACCTCGGCGGTACCGTGGCGATGACGATTCTGGCGCTCGTCACGGTGATCTGGTTGCTCGCCCGGCGCGATCTGCCGGTGGCCGCGCTGGTCGGGGTCACCTCGCTCGGCGCGGGCGCGTTGGTGTGGGGCATCAAACGGATCGTCGACCGGCATCGTCCGCCGATGGACTCACGGCTGGTCACCGAGCTGAGTCTGTCGTATCCGTCGGGACATTCGCTCGGGTCGGCGGCGGTGGTCGGGGTGGTGGCGATCGCGCTCGTCCCGCGCCTGCGCCGAGTCTGGGTGCGCCGCACCGCCATCGGTGTGGCAGTGGTCTTCCCGATCACGGTCGGGCTGTCGCGGGTGTATCTCGGGGTGCACTGGATCACCGATGTGCTGGCGGGCTGGATCGTCGGTCTGCTCTGGCTGACACTGAGCGTCACCCTGTTCACCCGCCTGCACGCACGCGGCACGACCCGCCCCTAGCCGAAGCGCGCCGAAAGCTGGCAAGGAGTTCGCTGATGACGGTGGAACCGAGCGTCGCGCTGATCGTGTTGTGCGTGGCCATGGTGGTCGCGGCGGCACTGGTGTACCAGTTCACCGGAATCGGTTCGCCGTTCGTGGTGCCGAAGGCCGCGTTCCGTGCGGTGCTGCAACTGGGTCTGATCGCGCTGATCCTCGCGGCCGCGCTTCGGCACCTGTGGTCGGCCGCGCTCGTGCTGCTGGTCATGTTCGGCGCGGCGGTGTTCACCGCCGTCCGGCGGGCGCGGGCGGGCCGCTCCGGGATCTGGCTCGGGTTGGCCGTCGCGACGGGGATCGCGGCGGTGATGCCGGTGACCCTGCTCAGCGGCGCGGTGCCGATCCACGGCGTCACGCTGGTGTCGATCGGCGGCATCCTGTTGGGCGGCACCATGACCTCCACCTCGCTGGCGGCCCGGCGCGGGCTCGATGCCATCGGCCAGCGCTGGGGTGAGGTGGAGGCGGCCCTCAGCCTGGGATTCACCGACCGACCGGCCCGCAAGATGGTGCTCACGGGCGCGGCGACCGATGCGCTCATCCCGGGTGTCGACCAGGCCCGAACGGTCGGGTTGGTCACCCTGCCCGGCGCGTTCATCGGTGTGCTGCTCACCAGTGGGTCCGCCGCGCAGGCCGGTGCGGTGCAGGTGCTCGTGCTGATCGGGTTGATGCTGTCGGAGGCGTGCGCGGTCGCGGTGACACTCGAATTGGTCGCGCGAGCCCTGGTCCGCCGCCCACGCCCCTGATCCCCCAGGCCGCTGCCACTCCTTGTGGACCGGTGCGTCTCAGTCGATGCGGTAGCGACGTTCGGCGCCCATAGTCTTCGGCGAGCAGTTCACGCGTCCGATCCGGCCGTTCCGGCACGGCTCGTCAGCCGGTGTGGACCTTGGCGACCTGATCGCTGTCGGCGCCTTCGTCGAGGAGTTTCGCGGCGATCTTCGACAGTGCTTCGTCGAGTAGGGCGCGGTCGGTGGCGTCTTCGCAGTTCCAGTCGTCGAGCCGGTCGCCCAGCCAGCGGCGCCAACCGGCGCGCAAGGTGTCGACCTCGGCGTGACCCGCATCGGTGAGAGTGAGGGTGCCCGCCTCGGCATGCAGCAGCCCCGCGTCGGAGGCCTGCCGGAAGACCGGCGCGAGCACCTCGACCGGGAGGCGGTGCCGGTAGGCGATGTTGTACACGGTGGCGGGCAGGTCCTGTCTGCCGTAGAGGTACACCTGGCCGAGCGCCCACGCGGTGTCCGGGCTCAGCGAGCTGCCCGACGCTGCGATGAGCTCGGCAATGATCGGGCCCTTCGCCCGCGCCTTGCGCACGGTCGCCGCGACCGACCGTTCCAGTTGCACCACCCGATCGTGCGAATCCGGCACCGAGAACCCCTCCCCCACATCGCCCGCACCGTGGCGCGCGCTGTCGCGCAACCGCACCTGCGGCAGGAACCAGGCCACCACGAAACCGAGCAGCGCGACGGGAACCACCCAGGCGAAGACATGGTCGATCGAGCGGGCGTAGGCGTCGATCACCGGTGCGGCCTGATCGACGGGCAGCTCGCGCAGCAGCTTCGGATTCGCCACCACCTCCGGTGGGATGTCGGGCGCCTGGCGCATCGCCTCGGCCAGCGCGGTCTTGCTCTCGTTGTTGTAGAGCGTCCCGAAGACCGCGGTGCCGAACGCGCTGCCGAGGGTGCGGAAGAAAGTGACACCGGAGGTCGCGGTGCCGAGGTCGGCGTAGGGCACGGTGTTCTGCACGACGATGGTGAGCACCTGCATGCCGAGGCCGAGGCCCGCACCGAGAATCAGCATGTACAGCGATTCCAGCCACACGCTGGTGTGCCGGTCCATCGTCGACATCAAGGCCAGTCCGACGGCGAGCACGGCCATGCCGACGATCGGGAAATACCGGTAGCGGCCGGTCTTGCCGACCACCTGGCCGGAGAAGATCGAGGTCACGAACAGGCCAGCGACCAGCGGCAATGTCCGCACACCCGAGACCGTCGCCGACACACCGTCGACGTATTGCAGATACGCGGGCAGGTAGGTCATCGAGCCGAGCATGGCGAAACCGACGATGAAACTGAGCACCGAGGAGACAGTGAACACCCGGCTGCGGAACAACCGCATCGGCAGCATCGGCTCCTTCGCCCGGTTCTCCACGGCGACGAACGCGGCGAGCAGCACCACCGCGAGCACGAACAGACCGATGATCTGCCAGGAACCCCACGAGTATTCGTTGCCACCGAATTCCAGGCCGAGGATCAGCGCCGAGACACCGACCGCCACCAGGCCGATGCCGAGATAGTCGATCACCGGCCGCGTGCGGGCGGCGAGCTTCGGCAGTGTGCGGGCGGCGAGTACCAGCATCACGATGACGACCGGAACGTTCACATAGAAGCACCAGCGCCAGCTCGCGTGGTCGGTGAACAGGCCACCGAGGGTTGGCCCCACGACGGTGGTGATGCCGAAGACCGCGCCGAGCGCGCCCTGGTACTTGCCGCGTTCGCGCAGCGGAATCGTGTCGGCGATGAGGGCCATCGAGGTGACCATCAGCCCGCCCGCACCGATCCCCTGGATGCCGCGCGCGATGATCAGCATCATCATGCCGCCCGCCATGCCCGCCAGTGCGGACCCGGCGATGAAGATGACCCCGCTGATCTGGAACAGCAGTTTGCGGCCGAACAGGTCACCGAGTTTGCCCGCGAGCACCGTCGCGACGGCCTCGGCCAGCAGGTACGAGGTGACCACCCAGGCCATGTGTCCCGCGCTGCCGAGATCGGCGACGATCGAGGGCAGCGCGGCCGACACGATGGTCTGGTCGAGCGCGGCCATCAGCATGCCGAGCACCACCGTGGCGAAGACGAGATTGATCCTGGTCTTGCTCATCGGCGCGACGGGCTCGTCTACAGCAACACCATCCGGCATGGCCCCAGTATGGGCGTTGCCGTGCCCGGCGACGGCCCAGTGACACGGCAGCAATCAGAGGAGATATCTCAGCGCACGGCGTAACCGGCGAGCCCAGGTTCGAGCGCGTCGAAGGCGACTTCGGCGTAATCGGCGAGGGCGGTGGCGATCTCGTCACCCGACTCCCCGGCGAGGGTGCGGCGCAGAATCTCCTCGAACAACACGCGGTGCACCCCGGCCAACTGTGCGGCGGCGACCCGGGGCGTGATCTCGTCGGACGCGGCGCCGGTCTCCTCCGCGAGCGCACGGGCCAGCGCCGCTTCCCGCTCGTCGTGGAACTCCCGCAACCGAGCGGTGAGCGCCGGACTGTCGGTGATCATCTTCGCGAACGGGGCACCGCTGAAGCCGATCACGGGATCCTGGTCGACCACGGCCGCGAGGTAGGCACCGCGCAGGGCGGCGAGCGCGGACTGCCCGGGGGCACGATCGCGCACGATCGCGGCGAGCTGTTGCACATAGGCCGCGCCGAGATCGAGGGCGAGGTCCTCCTTGCGGGGGAAATAGTTGGTGACGGTCATCTTCGCCACGTCGGCGGCCGCGGCGATCTCGGCGATCGTCACCTTGTCGAATCCGCGCTCGAGGAACAGCTCGGTGGCGCGGTGGGAGATCTGCTCCCTGGTCTGCTGTTTCTTCCTGGCCCGTAGCCCCTGCTGCGTCGTCATGTTCCGAGCGTAACTGAACTCGTCCCAAAATTGTTCTTGACATATTTTTATGTTGGTCCTAAGTTTGTGTTCGTCGCCGCGAGCGACACCGATCGAAGGAGACAGCGCATGCCGCACGGACCCGATATCGCCGCCCCGCACCGCTTCACCCACGTCACCACCGAAGGAGCAGCCGATATGGCCCGATCCACGACATTCCGCCCAGTCCCGACCACGGCCGATCAGCCCGTCGACTCGCGTCGCACACGGCGGCGTCGCGACGCGGGTTCGATCCGCGGCGCACAGACCAGGTCGACCACGGTCCGTCGCCCACTGCGCATCCCCGGCCGCTGACACGGGGGCCGGCCCGCCACCGGCCCCCTCGAGCATTCATTTCCTTCGTCGAACGGGAGCCAACCGTGACTGTCACCGCCGATCCGATCCGCGACTACCTCACCGCCATCAGCCGCACCCCCCTGCTGACAGCCGAGCAGGAATACGCCATCGCCGCCCGCATCGCCGCGGGTGCCGAGGCACGGGCGGAGCTCGACGAGAACGCCTCGGCCGGGGTCGAACTCACCGCGTCACGACGGAGGGAACTGCAGCGCACCGTGCTCGACGGCCGACGCGCGAAAGACCACATGGTTCGGGCGAATCTGCGCCTGGTGGTCTCCATCGCCCGCCGGTTCCCGACCACCACCGGGATGTCGCTGCTCGACCTGATCCAGGAGGGCACCCTCGGGCTGATGCGCGCGGTCGACAAGTTCGACCACCGGCGCGGGCTCAAGTTGTCGACCTACGCCACCTACTGGATCCGCCAGTCCATCGGTCGCGCCCTCACCGACCAGGGGCGAACCATCCGGCTGCCGTCCAATGTGGCCGATGTACTGCACAAAGTCGTGCGGGTGCGGCGCGAGCTGACCCACGAGCTCGGCCGGGCGGTCACCGCCGAGGAGATCGCGGAGCGGGCCGAACTCACCGTCACCCAGGTGACGGCGGCGCTGCGCCACGAGGCGGAACCGGTGTCGCTGCAGACACCACTCGGCGAGGACACCGAACTCGGCTCGGTGCTGCCCGACACCGCGCCCTCGCCCGCCGACCTGGTGGCCGACCGGATGCTCGGCGGGTACGTGGAGGCGGCGCTGGCCGTGCTCACCGAGCGTGAATCCGATGTCATCCGGCTGCGTTTCGGCCTCGACCACGGTGCGGCCCGCACGCTGGAAGAAGTGGGTTCACAGCTGGGCGTCTCCCGGGAACGGGCCCGCCAGATCGAGGCGAAGGCCATGACCAAGCTGCGCAGACCGACGTGCGCCCGTACGCTGGCCGGATTGCTGGGCTGACCACTTCCGATCGATCTTACTCGAGAGTAAGGTCGGGGCATGGCATGGAAACCAGCTGACATCGCGGACCAGACCGGCCGCACCTTCGTGATCACCGGCGCCAACGGCGGGCTCGGCGCCGAGACCACGAAGGTGCTCGCCGCCAAGGGCGCCACCGTGATCATGGCCTGTCGCAACACGGCCAAGGCCGAGCCGATCGCCTCGGCCATCCCCGGCGACGTGCGGGTGGCCGCGCTCGACCTGGCCGATCTGTCCTCCGTGCGCGCATTCGCCGAGCAGCAGGGCGAATTCGATGTGCTGGTCAACAATGCCGGACTGATGAACGTGCCGTTCTCGCGGACCGCCGACGGCTTCGAAACCCAGTTCGGGGTGAACCACCTCGGACATTTCGCGCTCACCGCGCTGCTGCTCGACCGCGTCCGCGACCGGGTGGTCACCCTGGCCAGCATCGCCCACAAGCAGACCCCCAAGCTGTGGATCGACGACCTGAACTACGAGAACCGCCGCTACCAGCGCAATCTCGCCTACGCCCAGGCCAAGCTGGCCAACCTCATGTTCGCCCGCGAACTGCAGCGTCGCCTCGGCGAGGCCGGTGCGAAGCAGAAGTCCTACGCCGTGCACCCCGGCGTCTCGGCGACCGACCTGTTCGCCCGCACCGAAACCCTGCTCGACCGGGTGAGCAAGCCGGTCATCCGGCTCATCGGCCACCCGCCCGCCAAGGCCGCCCACTCCACCTTGTTCGCCGCGACCGAACCCGACGCCGATCCCACCGTCTACTGGGGTCCGAACCGGCTCATGCAGTCGCAGGGGCCGGTCGAGGCGTGCCCGTCGAGTTCGCTGTCGCGCGATCCCGAACTGCTGCGGCGCCTCTGGGAGGAGTCGGAGCGGATGACGGGCGTGACCTACAAGTTCTGAGCGACCTCGAGCACGATCTTGCCCCGCGTGCGCTGGGTGTCGGCGATCTCGTGCGCCTTGCTCGCCGACTCCAGCGGCACCACGGTGTCCACGTGCACGCGCAGGGCGCCCTCGCGCGCCAGCTCCGCGATGGCGAGCATGCCCGTGCGGTCGGCCTCGACGATCATGAACTGGGCCCGCGATCCCAGCGGACGCGCGATGTCGGCGAGCGCGGCCTCGGCGGGTGAGGCGAGGGAGACCACGATGCCACCCGCGCGCAGGGTGCGCAGCGAGCGTGGCCCGTATTCGCCGCCGATGGTGTCGACCACCACGTCGATGTCGCGGGCCACTTCCTCGAAAGCCGTTGTGGTGTAGTCGATCACCTCGTCGGCGCCGAGGCCGCGGACGAGATCGTGGTTGTCGGCGCGCGCCGTGCCGACCACGTGGGCACCACGCGCTTTGGCGATCTGCACCGCCGCCTGGCCGACACCGCCCGCCGCGGCGTGGACCAGCACCCGCTGCCCCGGCCGCACGTCGGCGGTGTCGACCAGCGCCTGCCACGCGGTGAGTGCGACCAGCGGCAGACCGCCCGCCTCGAGATGGCTCAGGTTCGTGGGCTTGTGGGCGAGGTGACGCGCCGGTGCGGTGACGTACTCGGCGTAGGTTCCGGCCGGGTGCGGGTGCCGTGGCATGCCGAACACCTCGTCGCCCGGGGCGAACAAGGTGACGCCGAGGCCCACCGCCTCGACGACGCCGGACACATCCCAACCGAGCGGCGTGATCACGCCCGGCAGCCCGCCCGAGGCGCGGTGCCAGGAGTCGGTCGGGTTCACGCCCGCCGCGTGCACCCGGATCAGCACTTCCGCCGGTCCGGGTTCCGGCCGGTCGACCTCGATCACCCGCAGCACCTCGGGTCCGCCGAGGGTGTCCTGTCCGATTGCCCGCATTGTCGATTCCTCCTGTGCGCGTTGCTGTTTCCGTACGGGAAAGACAATGCCGGGCATCGGGAACGGCGACGAGTGGCAAGGAGGCCAATATGTGCAAGGATCTTGCCATGCAGCGCGTGGTGGTTCTGGCCCTGGACGGCGTGTATCCCTTCGAACTCGGCATTCCGGCCCGCATCTTCGGGACGGCGGTGGCGGCGGACGGCAGCCCGCTCTACGAGATCCGCACCTGCAGCCTCGACGGTGCGCCGATACGGACCAACGCCGACTTCACGATCGCGGTGGAGTGGGACAGCAGTGCGCTCGACGACGCCGACATCGTCGTCATCCCGCCGTTCAACGAATGCGACGACCACGCGACCTACTGCCTACCCGAGCACGTGGCCGACGCGTTGCGGCGCCCGCAGACCCGGGTGGTGAGCTTCTGTTCCTCGGCCTTCGTGCTGGCCACGCTCGGATTGCTCGACGGCAGACCCGCGACAACCCACTGGAACCAGGCCGAACGGTTCCGCCGCGAGTTCCCCCGGGTGCGCATGGACGCCGACGTGCTGTTCGTCGACGACGGGCGCATCCTCACCGCCGCGGGCAGCGCGGCGGGCATCGACCTGTGCCTGCATCTGCTGCGCGGCGACCACGGCAGCGCCGTGGCCAACCGGGTGGCCCGGCTGTGCATCGTGCCGCCGTGGCGCGAGGGCGGCCAGGCCCAGTTCATCGATCGGCCGATGCCCGAAGCGGGGACCGCCGGCACCGCGGGCACCCGCGCCTGGGCGCTCGACCACCTCGACCGGCCGCTGTCGCTGGCCGAACTCGCCGCCCACGCCCGGATGAGCGTGCGCACGTTCTGCCGCCGATTCCGCGAGGAGACCGGTCTCCCACCCGGCCAGTGGCTCACCCGCCAGCGCGTCGACCTCGCCCGCCACCTGCTCGAGGTCACCGACCTGCCCATCGACCGCGTCGCGACCGAATCGGGGCTCGGCACCGCCGCCTCGCTGCGTCAACATCTCGCCACCACCATCGGCGTCTCCCCATCCACCTACCGCCACACCTTCCGCACCGCGAGGCTGTGACGTCGGCCTCGACCGGGTTTCCCGCCGCGACCTGCTCCTACGCATCGTGTAGTAGGCAGGTACGGTGGATGCGTGTCCGTTCCACCTTCCCGTCCGGCCTACAACCGGCCCGCGCTGATCGCGCTCGTCGTCGTGGTGGCGCTGGGTTGTCTCGCGTTGGCCTGGTGGCAGTGGGAACGGTTCGATTCCGCGACCGGGACCGGGCAGAACCTCGGGTACGCCCTGCAGTGGCCGCTGTTCGCCGCGTTCGCGGTGTTCGCGTTCTTCCGGTTCGTTCGGCTCGAACGCGAGGCCGGTGAACCCGCCGCGCCCCGCCCGGACAAGGCCGAGGCGCCACGTGAGATCCCGGCCGGGCTCCTGCCCGAACGGCCGAAGGCCGCCGCCGCGGACGATCCGGACACCGCCGCCTACAACCAGTACCTGGCGGGTTTACACGCCAACGACATCGATGCCGAGACCCGCGCCGCCGGTCTGCACGCCACTGAGAGGAACGCCGGGTGACCACCAGCGAGAACCAGACCGACACCGTTCCCGCGCCGCCCGCGGGCGCGGCGAGCCGCGACAAGATCCGCGCCGCCCTCAACCGGTACCGCGTGCTCGCCTGGATCACCGGCGTCTGGCTGCTCGTCCTCACCGCCGAGCTCATCTACAAGTATCTGATCCTCGACGACAAGTCCGAGGCGCCGAGCTGGTTCTTCTACATCGGCCAGGCCCACGGCGTGTTCTACATGGTGTACCTGGCCCTGACCATCGACCTCGCGATCAAGGCCCGCTGGAAGCCCGCGACCACGGTCCTCACCGCCCTCGCGGGCACCATCCCGTTCCTCTCCTTCGTGGCCGAGCACCGCAACGCCCAGGCCGTCAAAGCCCAGTACAACCTCTGAGCCCGGACGGCCGATCACCACACTCCGGTGGCGTTATTTCGCGAGTAGCACGCCACCGGAAGATGGTGGTCTCGGGTTGATGACCGGGGCGCTCGGGTGGTCACCACGCTGTGGTGGCGGCCGGGTAGCGCCGCCACCACAGCGTGGTCACGCCAAGGCGGCGAGCGCTGGGAGGAGCTGGGTGAGGGCGCGGCCCCGGTGGGAGGCGGCGTCTTTCTCGGCGGGGGTGAGCTCGGCCGCACTGCGGGAGCCGCCGTCGGGGTGGAACAGCGGGTCGTAACCGAAGCCGCCGTCCCCCTGCGGTTCGCGGGCGATGGTGCCGGGCCATTCGCCCCGCACCACGGTGGTGGTGCCGTCGGGCAGGACCAGGGCGCAGGTCGAGACGAAGCGGGCGGTGCGCCGTTCGTCGGGGACGTCCCCGAGTTGGCCGAGCAGTAGCGCGTTGTTGGCGGCGTCGTCGCCGTGGCGACCGGCCCAGCGGGCCGAGAGGACGCCGGGCATGCCGTTGAGGGCGTCCACTTCGATGCCGGAATCGTCTGCCACACAGGGCAATCCGGTGGCGACGGCACCGTCACGCGCCTTGGCGATCGCGTTCTCCTCGAAGGTGGCGCCGATTTCGGGCGCCTCCTCGTAGGGTGGCACCTCGTCGAGGCCGACCAGGTCGATCCCGGCGACGCCCGCGTCGTCGAGGATGCGGCGCAATTCCTTCAGCTTCTTGGCGTTTCGGCTGGCCACCAGCACCCGCGCGCCCACGGCTACTTCTTTCCCACCGGTTCGGGCAGCTCACCCGGGTAGGGCAGGGCGAGGGCGGCCTTCTGGATCGCGAACAGTTCCTCGCAACCGACCAGCGCCGAATCGAGCAGCTTGTCCAGGGTGGAACGGGGGAAGGTGGCGCCTTCGCCGGTGCCCTGGATCTCGACGAGAGTGCCGGTATCGGTGGCGACGACGTTCATGTCGACCTCGGCGCGCGAGTCTTCCTCGTACGGCAGATCCAGCCGTACGCGGCCGTCGACCACGCCGACACTGACGGCGGCGATCATGCACGAAATAGGTTGCGGGTCGGCCAGTTTGCCCGCGGCGGCCAGGTAGGTGACGGCATCGCTGAGCGCGACGTAGGCGCCGGTGATGGCGGCGGTGCGGGTGCCGCCGTCGGCCTGCAGCACGTCGCAGTCCAGGGCGATGGTGTTCTCCCCGAGCGCGGCCAGGTCGATGCAGGCACGCAGCGAACGCCCGATCAGCCTGCTGATCTCCTGGGTGCGCCCGCCGACCTTGCCCTTCACCGACTCGCGTCCGCTGCGGGTGTGGGTGGCGGCGGGCAGCATCGCGTATTCGGCGGTGAGCCAGCCGAGCCCCGAGTCGCGCCGCCACGGCGGCACGCCCTCGGTGACGCTGGCCGTGCACATCACCCTGGTCTGCCCGAATTCCACCAGCACCGACCCGGCCGGGTGCGAGGTGAATCCTCGGGTGATCTTGACCTCGCGGAGTTCGTCATCCGCCCTACCATCGGCTCGTCTCGACACGGTAGGGATTATGCCCGTCGGCGCGCGCCGGTGTTCGCGGCCCCTCGCGCCGGGCTGTCGCTACAGGTCGAACGTCTCGCCCGGGGCCACCGCGTGGACCGGGCCCGCGAACGCCGCCTTGGCCTCGGCGATGACATCCTCCCGCGAGGTCCACGGCGGAATGTGGGTGAGCAGCAGTTCCTTCGCGCCCGCGCGGGTGGCGATCTCGCCCGCCTCGGTGCCCGAAAGGTGAATGCCCGGAGGACGATTCGCCGGATCGTGGGTCCAGGACGCCTCGGCCATCAGCACGTCGGCGCCCTGGGCGAGCTCGACGACGGCGTCGCACATGGCAGTGTCACCGGTGTAGACGAACACGCGGCCACTCGCGGCGGTGATGCGCAGACCGTAGGACTCCGGCGGGTGGTACATGCGACGCGCTTGCACCGTGTGGCCCGGGCCGAACGGCACCGGAACGTTCTCTGCCCACGCCTGGGAATCGATCACGTCGGACCAGTCGTCGGTTTCGCCGCCGATCTCGGCCGAGGCGTTGCCGATCCGTAAGGGCGCGTCGGACGGGCCGCGGACCAGGGCTTTACCGGTCGGCGGGTTCGGGTGGTAGCGACGCCACACCAGCAGGGCGGGCAGGTCGAGGCAGTGGTCGGCGTGCAGATGCGTGAGGAAGATGTCGACATCGCCGGGGTTCAGGTGCTTCTGCAGTGCGCCGAACACACCCGGGCCGAAGTCGATGACGGTCGGACGCATATCCGGGCCGGTCAGTAGGTACCCCGACGCTGGGGAGTCCGGGCCGGACACACTGCCCGAGCACCCGAGGACGGTAAGGCGCATGCCCTCATGCTGCCACGACGTGCTGGTGCTCACTGCGGGATCCCCCCATTCTCCAGACCGGATCCCCGGCTACCGCGTTGGTATTGCGCGGCCGACCGATGCTTCACGGCGGCGTCGACGTTCATCACCAGAGAGTACCCAGCCCGCCAGGACTCCACCCACCGCCCCGAAAAGATGTCCCTGCCAAGAAATTCGGGGGTCGGTGGGCAGCACGCCCCACAGCATCGACCCGTAGATCAGGAAGATCACCAGCCCAACCACGATCTGCCCGACATTGCGCGCGAACCACCCGCGACAGATCAGATAGGTAAGCCACCCGAACACGATCGAGGAAGCACCGATGTGCACGCTTCCGGCCTGCCCGGTGAGCCAGGTTCCCACCCCGGCGACCACCCAGATGATCGCGGTGGCGGCGATCCCCCGGCCGATCCCCGACAGCAGCACGATGAAGCCGAGTACGAGCAACGGCAGGCTGTTGGCCAGCAGATGGTCCCAACCCCCGTGCAACAGCGGCGCCCACAGGATCCCGTCGAGCCCGCTCAGCTCGCGCGGTTCGATGCCCGCGCCGTCGAGCTCGTTCGCGGCCCCCGGCGGCCGATCGTAGGACAGCACCATGTCGACGCCCTCGATGACGAACAGCGCCACCACGAACCCGACGATCCCCACCGCGGCCGACACCACCGAACCGGACCGCCCGGAACCACCGCTGCGCAGTCCCCGAACACGCTCCGGATCGAACGAGGCCCCAACCCCACCGCTCACAGTCATCGCCTCCACTCGGCCGGGCCGACACCGCCCACTCCCGAGGGTACCGCCCAGAACACGCGAAAACCGGCCATCAATGCCCAACCACAACGCACCCCCGACCCCGCCATGACCACATCCCGGCCACAAAGGGCCGGGCACGCCACCAACTAGCACGCCCGACCCCATATGCCCCCCGAAATCAGGCCCAGAGCTGCCCTTCGAGCTTCTCCTCCGCCTCGTCGAGCGTCCCGTCGTAAGCCCCCGTCGACAGATACTTCCAGCCACCATCGGCAACCACGAACGCGATATCCGCCCGCCGCCCGGCCTTCTGAGCCTTCTTCGCGATCCCGAGCGCCGCATGCAGAATCGCCCCGGTCGAAATACCCGCGAAAATCCCTTCCTCACCCACGAGTTCTCTGGTCCGCCGCACAGCGTCGTAGGGACCGACAGAGAACCGCGTAGTGAGCACCTTCTCGTCGTAGAGCTCGGGGATGAACCCTTCGTCGATATTGCGCAGCCCGTACACCAGCTCGCCGTAGCGCGGCTCGGCGGCGACGATCTCGATATCGGGCACCTGCTCACGCAGGTACCGCCCGGTACCCATCAGCGTTCCGGTGGTGCCGAGCCCCGCGACGAAATGCGTGATCTCCGGCAGATCGGCCAGCAGTTCGGGCCCGGTGGTCTCGTAGTGCGCGAGCGCGTTGGCCGGGTTGCCGTACTGGTAGAGCATCACCCAGTCCGGGTTCTCCTCGGCGATCCGCTTGGCAAGCGCCACAGCCTGATTCGATCCACCGGCGGCCGGGGAATCGATGATCTCGGCACCGAACATGGTGAGCAGCTGACGCCGCTCCACCGAGGTGTTCTCCGGCATCACGCACACGATCCGGTACCCCTTGAGCTTGGCCGCCATGGCCAGCGAGATCCCGGTGTTGCCGCTGGTGGGTTCCAGAATGGTGCAGCCGGGCGTGAGCCGCCCGTCGGCCTCGGCCTGTTCGATCATCCGCAACGCGGGCCGGTCTTTGATCGACCCGGTGGGGTTGCGGTCCTCGAGCTTGGCCCACAGCCGGACGTGGTCGTCACCGTCCCACTGCGGGGAGAGGGTGCGCAGCCCGACCAGCGGGGTGTTGCCGAGGGTCGCGATCAGCGATTCGTAGCGGGCCACGAGGTCACGCGCCGCCGGCGACCGCGGGGAGGATGGTGACCGACGCTCCGGCCGGAACCTCCGCGTCGAGGCCTCCGGCGAAACGCACGTCCTCGTCGTCGACGTAGATGTTGACGTAGCGGTTGAGTTTGCCGTCCTTGAGCAGCCGTTCGGCCAGCCCGGGGTGGTTGGTCTCCAGGTCGTCGATGAGCGCGGACAGCGTGGCGCCCTCGCCCTGAACTCGCTTCTCACCTCCGGTGAGACCACGCATGATGGTCGGGATGGACACGGTTACCGGCATGGGAGCTCCTCGGGGTGGTGACTTGTTCTTGGGTTGTCAGGCGTCGTAGGACTCGACGATGCGCACCGGTTCCTCGGTGACCTCGCCGTCGACGATGCGGTAGCTGCGCACCTCGTGCTCGTGCGGATCGCGGGTGGAGATCAGCACGTAGTGCGCGTCCGGTTCGCCCGCGTAGGAGATGTCGGTGCGGCTGGGGTAGGCCTCGGTGGCGGTGTGGGAGTGGTACACGACGACCGGCACCTCGTCCGCGTCGTCCATCTCCCGCCATACCCGCAGTTGTTCCCCGGAATCGAACCGGTAGAACGTCGGTGAGCGTTCGGCGTTCATCATCGCGACGAAGCGCTCGGGCCGATCACTGCCTTCCGGGCCCGCGATCACACCGCAGGCCTCGTCGGGGTGGTCGGCGCGCGCGTGGGCAACCATCGCGTCAACGAGATCGGCTCTGATCACCAGCACTTGTCGACCCTTTCCACAATCCGGCACAACGCCCACACCCTATTCGGGTATTCCGCAGGACCGAATTCCGGTCCCCGCCCGCGCGCCGGGTTCAGCGTGGAAACAGATCTCGGTAGGCCGGGATGCCCGCGACGGAGGTGGCGGCGAGGACCGCGTCGACGACCGCCCGCTCCACGACGACGGCCGCGGCGGTGCACAACTCGTCGAGCAGCATGAGGTCCGCCGGGAACGCCGCTGGTAGCGGGTTCGCCTGGACCCGCACGGCACCGGTCGACACCGCGAAGAGCGTGTCGCCGTCGAGGGGCGAGTGCACGGGTCGGATGGCGCGGGCCAGCCCGTCGTGGGCGGTGGCCGCCAGCCTGCGACAGCCCACCGGGTCGAGCGTCGCGTCGGTGGCGACGACACCGATCGTGGTGTTGAGCACAGTGCTCTTGCCCGGGAGCGCGGCCAAGGCGGCGATCTCGGTGGGTGTGCCGGGGCGCAGACCGAAGAACTCCGGCCCGTCGGTGCCCGCACCCCACGGCAACCCGGTTCTCGGGTCGACCACGGAACCGACCGGATTGGCGACGACGATCGCACCGACGGTGACCCCGTTGTCGAGAACCACACTGGCCGAACCGATGCCGCCCTTGAGCGCACCCGCCTGGGCACCCACTCCGGCGCCGACGGTTCCCCGCGCGAAGTCGGTGGCGGCCGCCTCGGCGGCGCGGAAGCCGAAGTCCGCGTCGGGGCGGATGTCCCAGGACCCGACCGGCAGGTCGAAGATCACCGCGGCAGGCACGATCGGCACCACCCGGCTCGGGTCGGTCGGGCTCATGGGGATGCCCTCGCCGTGCTCCTCGGCCCAGCGCATCACGCCGTCGGCGGCGGCGAGCCCGTAGGCGCTGCCGCCGGTGAGCAACACCGCGTCGACCCGCCGGACGGTGTTGGCGGGGTCGAGCAGGTCGGTCTCGCGGGTGCCCGGTCCGCCGCCGCGCACGTCGACGGCGGCGACCGCCCCGCCCGGCATTCGCACCACTGTGCAGCCGGTGGCCGCGCCGGAACCCGGGCTCACCTCGTCGTCGAGCACGTGGTGATGGCCGACGAGCACACCGGTGACGTCGGTGATGGCGTTGCGAGGGCCCGGTACGCCGCGCATCAGGGTGCCAGGGCCTGCAGCAGCGAATCCTGCATCCAGGTCAGCCAGTGGTAGACGTCCAGATGCGGCGCGCGCGGGTCTTCGGGGTCGAAGTGGTCGGGCGTGTCGTCGTCGATGTCGAGCAGGGTGCCCAGGGCGAGGCGCACGTCGGTGAGGGCGGTGAGCCAGGCGTCGGCCTGCTCGGGGGTGAGCATGATCCTGCCGCCGTCTTCGGGGCAGCTGTCCATCACCACCCGGCCAGCGGCCAGTTTGGCGTCGATGATCTCGGGTTCGTGCAGACTGCGCAGGGCACTGTTGAGATCGGCGCGCTTGGCGTCGGGGGAACCGGGTTCGGCGCGGTGGAAGTCGGGCAGCAGGCGCAGCAGTTGCGGGTCGTCGGGCGGGGTGGTGTTGCCGGTGCGCAGGCCGGTCAGCGCGGCGAGCTCGTCCTCGGGCGACTCCGCGGCGCGGTCGGCGAGCAGGCCGGAGACCGCCGCGACCAGGGAGCGCAATACCGTGGCCTCGTGCTCGTCCATTTCGGATCGAAGCTTGAGACCACCGAGTGAGTTCTTTCTGCTCCACTTGCGCACAGGGCCAGGTTACCCAGCCTCAGTCGTCGCGCTGCATCGTCGCCCACAGGCCCGCCGCGTGCAGTCGGCGCACGTCCTGCTCCATCTTGTCGCGCGAACCCGACGACACCACGGCCTTGCCCTCGTTGTGCACCTGCAACATCAACTCGGTCGCCTTGGCTTTGCTGTAGCCGAAGAGCTTCTGGAAGATGTAGGTGACGTAGTGCATCAGGTTCACCGGGTCGTCCCAGACGACGGTCACCCACGGCCGGTCCTCGGCCTCGAGTACCTCGGTGTATTCGGTAGCCTCCGGCGTCGCCTGTGGCGCCGACAGTGCGGCGTTCACGGCGTCGATGACGGCGCCGGCTCGAACGGAATTGCACAGGGCCATGAACCCCAGGGTACGACGCGGCCACCCAGAAACAACACCCGCCGTGACTAGAGTTTCGGGTGTGCAGATCCGTGACGGGTCAGCGAGCACCGCGCTGCTGACCGACCAGTACGAACTGACCATGCTCGCCGCCGCGCTCGCCGACGGTTCGGCGCACCGGCGGTGCACCTTCGAGGTGTTCGCCCGGCGCTTGCCGCACGGGCGCCGCTACGGCGTCGTCGCGGGCACCGGGCGATTGCTCGAGGCCCTCACCCACTTCCGGTTCGGCACCGACGAGCTGGCCGTGGCCGAGAAATTCCTCGATCCGGCCACCGTCGACTGGTTGCGCGACTATCGCTTCACCGGCGATATCGACGGCTACGCCGAGGGCGAGCTGTACTTCCCCGGTTCGCCGATCCTCACCGTGCGCGGCAGTTTCGCCGAATGCGTCGTGCTCGAGACGCTGGCCCTGTCGATCTTCAATCACGACAGCGCCATCGCCTCGGCCGCCGCGCGCATGGTGAGCGCCGCGGCCGGGCGCCGGATGATCGAGATGGGTTCGCGGCGGACTCATGAACTGGCCGCGCCGTCGAGTTCGCGCGCCGCCTACCTGGCCGGTTTCGACGCGACCTCCAATCTCGAGGCGGTGCGCAGCTTCGGCGTGCCAGGTGCTGGCACCAGCGCCCATGCCTTCACCCTGCTGCACAGCGGCGCCGACGGTGAGCACGAGGCGGCCGCCTTCCGCAGTCAGGTCGAGGCGCTCGGCGTCGGGACGACCCTGCTGGTCGACACCTTCGACATCACCCGTGGCGTCGCCACCGCCATCGAGGTGGCCGGGCCCGAATTGGGTGGTGTGCGTATCGATTCCGGTGAGCTGGGTGTGCTGGCCCGCCAGGTGCGCGACCAACTCGACGCGCTCGGCGCGACCGGCACGCGCATCGTCGTCTCCGGCGATCTCGACGAGTACGCCATCGCCGCGCTGCGCGCCGAACCGGTCGACGTGTACGGCGTCGGCACCTCCCTGGTCACCGGTTCCGGCGCGCCGACGGCGGGCATGGTGTTCAAGCTCGTCGAGGTCGACGGGATTCCGGTCGCCAAGCGCAGTAGTCACAAGGAGTCGCGCGGCGGGGCGAAGAAGGCGGTCCGGTTGGCGCGGGCCACCGGAACCATCGTCGAGGAGATCGTCTATCCGGCGGCGGGAGAAGCCCCGTCCACCAACGGTTTCCAGGCGCGTGAGCTGCAGGTGCCGCTGGTTCGGGCCGGTGCGACGGTCGACGGTGTGGCAACACTGACGCGCAGTCGCGAACTGGTCGCGCAGGGGTTGGTGAGTCTGCCGTGGGAGGGTCTGAAGCTCTCCGACGGCGAGCCCGCGATCCCGACGACCTTCCTCGGCTGAGGCGGGACAATGGTGGAGACGACGAGGAACGGGAGGACCGTGTGAAGCGCGGGTTGGTCATCGTGGATGTGCAGAACGACTTCTGCGAGGGAGGTTCGCTCGCGGTGCGCGGCGGGGCGGCGGTCGCGGCGGCCATCAGCGCGCACGTGGCCGGGAAGAAGTACGACGCGGTGGTGGCGACCAGGGACTGGCACGTCGACCCCGGCGCCCACTTCTCCGAGCACCCCGACTACGTCGATTCCTGGCCGCCGCACTGCGTGGTCGGCACGCCGGGCGCCGATTTCCATCCCGGCCTCGACACCGGCCAGGTCGAAGAGGTCTTCTCCAAGGGCGAGTACAGCGCCGCCTATTCGGGCTTCGAGGGCGCGTCGGCGGACGGCACCACCCTCGCCGACTGGTTGCGTGCCCGCGACATCGAGCACGTCGACGTGGTCGGCATCGCCACCGACCACTGCGTGCGCGCCACAGCCCTCGACGCCCGCGCGGCCGGTTTCGACACCACCGTCCTGCTCGGCCTCACCGCGGGCGTCGCCCCGGAGACCACCTCCACCGCTCTCACCACCCTGCGTGACGCGGGTGTCGAGCTGAGCGGTGAGGTCCCCGTCTAGTCCGCGACCCGCCGCTCGCGCTCGGCAGGCGAACGGATGACTTCGAACAGCGGCGGTCGTTCAACGGGCGCATCGAGTCGCGGCGCCCGCCGAGCGGGCATCGGGTCCGTGACCGGCGAGCGACGTGCCCCATCTACTGCCGCGATTACCCTGCTCACATGGATTACCGCTTCCCGGCGCAGGCGCGCGACAAGCTGACCGAGGCGCTGGCCGAGGTCGACAGCATCCACGACGCCGCCGACATCGTCTTCTGGGCCAACCCGGCCACCGACGACCTGCACCGCACCGGAATCGGCGCCTTCGGCGAACTGCCACCCGCCTTCGCCCACCTGCTGGCCCTGTCCAGCCTGCACTCCACCGTTCTGGACTCCGGCTTCAGCACCTACCTGCGCACCCGCCGCACCGAACTCCCCTGGGCCACAAGAGCATTGCGCGCCGCAGGCATGCCACGCCTGGCCGCCGCCGCGATCATCGCCGCCTACGACGCCGCCCCGAACTCCCCCCACGACCCCCTCGACCGCTTCTTCGACGACGAACACCGCACGCTCGCCGAACCCGACCAGATCCGCCGCCCCACCGGCGACCGCGCCGACAACCCCGACGAGATCTACGACATCAACGAACCCGAGGACTTCGAAGCCCGCATCCTCACCTACATCCGCACCAACCTGAACGACTTCGTCAAGGAATAACGTCACCACCCCGGCACCACTCGAGCCCACCGCCTACCGCACTGCCAGCCCACGGCACCACTCGAGTCCGCCACCTGCCGCACCCCCAAGCCACGAGGCACCACTCGAGTCC
>NZ_BDBE01000055.1 GCF_001612825.1 Nocardia caishijiensis NBRC 108228 | reverse complement strand
AACAAACACAGCCCAACACCTTTCTGGTGCACAAAACCCAAGAAGGTTCCCCCCCACCTCCGACTCGTCCGCACCAGCGGTCACGGTTCAGACGCAAGTCGCCGATCCAGACAACCATCGGATGCACAAACCTGTCCGACCCCACCGATAAGCTCCCCTCCGTGCCCGAACTCCCCCCCGTCGCCGACCTGCTCGCCACCGCCGTGCATGCCCTCGGCGGCACCGAGCGCACCGGGCAGACCACCATGGCCACCGCCGTCGACCACGCGATCGACACCAAGGAACATCTGGCCGTGCAGGCGGGCACCGGCACCGGCAAGTCGCTGGCCTACCTGGTGCCGAGCCTGCGCCACGCGGTCCGCACCGGCCGAACCGTCGTGGTGTCCACGGCGACGATCGCGCTGCAACGTCAGCTCGTCGACCGCGATCTGCCCCGCTTGGCCGAGGCGCTCACCAAGCCGCTCGGTCGCGTCCCGCAGTTCGCGATTCTCAAGGGCCGCAACAACTATCTGTGCCTGAACAAGATCAACAGCGTGATCCCCGAGGACACCGGCGGCGAGGCGGAACTGTTCGACGCCTTCGCCATCTCGCGCCTCGGCCGCGAGGTGCAACGCCTCAACGAATGGGCCTCCGACACCGAGACCGGCGACCGCGACGAACTCGCCCCCGGCGTGAGCGATCGGGCCTGGCGGCAGGTGAGCGTGTCCTCGCGCGAGTGCCTCGGCAAGACCCGCTGCCAGTTCGGTCAGGACTGTTTCGCCGAGAAGGCGCGCGCGGAGTCGGCGCAGGCCGATGTGGTCGTCACCAATCACGCGCTGCTGGCCATCGACGCCATCAGCGGCATCCAGATCCTGCCTGAGCACGATGTGGTCGTCATCGACGAGGCGCACGAACTGGTCGACCGAGTCACCGGCGTCGCCACCGCCGAACTGGCCCCGACCGCCATCAGCGCCGCTGCCCGCCGCTGCACCAAGCTGGTCGACGAGCGCGAGGTCGACCGGCTCGAGGGCGCCGCCGAAGCCTTCCACCAGGCCATCGAGGAACTACCTGCCGGTCGCTGGGACCAGCTGCCCGACGGCATCGCCCCCGTGCTCGCTCTCGTGCGCGATGCCGCCTGGAACGCGCGCACCGCGCTCGCACCGCAGGGCAGCGTGAAAACCCAGGACGACCCGGACAACGCCGCCGCCAAGACCTTGGCCGTCGCCGCGCTCGACGAGGTGCACGACGCCGCGGTGCGCGCGCTCACCGCGTTCGAGGAGTCCGATCCGGCCGCGCGCCACGATGTCATCTGGCTCTCGGCCGACGAGGTGCGCGGTGTCGCGCGCCGCACCCTGCGGATGGCGCCGCTGTCGGTGGGCGGGTTGTTGCGCAGCAGGCTCTTCGGCACCGCGACCGTCATCCTCACCTCGGCGACCTTGCAGATCGGTGGATCGTTCGACGGTCTCGCGATCACCTGGGGCCTGCCCTCGCAGTCCTCCGGCAAGACCGATCCGGCATTGGCCAACGGCGCGACTCCACCGGCCGACACCGAGTCGGTGCGCTGGAGCTCCCTCGACGTCGGCTCCCCGTTCGACCACGCCAAGTCGGGCATCCTGTACGTCGCCAAGCATCTGCCCGCGCCAGGCCGCGACGGCCTGTCCCCCACCTACCTCGACGAGATCGAGCAGCTCATCACCGCCGCGGGCGGGCGCACGCTCGGCCTGTTCTCCTCGATGCGCGCGGCCAAGGCCGCCACCGAGGCGCTGCGCGAACGGCTCGACACCCCGGTGCTGTGCCAGGGCGACGATTCGATGGGCGCGCTGGTGCGCAAGTTCGCCGACGACCCCGCCACGTCGCTGTTCGGCACCCTGACCCTGTGGCAGGGCGTCGACGTGCCCGGCCCGTCGCTGAGTCTGGTGATCCTCGACCGCATTCCGTTCCCCCGCCCCGACGACCCGCTGCTCACCGCGCGGCAACGTGCGGTGGAATCGCGGGGCGGCAACGGCTTCATGGCGGTGGCGGCCAATCACGCGGCGCTGCTGCTCGCCCAGGGCACCGGCCGATTGCTGCGCAGTGTGGACGACCGAGGTGTGGTCGCCATTCTCGATTCGCGCCTGGCGACGGCCCGGTACGGCGGGTATCTGCGGGCCTCGCTGCCCCCGTACTGGGAGACCACCGACCCACAGGTGGTTGCCAAGGCGTTGCGCAGGCTCACCGCATCTGCTTGAGCGGCACGGCTTTTCAGAGCGAGTCGTGCAATCCGGGTGACCACACCGGCGAAATCGCCGACGGCTGAACACACCCCGTGAGACGGTGGGGTGATGACGCACCACGCCGATGGCGAGGTACTCGACGAGTTCCTGATCAGCGCACGATCTTTGGCCGAGTACCGCGCGATGTTCTGCCTGTCCGACGACGATCTGTCCGACCGACGCATTCTCGATTGCCCCGGCGGCGCGGCGAGTTTCGCCGCCGAGGCCAGTGCCCTCGGCGCCGAGGTCACCGCGATCGACCCCATCTACGCGAGCGAGCCAGGCGAACTGGCCGCCCGCGCCGTTCCCGAAACCGAGCGTGCGGTGGAGTGGGCGCACCGGCACGCGGGCCGCTACCGGTGGGACTGGTACGGCGGCACCGCCGAGCAGGCCGCGATGCGTCGCGCGGCGGCCGTCCGTTTCGCCGCCGACGTGTGCGCCGCCCCGCACCGCTATCTCGCCGGGCGTCTGCCCTCGCTGCCGTGCGCCGACGGCTCCTTCGATCTGGCGCTGAGTTCGCATCTGCTGTTCAGTTACGCCGATCGGCTCGACGCCGATTTCCATCTGGCCGCCCTGCTCGAACTCACCCGGGTGGCCAGGGTGGAGACCCGGGTGTACCCGCTGCTCGACTACACCGGCGCCCCGCTCGACGACCTGGTCGCCCACCTGCGAACCGACCTGCACGACAAGGGCATCCGCACTTCGCTGCGCAAGACTCGGTACGAGTTCCATCACGGCGCCGACACCATGCTCACGCTGCACCCGTGAACCGCAGGTCAGAGCAGGTCTACGTCGTCCAATTGATAGACGGTGCCTACCGACGGCAACCCCCGCCCACGGGCGCGGTAGGTTCTTAGTCGTGCATACGACGCGAGCCGGCCGGTAGCACGGCCGTGGCGGAGAGATCTCGACGCGCGGAATTGCCGCGCATCACCCTGACGCTCATCCTGCTACTCGGTACCGCAGCCCTCGGCGTGACGCTGCTGTTCACCACCATGGACCCGCACATGAACAGCGGCGGCATTCTCGCCGGTGGCCTGGACGTGCACATCTACCGTGACGGCGGCTGGCGCGCGCTCCACGACAAGGCGCTCTACATCGAGCCGACCCATTACGGCCTGCTCTACACCTACACACCGTTCTCCGCCCTGGTGTTCCTGCCACTGCTTCTCGTGCCGTGGGACCTGGTCACCTCGGTCTGGTTGGTGCTCAACCTGGTGGTTCTCGTCGTGTGTGTGCTGCAGAGCTGGCGGATGCTCGGCTACCGAGTGACGCCTCGCCTGGTCGTGCTCAGCATGCTCATCGGCCTGGCCTGTACCTTCATCGAGCCGGTGCGGACCACGCTGTACTACGGGCAGATCAATCTGTGGCTGATGATGCTCGTGCTGTGGGACTTCTCCCGTGGGCCCGACAGCAAGTTGCGTGGCCTTGGCGTGGGTATCGCGGCGGGCATCAAGTTGACCCCGCTGTTCTTCATCGCCCAGTACGCGGCGCAGCGCCGGTGGCGGACGGCGGTCACCGCCGCGCTCACCTTCGTGGCGACCATCGGGGTGACCGGCCTGATCCTGCCGCACGATTCCTACCAGTACTGGACCTCCACGTTCTTCCAGTCCGGCCGGATCGCCCCCGATGTGCATCCGTCGAACCAGTCGTTGCGCGGCGCGATCGCTCATGTGCTGCACGACCCGGCGCCGGTGTGGTTGTGGTTGCTGATCGCGGTGCCGGTGGCGTTGGTCGCGCTGTGGCTGGCGGCCGTGCTCGTTCGCCGCGACGAACCGCTGCTGTCGGTGACCCTCGGCGGCCTCACCGCCTGCGCGGTGTCGCCCTATTCGTGGGGCCACCACTGGGTCTGGTTCGTGCCGCTGCTGGTGTACCTGATCCACCGGGCCCAGACCCGGTTGCCGTGGTTCCTCGCCGCCGCGGGCCTCTACCTGGCCGTCGCCGCCTGGACCTACACCTACACCCCCACCTGGGTCAGTGTCGGCACCTTCCTGCTGCCGCCGTGGTGGCCCTTCCACCAGGTGCTGCTGAACATCTACGTCGTCATCTACCTGATCGTGCTCGTCGGCATCGCCGTCCACGTGTATCGAGGGAGGCTTGAACCGGCTGTGGCCGAAGGCATTTCACCTACGACCACAGCCGTCGACACCGTGGCGATCCCGGAGAAGCTACCCGCACGCCCAGTCGAAAACGCCTGACTCCAGGTCGAGTTGGGCGTTGCCGCCGCCGAAGTTCATGCCCGACACCTCCTCGATCTCGAGGTAGTAGGGCGTGAGCCCCTCGGGCAGCGCCTGCACCGGGAAAGCGGTACCGCCGAGATGGGAACGGCCGAACAGGGGTTCGGCCCAGGGGTTCCAGCCCATGTCGTCGGTGAGCGGGTCCTGGTAGGCGGTGTCGGGCTCGTACTCGACGGGCGGGATGCCGACATTGGGATCGTCGACGCGCTCGGCCAACCACACACCGATGGTCGGGTGCACGTCGTCCCAGGCATTACAGCCCTCGTCGCTCGCGACGGGCGAACCGGGCGGCCGGACATCGGCGGGCGGCGCTGTCGGCCCGGCCTCGAGCTCCTTCTCGGTCAACCAGATCAGCGCGAACACCCCGCCGATCTCGTCGTGCAACAGGTGCAGGTGCGGATGCAGACGGGTGGCGACCAGGTCGCGAGCCAGCGGGTCGTCGGAGCCGGAGTCGGGCTCGATCGGGTCGGTCGCGTCCGCGAACTGCCCTTCACCCTGAAAGAACGCGATCGCCGGGAAGCCGGGGCCGCGCCGCTGGAAGTCGGCGGGCAGCCGCAGGGTGAGCGCGTGCATCATCGGCAGCCCGGTCACCGGTCCGCGCGGCCACGTCGCCGGATCGATGCCGGGACCTTCGCTACCGATCCATCCGGCGCGCACCGGCGAGACCAGCTCGAGCGGTTCACCACCCGGTGTCTCGGCCAGCTTGTCCGCCGAATCCCCGAACCCCAGGTCATAGGCCTTCATCGCAGCTCTCCTCTTCGACGCGCGGACGATGTCGACACCGTGCGAGCGGTATCGCCGACGAGACTATCCGCCCCCGCCGACAGCCGCGCACACTCCGGGCAACCCACGGCATCGAGAAAGTGACCAGCGCATGACGAAAAAAGCGGCGCGGCAACCGAAGTCACCGCGCCGCCGGAACAGCTACGTCAGAGCACAGCCTTGAGAATCAGCGTCAGCACAGCCGCCGCGACAGCGATGCCGACGGCCGCCGCACCCCACACCACGCCGTGGCGCGCCCACGGACGACCGGCGTCGAGCGAGAACCGGCCGGGACCGGTGAAGGCCAGCGCACCCGCGACGAGCGCGAACAGCAGCGGAGTGGTGAAGCCGGGTACGGCAGGATCCGTCGGGAACAGACCACCGGCCCACATCACGTTGATCGCGTTGATCATGGTGCCGAGCACGATGGCGCCCGCCAGCGGGGTGAAGAGGCCGAACACCAATAGCAGGCCACCGACGAGTTCGGTGACACCGGCCAGCGTGCCGAAGAGTTCGCCGGGGTTGTACCCCATGGCGGTGAAGCTGTCGGCGGTGGTCCGCCAGCCCATACCGTTGAACCAGCCGAAGAGTTTCTGGGTGCCGTAGGCGGCCATCAGGCCACCGAAACCGATGCGCAGAACCAGCAGACCGATGCTGGTCGCGGTGGCTTCGTCAGCGGTGTCGGTCTTGCTCGGAGCGATGCGCGTGGCGGTGTCGGTCATGATGTGTCCTCATCTGCGATTCGTAGCATCCTGCAAGCGGACTGGAGTCCGATTGCCCACTCGGTCACAACCCTGGGCCCGGGCCCACTATTTCACGCCAGACCCTCGGATGATGTGATCCACATCACAAAAGAGCGAAAGGGCCACCCCGGTCGGGGCGGCCCTGTTCGAAAAAGCTCAGTTCACCACGCCATGGTCGCGTAGCTCACCAGCGTGCTCTCGGACTCCTGTGACAGCTTCCAGGTGCCGTCGACATCCTTCCAGGTCACCGGAATCGGGAAGGTGTAGTCACCGAGACTGCTGTTCAGGGTGGCCGACAGGGTGTCACCCTCGACGGTCACCGGACCCGAGACGCTCCAGCTGTAGCCCGGGATGCGGTTGACGGTCTGGTTCACGACCGCCAGGCCGCCCGCGTTGCCCGACTCGAGCTCGGCGGCCGAGCCGTTCATGGCAGCCTGCAGCTTGCCCTGCAGTTCACCGGCCGACGGCGTCGCCGGAGCGGCGACGGCGGCAGGGGCGGTGGCGACGACGGCGGCGGTGACCGGCGCGAAGAGGGTGGCAACCGCCAGCGACGCGGCAGCGAACGAGCGCTTCATAGGTAAATCTCCTTCAAGTTAGGCAAGCCTAGGCTGAGTATAGACATACCTACGCCGGAATCACCTACTCGACCAGGAAGAAGAAGTAGGCGAGGAACAGCACCATCAGCGCCCACATGGCCGGATGCACTTCCCTGGCTCGGCCCTTGGCGACCATGACGACGGGATAGAAGATCATGCCCATCGCCAGGCCGTTGGCGATCGAATACGTCAGCGGCATCATGATGACGGTGATGAACGCGGGCACCGAGTACTCGAGGTGCTGCCAGTCGATGTCGCCGAGCGCGCGGGCCATCAGCACGCCGACGACGATCAGCGCGGGCGCGGTGACCTCGCCCGATCCGGCGATCACCGAGAAGATCGGGTAGCAGAACATCGCGATCAGGAACCAGCCCGCGGTGGTCACGGCCGTGAGCCCGGTGCGTCCACCCGCCGACACACCGGCCGTCGATTCCACGTACGCCGTGGTGGTGGAGGTACCGATGATCGCGCCCGCCGTGGTGCCGACCGAGTCGGCGGCCATCGCACTGGCGGCCCGGGGCAGCGTGCCGTCCTTGTTGAGCAGCCCGGCCTGGTTGGCGACACCGATCAGCGTGCCCGAGGCGTCGAAGAAGTCGACGAACAGCATGGTGAGCACGACGACGATCATCTGCCCGGTGAACGCGTCGGGCAGATGGATGATGGCCTGCCCGAAGGTCTGATCCAGCCCCTTGGGCATCTCGGCGATGCCGTCGGGCACCTTCACCAGCCCCGAGACCATGCCGACGATCGTGGTGGCGACGATGCCGTAGAGCACCGCGCCGTGCCAGCCGATCACCAGGAAAATCACCGTCACGACCAGCCCGAACAGGGCGAGCAGCGTGGTGCCCTTGGTGAAGTCGCCGAGCGAGACGAGCGTGGCCTCGTTGTTGACGACGATCCCCGCGTTCTTGAGCCCGAGGAACGCGACGAACAACCCGATGCCCGCGCCCACGGCGAACTTCATCTGTAGCGGAATGGCATTGAGAATCCGTTCGCGGACCTTGGTGATCGCGAGCACGAAGAAGATGACGCCGGACAGGAACGTGCCCGACAGCGCGACCTGCCAGGGAATTCCCATGCTCAACACCACGGTGTAGGCGAAGAAGGCGTTGAGCCCCATGCCCGGCGCGAGCGCGATCGGGTACTTGGCCCACAGCCCCATCACCAGCGTGCCGAACACCGCGGCCACGGCCGTCGCGGTGAACACCGCCTGCATGGGAATACCCTTGTCGCCCAGCGCACCTTCGTCGCCGAGGATCGAGGGGTTCACCGCGAGGACATACGACATCGCCAGGAACGTGACCGTGCCCGCCATCGCCTCGCGCTTGAAGGATGACCCGGTCGACGTGATACCGAAGTATCCGTCGATGCGCCGCCGGGCGCGGGTTACGACATCGCTGGCCATGACTCTCCAGTCCGCGGGTTCAAAGAAGAAGGATGCCCAGGAACGGTAGCGGAAAGTTCACTGAATCGAAGAACCCGCGATCGCGTCGGGGTGTAGGGTCACGCGCCCGCGACGGCCACCACGCCGAGTTCGGCGTCGGTGGCGAGCAGGGGATTGTGGGGAAGCACACGAACCGTGTACCCGACCGCACCCGAGAGCGGAACCGGCGCGTGCACCTCGTAGAGCTGCGTCGCGCCGTCGCTGCCGGTGTGCCGCATCTCGATGGTCGTGGTGTCGGACAGATCGTCGTCCGGCGAGACCCGCCCGAGGACGGCCTGCACCACCACATCCGACGGCTCGAGCCCACCGAGTTCGACACGGGCGTCCAGCGACAGTTCCGCACCGATCACCGGTGTGTCGGGCAGGCCCGCGCTGTCCACCTGGGTGACCCGCACCGACGGCCACGCGGCCTCCACCCGTCGCCGGTACTCGGCGACGCGCGCCGCGCCGCTGAACTCCTCGACCGACGCGGTCGCGAACGCCGCGGCCGCCGGACCGTAGTACTGCTCGGCGTAGTCGCGGACCATGCGTGAGGCGAGTACCTTCGGGCTGGTGGTCTGCAGGGTGTGGCGGACCATCTCGGTCCACCGGATCGGCACGCCGCTCGGGTCGCGGTCGTAGAAGCGCGGCGCCACGGTGCGTTCGACCAGGTCGTAGAGCGCCGCCGCCTCGAGGTCGTCGCGGCGCACCTCGTCGCGCACACCGTCGGCGGTGGGGATCGACCAGCCGTTCTCGCCGTCGTACATCTCGTCCCACCAGCCGTCGCGGATCGACAGATTGAGTCCGCCGTTGAGCGCCGACTTCATACCCGAGGTGCCGCACGCCTCGAGCGGCCGCAGCGGATTGTTCAGCCACACATCGCAACCCCAGTACAGGTAACGGGCCATCGACATGTCGTAGTCGGGCAGGAAGACGATGCGGTGCCGCACGGCCGGGTCGTCGGCGAACCGCACGACCTGCTGGATGAGCGCTTTGCCGCCGTCGTCGGCGGGGTGACTCTTGCCCGCGACCACCAGCTGCACCGGCCGCTCGGGGTCGAGCAACAGCGCCCGCAACCGGTCGGGGTCGCGCAACATGAGGGTGAGGCGCTTGTAGGTGGGCACCCGGCGGGCGAAACCGATGGTGAGGACGTTCGGGTCGAAAACGTCGTCCACCCAACCCAATTCGGCCTCGGCGGCGCCGCGCTGATACCACGACTCGCGCAGCCGACGCCGGACTTCCTCGATCAGCACACCGCGCAACACGTTTCGCGTCGACCACAGCTGTTCGAGGTCCACGTCGCTGAGCTTCTCCCAGCCGCGTGCCTCCTCGACCAGTTCCGGGCCGACCAATTCGCGGGCCTTGTCGATCCATTCGCGCGCGGCCCAGGTCGGCGCGTGCACGCCGTTGGTGACCGAGCCGATCGGCACCTCGGCGGCGTCGAATCCCGGCCAGAGCCCGGCGAACATGTCCCGGCTCACCTCACCGTGCAGTCGCGAGACACCGTTGGCGCGCTGCGCCATCCGCAGACCCATGTGCGCCATGTTGAACACCGAAGGATCGGCCTCGCGCCCGAACGACAGGATCCGGTCGACGGAAAGCCCCGGCAGCAAGGCGGATTCGGTTTCCCCGTGCGCGCCGCCGAAGTACCTGCGCACCAACGGCATCGGGAACCGGTCGATCCCGGCGGGCACCGGCGTGTGGGTGGTGAACACCGTCCCGGCCCGCACCGCGGCTAGCGCGGTGTCGAAATCCAGTCCGCCCGCGACGAATTCGCGAATTCGTTCCACCCCGAGGAAACCCGCGTGACCCTCGTTCATATGGAACACGTCGGGGTCGGGCAAGCCGTTGGCGCGGGTGTAGGCCCGCACCGCCCGCACCCCGCCGATACCCGCGAGAATCTCCTGTTTGATCCGGTGGTCCTGATCGCCGCCGTAGAGCCGATCGGTGACCGCGCGCAGTTCCGGATCGTTCTCGGCGATGTCGGAGTCGAGCAGCAACAACGGAATCCGGCCGACCTGGGCGATCCACACCCGCGCCCGCAGCACCCGACCCTCCGGCATGGCGACATGGATCAGCACCGGCGACCCGTCGCTGGTGAGCAGACGCAACGGCAGGCCCTGCGGGTCGAGCGCCGGATAGTGCTCACGCTGCCAGCCGTCGGCCGACAGCGACTGCCGGAAGTACCCGGACCGGTAGAGCAACCCGACACCGATCAGCGGCAGACCCAGATCGGAGGCCGCCTTGAGATGGTCACCGGCGAGGATCCCGAGCCCACCGGAGTAGTTGGGCAACACCTCGGTGACCCCGAACTCCATCGAGAAGTAGGCGATCCCGGCCACCCGGGTGGTGTGCTGCTCCTGGAACCAGCGCGGCCTGCTCAGATAATCGCGCAGCCCTTCGGCGGCGGCGTCGACACGCGCGAGGTAAGCCGGGTCGGCGGCGAGCTCGTCGAGGCGCTCGGCGGGCACCTCCCCCAGCATCCGCACGGGGTCCTGGCCGAGGGTGCGCCACAGCTCCCGGTCCAGGTCGGCGAACAGATCCTGCGTCGGGCCGTGCCACGACCACCGCAGGTTCGTCGACAACTCGCCCAGGGCGGCGAGCCGCTGTGGCAGATGGGCACGGACAGTGAACCGACGAAGTGCCTTCACCCGCCAAACACTAGCCGGTCCCGCCTCTCCGCGTCTTTTGGCCAGACTCAGGTGCGGGGTGAGTTGGGGGCGCGGCAAGCTTTGGGGAGGTGGGTGGGTGAGTTCGTTCCCGGTGAGTTACCCATGTGCTCGCCTGCTGCTGCGGAGACTCGGGTGATTTTGCCTGTGTTCAGTCGGTTGCCGTGGAGTTCGGGGTGAACTGGGCGGCGAACTCGGGGGTGGGTGGGATTTCGGTGATGATGTCGATGAGTACGCCGGACGGGTCGGCGAGGATGAAGTGGCGTTGGCCGAAGTCTTCGGTGCGCAGGGTGAGTTCCGGCGTGAGACCGCCTGCGACGATCAGTCGTTCCCATTCGGCGTCCACGTCGTCGACCTCGAAGTTCAACACCACGCCCTGGACGGGCTTTCCGTAGCCGTCGGGAATGGTCGGGTGGGTCGGGTCCAGTAGTGCCAGTTCGCAGGACGGTTCGCCGTCGCGGCCGGGGCGGCGCAGGCTCACGTACCAGTCGGCTTCGAAGGTGATCTCGAAGCCGAACCAGGTGGTGTAGAAGTCGCGCGATCGCGCGATCCGAGGGGTCTCGATGACGGGGTAGAAACTGCTGAGCCGCATGGCGTTCACCTTTCACATACCGTTGGTATGTGTCGTAGGCTAGTTCACATACCGGTGGTAGGTCAATGGGAGGACGGCGATGGTTTCGACGGCACGGGCGCGGCAGCGCGAGGAGACCCGGCGCCTGCTGCTGCGGGTGAGCAGGGAGTTGTTCGCCGCCAAAGGGTATGCGGCCGTTGGGCTCTCGGAGATCGTCGCGACAGCCGGTGTCACCAAGGGTGCGCTGTATCACCATTTCGAGAGCAAGGCCGACCTGTTCAAGGCCGTCCTCGCGCAGGTGCAGCAGGAGGTCGGCGAGCAGGTCGCGGCCGCCGCCGATGCCGAGCCCGACCCGTGGGTCCAGCTCACCACCGGCTGCGCCGCGTTCCTGCGCGCCAGCGCCGACCCGCGCATCCAGCGCATCATGCTGGTCGACGCCCCCGCCGTGCTCGGCTGGCACGAGTGGCGCGCCCTCGACGAGGCCAACTCCGCCCGCCATCTCGGCGAGGCCCTGCAAACCCTGATCGACGCGGGCACCCTCCCCCCACAACCCGTCGCCCCGCTGACCCACCTCCTTTCCGGCGCCATGAACGAAGCCGCCCTCTGGCTGGCGGACACCGCCGACCCCACCGCCCTCCCACACACCATCACCGCACTCGACCGCCTCCTCACCGCCCTCCGAACCACCCACTAGCCGACCGCACCTTCGGCCGCACACCGCTGGTCACCATCGACGAATGCCGCACTGGATCGCGGCGATCTCGGTGCCCCTCGGTCTCGATCCAGCCGCCGCGGCCCGCGCGTGCACGCCAAGAACCGCCGGAAACCAGTACGTTGTGGGATGTGAGCGGCCGGATAGCCATCGATGACATCGCCCCGTGGATTCCTGGCGGACGACCCGCCAAAGCCGTGGTCGGCGAGGTATTCCCCGTGCGTGCGGTCGTGTGGCGCGAAGGCCACGACGCCGTCGCGGCCACGCTGGCCGTGCGTGCGCCCGGGTCGTCACGGATCACCCGCATCCGGATGACGCCCGACTACGAACCCGACGTCTTCAACGCGGTCTTCACCCCCAACGTGCCCGGCGTGTGGACCTACCGGGTCGAGGGCTGGAGCGACCCCATCGCCACCTGGCGCTCGGCGGTCGAGGCGAAACTCTCGGTCGGGCAGTCGGCCGCCGATCTCGCCAACGACCTGGAGATCGGCGCCCGGCTGTTCGAACGCGCGGCCCAGGCGGTCCCGAAACGGCAGTTCGAGCGGTTGCACGCCGTCGCCAACGCCCTGCGCGGCGACGAGCAGCTCCCGGCGCGGGTGGCGACCGCGTTCGCCGAGGAGGTCGCCGAGATCCTGCGGGCTACCCCGTTGCGAGAGATGGTCACCCGGGGCCAGCAGTTCTCGGTCCTCGCCGAACGCCGTCGCGCCCTCGTCGGTTCGTGGTACGAGTTCTTCCCCCGCTCGACCGGCGGCCGCGACGCCGACGGCAACCCGGTGCACGGCACGTTCGCCACCGCCGCGCGCGACCTGCCCCGCATCGCGGGCATGGGTTTCGACGTGGTGTATCTGCCACCGATCCACCCGATCGGCGCGGTGAATCGCAAGGGCCGCAACAACTCGCTGACCACCGAGCCCGGCGACGTCGGCTCACCCTGGGCCATCGGCTCGACCGACGGCGGTCACGACGCCATCCATCCCGAACTCGGCACCGAGGCCGATTTCGTCGCGTTCGTCACCAGGGCAACCGAACTCGGCCTCGAAGTGGCCCTCGATCTCGCCCTCCAATGCGCCCCCGACCATCCCTGGGTCGCCGAGCATCCGGAGTGGTTCACCACCCTGCCGGACGGCACCATCGCGTTCGCGGAGAACCCACCCAAGAAGTATCAGGACATCTACCCGGTCAATTTCGACAACGACCCCGACGGTATCTACGCCGAGGTCCTGCGGGTGGTGCGACACTGGATCGCGTTGGGCGTCACCATCTTCCGGGTCGACAACCCGCACACCAAGCCCGCCGACTTCTGGGAATGGCTGATCGCGCAGGTGCGCCGCACCGACCCCGACGTGATCTTCCTGTCGGAGGCATTCACCCGCCCCGCCCGCCTCTACGGCCTGGCCAGACGCGGCTTCACGCAGTCCTACACGTATTTCACCTGGCGCGTGCACAAGTGGGAACTCACCGAGTTCGGCTACGAGCTGGCGGCCAAGGCCGACGAGGCCCGTCCCAACCTGTTCGTGAACACCCCCGACATCCTGCACGAGAGCCTGCAGCACGGCGGCCCCGGCATGTTCGCCCTGCGCGCCGCCCTCGCCTCGACGTTGAGCCCCACCTGGGGCGTGTATTCGGGCTACGAGCTGTTCGAACACGAGGCCGTGCGCCCCGGCAGCGAGGAATACCTGAACTCGGAGAAGTACGAACTGCGGCCCCGCGACTTCGCCGCCGCTCTGGATCGCGGGGAGTCGCTGGAACCGTGGCTCACCCGGCTCAACGAGATCCGGCGGAATCACCCCGCGCTGCAACAGTTGCGGTGCATCCACTTCCATCACGTCGACAACGACGCGCTGATCGCCTATTCCAAGGTCGATCCGGTCAGCGGTGACGCGGTGCTGGTGATCGTCAACCTGAATCCCTACGGCGCCGAGGACGGTCACGTCAGCCTGGACATGCCCGCGATCGGCCGCGAATGGCACGACCACCCCGTGGTGTTCGACGAGGTGAGCGGCGAGGAATACCACTGGGGACAGCGCAACTGGGTGCGCCTCGACCCGACCCACGCCGTCGCCCACATCATCGCGCTACCCCCGGTGCCCGCCGAAGCCCGTGCGGCCCTGGCCTTCCGGCGGAGCTTCTAGATGAAGCGCCGCGATCTGATGCTGCTGGCCGCGGGAACCCACCCCGACCCGCACACCGTCCTCGGCTCACATCCTCACCCCGACGGCACCGCCGTGCGCGTGCTCCGCCCACACGCCGAGGTGGTGACCGTTCTCGTCGGCAGCGCCGAACATCGGCTGAAGTCGTTGGGCCACGGCATCTTCGCGGCCGTCCTGCCCTACCCGCGGATCGACGACTACCGGGTCCGCACCGACTACCCCGGCGGCCCGACGGTCGTGTCCGCCGACGGCTACCGATTCCTGCCGACCGTCGGCGAATTCGACCTGCATCTCATCGGCGAGGGCCGTCACACCCGGCTCTGGGAAGTGCTCGGCGCGCATCCCCGCCACTACACCACCCTCGACGGCGATGTCGACGGCACCTCGTTCGCGGTGTGGGCACCGAACGCGCGCGGCGTCACGGTCTTCGGCGACTTCGATCACTGGGGTGGGCAGTCGGCGCCGATGCGGGCGCTCGGCAGTTCCGGGGTGTGGGAGGTCTTCGCTCCGGGTGTCGGACCTGGCACACGCTACAAGTACCGGGTGCACGGCGCCGACGGTCGCGTGGTCGACCACGCCGACCCGCTCGCCTTCGCCACCGAGGTGCCGCCCGCCACCGCGTCGGTCGTGGCCCGCGCCGATCACCTCTGGGGGGACGGCGCCTGGCTCGACCAACGCGCGAGAACCGACGCCGTCCGCTCCCCGATGAGCGTCTACGAGGTGCACCTCGGTTCCTGGCGGCCGGGCCTGAACTACCGCGAACTCGCCGAGCGCCTGGCCGACTACGTGCGGACGACCGGTTTCACCCATGTCGAATTGCTGCCGGTGGCCGAGCACCCCTTCGGCGGTTCCTGGGGTTACCAGGTCACCTCCTACTACGCGCCGACCTCGCGCTTCGGTACCCCCGACGACTTCCGCTACTTCGTCGACCACCTGCACAACGCGGGCATCGGCGTGCTGCTCGACTGGGTACCCGCCCACTTCCCGCGCGACGAGTGGGCGCTGGCCCGCTTCGACGGCACCCCGCTCTACGAACACCCCGACCCACGCCGTGGCGAACAACTCGACTGGGGCACTTACGTTTTCGATTTCGGACGCAACGAGGTACGCAACTTCCTGGTCGCCAACGCCACCTTCTGGATCGAGGAATTCCACATCGACGGCCTGCGCGTCGACGCCGTCGCCTCGATGCTGTACCTGGACTACTCACGCCCGGTGGGCGGCTGGGAGCCGAACATCTACGGCGGGCGCGAGAACCTGGAGGCCGTCGACTTCCTGCAGGAACTCAACGACACCCTGCACAGCGCCCACCCCGGTGTGGTGACCATCGCCGAGGAATCGACCACCTGGCCCGGCGTCACCCGAGGCACCGACGTGGGCGGGCTCGGTTTCACCATGAAGTGGAACATGGGCTGGATGCACGACACCCTCGGCTACCTCGGCCGCGACCCCATCCACCGCGCCTGGCACCACAACGAGATGACCTTCTCCCTCGTCTACGCGTGGAGCGAGAACTACCTGCTGCCGATCAGTCACGACGAGGTGGTGCACGGCAAGGGCACCCTGTGGACGCGCATGCCCGGCGACGATTTCGCCAAGGCGAGCGGCGTGCGCGCCCTGCTCGCCTACATGTGGTCACATCCCGGCAAGCAACTGCTGTTCATGGGCCAGGAATTCGGTCAGTTCCGCGAGTGGGACAACGACCGAGGGCTCGACTGGCACGAACTGGAAAACCCACTGCACCAGGGCATCTCGACCATGGTGGCCGATCTCAACCGCACCTACGTCGACCATCCGGCGCTGTGGACCCAGGACACCACCCCCGGCGGCCACGCCTGGATCGAGGCCGACGACAGCGCCGCCAACGTTTTCGCCTTCCTGCGCTGGGGCAGCGACGGCAGCGCGGTGGCCTGCGTGTTCAACTTCTCCGGCGGTACTCACGAGAACTACCGGATCGGCTTGCCGCACCCGGGTTCCTGGCGCGAGATCCTGAACACCGACGCCTCCGAATACGGCGGTTCCGGCATCGGCAACCTCGGCGCCGTCACAGCCGAGCCGATCCCGTGGCACGGTCACCCCGCGTCCGCCGCGGTCACCCTCGCCCCCAACAGCGCCCTCTGGCTGAGCGCGCCCGCCTGATACACGACGGGCCGCCCAGGCGTACTGCCGGGCGGCCCGAGGTCGATGGGTGTCAGTACAGCGCGGCGGCCAGCTTGCGACGCGCGGCGATCACGAAAGGTTCTGCCTGATCGAACAATTCGAAGAGTTCGAGCAGACGGGTACGAGCCCGGTCGCGGTCGTCGCCCGCCGTGCGTCGCACGACAGCGATGATCCGGTCGAAGGCGGCCTCGGGGCGCTGTTCGAGCAATTCCACGTCGGCGGCGTCGAGGGCGGCGTCCAGGTTGCCCGGGTCGGCGTCGGCGGTGGCGACCACGGCGGGATCGATCTGCTGGGCCCTGGTCAGAAACTTCAGCTGCCGCAGCGCCGCCTTGGCCTCGGCATTGTTGGGCTCCTCGGCGAGGATGGCCTCGTAGGCGGCTTCGGCACCCGCGATGTCGCCCTCGGCGAGCGCGGTCTCGGCGGCCACGAAGCGCGGGTCGTCGTTCTCGGGTTCGGCCTGCGCGCCGTTGCCCTCGAGCTTGCCCACGGTCGCCTCGACGACCGCGTCGAGCCACTGACGCACCTGCGGTTCGGGCTGGGCGCCTTCGAAGTCGGCCAGCGGCTGCCCACCGGCCACCGCGATCACCGTCGGAATGCCCTGCACCCGCAGCGCCTGGACGATGTTCATATTGGCTTCGGCCTCGATGGCGGCCAGATCCCACGTACCCCGGTCGTCGGCATTGAGCCGTTCCAGGGTGCGTACCAGCTCGACGCTGCCCGGGCTGCGCTGCGAGTACAGCGCGACGACCACGGGCACCTGCATCGAACGACGGATGACCTTGGTCTCGAAGTCAGCCTCGGTGACCGAATGGTCACCCGGCGCGCCCGCGCCACCCGAAGCGGCGGCAGGCTGCTTGAGACCGGACAGATCCACCGCCCCTGACATGGCAGCGGCGACGGCGGGCGAAGGACGACGGGAAGCTGGTCGAGTCACGGTTCCCAGTTTGTCACGAAGCGTTGGAGGGGGCAGCCGCGGCGCCCCTGCCGTTCGCACTCAGCTCCCCGAGCTGATCGGTGCGCACCGCCCAGCGCTCGAACCACACGGTGGCGAACGGCGGGATGCTCGCGCCGAGCGCGAGCAGCAGCGTGCGACGCGACCATTCCAGCTCGCGCGAGACGACCAGCGTGACCAGCACGTAGACGATGAACACCGTGCCGTGCACCGGGCCGAAGATCTTGACGCCGAGCACCCACTGCGGATCGGTCAGCACCCCGAGCTTGTCGAGGATGTTCGGAATCCACTTGAACGCCATGCCGATCAGCAGTCCGACCCACGTGATCGCCTCGGCAACCGCGAACAGCCGAAACCGCTTCGCCGCAGTACTCACATCAAAGATTTCACCCATGACAGCCATTGTGCAGCATGACCTACGACACTTCGTAGTTGGACTGCTCACACCGGAGGCCCTGGCACTCGGCGAGTACCAGAGCCTCCCGTGTCAGGAAATTCAGGCAGGTACGCGGATGATCAGCGCGTCACCCTGACCGCCACCACCACACAGCGCGGCAGCACCGACACCACCACCGCGACGCTTCAGCTCCAGCGCCAGGTGCAGCAGGATGCGCGCACCCGACATGCCCAGCGGGTGGCCGATGGAGATGGCGCCACCGTTGACGTTCACCTTCTCCGGGTCGTACCCGAGCTTGCGCGTGGAGGAAACACCGACAGCCGCGAACGCCTCGTTGATCTCGATCAGGTCCAGCTCAGCGGGCGTGATGCCCTCCTTGGCGCACGCGGCCAGGATGGCATTCGCAGGCTGGTCCTGCAGCGTGGAGTCGGGGCCCGCGACCTGACCCGAGGCACCGATCTCCGCGATCCACTCGAGCCCGAGCTCCTCGGCCTTGGCCTTGCTCATCACGACCACCGCGGCCGCACCGTCGGAGATCTGCGAGGCGGTGCCCGCGGTGACGGTGCCGTCCTTGCGGAAGGCCGGACGCAGCTTGCCGAGCGATTCGACGGTGGTGTCCGCGCGGATGCCCTCGTCCTCGGTGACGTAGATCGGGTCGCCCTTGCGCTGCGGCACGGCCACCGGCACGACCTCGCCCTCGAACACACCGTTCTTCCACGCGGCGGCGGCCCGCTGGTGCGAGGCGGCGGCGAAGCCGTCCTGTTCCTCGCGGCTCACCTTGTCGAGGTCGTTGCGGTCCTCGGTGAGCAGACCCATCGCCTGATCGGTGATGACGTCGTGCAGGCCGTCGTAGGCCATGTGGTCCACGAGAGTGGTGTTGCCGTATTTGAAACCCTCACGGCTCTTGGGCAGCAGGTGCGGGGTCTGGCTCATCGACTCCATGCCACCGGCAACGATGATGTCGTGCTCACCGGCACGGATCAGCTGATCCGCCAGGGCGATGGCGTTGATGCCGGACAGACACACCTTGTTGACGAGGACCGACGGCACATCCATCGGGATACCCGCGGCGATGGCGGCCTGGCGCGCGGGCAGTTGCCCCGCACCGGCCTGCAGCACCTGACCCAGGATCACGTACTGGACCTGCTCGGGCGCGACACCACCCTTCTCCAGGGCGGCCTTGATGGCCACACCGGCCAGATCCGAGGCCTTGAAGTCCTTCAGACCGCCAAGCAGCCGCCCGACCGGGGTACGCGCACCGGACACGATGACAGAAGTGGTCACGCAAGCCTCGCATTCATAGTTCGAACCTGTACTCAACGGTAACCCCTGCGGACCGGCGGCTGGAACGCAGGTCGCGCTAGCTTCGTGGGGTGACCAATGCGAACTTCATCCCCGCCGACTACGTCATCGCCGTCGACCATGTGGGCATCGCCGTGCCCGACCTCGACACCGCGGTGGCCTGGTACACCGACAACCTCGGCATGGTCGAGACCCACCGCGAGGTGAACGAGGCCCAGGGCGTCGTCGAGGCGATGCTGTCGTGCCCGGCGGCCGCCGACCGCGCGACCGCCCTGCAATTGCTGGCCCCGCTCACCCCCGAGTCGACCATCGCCAAGTTCATCGACCGCAGCGGCCCCGGCCTGCAGCAGCTGGCCTACCGGGTCACCGACATCGAGGCCGTTTCGGGCTTCCTCCGCGAGCGTGGGCTGCGTTTGCTGTACGAGGCCCCTCGACACGGAACCGCTGATTCTCGCATCAATTTCGTCCATCCGAAGGATGCTGGCGGTGTGCTGATCGAGTTGGTCGAGCCGAACCCGGATGTTACGCACTAGTAGGCCGGTCCGGGCGGTAAATCTCGGCGAGATCACATTCCCGGTCGAGTCTCCATCGTGTCGCTCGAGGCTGTATTTTGTGTGCCATGTCGTCACCTGAGTCCGATCGCAATCGCTTCGTTGCACTGCCCTTCACCGTTGTGCGCAAGGGTTATGCGCAAGACGAGGTGCGCAACTACTTCGACCGCTTCGACGCGGAGCTTCGCGTCACCGCCACCGACCGGGATGCTGCCGCCGCGCAGGCCCGCAACCTCGCCGCGCAGCTGGAAGACGCTCGCGACGAGATCGACGAGCTCCGCAAGGAGGTCGACCGGCTCTCCGTGCCGCCGACCACCGCCGAAGGTATGTCCGACCGTATCTCGCGCATGCTGCGCCTGGCCTCGGACGAAGCGTCCGAGGTGCGCGCACTGGCCCAGGCCGAGGCTGCCGAGATGGTGTCGATCGCCGAGCAGCAGGCCACCGAGATGCGTGGCAAGTACGAGTCGCTGCTCGCCGAGACCAAGGAGAAGCGCGAGGCGCTCGAAATCGAGTTCGAGCAGACCCTCGCGAAGGCGCGCACCGAATCGACCAAGATCATCGAGGCCGCCCAGGCCGAGGCCGAGCGCCTCGCCAAGGAGGCCGAGGCCAAGCGCAAGGCCACCCAGCAGGACTTCGAGGCCACCATGAACGATCGGCGCACCAAGCTGACTCGTGCCATGGAGGAGCTCGAGGCCACCAGCCGCGCCGAGGCCGCCCAGCGGATCAAGGACGCGACCGACGAGGCCAACCGTCTCATCAGCTCCGCCACCCAGACCTCCGAGCGCAAGATCGCGCACGCGAAGGAACTGGCCGAGGAGATGCGCGTGCTGCGCGGCCGGGTCCTGGCCCAGCTGCTCGGTATCCGCGGTCAGCTCGATTCGGTGCCCGCCATGCTCGCGGCGGTCAACCGCGAGAGCGAACTGCTCGACGGCGCTCCCGAGCGCAAGTCGATCAGCAACAACAACGGCAACAACAAGTCCGTCTCGGGCTCGCGCCAGAACAAGGCCATCCCCGAGGTCGCCGACGAGGACATCGTCGAAGAGGACCGCGAGAGCGCCGACGTCAACTGATCCTGTCGGACTCTGCGACGACACGTCTACATCTGGAAACCGGAGGCCACCTCGAATCATCGAGGTGGCCTCCGGTTTTCGTCGTCGCCTCGGTCAGGACCAGCGTCGCGTGATTCCCCGTGTGCGCCTGCCGTTCCAGCAGCCCTGATGCCAGTGCCTGCGGTCGTCCTCGCCGCCCTCGACGGCCCAGGCGACGATATGGGCCACCCCCGGCGCGATCTCGTGGTCACAGCCCGGGCAGCGGTAGGTCTTCACCGCGCGCGCACCGGGAACCGTTCGCACGATGTAGATCTCGTCGCCGCCGGGCCCCTCCTCGGTGCGCCCGTACACGTCGCCGAGCGGCGGCGGGCCGCTACGGCGCTCCTGGCGGGGTTTACGACGTGGCATGGTCTTGCTTCCTAGAACAACCGGAAAACGTTGCTCTCGGTGCCACGCAGCTCGTCGTAATCGAGCGTGAGGCAACGGATTCCCCGGTCCTCGGCGAGCGTCTTGGCCTGCGGCTTGATCTGCTGGGCCGCGAACACCCCGCGGACGGGCGCGAGCAACGGGTCGCGGTTGAGGAGTTCCAGGTACCGGGTGAGTTGTTCGACGCCGTCGATGTCGCCGCGGCGCTTGATCTCCACGGCCACCGTCGCGCCGTCGGCATCGCGGCACAGCAGATCCACCGGTCCGATGGCGGTCATGTACTCACGACGCACCAGCGTGTACCCGTCGCCGAGCTTGGTGACGTGTTCGGCGAGCAACTCCTGCAGGTGCGCTTCCACGCCGTCCTTCACGAGGCCGGGATCGATCCCGAGCTCGTGCGAGGAATCGTGCTCGATCTCCTCGATGGCGATACGCAGTTCCTCGCCCGCCTTGTTGGTCACCACCCACAACGCCTTGAACGTATTCTCCGGCGTGTGCACCGGCTCTTCGTGCAACGGCCGCACGCCCGCCGGAAGTTCCTCCGGTGGGTTCAACGAGGCCACATCGCGCTCCTGGAGCCAGCACGGCGGGCTCATCCAGTTGAGCGGCTTGTAGGAGCCACCGTCGGAGTGCACGAGCACCGAGCCGTCGGCCTTGATGAGCAAGAGCCTGCGGGCCATCGGAAGGTGGGCGGTCAACCGACCGACGTAATCGACCTGACAACGAGCAATGACAAGGCGCACCCGGGCAACTCTAGGGGACTC
>NZ_BDBE01000054.1 GCF_001612825.1 Nocardia caishijiensis NBRC 108228 | reverse complement strand
TCGTCGGCGTCCAAGTCGGCGCGCGAGAGAGCGTCCTCGACACGCTTGCGGGCACCTGCGAGGTGCTGTTCGCAGCGGTTGGCCAAGGCTTCCCCGCGCTCCCACAGCGCCAGCGAGTCGTCGAGGTCGAGGCCGCCCTGTTCGAGCATCTTCACCACGTTGACGAGTTCGTCGCGGGCGCGTTCGTAGCCGAAGGTCGCGATCTCGGCCAGGGTGTCGGTGGTTTCGGAACCGGCGTCGGCCACGGTCACTTCCTCTTCTCGTCGGTGGTCTGCGGGGTCAGGCGGGTGGTGCCGAGGGCGGCGGCGGTGATCGCGCCGTCCCCGACGCGGATCCGCAGCTGACTGCCCGCGGGTGCGTCGTCGATCTCCCGCACGACGTGGCGTTCGGGCCCGGCTACGCGCTGCACGACAGCGTAGCCACGGGCCAGGGTGGCGGCCGGGCCGACCGCCGTGAGCTTCTCGCGCAGATGCGTGGCCCTGGTCGCCTCGGTGCGCAGCGTGTGGTCGATGCAGCGGCGCGCGGCGGTGCGTGATCGTTCCACCTCGTCGTGCCGGTGCGCGAGCTCGCGCAGCGGGTCGGCCAGCACCGGCCGCGAGCGCGTTTGCCGCAGGGCATTCGCCTCGCGCTGCACCCACCCGCGCAGCGCTGCCGCCGAGCGGGCCCGCATCTCGCGCACTCCCGCCAGCTCGGCGGCGGCGTCGGGGACGATGCGTTTGGCGGCATCGGTCGGGGTGGCCGCGCGCAGGTCGGCGACCAGGTCGAGCAGCGGGTTGTCGGGTTCGTGGCCGATCGCGCTGACCACCGGGGTCCGCGCCGCCGCGACGGCCCGGCACAGGGCCTCGTCGGAGAAGGGCAGCAGGTCTTCGGTGCTGCCGCCGCCGCGCGCGATCACGATGACGTCCACGTCGCCGTCGAGTTCGCGTAACGCCTCCAGCATCTGCGGCACCGCGCTCGGCCCCTGCACCGCCGTATTGCGGATGACGAAACGCACTGCGGGCCAACGCTGCTGGGCGACACTGAGCACATCACGCTCGGCCGCGCTCGCCCGCCCGGTGATGAGCCCCACCGACGCGGGCAGGAACGGCAGCGGCCGCTTGAGCCGCGGGTCGAACAGGCCCTCCGCGGTGAGCAAGGCCTTGAGCCGTTCGATCCTGGCCAGCAGTTCACCGATGCCGACCGCGCGGATCTCGGTGACCCGCAACGAGATGGTGCCGCGGCCGGTGAAGAACTGCAGCTTGCCGTAGACCACGACGCGGCTGCCCTCGGTGAGCGGAACCGGCAGGCGGCGCAGCAGATCCGGGTCGCAGGTGATCGACAACGACATGTCGACCGAGGTGTCGCGCAGGACAAGGAAGGCGGTGCGCGTACCGGGACGCAGATTGATCTGGGTGACCTGCCCCTCCACCCAGATGCTGCCCAGCCGCTCGATCCACTGGGCGACCTTGATCGCCACCGAACGCACGGGATACGGCTGCTCGGCCGAATTCGCCGGTGCGGGCGCGGTGGGCTCCTGAGTCATACGTCAGTTCTACGGGAGGACACCGACAAACAAAAAAGGCGGCCGCACCCCGAGGGATCACGGCCGCCTCGACGGCGGTACGCGCTACTTGGCCTGCACGGTGGCGATGCGGTTGGTGAGCATGGTGACGAACGGCGCGCGGGCGCGAGTCTGCTGCTCGAAGGCCAGCAGCTGGCCGAGCTCCTCGACGCTGAGCATGCGCAGGCGGGCGCGCAGCTGGGCCAGCGTCATCGACGGGTAGTCGTAGCGGACGGCGACCTCGGGTGCCTCGACCTCTTCGGGCGCTGCCTCGGTGGCTGGCTCGACGACCTCGTTCTCGGTCTCGAGCACCAGCAGCGACGCGGGCACGGCCCGCCCGTTGGTCTCGGCGCGGGGAGCGTCCTCGGCGAACAGGTCGAACTTGCTGGCGTGACCGTTGGTCACCGGCGCGGGCGGGAGATCCTCATCGAAGATCGCCCACTCCGGCTGGTCCTGCGGCTGCGAGCCGAGTCGCTCGAAGACGGCGTCACCCTTGAGCGCGAGGCTGGTGACGAACTGCTGCACGTGCATGGTCGTCTGCAGCACGCGACTGATCGCGGTGATCGGGAATTGGACCGCGGCGACGGGAAGCCGCCGGGTCTCTTCTAAGGCGTATACGGCGGCGCCGGCGGCGACCCGGGCCAGAAACGGAGGTCGAAACATGGTCCCAGCCTGCCGCAAAGCGGCTGTGATGCAAAGATCCCGACCACCCTGATGTGATCTATGCCCCTTCTCCCCGCCCGGAACGGCCCCGCGTCCACGCACGTAAGCTGTGCGGTATGACCTCGGCAATCCCCTTGAACGTCGGTATCACGCGCTCGGCGAGCGCGGCGGACGCCGGTGCCAAGCGCGTGCTGCTGGCCGAGCCGCGCGGCTATTGCGCAGGCGTCGATCGTGCTGTCGAGACGGTCGAGAAGGCCCTGGAGAAACACGGCGCACCGATCTACGTGCGCAAGGAGATCGTGCACAACCGGCACGTGGTCGAGACCTTACGCGAGCGCGGGGTGATCTTCGTCGACGAAACCGACGAGGTACCCGAGGGCGCGCTCGTCGTGTTCTCCGCGCACGGCGTCGCGCCGACCGTCCACGAGACCGCCGCCGAACGCAACCTGCGCACCATCGACGCCACCTGCCCGCTGGTCACGAAGGTGCACCAGGAGGCCAAGCGCTTCGCCCGCGACGACTACGACATCCTGTTGATCGGGCACGAGGGGCACGAGGAAGTCGAAGGCACCGCCGGGGAGGCGCCCCAGCATGTGCAGCTCGTCGACGGCCCCGACTCGGTGGACCGGGTGACGGTGCGCGATCCGGCGAAGGTGATCTGGTTGTCGCAGACCACGCTGTCGGTCGACGAGACGATGGAGACTGTCGAGCGGCTGCGTCAGCGGTTCCCGACGCTGCAGGACCCGCCGAGCGACGACATCTGCTACGCCACGTCCAACCGGCAGACCGCGGTGAAGGCGATGGCACCCGAGTGCGACCTGGTGATCGTGGTCGGTTCGCGCAACTCCTCCAACTCGGTGCGACTGGTCGAGGTGGCGCTCGGGGCGGGTGCGCGGGCGGCGCATCTGGTCGACTACGCCCGCGAGATCGAGCCGACCTGGCTCGAGGGTGTGCGCACCGTCGGCGTCACCTCCGGTGCGTCGGTGCCGGAGATCCTCGTGACCGGTGTGCTCGATCTGCTCGCCGAGCACGGCTTCGGCGAGGTGCGGCCGGTGACGACGGCCAACGAGACCCTGGTGTTCGCCCTGCCGCGCGAGCTGCGCCCCGCGCGTCGCTGACAAACGCCGAAATCCCCGCCGAGTCCTCGGATCGCGGCGGGGATTTCGGGTGTTCAGAGGCTGTCGGGACGGCGGCGTTCGGTCCGGGCCGAATCCGCGCGGTCGCGGTAGCGCACATTCGGCTGCGGGTGCGGTGGTGCCTCGCCGCGCCTGCGACTCGTGCGGGCCGGTTCGGGTTCGCGGGCGGTCGCCGCGCGTGGCGTGCGCGGTTCGCGGGTGCGTGCGGCGGCGGGTGCGCGCTTGGCTTCGGCGTTGCGGGCCGGTCGACGGGCCGGGCTCGACAGGTCCACCTCGGTGTCGGGGTCGTCAAGGACGGCGGTCCGCCTCGGCCGTTTGCGCGCGGCCTCGGCCAGATTCCGCGCCGCCGGTTCGGGGCGACGGCTCGCGGACTTGCGGGCGGTCCGGCGTTGCGCGGGTGCCGGGCGCGCGGTGGCGGGAGCGCGCTTGGCGAGGGCGATGCGGGCACCGCCGATCACCGCGACGAGCACGGTGGCAAGTGCCATCGTCGGAAAGCGCTCGACCAGCGGGATCACCAGGTTGATCAGGATGTCCTTGATGGACGTCGACGTGCGGCCGCCGAGCAGCAGGCAGGCCAGCGGAACCGCGACGAACAGCAGCAGCGGCGGCAGCACCATCGTGGAGAACAAGCCGCGCGCGCGCACCGCGCAGACAGCGAGCACACATCCGAGTACATAGAACACCGAGAACGTGGTGGTCGGCATGTCCTCCCCGCCCAGCGCATCGATCAGCAGGCCGAGCGTCGTCGCGCCGACGGCGAGCGCGATCGCCGCCCAGGCGGCGATGCCGGGCACCGAGGGCATGATCGAACGTTGCGGCGCGGGCACCCGGGGTCGCGCACGTTGGGAAGCAGCCACCCTATGACACTAACCGCATGACGACGGTGTTGCGGTCGCGGCACGGAGAAGTCAGCGGCGATCCTCGGCGTCGGCGAAGGCAACCACCCGGGGCCGGGTCTCGGCGAGCCGGATTGCCGGGAGCTCCTGATCGGCGATGCCGAGATCGTGCATCCGCCGCGCGGTGACCAGGACCCGCGACTCCATCGAGCCGACCGCCGCGTTGAAAGCCGCTACGGCCTTACCGAGATTCCCGCCGAGTGTGTCGAGGTGATCGGCGACCTTGCCGACACGGGTGTAGAGCTCCTTGCCCAATTGCTGCACGGTTGCCATATCGCGGGACAGGGCCTCTTGACGCCAGCTGAAGGCGACGGTGCGCAGCAGGGCGATGAGTGTGGTCGGCGTCGCGAGGATCACGTTGCGGCCGAACGCGTACTCGAGCAGCTCGGCGTCGGTGGTCAGGGCGGCGTCGAGGAACGGGTCGCCGGGCACGAACAGCACCACGAACTCCGGCGCCGGATCGAAGGCCGCCCAGTACGCCTTGTCGGCCAGCTGGTCGACGTGGGCACGCAGTTGTTTGGCGTGCCGGGTGAGCAGCCGGGTGCGCTCGCCGGGGTCCTCGCTGGTCGCGGCGTCCAGGTAGGCGGTGAAGGGGACCTTCGCGTCGACGACGATGTGTCTGCCACCGGCCAGCCGCACGACCAGATCAGGGCGCACCGCACCCCGGTCGTCGCCGCCCGCTCGGGTGACCTGGGTGTCGAAATCGCAGTGCCTCGTCATGCCTGCCAGCTCCACGACCCGTTCGAGCTGGATCTCACCCCAGCGCCCACGCACCTGCGGTGCGCGCAGCGCGGCGACGAGCTGCCCGGTCTGATCGGAGAGCCGATGCGAGGTGCGCTGCATGCCGGCGACCTGTTCGCGCAGACCGGAATAGGCGTCGATGCGATGGTGCTCGACCTGCCGGATCTGCTGTTCGAGCGCCCCGACCGCGTCGCGCAACGGGTCGACCAGAGCGCCCACTGCGGCCGAATGTCTGCGTGCGGCATCCTCGTTCGCCGCACGCAGTGACTGCTGGAGCAACCGCTGATTGTCCTCGGCGGCGGCGAGCCGGGCCTCGGCGACCGCGGCGCGTTTCCCGCCGCGGGCCGCATGGCCCAACCAGCCGAGACCGAGGCCTGCGGCGAAAACAAGGACGAGCGCGACGAGCATCGAAGCGGTCATGGCGGCGATACTGCCCGAGGGCACCGACAAACTCGCGATCCCCGGGCAACCGCGTCGCCGAAATGACACCGTTGTAGTGCGTCGATTGAATTCTGTCGGTGCCCTGGCCTACGGTTCGCGGCATGCGGATCCTGCACACCTCCGATTGGCACATCGGGCGCACCTTCCACGGTGTCGACCTGCTGTCGGATCAGGCGCGCGCACTGACGGCCGTCGCCGACCTGGTCGCCGCCGAATCCGTCGACGTGGTGGTGGTTCCCGGCGACATCTACGACCGCTCCATTCCCGGCGCCGACGCGATCGCGGTGTGCAATCGCGGCTTCGAGGCGATCCGGGCCGCCGGGGCGAGGATCATCGCCACCTCGGGCAACCACGATTCGCCCGCGCGCCTCGGAGCGGGCGCGAGCTTCGCGGCGGCGGGTGGCCTGCACCTGTGCACACGGGTCGCCGAGGTCGACCAGCCCGTCCGCCTCGCCGACAGCCACGGCGAGGTGGTGTTCTACGGCATCCCCTACCTCGAACCGGAGATCACCCGCGCCGAACTCGGTGTGCCGCAGGCGCGCTCGCACGAGGAGATCCTGCAGGCGGCGATGGCACGGATCAACGCCGATCTGGCGGGGCGACCGGGTGCCCGGTCGGTGGTGCTCGCGCACGCGTTCGTCGTCGGTGGGGCGGCCACCGGGTCGGAGCGGTCCATTTCGGTCGGTGGGGTGGAGACCGTGTCGATGTCGGCGTTCGACGGCATCGACTACGTGGCGCTCGGGCATCTGCATTCGCCGCAGACCTTGTCGGAGTCGGTGCGCTACAGCGGTTCTCCGCTGCCGTATTCGTTCGGTGAGAGCTCGCATCGCAAGGCGGTGTGGATCGTGGACCTGGACGAGACGGGACTGGCCGACGTGCGCAGGCACGAGCTGCCGCTGGTGCGCGGGCTGAGCAGGCTCACCGGAACGCTCGACGAGTTGCTCACCGCCGACGACCATCTCGGCGCGGTGGAGCACTACGTGTCGGCCACGCTCACCGACACCGCGCGACCGGTCGATCCCATGCGCAAACTGCGCGAACGGTTTCCGCACGCCGTGCACGTGGAATGGGTTCGTCCGGAAGGCAACCCGGAGTTGCGATATCGCGAGCGGGTGCACGGCCGTCGCGACACCGAGGTGGCCGCGAGCTTTCTGTCCGATGTGCGTGGGGAACCGACCGAGGGGGAATTGGCATGGGTGGAACGAGCATTGGCCGCCGCGGTGAGCGAACCCGACCCGCCGAGCCGGGAACCGCTCGCGGCGGAGCTCTCGGCGTGAGAGGGGCAGCCGCGTGAGACTGCACCGGCTGGAGATGACCGCGTTCGGCCCCTTCGCCGACACCACGGTGGTCGACTTCGACGAGCTCGGCGCCGACGGGCTGTTCCTGCTGCACGGGCACACCGGCGCGGGCAAGACCACCGTCCTCGACGCCATCGCCTTCGCGCTCTACGGCAAGGTGCCCGGTGCGCGAGGGGAGAGCAAACGCCTGCACTCCGACCACGCCGACCGCCTCACCCCGCCCCAGGTGAGCCTGGAAGCCACACTCGGTGGGCGCAAGCTGCGGGTGACACGCGTGCCCGAGTTCGAACGTCCCAAGCGCGATGGTTCCGGTACCAGGGTCTCCCAGCCCAAGGCCACGCTCGCCTGGCTCGACGGCAGCGGCGAGAACCTGTCGCGGATCACCGATATCGGTGAGGAGGTGCTGCGGCTGCTCGGTATGAGCGCCGACCAGTTCTTCCAGGTCGTGCTGCTCCCACAGGGCGATTTCGCCCGGTTTCTGCGGGCGGAGAACGAAGACCGCGAGAAGCTGCTGGAAAAGCTCTTCGACACACAGCGTTTCGGGACCGCAGAGCGGTGGCTGGCCGACCGCAGGCGCACCGCCGAAGCCGACCTCGGCCAGCTCAGGCAGGGAATCGACCGGCTCATCACGAAGGTGGGGATGGCGGCCGGGTACGGCGGCGCCGAATCTGTCGGCCTCCCCGATGTGGTGAGCTGGTCGCAGGACCTGCTGACCACGGCCCGCCGCGAGTCGGCCGAGGCGCTCGCGAAGACCGAACTGCGTCAGAAGGAATCGGACGCGGCCCGCGCCGAGGCCGACGAGCAGCGCCGCATCACCGAACTCCACGCCCGGATGCGGGCGGCGAGGTCCGAACTCGAGGCCTACATCGCCGCCGCCCCACGACGCGCCGCGCTGGAACGTGAACTCGACCAGGCTCGTCGCGCCGAGCCGGTCGTCCAGACCATCGACGAGGCCCGCACGATCGTGCGCGACCTGCGTCGCGCCGAGAGTGCCACCCGCGCCGCCGCCACCGAACTGGCCACCCGACTGCGTGCCGACGCCGCCGCCGACCTGCCTGGCGTCGATTTGCTGACCGTGATCACCGATGAGGAAGGGATGGCCGGGGCGCAGCCCCCGCGTTCGGTGACCCACTCGGGCACACACGGTCGGCAGCCTTCGGCTGGCACCGACGGTGCGCGCGTGGCCGTTGTCGCGAGCGACGCGGTGCGGGATGTCGTCGGGGACCTCGACGGGGCCGTCCGCCGGTGGAACGCGCTGATCGGGGTGCTGGGGGAGGTTCGGGCCGAGGCGGTGACCGCTCGGCAGCTGACGAGTGATCTCGCGGCGCACGAGGCGGAAGCCGAACGGTTGACGCGCCGGGCCGGTGAGCTGGCGCGCAGGCGCGCGGAACTGCCCGCGGTGATCGTCTCGGCGCAGGAGCAGTTGCGGGAGGCGACCGACGCGGCGGCCGCGCTGCCCGGGCTGCGCAACGAGCTGTCGAAGTGGCAGGACGCCGCCGCCGCCGCGGTCGAATTGAGCACGAAGCGACCGGCGTCCGATCGGGCGCAGGCCGAGCTCGACGCGGCCCGCCGGACGCACCTCGATGCCAGGGAGCGAGTGCTCGACCTGCGCTCACGTCGCCTGGCCGGGATGGCCGCCGAACTCGCGGGCGCCCTCGTGGAGGGTGCGCCGTGCACGGTCTGTGGTTCCGCCGAGCACCCCGCACCGGCCGAGCCGACCGACGACGCGGTGTCGAAGGACGCCGAAGACGCCGCCGTGGCCGCCGAGCAGGCCGCCGAGGCCGCCCGCGACCGAGTCGTCGGGCACATCGCCACCCTGGAACGCGAGATCGAAGCACTCACCGCTCGCGGTGGCGCCGCCGATCCCGTCACCATCGCCGACGCCGTCCGCACCGCCACCCACCGCTTCGAAGACGCCACCGACACGGCGGAGCAGGCGGCCGCGCTGACCACCCGCCTCGAAACCCTGCGCGGCGAGGAGTCGGCACTGCACGAGCAGTCCCGTGACCTCGACGCCCGCCTCGGCACCGTCACCGCCAATATCGCCACCACCCGCACCCGCCTCGACGAACTCACCGACCGTCTGCGTACCGCCGCGGGCGCCGACGCCTCCGTCGACGCCCGCGCCACCCGCCTCGAATCCCTCATCACCGCCGCCACCACTCTGCGCGAGGCCCGCACCGCCGAATCGACCGCCCGCACGGCGGTCACCCGCATCGCCACCCGTGTCGAAAACCTGGCGATCACAGCAGGATTCGTTCCACAAGAGGTTGACACACCGTCCGATAGTCCAGTCGCACACCGTTCGTCGGCCGCACCGAAAACTCCGGCTCGCACGCCCCATAAGGCAACTACAACAACGCGTTCCGCGTCGAATGCGACGAGTTCCACGATCGACGAACGATCGGCCGTCGACATTTCGCCCGGGTACAAGGTCTCCGACGGCGCAGAAGCACCCGATAGTGACGCTGAGGCTGGCCACGGCGATGCGTCCGGCGTGGGTGGCGCATCCGAGAATGCCGGTGCCGCAGATCATGTGGGTTCGCTCGCGGGAGACGGCTCCGGCGACGACACGGCATCCGCTCCCGGAGAACCGGGTGGGCGCCGTGCAGCCGAGGTCACCATAGGTGGCGACTCGGCCGCAGCGGCTGGTCGCGGCTCACCGAAGCAGCCACAACGTGTAGACGGCGAGATGCCAACGCTTTTCGACCTTTTCGATGAGCAGCGGGACGACGAGGAGGAACCTGCGGACGAGCCGGTCGTGCCGCGCGACGACATCGCCGTGCTCACCGCCTACGCCAAGGTAGTGGGTGCCGCCGCTCGGACCGCCGAACAGCAGGCGGGGATAGAGGCCGAGCTCACCGCCGCCGATCGGGCGCGGGCGCATGCCGAGGCGGTGCTGGCCGAGCCGGGGATTCAGGCGGTGGCCGAGCGGGTTCCGGGCGATCCGGTCGAGTGGGAGCAGCGGTTCGCGGTGGCGCAGACCGCGCTGACCTCGGCGGTCGCCGCGCAGTCGGCCGCCGCCGAGCGCGTGGCCCAACTCGAACAGCTGAGTACCCAGCTGTGGGGTGAGGTGGAACGAATCGCACCCAAGCAGCGGGAATTCGACGAGCTGGCCGGTTTGGCCGAGGTGGTCGCCGGTCGTGGCGAGAACAATCGGCGAATGTCGTTGCGGTCCTATGTGCTCGCCGCGCGGCTGGAGGAAGTGGCGGTGGCGGGGTCGGTGCGGTTGCGCCGGATGTCGGGCGGCCGTTATGAATTCGTCCACTCGGACAAAGCCGGTCCGCGTGGGCGGCGCGGCGGTCTCGGTCTCGACGTGCGCGACGACTACACCGGGGCTATCCGGTCGGCGAAAACCCTTTCCGGCGGCGAGACCTTCATGGCGTCACTGGCTTTGGCGCTCGGCCTGGCCGACGTGGTGGCCGCCGAGGCCGGGGGCGTCACCCTCGACACCCTGTTCATCGACGAGGGTTTCGGCAGCCTCGACGCCGACACCCTCGACGCCGTGATGGGTGTCCTCGACGAACTGCGTGCGGGCGGCCGCGTAGTCGGCGTTGTCAGCCATGTGGATGAAATGCGTCAACGCATCCCCACCCGACTCCACGTACTACGCGGCCGCAGCGGCTCCCGGCTCGAAACCACCGTTGGCTGATCGCCTCGCTGACGAACCAGGGTCAGGTCCGGTGCGGTCGCCGCCGAGCTGGGTACGAAAGCCGCATTGCGCGAAGGGGTGTCGGTGCGACGCGCGGCCGACATCGCCCTGGCGCTCACCGCGCCGGAGACCTACCGGCTCCTGGTCGCGGATCGCGGGTGGACGCCGCAGGAATGGCGGCGATGGACCACCGAGACGCTCGTCGCGCAACTCCTCGACGAGCGCTGAGCGCAAGGACGAGTTCGGGTCTCAGGCGGGAACGGGTTCGGGTCGGGGTGCGGCGTCGAAGCCGGGCAGCCGACCGTCGAGGTAGGGGATCATCAGCTGGATCAGTGGCCCGATGCCGAAGGCGTAGACGACGGTGCCGATTCCCACACTGCCGCCGAGCAACCAGCCGGTGACCAGCACCGTCGTCTCGATGCCGGTGCGTATCGTCCACACCGACCACCCGGTTCGCGCGACCAGGCCAGTCATCAGTCCATCGCGAGGACCTGGACCCATTCCGGCGCCGATGTAGAGAACGGTCGCTGCGGCGTTCACCACCACCGCGACGACCATGGCGAGGACGCGCAGCCACAGCTCTTCCGCTGCCGGAATGAGCCAGAGCCCGACGTCGACCGCGACGCCGATCACCACCACATTGCTGATGGTCCCGAGCCCCGGCCGCTGCCGCAGTGGAATCCACGCGAGCAGGACCGCCACGCCGGTCAGCGCGGTCACCATCCCGAAACTCATCGGTACGTGGGCGGCGACGCCCTGATGGAAGACGTCCCACGGGTCGAGTCCGAGCCCGGCGCGGATCATCACCGCCATGGACGTCCCGTACAACCACAGACCCACATACAGGGCGACCAGACGACGCGTAAGCATGGCCCTCATGGTCCGCGCTACTGGACCTCGATGGAAGTGCCAATGGTGAAAAGCTGGCCTGCTTACGTTACCTGCGCGCGCGGCTCACCCTCGTGCGTGAGCAACCACCGCTTCGCCTCGAGCCCCCACCGGAATCCACCGAGCGCCCCGCCGATCCGCAACACTCGATGGCACGGCACGAACAGCGCGGCCGCATTGCGCGCACAGGCATTGGCCGCCGCCCGGGTGGCCGCCGGACGACCCGCGAGCCCGGCGAACTCGGTATAGGTCACCGGTTCGCCCGCGGGCACCTTCCGCAGGATTTCCCAAGCGTGCGTGAGGAATTCACCCGAACGCTGACGCACCGGCACCGTGTCGATCACGGTGAGATCGCCCGCGTGATAGTCGATGACGGCGCGGGTGACCTCGCCGAGTGTGTCCTGTCGCCGCAGTTCGACCGGTCGCAGACCCGGGTGCACGAGCCCGGCGAGACCGCTGGCGTCGGCGGTCCAGCCCGAGGCGAGCACCGCGCCGTCGGCGTCGACGAGGGTGGTGAACGGTCCGACAGGGGTGTCGACCGTGGCGAAATCGGCGCGGGCGATGGTCATGATGTCTCGCTTCCGTCAGGAGTGGTCAGGAATAGGTTGGCAGCGGAACGGCTCCGCGCTGCGCGAGCGCCGTCTTCCACAGGTGCATGGACAGGTAGGAGCGCCAGGGCGCCCAGCGTTCGGTGTCGGCCAGGTCGATCCCGGCCAGCGCCGCGCCTTGACGCACGACCAGGTCGGTGGCGAGCAGGATGTCGGGATCGGCCAACGACCGCATGGCGACGTAGTCGGCGGTCCACGGTCCGACGCCGTTGAGGGCCAGTAGATCGCGGCGCAGGTCCTCGGTGGTGCGGCCGGGGTGCAGCACGAGTTCGCCGTCGGCGATCGCGCGGGCGGCCGAGACCACGGCGGCGATGCGGCGCTTGGGTCCGGTCAGTACCTCGGCGCCGTGTTCGGCGACGGCGACGGGCGTGGGGAACAACAGTGGCACCGGCCCGTCGATGCGCTCGCCGAGCGCCTCGACCAACCGGGCGGTGTGGGTGGCGGCGGCCCGCACCGAGATCTGCTGACCGATCATGGTGCGCAACAACAGTTCCGGCCCGTCGAGGCAACCCGGCACCCGGATACCCGGCGTGAACGGGCCGGAGCGGTCGTCGATCCCCAACGCGTCGTCGATGCCGAGCGGGTCGGCGTCCAGATCGAGCAGGTGTCGCACTCTGGCCACCGTCGGCGCCAGATCGCGCATGTCCCGCAGCGCCAGTTCGGCGCGCACATGTCCCGGCCGGAACGACAACCCGATGGTCGCGTGCCCGTGTGGGGTGCGCAGGCTGCGGGTGTACACCCCGTCCGACCACGATTCCATGCCCGGCACCGTGTGCGCCGACAGGAACCAGGCCAGCCAGCCGGTGTCGAGCGGTTCGCGATACGGCAGCCGCAGGGTGAGCAGGCCCGGTGTGGCGGGGGCCTCGACGTCGTTGCGTGGGGAGCGGCGCGATTCGGTGCGCATGGTCGTCGGGCTCACCGCGAACACCTCGCGCACGGTGTCGTTGAACTGGCGGATGCTGGCGAACCCGGCCGCGAACGCGATATCCGACATCGGCATGTCGGTGGTCTGGATCAGCAGCCGGGCGGTGTGCGCGCGGTGCGCCCTGGCCAACGCGAGCGGCCCGGCACCCAGTTCGGTGGTGAGCACCCGGGTCAGTTGCCGTGGCGAATAGCCGAGTGTCGCGGCGAGTTCGGGCACCCCACCCCGCTCGATCACCCCGTCACCGATCAGGCGCATGGCGCGGGCGGCCAGGTCGGCGCGCACATTCCACAGCGGTGAACCGGGTGCGGCATCGGGCAGGCAGCGTCGGCACGCCCGGTACCCCGCCTGCTGGGCCGCGGCGGCGGTGGGCAGGAACGACACGTTGGTGCGCTTGGGAGTGATGGCCGGGCAGGAGGGGCGGCAGTAGATGCCGGTGGTGCGGACCGCGGTGAAGAACTGTCCGTCGAAACGGGAATCGCGGGTCGACACCGCCCGGTAGCAGCGCTCGAAATCCAAAGCCGTGATGGTCACACTGTCCACGATGACAGCGGGCCGAGCCCGGTGCTAGCGGAAATCGGCCACCTATTCAGCAGCAGCGGTTGGTGGGATTGCGTTCGGCTTCGGCATAGCGTTCGCGCCAGTAGTCGCGTTCGGACGGGACCGGGCGGTCCGGATGGTCGCGCCGCAGGTGGTCGACGTAGCGCTGATAGTCCTGGCCACCATTGATCGCGCTGTACCACCGGGCCACCGCCCGCGCGCCCGTCCAGGCGCGCTGCGCGAGGGCGCGGACGGCCGATCCGATGGACCGCCCGCCCGTATCCCCGGCCGAACTCACGACACGTGCGCCGATCCGGGCGCGGCCACCTTGCCCTCGGCGATGAGCGCGTCCCACTCCTTCTGCACGTCCTTCTCCGCCTTCGTCGCCACGAAACCGCTGGGGGAGAAGATCTTCGACGGCTGCTCCTCGGACTCGGTGCTGCTCACCTCACCCGTGCGGATCGCGCGCACGCACACCAGCACACCGACGACCGTCACGATCAGCACCAGCACCGCGAACACGATCGAGAGCGTGCCCTGGATGAAGGTGTTGCGGATCGCGATGTCGACCTGTTCCGGGGTCTTGGCCGTCAGACAGCCCTTCCCGGCGTCCCTGGCGGCCTGGCACAGGCTGTGCTGCTTCCAGTAACCGAGCTTGGGATCGGCGGAGAAGATCTTCTGCCAGGACGCGGTCATGGTGACGATCAGGTCCCACACCAGCGGAATGCCGGGAATCCACGCCCACTTCCACTGCCCACGCTTGACGAGGATGGTGAGCACGACCGTCAGCGCGATCGCCGCCAACAACTGGTTGGCGATACCGAACAGCGGGTAGAGCGCGTTGATGCCGCCGAACGGGTCGTTCACACCCATCAACAGCACGCCACCCCACCCGGCGACCACGAGCAGCGAACAGCCCCACGCGCCGACCCGCCACGACGGATCACGGAACTTCTTGAAGCCGCCACCGAAGTTGCCAAGCGCGTCCGACACCAGGAACCGCGCCACGCGGGTGCCCGCGTCGATGGTGGTGAGGATGAACAGCGCCTCGAACATGATCGCGAAGTGGTACCAGAACGCCTTCATCGATTCGCCGCCGAGGAACTTGTGGAAGACCTCGGAGATGCCGACCGCAAGCGTCGGGGCGCCACCGGTGCGCGAGATGATCGAGTTCTCCCCGACATCGGACGCCGCGTCGGCGAACAGCGCGGGCGTGGCGGGGTCACCGCCCAGGCCGAGCGAATTGGTGTACGCCGCGGCCTTCTCCGGGGTTCCGCCGGTGAGCCCGGCCGAGGCGTTCATGCCGAAGTACAGATGCTGGTCGATGATCGAGGCGGTGATGATGGCCATCACCGCGACGAACGACTCCATCAGCATGCCGCCGTAGCCGATCATGCGGGCATTGGACTCCTTGGCCAGCAGCTTCGGCGTGGTACCCGAGGACACCAGCGCGTGGAAACCCGACAGCGCACCACAGGCGATGGTGATGAACAGGAACGGAAACAAGCTGCCCGCGAACGCCGGACCCGTGCCGCTGGTGGCGAACTCCGACACCGCGGGCGCCTTCAACACCGGCATGGTGATGAGAATGCCCGCCGCGAGCAGCACGATCGTGCCGACCTTCATGAACGTCGACAGGTAGTCGCGCGGGGCGAGCAGCAACCACACCGGCAGCACCGACGCGAAGAAACCGTAGGCGATCAGACACCACGCGATGGTGGTCTTCGACAGGGTGAACCAGTCGGCGCCCCAGTCGGTTTCCGACACCCAACCGCCGCCGACGATGGCGGCCAGCAGCAACACGATGCCGATCGCGGAGACCTCACCGACCTTGCCGGGACGCAGATACCGCAGGTACACACCCATGAACAGCGCGATCGGGATGGTCATTGCGATGGAGAACACGCCCCACGGGCTCTCCCCGAGGGCGTTCACGACGACCAGCGCGAGCACCGCGAGCAGGATCGTCATGATGGCCAGGATCGCGACGATCGCCGCGGCACCACCGACGGCACCGAGTTCGTCGCGCGCCATCTGGCCGAGGCTGCGGCCACGCCTGCGGGTCGAGGCCCACAGCACCAGGTAATCCTGCACCGCACCGGCGAAGACCACGCCGACCACGATCCAGATGGTGCCGGGCAGATACCCCATCTGCGCCGCGAGCACCGGCCCAACCAGCGGACCGGCACCGGCGATGGCGGCGAAATGGTGACCGTAGAGCACCCGCCGATCCATCGGCATGAAGTCTTTGCCGTTGTCGTAGATCTCGGCCGGGGTGGCCACGTCGTCGCGCGGCTTGGTCACCTTCCATTCGATGAACCGGGCATAGAACCGGTACGCGATGATGTAGGTGCACACCGCCGCGATCACGATCCACACCGCGTTCACGGATTCCCCGCGCGCTATCGCCAAGTACGTCCACGCACCGGCGCCGAGCACGCCGATCCCCGCGAACACGGCCTTCTTGGCAGGCGTGATCGGCGTGCGATCGACGACACCGACCGGAGGCAAGTCCGGGTCGGTCCGCAGATATTCGATATTCGCCGCTTTGTCGAGGGTCACCATGAACTCAACTCTCCTGTCACCGCGCAGAGCGTGAAGCATCGACAACGTAGCCGATCAGCGCGACGCGCCGGACAGGATCACACACGGTCGCGGCCAGAATGAAATTTTGTTCAGTGTTTGTTGGAGCGCTGGCGCGCTCGAGTTCGCGGCCCCGGATGTCCCGACGATCAGGTGCCGTTGCTTGCTCCTTCGTCGCGTACGCAACGGCACCTGATCGTCGGGACGGCCGCGAACCGCCGCTGCGCGGCGGACCCTCCTCGGGGTCGGGTCGTGCGGGGTATATGCGGGTGGTCACTCGCCTTTGTAGGTGCCGAAGCTCCAGAGGTTGCCTTCGGGGTCTTGGGCGCTGAAGCCTCGGGAGCCGTAGTCCTCGTCGCGGAGGTCTCGGATGATGGTGGCGCCTGCGGTGGTTGCGCGGGTGTGGAGGGCGTCCGGGTTGTCGGTGACGAGGTAGATGTTGGCGACGCCGGGTGGGCGGGTGCCGAAAGGTGAGTCGTCGCGGCCGGTGGAGCCGAACATGATGCCGCCGCCTTCGGGCCAACGCAGTTCGCCGTGTTCGACGATCGACGGGTCGTCGTCGCGGGCGTACACGGCGGTCGCCTCGAAACCGAAGGTGGTGGTGAGGTATTCGATCATGGCGCGGGCGTCGGTGAAGGCCAGGCACGGCCAGACGGCGCTGTGGGTTTCGGTGGAAGTAGTCATGTTCTCAGCCTCGTGCTTCGGCCGCTTCCGGGTCTTGGACGGATGGAATCTCCTCGGCCAGCCAGGCGGTCGGGGCCACCCCGGCAAGTTCGGCGAAGTCGCGATTCAGGTGGGCCTGGTCGTAGTAGCCGCAGGTGGCGGCGATCTGGGCGATCGAAACGTAGGAGGGGGTGCTGGTCAGCATGCGGCGGGCCCGCTCGAAGCGGATGATGCGCGCGGCCAGTTTCGGGCTTGCGCCGAATTCGGCGGTGAACTTGCGGGTGAGATGCTGCCTGCTCCAACCGATGCGTGCGGCCAGGGGACTGATCGGGGCAGTTCCTCCTGTGTGCACGAGAGTGCGCCACGCCCAGGTCAATTCGGGTCCGAGGACTGATTCGGTGCGAGCCGCTGCCGTGAGCGCGCGGTCGCAGGCGGCGAATCTGTTCGGCCAATCAGGCTGCGCGTGAACGGCATCGGCGAGCTGATCGCCCAGATTCCGCTGAGCTTGCGAACATTCGATGGTCACATCCCACATCTCGCTCGCGGGCATCCCGAACAGCACGCGACTGCCGAGCGGGGTGAGCTCGATGGCGACACCTTCCTGAAAACCGGTGTGCGCGATCATCGCCGGGGCGGCTTGCAATCCGCTGAGGACACAGCGATAACTTCCCGGCGCTTGACGCGGGTCGGTCTGCTCCACGACATCGATCGTCGGACCGACGGCGACGATGAAGGTCATGTGTCGCGAAGGCAGTCCACGGTGCAGGCCCGGTTCGAAACCCGTCATGCGGTAGCCCACGTACCGGTCGATGAACGCCGCCAAGACCGGCGCGGGCGCCGCGGTCACCACCTCCGTGGTCGCCTCCATAAACGCCACGCTACGCCGACCACCCGCGCTGCGACCCTGTCCCGCAAGCACATGGGTAACTCACCGGGCACGGGCTCACCTGACCCTATCCGCCACCGCCGGCCGCCCACGACAATCCCCACGCACCTGAATCAGGCCAGAATCGCGGAGAGGCGGAGGAGTGTCGTGGTGCTCGTCGCCGGGTAACCGAACCGAGAAGGTGCTCTCCGCGCCGTCGCCAGCGCGGTGAGATATCGCACTCGGGGGTGCGGAGCGTGTGGAAACGCGAGGTCAGCCGGTTAATCTTGCGCCTTCGTCCAAATCTGTAGGAGGTGTCATGCGGCGGGTTCAGTACGAGCGCAGCAGTGGTCCGGGGGTGCTCGAGGTCGTCGCGGCCGAGGTGCCGGTGCCCGGTGCCGGTGAGCTGCTGGTTCGGGTCGAGGCGATCGGGGTCACCCTGTCGGCGATCCGGCGCATCAGCGAGGCGCAGCCGTCGCGGGCCGAAGTGGCCGGTGAGGTCGTCGCCGTCGGTGACGGTGTCGACGGGTACAGCGAGGGCTACCGCGTGGTCGGCGTGTGCGCCGCCGACGCCTACGCCGAGTTCGTGCTGCTCTCGGTCGACCAGGCCTCCGCGATCCCCGACGGCGCCTCCGCCGTCGACGCCGTCGCGCTGATGCGCAGTGGGCTCGTCGCCCTCGGCGCACTCGACACCGTCGCACCGCGCGAGGGCGAGACCGCGCTGGTCACCGCCGCCGCGGGCGGTGTCGGACACCTCGCGGTCCAGTTGGCCCGCGTGCGCGGCGCGAGCTGGGTGGTCGCCGCGGTCTCCGACGAGGGCAAAGCCGACTTCGTCCGCGAACTCGGCGCCGACGAGGTGTTCGTCTATGACCAGCTGCACTGCGGCAAGCAGGCCGACTACGCCCTCGACGGCGTCGGCGGCAGCGGCCTCGCCACCGCCCTGACCGGCCTGGCCGAGGGTGGTCGCGCCGTCACCTACGGCAGCAGCGGCGTCCTCGACACCGAGGACCTGCTCGCGGGCGGCAAAACCCTCACCGGTTTCCGTATCGGCCGCCTCGCCCAGCGCGACCCCGCCCGCTACGAGGACCTGCGCCAAGAGGTGTGGCAGCACTACGCGGCCGGACTCCTGCACCCCGTCGTGCACGCCGAGTTCCCCCTCGACGACGCGGCCGCCGCTCATGCCGTCATCGAACAGCGCGCCAACCTGGGCAAGGTCGTCCTGGTCCCCTGAGCTGTTCCGCCTCCCCGCGACTCCGGCCTGATTCAGGTGCGTGGAGATTGCTACCGGCGGCAGCGTATGGGGCAGGTGAGCCCGTCCCGACGAGTTACCCAGGTCCGTGCGAGACAAGGTCTGTCGGGGCGGGGTCGCGGCGTGAGGGCAGACCCGTAGACTCTGGTCCTTGTGAGCCTCACCCTCGGAATCGTCGGCCTGCCCAACGTCGGAAAGTCGACCCTGTTCAACGCGTTGACCAAGAACGACGTGCTGGCCGCGAACTACCCCTTCGCGACCATCGAACCCAACGTCGGCGTGGTCCCGCTGCCGGACAAGCGGCTCGACGAACTCGCGAAGATCTTCGGCTCCGAGCGGATCGTGCCCGCCGTCGTGTCGTTCGTCGACATCGCGGGCATCGTGAAGGGCGCCTCCGAAGGCGCGGGCCTGGGCAACAAGTTCCTCGCCAACATCCGTGAGGCCGACGCGATCTGCCAGGTGGTGCGGGTGTTCGCCGACGACGACGTGATCCACGTCGACGGCCGGGTCGACGCCGCCGCCGACATCGAGGTCATCGAAACCGAGCTCATCCTCGCCGACCTGCAGACCCTCGAGAAGGCCATCCCGCGCCTCGAGAAGGAAGCACGCGTCAAGAAGGACCGCAAGCCGCTGCTCGACGCCGCCAAGGTGGCCGAGGGTTTCCTCAACGAGGGCACCACGCTGTTCGCCGCGGGCAAGAAGATCGACGCCGACCTGCTGCGTGAACTGTCGCTGCTCACTGTCAAGCCGTTCCTCTACGTCTTCAACGCCGACGAATCCGTCCTCACCGACGAGGCCAAGGTGGCCGAACTGCGTGCCGCCGTCGCCCCCGCCGACGCCGTCTTCCTCGACGCCAAGGTCGAAGCCGAACTCCTCGAGCTCGACGACGAATCCGCCCTCGAGCTCCTCGAGTCCATCGGCCAGACCGAACCCGGCCTGCACGCCCTCGCCCGCGCCGGTTTCCACACCCTCGGCCTGCAGACCTACCTCACCGCAGGCCCCAAGGAAGCCCGAGCCTGGACCATCCACCAGGGCGACACCGCCCCCAAGGCCGCAGGCGTCATCCACACCGACTTCGAACGCGGCTTCATCAAAGCCGAAATCGTCGCCTTCGACGACCTGGTCGACGCGGGCTCCATGGCCGCCGCCAAAGCCGCGGGCAAGGTCCGCATGGAAGGCAAGGACTACATCATGGCCGACGGCGACGTCGTGGAATTCCGCTTCAACGTCTAGCGTTGACAGGCCCTGTGGACGAACGCTTACCTCGCTACCGCTTGCTGACCGGGCCCGACGACTCGAGTTTCTGTCGGCGGGTCAGTGCGGCGCTGGATCTGGGTTACGAGTTGCACGGTGGGCCCGCTGCGACGCATGACGGGGAGCGGGTTGTGGTGGCTCAGGCGGTTGTGTGGACGCGGGACGAGCCGACTCCGGCACTCGAGGCGTAGTGCCGGGCGGCGGGTGATGGACGGAGTTGGCCCGGTTGGTCAGCCGACTCCACCGCTCGGGGGAACCGTCGGGACGATCGTTTTCACCGGGAGTTCGACCCGGGTCGAGCCCTGCCAGTAGCCGACGGTGGCTTGGCCGGTGGTCGGGTCGAGGATGGTGCAGTTGACGTTGCCGTAGGCGGTGCTGCCCGCGGGGGCGGGGGCTTGGAAGGAGTCGCTGACCCAGCGGCCCTGGTGGTTGAGGGAGCCGCCGATGGCGGTGTAGTCGAATTCGCGGTAGGTGCCGGTGGTGTTCGCGCTGTTCTCGACCGACATGCCGCACGCGGCGGTCCTGCCCGCGGGGATGTAGACCTGCCAGCTGAGGGTGACGGTGCCGGGGGCCGGGCTGGTGATGCTGCCGTCGACGCCGTTGGTGGCGTGCGCTGTGGGGGCGAGGGCGGTCAGGGCGGCGATGAACAGGGTGGTCGTCGCGAGTTTCGTGATCGGCATCGGGGCTCCTGCGGGTGGGATCGGGGGGTACATCGATCCAACGTCGTGGGAGCGATCGGGGATACGGACCTGAGGGTGGTTCGCGCTGAACACGGGGGTTCGTGTTCGCCACCAAGGTGTACTGGCCAGAGAACGTGGCCGGCTGGTGAGTGTCCGCCGAGTGTTATGTGACAGCCAGGGCTCCGTAGGGGCGAGACGTGTCGGAAGCGAAGGTGAGCCTGTCGAGTTCGGTGAAGCCCACGGATGTGAGGGCATCGGCGAACATGTCGACGGGCCATCGGTAAGCGGTGGTCACCCTGTGCGGAAACGGTTCGACGGCGGTCTCGTCGGTGAAGAAGCCGACGACGAGCCGTCCGCCGGGGCGAAGGATTCGTCGGAATTCCGTGAGGGCGGCGGGGAGTTGGTCCGGTGGCAGGTGGATGAGGGAGAACCAGGAGAGCAGACCGGCGACGGACCCGTCCGGTGCGTCGACCGCGCGGAGCGACCCGATGTCGAACGCGATGCCGGGGTAGGTCGCGCGAGCGTGCTCGATGAATTCGGGGACCATGTCCAGGCCTCTGGCCGCGATCCCCGCCTCGGTGAGTATGTGGGTGAAGTGTCCCGGCCCGCAGCCGAGATCGAGAACGGGACCCTCGGTGAGATGACGGAGAACGAAGCCGGAGTCGACGGGATCGACGGCGGCGGGAAAGCCGCAGACCTCGATGTAGAGCTCGTGCAGGTCGCTGTAGGCCGCGCGGACGGTGTCGTCTACCACCCTGTGACCGTAGCAACGCGAAACAGGGTGAACGGTCTGTTGTCCGTTTGTGCCGAGGGGGACAGGGTAAGGCGGGAAGCGAGGAACCGACAAGCCAGACGAAGGGACCCGACGATGCCGATCAGGCCTGTCCGCCGCATAGCCCGCACACTGCTGGGGACGACGTTCATCGCCACCGGTGTGAACGGTTTGATGAATCCGAAACCACGTGCCGAGGCGGCCACCGCCCTCGCCGACAAGGGCCGCGACAGTCTGCCGGACGCACTGGCCGCCAAGGTCCCCGACGACCCGGGCAAGATGGTGCAGATCAATGCGATGGTGCAGGTGGCAGGCGGTCTGCTGCTCGCGAGCGGTCGCGCACCCCGCCCCGCCGCGTTCCTGCTCGCGGCCACCGTCGTGCCCGGCACTGTCACCGAACAGGACTTCTGGTCGGAGTCCGATCCCGATCGCAAGGCGGTGAAGCGGGCGGGGTTCCTCAAGGACCTCGGTCTGCTCGGCGGCCTGCTGATCGCGGCGGCCGACACCGAGGGCAAGCCGTCGCTCGGCTGGCGCGGCCGCCGCGCCGCGCACAAGCTGATCGACCGCAGCCCGAGCCTGGCCGAGCAGGTGCGCGACGAAGGGGTCGTCGTTCTCGACGCCGCCAAGACGCGCGGTTCGCAACTGGCCGAGGTCGCCAAGGAACGCGGCCCCCAGCTCGCGGAACTGGCCCGCGCCCGCAGCGAGCAACTGGCCGAACTGGCCAGGGAGCGTGGCCCGCAGATCGCCGAAGCCGCCCGTGAACGCGGTGCCCACCTCGCCGAGGTGGCCCGCGACCGTGGACCCGAGGTGGCCGACGAGGCGCGCGGACGCGGTTCGCACCTGGTCGAGGTCGCCAAGGAACGCGGCGCGCACTGGGCGGAAATCGCCAAGGACCGTGGGACGCAGGCGGCCGAGGTCGCGCGCGAACGTGGTTCGCAGGCGGCCGAAGTCGCGCGGGAACGCGGTGCGGAGGCGGCCGAAGTCGCCCGTGATCGTGGGGCGCGAGCGGCCGAGGTCGCGCGAGACCGTGGTGAGGAGGCCAAGATTCGCGGCAAGTACGCCGCCAAGCTCGCCCGTGAACGCGGCGAGGAAGCGAAGCTTCGCGGCAAGTACGCCGCCGAGCTGGCCCGCGAACGCGGCTCGGAGCTGACCAACGGCAAGCGCCGTCTCCCCGCCGCCGCGGCCGATCTCGCGGATCTCGTCGAAAAGACCACGTCCACCACGGCATCCGCCGTCCGTGAGCGTTCGGCCCGCCGATAGCCCGACTGAACTCGACCGCCGCACCGGGATCCAGCCGGTGCGGCGGTTGTCGTATCGGGCCGCAAGCCGGTAGACCTTGGAGATCCCCACAAATACCTGCCCCGATATCCGTGGTCTGTCCGCCGCATCCCGCATGGCGGAGCATGGAACTCGCACGGGAGATCGGGGAATCCCGGCAAATCGGGTTTGGTGTCGTGCTCAGGTGTGAATACTGGGCTTTCGCAGTCGTTTTCGGAGAGTGGGATTCATCAGATGTTGTCCGGTCGTGAAACGTCCAAGCCGTATGCCGTTCGAGTCGCGCTCGTCGCGGCGGCGGTGACGATCGGAGTGCTCGGTTCGGCCGGTCAGGCGGCCGCGCTACCCGGCTCGGGTTCGGCGAGCGGGTCGGCGGATCTGGCGACGGGGTCGGCCACCGGGTCGGCCCACCTGGCCACGGGTTCGGCGGCGGGGTCGTCGGACACGGGTGCCGCGGGCGGCTACTTCGCCTGGCAGTCGTCGCAGTTCCTGCAGAACACCCTGCGGTTCCTGCTGTCGCTGCCGCAGGGAAACCTGCGCTAGCGACTACTTCCAGGCTCGTTCCCAGCGCTCGGCGGCCCAGTCGCGGACATCGGGGCTCACCAGGATCGCGGGCAGCAGCAGGGCGAACCCGACCGCCAGCACCGCGAGCCGCACCCACACGCTGAGTTCGGCGAGCGCGCGTAACAACGCGGGCAGCACACAGAGCGCGGCGAGGACGACGAGGATGATCGCGGCGAGGTTGCGGCCGGGACCGGCGATCAGCGCCGCGCACGTTCCGAAGCACAGCCCGAGCACGAGCCCGCCGACGCCGACGAAGTAGTTGTCCCAGGCCAACCAGCCTGGGCGCGCTGTCCGTTGCGTGGCCACGGCCGCAGCTTAACCCAATCAGCTACCGGTTTGCGGTGTCTCGGACCGAGCCGTCGAGAAGTGGGCAGAAGGTGACAAGCGACCACTCGCGCCGGGGCACGATCGAGTCGTGCACCTGCATGGTCATCGCCACGGCGGCGCCGGTGTCGGGGTGTCGGATCCGCTGCACGGGCCGGTCGAGGTGCGAGGGGACGTCCGGTTCGGTGGTCCAGAACCGTTCCCATTCATCGGCGACCGAGCACACCGCGAACAGGCGATCGATCCTTTCCTGGGGTACCACGCCGGGGCTCATCACCCGGAATCCGTAGACGCACAGGTGGACCTGTTTGTCCCAGTCGAGCATCACCTCGCGCGAGCGTGGGTCGAGCAGCATCCATTCGAGCAGGGTGGTGCTGGTGTCGAGGCCGGGAAAGTACCGTGTCCAAGCGGAATTCGTGGCGACCACGTCGTAGGTCGTGTACATCTGCAGGCTCGCCGGATACGAGATCGAGTTGAGCAGCACCAGATCGGCGGTGGGGATGTCGACGGGGAGGTCGGCGGCCGGGCTGCCGTAACGATCGGCCAGCGACAACGACACCAGGTGATCGCGGAACAGCGCGGGTACGTCGAGGGCGTCGAACAGTGCGGTGAGCGCCTCCAGAGTCGGTGTGCGCGAACCCTGTTCGATCTTCTGGATCAGGGCGGGGGAGATGCCCGCCGCGACGCTGAGCGCGGCGCGGGTCAGTCCGGCCGATTCACGACGTTCGCGCAGGTACCGGGCGATCGGCAGGTGCGGGTCTTCCACGTCGCTTTCCTCTTTCGAACAGTGGGACAAACTGGGACAGTCGTCTAGCTTGACCGACCGTACGGTGTTCGCGAAAATTCGTACAGCCAGGCGGGGCAGCGTCGGGCTACCAATTAGTAGTTCCGGAGCGGAACGGCCGCCGGAGGGGACGGCACGCGCGGTTGCCGCGCGCGCCGAGAGCATCGTCGGGTCCCGACCGTAGGTACCCGGGTGGCGCAGGGGTCCACCCGGTGATCACGGTTCCTGTCCGCTCCGGAACCACACCGCGAGATTCTCGCGCACAGCGGGAACCACCGCCACTCCCGATTCGTCTAATGAAGCAGAGACCGAAGAAAGTGGGGGGCGATGACGCAGCTTCGAACCAGGCGGACCGGGCGTGCCTCGGCATGGACTCTGGGAATTTCCGGCGTGCTCGCGGCCACGGCCGTGCTGGTCGTCGGGCTGGTGTGGTGGCAGCACGACTGGGGTGAGCAGTTCCCGGCACTCGACAGCGAGCGCCTCGACGAACAGCAGATCGCGCTGGTCGACGTGCTGCGTCGCGAATTCGAGAAGCCCGGCGACGGCCCCAAGTACGCCGAGGGCGTGAAGGAGGCGTGGTGCGCCGACTTCGTCAGCTGGACCATGCGCGAAGCGGGCAGGCCGCTGAGCAACCCGAACTCCGGTTCCTGGCGGATCCCCGGGGTGTACACGCTGCAGGAGTACTACGAGACCGTCGGCCGGTTCACCCGGCCCGATGTCGGCTACCGGCCGCGCACCGGTGACGTGGTGCTCTACGGTCCCGACAGCCCGCTCGGTCAGCACACCAACATCGTTCTGAAGGCCGAGGGCGACTCGATCACCACCATCGGCGGCAACGAGATGGGAACCATCCGGGTCCGCACGATCAAGGTGAGCGAAACACCCGACCTCGTGGGGTACGGCAGATTCTGAAAGTCGCTGTCGCGCAAGGCAACCGATCCCGTCGGGGCGGCGCGACCCGACCGGTGCACGTACGATGGAGCAGGCGGCGCCCGGCAGCGTCGCAGGCGACCCTCCGTCCTGCTTCCCCCTCATCGGCAGGACGGGGGAGTCGCGCCGAGGCCTGGGTGCCGATTCCGATCACGTACCGTGTTCGATGTGCGTGTGAAGGTGACCGGAGAAGCACGTCGTGACCCGAAGTGGATCGAGTACGCCGATTTCGGCGAGCGATTCGTCCGGTACGCGGTGACCGAGGACCGGATCGCCGCCGCCGTCGCGGGCATGACGGGGCGTGGTGTGCAGATCGGACCGTTCTCTCTCGGACCGGCGGGATTGGCGGGCTTCGCCGCCGAAGGCACCCTCGGTACTCCTGTGGTCACCCGCAATTCCGGTGACGCGGTCACCTTCGGGGTGAAGGTGCCGCTGAAACTCGCGGTGAACCTGACCATCGGTGGTCGCAAACTCGGCGTGGCCGCCCTCGTCGAGATCGCCCTCACCCTGCATGCCCGCACCGCCGCACCGCTGCTGCTCGTCATGGACGTCGCCCCGGTGACGGCCAAGGACGTGAGTTTCACCCTGCGCGCCGAGGCCGTCGACACGGCCTGGGAGATGCTGCTCGACCCCATCGCCGGACTCGTTCAGCGCGAGGTCGCGGGCCGGGTGAACGCCATCATCAGCGACCCCAAGGCGCGCGCCGAGCGGGTGTTCGACATCGAGGCGATCCTCGACGGATACCGTTCCCCGCACCGCAACGACACCGTGTTCGACTGGATCGACCACCGCGAATTCGGTCTGCGCTTCTTCACCCAGATCGTCACCCGCGACCGCGTGCACGGTGTAGTCGCCCAGATGGCGGGCGGGGAGATCGCGATCGGGCCGCTGTCGGAAGGCCCGCGCGGCGCCGCGACGGTGACCGTGCGCGGCGCCATCGAGCAACCGCGTGTGGTCGAGCGCGGTGCGGCCGTGCCCGGCGAGCTACGGGTGTTCGACATGACTCTGCCGGTTGGCCTCGACATCACCGTCGACGTGCTCAAGGCCAACCACTACCGCGCCGACCTCGAGATCCCCCTCGTCCTCACCGCGCGCGCCGCCGAACCGCTGCAGATCGTCATCGAGGTACCGCCGCCCGCTGTGGAGGACATCTCGATGGAGTTCACCGCGAAGGGTCTGCGGGCCGCGACGCTCGGTCGGCTGGCGGGCATCAAGAAGCAGGTGATGGCCCAGGTCGTCGCCGTGGTGAGTACCGAACTCGCCGACCCGACGGGCCGGACCATCGACGTCGGCGCCGCCATCGACGGTGCCGCCTGAGCTGTGGCCTTTGGTGCTGCTGTGAACAGTGGGTCTAGCGGTACCACTGTGGGCTGTGGTGAAATGAGTCGCACGTTCTAGGCTCCCGGCGCGTACGGGGTTGACGCGCCGGGCTCGCTTGCCGGTTGTGGTCGGGTTGCGCGAAGGAGTCCTGTGATGCGTTCGGTTTCGGTCACCCGGCGTGAGTTCTTCGGATTCGCCGCCGCCGCGACAACTCTCGGCCTCGGGCTGGCCGCCGCGCCCGCCGCGGCGCAGTCCTACGGCACCCTCGTCGACTACGCGGCCGGTGTCCCGTCCGCCGAGGCGATCAGAGCCGCGGGCCATATCGGGGTGATCCGCTACGTCTCCGACCGCAGGCCGGGCGCCGAGTGGATGGCGGGCAAACCGCTGCTGCCCGCCGAGGTGGAAGACCTGTGGGAACACGGGTTGTCGATCGTGTCGAACTACCAGTTCGGCAAGGGACCGACCGCCGATTGGCGCGGTGGGCTCGAAGCGGGCAAACAGCACGCCGAGCGCGGCTGGGAACTGCACACCGCCGCAGGTGGCCCCGATACGGCCCCGATCTACGCCTCGATCGACGACAACCCTTCCGAGCAGGAGTTCGACGAGATGATCGCGCCCTACATCGAGGGCTGGCAGTCGGTACTCGGCCCCGACCTCGTCGGAATCTACGCCAACACGCCGACGATCGACCGCGCCCTGGACGCGGGCCTCGGTTCCTGGTTCTGGCAGCACAATTGGGGCACCCCGAGAGGTTTCGTGCACGACGACGCCCACCTGCACCAGTTCGAGATCGACAAGCGTGCCATCGACGGCGTCGGCGTCGACGTGAACACCGTCCTGGCCTCGGACTACGGCCAGTGGTGACCCCCTGAACGAACTCGAGCCCGGCGCCGTTCGCGAGAACGGGACCGGGCTCGAGTGCTGCGTACCTAGACGGTGAAGAAACCGAGGGTCGGCATGAAGTTGCAGGTGCGCGGTGCGGCGCCCTCGGCGGCAGTGGTCAGCGAGCCGGAGACCACCGCGACGACTCGGCCGTGACCGGTGTCGGCGATGGTCGACAGCGTGGCGGGCCCGCCGGGGTTGATCTTCGCCTCGTCGGTGAGCGTCTGCACGCCCGACTGGCGGGTGTCGAGGTTGAGCCACTGCACCGTCATCGGCGGGTTCTGCTCGGCGGTCGGCGCCTTGGTGCCGAGCGCGGTGAACACGAAACCGGCCTGTCCGGCGGCGGGGCCGGGCGGGGGCAGCTGTGCCGGACCGGCGACCGCGAGCGCGGTGCCCACCGAGTCGGCGCTGTCGCCGATGCAGGCCTTGCCGATGGTCGGGTACAGGAACTGCGCGATGACCGGGCCGTCCTCGGGCAGTTCGGGGCCACCGCCGCCGCTGCCGTCGAGGAAGGTGATGATCCGCTCGAGCGTCGCCTTGATGGCGGGTGGCAGATTCACGGTCGCCAGCAGGACGCGCGCCTGGTCGAGCAGGGCGGTCTGTGGGCTCGCGACGTCGGCGGGTCCGGCGATCAGGCCGGTCACCGCGGGCGCGAAAGCGGCGAGCGCGTCGACCGGGACGCCCTCGGGCACCATCGGCACGCTGATCGGAGCCGCCTGCGTGGCGGGCGCGGCCGTGGTCGACGCGGGCACGGCGAGCATGGCGCCTGCCGCGAGGGCGAGAGCGGTCGTTGCGATCCGCGATGCTCGGCTACGAAGCACTGGTCCAGCCGTCCTTACCTCGGTGTTGCGATGGGCGAGGGTTGTCGGTCCCCATGACGGGGTCACTCTAAGGACAACGCTGCCGTGTTGTACAGCCGCCGGGCCCGTGCGGGCGTCCCGGCCGAAAATACTCTGCCCCGAAGCTAACCCTGTGACGTGTTACACGTGGGGACGTTGATGCAACTGTGACCAGCAGTGTCGCGCCACAGCGCCCAGCCGACTCCCGGTTTTCGGCCCGCCTCGATTCTGGAGCGACGGAGCGAAGGAGCGAAGCGACTGAGCGGAGGAGTGAAGAATCGAGGCCCGCCAGGGCCGAAAACCCGCGGCGCCAGCCGCCAATCCAACACAGCTATTGTGATCTGGCACCGCGCACGCGCCATTTCATACGACCGAAAGCACGGCCTTGAACCGACACCTCCGATGGGCTCTCGCTCTGCTCGGATTGTCCGTGCTCGCCCGGCTGGCCTGGATGCTGTTCGCGCCCAACGGGCTCAATGTCGTCGACCTGCACGTGTACGTCGACGGTTCGGCCTCGCTGCTCACCGATCGCCTCTACGACTTCACCTATGCGGAGAAGACACCGGACTTTCCGCTGCCTTTCACCTATCCGCCGTTCGCCGCGCTGGTCTTCTTCCCTCTGCACTATCTGCCGTTTCCGCTCGTCGCGGTCGGCTGGATGCTGGCGACGGTCGCCGCGCTCTACGGCGTTATCGCGATCAGTTTCCAGTTGCTGCTCGGTGCGAAGACGGCCGGGGAGACCACCTGGGTCACCGCCGCTGTTGGCTGGACCGCGCTCGGTGTCTGGCTCGAGCCGGTGCGCACGACGATCGATTACGGCCAGGTGAATGTGTTCCTGGTGTTCGGTGCCATGCTCGCGGTGCGTAGTTCCCGGTGGTGGGTGTCGGGCGGGCTGGTCGGGGTGATCGCCGGGATCAAGTTGACGCCCGCGATCACCGGTCTCTATTTCGTCGCGCGGCGGCGCTGGGCGACCGTGCTGTGGTCGGCGGCGGCGTTCGGCCTGACGGTTGCTGTGAGTTTTCTCATCAATGCCCACGAGGCGAAGCGGTATTTCGGCACGTTGCTCGGTGACGCCGACCGGATCGGTCCGGTGGGTTCGGTCTGGAATCAGTCGTTGCGCGGGGCGTTGAGCCGCATCCTCGGTGACGACGTGGGGTCCGGTCCCTGGTGGATCGCGGGCGTGCTGGTCACCGCGGTGCTGGCGTTCCTGGCCTGGCGCACGCTCGGACCCGACGACCGGCTCGGCACCTTGGTGTTGGTGCAGCTCTTCGGCCTGATGATCTCGCCGATCTCCTGGTCCCACCACTGGGTGTGGCTGATCCCGACCGTGTTGTGGCTGCTCTACGGCCCGCTGAAGGCCGAACGCGTGGCACGCGTGCTCGCGGGCTTCTGGGTGGCGACGATGCTGATCGGCGTGCCGTGGGTGCTGTCGTTCGCGCAGCCGACGATCTGGGAGATCCCGCGCCCGTGGCCGCTCGCCTGGCTCGGCGCGGTGGATGTGATCGGGGTGTTCGTACTGCTCGGCTGGCTGGTGTGGCGCGGCCGCGACACGCTCGCCGCGCAGGTGCGTGGCCGTCGCGCGGCGGAGGTTCCGGCGGGCTGACTCAGCCCGCGGCGAGGTCGTCGATCACGTGCGCCATCGCCGTGTCCTGTCCGGTGAGACCACCGGCCGAATGCGTACTCAGGGTGAAACGTATTGTGCGCCAACGGATATCGATGTCGGGATGGTGATCGGCCTGCTCGGCGGCGGTGGCGACCTTGCGGACGAGTTCGATTCCGTCGAGGAAGGTCGGTGCCTGCACCGTGCGGGTGATGGCGTCACCGTCGCGGGACCAGTCCGGCAGGGTGGCCAGGGCGATGGTGATCTCGGGATCGGAGAGCAGCGGGGTACCCATGACTGCAGTTCTACGCCTCCTCGGGGCACGGCGCATCGCCCGTCGTCGGATGCTCAGGCGGCGCGCGCCTGTTTCAGGGCCTTTTTGAGATCTTTACCGCTCAGACCGGCGGCTTCGGCCTTCTTCATACGCATGATGACGACGGGGCACTTGAAGCAGCGCGTCTTCTTTCTGCAGCACTTTTTCTTCGGCTTGAGGCTGGAGACCTTCTTCGCCTTTACCTTGCCCACGCGGGTTAGCTTACCCTAAGTACAAAGGCTGACACGTGCGTGCCACACCGGTACCCGTAGGATGTAACAGGCCGCGATGCCAGATGAATGCGCGCCAAATACATCAACAGCAGGAGGATTGAGGCGTGTCGTCTACACGCGATTTTCGCAACGTCGCCATCGTGGCCCACGTCGACCACGGCAAGACGACGCTGGTCGACGCCATGCTTCGTCAGTCGGGCGCGTTTGCCGAGCGAGCCGAACTGGTCGACCGAGTGATGGACTCCGGTGACCTCGAGCGCGAGAAGGGCATCACCATTCTCGCCAAGAACACCGCCGTCCATCGGCACCATTCCGACGGTTCCGTCACCGTCATCAACGTGATCGACACCCCGGGCCACGCCGACTTCGGTGGCGAGGTCGAGCGCGGCCTGTCCATGGTCGACGGTGTCGTGCTGCTCGTCGACGCCTCCGAGGGTCCGCTGCCGCAGACCCGGTTCGTGCTGCGCAAGGCGCTCGCGGCCAAGCTGCCGGTGATCCTGGTCGTCAACAAGACCGACCGGCCCGACGCTCGTATCGCCGAGGTCGTCGAGGAGTCGCACGATCTGCTGCTCGACCTGGCCTCCGACCTCGACGACGAGGCCGCCGAAGCCGCCGAGCTGGCACTGGATCTGCCGGTCCTCTACGCCTCCGGCCGTGAGGGCAAGGCGTCCAAGGAGCAGCCGGAGAACGGTTCGGCTCCCGACGCCGAGAACCTCGACGCGCTGTTCGAGGTGCTCATGGAGAACATCCCGGCGCCCAAGGGCAACCCCGAGGCGCCGCTGCAGGCCCACGTCACCAACCTCGACGCCTCCGCCTTCCTCGGTCGTCTGGCCCTGGTCCGCGTGCACAACGGCGAGCTGCGCAAGGGCCAGAACGTCACCTGGATCAATGCCGAGGGTGCCAAGCAGGTCAAGATCACCGAACTGCTGCAGACCGTCGGTGTGGAGCGTCAGCCCGGTGAGGTGGCCGTCGCCGGTGACATCGTCGCCATCGCCGGTATCCCCGACATCATGATCGGCGACACCCTCGCCGACGTGGAGAACCCGGTCGCGCTGCCCCGCATCACCGTCGACGAGCCCGCCATCTCGGTGGTCATCGGCACCAACACCTCGCCGCTGGTCGGCCGGGTGCAGGGCCACAAGCTCACCGCCCGCATGGTGAAGGCCCGCCTGGACCAGGAACTGATCGGCAACGTGTCGCTGCGCGTGCTCGACATCGGCCGCCCCGACGCCTGGGAGGTGCAGGGCCGCGGTGAGCTGGCGCTGTCGATCCTGGTCGAGCAGATGCGCCGCGAGGGCTTCGAGCTCACCGTCGGCAAGCCGCAGGTGGTCACCAAGCAGGTCGACGGCAAGGTGCACGAGCCGTTCGAAGAGTTGACCATCGACTGCCCCGACGAGTACCTGGGCGCGATCACCCAGCTGCTGGCCGCCCGCAAGGGCAAGATGGTGCAGATGAGCAACCACGCCGCGGGCTGGGTGCGCATGGAGTTCATCGTCCCCTCGCGTGGCCTGATCGGCTTCCGCACCGTGTTCCTCACCGAGACCCGAGGCACCGGCATCGCCAACGCCGTCTCGCACGGTTACGCGCCGTGGGCCGGGGAGATCCGCGCCCGCCACACCGGTTCGCTGGTGTCGGACCGCGCGGGCACCGTCACCCCGTTCGCGATGATCCAGCTGGCCGACCGCGGTCAGTTCTTCGTCGAGCCGGGTGCCGACACCTACGAGGGCATGGTCGTCGGCATCAACCCGCGCGCCGAGGATCTCGACATCAACGTGACCCGCGAGAAGAAGCTGACCAACATGCGCAGCGCCACCGCGGACACCTTCGAGACCATGGCCAAGCCGTTGCAGCTCGACCTCGAGCTGGCGATGGAGTTCTGTGCCGGTGACGAGTGCGTCGAGGTCACCCCCGAGGTGGTCCGCGTGCGCAAGGTCGTCCTCGGCGCCAACGAGCGCGCCCGCGACCTGTCCCGCCGCAAAGCCCGAGACAAGGCCGCAGCCTCTAACTAAGGCGCAAGAATAAAGTGGGGCGACATCTCGGTGTCGCCCCACTTTTGTGGTTTCGGGCCGTCCCCCACCTCTGGACTGACCGGAGGGTGCGACGAAGGAGTGCCCGGAAGGAGGGAAGAGGTGGGGGTTCAGGCCCGAAACCCGCGGCGCCAGCCGCAAATCAGAAAGGTAGAGTGCGGGGCGTGGTGAGTCCGGGGTGGTGCGCAAGGGTGCGCGTGTCGGTGCTGGCGATGATCGCCTCGACGGTGGTCGTGGCCGGGTGCACCGCGAATCCGCCCCCGCCGATCGAGAGCACCGATTCCCCGAAGACCACCCAGGCCAAGCCGGGCAAGAACACGGTGGTCGTCGCCATCGACGACATCGGGATCGGGTTCAATCCGCATCTGCGGTCGGATCAGTCGCCCGCGACCAACGCGGTGAGTTCGATGGTGTTGCCGAGCCCGTTCCGGCCGGTGCCCAACCCCGCGCACCCCGGCGTGGTGGATTTCGTGCCCGATTCGGCGCTGATCGTGTCGGCCGAGGTGACCGTGCAGGAACCGTTCACCATCACCTATACCCTGCGCAATCAGGCGAACTGGTCCGACGGTGCGCCGATCGCCGCCGAGGACTTCCGGTTCCTGTGGCAGCAGATGATCTCCCAACCGGGCGTGGTCGATCCGGCGGGGTACCGGCTGATCTCGGACGTGGCGTCCTCGGGTGGCGGCAAAACGGTCACTGTGACGTTGACCCAGCCGTACCCGGCGTGGCGTGAGCTGTTCACGAACCTGCTGCCCTCGCACCTGGTGAAGGACTCGCCGGGCGGGTTCACCAGTGGGCTCGTGGACCGGATCCCGGTGTCGGGCGGCAACTTCACGATCAAGTCCGTCGACCGAGGCCGCGACGAGATCCTGCTGGAACGCAACGACCGTTTCTGGGGCACCCCCGCCGCACCGGATCAGATCCTGTTGCGGCGCGGCGGATCTGCATCCCAACTCGCCGAATCACTGCGCACCGGCGACGCGCAGATGGCGCTGGTGCACGGCGGTGTCGCCACCCAGGCCCAGCTCGCGGCGATTCCGTCGGTGCGAACGACGATCATGCCGCAGGCACGCGAACTGCAACTCACCCTCAACGGTCGCTCCGGCGACCTCACTGATGTGCGGGTGCGCAAAGCGCTGCTCGCCCTGCTCGATCCCGCGCTGCTCGCGACGGTCGGCGCGCAGAGCGGTGGCTGGGTGGAACCCGCTCGCGCCCAGGTGCTTCCGCCGTCGAGCCCCGGCTATCTGCCGACCGCTCCGCCCCGGCTCAGTGCCGACGAGGCGTTCGCGCTGCTGGCCGAGGCCGGTTTCGGCCGCGCCCCAGAGGCGCCGCAGACGAGTTCGCCCACTTCGCCTGCACCGCAACCACGTTCGGTTGCCCGCAACGGCAAGGGGCTTTCGGTGCGCATCGGTGCGGTCGCCGAGGACGAGGCGGCGTTGGCGGTGGCCAATACCGCCGCCGACCAATTGCGCAGTGCCGGAATCGATGCCACCGTGCGCGGGGTGGCCGCCGACGAACTGTACGGTCGCGAGCTCACCGAGTCGGCGGTCGACGCGATCGTCGGCTGGGAACTCGCGGGCGGCGATCCGGCGACGGTCCTGGCCTCCCGGTACGGCTGCCCGCCGGTGGAGCCGCCGGGTGCCGACGGGCCGGTGCTCGCCGCGGCCGAGGCCTACCGACAGGCGCCGAGCAACATCGGCGGAGTCTGCGATCCGAGCGTGCAACCGTCGATCGATGAGGCGCTGCGGGGGATCGACGTCGGCCGGATCGTGGCCGAAGCCGAACCGAAACTGTGGGAGCTGTCCACCGTGCTGCCGATCGTGCAGGACAACGTCGTCGCGGCGGCGGGCCCGCGCGTGGACGGCGTGTCCCTGTCGGGCGCCATCCAGGTCGGCATCTTCGGTGACACGGCACAGTGGCGGAGGATCCCATGACACGCGAGATCGGCGGCCTGCTCCTGGTGCACGCCCACCCCGACGACGAAACCCTCACCACCGGCGGCACCATCGCGCACTATCGCCGTCGCGGGGAGCCGGTGACGGTGGTGACCTGCACGCTCGGCGAGGAAGGCGAGGTCATCGGCGAGCGCTTGGCCCGCCTGGTCGCCGCCGAGGCCGACCAGCTCGGCGGGTATCGCATCAGCGAACTCACCGCCGCCCTCGCCGCGCTCGACGTGGCTGAGCCGCTGTTCCTCGGTGGGCCGGGGCGCTGGCGCGATTCCGGGATGGCGGGCACGCCGTCGGCCGAGCACCCGCGCGCGTTCGTGAACTCCGGTGACGCCGCGGTCGACGAGCTCGTCGCGGTGCTGCTCGAGCTGCGCCCGCGCGTGGTCGTCACCTACGACCCGCGCGGCGGCTACGGCCATCCCGACCACATCCGGGCACATCACGTCACCACCGCCGCCGTGGCCGTGGCCGCCGAACAGGGCTTCGACGTGCCCAAGTTCTACTGGACCGTCACCGATGCCGACCTGCTGCGCCAGCACACCGCCGCCCTCGCCCGCCGCACCGTCGACGGGCTGCCCGGCGCTCTGCCCGCGGGCTGGCGGCTGCCGGTGGAGGCCGAGCTTGCGGCGATGTCGACGGGTGGGGTGAGCACCGTGGTCGACGTCTCCGATGTGCTCGCGGCCAAGCGGGCGGCCCTGCGCGCGCACGCCACCCAGGTGACCCTCGCGCCGAGCGGCCGGGAATTCGCGCTGTCGAACAACATCGCCCTTCCGGTGCTGCCGGAGGAACACTTCACCCTGGTGCGCGGCACCCGGGGGCCGGTCGGTGACGACGGCTTCGAGCACGACCTGTTCGCCGGCCTCGAATGAGCTGACCGCCCGAATAGACTCGCCCCTATGGTGACCGACTCCGACCAGTCCGCAGCCCCGCCGACCGCTGTGCGTCGCGGCGTTCGTCTGCCCGCGCCGCCCGATCCGCTCGTGGCCGGGCTCATCGTCGTGCTGCTGCTGGTCGACGCGCTCATCACGCTCGCACTCGAGGTGCTGTTCCTGCCGCTGTACATCGGTTCGGTCCCGCTGCCGATCGCGGCGCCGGTCGCCGGGGTGGTGAATGTCGGGCTGGTGTACGGGATGGCGACCGTCACCGACCGGCTCGGTTTCATCTTCGCGCCGATCGTGTTGTGGCTCTTCGGTTTTCTGCTGTGCGCCTCGCGCGGCCCGGGCGGTGACGTGATGCTCGGCGACGACGGGCGCACCCTGTTGCTGCTGGCCTGCGGGGTGCTCGCGCCCATGGGTTATCTGTATTTCCGGGCGAATTCGCCCCGCGCCCGGCAGCCGGGCTGATCATCTGCGGCGGGTCTGGATCCCGTCGAGGATGAGGTCGAGTTCGCGGGTGAACTTGTCGAACACGGCCGGGTCGGGGTTGTCGCGCAGCCGCGCGAGCTGGTCGGTGTAGCGCTGGTGCAGGCGGGGGAACGGGCGGGCGGCGGCCTCGCTGGCGGCGAGTACCTGGGTGGCCCACTGCTCGCTCGACAGGCCGCTCTGCGCGATGGTCATCAGCATGGCGGCCTCGCCGCCGCAGGAACCGACGACGAACTGGAAGACCGCGTTGCCCGCGATGTCGACCACGTCGTCGGGCAGGCCCGCGGCATCGAGGATCGCGATCATCGAGTCGGTGAGTCGCATCATGTTGGGACCGAGGTACATCAGCGCCGCGGTGCTGAGGACGACGGTGATCCAGGGGTGCGCGAGCAGCGTCGTGCGCACGCCCGCGGCCTGTTCGTGCATGACCTCGCGCCAGCGGTCGCCGTCGGGAGTGGGGACGGGGACCTCGCCGATCACCTGGTCGACGACGAGCTCGAGGAGCTCGTCCTTGTTGGCGACGTGGGTGTAGAGCGAGGTCGCGCCCGCGCCGAGCCTGGCGCCGAGTTTGCGCATGCTCAGCGCGTCGAAGCCCTCCTCGTCGAGTAGGCGGATCGCCTCGGCCACGATCTGGTCGCGGCTGAGCGCTGGTTGGTCGCGTCGCTCACGGGGCGGCTTGGTCCACACCGACGGAATCCCGGTCGGGCTCGCTGCCATCGCTGCCTCCTCATCTGTGGCGGGTCTCGTCAAGCATAGCCGCTTCCTGAACAGTGTTCGGCTGCCGTACATCGTCCCTATTGCGCACGCTGTTCCATAGACCGTACAGTGTGCGCATCAACCGCACACTGTGCGGAAAGCTTCGGGAAGGGGAGCACGATGTCAACGCTCACGAAAGTGCGCGATCCGCGCCGCTGGCTGATCCTGATCGTCTTGTGCCTGAGCAGTCTGGTGCTGGTCGTGGACAACATGGTGCTCACGGTCGCGATTCCGCAGATCGCCACCGACCTCGGCGCCAGCGCCCAGCAGATCCAATGGATCATCGACGCCTACCTGCTGGTCTTCGCCGGACTGCTGCTCACCTCCGGCAGCCTCTCCGATCGATTCGGCCGCAAGCTGGTGATGGTGATCGGCCTGGTGATCTTCGGCGCGGCCTCCCTGCTCGGTGCTTATGCGGGCAGCCCGGAAATGCTGATCGCCGGGCGTGCGCTGATGGGCATCGGTGGGGTACTGATCATGCCGAGCACGCTGTCGATCCTGATCACCGTCTTCGACGACGACGAACGACCCAAGGCGATCGGCGCGTGGAGCGCGGTGGCGACCGTCGGCCTGGTCGGTGGGCCGGTGGTCGGCGGTGTGCTGCTCGAACACTTCTGGTGGGGTTCGGTTTTCGTGATGAACGTGCCGATCGTCGTCGTCGCGCTCGCCGCCGCGCTCGTGCTCATGCCCGAGTCGAAGGGTCCGTGGCGCACGCCCGACTTCCCGGGCATGCTCACCTCCATCGTCGGTATGACGGCGCTGGTCTGGACCATCATCTCGGTGCCGCACGCGGGCTGGACCGATTCCGGTGTGCTCGCCGGTTTCGCCGTGACGGTCGTGGCCCTCGGCGCCTTCGTCGTGCGCGAGCTGCGCACCGATTCGCCGATGGTTCCGCTGCAGTTGTTCCGCGACCGCACCTTCACCGGGTCGAGCTTCTCGCTGGTACTGGTGACCTTCGCCAACGGTGGACTCGTCCTGGTGCTCACCCAGTACCTGCAGTTCGTGCTCGACTACACCCCGATGCGCACCGCGCTCGCCTTCACCCCGATGGCGGTGACCTTGCTGGTGGCCAACGGAATCGGCGCGGTGCTGGTCGGGAAACTGGGGGCGCGGATCGTCACCATCGCCGGACTCGTCGTGGTCGCCGCCGGATTCGCGGTCCTCGCCACCCTCGACGCCGGTGCGAGCTTCACCCTGCCCGCCGTGGCGATGGCGCTGCTCGGTGCCGGTGGCGGTCTGGCCATGCCCGCCGCGATCGGGGCGCTGATGAGCGCGGTCCCCGAGGACCACGCGGGGGTGGGCTCGGCGCTCAACGACACCATTCAGCAGGCGGGCGCCGCACTCGGCGTAGCAGTGCTCGGCGCGATCCTGGCGGGCACCTTCGCGGGCGCCATGCCCGACTCCGCGCCGACGGCGGCACGGGAATCCATCGCGGGTGCGCTCGGTACCGGCGACACCGGGGTGATCGGCCTGGCCCGCGAGGCCTTCTGCACCGCCATGCAGGTCACCTTCGGCGTGGGCGCGCTCGCCTCGCTCGCTGCGGCGGTGTTGGCAGTGGTATTGATGCGTGATGTGAAAAGATCCGCTGCCGAGACGGATTCGGCTGGGGAAGCGGATTCGGCTGAGGAGGCGGTGGGCGTCTGACATCGCGGACCGATGTTTCGCCCGCGGCGGGGCCAGCCCGGTCCGGCCGCGCCGTCGGCCGCGGTCGCCACCTCGGGGCGCCTGACAACACCACCGGCCGGGAGTCTCTCGACTCCCGGCCGGTGTGGCGCCATCAGAGTTGGGTAGCGCCTCGCGGCCTGAGCCGCTGCACCCCTGGCGCTGTGCTTTCAAGCGCGGTACCTGGGCAGGGCGGGTGTGCTTGCGTCCGTGCCGGGGAAGGCTCGCGACTCCGGCTGCCGTCGGGCAGTGAAGTCAGGTGAGCCTACGGCTCAGGAGTTCTCCGAGCGGGCTGCATGACGTCACAAGTGGTTGAGCGGCTGACCTGGAGGCCGGGGTGACGGCCTCGATCAGGGCGAGTGTGTCGCCATTGGGGATGTCGACCACCGAGTAGGCCTTCTCGCCGGGCGCCTGCGCCTGGCGCCTGCGGCCGTGGCCGTGGCGGCGACCACTGTCGCCATCAGGCTGTCTCCGCGACGTACCGCGCGGCGTCGCAAAGGTCAGCGGCTGCCCAGGAGGCCAGGGGTGATGGCGTCGATCAGGGCGACCGCGTCGTCGTGGGAATGTCGACCACCGGGTAGGCCTTCTCGCCTGCGGCGGTGGCCGCGACCACTGTCGCCATCAGGCTGTCTCCGCGACGTACCGCGCGGCGTCGCAAAGGTCAGCGGCTGCCCAGGAGGCCAGGGGTGACGGCGTCGATCAGGGCGACCGCGTCGTCGTGGGGGATGTCGACCACCAGGTAGGCCTTCTTGCCCGCGGCCGTGGCGGCGACCACCGTTGCCAGGCCGGAGCGGCGTTGCCAGAAGGTCTGGCGGATGGTCCAGCCGATGATGCCGGGAGCTTCGAGACAGTCGCGATTGCGGTCGAGGCTGCCGCGGCGGGTGATGAGCCAGGTGGGGCCGTTGTCGGCGGGGAGGACACGGTGGCCGAGGCTGCGGTAGCGGTCCTCGGCGAGGGCGGCCATCAGTGCGGCGAACAGCACGGGAACCACCCAGATCCACGCGGGGAGAGGGCTTTCGAGTGCGGCCGACACGATCATGGCGACGAGAAGGATGCCCACCGGCCACGCCGCCCGCACATACCGCCGTCGGCGTGCCGCGCGACCGTGCGGAATCAGGCCGATCGTTCCGAGTGTGGTACCCGAAATAGACTGCACCGCAGACAATTTCAGCGGCGAGCGCGTCGTGGTGAGCTCCTCGCCACCGCTCGTCCTGTGCTCGGCATCCGGCGCATCCACCGCCGCCGCCGTGCCTCCCTGTCCGGGTCGGACGAGGCCTCCTTGCTCGGGCGGGGCGATGTCGGTCTGCTCGGGTGGGACGTTGCCGGTGTGCTCGTGTTGCGTGGTGCCGGTCTGTTCGGGTGGGACGTTGCCGGTGTGCTCGTGTTGCGTGGTGCCGGTCTGTTCGGGTGCGGCGATGCCGGTCTGTTCGGGTGCGGCGATGCCGGTCTGCTCGTGCTGTGCGATGCCGGTCTCCGCGGCTGATGCTGGCGCCCAAGTCTTTTCGAATGCGCTGCTGTCGATGTCCTTCGGTCGCCGATGGGTGCGCAGGAGTTCGTCGAAGGTGCGTTCGACGGCCGCTCGTGGGGCCTGGGGGAGTACCTTCTGACGCGAATTCTCGCCGGTCATGATCATTTCCAGCTGTGCGGCACCGGCGGCGCGCAACAGCAGGGGATCGTTGAGTGTGGCACCACGGAAGCGGGCCAGGTCGAGGGTGATCTGGCGGGTGGTGAAGAGCCCGTGGCGCAGGTGCAGGGTCGAGCCGTTGTCGAGCACGCGCAGTCCGTACCAGGTGGCCAGGTACTGCCCGCAGGCGGCGAAGCTCACCAGCAGCAGGGTGAGCACGATCATCGCCGCGATCACCACCGCGATCGCGGCGACGCTGTCGTGCCCGATCCCTTGGACCGGATCGGATTTCACGATCCACTCGAGCACACCGTACTGCGCCGCCAAGCCAGCGATCGGGGCGACGATGGCCAGCCCGGTCAGCGACAGCGGCGCGTACCGCACCCACGCGGCTCGCCAATGCCCGATCTCGACACCGGATTCCGGTGTCGGTGCCAGGTCGCCGGTGGGCTGCTCGTCGAATCGCGTGGTGTGGGAGAGCAATTCGGTCCGCAAGGCGGGGATGCGGCTCGTGTCGAGCGCGTCGAGTTTGAACTCCTCGTCCTTGGCGGCGTCGGTCCCGGTACCGATGGTGAGCACGGCGAGGCCGAGGACCCGGTGCAGCAGATCGGCTTCCACATCCACCGACCGGATGCGCGGCCGCGGCACCGACAGCGTCCGTCGGCCGACGATGCCGGTGCGCAACTGCACATGATCGGCATCGATGCGGTAGGTCGTGGTGAACCACCGCAGGACACCGAATGCGGCGACGAGCAGCACCGGGATCGAGCTCCACAGCGGATTGCCGCTGGTGGTGCCGACGATCACCGAACCGATCAGCACCGGAATGTATTTCACGATCTCGGTGACCGGGTACACCAGCAGCATGCGCGGGTCGAGCCGCTGCCAGGCTGTCTCGCTCATGTGGCGTCGCCGCGATGCTGGGCGGCGATGGCGGTCAGCCGCAGCACTGTCTGTTCGGCGACCGGGAGATCCAACGCGCTGATCTTCACCGCCCCGGCCGAGGACGCCGTGGTCACCGTGACCGTGGCCAATCCGAGCATCCGCTCGAGCGGGCCGCGCTCGGTGTCCACCGTCTGCACCCGCGAGATCGGCGCCACCCGCGATTCCTGATCCAGCCAGCCCACCCGCGTGTACACGGCCTCGTCGGTGACCTCCCACCGGTGCACCGCGTACCGCCACAGCGGGACGACGACCGACCCCAGCACGGCGAGCGCGAGCAGCGCCAGCCCGGCGACCGCCTGCCAGCCGCGTCGGTCGTCGACGAACATCCACACGCCGAGCACCACCGCGAGCACGACGACGCCGACAGCGTTCTCCAGTGCCCAGAGCAGTTTCGCCCTCGGGCTCGGCCGCCAGGCCGGTTCGGCGAGGATGGTTGAACGCGGCAACGACATGCAGCCATCGTGACACGTGGGTCCGACGAGTTCGCCCGGCTCGGGAATATGTGCCCGCGCCGCCGAGGTTGTGGCCAAGAAGCACGACCCTCGCGCGCCCGCAACGGGCGGCGTGACCAGCCGACCACACGTTCGGGAGAAAAGTAGCGCATGATCGACGGGGTGAGCGACCTTCCACTGCCGAGCGTTCCGCCGAACCCGCCGAGTGCCTCGGCCATGCGCCGGGCATTGCGACGGGCCCGCGACGGCGTCACGTTGAACGTCGACGAGGCGACCGTCCTGCTGCACGCCACCGGCGACGACCTGGCCGACCTGTGTGCCAGCGCCGCCCGGGTCCGCGACGCCGGTCTCGAATCGGCGGGCAGGCCACGCACCATCACCTACTCGCGCAATGTGTTCATCCCGCTCACCCGGTTGTGCCGCGACAAGTGTCACTACTGCACTTTCGTCACTGTGCCGGGCAAGCTGCGGGCCGAGGGCAAGGGGATGTTCCTCGAACCCGACGAGGTGCTGGAGATCGCCCGTCAGGGCGCGGCGCTCGGCTGCAAGGAAGCACTGTTCACGCTGGGCGATCGCCCGGAGGACCGCTGGCCCGAGGCGGCCCAGTGGCTCGACGAACGCGGGTACGACTCCACCCTCGACTACCTGCGCGCCGTGTCGATCCTCGTGCTCGAGGAGACCGGCCTGCTGCCGCACCTGAACCCCGGCGTGATGAGCTGGAACGAGATCGCGCGGCTCAAGCCGGTCGCCCAGTCGATGGGCATGATGCTCGAGACCACCGCCACCCGGCTGTTCACCGAGAAGGGTGCCTGCCATTTCGGCAGCCCCGACAAGGACCCGGCCGTGCGGCTGCGGGCCATCACCGACGCGGGCAGGCTTTCGGTGCCCTACACCACCGGCATCCTGGTCGGTATCGGTGAGACACTGGCCGAACGCGCCGACTCGATCATGGCGATCCGCAAGCTGCACCGCGAGTTCGGGCACATCCAGGAAGTGATCGTGCAGAACTTCCGGGCCAAGTCCGACACCGCTATGCGCGACGCGCCCGATGCCGATGTGGCCGAGTTCCTCGCCACGGTCGCGGTGACCAGGCTGCTGCTCGGCCCGGATGTTCCGGTGCAGGCGCCGCCGAACCTGGTGTCGCACAGCGATTGCCGCGCCCTGATCGACGCGGGAATCGACGACTGGGGTGGCGTGTCGCCGTTGACGGTCGACCACGTGAACCCCGAACGTCCCTGGCCCAATCTCGACACGCTCCGCGAGATCACCGAGGCGGCCGGGTTCACCCTCGCCGAACGCACCTCCGCCCATCCGAAGTATGTGCGCGCGGGCCATCCGTGGATCGATCCGCGCATCGGCGCGCACGTCGCGGCGCTCACCGATCCGGCCACCGGGCTGGCCAGGTCCGAGGCGATGCCCGTCGGCCTCGCCTGGCAGGAACCCGACGAGTCGTGGGACTCGGCGGGCCGGGTGGACCTCAACACCGCCATCGACTCCGAGGGACGCATCACCGACAGCCGCAGCGACTCCGGCCTCGGCCAGGAGGTGGTCGGCGCGTTCGGCGACTGGGAGACCATTCGCGAACACGCCCGCGACCTGGCCGTCACCGCCCCCGAGCGGCTCGACTCCGAGGTGCTCGACGCGCTGCGCGCCGCCGAGAACGACCCGGCGGGCCTGACCGACGACCAGTACCTCGCCCTCGCCACCGCCGACGGTGTGGCACTGGATGCCGTTGCGGCCCTTGCCGATCAGCTACGACGTGACGTGTCCGGCGACGAGGTCACCTACGTGGTGAATCGCAATATCAACTTCACCAACATCTGCTACACCGGCTGCCGTTTCTGCGCGTTCGCCCAGCGCAAGGGCGATGCCGACGCCTTCACCCTGAGCACCGACGAGGTCGCCGACCGCGCCTGGGAAGCCCACGTCGACGGTGCCACCGAGATCTGCATGCAGGGCGGCATCGACCCGGAATTGCCCGTCACCGGCTACGCCGACCTCGTCCGCGCCATCAAGGCCCGCGTCCCGTCGATGCACGTGCACGCGTTCAGTCCGATGGAGATCGTCAACGGTGCCTCCCGTGGTGGGCAGAGCATCCGCGACTGGCTCGCGGCGCTGAAGGAGGCCGGACTCGGCTCCATCCCCGGCACGGCCGCCGAGATCCTCGACGACGAGGTGCGCTGGGTGCTCACCAAGGGCAAACTGCCCACCTCCGCGTGGATCGAGGTGATCACCACCGCGCACGAGCTCGGCATCCCGTCGAGCTCGACGATGATGTACGGGCACGTCGACAACCCGAAACACTGGGTGGGTCACCTCCGGGTGCTGCGCGAAATCCAGGACCGCACCGGAGGTTTCACCGAGTTCGTGCCGCTGCCGTTCGTCCACCAGAGCGCCCCGCTCTACCTCGCGGGCGCCGCACGCCCCGGCCCGACCAACCGCGACAACCGCGCCGTCCACGCCCTCGCGCGCGTCATGCTGCACGGCCGCATCCACAACATCCAGACCAGCTGGGTGAAACTCGGCACCGTCGGCACCCAGATGATGCTTTCGGGCGGCGCCAACGACCTCGGCGGAACGCTGATGGAGGAAACCATTTCCCGCATGGCGGGTTCCCAGCACGGCTCCGCCAAGACCGTCGCCGAACTCACCGAGATCGCCGCGGGCATCGACCGCCCGGTCCGCGAACGAACCACCACCTACGGCGCCGTCGACCACACGCCCCACGCCCTCCCACTGACAGTGAGCTGACGCTGGTCAAAGGTACGCACGGGGAGTAGTCTTGGCGTCAACGACCACATTGGCGCCAATGACTGCATCTCGGGGAGGTTGCGATGGCGAGATTGACGGTTCGCGATCTACCGGACGATGTCCGGGAAGCGCTGCGAGTGCGCGCGGCGCAGCACGGGCGCAGCACCGAGGCCGAAGTGCGTCAGATCCTCATCGACGTGGTATTTCCCGGCACCCAGGTGCAGATCGGTTCGCTGCTCGCCGACATCGGCCGCGAAGCGACGTTGACCGACGACGAGGTCGACCGGCTCGCCGCGCGAGACCGGACTCCCGCCACTCCGCTGGAACTCGGATGATCGTCCTCGACACGAACGTGGTGTCCGAGCCGCTGCGCGCCGCGCCCGATCCGCGAGTCGTCAAGTGGCTCGATACCCAGCGGCTGCACACCCTTTACCTCTCGGCGGTTACTGTCGCCGAACTGCGCTTCGGCATCGCGGCCATGCCTGCGGGCCGTCGTCGCGAATTTCTGGCGGAACGGGTGGAGTCGAAGGTGTTGCCGCTGTTCGCCGGTCGCGTGCTGCCCTTCGACCTCTCCGCGTCGGCGGCGTACGCCGAGCTCATGGCGACGGCTCGCACACGCGGATGTGCGATCGCGGCGGCCGACGGCTATATCGCGGCAATCGCCACCGCGGCGGGAATGTCTGTCGCCACCCGGGACGGCTCTCCGTTCGTCGCGGCCGGAGTGCCGGTGGTGGACCCATGGGCCTGAGCAGGTTCGATGAACTAGTTAGGGCAGGCTGACCTGGGGGTAGCGTGTAGTTCGGGATAGGGTTCGGGGGGCGGAGTTGGCCCCCGCAGCAGTGGACAGACTAGGAGAACGGCAGTGCCGTACATCATCGCTGAACCGTGCGTTGACGTGAAGGACAAGGCGTGCATCGAGGAATGCCCCGTGGATTGCATCTACGAGGGTGGCCGCATGCTCTACATCCAACCCGACGAGTGCGTTGACTGTGGTGCGTGTGAGCCGGTCTGCCCCGTGGAGGCGATCTTCTACGAGGACGACACCCCGGACCAGTGGAGCGGCTACATCAACGCCAACGTCGACTTCTTCGACGAGCTGGGCTCGCCCGGCGGCGCGACCAAGGTGGGCAAGGTCGACTACGACCCGGCCTTCATCAAGGCGCTGCCCCCCATGGCCGAAGAATGAGCGCAGGGGTGCCGACCCGTGCCCGGGTGAGCAGTCTGCTGCCCGATTTCCCGTGGGACACCATCGCCGGGGTGAAGCAGAAGGCCGCGACGCATCCCGGTGGGCTGGTCGACCTGTCGGTCGGTACGCCGGTCGATCCGGTCGACCCGCTGATCCAGGCCGCGCTGAGCTCGGTCGCGGCCGTCCCCGGGTACCCGACCACGCACGGCACCCCTGAGCTGCGCGCCGCCGCGGTCGACGCGCTGGCGCGCCGATTCGGCATCGCCGGTGTCGACCCGGCCGCCGTGCTGCCAGTGATCGGCACCAAAGAACTCATCGCCGGGCTGCCGCGCCTGCTCGGCATCGGCGCCGACGACCTCGTCGTCATCCCCGAGATCGCTTACCCCACTTACGAGGTGGGCGCCCTGCTGGCCGGTGCGAAGCCGTGGCGTGCCGACGGCCTCACCCAGATCGGCCCGCAGAACCCGGCGCTGATCTTCGTGAACTCGCCGTCGAACCCCACCGGCAAGGTGCTCCCGATCGAACACCTGCGCAAGGTCGTCGCCTTCGCGCGGGAACGCGGTGCGATCGTCGCTTCCGACGAGTGCTACCTCGGCCTGGTGTGGGAGGGGGAGGCGGTCTCCGTCCTCGACCCGCGCGTCTGCGACGGCGACCACACCGGCCTGCTGGCCATCCATTCGCTGTCGAAGACCTCGAACCTGGCCGGTTACCGCGCCGGTTTCGTCGCGGGCGACCCGACCCTGGTCGCCGAACTGCTCGAGGTGCGCAAACACTCCGGCATGATGCTGCCCTTCCCCATCCAGGCCGCCATGACCGCCGCCCTCGCCGACGACACCCACGAGGCGGCACAGCGCGAGCGCTACCGCGCCCGTCGCACCATCCTGCGAAATGCCTTGGAGCAGGCGGGTTTCCGCATCGACTTCTCCGAAGCGGGCCTCTACCTGTGGGCCACCCGTGGTGAAGCCTGCCGGGTCACCCTCGACTGGCTCGCCGAGCGCGGCATCCTCGCCGCCCCCGGCGACTTCTACGGCCCCCGTTCCCCCGAACACGTCCGCATCGCCCTCACCGCCACCGACGAGCGCATCGCCGAAGCGGTTGCCCGGCTGGCCTGAGACGCCGGGTCCGGTTGCCCCGCATCCTGTCTCGCCCGCGAATCGGTTAGTGTCCGCACAGTCGAATTCGGCGCGAACAGGATCGGAAGGCTCGCAACACATGCACGGGGTGGGTTTGGTCGCGGGCACGGTGTTCGCCGGATATCGGATCGAGCGCCTGCTCGGGCGCGGCGGAATGGGCACCGTGTACCTGGCCGCGCACCCACGCCTGCCCCGGCAGGTGGCGCTGAAACTGCTGAATCGCGACCTGTACGCGGAACAGGAGGTGCGGGCCCGCTTCGAACGTGAGGCCGACGTGGCCGCCCGCCTCGACCATCCCGGCATCGTGTCGGTGCTCGATCGTGGTGTCGAAGACGGGCTGATGTGGATCTCCATGCAGTACGTCGACGGCACCGACGCCTCGGTGTTCCGCGGTCGCCCGCTGGATCCGGCCCGCGCGGTCGACATCATCGCCCAGACCGCCGACGCGCTCGACTACGCCCACGAGCGCGACGTGCTGCACCGGGACGTGAAACCCGCCAACATCCTGCTCGCCGCGGGCCGAGGTCGGGATCGCGTGCTGCTCACCGATTTCGGGATCGCTCGCCTGCGCGGTGACGCCCGTCAGCTCACCCGCACCGGCGACTTCCTCGCCACCCTGGCCTACGCCTCGCCCGAACAATTGTCCGGTGCGACTGTGGATCACCGATCCGACCAATATTCGCTCGGTTGTTCCCTGTACACCTTGCTCACTGGCGAAAGCCCTTTTCCCGCAGACAATCCCGGTGCTGTCGTCGCCGCGCATCTGACCAAGCCCGTGCCGAGGGCCTCCGACCGGGTGAGCGGTCTGGCGCCCGGCCTGGACGCGGTGATCGGCCGTGCCATGGCCAAGGACCCGGCTGAAAGGTTCGGCAGTTGCGCCGAATTCGGTCAGGCGGCGGCTGCGGCATCGGACGGCGCGGCTGTCGCCCCGGCGCTGATCGGCGCCCCACAGCGCACCGGACCGGGCCTGTCGACCAGGGAACCGGCCATGAGTGCGTCCGCCGCACCGTCGAGTGCTCCCGCCGGAACTTCCACCACTCCAGTCGACCTGCGAACGGTTGTCGCTGCTCCGCCGGGTGCGCGCGCGACGCGTCCGCACGCGACCGAGGTTGCGGGTAATGCTGTCTCGTCGCGATGGCGGGCGCTCGCCGTGAGCCTGCTCGTGCTGGCGATGATCGCCGGTGTCGGGGTGGTCGGCGTGGGGGCGGTCTACTGGAAATTCATTCGCCCCCATCGAGTTCCACCGGCCCCGACCTGGGGTGAGCATGCCGCGATCGCGACGGCGTTCCCCGGGTTGATCCCGACGACACCGGTCGGACGTGGCTGGCGCGAGGCCGCCTGTGCGCCGACGTCTACGTTCGTGGTCGCTCCCGGCGATCCCACGCCCGTGCGTCAGATCTCGTGCACCGACGCCGACGGCGTCGTCTCCTGGTTCACCGCCTACGGGTCCGCCGCCGACGTCGAGAACTATCTCGCGCGCCACACCCTCGCCCACGATTCGCGGACCCGCCCCGACCGGAACTCGACCATCGCCGTCGCCCGCCCGAACGACCCCGGCGCCCCGTTCACCCTTGCGGTCGGGGAGCGCGGTCACAGCGCCACCGCCGAGATCCTCATCGAAGTCTCCTGGCCCGGCCACACCTTCGACGAGACTTACGCCTCCTGGTTCGAACAAGCCCCGTTCTGAGTGTCACCACCGCCACGTCCGCCCTCGTCGAACGGATCATCACCGAGGGCATCCGACAGTGCGCGAGCTGCCGGTGACGGGCAGCTCGCGCTGTGCTCAGATCAGTGGCTTGCCCCGGCGCTGCCTGCGGCGCATGTCGGCGAGGGTGGCGTTGAAGGGGAAGTTGCGGAGGGGGCGCGGCAGGCGGCCCCAGACCGCGCCGGTGGTGCGCAGGAGGCGGTTGAGGCGACGTTCGTCGTGTTCGGTCCAGGTGAGGCCGAGTTCGTCACGCAGGTGCTGCGGGAGCAGGCCGGTGGTGAACCAGCGGTGGAAGCGGGCGAAGACCAGGCGCAGCGGCGGGTACAGCATGCGCAGGTCGAGCAGGTCGTCGAAGTACGCCTTGATGGTGTCGTCGACGTGGGTCGCGGCGAGGTTCGCGGTCCAGTACTCCGCGAAGGCCGCGCGGTCGGCGGGCCACATCTCGCGCGGCACCTGCAGGGTGGTGCCGAAACGGTGGGCGTAGTCGTAGTAGGTGTCGGCGGTGACGTCGTCGGCGGGGCCGTGCAGGCGCTCCATCAGGTCGACCGAGCCCCAGTACAGACAGGCGGCCACCCACAGCTGCAGGTTCTTGTCGAAGGCGTTGTACTTCACCGGGCTCTGCGGTGTGGAGTGCACGTGCCGGTGCGCGCCGTTGATCGCGGCGCGGTACGCGGCCCGGTCCTCGTCGGTGCCCATCATCGCCACCGACAGATAGGTGATGGTCGTCCTGGTCCGTTTGAAGGGGTGCTTCATGATGCTGCCGCTGTGCACGCGCGATTCCGCCACGCCGTAGCCGACCGGAGCCAGACTGAGCTGCATGATCACATTCGCCGTTGCGCCGAAGAAGACGGATGAGCCGTCCACGTGATCCCGGATGTCGAACTCTGCGGGTCCGGCGTGGCTGGACCGCGAATGCGCGAGGCTGGTCATCGTTGACCCCAATTCGTCGGTGAGAGACTTGTAGGTTGAATGTCTCACTCTGTCGTCAGGGTGTCAACGGGCGGTGGCGTGGGCCGACGGGACGCGCCGGGCTAGCGTGGACGGATGCCCTACGGTCCGCCGCTGCTGCTCGCCTCGTTGAATCCGCTCGCCGTCGCCGCCGGGGACGACCTTCCCGACGCCGTCACCATCGATGATGCCACCGTCTCGCGCGGTGACCTGCTCGGTGCGGCCACCTCGGTCGCCGAACGGATCGGGCGGGCCGAGCGGGTCGCGGTGCTGGCCGAGCCGACCCTGCGGACGGTGCTCGCGGTGGTCGGCTGCCTGATCGCCGGGGTGACGGTCGTGCCCGTGCCGCCCGACGCGGGAACCGCTGAGCGCGAACACATTCTGCGTGATTCCGGGGCCCAGGCCTGGCTCGGTGCCGCGCCCGCCGACACCGACCTCCCGGTGGTTCCGGTGCGTCTGCACGCCAGGTCCTGGCACACCTATCCTGAGCCGGATCCGGCGGCCATCGCCTTCATCCTCTACACCTCCGGTACCACCGGCGCCCCCAAAGGGGTGCTGCTCAGTCGCGGCGCCATCGCCGCCGGGCTCGACGCGCTGGCCGGGGCCTGGAACTGGACCCGCGAAGACACCCTCGTGCACGGGCTTCCGCTGTTCCACGTGCACGGCCTGATCCTCGGTCTGCTCGGGCCCCTGCGCGTCGGCAGCCGCCTGATCCACACTGGCAAGCCGACCCCCGAGGCCTATGCCGCCGCCGAGGGAACCCTGTACTTCGGCGTGCCGACGGTCTGGTCGCGCATCGCCGAGAAGCCCGAAGCGGCAAAGGAATTGAGCCGGGCGCGGCTGCTGGTGTCGGGCAGTGCGCCGCTGCCGGTCCCGGTCTTCGAGAAGCTGGCCGAACTCACCGGGCACGCGCCGGTGGAGCGGTACGGCATGAGCGAAACCATGATCACGCTGTCGACCAGGGCCGACGGCGAACGCAGGCCGGGCTGGGTCGGTACGCCGGTCCGCGGCGTCGAGACCCGGTTGCGCGACGAGGCGGGCGATCCGGTCCCGCACGACGGCGAGAGCATCGGTGCCCTGCAGGTACGCGGCCCGATGCTGTTCGACGGCTATCTCGGTCGTCCCGAGGCCACCGCGCGCGAGTGGACCGAGGACGGCTGGTTCCGCACCGGCGATGTCGCCGTGATCGACGCCGACGGGTTCCACCGCATCGTCGGCCGAGAGTCCATCGACCTCATCAAGTCCGGGGGATACCGGATCGGCGCGGGCGAGATCGAAACCGCGTTGCTCGGGCATCCCGCGGTCGCCGAGGTCGCGGTGGTCGGGCTGCCCGACGACGATCTGGGGCAGCGGATCGTCGCCTTCGTCGTCGCCCGTGACACCGGCACCGACGATCTCGCGACCGAGCTGACCGGCCATGTGGCCGAACAGCTTTCGGTACACAAACGCCCCCGCGAGATCCGCTTCGTCGCGGCGCTGCCGCGCAATGCCATGGGCAAGGTCCAGAAGAAGTCGTTGACCTAACGCTCCCGACTGCCGCGTGCGCTCAGCCGCCGGATCGGTCCGATCAGTGCGTGGTACACGGGGCGGACCACGCGCCCGGGCAGGTACCGGTGCCGTTCCTCTGCCCACACCCGCGCCCGGGCGTGTGAGGCCAGCGGCGACCACTTGTCCGGGTCGGGTGGGGCGCTGGTGTGCGCCTCGACGCGGCACAGGTGTTTGGTGTTGACGAAGCCGTACTGCTGGGGGCTCACGAGCCGCACCGGCGCGCCGTGGTCGCTGTCGAGTGGCCGACCGTCGAGCCGGTCGGCGATCAGCACGTCGTCGCCGAGCGCGTCCTCGAGCAGCACGACCGATCGGAACCCGTCGAGCCCTTCGAAACTCAGGTGCGTGATCGTGGCGCCCGGCGCGAGCGCGGGCTCGATCACCAGTCGGTAGAAGTCCAGGAACGGGGTGCCCTCCCAGCGCAGACCGGTCGCCGACCACCCGGCGACGCAATGGAAGTCGGCCGTCTGCTCGCGACGCGGCAGCCGCGCGAGTTCGGTGAGCGGGACCGTGACGGGCTCGACCACCGCGCCGCCGACGTCGATCACCGGATGCTGGGGGACCGACGGCGGTGGGTGGTGCAGGTGCGTGCCGAAGCGGGGAAACCCGTCGACGGCGCGTTGGCCCGGGGGAAGAAGTGCCATACCGATCCTCCTGTTATACGGCTCCGTATAACAGCTGACGGTACCCCGCGTCGACAGCGGCGTCGAGTATCGGCTTCGTCACCCGGACAACGAAAAGGCCCCGCACTCGGTGGAGTGCGGGGCCTGTCGAATCAGTGGATCAGGGCTGGCCGGTCGCGAACGCGATCACCGCGTCCAGGAACTCCTGGCCACCCATCACGTAACCGCCGATCAGCATCCCGGCGGGGATGGTGATCAGCCACAGGAACGGGAAGAACGCACCGATGATGCCGCCGATCGCGATACCGGGCAGGTTCTTGTTGACCTGCGCCATCAGGCGGTCGTAGGAGCTGATGTCCTTCAGCTCGGCGATATCGCCGAGCTTCGCCGAATCCGCGGGCGTCATCGAGGCGGCCAGCTTCACGCTGCGCCCGTCCTGGGCGATCTCGGGGCTCACCGAGATCGGCAGACCGGCGACCTCCGAGCGCAGCGCCGTCTGGTCGACGGTGACGCCCTCGGCGTTGCGCAGCAGCACGGCCGAGCCGTCGGCCGCCAGCTCGAAGCGACCGTTGTCGACCGCCCAGGTGATGGTCTTGTCGGCGGGCGACACCGAGGTGGTGTAGTTGATCCCGTTGCTCACACCCGAAGTCACGCCCCCCGCAGCCACCACCGCGGGCTGTTCGGTCGCCACGGCGGGCTGACCGTTGGCGGTGGCCGCGGTGATGCCCACCGCGACAACCGACATCACAACAGCGGTAGTGAACTTTCCGAACTTCATTCTTGAATCCCTCCACATTCGAAAGCCCCCCGGCTGGGGTGGCGAATTCAAGCTATCGGACGTGAAATGCCTTGCCGCACCGGGATACCCGTCGTCAAGAAACCGCAATATATGCGATATTGCCGAATGCGGAATTCAGTCGTTGGCGTGCAGCGCGGCATTGAGTTCGATACCGGTGCCCAAGCGCGGCACCACTTCCACCGCGCCGGTGGTCGAATTGCGACGGAACAGCAGATTGTTCTGTCCGGCCAGCGTCGCGGCCTTGACCACGGTGCCGTCGGGCGCGGTCACCTTGGTGCCCGCGGTCAGGTACAGGCCCGCCTCGAGCACGCAGTCGTTGCCGAGCGGGATACCGAGACCGGCGTTGGCGCCGAGCAGGCTGCGCTCACCGACCGAGATGACGGTGGTTCCGCCACCGGACAGGGTGCCCATGGTCGAGGCGCCGCCACCGATGTCGGAGCCGTCGCCGACCACGACACCGGCCGAGATACGGCCCTCGACCATCGAGTTGCCCAGGGTGCCCGCGTTGAAGTTGACGAAGCCCTCGTGCATGACGGTTGTCCCCGAGGCCAGGTGCGCGCCGAGCCGGACACGGTCGGCGTCGCCGATACGCACGCCCGAGGGCACCACGTAGTCGACCATGCGGGGAAACTTGTCGATGCTGTACACGGTGACCGGGCCGCGGGCGCGCAGTTTGATCCGGGTCTGCTCGAAACCCTCCACCGCGCACGGACCGTGGTTGGTCCACACCACATTGCTGAGCAGGCCGAACTGGCCGTCCAGACTCAGGCCGTGCGGCTGGACGAGGCGGTGCGAGAGCAGGTGCAGGCGCAGGTACACGTCGTGGGCGTCGGTGGGGGCCGCCGACAGGTCGGCGATGGTGGTGCGCACCGCGACCACCTCGACGCCGCGCGCCTTGTCGGGGCCGAGCAGGTCGGCGAACTCCGGTGCGTCGGCCGCGTCCAGGCGCCGCGAGCCGGTCTCGGTGAACTCGCCCAGCTCCGGGCTCGGGTACCAGGTGTCGAGGACGGTGCCGTCCGAGGTGATGGTGGCGATACCGACTGCGCTTGCTCCTTGAGTGCTCACGGGACCACATTTTGCCGTCTCGGTCCAGGTCGAGGTGGCGCGGGGGCTGTGCGATGGACCACCCGGTCCGATTCCCGCACCAGGACACAGTGTCGTACCGGCGTACTAGTCTCGATATGTGACTCTCGATTTGCGCGCCGACCCGATCCAGTTGACCGCCGCCCTGGTCGATGTCCCGAGCGTTTCCCGCGACGAGGCCGCCATCGCGGATCTGGTCGAGCAGGCGTTGCGCGATCAGACCACCGGCTTCGAGATCAAGCGGCACGGCAATGTGGTGCTGGCGCGCACCACCCTCGGCCTGCCGACCCGGGTGATCCTGGCCGGGCACCTGGACACGGTGCCCATCGCCGACAACGTGCCGAGCAGGCCCGCCGAGGTGGACGGCGAGCCGGTGCTGTTCGGCTGCGGCACCGTCGACATGAAGTCCGGTGACGCGGTGTTCCTGCACCTGGCCGCCACCATCACCGACCCGGCCCACGACCTCACCCTCATCTTCTACGACGGCGAGGAGATCGCCGCCGAGTTCAACGGCCTCAACCACATCGAACGCGACATGCCCGACTGGCTCGACGGCGACCTCGCCGTGCTCGGCGAACCGTCGGGCGGTTGGATCGAGGCGGGGTGCCAGGGCACGCTGCGGGTGCGGCTGAGCACCTCGGGTGTGCGGGCGCATTCGGCGCGGGCGTGGCTGGGGGAGAACGCGATTCACGCGCTGGCGCCGGTACTGGAACGGTTGGCCGCCTACGAGGCACGTCAGGTCGACATCGACGGCTGCGTCTATCGCGAGGGGCTCTCGGCGGTGCGCGTCTCCGGTGGCGTCGCGGGCAATGTGGTGCCCGACGTGGCCGAGGTGGACGTGAACTTCCGCTACGCCCCCGACCGCACCGTCGAGCAGGCCGTCGCCCACGTGCGCGAGGTCTTCGACGGGCTCGACGTGGGTTTCCAGGTCACCGACTCCTCGCCCGGCGCACTGCCCGGGCTCACCGCACCGGCCGCCCGCAGCCTCATCGACTCGGTCAACGCCCACGGCGGCGGGGGCGTGCGCGCGAAGTACGGCTGGACCGACGTCTCGCGCTTCGCCGCCCGTGGCATTCCCGCCGTGAACTTCGGCCCCGGCGACCCGAACCTCGCCCACAAGCGCGACGAACACGTCCCGCTCAGCCAGATCACCGCCGTCACCGCCATGCTGCGCACCTACCTCACCGGGCGGTCCCAGTAGCGTGGAGGGCATGTCGAGCGATTCCGTGGATGAACAGGTGGGGAAGGCCAAACCGAAGTTCCGGGGGCCGGTGATGTTCCGGCGCGAACGCAAGCCGGGAGCACGGACCGCGGACCGCAATCTTCTCGACACCCGGCAGGACAGCGACTGGGTGCACACCGATCCGTGGCGGGTGCTGCGGATCCAGGCCGAGTTCGTCGAGGGCTTCGGCGCGCTGGCCGAGGTGCCGCCCGCCGTCACGGTGTTCGGCTCGGCCCGCACGCCGGTGGACCACCCCGAGTACGCGGCGGGACGGGCGATCGGCTCGGCGCTCACCGACGCCGGTTTCGCCATCATCACCGGCGGCGGCCCCGGTGCCATGGAAGCCGCCAACCGTGGGTCGTCGGAAGCGGGCGGGTACTCGATCGGGCTCGGCATCGAGCTGCCGTTCGAACAGGGTCTCAACGACTGGGTGGACCTGGGGATCAACTTTCGCTACTTCTTCGTCCGCAAGACGATGTTCGTGAAGTACTCGCAGGCCTTCGTCTGTCTGCCCGGCGGTTTCGGCACCCTCGACGAACTGTTCGAGGCACTCACCCTGGTGCAGACCCGCAAGATCACCCGCTTCCCGATCATCCTGTTCGGCACGGCCTACTGGTCCGGGCTGGTGGAGTGGATGCGTACTTCGCTGGCCGGGTCGGGCAAGATCTCGCCGGAGGATATCGACCTCATCCAGGTCACCGACAGCGTCGAAGACGTGGTGCGCATCGTCAAGGAGGCGACCGGCGGGCGCGGCGCCGACATCGAACGGCTCGGCACCGAGGACCAGTGGTGAGCTACTCGATCTGCGTCTACTGCTCGGCAAGCACGACCGAACCGGAACTGATCGACCTGGCCACCCAGGTCGGTACCGAAATCGCCCGTCGCGGTTGGCAACTGGTGTCCGGCGGCGGCCGGGTGTCGATGATGGGCGCGGTCGCGGTGGCCGCGCGGGCGGGCGGCGCGCACACGGTCGGGGTGATCCCCAAGCATCTGGTGCACCGCGAGGTCGCCGATGTCGACGCCGACGAACTGCTCGTCACCGACACCATGCGCCAGCGCAAACAGCTGATGGAGGAACGCGCCGACGCCTTCCTCACCCTGCCCGGCGGCGTCGGGACACTCGAGGAGTTCTTCGAAACCTGGACCGGCGGCTACCTGGGTGAACACACCAAACCCGTGGTCGTGCTCGACGCGGGCGGCTTCTACGGTGGCCTGTTCGGCTGGTTGGACGAGCTGTTCGAGCGCAAGATTGTCACACAGCAGGCGCGCGACCGCATCGTCGTGGCCGCCGACCTGCCAGCCGCGTTCGCCGCGTTGACACCGGCCGCGGCCCGAGGGTAGGAGATCGACGTGAGCAACGACGCCCGCGACACCGTCAGCGTGTTCGACCTGGCCAAGAAGCTGCCGGGGATGGCGATGGACGCACCGCGCATGCTGCGCAACGCGCCGGGAATGCTGGTGGGGCCCAAGGACAAAGCGTCCATCGGCAAGTACTTCCAGCGGCTCGCCCACCGGCGCCCCGACCGGGTGTTCCTGCGCTTCGAAGGCCGCTCCTACACCTACCGCGCCGCCAACAGCGAGGTGAACCGGTACGCCGCAGTGCTTTCCGCGCGCGGCGTCGATCGCGGTGACGTGGTCGGCGTGCTCATGACCAACCGCCCCGAGACGCTGTTCACGGTCCTCGCGATGCTCAAACTCGGCGCCACCGTCGGGTTGCTCAACTACAACCAGCGCGATCAGGTGCTGGCCCACAGCATCGGTCTGCTCGACAGCGTGCTGGTCGTGGTCGGCGAGGAATGCCTGGAAGCGCTCGATTCGCTGCCCGAGGCACCGGCGAACGTGCTGATGTCCGAGGAGCTCGCCGAATCCGCGCGTGGCGCAACGGCTTCCGACCCGGCGGTCTGTGAGCAGGTGACGGCGGGCGAACGCGCGTTCCTGATCTTCACCTCCGGCACCACCGGCATGCCGAAGGCCAGCGTGATGACGCATCTGCGCTGGGCCAAGAGCATGGCCGGGCTCGGCGGGCTCGGCGTGCGGTTGCGCGCCGACGACGCGCTGTACTGCTGCCTGCCGCTGTACCACAACAATGCGCTCACGGTGGCGCTGTCGGCGGTGCTCGCGGGCGAGTCGACCTACGTGCTCGCGCGGAAGTTCTCCGCCTCGGGATTCTGGGCCGAGATCGACCGCGAGAAGGCGACGGCCTTCATCTACATCGGTGAGCTGTGCCGCTACCTGCTCAACCAGCCAGTGCGGCCCGGCGAGGAGAACAACCGGGTACGGCTCGTCGTCGGCAACGGGCTGCGACCGGAACTGTGGGACGAGTTCCGGCGCCGCTTCGGCATCGACCGGGTGGTGGAGTTCTACGGGTCGAGCGAGGCGCCGCTGGCGTTCGTCAACGCCTTCGGTGTGGACCGCACGGCCGGGCTGTGCCCGCTGCCGTACGCGGTGGTCGAATACGACGACGAGACCGGTGAGCCGCGCCGGGGCGCGAACGGCAAACTGCGGCGGGTGCGTTCCGGCGGGGTCGGACTGCTGCTGGCGAAGGTGAACAACCGTCAGCCCTTCGACGGCTACACCGACGCGAAAGCGTCCGAATCCAAGCTGGTCCGCGACGGATTCAAGAAGGGCGACTGCTGGTTCGACACCGGCGACCTGGTGCGCGATCAGCACTTCTGGCACATCGCGTTCGTCGACCGGCTCGGTGACACCTTCCGCTGGAAGGGCGAGAACGTCGCGACCACCGAGGTGGAGGGCGCGCTCGATCAGCACCCGAGCGTCGAGCAGGCGGTGGTGTTCGGCGTCGACATCCCCGGCACCGACGGCAAGGCGGGCATGGCCGCGATCACCCTGCGCCCCGACGCCGAGTTCGACGGCAAGGGGCTGGCGGGCACCGTCTACGAGCGGCTGCCGCTCTACGCGGTCCCGCTGTTCGTGCGGGTGGTCGCCGAACTCGAGCAGACCTCCACCTTCAAGAGCCGCAAGGTAGAACTTCGCAAGCAGGGCTACGCCGCCGACGCCGAAGGGCAGCTGTATGTGCTCAGCGGCCCGACCGAGGGCTACGTTCCGGCCTACGACGACTACGCCGACGATGTCGCCGCGGGTAGAGCTCCGCGATAGCGATGCCGGAAACCACCTTCTGTGGTCGGCCCGTGCCGACCGATCGCGCGCTGGTGATGGCGATCGTGAACCGCACGCCCGACTCGTTCTACGACCGGGGCGCCACCTTCACCGACCGGGCCGCGATGGACCGCGTCACCCGCGCCGTCGACGAAGGCGCCGACCTGGTCGACATCGGGGGTGTGAAGGCCGGGCCGGGTGACACCGTCGACGCCGCCGAGGAAACGCGACGGGTGGTTCCGTTCGTCGCGGCGATTCGCGAGAAGTACCCGGACCTGTTGATCAGTGTGGACACCTGGCGCGGCGCGGTGGCCAGGGACGCCGTGGCGGCAGGCGCCGACCTCGTGAACGACACCTGGGCCGGAGCCGACCCCGAGCTCGTGCACGTGGCCGCCGAGCTGGGCGTCGGCATCGTCTGCAGCCACACCGGTGGCGCCGTGCCGCGCACCCGCCCGCACCGGGTCCGCTACGCCGACGTGGTGGCCGAGGTGACCGCCACCGTGGCCGCCGCGGCCGACCGCGCGGCCGCCGCCGGGGTGCGCCGCGACGGAATCGTGATCGATCCCACCCACGATTTCGGAAAAAACACCTATCACGGGCTCGAGTTGTTGCGCGGAATCGACAGTCTCGTAAAAACCGGATGGCCAGTCCTGATGGCCCTGAGCAACAAGGACTTTATCGGGGAGACTCTAGGGGTAGGTCTGACGGAAAGGGTCGAGGGCACACTGGCGGCAACCGCATGGTCGGCCGCCGCGGGCGCTCGGGTCTTCCGGGTCCACGAAGTCGCCGAAACCCGGCGGGTCGTGGACATGATCGCCGCGATCCAGGGCATCCGGCCCCCCGCACGAACTCTGCGAGGTCTGGCATGAAAATCCAACACCGCGAGCCCGCCTGGGCCACTACCCACACCTGGGACACCCCTGACTGGACGGTCGGCGACCTGGTCGCCGCCAAAGCGGGACGCACGGTTTCGGTCGTGCTGCCCGCTCTCAACGAACAGGACACCGTCGCCGACGTCGTGGCCAGCATCCGGCCGCTGCTCGGCACCCTGGTCGACGAACTGGTCGTGCTCGACTCCGGGTCGACCGATGCCACCGCCGAACGGGCCCGCCGCGCGGGCGCCGAGGTGGTGAGCCGGGAGGAGGCCGTACCCGAACTCGAACCCGTCGCGGGCAAGGGCGAGGCGCTGTGGCGGTCGCTGGCCTGCACCACCGGTGATCTCATCGCCTTCGTCGATTCCGATCTCATCGACCCCGACCCGGCGTTCGTACCCAAGCTGCTCGGTCCGCTGCTCACCATGCCCGGCACCCACCTGTCCAAGGCCTACTACCGGCGCCCGCTGCGGCAGGGCGAGTCCGTCGACGCCAACGGCGGCGGCCGTGTCACCGAGCTGGTCGCCCGGCCCCTGCTGGCGGCGCTGCGTCCCGAACTGGTCCAGGTGCTGCAACCGCTCGGCGGCGAATACGCGGGCACCCGCGAACTGCTCACGGCCGTCCCCTTCGCCCCCGGCTACGGCGTGGAGATCGGCCTGCTGCTCGACACCTACGACCGCCTCGGCCTCGACGCCATCACCCAGGTGAACCTCGGCGTGCGCACCCACCGCAACCGCCCCCTGTCCGACCTGGGTGTGATGAGTCGCCAGATCCTCGGCACCGCCCTGCGCCGCAGCGGCGTCCCCGACTCCGGCGCACCCCTCACCCAATTCCCCCTCATCGCGGGCGAATTCATCCCCCACACCACCGAGGTCTCCCTCGACGACCGCCCCCCGATGAAAACCCTTCGCCCCGAACAAGTCGCCGCCTGACCCACCCGGCCCGCCTCCTCGTCCGACGAAGAGGCGGGCCCCTTGCTCACGCCGCTGTTGATCCGTACTGTTGGCCGGTTCTGGTGAATCAGCGTGCGGGAGAAGAAGTTCAGTGGTGTCGGAGGTTCAGTGGAACGGCTGCGTCCGGTGTCGGCATTGCGGAGCGTCACCGGCCATCGATGTGGATCTCGTCGGGCACTGGGGTCTGCTCCTCTTCCGAGTCGAAACGACGGAGGAAGGCCCGTTCTGTCGCGACTGCGGGTTGGCGACCTACCGCGAGATCACCGTCGGCAGCGCGTGGTTCGGGTGGTGGGGCGTGCAATCGCTGTTCTACAACCTGGGTGGATTCGTCGTCAACGCCAGGACCCGTCGTCATATCGCCGCTCTGCCCCCGCCCGAGACCGCGTGGGGGCAGCGGCCGATGGACCCGGGCAAACCACTGTTCCGGCGGGTCGGTGCTCTCGGGTTCGCCATCCCGTTTCTCGCCGTGCTCGGAATCGTGTACACGGTGTACCTGCGTGACCAGGTCGCTGTCGAGGAGTCGATGCAGCGGGTCACCGCCGGGCAATGTGTCGGCCCGATGACGGTCGGTTGGTTCCGTGACGAGGTTCGCTGGCAGAAGGTCGCGTGCTCCGACCCTGCGGCGGCGGGACGGGTGTTGCGCAAAGTGGTCGGCTCGGCGTCGGATCCCGCGGATGCCTCCGACTGCGCCGGGCTGCCGACGACGCTGCACGCCCACACCGAACGCGATTTCGTCGTCTGCGTCGGACCACGCAACTGAGCGGCCGACGTGGCGGTCATTCGCGTGGTGGTCGCGTGCTCGGCTCGGCGTGGATGGGGCCGGTCAGGGTGGAGAGGGGGCGTGCCGAGGCGTCGGTTCGGGCGGCCAGGATCTCGGCGAGGATCGAAACGGCGGTTTCGGCCGGGGTGTGCGCGCCCAGGTCCAGGCCGAGGGGGCTGTGGATGCGGCTGATGGACGCGGGGGACAGGTTCTGTTCGCGGAGGCGGGCGACGCGATCGGTGTGAGCTCGGCGGGAGCCGAGGGCGCCGATGAAGCCGATCGTGGGAAGGGCGAGCGCGGCGGTCAGCATCGGCACGTCGAATTTGGGGTCGTGGGTGAGGACGCACACGACCGTACGGTCGTCGACGCGATCCGCCGCGGCCTCGGCGGCGAGGTAGCGGTGTGGCCAGTCGACGACCACCTCGTCGGCGGCGGGAAAGAGCGCCGGTGTGGTGAAGGTCTCGCGGGCATCGACCACGGTGACGCGGTAGCCGAGCTGGGTGGCCGCCGTGGCGAGGGCGCGGGTGTAGTCGTTGGCGCCCGCCAGGATCATCCGGGCGGGGGAACGGAAGACCTGGACGAAGGTTCGGGGGCGGGTCGCGGCGGCCGGGGTGCAGTCCTCGGCGCCGACCGAGCCGTTGCGGCCCGCGGTGAGCAGGGCGGCGGCATCCTGATCGAGATCGCGCCACGGGGTGATCTGCCCGGGTCGCAGGAGGCGACGATCGGGGGTGGCTTCCAGAGTCGTCGCGTAGGCGATCGGCTGGTGTGCGTCCAGCGCTGACCGCAGCTCGCGCAACAGCGGCAGGTCGGCGTGGTCGAGCCGTTCGACGAAGACCTCGATCTCCCCGCCGCACGGCAGTCCGACGGTGAGCTCGTCGGCCGCCGCGAACCGTTCCGTACAGGACGTGCCGTCGGTGAGCACCTGTTCGGCGGTCGCCAGGACGGCCGCCTCGACGCATCCGCCCGCGAGCGAGCCGAGGACCCGGCCCGCCGGGGTGACCACCATCGCGGCCCCGGTGTCGCGCGGCCCGGCTCCGCTCCGGTCGACGATCCTGGCCAGCGCCACCGGCCCGTCGGCGAGCAGGTCGAGCACCTGTCCGAGCAGATCGCGCATCGCCCACCGGCCTCTCCACCGACTGTGACCTTTCGGACCAGCCTAGCTAACCGCGAGCATCCCGGCGCGGCGAGAAACTCAGTCGAGGATCTCGCGGTGCCGCAGCCCGGCGGGCACCACACCCGCGTGGAAGAACTCGTGGAAGATCTGCGCCGCGTGCTCGGCGGTGAAGACCTCCTCCGGGTAGACGTAGGTGTCGTCGTCGCCGTGCGGGACGTACACCGTCGGGAGGCCGAGGCGGCTGCCGGGGAACCCGAGGGTGTAGCGGTGGGTGACGTGGTCGACCGTCGTGCGCAGCTGCAGCGTCATCGCGTCGGCCGAGCCCGCGCAGCGCAGCGCGAGATCACCGCGAGCCGCGCTCACCGACGACGTCACCTCGGTGGCGGGCATCGGTTCGGGCAGCACGGTCAGATCGAGCGCGAAGCGCTGATGACCGTCCATCCGGCGCAACGGGCGCAGGAAGCTGTCCACGTCCTCGTGCGGGCCGATGAAGACCTTCAGACGGTCGCTGTAGGTGACGCGGTGGGTCGTCACGACCACCTCGCCGCCGACGGCCTCGATGTCGGACGCGGAAACGGGACGGGGGCCCGCGGTGCCTGCCGCGCGCACGGGCAGCACCCGGCAGGCGTTGGCCTCGGGAGACGAGAACATGTGAAGCTCACCTACTCACATTCGGTTACTCGCTAGCAATCTAACCATCGGGCTCAGGTTGTGATCCATAACATTATCGTGATGCAAGTCACAAAGTGTCCGTAGTTTAGATGCAGTTATGGGCGAGTCCGGTTCGCAGCGGACTTTTGGTCGGTTTCATGGCGATAAACCGGGGTGAGGAGGTCCGCATCGACCGGTTCACCTGTCGTGCGGTCGTATCGCACGGCGATGAGGACCGAGAACAAGTGTGTGCTCGCCCGCTCGTGCAGGGTCGCCAGCCGGGTGGCCAGCAACCTGATCGCACCCAGCGAGCCGGGTGGGTGCAGCCCGTCGATGAGCATCACGGTGCCGCGCCGGTCGGGGCGGGGCAGCCGGGCCAGGTACGCGATATCGTGCGGTTCGGTGCCGCCGGGACGGTACACACGGCGCGCGGCCCGGTCCTCGATACCGCGCCGGGTGTCGCCCGCGCGGGTGACGGTGCGGCGCAGTCGCGGGTCGGCCACCACCAGCTGACGCAGGCTCGGCGACAGCTCGGGGCCGCCGAGTACCACCAGGCCGTCGCGGTTGAGGTCGAGGGGCCTGCCCGGCAGGAATGTCTCGACCGTCGCCACGAAACCGAGCTGACGCAGCAACTCGGCCAGTCGTTGCGCGGCCGCCGGATCCGGCGCGCCGAGCAGTCTTCCCGTACGGACTTCCGGGGCGAGCACGGTGAGCGTGCCGTGCCCGAAGAACAGGCCCTCGGGTACCGGCCCCTGGGTGCTCACCTGGTGGATGCGCGCCCGCGACAAGCCCGCGGCGGCGCCGATGCGGGCGAACGTCCAGCCCTCGGCGTGGAGTTCGCGGATCACGGCGCGGCGGATCCTGGTGAGTTCGTTGATGGTCTGCTGGGCAGCCGCCACCCCATCGGTGGCTGCTTTGAGTCTCTCGACCTTGTCTTCGATCGCGAAGACTCGTGCCACGTCATCGGCCGACATGTGCGAAGTCTAGACAGCTGGACGGCGAATCGTGTCTATAACGATTGACATCGAATGTCTTGCCGCACAACGCCGATCGGGTCCGTCATGTCGGCAACCACAAAGACCGCGAGGTCGACACGGACATCGGCCGCGCGCGCGATCCGGTGGCAAATGACGACCGTGCGGTCTGCTAGGTGGCGTCGGAGTCGATCGGCGGGCGTTCGTTGTGCTCCAACGGCTTCGGCAGCGACGGCCCGCCGCCCGGCATCCCGCTGTTCGTGCCGAACAGTTCCTTGCGGTCGGGCACGGCCTTCTCGAGGTCGCGCAGCACCGTGTCGTCGCCACCGAGCAGGTGCTTGGTGACGGCGGCCCTCGGCGTCATCCCGCGCAGCTCGTTGAGTTCGGCGAGCGGTTTGCGCAGCTCGTCGAACTCCGGGCCGAGCTCCTTCTTGAGGGTGGAGGTGGCCCCGCTGGCGTAGTCGCGCACCTGACGCAGCGACGACGTGGTCCAGCGGATCGCCCCGGGCAGGCGCTCCGGGCCGAGGATCACGAGGGCGGCGACGAGCAGGATCATCATCTCGCTCCACCCGATGTTGCTGAACACGATCCCAGGTTACCCGTCGCGCGTTGCCGCAGCTCAGTCGGATTCGAGGGTGACCGGCACGTCCACCTGCCTGCCATCGCGGATCAACTGCACGTTCACCCGCTCCCCGATCTTGTGCGATTGCACCGCGACGACCAGTTCGTCGGGGCCCTCCACCTCGCGATCACCCACCTTGACGATCACGTCGCCCTCGACGATGCCCGCCTTGGCGGCCGGTCCACCCGCGACCACGTCGGCCACGGCGGCACCGCTGCGCAACTCGTTGGCGACGGCCTTGGTGCGCGCGCTCAGCCCCAGCTGCGGGTGGTTGACCTTGCCCTCGCGGATCAGGGTCTGCGCGATGGAGGTGACCACGTCGATCGGGATGGCGAACCCGAGGCCGACCGAGTTACCGGTGTTGCTCTTGATCGCGGTGTTGACGCCGATCAGCCTGCCTTCCATGTCGACGAGGGCACCACCGGAGTTGCCGGGGTTGATCGACGCGTCGGTCTGCACCGCGTCGATCACGGCATTGGTGTCGGTGCCCTCACCACCGAGGCTCACCGGGCGGTGCAGCGCGCTGACGATGCCGGAGGTGACGGTCTTCTCCAGGCCGAGCGGAGAGCCGATGGCCAGCACGTCGTCGCCGACCTGGACGTCGTCGGAGCGGCCGAGTTTCGCCTCGGTGAGGTTGTCGGCGTCGACCTTGAGCACGGCGAGATCGGTCTTGGGATCGCGCCCGACGATCTGGGTGGGCACCCGGGTGCCGTCGGAGAATTCGACCTGGATCTTGGCGTTGCCGGACTTGTCGGTGGCCGCCGCCGAGATCACGTGGTTGTTGGTGACGATGTAGCCCTGCTCGGCGTCGAGGACGACACCCGAGCCGGACGGGCCGCCGTCACCGATGATGACCTGGATCGACACCACCGACGGCAGCACCGCGTCGGCGACCGCCGCGATCTTGCCGTGCGGGGAATCGGAGCTCTCGCTCTGCTGAAGGGTGACCTTGCGCGAGGTGAGGGTGGACGCGGTCTCGGCGGTGATCCGCCCGACCAGCCCGCCGACGACGGCGATGCCGAGCGCGATCACGGCCAGCAGGGCCAGCGCCTTCGGCGCGACCCGGGAACCGAACAGCACCTCACGCGCCGACAGCTTGGGCGCGACGGGCAGCGGGGCGGGCTCCGGGGTCTCGATCGCCGGAGCGCCGAGGCGCGCGCCCGCGGCCGGATCGCGCCACGGGTCGACCGGACCCGCAACGACGATCTTGCGTTCCCCGGATCCGGGTTCGCGCTGCAACAGTTCGTCGGAGTCCTCGGGCCGGGCGAACGCCTCCGCGAGCACGCCGTCGGGCGGGCGACGATCGACCAGTTCGCCCTCGTCGGCACGGTTACCGGCACGCAGCGGGTCGTGCGGGGCGAACGAACCCGTCTGACCGTTCGGGCGGCGGAACGCGTGTGCGGTATGGCTGTCGATGTGCGGCCGGTACACCGGACGCGGGCCGAGGGTCGGCGCGTCGGAGGGCCGCAGATTCCCCCGTGACGCCGCCGAATCCGAGTTGTCGGTCGATCCGGGATTCGTCGATTCGCCTGTCACGCCCGTGACTCTACTTGCGCCGCCACGTAGTCCACCGGGCTGCGGGGAACGAATCGGTCAGGAATCCGAGAAATGCCTCGTTACGGCGGGGAGGTTCGGGTGTGCCGGTGGGCAGTTCGGCCAGCGGGATGCGGCTGAGACTGTCGTGCAGGCTGCGCGGAACCGCGACTTCGCCCGCCCGGCGCAGCGCGATCCGCGCCTGCTGCTGGGCGTCGACCTCGGCGGCGCATTCGGGGCACACCGAAAGATGCTGGGCGGCGCGCAGATAGGCGTTCATGCGCAGCTCGCCGTCCACGTAGGCCGCGATCGCCTCGCTGGCCAGATGCTCGGTGGGCTGAAAGCGCGGTGCGCGACCTGAGGATGCTGGATCCACGCTCATGCGGAGTTCTTCCTTCCGACCGACATCGACCCGACCAGGCCGGGTGTGGCCGCTCGCGGCCGTCACCCTGCGAAGGTGTCAGCGGAGTATCGCTGCTCGATTCCATTATGCGCAAGGTAGTCGCGCAGTGCCTGGCGCCCACGATGGATGCGGCTGCGCACGGTGCCGAGCTTGACGCCGAGCGTGGCACCGATCTCCTCGTAGGACAGACCCTCGATGTCACACAGCACCACGGCCGCGCGGAACTCCGGCGCGAGGGCGTCGAGCGCCTTCTGCAGGTCGGGGTCGAGGCGGGAGTCGTGGTAGGCGTCCTCGGGCGTCGGTCCCTCGGCGGGCACCCGGTCGTAGTCCTCGGGTAAGGCCTCCATCCGGATGCGGTTGCGCCTGCGGACCATGTCGAGGAACAGGTTCGTCGTGATGCGGTGCAACCAGCCCTCGAACGTGCCCGGCTGGTAGCTCTGCAGCGAACGGAACACCCGGATGAAGGTTTCCTGGGTGAGGTCCTCGGCGTCCTGGGCGTCGCCGGAGAGCCGGTAGGCGAGGCGGTAGACCCGGTCGGCGTGCTCGCGGACCAGTTCGTCCCACGACGGCATCACCGTGCGGTCACCGGTGGCGTCGAAGGCCGCGGTGCCGGTGAGTTCGGCATCGAGATCGTCCTCGACGGGCGGCGGAAAGTCGGTGGGCAGAGGCTGGGCGGGCAGTGTGGCGTCGGAACGCGCCGTGTCGACCATCGGGATGGGACACCTCCTACTCGGGACCGCCGGCACGAGACCGATCCGGTCCGGGTCAGCGAACCTTGTCTTCGGGTCAACCAGCGGATGTCTGTGGTTGTTCCCGCGTCTCGTACCCGCCGTGATCGGCTGGTGAGGCAACTATTTCCTGTCGCGATATGGCGCAGGTGTGGAGACCCTGAGTGGCGCCTGAGAATCCTGGCGCGCGCGGCGACACTCACCCCGGGTCGGCGGCTTCGCTGAATACACAGACCCGGTCGGTGACATAGCCTCTTAGCTGTGGCATCGAACGTGGAGCGGAACCTGGCCTATGTGGAGGAGTCCGTCGTCGAGGACGAAGTCCTCCTCGACGCGCGCGAGCGGGCCACCGAACTGGGCGCCGCACCCGTGCCCGCCTCGGTCGGCGCGCTGCTGAGCATGTACGCGCAGATGTTGGGTGCCCGCTCGGTCGTCGAGGTGGGTACCGGCGCGGGTGTGAGCGGATTGTGGCTGCTCGACGGCATGCGCGAGGACGGAACCCTCACCACCATCGACTCCGAACCCGAGCATCAGCGGGCCGCCAAGGAGGCGTTCCGCACCGGCGAGATCGCGCCCGCGCGCACCCGCCTCATCAACGGTCGCGCCCTCGATGTGCTGCCGCGACTGGCCGACGGCGCCTACGACCTCGTATTCGTCGACGCTTCCCCGATGGAACACCCGCTCTACGTGGAGCAGGGTGTGCGACTACTGCGCGAGGGTGGTGCGTTCATCCTGAACAACGCGCTGCTCGGCGGACGCGTCCCCGACCCGACCCAGCGCGACCCGGCCACCCAGGCCGTGCGCGCCGCGACCAGGGCGATCGCGGAGAATCCCGAGCTCACCAGCGTCCTGATCCCGATCGGCGACGGACTGCTCTGCGCGTCGCGCGGGTAGGTCAGCCGACCCAGATCCCTTTGCCGACGGTGACCACCCCACCGTTGCTCACGGCGAATCGTTCCCGGTCGCGATCCAGATCCACCCCGATGATCTCGCCCTCGCCGACCACCACGTTCTTGTCGAGGATGGCGTGGCGCACCACCGCGCCACGCCCGATGCGCACACCGGGCATCAGCACGCTGCCCTCGACCGTCGCGCCGTCGTCGATCATCACGTTGGAACTGAGCACCGAGTTGCGCACGGTGGCGGCCGACAGGATCGAGCCCGCGCCGACGATGGATTCCTGCGCGAGCCCGCCCCGAGCGAACTTGGCGGGCGGCAGGTTCTCGGCGGCGCCGCGGATGGGCCAGTGCTTGTTGTAGAGGTTGAACACCGGGTGCACCGACACCAGATCCATGTGCGCCTCGTAGAAGGCGTCGATGGTGCCGACATCGCGCCAGTAGCCCCGGTCGCGTTCGGTGGCGCCCGGTACGTCGTTGTCGGCGAAGTCGTAGACGGCCGCCTGCCCGCCCGCGACCAGCGACGGGATGATGTCGCCGCCCATGTCGTGATCGGAATCGGAGTTCTCCGCGTCGGCACGGATCGCGTCGACGAGCACGCGGGTGGTGAACACGTAGTTGCCCATGGACGCGAAGGTCATGTTCGGGTCGTCCGGTGTACCGGGCGGATGGGCGGGTTTCTCGAGGAACTGGGTGATGCGGCCGGACTCGTCGGAATCGATGCAGCCGAACGCGCTCGCCTCGCTGCGCGGCACCCGGATGCCCGCGACGGTGACGCCCGCGCCCGAGGCGATGTGGCTGGCCACCATCTGCTCGGGGTCCATCCGGTACACGTGATCGGCGCCGAAGACCACGATGTAATCGGGGTCCTCGTCGTAGATCAGGTTGAGCGACTGCATGATCGCGTCGGCGCTGCCGGTGTACCAGCGCGGTCCGAGCCGCTGCTGCGCGGGCACCGGGGTGATGTACTCGCCGGTGAAACCCGACAGCCGCCAGGTCTGGGAGATGTGGCGGTCCAGGGAGTGCGACTTGTACTGGGTGAGGACGCACAGGCGCAGGTATCCCGCGTTGACCAGGTTGCTGAGCACGAAATCGATCAGCCGATAGGCCCCACCGAACGGAACCGCGGGCTTGGCGCGGTCGGCCGTGAGCGGAAACAGTCGTTTGCCCTCGCCACCGGCGAGCACGATCCCGAGTACGTGCGGCTGGCTCCTCACCCTGTCAAAGTACAGGCCCCACGCGCACCCGGTGGCCCATGTCGACCCGAGCGTCTAATTTGGACCGCGTGAGTGATGGCACCGACGGGGAACGAGCGATCGCGGATCCGTTGCGGGTTGCCATGCTGACCCGGGAGTATCCGCCCGAGGTGTACGGCGGTGCGGGCGTGCACGTCACCGAACTCACCGCGCGGCTGCGCGCGCTGAGCGAGGTCACCGTGCACTGCATGGGCGCGCCGCGCACGGGCGCGGTGGTGCACCGGCCCGACCCGGAGCTGTACGCCGCCAACGCCGCGTTGCAGATGATGTCGGCCCAGCTGCGGATGGCCGATGCCGTCGGCGCGGTCGACGTGGTGCATTCGCACACCTGGTACGCGGGCCTGGCCGGGCACCTCGCCGGTGCGCTGTACGGCATCCCGCATGTGCTCACCGCGCATTCGCTCGAACCGCGCAGGCCGTGGAAAGCCGAACAGCTCGGCGGCGGCTACCGCCTCTCGTCGTGGTCGGAGCGCAACGCCATGGAGCAGGCCGACGCCGTGATCGCGGTGAGCGAAGGCATGGCCCACGACGTCCTCGACGCCTACCCCGCCATCGACCCCACCCGAGTCCACGTGGTGCACAACGGCATCGACGCGGGCGTATGGCATCCGGGCCAGCCCGTCGGCGCCGAACAACCGGTGCTCGACCGGCTCGGTGTGCGCGCCGACCTACCGATCGTCTCGTTCGTCGGCCGTATCACCCGGCAGAAGGGCGTCGGCCACCTGCTGGCCGCCGCCGCCGATTTCGACCCCGACATCCAGCTGGTGCTGTGCGCAGGCGCGGCCGACACCGTGGAACTCGAGCTGGAGGTGGCCGCGGCTGTCGACGAGCTGCAGCGCCGTCGCGGCAACGTGTACTGGGTGAAGGAAATGCTGCCCACCGAACAGGTCCGCCAAATCCTCACTGCCTCAACAGTTTTCGTGTGCCCGTCGGTATACGAACCCCTCGGCATCGTGAACCTGGAGGCGATGGCATGCGCGACTGCCGTCGTCGCCTCGGATGTGGGCGGAATCCCCGAGGTGGTCGCCGACGGTGTCACCGGGCGGCTGGTCCACTACGACCCTGTCGCCGGGGGTGAGTACGAACGCGCCCTCGCCGATGCGGTGAACGCGGTGGCGGGGGATGCGGACCTGGCTGGGCGCTATGGCGAGGCGGGTCGTGCGCGAGCCATCGCGGAGTTCGATTGGGCGAGGATCGCGGAGCAGACGGTCGAGGTGTATCGGGGGGTCATTCGCTGAGAGGGTGCGTTGCCTGTGGGTGGCGGTGTTGCCAGCCACCCGGGGCTGCTGGTGCGCACCACCTACCGCACTGCCAGTCGAGTGGCCGCTCGGGTCTGCTGCCGTCGTGCGGTTCACTTGGGTCCGCGACCTGCCGCGTTCCCGGTCATATGGCGCTACTCGAGTGCGCCACCTGCCGCGTTCCCGGCCACACGGCGCTACTCGAGTGCGCCACCTGCCGCGTTCCCGGCCACACGGCGCTACTCGAGTGCGCCACCTGCCGCATTCCCGGCCACACGGCGCTACTCGAGTCCGCGACCTACCGCATTCCCGGCCACACAGCATCACTCGAGTGCGCCACCTACCGCACTCCCAGCCACACCGCACTACCTCGGTGTTTTGTGCACCACAAAGGTATTGGGCTGTGTTTGTT
>NZ_BDBE01000053.1 GCF_001612825.1 Nocardia caishijiensis NBRC 108228 | reverse complement strand
GGTCTTCACAACAACACTCCAGACAACTCACCCGCCGAGGTAGACCGTCACACACTCGATACGCGAAGAGCCCGACGCGAAATCCACGAACACCACCCCACCCGACTCCCCCCTCCGCACACTGACACTCACCGTCCGCCCGGCCGCGATCACCTTGTCGCACTGCACAGACCGCACCATCTCACCGAATTCCGCAGGACTCACCGCGTCCCCTGACCCCACCCGCACACTCGCCCGCCCGAGCAACTCCTGAACCCGCCCCGAGTCCCCATCAGCCGCCGCGACGAACAACCCCCGCACGATCCGCTTCCCGTGCCTACCCACCCCACGTAAAGCCCGCATCATTCCCATCGCCCCACCCACCCCGAGTTCCCCGATCAACTGCGGCCCGAGTTTCGCCCCCGCGAGCACACCGGCCGACCCGGTCCGCATCAACCGCCCGACCATCACCCCCAACTCCCAGTGCGCGGCAAGCCGACTGATCCGCCACCCACCATCGGCCGCCACCAGGTCGTAGCGCAGATGCATCGGCACGACAACGGTCGCACCCGTCGACATGGTGGTCTCGATGTGCAGGTCACGCACCACCGTGTGCCCGGCGACGATGTCGCGCTCGACCCGAAAGGCGATGGTGTTGGGCGCGATGAAGACGTTGTAGAAGCGCGAGATCGCCTCGGGTCCGATGTGCGCACGCGATCCGTAGGGGTCGTGCACCGCCGCCTGCTCGGTGAACAGCCCGACCCAGGCGGTCTTGTCGTGGGCCGCCACGGCGCGCGGGGATGCGAGCACCGCCGCCAGCAGGTCCTCTGCAATCCGGTCCGCCATCTGCGTCCTCCATTGTCGCGCTCCCCCAACCCGACCCATGATAGAACGTGTTCTAGTTTTGCGTCGGCGATCACGCCCGACGCCTGTTGGACAGAGGATCTCGATGGACTGGTACACCGGGAACACCACCTACGACACCGTGCTGACCATCGCGTTCGCCTTCGCCGCGTTCGTCATCGTCGGCGGACTGTTCGCGCAGAGCCCGTACGGCCGCTTCGCATCGAACGCGGTGGGTTTCAATCTGAACCCGAAGCTGGGCTGGTGGCTGATGGAGCTGCCCGCGACGGTGGTGTTCGCGGTGTTCTATCTCAGCGGACCGAACCGTTTCGAACCCGTGCCGTTGGTGCTGGCCGCCATCTGGGTGCTGCACTACGGCAATCGCGGCTGGTTCTTCCCGCTCTCGATCCGGCAGGTGCCGGGCAAGAAGAGCACGTTCAATGTGTCGGTGGTCGGTGCGGGCGTGTTCGTGACGGCGCTGCACGGCTACCTCAACGGCGCGTTCTTCAGCAACGACTACGAGAACCAGTACGGCACCGCCTGGCTCACCGATCCTCGCTTCCTGATCGGGCTCCTCGTATACCTGAGCGGGTTCGCGCTGCTGGTGCGGTCGGAGTCGATCGTGCGGAACCTGCGCGACAAGAACGACCCGGGGGCCGCCGAATACCGCGTCCCACACGGCGGGGGTTTCCGTTTCGTCAGCAGCCCGGCCTATCTCGGCGAGTTGATCGCGTGGGCCGGGTTCGCACTGCTCACCTGGTCACTGGCCGGTGTGGCGATCTTCCTGATCACCGCGGGCAACCTGGTCCCCCGCGCCTTCGCGACCCATCGCTGGTATCGCGAGAAATTCGCCGACTACCCGCAGAACCGGAAAGCATTGATCCCCGGCGTGATCTGACCCGACACGCGACAACGCCCGCGGCCTGAGCTCGCGGGCGTTGCCGGTTCATCAGTTCTTCGGGAACTTCAACTGCGACAGGTCGATTCCCTCGAGACCGGGCGGCAGCTGGTCCAGACCGGGCGGCATCTGCGAGAGATCCATGCCCGGCGGCAGACCGGCGGGCATACCCGGGAATCCACCGCGCATCTTCGGCGGCGTCGGGCCGCGCCCACCCTTCTTGCCCTTCTTGCCCTTCTTGGTGTTGCCGCGGCGCCCGCCGGGCAGACCCATCTGACGGCCCATCATGGCCATCATCTTCTTGGCCTCGAAGAACCGGTCGACCAGCTGGTTCACCTCGGAGACCTGGACACCCGAACCGTTGGCGATGCGCAGCCGCCGGGAGGCGTTGATGATCTTGGGGTTGTCGCGCTCGGCGGGGGTCATGCCGCGGATGATGGCCTGCACCCGGTCGAGCTGCTTGTCGTCGACCGCCGCGAGCGCGTCCTTCATCTGACCGGCGCCGGGCAGCATGCCGAGCAGGTTGCCGATCGGGCCCATCTTGCGGATGGCGAGCATCTGGTCGAGGAAGTCCTCGAGGGTGAGCTCACCGCTGCCGATCTTGCGGGCGGTCTCCTCGGCCTGCTTGGCGTCGTAGACCTGTTCGGCCTGCTCGATGAGGGTGAGCACGTCGCCCATGCCGAGGATGCGCGAGGCCATCCGGTCGGGATGGAAGACGTCGAAGTCCTCGAGCTTCTCACCGGTGGAGGCGAACATGATGGGCGCGCCGGTGACATTGCGCACCGACAGCGCGGCACCACCGCGCGCGTCACCGTCGAGCTTGGTGAGTACGACACCGGTGAAGCCGACACCGTCGCGGAACGCCTCGGCGGTGCTCACCGCGTCCTGACCGATCATCGCGTCGAGCACGAAGAGGGTCTCGTCGGGGTTCACGGCGTCGCGGATGCCCGCGGCCTGACGCATGAGTTCTTCATCGATGCCGAGGCGACCGGCGGTGTCGACGATGACCACGTCGTACTGCTTGGCCTTGGCTTCCTCGATACCGCCCGCGGCGACCGCGACCGGGTCGGCGGCGGTGATGCCGAGGGGGTTCTCGCCACCGCCGATGGAGGTACCGGCGTGCGGGGCGAACACAGGCACGCCCGCGCGCTCACCGACGACCTGGAGCTGGGTGACCGCGCCGGGACGCTGGAGGTCACAGGCAACGAGCAGCGGCTGGTGGCCCTGGCCCTTGAGCCATTTGGCGAGCTTGCCCGCGAGAGTGGTCTTACCGGCACCCTGCAGACCGGCGAGCATGATCACCGTCGGCGGGTTCTTGGCCAGATTGAGGCGCCGCGTCTCACCGCCGAGGATCGCCACGAGTTCCTCGTTGACGATCTTGACGACCTGCTGGGCCGGGTTGAGCGCCGCGGAGACCTCCGCGCCCTTGGCGCGTTCCTTCACATTGGTGATGAACCCGCGCACGACGGGCAGCGCCACGTCGGCTTCGAGGAGGGCGAGACGGATCTCGCGCGCGGTGGCGTCGATGTCGGCCGGTGACAGCCGCCCCTTACCGCGCAGATCCTGCAGTGCACCGGTAAGCCGGTCGGACAGGGATTCGAACACCGATCGCGCTCCTGATCTGAAAGGGACCTCTATTGCCCTCCCAGGGTAATGGGTGTTATTCCCCGGAGTGCACGTGCGGTGGCGCGGTGCGGCGCAGTTCGTGATTCTCGATGTTGACCAGGTATATCGCCTCGCGTCCGGTGAGGCCGAGCTCACGCGAGAGCGCCTCGATCCGAGTCCACTCGGATTCGGCGGAATCGGTGTGGTGGGCGGTGGTCGAGGCGATGGTCATGGCGGCGAGGGCTTGGGCACCGGTGAGGGTGCGACCCGGCAACCACGAAACCACCCACAGGTCACCACCGACGCAACGCGCGATGTGCGCGGTCGCGTCGCTGGTCATCATCGATGCCGAGACGACTTCGATAGCCACGGATCAGCTCCCCTCGAACGAGTGACAGCCGGACCTTTCGAATGCTATAGGTCGTGTTTCGACTTATCGGGCAGCGGGAAACCAATACGTAGCAACCCGATAGCAATCGGTGAGTAAACCGTGTCCTAACGTTTCAGGCCTCCGCACCGATATCGGCGGGCGGCGGTGGTGGTGCCGGACGCGGAACCACGTCCAGAACGGCCTTTTCGATACGTTCGCGCAGGGCGGGGCTGTCGGCGTCGCCGAGTTCGAGGCAGAACGCGTCGACCACGGCCGTGCCCATCGTGACCACCTTGGCCCAGCGCACATTCGCGCCCGCTTTCGCGAATGCCCCGGCGAGGCGACTGAGCAGCCCGACCCGGTCCTCGGCGCGCAATTCCAGAATCACCTGTCCCGGTGCGGGTGTGGACTGCCAGATCAGGCGGGGCTGCGCGCGTGCGAAGCGGTCGACGGTCTCGGACTCGCGTTTGGCCAGCGCCGCTTGTAGATCCAAGGCGCCACTGCTGGCCCGGATCAGTTCCTGGCGAAGCAGACCCGCGTCGGGCGGGTCGCCGAACTTGGGGGTCACCACGAAGGTATTGATCGCCGAATCGCCGACACCGCCGAGTGCGGCCGCGAGCACCCGTAACGAATGCAGGGCGAGCACACCGGCGGCGTCGGCGAGCAGACCCGGTTCGTCGGGCGCGATGACGGTGACCACGTGGGTGTGTTTGCCCTCTCCCTCGCTCAGCGCCACATGCACGCCACCGGCCTGGGCCTTCGCCACGAGTTCCGGGTCGATCGGTTCCGGTTGCGGCAGTGTCTCCCCCGCCATCACCAATCGGCAGCGGCGGACCAGTTCGCCGATCAGCGAGGCCTTCCAGTCGCCCCACACACCCGGTCCGGTCGCCATCGAGTCGGCTTCGGCCAGGGCGTGCAGCAGGTCGAGCAGGCCGACATCGCCGCCGAGCGCGTCGACGACATGGCCGACGGTGGCCGGGTCGTCGAGATCGCGGCGCGTCGCGGTGTCGGGCAACAGCAGGTGGTGACGCACGATCGCACTGAGTGTGCGCACATCCGAGGGCCACAGGCCGAGCCTGCGCCCGATGTGGGTGGCCAGTTCGGCGCCGACCACGCTGTGGTCGCCCGTGCGGCCCTTGCCGATGTCGTGCAGCAGCGCACCGAGGATCAACAGGTCGGGCCGGGCGACGCGAGTGCTCAGGCCGGTGGCGTAGGCGACGGTTTCCATGAGGTGGCGGTCGACGGTCCAGGTGTGCATCGCGTCGCGCGGTGGGAGGTCACGGACCGCACCCCATTCCGGAAAGAGCCTGCCCCACAAACCGGTTCGGTCCAGGGCCTCCACCGCGTCGATGGCGCCGCGGCCCGCGCCGAGCAGCACGAGCAGGTCGTCGAGGGCGTCCTTGGGCCAGGGTTCGCGCAGTTCGGGAGCGTCTTCGGAGAGCCGATTGAGGGTGGTCGCCGACATCGGCAGCCCGGTCTGGGCCGAGGCGGCGGCGACGCGCAGGATCAGGCCTGGATCGCGTTGTGGGCGTGCGTCGCGGGCCAGCACCACCTCGCCCGCGTGCTCGACCACGTCCTCGTCGAGCGGGCGACGCACGGGGAGGCGGCGCAGCCGGGCCAGCCCACGTCGTGGCAGGGCGTTCGCGGCGGTGCGCAACCCGACGTCGGTCGAATAGCTCACCGTGCGCGCCGAATCGGTGAGAGTGCGAGCCAGGTCGAAACGGTCGCCGATACGCAGGGCGGCACCGATCTCGTCGGCGTCCTGTGCGCGTAACTGGTCGCGGGCGCGACCGGCCACACGGTGCAGTTCGGTGCGGACGTCGAGCAGACGGCGGTGCGCCTGCTTCAGGCCGCCGCCGGGTACCTCGGGCCCGAGACCCGGTACCGCGTCGGTCAATTGGGCGATGGCGAGGGCGTCGAGCAACTGGATGTCGCGCAGACCACCTCGGCCGTTCTTCAGGTCGGGTTCGGCGCGGTGGGCGATCTCGCCGCTGCGCTGCCAGCGGGCGTTCGCCTGGGCGATGAGACCGTCGAACCGGGACCGGATGCCGGTGCGCCATTCCCGGCGCACCCCACCGATCAGCAGATTGCTCAGGTCCTCGTCGCCGACGATGTGGCGGGCCTCGAGCAGGCCGAGCGCGGCGATGGTGTCGTCGGCGGCCACCCGCAGGGCTTGGGGCACCGTGCGCACGCTGTGGTCGAGTTTGATGTGGGCGTCCCAGAGCGGATACCAGAGTCGGTCGGCCACCTCGGCCACCACGGACTGGTCGACACCATCGTGCAACAGCACGAGATCGAGATCGGAATAGGGCAGCATCTCGCGCCTGCCGAGACCACCGACGGCCACCAGGGCCAGTCCACTGTCGGGGGTGATGCCGAGTTCGTTGCCCTTGCCGGTGAGCCACAGGTCGAACAGGTCGACCAGCGCCGCCCGCAACGCCTGTGGATCGAGCCGAGGATTGCGGGTGCTCGCTCCCTCGAGTAGCGCCGCTCTGGCCTTCACCAGGTCGGCCGCCCCGTTGTTCTGTGTTCCACCCTTGCGCTGTTCCACTGCCCCACCACCCATTCATGCGGGCGGCCCCGCCCCGACCGATTCCGGTAGGAGCGGGGCCGCTCGATCGTTTGCCGTGCGACTGCGGCGAATTACAGTGCGTCGGTACCGCGTTCGCCGGTACGGACCCGGATGATCGTGTCGACCGGGGTCACCCATACCTTGCCGTCACCGATCTTGCCGGTGCGCGAGGCCTCGACGATCACCTCGACGACCTTCTCAACCGACGCGTCGTCGACGACGACCTCGACGCGCACCTTCGGCACGAAGTCGACGGAGTACTCCGCGCCTCGGTAGACCTCGGTGTGCCCCTTCTGGCGGCCGTAGCCCTGGACTTCGCTGACGGTCATGCCGAGCACGCCTGCCTGTTCCAGCCCGGTCTTGACGTCTTCGAGCGTGAACGGTTTGACGATTGCCGTAACCAGTTTCATGTTCGTCATGCCTCCTTGACGAGCGAGCGTGCCGTGCCACCCACAGCAGCGAAATCGTAAGCGGTTTCCGCGTGCTCGGACTCGTCGAGACCCGCGGCCTCGGCCTCTTCACTGGCACGCAGGCCGATGGTGAACTTGATCGCGTAGGCGATGACGGCCGTGGCGACCAGCGAGTAGGCCAGAACCACGAAGGCACCGACAGCCTGCAGCTTCAACTGCTCGACCCCACCACCGTAGAACAAGCCGGTGGCGCCCGCCGGAGCTTCGCTGGTTGCGACCAGACCGACCATCAGGGTGCCGACCAGACCACCGACCAGGTGGACGCCGACCACGTCGAGCGAGTCGTCGAAACCGAAGCGGAACTTCAGGCCGACGGCCAGGGCGCACAGCGCACCGGAGACCACACCGATGGCCAGGGCACCGATCACGTTCACCGAGGAACAGGCCGGGGTGATGGCGACCAGACCGGCGACGATGCCCGAGGCGGCACCGAGCGAGGTGGGGTGACCGTCGCGGATCTTCTCCACCAGCAGCCAGGCCAGCATGGCGGCGGCGGTGGCGATGGTGGTGGTGAGGAAGGTGGCACCGGCGATGCCGTTGGCACCGAGGGCCGAACCGGCGTTGAAGCCGTACCAACCGAACCACAGCAGACCGGCGCCGAGCATCACGAACGGCAGGTTGTGCGGACGGAACGGCGTCTTCGGCCAGCCCTTGCGCTTGCCGAGGATGAGACACAGAACCAGACCCGCGGCACCGGCGTTGATGTGGACGGCGGTACCACCGGCGAAGTCGATGGCCTTGAGGTTGTTGGCGATCCAGCCACCGGCCTCAGCGGTGTAGCCGTCGAAGGCGAAGACCCAGTGCGCGACGGGGAAGTAGACGACGGTGGCCCAGATTCCGGCAAAGACGAGCCACGAGCCGAACTTCAGGCGGTCGGCGACCGCACCCGAGATGAGGGCGACCGTGATGATCGCGAACATGAGCTGGAAGGCCACGAAGACCGTCAGCGGGATACCCGCCGTGATCGGGGCGGTCGGGTCCTCCGGGGTCGCGGTGAACAGCGGGATACCCGGGGAATCGGCGGCGGTGCCACCGAAGATGCTCTTCAGACCGAAGTACTGGAGCGGGTCACCGATCAGGTTGCCCTTGTCCTCGCCGAACGCCATGGAGAACCCGTATAGACACCACAGGACGGTGACCAGTCCCATGGCCGAGACGCTCATCATGATCATGTTCAGCACGTTCTTGCCGCGGACCATGCCGCCGTAGAAGAACGCCAAACCCGGCGTCATCAACAGCACGAGCGCTGCCGACGCCAGCATCCAAGCGGTATCACCGGTATCCGGTGTACCGATCAATGGAAATGCCACCTTGTCTTCCTCCTCATCTCGGGCCTCGCCGATGACGGCAAAAGGACCTGTACAGAAGGGTCGCGACTTGGTGTTTCATCCGTTGAGCTGTGGTGTTTCACCTGCGTGAACGGATCGGCCACTTGTGTTGCCACCAGGTTTCGCGAGTTTCGCCACAGCTTGGCAGCTCACCGTGAGCTCGCCGCGCAGGTGCGGTTTGCCGCCTGTTCGCGCGGCGGGTCGCCGGTGCTTCCCCGCCCTGGACACGGCACTGCCCGCCCGGTTCGCGGTGACCGGGCGGGCAGTGTCGTTGCGCTAGGAGGTGCTGCCGAGCAGGGCGTCGACGAAGGCGCTCGGCTCGAACGGGGCGAGATGGTCGGCGCCCTCGCCCAGGCCGACGAGCTTCACCGGGACGCCGAGCTCGTGCTGCACCTGGAACACGATGCCGCCCTTGGCGGTGCCGTCGAGTTTGGTGAGCACGACGCCGGTGATGTCGACGACGTCGGCGAACACGCGGGCCTGCATCAGCCCGTTCTGGCCGACGGTCGCGTCGAGGACCAGCAGCACCTCGTCGACCTCGGCCTTCTTCTCCACCACGCGCTTGACCTTGCCGAGTTCGTCCATCAGGCCGGTCTTGGTGTGCAGGCGGCCCGCGGTGTCGATGAGCACGGCGTCGACGCCGCGATCGATACCCGCCGAGACCGCGTCGAAGGCGACGGCGGCCGGGTCGGCGGCCTCCTTGCCGCGCACGGTCTCGGCACCGACCCGTTCGCCCCAGGTCTGCAGCTGGTCGGCGGCGGCGGCGCGGAAGGTGTCGGCGGCGCCGAGCAGCACCCGGCGCCCGTCGGCGACGAGCACGCGCGCGAGCTTGCCGGTGGTGGTGGTCTTACCGGTGCCGTTCACGCCGACGACGAGCAGGATCGCCGGTTTGTCACCGTGCGGCAGGGCGTGGATGGAGCGGTCGAGTTCGGGACGCAGCGCCTCGATGAGCACGTCGCGCAGGGCGGTGCGGGCCTGCTCGGGCGTGCGCACGCTGCGGGCGGCCATCTCCTCGCGCAGTCGGGTGACGATGGCGGCGGTGCTGGCGGTGCCGATGTCGGCGAGGACGAGGGTGTCCTCGATCTCCTCCCAGGAGTCCTCGTCGAGGTCGCCGCCACCGAGCAGACCGAGCAGGCTCTTGCCGACGGCGTTCTGCGAGCGGGCCAGGCGACCACGCAGCCGGACGAGACGACCGGTGGTCGGGTCGATCTCCTCGATCTCGGTGGCGACCTCGGGCTGGGCGGGAGCGGTGCTCGGCGCTTCGGGTGCCGGAGCAGGCGTGACAGGTGGCGTGGTGTCCGCCGGGGTGACCTTCGGCGCGGGCGGCAGGGTCTCGGCGGGCGCGGTCTTCGGCGTCTCGGTCGGCGCGACCTCGGTCGGCGCCTCTGTCGTCGGCGCGGTGTCCGTAGGCGCGTTCTCGGTGGGCGTGGCAGTGGTCTCCGGCGCGGGTTCGGTCGGCGCGACCGGAGTCGTGAGGGACGAGGCGTCGTCCGGGACGACCACCGGCTCCTCGACCGACACGTCGCCCTCGGGCAGCGGTACGTCGGTGATGTGGCGGCGCGGGGCGTCGCGCGGGACGGCGGCGTCGTCACCGACGTGCGGTTGTCCCTCGGTGTCGGTGCGCTCGACGCGCGGTAAGGGTTCCGGGCGCGGTGCGGTGGCCGTCGACCCGCCCTGGGTGAAGCTGAATCCGCCGGAGGCGGTGTAACCACCGGAGCGGTCCGTGAGCTCCTTGTCCGGCTCGGGCGGCGCCAGCGAAATCTGGCGGCGCTTGTACAGGACGAAACCCGCGACGAGCGCCACCAGCAGCACGGCGGCGATCGCGGCGATCAGGATCCACGCTTGCGAACTCACTCGGCCGAGTCTATTCGGCTGCCTCGTCCCGGCACGTCGGCGGCGTCGTCCCGGCGGGTCGGCGGCTGGTTCCGGAGGTGTTGGCCGCGTGGCGGAAACACTACAGATTCGTTGTCCTGCGGAACTTCTGGCGTTTCACCCATAGGATCGGCGGAGTGACCGATCGAAACGTGCTTGGGGGGCCGCTGGAAGAGTGCGGCACCGATCCTCTCACGGGCTTCTACCGGGACGGCTGCTGCAGCACCGGTCCGGAGGATCTCGGCAGCCACACCGTGTGCACCGTGGTGACGGCGGAATTCCTGGAACATCAGGCATCCATCGGCAACGACCTCAGCACCCCGCGCCCGGAGAACAACTTCCCCGGGCTGCAACCGGGCGACCGCTGGTGCGTGGTGGCGGTCCGCTGGCTGCACGCCCACGAGGACGGTGTCGCCGCCCCCGTGGTCCTGGCCGCCACCCACGAGAACGCCCTCGAGGTCATCTCGATGGACATCCTGCGCAAATACGCCGTCGACGTCCCCGACGACGTCAGCGACCTGCTGTAGGGCCGCCTCGTCCGCCGTGCACTCACGCTCGTCGGAGTCGCGGGGGCTTCGCGGAGTTGCGGAGGCGGTGAGCTTTCTGCCTGCACGCGGGGGAACAGTAGCGGGCCGGTCTGCCGACCGCCGGGCGCCGCACGGGTGCGTGACAGACCGGGCAGGACGCGGGACTTTCGCTACTCGCCCCGGTTTCGTCACGGTCGACCTCGGCGAGTTCCGTGACAACTGACGTCGGGGGCCGCAAGGCGTCGAGAACGAGGGCGACGGCAGGCGCGACAGGTGCGCCGACCGGCCGCTGCCGTTGGATCGCAACACATCCGGTGAAGATGTCCAGTACATCGGTGAGCGTCACATCCGCGCGGACCGCGCCCTGACGTCGGGCCGCGACGAGCAGCGCGCCGAGGGCACGATGGAAACGGTCGCCCGCCCCGCGAAGCAGCGCGCGGGGCCAGCCGTCGTCGGATTGCACCAGGTCGCACAGGTCTTTGTGGCCCGGCGTCGTCACGATGACATGAGTGCACAGCGCGAAGAAGGCCGCACCGGGGTCCGGATCGGTCAGGTGTTCGGCAGCCGCCGCGGCAAGCCGGTCGACCCGCTCCTGCACGACCGCTTCGAGCAGGGCGTTTTTCGTGGGGAAATGGCGGTGGACCGTCCCCGCACCGACACCGGCGCGACGCGCCACCTCCACCAGCGAGACACCGGCACCGCGTTCGGCCAGGGCGCGCTGGGCGGCTGTGAGAATCAGCGCACGATTGCGCCGCGCGTCGGCCCGGACCGCCGGTTCCGTCGCGTCGCGGGCCGTCATTTCGTTACGCCTCTCCGTATTTCCGGTAGCCGACCGGGCAGTGGGACTCGTACTTTCCACCATACGGGTCGACCGACCCGATTATAGGCACGGAAGCATTCACGAAACGGAGCCCCTGGGCGATGACAACAGCACTTCCCGTCCTGATCACCGGCGCGACCGGCAAGCAGGGCGGAGCAACCGCTCGCAGACTGCTCGCCGAGGGCGTGCGGGTGCGCGCGCTCGTGCGTGACCCCCGTTCCCCGGCCGCCCGTGCGCTCGCCGCGGCGGGCGCCGAGCTGGCGATCGGCGACTTCGACGACCCGGCGACCCTGCTGACCGCGGCGAAGGACGCCCGGGCCGTATTGCTCGTTCCGCCAGCCGATTACGGCCCGAACGGCTGGACGGCGGGTGATGAGGCACGCCGCGGCACCGCCGTGGTCGAGGCGGCGCGCGCGGCCGGGGTCGAGCAGATCGTCTTCTCCGGGATCGCCACCATGGGCCCGGCCGACTCGTGGGGGCAAGAGGGCAAGCACCGCATCGAGGACGCGATCCGCGCGTCGGGGTTGCGCTTCACCCTGTTGCGACCGGTGCGGTTCATGGAGAACTACCTGATGCAGGGCTCACCGGTGGACGGCATCCGGGCCGATGGGGAGCACCGCCATCTCTTCGTCGCCGATCGGCCGCTGCAGATGATCGCGCTCGACGACATCGCCGTCTTCGCCGCGCTGGCGTTCGCGGACCCCGACGGTTGGCACGGTCGAGAGCTCGAACTGGCGGGCGAGGCGATCACTCCCGTCGACGCGGCGGCCACCATCGCGGCGGCCACCGGTCGGCCGATCCACTACCGCGAGATCTCCGAGGCCGAGGCCGCCGCGATCGGCCCCCAGCTCGCCGCCACCTGGCGGCTCATCCGCGAAACCGGCGGCTGGCAGGCCGATTTGCCGACCCTGCGCGCCCTGCACCCAGGTCTGACCAGCCTGCCGGACTGGCTGGAGCGTGGCGGCGCCGATCGGATCGTCGCCCAACTCGCCGCGACGACGTGATCGGTCAGGCAGAGGCGGTCGCCTCGGCCGGGGCACGGGTGAGCCGCTGCGAGATCACCTGGGTGATGCCGTCGCCGCGCATGCTCACCCCGTAGAGGGCGTCGGCGATCTCCATGGTGGGTTTCTGGTGGGTGATGACGATCAGCTGGCTCTTCTCCCGCAGCTGTTCGAACAGGCCGATGAGACGGCGCAGGTTGGTGTCGTCCAGGGCCGCTTCCACCTCGTCCATCACATAGAACGGGGACGGGCGGGCGCGGAAGATGGCGACCAGCAGCGCCACGGCGGTCAGTGACTTCTCGCCGCCGGAGAGCAGCGAGAGCCGCTTGACCTTCTTGCCCGGCGGACGGGCCTCGACCTCGATGCCGGTGGTGAGCATGTCGGACGGGTCGGTGAGCACGAGCCTGCCCTCGCCGCCGGGGAACAGCTTCGCGAACACCCCGACGAATTCGCGTTCCACATCGGCGTAGGCCTCGGTGAACACCTGCAGGATGCGGGCGTCGACCTCGGCGACCACGTCCAGGAGGTCCTTGCGCGCGTTCTTGACGTCCTCGAGCTGGGTGGCCAGGAAGTTGTAGCGTTCCTCGAGCGCCGCGAACTCCTCCAGCGCGAGGGGGTTCACTTTGCCGAGGGTGGCGAGGTCCTTCTCGGCGCGTTTGGCGCGGCGTTCCTGGGTGGCACGGTCGTAGGGCATCGGCTGCGGCGCGGTGACCTGCTCGCCGCGTTCCTTGGCGTCCTCGTATTCCTGCGTCTCCAGCGCCGACGGCGGCAGCGGCACGTCGGGACCGTATTCGGCGACGAGATCGGCCAGCGCGATCCCGAACTGTTCGGAGATGGTCGTCTCGAGCTGTTCGATGCGCAGCGCCGCCTGGGCTTTGGCCACCTCGTCGCGGTGCACGGCATCGGTGAGCTGGGCCAGCTGGGTGTTCAGGGCGCGTGCCCGTTCCTTGACCTGCTCCACGGCCGACGCGACTTCCCCACGGCGCCGGACCAATTCGTCGCGCCGGGCGGCGGCCGAGGCCACCACCTGCTCGAGTTCCTTCGCGATCTTGGCACCGGACTCGGCCACCGCCGCAGCGACGGCCGCCGCCTGCCTGCGCGCGGCCTGTGCCCGCTCGGCTCGCGCCCGCGCCTCCCGTTCGGCGCGTGCGGCACGGCGCAGCGAATCCGCTTTGCCGCGAACGGATTCCGCGCGTTCCTCGGCGGTCCGCACTGCCAGCCTTGCCTCGACCTCCATGGTCCGGGCCTCGGCGAGCGCGGCGGCGGCTTCCTCGCGGGCTCGCCCGGCGGTCTCGGTCCCGGCGGTGCCGTAGCTGTCGTCGCTGTCGTCGTGCTCGATCTCGGCGTGGCGCAGCCGGTCCTCGAGCTCGGCCAGGGAGGCCAGGGACTTCTCGCGGGTCGCCTCCGCCTCGGCGCGTTGGGTGGTGAGCCGTTCGCCCTCGGTCTGGGCGGCGCGGGCGGTCTGGCCGACCCGCGCGAGCCGGTCGTAGATGGCCAGCAACGCCTGATCGGATTCGTGCAGCGCCATCAGCGCGTGGTCGGCGGACTCTTTTCGGTCGGTCTGCTCGGCGAGCGCCCCGGCCAGCGCGGCCTCGAGCTCTTCGGCCCGGCGCTGCGCGGCGGCCAATTCGGCGGTGGCGGCGTCGATGTCTGCCTGGATCTCGAGCTGACTCGGCATCCGCTCGGAACCACCGATGACCCAGCCCGACCCGGCCAGATCACCGTCACGGGTGACGACCCGCAACTCCGGGCGCTCGGCGGCCAGTGCGGTGGCGGCCGCCAGATCGTCGACGACCACAACGCCCGCGGTGAGCGCGGCCAACGCGGGCCGCACCTTCGCGGCACCATCCACGGCATCGGCGAGCCACCTGGCCCCCGCGGGCAGAGGAGCACGCCGACCATCTGCCGAAACCTCGTGAGCACGACCCGACGTCGGCGAGCCGCCCCGGCCGTCGGCCGTCCAGCGCGTAGCAGTCTGATCCGCCGTCGGCGAGCCATCCCCGACTTCGGCCATCACGCGCGTTGCGGCCTGATCCCGCATCGGGGAGTCACCCCCGACATCGGCAGGAGCGCGCGTCGAGGCCTGCTCCTCGGCCGAGCCGCTCGCCGCGCCAGGCGACGCCGCATCGCCGGTGGCGAAGACGAACGCCACCCGGCCACCGTCACCGGCGCGCAGCTCACGCACGGCGGCATCGGCGGCCGCGGCGGTGTCGGCGGTGATCGCGTCGGCCAGCGGGCCGAGCAGCGCGGCGAGGGCGGCTTCGAATCCCGCCTCCACGCGCAGCAGGCCCGAGAGTCGGTCGCCGACGCCACTCACCCCGTGTTCGAGCAACCAGGCGGCGCCGTCCTTGCGGGCCAGGTTCATCTCCAGCGCTTCGATGCGGGCGCCGAGCCGGGCGACGAGCTTGCTCGCCTCGCGGTCCTGTTCGCGCAGTTCACGCACCCGCTCGTCGGCCAGTTCCAAGGCGGCGACGGCGTGTTCGTGCTGGGCGTCGAGGCCCTTCTCCCCCGCGTCGAGTTCGCCGAGTTCGTCCTGCACGGTGTCGTATTCGGCCTGGGCCGCCTCGCCTCGATGACGTGCGTCGGCGATGGCGACCGAGAGCCGTGCGATCTCGGCGTCGACCGACTGCGCCCGGGTGCGCAGCGTCTCCACCTGCCCCGACAGCCTGGCCAACCCCTCGCGGCGGTCGGCGATGGCCCGCACGGCGGCCAGGTGCGCCTGCTCGGCGGCCTTGGCGGCGTGTTCACGATCGGCCAGCGCTTCCCGGGCGGCCTCGAGTGTTTCGGCCGCCATCTCCACGGCGTAGCGCAGTTCGGATTCCTCGGCCTCGATCCGGTCGGCCTCGGCCTCGAGCTGTTCGGGGTCGCGGCCGGTCCCGACGGGCGCCTCGGTGTGCAGGTTGCGGGCGCGGTCGGCGGCGATGCGGATGGTCGCGTTGACGCGCTCGGCCAGCGCGGAGAGCTGGAACCAGGTCTGCGCGGCCGCCTCGGCGCTCGGGCTCAGCCGCGACAGCTGGAATTCCTGCTGTGCCAGCGCGGCATTGGCCGCGTCGAGTTCGGACTGGACGTTGATCTGCTGCTCGCGCGCGTAGGCCTCTTTGCTCAGCTGCGATTCGAGTTCGCCGCGCCGGGTCACCAGATCGTCGGCGGCCAGGCGCAGCCGGGCGTCGCGCAGGTCGGCCTGCACGGTCTGGGCGCGCCGCGCCACTTCGGCCTGCCTGCTCAGGGGTTTGAGCTGGCGGCGCAGTTCGGTGGTGAGGTCGGTGAGGCGGGCGAGGTTGGCCTGCATCGCGTCGAGCTTGCGGACCGCCTTCTCCTTACGCCTGCGGTGCTTGAGGACGCCCGCGGCCTCCTCGACGAACGCGCGCCGGTCCTCGGGGCGCGATTCGAGGATCGCCGACAGCTGCCCCTGCCCGACGATGACGTGCATCTCGCGCCCGATACCGGAGTCCGACAGCAGTTCCTGCACGTCCATCAGGCGGCAACTGCTGCCGTTGATCTCGTACTCGCCCGCGCCGTCGCGGAACATGCGGCGGGTGATCGATACCTCGGCGTAGTCGATGGGCAGCGCGCCGTCGGAGTTGTCGATCGTCAGCGTCACTTCGGCGCGTCCCAGCGGGGCACGTCCGCTCGTCCCCGCGAAGATGACGTCCTGCATCTTGCCGCCGCGCAACGCCTTGGCCCCCTGCTCACCCATCACCCAGGTGAGCGCGTCGACGACATTGGACTTGCCCGACCCGTTTGGCCCGACGACACAGGTGATGCCGGGTTCGAAGCGCAACGTGGTTGCGGACGCGAAAGACTTGAACCCTTTCAGCGTCAAGCTCTTCAGATGCAACGCCACCCGCCTCTCCGGGAGTTCTGGCCAGACCTAGGTGCGAGAGGGCAAGACACGCGGCCTGCGGTTGGAACATCGCACCGGGCTGTGTTGCCGCCCGTGTGCTCGCGTGAGCCTATCCGATCGCCGTCGTGGCGCCGTGAACCTCCGGCCGGTAGGCGCCCGAAGGGTTGACATTACACAGTGGAGGGTGGACGCTTGGTACCAGCAGATCACTGTGTTTGGTGAACGAGAGGTTTGTCGGTATGGACATCACCCCCGGCACGCGCGCGTCCGATGCCGAGCGCAATGCGATCGTCGCTCAGCTGAGCACCCACCTCTCCGACGGGAGGCTGGATCTGGCCGAGTACGACCAGCGCGTCGCGAAGGTCTACGCGACCACCACCCGCGACGACCTCGCCCTCGTCCTGTCGGATCTCCCCGCGCTGCCGGACAAGCAGCCGAGCACCCCGCCGAAGCAGGCACCACGCATCCCCGTGTGGCAGCGCATCGAAGCTGGCAGCTGGCTCGGCGTGAGCATCATCGTGCTGGTCATCTGGGGCCTGATCTCGCTCACCGCAGGCGAACTCACCTACTTCTGGCCGATGTGGGTGATCGGCCCGTGGGGCGCGGTCCTGCTGTTCCGCGTGGTCACCGGGTGGGAAGCCCAACCCGGCACCGCGACCCATCTACGTCAGCTACAGAAGCAGATGAAGCACATCAATCCGCACTAGAGGATCGCGAAAGCCACCACCAGGCCGAGGGCGAAGTGGGCGGCGGCCACCACGAGTACCTCGGGGGTATAGGTCTCGGCGTGCAGGGTGCGGCCGATGTCGATGCCGGTGACCTTCTCGATCACCCGCACCGAGATCACCTGCGCGACAATGCCGACCAGGCCGAACACGATCGCCGCGATCAGCCCTTCCGACAGTTTGCCGCTGCCACCGGTGGCCAGTACCGCGAACACGACGATGAGCGCCATGCTGATCATGCCCGCCGCCGACACGATGATCGCGTTCGGTTTGCCCGCGACGACCAGGTCGCGCAGCTTGCCCGGCGTGGTCAGGTCGATGGCGAAAAAGCCGATCAGCATCAGCACCAGGCCGATGAGGCAGTACAGGATGATGGCGCCGACGCCTTCACCGAGCGCACTCCAATAACCCGATTCCAGGGCGAGGGCGGTCATCGTGGTCCTTTCGAAACAGTGTTGTGGTCAGTCGACGATGCGGTGCGGGACGAACGCGGCGCCGTCATCGGTGATGAGGCCCGCGGTCTCGCGGATTCCGAGCCCGGCGGCGGTGTCACCGACGACCCATGCGCCGAGCACGGGGCGCATGCCGTCGAATTCCGGGAGCGGGTCGAGCAATTGGTAGACGAAGCCCTCGGCGCCGTACACCCCACCGGTCGCGGTCTCCATGCCAGGACCGACGATGGTCATGTTGGCGCCTTCGCGGCCGAGCTTGGGTTTGCGGATGTACTCGGTGAGCTCGTGCGGGTCGTCGAGGTAGGCGGGCAGCAGGTTGGGGTGGCCGGGGTACATCTCCCACAGGACCGCCAGCAGGGCCTTGTTGCTCAGCAGGGTGGTCCACAGCGGCTCGATCCAGGCCGTCTGCGGGATACTCGCGACGACGCGCTTGCCGAAGTCGTCGTCGAGGATCCATTCCCAGGGGTAGAGCTTGAACACCGATTCCATCGGCGCCTCGGCCAAGTCGACGAAGCGACCGAGTTCGGTGTCGAACCCGACCTCCTCGATCGGCAGCGCGACGGTGTCGAAGCCCGCCTCGGCGGCGGTCTCCTGCATGTAGGCGGTGGTGACGTTGTCCTCCCCGGTGGCGTCGGCGCCCGACCAGGTGAAGTGCAGTTCGGTGCCCGGCAGCACGTCACGCAGCTCACCCCAGCGCTCCACCAGCTTCTCGTGCAGTGAATTCCATTGGTCCCCACCGGGATACACCTGCTGCAGCCAGTGCCACTGGATGATCGCCGCCTCGAGCAGCGAGGTGGGCGTGTCGGCGTTGTACTCGAGCAGTTTGGCGGGGCGGCGAGCGTCGTAGCGCAGGTCGAACCGGCCGTACACGTAGGGGTCGCTGCGCCGCCAGGATTCGGCGATCGGGCCCCAACTCCATTCCGGCAGCCCGAAATCCGCGTAACGCTCGGTGAGCACGACGTGTTCGGCCGCGTGCAGACACATCGACTGCAGCAGCTCCACATCGGCTTCGAGGGCGAGGATCTCGTCCATCGAGAACTCGTAGTGCACCGACTCGTCCCAGTAGGGGCGTGGTCGGCCGCTGGCGTCGCGACCGGGCACACCGTAGACGAGCCCCTGGCTTTCGATGATCTGCTGCCATCCCGGCCGGGGCGTACTCGCGACCCGTCGCACTACGAACCACTCCCGCCGGACTTGCTGCCGAGCCCGCCGCGCTGGACGGTTGTGCCCGATTTGGTCTTGATCTCGGCGTTGCGCGGTTTCACCGAACTGCCACCGCTCGGCGGCCGACCGATGGTCGCGGTGCCGCCGTAGTGGTAGCGGTACTGCGGCCAGCCGAGCAGGATCAGGCTGCCGACGCCACCGGAGTTGTCGCTGCGGAAGTTGGTCTTGCCGTCGCCGCAGTGCTCGTCCGGGACGACGACCTCGTTGCCGTTCTGATCGATCTGCACGCACGAGGCGGTGACCCGGTCGGGGGCGGCGATCGCCCGGTAGGCGAGGTAACCACCGCCGACGAGGGCGGCGACACCCACCACGGCGACACCGCCGATCATCACGCGTTTCCTGGTGCGGCGCTTGGTTTCCTCGGCTTCGGCGGCGGCGCGTTCGGCCTGCGCGGCCTGTTTGCGCGCCTTGTCGCGCGCGCGTGCCTCGGCGACCGTCGGCGGGCGCGGCTGGGTGACACCCGGTTCCTGCCTGGCCATCCGGCCCTGGCGTGGTTCCGGTGGTTGCTGGGGTGGCGGTGGCCAGGTGGGCGGTGGCTGTTCCTCGGATCGGTCCGGTGTCCAGCCCGCGCCGGGGTCCGGCGGTGTCCAGGGCGAGGATCCGCCCGGTTGCTCCGGCTGGTCGGGCGGACCAGGGTTGTGTGTGCTCACTGCCGCCTAACCCCCGAAGTCACTTCTACCGCTCCTCGAATCCCGTCATGTCGCCGCGCGCGGGCTCCCAGCTTTCCACAACCAGATCGACCCGACCAGGCGCCTTGCCGGACCGTAGCAGGTCCAGCAACTTCTCGCCCGGGGTTCGTCGGCCCTCGGCCACCACGTGGACCCGCCCGTCGGCGTGGTTGCGCGCGTACCCGGTGAGGCCGAGTTCCAGTGCGCGTGAACGCGTCCACCACCGGAATCCCACGCCCTGCACGTTCCCGTGGACCCAGGCGGACAGGCGGACAGGTGCTTCGGTCACAGCGCTCCTCGCTGGTCAGGCATCGATGTCGAAGTTCAAGGTCACCTTGGTGCCCGCCTTGAGTGTGCGACCGACGGTGCACACCTTGTCGACGGCGCGCTGCACGGTGACCAGCAGGCGTTCACGGGCCTCTTCGTCGAGTTCGGACAGGTCGAGTTCGAACACCTCGTCGAGCTGCGGGTACAGCTCGTTCTCGCGGTCGGCGTCGCCGGAGACCCGGATGGTGGCGTCGAAGTCGTCACCGAGCCGACGCGACAGCGGCAGGTCGGAACTGAGCCCGGTGCACGCGGCCAGGGCGATCTTCAGCAGCTCACCGGGGGTGAAGGCGCCCGGCACACCCTGCGAGGCGATCAGCACCTCGGCGCCACGGTTGCTACGTCCGGTGTAGGCACGCGTACCGGTCCGCTCGACCCACAGTTCGACGGGTGCGGTGGTCACGGGTGCGTTCTGCTCAACTGCCATGTACCTGATCCTGCCAGCCGGCCCCGCCCCCGGAAACTCAGGCTGGTCCGCCGCCCCGAACCTCAGGCCAGACTCAGGTGCACTGCGGCTCGCGTCGGCGGCCAGACGACGTAGTGGGGTCACGGTGGCCCGTTCCCGGCGAGTCACCCATGTGCTCACGAAATCACTGGGCGCGCTGTCATTCGTGGAAGCGGTAGCCCATGCCCGGCTCGGTGAGCAGGTGACGCGGGTGGGCCGGGTCGTCCTCGAGTTTGCGGCGCAACTGGGCGAGGTAGACGCGCAGGTAGTGCGTTTCGGTGGCATACGCCGGACCCCACACCTCGCGCAGAAGTTCCTTGCGGCCCACGAGTTTTCCGCGATGGCGGACCAGCATCTCGAGCATCCCCCATTCGGTGGGGGTCAGGTGGACGGGTGTGTCGTTCTTGGTGACCTGTTTGGCGGCCAGGTCGACGGTGAACGAATCGGTGACCACCACCGGTTCGGCCCCGTCGCCCGCCCCCGCACCGCGTCGGACCGCCGCCCGCAGTCTGGCCAGCAGTTCGTCCATCCCGAACGGCTTGGTGACGTAGTCGTCGGCGCCCGCGTCGAGTGCCTCCACCTTGTCGGCCGAATCGGTGCGTGCCGACAACACGATCACCGGCACCGAAGTCCACCCGCGCAGCCCGGCCAGTACCTCGATCCCGTCCAGATCGGGCAGGCCGAGATCCAGGACGACCACGTGCGGCTGCTTCTCGGCGGCGATGCGCAAGGCGGCGGCGCCGTTGCCCGCGGTGAACACCTCGTACCCGCGCACCGACAGGTTGATCCGCAACGCGCGCACGATCTGCGGTTCGTCGTCGACCACGAGCACGCGGACAGCGGACTGGTTCGCTTCAAGCTCACCGACCGGCCGAGTGCACGCGTCACGACGGCCACTGTTGCCCGACCGCGACACGCCCGGCCCCGATGCGTTGCTCATGTGCTCACTTTCCTCGCGCGTCGCAAGCGGTGTTCGGCGGCGCACCCGAACCGGCCTCGGCGCTCGGACCAGCAGACAGGTCGAGCAGCACTGTCAGCCCACCGCCTGGGGTCGGTTCGGCGTGGACCGTACCGCCCATCGCCTCGATGAAGCCGCGCACCACCGACAGCCCGAGCCCGACGCCGGTCGTGTTGTCGCGGTCGCCCAATCGCTGGAACGGTTCGAACAGGTGGTCCTCCGTTCCCTCGGGCACACCCGGTCCGGTGTCGACGACCGCGACGACGACCCGGTCACCGACGCGGTCGGCGCTCACACGCACGGGGGTGTCTCGTCCGGCGTGGCGCAGCGCGTTGTCGAGCAGGTTCGCCAGGACTCGTTCGAGCAGCCCGCTGTCGGCCGACACCGAGATCTCACCGACCGCCACCGTCACCCGGTTCATCGCCGCGCGCCGCAGCCCTCTCGTACCCATCCCCACGCCGACCAGCGCCCGGTGCACCGCCTCGTCCAGATACACCTGCCGCGTCCGAGGGGTGACCACCCCGACCGCCAGGCGGGACGAATCGAGAAGGTTGCCCACGAGGGCGGTGAGCTGGTCGACGGACTCCTCGATGGCCTCGAGCAGTTCGCCGGTGTCCTCGGGCGAGAACTCCACGTCGTCGCTACGCAGACTCGACACCGCCGCCTTGGCCCCGGCCAGCGGTGTGCGCAGGTCGTGGCTCACCGCCGACAGCAACGCGCGACGCAGCCGGTCGGCTTCCAGGAGCGCGGCCGCTGCCCCCGCCTCTTCGGTGAGGCGCTGCTGACGCACCAAGCCGACGGCCTGGTTCGCCACCGCGTTGAGCACGGGCCGCTCCCCCGGGTCGAGCGGATGTCCGGCCAGCAACAGCAGGCTGGTGCCGTCGCCCGCTTCGATCGCGGTCTGTGCGTCGGCGACCCGATGCGGCGGGTCGGCTCCCACCGAGGCGATCACGTCGTCACCGCAGCGCAGGCACACCGCGCGTTGCCCGTACACCTCGCGGACCTGTTCGAGCAGCCGCGGCAGATCGGCGCCGCGCAGCACCGCCCCGGCGAACAGGGTGAGCAGCTCGGCCTGGCGAGATGCCTTGCGCGCTTGCCTGGTTCGCTTCGCCGCGAGGTCGACGAGCGCCGCCACCGCCACCGCCACGATCAACAGCACGACCACGGTGACGAAGTTGTCCGGTTCGGCGACGGTGAGGCTGTAGCGGGGGGCGGTGAAGAACCAGTTCAGCAGCAGTCCCGACAGCAGAGCCGAGGCGATCGCGGGCAGCACCCCACCGAGCAAGGCGACCGCGACGACCCCGACGAAGAACATCGCGCTGAGCCCGCCGAGTTGCAGATGCCGGTCGAGCACCGCCCAGCAGAGCACGCTCACCAGCGTCGGCACGAGCAGGGCCGCCACCCAGGCGAGCAGGGGTTGCCGTGTCCGCAGCGGATTGCGCCGCACCCCGCGGTTGGCTTCTTCGTGGGTCACCATGTGCACGTCGATCGTGCCCGAACGCTGGACCACGCTCGACCCGATGCCCTCGTCGAGTATCCGCGCCCAGCGCGAGCGTCGCGAGGTGCCGAGCACCAGCTGCGTGGCGTCGACCTCGCGCGCGAATTCCAGCAGCGCGGTCGGCACGTCGTCGCCGGTGACGGTGTGCAGCGACGCACCGAGCGCGGCGGCGAGTTCACGCAGCCGGGCCAGCCGCTGGGCGGACACCCCGGCCAGCCCGTCGCCCCGAACCACGTGCACCACGACGAGTTCCGCGCTGGACTTCGACGCGATCCGTCCGGCGCGCCGAACCACGGTCTCCGATTCGGGACCACCGGTCACCGCGACGACCACGCGTTCGCGCGCCTCCCACAGCTCGGTGATGTCGTGGTCGGCGCGGTACTTCGCCAGCGCCGCGTCGACCTGATCGGCCAACCACAGCAGCGCGAGTTCACGCAGGGCCGTGAGGTTTCCGGGCCGGAAGTAGTTGCGCAGCGCCGCGTCGACCTTGTCGGCGGCGTAGACGTTGCCGTGGGAAAGTCTGCGTCGCAACGCTTCCGGGGTGAGGTCGACCAGTTCCACCTGATCCGCGCCGCGCACAACCGCGTCGGGCACCGTCTCACGCTGTTCGATGCCGGTGATCCGGGCGACCACGTCGTTGAGGCTCTCGAGGTGCTGGACGTTCACCGTGGAGATGACGTCGATCCCCGCCTCGAGAATCTGCTCCACGTCCTGCCAGCGCTTGTCGTGCGCACTACCCGGTGCGTTGGTGTGGGCGAGCTCGTCGACGAGCACCACGGCGGGCTCGCGCGCGAGCACCGCCTCGACATCGAGCTCGGGCAGTTCGGTGCCCCGGTAGCGCACCGGCCTGAGCGGAATCCGCTCGATCCCGTCGAGCAACGCGGCGGTCTTCGCCCGACCGTGGGTCTCCACCACCCCGGCGACCACGTCGCGGCCACGCTCGAGCCGCCGGTGTGCCTCACCGAGCATGGCGTAGGTCTTGCCGACGCCGGGCGCGGCACCCAGGTAGATGCGTAGTCGACCGCGTTTCACAGGTTCATCATGGCGTGCCGCACCGTCAACAACCCGCAAAGGCGGCGCCCGCGGCCGCTAAGGATTCGTAAGGAACGCTCGCGGCGCCCATCCGAGGGCCTTGACTCGGCGAAGCGGCCCACGGTGGGGCGCGAGGAGGTCGGATATGTCTGTGGTGGTGTTCACGGTGCTCACGGTGGCGATCTTCGCCCTGCTGGGCCTGATCCAGCGCGCGGTGGAGAAGCTGTGATCGCGAATCTGGTCGGCCTGGCGCTCGCCGCGGGTGTGGCCGTGTTCATGGTGGCGGCCCTGCTCTTCCCCGAGAGGTTCTAGGTGACCACGACAACAGCGGGGATCGCGTTCCTCGCGGCCCTTGTCCTCGCGCTGGCCCTGGCGCATGTTCCGCTGGGTGACTACATGTACCGGGTGTACAGCGGCGAGCGGCATTCCCGGGCCGAGCGGTTGATCTATCGGGCGATCGGCGCGCATCCCGAGGTCGAGCAGACCTGGCCGGTGTATGCGCGCAGCGTGCTGGCCTTCTCCGCCGTCGGCGTGCTCGGCTTGTTCTTCTTCCAGCTGGTCCAGGGCGCGTTGCCGCTGCACCTGACCGATCCGGGCACCGAGATGACCCCGGCGCTGGCGTGGAACACGGCGGTCAGTTTCGTCACCAACACCAACTGGCAGAACTATTCCGGCGAATCGACCCAGGGGCACCTGGTGCAGATGGCCGGGCTGACCGTGCAGAACTTCGTGTCGGCGGCGGTGGGGATGGCGGTCGCCGTCGCACTGGTGCGAGGTTTCGCGCGCCGCCGCACCGGTGAGCTCGGCAATTTCTGGGTCGATCTGGTGCGCGGCACCGTGCGGATCCTGCTGCCGCTCGCGATCGTCGTCGCGATCGTGCTGGTGGCGGGCGGGGTGATCCAGAACTTCCACCTGCACGACCAGGTCGCGCGGACACTCGGCGGCGCCGGGCAAACGATCACCGGCGGTCCGGTCGCGAGCCAGGAGGCGATCAAGGAACTCGGCACCAACGGTGGCGGTTTCTACAACGCCAATGCCGCGCACCCGTTCGAGAACCCCACCTCGTGGACGAACTTCGTGGAGATCTTCGCGCTGATGCTGATCGCCTTCTCGCTGCCGCGCACCTTCGGGCGCATGGTCGGCAGCACGAAGCAGGGTTACGCGATCGTCGCCGTGATGGGAACCATCGCGCTGGTGAGTGTTTCGTTGCTCGGCATGTTCCAGCTGCGACACCACGGAACCGTGCCGACCGCGGTCGGCGCTTCGATGGAAGGGGTGGAAACCCGCTTCGGCGTGGCCGATTCGGCCGTGTTCGCCGGTGCGACGACCCTCACCTCCACCGGCGCGGTGAATTCCTTCCACGACTCCTACACCAGCCTCGGTGGCCTGGTGACCATGGTGAACATGCAGCTGGGCGAGGTCGCGCCCGGCGGTGTGGGTTCCGGGTTGTACGGCATGCTGATCCTTGCCGTCGTCACGGTGTTCGTCGCGGGACTGATGGTCGGGCGCACACCGGAATACCTCGGCAAGAAGATCACGCCCCGCGAAATCAAGCTCGCCGCCGCGTATTTCCTGGTGAGCCCGCTGATCGTGCTGGTCGGTACGTCGGTCTCGACGGCCCTGCCGGGGCCACGCGACAGCATGCTCAACAGCGGGCCGCACGGCTTGTCCGAAGTGTTGTACGCCTTCACCTCCGCCGCCAACAACAACGGTTCGGCCTTCGCCGGGCTGTCCGGCAACACCACCTGGTTCAACACCGTGCTGGGGCTGGCCATGCTGTTGGGCCGATTCGTGCCGATCATCCTCGTGCTCGCGCTGGCCGGGTCGCTGGCCGCGCAGGGGCACACGCCCGCCTCGGTGGGCACTCTGCCCACCCACCGCCCGCAGTTCGTCGGCCTGGTGATCGGGGTGACGGTGGTCCTGGTGGCACTCACCTTCCTGCCCGCCCTCGCGCTCGGGCCGCTCGCCGAAGGAATTCACTGACATGACCGTTCCCACCCTCGCTTCCCCGGCCGCGCCGCGCACCGAACCGAGCACCGGCGGGGTCCTCGACCCGACGCTGTTGCGCACGGCGCTGCCGGAGGCGATCCGCAAACTCGACCCGCGCACGCTGTGGAAGAACCCGGTCATGCTGATCGTGGAGATCGGCGCGACGTGGTCGACCGTGCTGGCGATCACCGAACCGTCGGTGTTCGCCTGGGCGATCGTCGCCTGGTTGTGGCTCACCGTGCTCTTCGCGAATCTGGCCGAAGCGGTCGCCGAGGGACGCGGCAAGGCCCAGGCGGCGAGCCTGCGACAAGCCAAGACCGACACCGTCGCTCGTCGGCTCACCGACTGGGTACCCGGCGCTCCGATCGTCGAGCACCCGGTCGCCGCACCCGAACTGCGTCGTGGCGACTTCGTGGTGGTGGAGGCGGGTCAGGTGATCCCCGGCGACGGCGACGTGGTCGAGGGCATCGCCTCGGTGGACGAATCCGCGATCACCGGCGAATCCGCCCCGGTGATCCGCGAATCCGGTGGCGACCGTTCGGCGGTCACCGGCGGCACCACCGTGCTCTCGGACCGCATCGTCGTCCGCGTCACCCAGGAGCCCGGCGCCAGCTTCATCGACAAGATGATCGCGCTGGTGGAAGGCGCGAACAGGCAGAAGACGCCCAATGAGCTCGCGCTGAACATCCTGCTCGCCGCACTGACGATCATCTTCGTGTTCGCGGTCGCGACCCTGCAACCGTTGGCGATCTTCGCCAAGTCGAACAACCCGGGCGTGGCCGACACCTCGGCGCTGGACGGCAATGGCATCACCGGCATCGTGCTGGTGTCGCTGCTGGTCTGTCTGATTCCCACCACCATCGGTGCCCTGCTCTCGGCCATCGGCATCGCCGGGATGGACCGGCTGGTGCGGCGCAATGTGCTCGCCGTGTCGGGACGTGCGGTCGAGGCGGCGGGCGATGTGAACACGCTGCTGCTCGACAAGACCGGAACCATCACTCTCGGCAATCGTCGAGCGACCGAATTCGTCCCCGTACCAGGGGTTCTCGACGACGAGCTCGCGGACGCGGCGCAACTGTCGAGCCTGTCCGACGAAACACCGGAGGGCCGCTCGATCGTGACGTTCGCCGAGGAGGTGTTCGACAAGCGTGCACGCACGGCGGGGGAACTACCCGGCGCCACCTGGGTGCAATTCACGGCGCAGACCCGCATGTCGGGAGTCGACCTGGCCGACGGGCGGCAGTTGCGCAAGGGTGCGGCCGGTGCGGTCACCGAATGGGTGCGCGCCCAGGGCGGTTCCGTGCCCACCGAGGTGTCGGCCGTGGTCGACGACATCTCCGCGTCCGGTGGGACGCCCCTGATGGTCGGTGAGGTCGACCGAGGCACCGCCCGCGTGCTCGGCATCGTTCACCTCGCGGACGTGGTCAAACAGGGCATGCGGGAACGCTTCGACGAAATGCGGCAGATGGGCATCCGCACGGTGATGATCACCGGCGACAACCCGTTGACCGCCGCGGCCATCGCGGCCGAAGCGGGCGTCGACGACTTCCTCGCCGAGGCGACCCCGGAGGACAAACTCGCCCTGATCAAGCGGGAACAGGACGGTGGACGGCTGGTCGCGATGACCGGCGACGGCACCAACGACGCCCCCGCCCTGGCCCAGGCCGATGTCGGCGTGGCCATGAACACCGGCACGTCGGCCGCCAAGGAGGCGGGCAACATGGTCGATCTGGATTCGGATCCGACCAAGCTGATCGAGATCGTGGAGATCGGCAAGCAGTTGCTCATCACCCGTGGGGCGCTCACCACCTTCTCGGTCGCCAACGACATCGCCAAGTACTTCGCGATCGTCCCCGCCCTGTTCGTACCGCTGTTCCCCGGCCTGGACGCACTCAACGTCATGCGGTTGGCCAGTCCGCAGTCGGCGATCCTGTCGGCGGTGATCTTCAACGCGCTCGTCATCGTCGCGCTCATCCCGCTGGCTCTGCGCGGCGTCGGCTACCGGCCGAGCAGCGCCTCGGTCCTGTTGCGGCGCAACCTGACCGTCTACGGGCTTGGCGGCGTCGTCGTACCGTTCCTCGGCATCAAAGTCATCGATCTGCTGGTCCAACTCCTCCCCGGGATGTCCTGATATGCGTACTTCGACCTGGTTCCACCAGCACCTGGCTGCCCTGCGTGCCCTGCTGGCACTGACGGCGATCACCGGAATCGTCTACCCCCTGACGGTTTTCACCATCGCCCGGCTGCCCGGTCTGGATCATCTAGCCGACGGATCGCTCATCGAGCGGCAGGGGGTACTGGTCGGCTCGACCTTGATCGGGCAGTCGTTCACCGACGCCGACGGCACCGCCCTCGCGCGGTATTTCCAGAGCCGTCCCTCAGCGGCGGGCGTGGGCTACGACCCACTCGCCACGGCCGCGAGCAATCTCGGCCCGGAGGACATCGTCGACACGGCGGAGCGGCCGAGTCTGCTCACCGCCGTTTGCGGGCGGTCCAAGGAGGTCGGCGACCGTGAAGGGGTCGACGGCCGTCGACAGTTCTGCACGGACAGTGGTGTGGGCGCGGTCCTCTCGGTCCTCGGCCCGCGCGATGCCGACGGTGATGTGTCGCGACCGGAACGGGTGGTCAGTGTCAACGAGCACTGCCCGGCGCGACCTTTCACGTCCACCTTCCGCGGTGTCGCGGTGGAATGCGCGCGGCCCGGCGAGGACTACGCGACCGGTGTGCTCGTTCCCGTCCTCGGTGACGCACCGGCTCACCCGGCGGTGCCCGCCGACGCGGTGACGGCGAGTGGCAGCGGCCTCGATCCGCACATCTCCCCCGAGTACGCCGCGATCCAGGTGGGGCGAGTGTCGCGCACGCGCGGCATCTCCGCCGATCAGGTACGCGCGATCCTCGCCGAGCACACCCACGGTCGCACGCTGGGTTTCCTCGGGGAACCGAGGGTGAATGTCCTCGAGCTCAATCTCGCACTGGACGAACAGTTCCCGCTGTCGAACTGATCGGCAGCGCGCCGGGCACCACCGAGGTGCCCGGCGCATCGCCGTGCTATTCGATCACCAGTTCCCAACCGTCGGGCAGGCTCGCGGTGAGTACCTCGGTGCCACGGACTTCCATGTCGATCGTGTCGGCGCCGAGCCGGAAATCGGCGAAGCGCACGATGCCCCACGATGCGGGGACGCGGGGGCGGACCGTCAGGGTTCTGGTCGGCACGTCCGGGTCGAGACCGACGAAGGAACGGATGAGCAGCAGTGGCGCGGCGCTGGCCCAGGCCTGCGGGGAACACGAGGTGGGGTACGGCACGGGGGCGGCGAAACGGCCACGGGGGAAACCGCAGAACAGCTCGGGCAGGCGGCCGTCGAAAGCCGCCGCCGCGTCGAGCAGTCCGGCCGAGAGTTGGGTGGCCAGTTCGATCGCGCCGGGTACGTGCTGGTACCGCATGAGCCCGGCCACCGCGATGGCCGTGTCGTGCGGCCACACCGAACCGCAGTGGTAGCTCATGGGGTTGTAGGCGCCCATGTTGGAAGCCAGTGTGCGCAGACCGAACCCGGAGTCCATCTCCGGCGCGGACAGGTTCCGGATCAGGATCTCGGCGTGCTCGTCGGTGGCGATCCCCGACCACAGACAGTGCGCCGCGTTGCTGGTGAGCGCGTCGACCTGGCGCTTGTTGCCGTCCAGAGCCACGGCGTACCACCCGCACTGGGGTAGCCAGAACTGCTCCGCGAACTTCGTGCGCAGGGTGGTGGCCCGTTCGCGCATCTTGCGGGCCAGGGGTTCGTCGTCGAAGGCGTCGGCGAGTTCGGCACGCGCCAGCAGCGCCGCGTAGACATACCCCTGCACCTCGCACAGCGCGATCGGGGCCTGCGCGAGCTGACCACTGGCGAAATTGATGCCGTCGAAGCTGTCCTTCCAGCCCTGGTTGATGAGGCCGCGGTCGGTGGCGCGCACATATTCGACGAACCCGTCGTCGTCGCGGTCACCGAAGTCGGTGATCCAGCCGATGGCGGCGTCCGCGGCGGGCAGCAGGGTGGCGATCGACGCCGGATCGGCGCCCCAGCGCAGACATTCGGCGAGCAGCATCACGAACAGCGGTGTGGCGTCGACCGTGCCGTAGTAGATCTGGCCGCCGAGCACCTGCCCGACCGCCGGGCCGCGCCGCATCTCGTGCATGATCCGGCCGGGCTCCTCCTCGACCAGCGGATCCACTGTCTCGCCCTGCAATTCGGCCAGCTGTTGCAGCGTGCCGAGGGCGAGATCGGTTTCCAGGGGCAGCGACATCCAGGCGGTGAGCAACGAGTCGCGGCCGAACAGGGTCATGAACCAGGGCGCGCCCGCCGCCACGAACGGGCGCCCGGTGCCGGAATCGCTGTGGATCTGCAGTGCGCCGAGATCGCTTTCGCTGCGCCGCAGTATCCGGTTGAGCATCAGGGAATCGCTGGTGATGTCGGTGGCCGTCGCCCGCCAGGCCTGGATCTTCTTCACCGGCTCGCTGGCCCGATATCTTTCGCCGACCGAACCCTGCATCGGCGGGCGCTGGGCCGCACCGGCGGGCAGGGCAGCGATCTCGGTCTGCCACCGACCGCCCGCGGGGACGACGATGCGCCAGATCATGGTGCCCGGCAGCACCATCGGCTCCACCGTGGAGGTGAGGGCCAGGCCGCGGGCCAGGTCGGCGCGGTCGTGGAGCAGCAGTTCGCCGTCGGCGGTGGTCATCTCGGCGCGACGGCCGCCCGCACGGCCCTCCTTCACCGAGAACAGGTCGACGAAATCGGCGTCGACGTGTACTTCGAGCACCACCGCGGTGGCTTCGCGGCTCATGTTCTCGAGGGTGATCACCTCGTGCATGCCCTCGGCGACGAGGCGGTCGCGCACCACGAGCAACGTGCTGTCGGCCAGGCCTGCCTGTGGTGGCCTGCGCAGCACGAAACGCGCCGCGAACGCCTCCGGGCTCAACACCGACAGCGGTTCGGGCTTCTTGCCGTCGACCAGCAGTTCCCAGCGCGAGATGACCCGGGCGTCACGGAAGAACAAACCCTGCGGTTTGCCGGGCTCCACATCGCCCAACCGGTCCGAGAGGCAGAAGGTGCCGCCCTCGACCAGGGTCACGTTGCCGCCGTGGCCGCCGAGCCCGGCCGGTTCGCCCGCGTTGAGCGGAGTCGGGCTCGGCTGCGCGTCGCTGTTGCTCATGCGCGCCCGGTGGCCGCCGCGACGGGCGGCATGGCGAAGGCGCTGCCGTACCCGATCGTGGTGCGCGCCAGAATTTCCCGGTACACCTGCTCGTAGCCGCGCCCGAGCGTGTCGGCACCGAAGTTCGCCTCCACGTGCGCCCGGCAGGCGGCCGGGTCGTAGGTGGCGACCTCGTGGATGGCGGCGGGCAGTTCGGCGGGGTCCTCGCAGATACGCGCGGTGACACCGTCGACCAGCACCTCACCCACCGCGCCGCCGCGCAGGGCGACCACCGGTGTGCCACAGACCATTGCCTCGATCATCACCATGCCGAACGGCTCCTCCCAGCGAATGGGGAACAGCAGACACCGAGCTCCGGCCAAGAGTTTACGCTTGGCGGTCGCGTCGGCGAGGCCGAATACATGATCGTCAGGGGTGAGCCGAGGACGCACGTATTCCTCGAAGTAGGCCTTCTCCGGCGCTTCTGAGCACTTGCCCGCCAGGATGAGCGGGATACCGGCCTCGTGGGCGGCGTCGAGGGCCAGGTGCGGGCCCTTGTCCATGGAGAAGCGGCCGAGGAACAGCGCGTAGTTGTCCTTCTCCGGCTGGAAGGGCCACTGATCCGGGCGCAGCGCGTTGTGCACGCGACCGGCCCAGCCCAGATCCGGCGCCAGTTCGCGCTGCCGGTCGCTGATGGCGATCAGCGAGCACTCCTCGCCGAGTTCGCGGTAGTAGCGGTAGCAGTCGTCCTGGACGGGTCCGTGGACGGTCACCACGGTCGGCAGGCCGAGATTGGCGTAGGCGGGGGCGTTGAGCGGTCCGGCGAACGTGTGGTCGTGCACCAGGTCGATGCCTTCGGTGTCGGCCAGTCGTTCGATGGCGCGGCGCACGCGCAGGGCGTGGACCACCTCGGGGAACGGGTCGCCGAGCCGCTCGGGCACGATCCGGTCCCACAGCGGGACGAAATTCGCCTTGGTACCCGGCTCGCCCGCACCGAACAGGGTGACGTGATGGCCACGCTCACACAGCGAATCGACCAATTCGGCGACGACGGCTTCCACCCCGCCGTACGCCTTGGGTGGAACATCGAAATACGGTGGCACGACCATCGCAATTCGCAGTGGGCCACCATTGTGCTCGATCGAATAGAGATCAGAACTGGAGAACCCGGTCGGCGACATTGCCGACATATCTGTACTCATGACCTTCCTTCCAGGGACACAACCTCGCAACACTTGCGCGAACAAGAGATGGCCGCCTCGGCGGGGTGGAGACCGAGAGCTTCACCGCCGTCCATGGGGCATGGTTGGCCTGGCCAGGCGCGGAGCGCACCGCTGGGGTGCCCGCCTGATCAGAGGGGCCGTCAAGGAACGTACCCCGCTACCGGAAAGTAAACCAGCATGTTGCTGGTTTTGTTGTACGCGATTCCCTGCCGCGACAGCAGATTCCACCGTCAGGCCCGGTCTACGGCGTACAGAGAATTGTCACGGTCGAGTCGCGCGGCGAACCATCACAGCGCGAGGGGCACCGAGCGACCGCTCAGCACACCTCGATCACGGTTCACATTCTGGTCGCCTGGCCAATTCCAGGCAGGCGATGCCGCCGAATTCGGCCACGACGAGCCGCCCGTCACCATAGACGAGATAGTCGACGAATTTCGCCGCCAGCGATCCGGCGGGCATGTTGCCGCCCGGATGATCGTGGAAGACGAACTCCACCGAGTAGAACGGGTAACTCCGATCGGCCACATGGGTTTTGGTCGCGGGCCGACCGTCGATGGTCACCGCCCGCGGCCCCGCGCCGACGGTCGTCGCCTCGAGATAACCCACCGCACCCGGCGTCGCCGCGACGACCTCGGCCATCTCCGCGGTCGAGCCGACCTCGCAGTGCACCAGTCGCGCTCTGCCCGCGCAGAATTCGGGGTGATAGAGCGGGCGCTGCCAGCCCAGCAACCGAGCCTCCAGCGCGAACCGCGAGCCCGACCCGTGCTGGCGATCCACCACCACGACAGGCAGATCCGGGCCACCGAGCGTCTTCCAGTTGTCGATCTCGCCGCGGAACAGACGCTGGATCTGCGCGGTCGACAGGTCGGTGATGCCGAGGTCCGGGTGGGTGACGACGGCGAACGGCGCCACCGCGAACGGAGTTTCGAACAGGTCGGGGAAGGTGTCGCGTTTGGGGCCCTCGCCGATCGCGACGGTGTTCGGCGCAGGCTCCGGCTTGTCCAGGACCCGCAGGCCGTCGCTGGTACCGGCGAAGTCGAAGGTGAAGTCGGCACCGGCGCAGTGTGTTTCGTAGTTCTTCGCGACCTCGCGGACCATCTTCTCCATGGCGGTGGAGCCGACGAGGGTGAGGTTGCCGTCGGCGCAGTAGCTCGGTGGTGGATCGGTGCGCGTCAGGGCGATACCGAGCTGGACCAGGACGACGATCAGCAGGAACACACTGAGCCCGATCAGGGCCCACGGTCGGGAGCTGCTGCGGGTCGGCTCGGCGTTGCCGCCGCGCAGCCCCGACAGTGTCGTCTTCCCGAACTTGTCGAGGTTGTACTTGTTGTTCAGGACCGCGAGGATCTTGTAGTGATCGGCGCGGTCGAGCGGCACCTTCGGCAGGTCGACGATGCCTCTGAGGTCGGCGCCTTCGCCCTCGTTGCGGCGGGCGATGCCCGAGTCGGGCCCGAGGTTGTCGGCGTGGACACCCTCGAGCTCCGTCACCGCGATCGCGATCACCTCCCGCCCGGGAAACGTCAGGCGCAGGCCCGTTCTGGGGTGATCGAGGGTGTAGTCGTCCTTGACGATGGGCAACGACCCGATGTTCTCGATGCGGACCAGCGCCAGCGACAGTTTGCGCAGATCCCAGGAGCGATCGCTGGCCGGTGCCGAGGTCTGCAGGTTGCGTAGGGCACCGGTGACATCGGCGTCGTCGGGCGAACTCACCTCGGGAAATTGGATCTGGCCGGTGACCGGGGTGTCCATCTGCACCCGGAACCCGATGCGTTTGCGACCGACGAACACGAACTGCCGGAGGAAGGCCGCGACCGCGACCACCACGCCGAGCAGCGACAACACGATCTCGATCGGAAAATTCACCGGTTCCCCCAGGCACCACTCGTCCGACTCGAGTTGTACCAGAGCCGAACCCGCCGACCGGCCGATGCCATCAGCTGTTGGGCAAACCTTCACCCACCGGATTCCGCCGTCCAGGCGAGCAGGTCCGCCAGCGGCCACGCGTTCACGACCCGATCGGCTGTCACCCCGTGCGCGACGGCCCGTTCGCATCCGTAACCCTGCCAGGACAATTGGCCGGGTGCGTGCGCGTCGGTATCGATGCTGAAGTGGCAGCCGACGTCGCGCGCGAGGTCGATCAGGCGCCCGGGCGGGTCGCGGCGTTCGGGGCGGCTGTTGATCTCCACGGCGGTGCCGTACCTGCGGCAGGCCTCGAAGACGAGTTCGGCGTCGAAACTGGATTCGGGGCGGGTGCCGCGCCCGCCTTCCACGAGTCGGCCGGTGCAGTGGCCGAGCACGTCGACATTCGGGTCGGCGACGGCGTAGACCATGCGTTCGGTCATGGTGGCGCTGTCGTCGCGCAGGTGCGAGTGCACGCTGGCGACCACGATGTCGAGCCGTTCGAGTAGGTCGGCGCGCTGGTCGAGGGTGCCGTCGTCGAGGATGTCCACCTCGATGCCGGTGAGGATGCGGAACGGGGCGAGTTCGTCGTTGAGTTCCGCGATCACGTCGAGTTGGCGCAGCAGCCGTTCGGCCGACAACCCGTTGGCGACCTTCAGTCGCGGTGAGTGATCGGTGAGCGCGCAGTACTCGTGGCCGAGTGCCGCTGCCATGCGCATCATCTCGCCGATCGGACTGCCGCCGTCGGACCAGTCGGAGTGGGTGTGCAGATCCCCGCGCAGCACGGCGCGGAGGGGTTCGCCCGCCGGACCGATGGGTGCGGCGGCGGCGCGCAGGTCGGCCAGATAGGTGGGAATCTCACCGGCACACGCCTGTTCGATGACCGTCGCCGTCTTGGGTCCGATCCCCGGCAGGTCCTGCCAGCTGTGTTCGGCCGCGCGCGAGGACCTTTCGGTTTCGGTCAGCCCCTCGACCACGTCGGCGGCCCGACGGTAGGCCTTCACCCGGTGGGTCTGGGCGCGCGATCGTTCGAGCCAGAAGGCGACCTCGCGCAGGGCGGCGACCGGATCGAGACCCGTCACGGCTACCTGATCCGGCCGTACTTGAGGAAGGCGACACCGTCGGCGTACACCCGGCTGGTGATCACCCGGAACCGTTCGGGTTCGGGCAGTTTCATGCCGCCACCGAACAGCGGCCTGCCGGTGCCGAGCAGCACCGGGCACACCTTGAGGAACACCTGGTCGATCTCGGGCAGCAGAGTCTGCGCGAGTTCGCCCCCTCCGCAGAGCCAGATGCCGAGGCCCGCTTGTTTCTTGAGATCGCGCACCGCGGCGATCGGATCGCCCGAGATCACCTCGACACCGGGAGCGGGCGGTTCGGGCATGGTCGTCGACACCACGAGCTGGCGCAGATGTTCGTACGGACTCGCCGTGCCGGTGCGCACCCCGAAGTCGTGGGTCTTGCGCCCCATCACGACGGTGTCGAAGTAGATGTTGCCCGGCGCGACCCCGCGCGCCTCACGCACCTTGGTCGGCAGCGTCTCCGGGTACTGGGAGATGATCGAGGGCAGATGATCACCGCCAACCGGGAAGAAATTCACCGACCCGTCCTCGGCGGCGATGAAGCCGTCGATCGTCGATGCCACGAAATACGTCAGCTTGCGCATACCGTCCTCCTGGGACCCCACCTGCGGCAGATCTGTCAGGGCAACGGTATCGCGCCGCGATCAGCGTCGACGCGGCTTCCGCTGACACGTCGGACAGGAAAACGAGGACCGATTCATGAACTGCTCACGGATCAGCAGGGCACCGCACCGGTCGCACGGTTCGTTCTCGCGCCCGTAGGCGGCCAGCGATCGGGAGAAGTACCCGGATTCACCGTTCACGTTCACATACAGCGCGTCGAAGGAGGTGCCGCCGACGGCCAGCGCCTCGGTCATCACGGCGGTGACGGCGTCGAGCAGGGTGCGCAGCGCGGGCCGGGTGAGGGTGGCGGCGATGCGGGTGCCGTGCAGTCCGGCCCGCCACAGGGCCTCGTCGGCGTAGATGTTGCCGATGCCCGACACCACGGTCTGATCCAGCAGCACCCGTTTGATCTCGGTGTTCTTGGCGCGGATCGCGGCGACGACGGCTTCGCGATCGAAACGCGGGTCGAGCGGGTCGCGGGCGATGTGGGCGACGGTGTCGGGGACGACGCTGCCGTCGACCTCCACGAGTCCGGCCAGCGACCAGCCGCCGAAGGTGCGCTGATCGACGAACCGCAATTCGGCGCCGTCATCGAGAACCGCCCGGATATGGGCATGTTTCTCGACGGGCGCCGCGGCGGGCTGAACCAACATCTGACCGCTCATCCCCAAATGCACGACCAGGGCCAGATCCAGTCCGGTTGCGGAGGCGCCGGTACCGAGCGGGGTCGCGTCGAAGGTGAGCCAGAGATATTTGCCGCGCCGATGCGCAGCCTCGATGCGCAGCCCGGTGAGCTGCGCCGACAGATCGGCCGGACCCGCCACATGCCTGCGCACCGCACGCGGATGGGTGACGGTCACGCCCTCGAGCACCCGGCCGACGGCGTGCTCGGCCAGACCGCGCCGCACCACCTCGACTTCGGGAAGTTCGGGCACGTCAGGCTTGGGCGGCTTCGTCCGAGGCGGCGGCCTGTTCGGTGAGCGCCTTGTAGGCGGCACCGGCGGCCTTCTGCTCGGCTTCCTTCTTGGACCGCCCGACGCCCGAACCGTACGGATTCCCGGCGATCACCGTCGTCGCGGTGAACTCCTTGTTGTGGTCCGGGCCGGTCGAGGTGATCTCGTAGGCGGGTACGCCGAGACCGCGTTCGGCGGTGAGTTCCTGCAGGCTGGTCTTCCAGTCGAGGCCCGCGCCCATGCGGGGACCGCGCTCGAGGAGATCGGCGAACAGGCGAAGCACCACGCCGCGCGCGACGTCGATGCCGTGCTCGAGGTGCACCGCACCGAGCAGCGACTCCATACCGTCGGCGAGGATGCTCGGCTTGTCCCGGCCGCCGGTGAGCTCTTCGCCCTTGCCGAGCAGCAGGTATTGACCGAGTCCACCGTCGCCGAGGCCACGCGCCACTTCGGCGAGCGCGTGCATGTTCACCACACTGGCGCGCAGCTTCGCGAGCTCACCCTCGGACTTGTCCGGGTGCTCGGTGTAGAGGCGTTCGGTGATGCTCAGGCCGAGCACCGAGTCGCCGAGGAATTCCAGGCGCTCGTTGGTCGGTAGTCCACCGTTCTCGTACGCGTACGACCGGTGCGTCAGCGCGAGGCGCAGCAGCTCCGGTCGTACGTCGACACCGAGGGCGGCGAGGAGACTGGCGTGGTCGGTCACGTCGCTACGTGTGATCGGACGATCAGACAGCAGCGGTGACCTGGCGGCCCTTGTAGGTACCGCAGGACGGGCACGCGATGTGCGGGAGGGTCTTCTCACCGCAGGCACGGTTCGGGCAGGTGACCAGGGTCGGCGCGGCGGCCTTCCACTGGCTGCGCCGCGACCGGGTGTTGGAACGGGACATCCGGCGCTTGGGAACAGCCACGGCTACTTCTCCTCTTGGTTTTCGCTGACCACACGGGCGTCGTCTGCCCCGGGAGCGGATCGGTCTTGGTGGGTGGAACCCTCGGCGGGATCGCCGGTGCCGGGCTCCTCGGTGGCGAACGACGCCAACTTGGCCCAGCGGGGATCCAGTATCTCATGCCCATGATCGGGACCGGCAATCGCCATCCGCACACCGCATTCGGGGCACAGGCCCGCACAGTCCGGCGTGCACAGCGGCTGCAGCGGAAGCTCCAGCCCGATGGCGTCGAGGATCACCGGCTCGAGGTCGATGAGGTCGTCTTCCATGCGGTAGACCTCGTCGTCCTCGGTCGTCTGCTCGGTGGTGCTGTCCGGATACGCGAACAGTTCCGTCAGACGAACCTCCACCCGGTCCTCGAACGGTTCGAGGCAGCGCGAGCACTCCCCCACCGTCGGCCCGGACACCGTGCCGGTGACCAGCACACCCTCCGAGACGGCCTGCAGCTGCAGGTCGAGTTCCACCTCGGCGTCGGCCGGGATGGCGATCAGGTCGAGACCCATCCGCTCGTGCTCGGTGGCCGTGCGCCGCACCTCCCGCATGGTTCCCGGCCGACGGCCGAGATTGCGGACATCCAGCACGAAACCCGCGTCGGACACAGGACCGTTGCTGGTCTTGTGCGGACGCGAAGGCGAACCGGAACGGGCGGACATCACAGACTCACTTCTGCTGAGGGGATCGTGGGCAACCACTCAACAGTACGGCAGGACCCCGCCCGAACTCAAAACGTCACCGACGGTGCTCGGCGGCGTATTCGGGATACTCGGGCGACGAGGCGCCGCGCATGTGCCTGCGGCCCCGGGTGACCGTGCGCCGGGTGGTGGTGAGCGTCTCCTCGAGTGCGGCGAGTTTGCCGTCGAATTCGGCCATCCGCTGATCGACGTATTCGTCGCATTCGGCGCGGATCCGGTCGGACTCGGCCTGCGCCTCGTCGATCAGGCGCGCGGACTCGGCGTGCGCGGCCCGCACCACCTCGGTCTGCGACACCAGCCGGGCCTGTTCGGCCTCACCGTCGGCGACCGAGCGTTCGTAGGAGGCCTTGCCCGCCTCGATGGCGCGGTCGGCGTCGATCTGGGCGCGGCCGGTGAGCTCGTCGTACTCGGCATTGCCGTCGGCGACGACCTGGTCGGCCTCGGCCTGGGCGGCGGCGACGAGACGGTCGGCGTGCGCGGTGGCCTCGGCGACCATGCGGTCGGCGTGGGCCTTGGCGTCGGCCAGGATGCGATCGGCCTCGGCGCGGGCGTCCTCGACGGTGGTGCGGGCCTGCTCGTTGGCCGAGGTGATGGTGGTCTCGGCGCCCGCCCGCGCGTCACCGACGATCTTGTCGCGGTGATCGAGCACGTCCTGGGCGTCGTCGAGTTCGCCGGGCAGGGCGTCGCGCACGTCGTCGAGGAGTTCGAGGACATCGCCCCTCGGCACGATGCAGCTGCGGGTCGGCGGGATGCCGCGTGCCTCCTCGACGATCGCGACGAGCTCGTCGAGTGCTTCGAATACGCGATACATGCTCACTACCCTCCTGCGGACTCACGGCGAACGACTACCGCCGTGCCCAGTGTGCCCGCGATCGGCCGGTGTGCCGAATGTCGGCGCGGTGTGTCGCGACAGTGTCCGAGATCGCACACATATCAAGTGGAGTGCGGCCCTCCACTTCGCTACGATCTAGGGGCACGACAAAGCTGTCGACGCCTGTACCGCGATCGGAGTCGATCATGACCGTCCTGGAAACACCGAAGTATCCGGTGACGAGCGTGTTCACACCCTGGTTCGCCCCGTACCCGACGACGCTGCCCGCCGCGCCCGCGGCCCGCCCCCGGCTCGACCGCGCCCTCGAGTACCTGCGCGGCGACCGCGCTTTCCCCCAGCTCATCCGCTTCGCCCTGGTCGGCGGCGCCAGCAACATCGCCTACGTGTTGCTGTTCTTCACGATGATCGGCACGGGCCCACTGGTGGCCAATGTGGTCGGCTCGATCGTGAGCACCGTGATCGCCAACGAACTGCACCGTCAGCTCACCTTCCACGCCGCCGATCGCGTCGGCTGGTTCACCGCGCAGTGGGAAGGCGGTGGGCTGGCCCTGCTCGGGCTGGTCATCACGACGGCGAGCCTCGGCGCGCTCGGCGTCTGGGCTCCCGGCCTCGGCGATGTCGCCCAGGCGCTGGCCGTGCTCACCATCACCGCCGCCGTCGGCGGCCTCCGCTTCCTGGCACTCAGAGGCTTCGTCTTCTAGCTGTTGCGCCTCTCCGGGAATTCGAGCCGGACTCAGGCGGAGGCGACGGTGCGTCGGCGGCCAGACCGAGGTGGTCGGTCGCCGTAGCCCGCCCCCGATGAGTTACCCATCTGCTCGCGAGTTCAGTTCTTGCGTTCCGCAATGCGGTCGAGGAGGCGCTTGTGGACGGCCGGGGGGAGCATGTCGGTGACGTCGCCGCCGTAGGCCGCCACTTCCTTCACCAGGGAACTGGACAGGAAGCTCAGGGACGGGTTGGTGGCGATGAAGAAGGTGTCGACGCCCGCCAGTTTGTGGTTCATCTGGGCCATCTGCAGTTCGTAGCCGAAGTCGCCCGCATCGCGCAGACCCTTGACGATCGCGCTGACGCCCTCCTGCTTGGCGAAATCCACCAGCAGCCCTTGCCACGAGGCGACGCGGACGTTGGGCAGGTGCGCCACCGATTCGCGCAGCAGTTCCATGCGCTCCTCGACGGTGAACATGCCCTGCTTCTTGGGGTTCACCATCACGGTGACGATCACCTCGTCGAATTGCGCGGCGGCGCGGGTGAACACGTCGAGGTGACCGTTGGTGACCGGGTCGAAGGAACCGGGGCACAGTGCTGCAGCAGCCATGACTCAGACGCTAGCACCGTATTCGGCGAGCTCGATCCTGGTCTCCCCGTATTTACGTGCCTTCAGCACCGAATACCCTGCGGGCCAAGTGATTTCGGGCGAACGGATCGATCGTTCCACCACTACCAGCGCCTCGGGCGCGAGCCAGCCGTGCTCGGCGAGGGCACGCAGGTCGGCGGTGACGTCGTCGGTGCTCACGTCGTAGGGCGGGTCGGAGAACACCACGTCGTACGCCACGGGAGCAGGACGCGCCAGGACCGAGGCCACGCTGCCGAGCCGCAGTTCGGCGCCGGGCAGGTTCAGCTCGGCGATATTGGCGCGCACCACCGCACCCGCCTTGCGATCGGCCTCGATCAGTAGCGCCTGGGACGCGCCGCGCGAGAGGGCTTCCAGCCCGAGCGCGCCCGATCCGGCGTACAGGTCGAGCACCCGTGCGCCGTCGAGATCGAGGCGGGCGTCGATCGCGCTGAACAGCGCCTCGCGCACCCGGTCGGAGGTGGGCCGGGTACCGGCGGGCGGCACCGCGAGGCGCCGCCCACCGGCCACACCGGCGATGATGCGGGTCATTCCGACTCGCGCGCGGCCAGCTCGATCAGCAGATCCCCACCTTCGACCTGCTGCACCTTGGCGGTGGCGATGCGCCCGACCACACCGGCGCGCGGCGCGGTGATGGCGGCCTCCATCTTCATGGCCTCGATGGTGCCGATGGTGTCGCCCGCGCTGATCGTGTCGCCCTCGGTGACGGCCAGGGTGACCACGCCCGCGAACGGCGCCGCGATGTGGCCCGGGTTGTTCTTGTCGGCCTTCTCCGCGGCGGGCACCTCGGAGGCGACCGACCGGTCGCGCACCGCGATCGGGCGCAGTTGCCCGTTCATGATGCACATGACCGTGCGCATGCCCTTCTCGTCCGGCTCGGAGATGGCTTCCAGCCCGATGAGCAGGGTGACACCCTTCTCCAGCTGCACCCGGTGTTCCTCGCCACGGCGCAGACCGTAGAAGAACTGGTTCTCCGACAGGCCGGTGGTGTCGCCGTACTTGTCGCGGTGGGCCAGGAACTCGGCGGTGGGGCCGGGGAACAGCAGCCGGTTCAGGGTGGCGCGACGCTCGTCGGACGAGCCGTCGAGTGCCTTCTGGTCGGCCGCGCTCAGCGGGGTCTCCGGCTTGGGTTCGTTGCGACCGGCCAGCGCCTTGCTGCGGAACGGTTCGGGCCAGCCACCGGCCGGTTCGCCGAGTTCACCGCGCAGGAAGCCGATGACCGAGTCCGGGATGTCGTAGCGGCCGGGGTCGGCGGCGAAGTCCTCGATGTCGACGCCGGAACCGACCAGGGCCAGCGCCAGGTCGCCGACGACCTTCGACGACGGGGTCACCTTGATGAGACGACCGAGCAGCCGGTCCGCCGCCGCGTACTTGGCCTCGACCTCCTCGAACCGATCACCGAGCCCGAGCGCGATCGCCTGCTGACGCAGGTTCGACAGCTGCCCACCGGGAATCTCGTGGGTGTACACCCGCCCGGTCGGCGCGGGCAGGCCCGACTCGAACGGCGCGTACACCTTGCGCAGCGCCTCCCAGTACGGCTCGAGATCGCACACATTGCGCAGGTTGAGCCCGGTATCGCGCTCGGTGTGCGCGGCCGCGGCCACGATCGCCGACAGCGCGGGCTGGGACGTGGTGCCCGCCATCGCCGCGCTCGCGCCGTCGACGGCGTCGGCACCGGCCTGCCAGGCGGCCAGGTAGGTGGCGAGCTGACCGCCGGGAGTGTCGTGGGTGTGCACGTGCACGGGCAGATCGAAATTGCTGCGCAGCGCGGTCACCAGCTTCGCGGCCGCCGGTGCGCGCAGCAGACCGGCCATGTCCTTGATCGCGAGCACGTGGGCGCCCGCGTCGACGATCTGCTCGGCCAGCTTCAGGTAGTAGTCGAGCGTGTAGAGCTGCTCGTCGGGGTCGAGCAGGTCACCGGTGTAGGACAGGGCGACCTCGGCGATCGCGGTGCCGGTCTCGCGGACCGCGTCGATGGCCGGGCGCATCTGGTCGACATTGTTGAGCGCGTCGAAGATGCGGAAGATATCGATGCCCGTGGTGGCGGCCTCGGACACGAACGCCCGCGTCACCTGCTCGGGGTACGGCGTGTAACCGACGGTGTTGCGACCGCGCAGCAGCATCTGCAGACAGATGTTCGGCACCGCCTCACGCAACGCGGCCAGCCGCTCCCACGGGTCCTCGTGCAGGAAGCGCAGCGCCACATCGTAGGTCGCGCCGCCCCACGCCTCGATCGACAGCAGCTCGGGGGTGAGCCGGGCGACGTGACCGGCCACACCGAGCAGACCGTTGGTGCGCACCCGGGTGGCCAGCAGCGACTGATGCGCGTCACGGAAGGTGGTGTCGGTGACGCCGAGCGCTTTCTGCTCCCGCAGCGCCTTCGCGAAACCCTCCGGGCCGAGGGCGAGCAGTCGCTGCCGCGACCCGTCCGGCGGCGGCACGGTCAGGTCGACGGCGGGCAGCTTGTCGTACGGGTACACCGTGGTGGGGCGTTCGCCGTTGGGCTTGTTGACGGTGACGTCGGCCAAATAGTTCAGGATCTTGGTGCCACGGTCGGCCGACCCACGTGAGGTGAGCAGTTCGGGCCGCTCGTCGATGAACGAGGTGGTGACCCGGCCCGCCTGGAAATCGGGGTCGTCGAGCACCGCCAGCAGGAACGGGATGTTGGTCGTCACACCACGGATGCGGAACTCGGCCAGCGCGCGACGGGCTCGCGCGGCCGCCGCGGGCAGGTCACGGCCACGGCAGGTGAGCTTGACCAGCATGGAGTCGAAGTAGGCGCCGATCTCCGCGCCCAGGTTCGCGCCACCGTCGAGCCGGATGCCCGCGCCGCCGGGCGTGCGGTAGGCGGTGATGCGCCCGGTGTCGGGGCGGAAGCCGTTGGCCGGGTCCTCGGTGGTGATGCGACACTGCAGCGCGGCGCCGCGAATCGCCACCTTGTCCTGGCTCAGCCCCAGGTCGGCGAGTGTTTCCCCGGCCGCGATGCGCAGCTGCGACTGCACCAGGTCGACATCGGTGATCTCCTCGGTGACCGTGTGCTCCACCTGGATGCGCGGGTTCATCTCGATGAACACGTGGTTGCCGCGCTCGTCGAGGAGGAATTCGACGGTGCCCGCGTTGCTGTAGCCGATCTGCCTGGCGAAGGCGACGGCGTCGGCACAGATCCGTTCCCGCAGCTCCGGGTCGAGATTCGGGGCGGGCGCCAGTTCGATCACCTTCTGGTGGCGGCGCTGCAGCGAACAGTCCCGCTCGAACAGGTGCATCACATTGCCGTGCTGGTCGGCCAGGATCTGCACCTCGATGTGGCGCGGGTTCACCACCGCCTGCTCGAGGAACACCGTCGGATCGCCGAAGGCCGACTCGGCTTCCCGCGAGGCGGCCTCGATCGACTCCCGCAGCTGCTCCGGCGCGGCGACCCGGCGCATGCCGCGCCCGCCGCCACCGGCAACGGCCTTGACGAAGATCGGGTACTCGAGCTGCTCCGACGCCGCCAGCAGCGCGTCGATGTCGGCGCTGGGTTCGCTCGATTTCAGGACCGGCAGACCGGCGGCCTTGGCCGCTTCGATAGCGGTGGCCTTGTTGCCCGCCATCTCCAGCACCTGCGCCGAGGGGCCGATGAAGGTGATGCCCTCGCGAGCACAGGCCGCCGCGAGGTCGGGGTTCTCCGACAGAAAACCGTAGCCGGGGTAGATGGCGTCGGCGCCCGCGCTCTTGGCGGCGTCGATGATCGCCTCGATCGACAGGTACGCCCGGACGGGGTGCCCCTCCTCGCCGATCTGGTAGGACTCGGCAGCCTTCAGCCGGTGGACGGAATTGCGATCCTCGTGCGGGAAGACCGCGACCGTTCCGATGCCGAGCTCGTAGGCCGCGCGGAAGGCGCGGATGGCGATCTCGCCGCGATTGGCGACCAAGACTTTCGAGAACATTGGACCACGGTACCCGGCCGGACCCACCCCTCCGGCACGGAAGGTGGGTTCGCAGCAATCTTCACCGCCGACCCCGCCCACCTGCGAACCGACGGTTACGCGGCTGTCACATCTCACCGCTCGCCGCCGCCGTCGGTGCGCTCGGCGCCCGCGATCGCTTCGCATGTTACGCACGAGTAATCCTCGGTAGAATCCCTTGCGGGACTGCACTTCTCCCAGGCCATTCCCCACTTTCAGCGAACATTGCGAACGGGCGGCGCTAGGATCCTGACGTGCGGAAGATGTACGCGGGGGCCAGACTTCGACGGCTACGCGAAGAACGACGGATGACCCAGGCCGCGCTGGCCAAATCGCTCGATCTCTCGCCGAGTTACCTCAACCAGCTCGAGCGGGACCAGCGACCGCTCACCATTCCCGTTCTGTTGAAACTGAATTCGACCTTCGACCTGGACGTGCAGTTCTTCGCCGCCGACTCCGACGCGCGGCTGGTCTCGGACCTGCACGAGGTGCTCGTCGAGGCGGCGGGCGGCGGCGACACCGCACCGATCACCGAGGTGGAGGAGCTGGCGACCCGCCTGCCGGAGGTGGCGCGGATCGTCATCGCCATGCACCGCCGCCTGCGCGCGGCCACCGACCAACTCGATCTGCTGTCCTCCCGCGTCGACACCCCGACCGGGGCCCCCGGCACCCCACTGCCCTACGAGGACGTGCGGGACTTCTTCTACGACCATCGCAACCACATCGCCACCCTCGACCACGCCGCCGAGCAGTTGTTCGAGGAGTCCGGGCTGAGCATCGGTTCGTTGGACCGGCAGTTGGCGCGGATCGCCGAGGAACGCGCGGGGGTCACCGTGCTCGTGCGGGGCGACGGCGCCGACCCCGCCATTCCCAAACGCCACTACGACCCGGACACCCGCACCCTCACCCTGGCCCGGCGGCTGCGGCCCGGGCAGCGCGCGTTCCAGATCGCCTCCACCCTCGGCCTGCTGCTCTACGGCCGCGAGATCGACAATGTGCTCGCCGAGTCCCGGGCCCTGGCCGGGGAGTCGCGCACGCTGGCGCGGGTGGGGCTGGCCAACTACTTCGCCGGGGCGCTGATCCTGCCCTACGGGCGGTTCCTGCGCTCGGCCGAGGAACTGCGCTACGACGTGGACCTGCTCGGATTGCGATTCGAGGTGGGCTTCGAGACGGTCTGCCACCGGCTGGCGACCCTGCAACGGCAGGGTCAGCGTGGGGTGCCGTTCTTCCTCGTCCGAACCGACCGAGCGGGCAACATCTCGAAACGCCAGTCAGCCACCGCTTTTCACTTCTCCCGCGTGGGTGGGAACTGCCCGCTGTGGGTCACCCACGAGGCTTTCGCCCAGCCCGGGCGGATCCTCACCCAGATCGCGGAGATGCCCGACGGGCGGCGCTACCTGTGGATCGCGCGCACCACGCCGACCACGGCACAGGGGTACGGGACAGCGGCGAAGAACTTCGTCGTCGCGCTCGGGTGCGACATCGAGTACGCCGATCGGCTGGTGTACTCGCAGGGGATGCAGGTCGACGACCCCCATATCGCGGTGCCGATCGGCGCCGGGTGCAAGGTGTGCGAGCGACCAGCCTGCCCGCAGCGGGCGTTTCCGCAGATCGGACGGCCGTTGGCGGTCGCCGAACACACCGCGACCGATCTGCCGTATCCGCGATTGCCGCGCTGAGCTCAGCCGGACGCGGCCGCCGATGCCCCGGACGATCGGTCGCGTCCGCCGACCTCATGACTTGGCGAGGTACTCCAGGCGTTCGCCGTCGACGGCGGCGTTCATCATCCCGGCCAGGCCGGGGTGTTTCACCAGCCCGGGATCTTCGGCGACCACCCGGCGGGCCAGGTCCTGGGCGGCGGTGATGACTTCGAGGTCGTCGAGCAGCGACAGCAGGCGCAGCGAACGCGCGGTGCCGGACTGGGCCGAGCCGAGTACGTCACCCTCGCGGCGCTGACGCAGGTCGAGTACCGACAGCTCGAAGCCGTCGGTGGTGGCGGCGACCGCTTCGAGCCGGGCCATCGCGGTGCCGCCCGGCGCGGCATCGGTGACCAGCAGGCACAGACCGGGGTGCTTGCCTCGGCCGATGCGCCCGCGCAGCTGGTGCAGCTGGCTCACCCCGAAGCGGTCGGCGTCGACGATCACCATCACGGTGGCGTTCGGGACATCGACACCGACCTCGACGACCGTGGTGCACACCAGCACATCGATCGCGCCGTCGTTGAACTGGCGCATCACGTGGTCCTTCTCGTCGGACGGCAACCGCCCGTGCAGCAGCCCTACGCGCACGCCCGCGAGCGGCCCGGTACTCAGCGTCTCGTACATGTCGACCGCGGCCTGGGTGGTCGGGCCCTCCTTCTCCTCGGCCTTCTTGCCCTTGGCCGGTGGTGCGTCGGGATCCTCGCCGATGCGCGAGCACACGACATAGGCTTGTCTGCCCTGGCCGACCTCCTCCACGATGCGTTCCCACGCCCGCTCGACCCAGGCCGGATGCAGTTTGCGCGCCACGACTTTCGACGTGATCGGCGAACGCCCCTTGGGCAGCTGGGTGAGTGTGGAGGTTTCGAGATCGCCCAGGGTCGTCATCGCGATGGTGCGCGGGATGGGGGTGGCGGTCATGACCAGCAGGTGCGGGCTCACCCCGTCTTTCGCCTTGGCGCGCAGCGCGTCTCGCTGCTCCACACCGAAGCGGTGTTGTTCGTCGACCACCACGAGACCGAGGTCGAAGAACTCGACCGCGTCCTGGATGAGGGCGTGGGTGCCGATGACGATGCCCGCCTCACCGGTCACCGCGTCGAGCAGCGCGGACTTCTTCGCCGCGGCCGACATGGAGCCGGTGAGCAGCACCACCTTGGTCGAGTGCTCGGCCGCGCCGAGTTCGCCTGCGGTACCGAGGTCGCCGAGCATCGCCCGCAACGACCGATAATGCTGTGCGGCGAGAACTTCCGTCGGTGCGAGCAGGGCGCACTGGCGGCCCGCGTCGACCGCCTGGAGCATGGCGTGCAGGGCGACGATCGTCTTGCCCGAACCCACCTCGCCCTGCAACAGGCGATGCATCGGGCGGGTACGCGACAGGTCCTCGGAGATCTCGTCGATCACCTGCCGCTGGCCTTCGGTGAGCTCGAAGGGCAGTCGTTCGTCGAAGTCGGCGGCGATGCCGTCGGTGCGTGGCGGGCAGGCGGGCGCGGTGCGGCCCTCCACCTCGTGCCTGCGTTCGGCCAGCACCAGTTGCAGTGCCAGCGCTTCGTCGAAACGTAAACGGTCCCTTGCCCGCTCGATGTCGAGTTTGTGTTCGGGCAGATGGATCAGGCGCAGCGCGTCCGACACCTCGAGCAGGTTGCGTTCGGCACGCAGGTCCGCCGGGAGCGGGTCGTCGATCGGGTCCAGCTGGTCGAGGACCTGACGGATACAGGCGAGCAGATCCCAGCTCTGCACCTTCGCTGTCGCCGGATACACGGGGACGAACTCGCGCTCGAAGAAGGAGGCATCCACGCCCCCAGCACCTTTGGCGCTCTGGGCGAGTCCGCGCAACGCGCCGCTGCCGCGCACCGACGTGAGCTGTTCCACGCCCGCCTCGGCCTTGTCGGGCAGGATCAGGTAATCGGGGTGCGAGAGGTTCCAACGGTCGGGGCGCCACCAGTGCACGGTGCCCGACATCATCGCCCGCACACCGTCTTTCACCAGATAGCGCACCTTGTCGCCGTTGAAGAAGGTGGCCTCGATCGGACGGGTGGCGCCGGTGTCGAGCTGCACCTTCAGCAGCGAGCCGCGACGGTTCTTCATCGGCCGCAGTTCGGTTTTCGTGATCCGGCCGATCACCGTGATGTGGGCGCCCTCCTCCGGTTCCTCCTCCGTCAGCGGCTGCCCCTGGGTGGCGTAGCGCGCCGGGTAGTGGCGCAGCAGGTCTTCGACGGTGGTCATGTCGAAGGCTTCGGCCAGGCGGTCGGCGGCCTTCACGCCGAGTACGTGGTCGAGCCGGTCGCTCAGTGTCGTCATCGTCTACTCGACCCCAATCTGCACCAGATCCGCTTGCTGCCCACCGGAATACACCACCACATCGACACCGGGGAATCCGGCGCGCACGTGATCGGCGAGAATCCGGCCCAGTTCGTGCCCGGCGCCCGCGCCCATCAGCAGGGTCACCAATTCCCCACCGAGACCGAGCATCCGGTCGAGCAGGATGCGTCCCGCGCCGACCACGTCCGGGTCGATCACCACCACATCCTCGCCGACCAGCCCCAAACCGTCACCGGGAGAACAGGTCCCGACCATCGTGAGCGCCCGCACGCGCGCCGCACGCAGCGCACCCCACCGGGTGGTCGCGGCGGCCTCGGACATGGCGAACGCGTCGTCGACGGCGATCCGTCCCCGATCGTGTACCGCGAGTGCGGCCAGACCCTGCACCATCGAGGCGCTCGGCAACAGCAGCACGTCGCGCGACCCGTCACGCGCGGCGACACCGACGGCGACCAGTTCCTGGGCGGGCAGCGCGCCATTGGGCAACACAAGCACCTCGCGATGCGGCATGCCCCGGATCGCCCGCAACAGGGTGTCGGCGTCGAACGCCTCGTCCTCGCGCAGCACCACCGCGCCCGCGTCTTCGAACAGCTCCGCCGCTTCGGCACCGGCCACGACGGCGACGACCCCTCGGTCAGCGAGCGCATCGGTGGAAGGGGTGGTTCGCCCCGCCGAACTCGGATCGATCGGAGCCGAGGTGCCACCGCGATGGGTGAGGTCGGCGTCTTGCGTGACGTCGCCACCTTGCGACGAGAATCGACCACTCGACGGAACTGCCCCGGTCGGGGAATCCGGCAGCGCGCCGTCGGCAGACACAGCGCCGGACGGATCCTCGGTGATCCCGGGTACGGCCGGTGTGGGCGAACCCGCGGCGCCACCACCTTGCGACACCACACGGCGGGCGGCCGACCCCGCGTGGTGGCCGACACCGTTGTGCGCGGTGACAGCGAAGCTCTCGATCCGGATGGCACTCAGGGCCCCGACCGCGAGCCCCGCCTCGATCGCCGCGCCCGCGTCACGGCAGTGCACATGCGCCGACCAGGTGGCGTCACCGTCGCCGACCACGACGACGGAATCGCCGAGCACCGCCAACCGCTCACGCAGCAGCCCCGCGCCCGTGTCGTCGGTGCCGGAGATCACATACATGACTTCGAAATGCGGGTCGGCGCCGCGGCCGCGGTCCTCGTCGTCGCGGAGACCGTCGCGGTCCGCGCGCACCCCGCCACGGCCACGCGGTGACTCGTCCTTGTCGGTGCTCGAACCGTCATCAACCCTGCGCGGCTCATCGCAGCGCTCGAGCGCCTTGTCGTGGTCACCGCACACCCGGGCGCGTTCACCGAGGTCGAACCCACCGAGTAACGCATCGGCATCGTGACGGGCATCCGTCCCGCCTCGGTGCGCGCCGAGCGACCCTGGCAGCTGCCCACCACCGCGTCCGCGCTCGGAGGTGCTGATCGATTGCCCGTGCCGACGCTCAACCGTCGGGGCCGGTGTCGGTCCGTCCGCTCGCTCACGGGCGTAGGTATGGCGTTCGGGAGCCGCACCACACACCACGGCGACCAGGCAGTCCAGCAGTACCAGCAGACCGCGTGCACCGGCGTCGACCACGCCAGCGGCGCGCAGCACGCCGAGTTGGGCGGGCGTCTCGTTCAGCGCACGTGCTGCGCCGTCCGCCGCTGACTTCGCCACCCACTCCAGCGAGGAATCATCGCACTCATCGGCGGCGACGGCAGCCCGATCGAGCACCGTCAGGATCGTGCCCTCCACCGGCGCGCTCAAGCCCTGTCGCACCAGCACCGCCGCTCGCCGCAGCGCCACCCGCAACCGCTGCCCGGTCAACGGCCCGTCGACGGCGGCCTCGGCGATCCCGCGCAGCACCTGCGACAGGATGATCCCCGAGTTCCCCCGCGCTCCGGCCGTGGCGCCCCGGGCCAATGCCTTCGCCACCGCCCCGGCGCGACCGTCATCGTGTCCGGCCAGCATCGGCGGACCCGGCTCCGGTGCTCGTCCGTCAGGCCACGGTTCATCGCCCGATCGCGACGCAGGCAGTAGGTGATCACGCGACACCGCGGGCGCGGACCCGGTCGGCCCCGCCTGCGCATCTCGGTCTGCCACCGCGGCGGCGAGGGCGGCCCGCATAGTGGCCAGCAGGTTGGTCCCGGTGTCGGAATCGGCGATGGGGAAGACATTGAGAGCGTCGATCTCGGATCGGCGGGTCTCGAGGCCCGCGCAGCAGGATTCGGCCCACGACAGCAGCGCGGCGCCGTCGAGCGCCTCGGGCACCTGCGACACCGTCACCTCGTTCCCCGTCGGCCGTGCTCGCCCGCCGAGCATCGCTGCCAGGTTAGCGCCAGCGACCGACAGCACTACCCTGACCTCGGGCGCACTCGGCGTACGTGCCGTCGCGGAGGACACCCGGTTTGGAAGTTCCCGGCCGGGCCCGCTACGCTTGCAGGGTTGCCTCGTGCGGCCTCGACAGGTCTGCGCTGGCCGATGCAAGTCGGCAAGGCATTTGACGACATCAGTTTCCGGTTCAGCGGGCACCCGTGCGCGCTGACCGCATATGACATGAAGGAGCTCGCGACATGGCTGCCGTTTGCGACGTCTGCGCCAAGGGCCCCGGTTTCGGGAAGTCGGTCTCGCACTCGCACCGGCGCACCAACCGTCGCTGGAACCCGAACATCCAGACCGTGCGTGCGCAGGTTGCCCCTGGCAACACCCGCCGGATGAACGTGTGCACCTCCTGCCTGAAGGCGGGCAAGGTCGTCCGCGGCTGATTTCCGGCCCGTACATTCTGCCGACAGTGCCCCGGCACCCCTCGTGGGTGGTCCGGGGTTTTGTCGTCGAACGGGTGATTCGTGGTTGAGTGGCGGATCGTCCCGGCCACGGCCGACCGGGTCACCGCGCTCGCGGCCTGCCATATCGCCAGCTGGCGTGAGGCTTACGGCTCGCTGGTCCCCGCCCCGCTGCTCGCCGCCTTCGATCTCGACAGTTCGGCCAGCACCTGGGAACGGCGCCGCCGCGACGATCGGTACCGGCTGGTCGTCGCGCATCACGACGACGAGTTGATCGGATTCGCCGCCGCGTCGCGCCAGCCCGTCGGCAGCGAACTGGAAGCACTGTATGTGCGCAGCGCCTGGCACGGCACCGGGGTGGCCGACGAACTGCTCGCCACCGCCGTCCCCGAACCATCGTGCGCCCTGTGGGTGCTGGCGGACTATCCGCGCGCCCACGCCTTCTACCGCAGGCACGGCTTCACCGACACCGGTCGGCGCCGTATCGACCCGTTCACGCTGCTGCCCGAACAACGCTGGCGGCGTGGCCCTCGCTACTGTGACGGGCATGAGTAGCGAACCGGTCGTCATCGACGGCGTACTGCACCTGACCATCGCGACCGCGGCCGCGGGCACGTCCCTCGATTTCGACCTGATCGACGCGGGCACCGCCGCCCTCGGGTCGCTCGATGCCGAAATCGGCGCGGTACTGGTCACCGGCGCGGGAGCCAACTTCTGTGCGGGCGGCAACGTTCGCCACTTCGCCGACGCCGAGGACCGAGGCGCCTTCCTGCACGACCTCGCCACTCGACTGCACGACTTCGTGCGTGCCCTCGCCGATGCCCCCGTGCCCGTCGTCGCGGCCGTGCACGGCTGGGCTGCCGGTGCGGGCATGAGCCTGGTGTGCGCGGCCGACATCGCCATCGGCGGTCCGTCGACCAAACTGCGACCCGCCTACCCCGGCATCGGCCTCACCCCCGACGGCGGGATGTCGTGGACGCTGCCCCGCATCGTCGGCGTGAGCCGGGCCCGCGAGATCCTGTTGACCGACGCCGTGATCGGCGCCGAGCAGGCCCAACAGCTCGGCCTGCTCAGTCGGCTCGTCGCCGACGACGAGGTCCGCACCGAGGCCCTGCGCGTGGCCACCGGCTTCACCACCGGCCCCCGCGCCGCGTACACGGCCATGAAAAAGCTGCTGGCCCAGTCGCCGTCGGCGACATTGGACCAGCAGCTCGACGCGGAACGCGACAGCATCGCCGCCGCCGCGAACACCAGCACCGGACGAGAAGGCGTCGACGCCTTCGTCGCCAAGCGAAAGCCGGACTATCGCAAAGTCGACTGACTCAGCAGGCGGCGCCCAACGCGCTGAAGGTGTTCTGCAGAATGCAGGTGATCTTGGCGTTGACGCCCGCGGAGATGGTCGAGGTGCCGGTGGAGGTCCATTCCTCGCCGACCGGGCTGGTCGCCACCGGGGTCGCCTGCTCGTTGTAGGGCTCGAGCTGCAGGCCCGCGGCCGAGGCCGAGCCCGCACCCGCGGTGACGGCGGCGGCGACGGCGGCGGTCGCCAGTGCGGCGCGAACGGTTGTGATGTGCATCCGATTGTGCTCCTTCATCATCTTCTTCTCGTGCGGGCGGCACCCCGGGTCAGGGCAACCGCCAGTCGACAGGATCGGCGCCGAGTTCGTCGAGCAGTTCGTTGACCCGGGAGAAGGGCCGCGACCCGAAGAACCCGCGCGAGGCGGACAGCGGTGAGGGATGTGCCGATTCGATGTAGGGGACCTCGGCGGCGACCAGGGTCGGCTTCAGCGAGCCCGCGTCCCGGCCCCACAGCACGGCGACGAGCGGTTCGTCGCGGTCGACGAGCGCGCGAATCGCCTGCTCGGTCACCGCTTCCCAGCCCTTGCCGCGATGCGAGGCAGGGGTGCCCGGGGTGACGGTGAGCACCCGGTTCAGCAGCAGCACACCCTGATCCGACCACGGGCTCAGGTCGCCGCACTTGGGCGTATCGAAGCCGAGATCCTTGGTGTACTCGGCGAAGATGTTGGACAGGCTGCGCGGGATCGGCGAAACATCCGGCGCGACAGAGAAACTCAGCCCCATCGCATGCCCGGGAGTCGGGTACGGATCCTGGCCGACGATCAGCACGCGCACCGCGTCGAACGGCCGCCGGAACGCGCGCAGCACGTTCTCCCCGGCGGGTAGATATCCGCGTCCGGCGGCGTTCTCCGCGCGCAGGAACTCACCCATCTCGCTGATGCGGTCGGCGACCGGTTCCAGGGCCCGGGCCCAGCCCGGGTCGATGATCTCCGACAGTGGTTTGGCACCCATGACCGCACAACCTATCGTTTGCCGGGCTCGGCCGCGGCGCCTGCCCCACGGAACGATTCCCAGCCGGTGACACCGGTGGGCCGTGCACCGTCGACGGTGACGCCGCTGCCTGCGACAACGACCCCGATGGGCCGCCAGCCCGGCGGCAGCGCCGTCGCGGACGACCAGGTGCCGACGAAGGCATGGTCCTCACCCCCGGCCAGAATCCATTGCCCGGCATCGGCTTCGAGCCGGGCGGCGACAGCGTCGAGGTCGGGGTCGGTGAGGGCGGCGGCATGGACGTCGATCGCGACATCAGAAGCGGCGGCGAGGTGGCCGAGGTCGGCGAGCAGACCGTCGGAGACATCGGTGAGGGCGTTGGGGATGTGGACACCGAACACGTCGACCACCTCGGCGTAGGGCGGCTGCGGAACCCGATGCGCCGCAAGCGCACGCGCGAACCCCGGATCGGAAAGCTCTGCCCCGCTGGACAATACGGCCAGCCCGGCCGCCGACCAGCCGAGCTCGCCCGCCACCGCGACGATGTCGCCCTCGACCGCACCGGAGCGGGTGATCGCGCTCTGGCCCCCGAGATCACCGAAGGCCGTCACCGAGATCACCAGCTGATCGCTGTGCACCAGGTCCCCGCCCGCGACGGAACCGCCCGCGCGCGCCGCCTCGATCCACAAACCGTCGGCGATGCCCTCGACGACCCGGACCGGGGTGTCGGCCGGACAACCGAGCGCCACGACGAAACCGGTGGGACGCGCCCCCATCGCCACCACGTCGGCGGCGTTCTGCGCGATGGCCTTGCGACCGATATCGGTCGGCGACGACCAGTCGAGCCGGAAATGCCTGCCCTCGACGAGCATGTCGGTACTCACCACGAACCGTCCGTCGGGCGCGGCGAGCAGCGCGGCGTCGTCGCCGGGACCGAGCAGCACCTGCGCGCCCTGCTCACGACCGGCGTTGATCCGGTCGATCACGGCGAATTCACCCAGCTCACGCACCGTCCGCGCCCGGCTGTCCTCGCTGATGACCGACTCCTTCCCGCTGTGCTCCCGACCGACGAAATCGCCACGACGGTACCCTTTCGGAGGCGATCGGGCACCACCGACGGTGCGCGGCGCAGGCGACGAGGAAAGGACCACGCGGCTATGGCGGAATCGTCGGACCCGACAGCGGACGATCGCGACGAGGCGACCGCGCCCGAGGACACCGCTGAACCGTCAGCCCTCCGCGAAACCTCTCCAGGAACGGAATCGGCCGCCGACAGCCAGTACTCCCCCGCACTGATCGCGACCGCTGTCGCCCTGCCCATCGTGCTGATCGTCGGCGTGCTCGTGGCCGCCTTCCTGATCCTGCGCGCCCCCATCGAACGCGAACCGCTCGCCCTGGGGTCCGTCCCGGCACCCGCCGCCGAAGGCCCCGCCTGCGCGGCGCTGATGCCCGCCCTGCCCGCCGACCTGGGTGACTACACCAAGTCCACCCTCCGCGAACCGGCGCCGCTGGCCACCCGCGCCTGGCAACTGCCCGAGGGCGGCGAACCGATCGTGCTGCGCTGCGGACTCGACCGACCGCTCGAATTCAACCGCGCCTCACCACTGCAGGAGGTCGACGGGGTCACGTGGTTCCAGATCCGCGACGACGCCGCCGCGGTCGGGACCTGGTTCGCCGTCGACCGCGAGACCTACATCGCCCTGACGATCCCCGACGGGTCGGGCACCGCCGCCGTCCAAACGGTCTCCGACACCATCGCCGCCACCCTCCCACCCCAGCCGATCAAACCCGGCGAGCTGTAGTTTTGGCGGCTGGCGCCGCGGGATTTTCGGCCCTGCTGGCCTCGAATCCGAGGGGCGATACTTCGGCTTCGCCGTTACGTCTCGCCCCTCGGATTCGAGGCGGCCGAAAATCCGTGGTTGTTCCGCCGACGGGTCAGCGCAGGCCGGTGCCTCGGGCTACGGCGGTTTCGATGAGGGTGGACACCAGGGTGGGGTAGTCGATACCGGTCGCTTCCCACATGCGGGGGTATTGGGAGATGGGGGTGAATCCGGGCATGGTGTTGATCTCGTTGATGACGGGGCCGTCGGCGGTGAGGAAGAAGTCGACTCGGGCCAGGCCCTGGCAGTCCAGGGCGCGGAAGGCACGCACCGACAGGGCGCGGATCTCGTCGGCGACGTCGTCGTCGAGTTTGGCGGGCACGTCGAATTCGCACACGTCGTCGAGGTATTTGGTGGCGAAGTCGTAGAACTCGGGGGCGGCCGCGTCGGCGTCGGGCATGCGGATCTCGGAGACCACGCTGCCGCGCACCTCACCGTCGGCGAACTCGAGGACACCGCACTCGACTTCGCGCCCGACGATGCCCGCCTCGACGATCACCTTGGGATCGTGGGCGCGGGCGGTGGCGACGGCGTCGTCGAGGGCCGACCAGTCGGTGATCTTGGTGATGCCGATCGACGAACCGCCGCGCGCGGGTTTCACGAAGGCGGGCAGGCCGATCCGGTCACGTTCCTCGGGGGTCAAGGTCTTGATGCCGGGGCGCAGCACCACCTGCACACCGACCGGAAGCGATTCGGCGGCCAGGAGTTTCTTGGTGAACTCCTTGTCCATCCCGGCGGCGCTGGCCAGCACTCCGGCGCCCACATACGGCACTCCGGCCAGTTCGAGCATGCCCTGTAACGTGCCGTCCTCGCCGAACGGGCCGTGCAGGATGGGGAAGACCACGTCGACGCTGCCGAGCGCGGCGGTCGGATCGTCCAGGGCGACGAGCGCACCGGCCCGGCCGGGGTCGGCGGCCAGGGTGAGCGCGGTACCCGCGGCATCGACGGCGGGCAGTTCACCGTGGCTGAGCGTGAGTTCGCCGATGCCCTCGGCAAGCACCCAGCTGCCGGTGCTGGTGATGCCGATGGGTACCACCTCGTAGCGGCGCGGATCGAGGTTACGCAGGACGCTGCTCGCCGACACACACGAGACGGCGTGCTCGCTGCTGCGCCCGCCGAACACCACAGCTACCCTGATCCGTTCCGTCATGAACGTCACCGTAGTAGGTTCGGCGCGCCACGGCGGCATCGGCCTTACTCGGGTTTGATCCGCCTGCCGAGCAGGCTGCCGACGGCCTCGTTCACCGAAAGGCCCTCGTGGCACACCCTGTGCACCGCGTCGGTCAACGGCATCTCCACCTGGTGCTCGGCCGCCAGCGCCCGCACGGATGTGCACGACTTCACACCTTCGGCGACCTGGCCATTGGTCGCCTCCTGCGCGGCCTGCATCGACCCGCCCTGTCCGAGTACATAGCCGAAGGACCGGTTGCGCGACAGCGGCGAGGTGCAGGTGGCGACGAGGTCACCCACGCCCGCGAGCCCGGCCAGCGTCACCGGTTGCGCGCCGAGCGCCACCCCGAGCCGCATCACCTCGGCCAGGCCACGGGTGATGAGGCTGGCCACGGAGTTGTCACCGAGTCCCATGCCCGAGGCGATGCCGCAGGCCAGGGCGATGACGTTCTTGCAGGCACCACCGATCTCGCAGCCGACCACGTCGGTATTGGTGTAGGGCCGGAAATAGCCGGTGGCGCAAGCGTGTTGGGCCTGCTGTGCGCGTTCGGTGTCGGTGCAGGCGATCACGGTGGCGGCGGGCTGACGTTCGACGATCTCGTGGGCGAGATTGGGCCCCGACAGCACCGCGACGCGGCTCTGATCGGCGCCGGTCACCTCGGCGATCACCTGACTCATCCGCAGCAGTGTGCCGGTCTCGATGCCCTTGGCCAGGCTCATCAGCGTGGCGTCGGCGCCGATGTCGTCTTTCCAGTGGCCGAGATTGGCCCGCAGGGATTGCGAGGGCACCGCGAGCACCACCAGATCGGCACCGCCGAGCGCGAGCCGATGGTCGTGGGTCGCTCGCACCGGCGGCAGCTGCACCCCCGGCAGGTAGAACGGATTCTGATGCTCGGTGTCGAGCGCGCGGGCCACTTCCTCGCGCCTGGCCCAGATCGTCACCTCGGTGCCCGCCTCGGCCAACACCTTCGCGAATGCCGTACCCCACGACCCAGCACCCATAACCGCAGCCCTCGTCATCAGCCCAATATGCCATGCAAGACCTCCGATGCTTCTAAGTGTCAAGCTGCGAGGGGTTCCGGTGTGGGTGTGGCGGGTTGTCCGAAGGCTTTGACGGGGTCGAATTCCTGGCGGTGCTGGAGGCAGTAGTAGAGCTGGCCGAGCATTTTGTTCACCAGGTGCCGCAGTGCGGCGGAGTGGCGGTCGCCGTGGGCGCGGCGGTGTAGGTAGTGCTCTCGGGTGGGACCGGGGTGAGCGGCGGCGGAGAATCCCCAAACCCAGCCGGCGGCGGCGAGGCGGTCGTTCTTGATCCGGCGGAAGGTGATCGAGATGCTGCGTCCGGATGCGCGGGTGACGGGTGCGGTTCCGGCGTAGGCCTTCAACGCCCGCGCGTTGGCGAACCGGGTGCGGTCGTCGCCGATCTCGGCGAGAACGCGGGCGCCGGTGAGGTCTGCCAGGCCGGGGAAGCTGGTGACGATCGCGTGATCGGGGTGTTTGCGGAATTCCTCGGTGGCGGCCTGTTCCAGGTCCTCGGCGCCGAGGCAGGCCGCGTCGAGGGCGGCGAGCAGAGCGAGGGCTTGGCGGCCCATGGCCTTCTCGACGAGCTCGGGTTGGCGCAGGCCGGGGCGGCGCAGCTTGTCCACGATGTCGTCGGCCAGGGCTTCTATGCCGCGTTTGCGACCAGCCCGCCGGAGGGCGGCCGCGATGCGGGTCCGGGTCAGTCTTGCCGCGGCTGCGGGGGTCGGGGCGATGGCCAGGATCGCGCGGACCTCGGGTTTGGCGAGGTTGGTGGCGGATTTGTCGGCGAAGGCGGCCAGGAACCCCGGGTGGAACTCGCGCAGCAGTGAGCGCAGCTCGTTGCTGGCTTTGGTGCGCCGCCAAACGGCGTCCTGTTGGGCGCGGGCGAGCACGGCGATGGCTTGGGCGAGTTCGGTGTCGGCGGGGATCGGTCGGTGCATGTGGGCATCGACGCGCAAGATGTTGGCCAGGGTCATCGCGTCGGCGTGGTCGGACTTCGACCGTGCCATGGTGTGGCGTTCGCGGTAGCGGGCGACGGCCATCGGGTTGATCGCATAGACCTTGCGCCCGGTGGCGCGGATCGCGGCGACCATGAGCCCGCGCGGAGTTTCGATCGCGACGGGGATCGGGTCGGTGGCGGTGTCGCCGGCCGCGGTGAGTAGCTCGGTCAGGGCGGTGAATCCGGCCGGATCGTCGCCGATCCGTTTCTTCGCGATCAGGGTGCCGTCCTGGTCGACGACGGCGACGTCGTGATGCCCCTCGGCCCAATCGATCCCGCAGTAGCGACTCATGTGCCCTCCAGGTGTTTGGTTGTTTTGTGCAGGTCACAAGACCCAGGCAGGAACGCGCGACGCCCTACTTACGAGCCTCTGTGGGCTGGCCTCCGATGAGTTGTTCGCGCTCCCAGCGCACCCACACGACACCGGTCTTCGGCAGAGCTCGAGGCTCACGTAATGCGAGGTGTTCGTCTCGTGTGGGCGGGCTCGGACCACGATCAATGAAACGCCCGAAAGTGGCTGAGCAACAGCGGAACCGGTTGCTCAGCCACCACATTGCTGCCGGGCGCTCACGGTCTTCGATAAGGCCTTACGGGCCGGATGGGAACAGGGAGTCACCTGGCGGCAAAACTGGACTGGTTCGGACAAGGCGGGATACACGATTCCTACGGTGAGGGGTCGTGCTCCCAGGGACACCCGATGCTTTATCCACCCTGGCCGAACACGCAACGATCAGCACCCGGCACGGCTAGCGCACGGCCTTGCATGAGACCTCGATGGTCTGGATCGAAACAGGCGTCCAGCGGTGCGGAATCCGATCGTTACCCGCTAAGTAGTAGGATCGAGACCATGCACACCGTGCACGCCGTGATGGCGGTCAAGCACCGGGATCTGGCCAAGAGCCGGTTGTCGGCCGCGCTCAGCGCCGACCAACGCGCCCGGCTGGTGCTGGCCATGTTCGCCGACACCGTCGAGGCGGCCGCCGCCGTGTCCGCGATCGGCTCGCTGACCGTCGTCACCCCGGATCCCCTCGTCGCCACGCGCGCCCGCGAACTCGGCGCGCACGCCCTGGCCGAACCGCCCGCCCACGCGGACCCGCTCAACACCGCCCTGACCGCCGCGGCGAACGATGTCCGCCGCCGCTACGGCGCGGTCCGGCTGCTCGCCCTACAGGCGGACCTGCCCGCCCTTCGCCCCGCCGAACTCGCCGACTTCCTGACCGTGGCGCCTGCTTCGCGCGCGCTGGTGACCGATCACACGGGTACCGGCACCTCCGCATTGCTGGCGGGCGCCGCACCGGACCCGCTGGCGCCGCGCTTCGGACCCGATTCGGCCCGCGCCCACCGCGAACACGGCGCCGTCGCGGTCCTCGGTCACTGGCCGGGACTGCGCTGCGACGTCGACACTCCCGACGACCTGGACACCGTCCAGGCCCTCGGCGTCGGCACCGCCACCGCGAGCGCCCTGTGGGAGTTCGGGATCACCACGCGCGGCGGTGAGCCGGTCCGCACAGTGTGCTAGCCGGTCGCCACCCCAGGAGTTCACCTGATGTCATGCTGCGAACCACTCGGTTCGTAGGGGATGATCGATGACGTGAGCGACACGGAAACCATCAAGTCCCTGCCCCCGATTTCCCCGCCACCTGCGGCCGCCATCGCCTCGGGCCCCGACGGCAGTTCGCAGCGATTGCCACGCGATCGCTACCTCAACCGGGAACTCAGCTGGCTCGACTTCAATGCCCGGGTGCTCGCGCTCGCCGAGGACGCTTCCCTGCCGTTGCTGGAGCGCGCGAAGTTCCTCGCGATCTTCGCCTCCAACCTCGACGAGTTCTACATGGTCCGGGTCGCCGGGCTCAAACGCCGTGCCGAGACAGGGCTCTCGGTGCGTTCGGCCGACGGCCGCTCACCGTCGGAACAGCTCGAGATGATCTCCGCCCGCGCGCAGGAACTCGCCGAGCGGCACGCGAAGGTGTTCATCGATTCGGTGAATCCGGCGCTGGCCGAGGCGGGCATCGACATCATCGGCTGGTCGGGCCTCGACGACGCCGAACGGCAACGCCTTTCGAGCTACTTCACCGATCAGGTCTTCCCGGTCCTCACACCGCTGGCCGTCGACCCGGCCCACCCCTTCCCCTACATCTCCGGCCTGAGCCTCAATCTCGCCGTGACGGTGAAGGACGCGGGCACCGGTGGCGAACACTTCGCCCGTGTGAAGGTGCCCGACAACGTCGACCGGTTCGTGCGCGTGCGCCGCACCGGCGCCCCCTCGGCGATCGCGGCGTTCCTGCCGATGGAAGAGCTCATCGCCGCTCACCTCGATCTGCTGTTTCCCGGCCTGACCGTGGTGGAGACCCATTCGTTCCGGATCACCCGCAACGCCGACTTCGAGGTCGACGAGGACCGCGACGAGGACCTGCTCCAAGCGATGGAACGCGAACTCGCACGGCGCCGTTTCGGCAAGCCGGTGCGACTCGAGGTCTCCGACGACATGACCGAGCACATGCTGGAGTTGCTACTACGTGAGTTGGAGGTCGACCCCGCCGATGTGATCCAGGTGCCCGGCCTGCTCGACCTGTCGTGCCTGTGGCAGGTCTACGGCGTGGACCGGCCCGAACTCAAGGACGCGCCCTACGTCCCGGCCACCCCCGCCGCGTTCGGTGAGCGTGAGACCCCACGCAATGTCTTCAGCGCGCTGCGCGAGGGCGACGTGCTGGTGCACCACCCCTACGACTCGTTCTCCACCAGCGTGCAGCGTTTCATCGAGCAGGCCGCCGCCGACCCGCAGGTGCTGGCCATCAAGCAGACCCTGTACCGCACCTCCGGTGACTCCCCCATCATCAACGCCCTGATCGAGGCCGCCGAGGCGGGCAAACAGGTGGTGGCCCTGGTGGAGATCAAGGCCCGCTTCGACGAGCAGGCCAACATCAAATGGGCACGCGCGCTGGAACAGGCGGGCGTGCACGTGGTCTACGGCCTGGTCGGCCTCAAGACCCACTGCAAGACGTGCCTGGTGGTGCGGCGCGAGGGGTCGACCATCCGCCGTTACTGCCACATCGGCACCGGCAACTACAACCCCAAGACCGCACGCCTGTACGAAGACGTCGGCTTGTTCACGGCGGCACCGGAGATCGGCGCCGACCTGACCGATCTGTTCAACTCGCTCACCGGGTACTCCCGCAAGGAGGACTACCGCAATCTGATGGTCGCCCCGCTCGGTGTCCGGGCTGGCATCATCGAGCGGATCGACCGCGAGATCGAACTCGCGCGTGAGGGTTTCGACGCCCGCATTCGGCTCAAGGCCAACGCCATCGTGGACGAGCAGATCATCGACGCCCTCTACCGCGCCTCCCAGGCGGGAGTCCCGGTACAGATCGTCGTGCGCGGCATCTGCGGCCTGCGCGCGGGCGTACCGGGCCTGAGCGAGAACATCGAGGTGCGCTCGATTCTCGGTCGCTTCCTCGAACACTCGCGGGTACTGCAGTTCCAGGCCCAGGAGCAGACCTGGATCGGCAGCGCCGACATGATGCACCGCAATCTGGACCGCCGGGTGGAGGTCATGGTGCAGGTGAAGGATCCGCGCCTGACCGAACAGCTCGGCACGGTCTTCGACTCCGCGCTCGACCCGCGCACCCGCTGCTGGGTACTGCTGCCCGACGGCTCCTGGCAGGCGAGCCCGATCGACGCCGACGCCGACCAGGTGCGCGATCACCAGGAATTCCTCATGCGGTTGCGTCGCCCCGAACAGCCGTGAGCAAGCACGCACAGGAGAAGCCCGAACCGATGCGCGATCCGCGGGTCCGGCCCAATATTCATGCCGCGGGCGCGGTTCTGTGGCGGGCAGGCGCCGCCGGGCCGGAGATCGCGGTGATCCACCGGCCCAAGTACGGCGACTGGTCCCTGCCGAAGGGCAAGCTCGATCCCGGCGAGAGCCAGGTGGTCGCGGCCGTGCGCGAGGTCGGCGAGGAGACCGGCCTGCCGTGCACACTCGGGCGTTATCTCGGCCGGGTCACCTATCCCATCCCGGGGCACCGGCAGCTCAAGCGGGTGGACTACTGGGCCGCCGAGGCGGCCGAAGGCGAGTTCACGGTGAACTCCGAAGTCGACCAGCTGCGCTGGATTCCGCTCGACGACGTGATGGACGAGCTGTCGTACCCGATGGACCGCCAGATCGTGCGCGTCTTCGCCCGTCATCCTCCGAAGACCAGCACCGTGCTGCTCGTCCGGCACGCCAAGGCGGGCAAGCGCGCCGAGTTCGCCGGACCCGACGATCAGCGACCGCTCGAGCCCGCCGGACGACGGCAGGCGCAGGCGCTCGTGCCGAATCTGCTGGCGTTCGGCGCATCCCGGATCCATTCGGCCGATCCACTGCGCTGTATCCAAACCGTTACCCCGTTGGCGGACCAGCTGAACGCCGAAATCAATTGCGAGCCAATGTTTTCCGAGCAAGGTTACGATTCAGCGAAAGATGCGGCGCGGCAACGATTTCTGTCGTTGGTAACAGAACGGGGTGTGCCCGTGGTCTGCAGTCAGGGCGGGGTGATTCCCGATCTGACACAGTGGTTGGCGCAACGGGACGGCCTCGCCTTGCCGCCCGCGCGTAATCGCAAGGGCAGCGTCTGGGCATTGTCGTTCATCGGGGACCGATTAGTCGCGGCGAACCATATGGATCGTGCGTTGTCTACGGGAATCGTCACCGCCTGAACAAAAGTTACTCCACACAGCCGAAACGGCCCCGGAAATTCCGGGGCCGTTCTCGGTCCAGTGGTGGGTGATGCGGCTTTACGTGCACATTCCCCGACCTGATCCCGCTGCGGCAGGATCAACGAGCACGACGGGCGGCAGTCTTCTTGGCAGCAGTCTTCTTGGCAGGAGCCTTCTTGGCAGCGGTGGTCTTCTTGGCCGCCGTGGTCTTGGCGGCGGTGGTCTTGGCAGCGGTCTTGGCGGCGGTGGCCTTGGTCGCAGTCTTCTTGGCCGGGGCCTTCTTTGCCGCCGTGGTCTTCTTGGCGGCGGTGGCCTTGGCCGCCGTCGTCTTCTTGGCGGCAGGAGCCTTGGTCGCGGCCTTGCGGGCCGTGGTCTTGGCCGGGCCCTTCGACGGCGTCGCCTTCTTGGCGGCGGTCTTCTTGGCCGCGGTCTTCTTGGCCGCCGCCTTCTTCGCCGCCACGGGCGCGTTCACACCACGCTTCACGGCGGGCCCGGAGGCGGCCAGCTTCTGCTTACCCGCGATCACCGCTTTGAACTGAGCGCCCGGCCGGAAGGCGGGCACCGAAGTCGCCTTCACCTTCACGGTTTCACCGGTACGCGGGTTACGGGCGACCCGGGGAGCACGCTTGCGCTGTTCGAACACACCGAATCCGGTGATGGTGACGCTTTGACCTTTGTGCACGGCGCGAACGATGGTGTCGACCACGTTCTCGACAGCCGCAGTAGCCGTGCGCCTGTCCGTACCCAACTTTTCGGTCAGAACGTCGATCAGTTCCGCCTTGTTCATTGAATCCTCCGCAGACTAATGGCCCGTCGTCGGACCGACTAGGTACCACGGTAAACCCAGTTTGAGCAAGAGTCTATGTGCCACGCCAAAATTCATGTGGTTTAGCACACGTCCAGCTACCGCTCCCCGGGAAGCGCCCCTAAGCGCCCCAGCCGATTACGCCTGCGAAATAGGCTCCGGCAGCGTCACGGGTTTCCATGACGGCCTTCTCTTTTCGAAGTCGGTGATCGCGTCGCCTTGCCGCAGCGTGAGGCCGATGTCGTCCAAACCCTCCAGCAGACGCCAGCGGGTGTAGTCGTCAATATCGAACGGCAACACGATGGTTCCCGCCGTGACGGTGCGCGCCGACAGATCGACAACCAATTCGAGGCCGGGTTGTTCCTCGATCAGCTTCCAGAGCATTTCGACATCGTTCTGTGACATCTGCGCGGCCAGCAGACCGCCCTTGCCCGCATTCCCCCGGAAGATGTCGGCGAAACGCGACGAGATCACCACTCGAAAGCCGTAGTCCGACAGCGCCCACACCGCGTGCTCACGCGAGGAACCGGTGCCGAAATCCGGCCCGGCCACCAGAACGCTGCCGCTGCGGTACGGCTCGATGTTGAGAATGAACTCCGGATCGGCGCGCCAACCAGCGAACAGACCGTCCTCGAAACCGGTACGGGTCACACGCTTCAGGTAAACGGCGGGGATGATCTGATCGGTGTCGACATTGGACCGGCGCAGCGGTACCCCGATGCCTTTGTGAACAGTGAAGGCTTCCATAACGATTCTCCTTCGATCGTGGTGGTTCGGGGGCCGCTCAGGCCAGGTCGGCGGGCGAGGACAGGGTGCCGCGCACCGCCGTGGCGGCGGCGACCAGCGGCGAGACCAGGTGGGTACGCCCGCCCTTGCCCTGCCTGCCTTCGAAATTGCGGTTGGACGTGGAGGCGCAGCGCTGACCGGGCTCCAACTGATCCGGATTCATACCGAGGCACATCGAGCAGCCCGCCTGGCGCCATTCCGCACCGGCCGCGGTGAAAATCTCGCCGAGTCCTTCTTTTTCCGCCTGGGCGCGCACCCGCATCGAGCCGGGTACCACCAGCATTCGCACACCGTCGGCGACGTGGCGGCCCTTCAAAACATCGGCGACGGCGCGCAGATCCTCGATCCGGCCATTGGTGCAGGAACCGACGAAAACGGTGTCGACGCTCACCTCGCGCAGCGGCATTCCCGGCGTCAGGTCCATGTAGCGCAAGGCCTTCTCGGCGGCTTCACGCTCGGTCTCGTCGGCGATCCGGGCCGGGTCGGGCACGTTCGCGCCGAGCGGCAGGCCCTGACCGGGGTTGGTGCCCCAGGTGACGAACGGGGTCAGCTGGTTCGCGTCGATGTGCACCTCGGCGTCGAAAACCGCGTCCTCGTCGGTCTTCAGCGCGTCCCAGGCGGCCACGGCGGCGTCCCAGTCGGCACCCTGCGGCGCGTGCGGGCGGCCCTTCAGGAATTCGTAGGTCACCTCGTCGGGGGCGATCATGCCCGCGCGGGCACCCGCCTCGATCGACATGTTGCAGATCGTCATCCGCGCTTCCATCGACAGCTTGCGAATGGCCTCGCCGCGATATTCGAGCACATAGCCCTGTCCGCCGCCGGTGCCGATTTCGGCGATCACGGCCAAGATCAGGTCCTTGCTGGTTACGCCCGGCGCCAATTCGCCGTCGACGGTGATGGCCATGGTCTTGAACGGGCGCAGCGACAGCGTCTGGGTGGCCAGCACGTGTTCGACCTCGCTGGTGCCGATTCCCATGGCCAGCGCGCCGAACGCGCCGTGGGTGGAGGTGTGGCTGTCGCCGCACACCACGGTCATGCCGGGCTGGGTCAGGCCGAGCTGCGGGCCGACCACGTGCACGATGCCCTGTTCGGTGTCGCCCATCGGGTGCAGGCGCACGCCGAATTCGGCGCAGTTGCGGCGCAGCGTCTCCACCTGGATGCGCGAGATCGGGTCAGCGATCGGCTTGTCGATGTCGACGGTCGGGACGTTGTGGTCCTCGGTGGCGATGGTGAGATCGGGCCTGCGCACCGGGCGACCGGCCGCGCGCAGCCCGTCGAAGGCCTGTGGGCTGGTGACCTCGTGCACGAGGTGCAGATCGATGTAGATCAGGTCGGGTTCGCGGGAAGTACCGTCACCGCCGCCGGGGACGACGACGTGCTGTTCCCACACCTTCTCGGCCAGTGTGCGGGCGCGCTCGGCCATTGCTTGATCACCTTTCGACGGGCATACTTGGAATCTCAAGATATGAGACGTTAGTATCGTTCTATGAGACAGCATAGCGGTATCGGTGTTCTCGACAAAGCCGTGGCGGTGCTCTACGCCGTCGCCGACGAGCCATGCGGCCTCAACGACCTGTGCACCCGAACCGGCCTGCCCCGCGCCACCGCGCACCGGTTGGCGGTCGGCCTGGAGACGCATCGATTGCTCGCGCGCGACGCCAATGGGCTGTGGCGGCCGGGGCCCGCGCTCGGTGAGTTGTCGGCGGGAGCCGCCGATCCGCTCGTGGAGGCCGCCGGAGCCATTCTGCCCCGGCTGCGCGAGATCACCGGCGAGAGTGTCCAGCTGTACTGCCGCGACGGCAACGCGCGCGTGTGCGTGGCCGCGCTGGAGCCGCCCGTCGGCCTGCGCGACACGGTGCCCGTCGGTTCCCGACTACCGCTCACCGCGGGCTCGGCGGCCAAGGTGCTGCTGGCGTGGGCCGACCCGGAGCTGCAGCGCACCGTCCTGGCCGACGCCGTCTTCGGTGAGCGGGCGCTGGCCGAGGTCCGCAGGCGGGGGTGGGCCCAGAGCGCGGCAGAGCGGGCGCAGGGCGTGGCGAGTGTGTCGGCGCCGGTGCGTGATGCTTCGGGGGTGCTCGTGGCGGCGGTGTCGGTGTCGGGCCCGATCGACCGGATGGGTCGTCGGCCGGGCGCGCGCTGGGCGGCCGACCTCGTGGCGGCGGCGGAGGCCCTGCACAAGCGACTGTGAATGCGAGAAGGCCCCCGGTCGGATTCGACCGGGGGCCTTTCTCGGTAGCCCCGACGGGATTCGAACCCGCGCTACCGCCTTGAGAGGGCGGCGTCCTAGGCCGCTAGACGACGGGGCCAGGACGATCTCACCGAAGTGAAACCTAGCTGGGGTACCAGGACTCGAACCTAGAATGGCTGAACCAGAATCAGCTGTGTTGCCAATTACACCATACCCCAAGGATGGAAACGCCCGGCCCTGCGCTCACCGAGTGGTTGTCGGTGTTGCGAGGCCGTGTTCCGTGGCGAGAAGAAGATTACCAAACAGCAGGGGGTAAACTACAAATCGCCTGTTCAACGGCCAGTTTTGGGCTGTTTCCCGCGGTCCGGCCGGTGCGACGCGAAGCCGCACCGGCCGGACCGAACGACTACTGCGCGGCGGGCTGCCACCCGCGCGCGGCCCGCAGTCGGTCGAGCGAGACCTCACGGCCGAGCAGTTCCATCGATTCGTAGAGCGGCGGACTGATGTGCGAGCCCGTCACGGCGACGCGCACGGGTGCGAAGGCCTTGCGCGGCTTGAGCCCCAGATCGTCGATCAGCGCCTTCTTCAGGGCCTCTTCCAGGGCCGATGTGGTCCATTCGGCCAGCGGTTCCACCGCGGCGATGGCGGCGTCGAGCACCTGGTCGGCCTCGGCACCGAGGTTCTTCGTCCCCGCGGCCTGGTCGATCGCGAACTCTTCCGGCGCCACGAAAAGGAATTTCAGCAGGTCCCAGGCATCGCCGAGCACCACGATGCGGGTCTGCACGAGTTCGGCGGCGACCAGGAAGGTCTTCTCGTCGATTTCGGCTCCGATATGACCCTGCGCGGTCAGGAACTCCCGCAAACGGTGACCGAAATCACCGGACTCGAGCAGACGTATCTGTTCGGCATTGATCGCGTCGGCCTTCTTCTGGTCGAAACGGGCCGGATTGGAATTCACGGTGGAAATATCGAAAGCCGCGACCATTTCCGCCATGGAGAACACGTCGCGGTCTTCGGCGATACTCCAGCCGAGCAGTGCGAGATAATTCAGCAAACCCTCGGGAACGAATCCCCGATCGCGGTGCAGGAACAGATTCGATTCCGGGTCGCGCTTGGACAGCTTCTTGTTGCCCTGACCCATCACGAACGGCAGGTGACCGAACTCCGGGGTGAAGTCGGCGACACCGATACGCTGCAGCGCGGCGTACAGGGCGAGCTGGCGCGGAGTCGACGAGAGCAGGTCCTCACCGCGCAGCACATGGGTGATCTTCATCAGCGCGTCGTCGACCGGATTCACCAGCGTATACAGCGGGTCGCCATTTCCACGGGTGAGCGCGAAATCGGGGACCGTGCCCGCTTTGAAGGTCGTTTCCCCACGAACAAGATCATTCCAGCCGAGGTCCTCGTCGGGCATGCGCAAACGCACCACGGCGGGCCTGCCCTCGGCTTTGTAGGCGGCGATCTGCTCGGGCGTGAGATCACGATCGAAATTGTCGTAGCCGAGTTTCGGGTCACGACCGGCCGCGCGATGACGGGCCTCGACCTCCTCGGGCGTGGAGAACGCCTCGTAGGCCTCCCCCGCCGCGAGCAGCTTGCGCACCACCTCGAGGTGCTGATCGCGGCGCAGCGACTGCCGGTACGGTTCGTACGGCCCGCCGACCTCGGGGCCCTCGTCCCAGGTGAGCCCGAGCCAACGCAGCGCGTCGAGCAGTGCGCGGTAGGAATCCTCGGAATCGCGTGCGGCATCGGTGTCTTCGATGCGGAACACGAAGCTGCCGCCGTGATGGCGGGCGAATGCCCAGTTGAACAGTGCCGTGCGGATCAGGCCTACGTGCGGCGTGCCGGTCGGCGACGGGCAGAAACGGACCCGTACTTGTGTCATGACTCTCTTCTCCGCGCTTGCTGGGGGATCAGCGCTTGGTGGCAACAGGATTGGTGAGGGTGCCGATGCCCTCGACGGTGACCGACACGTTCTGCCCGGCGGCCAGCGGGCCGACGCCTTCCGGTGTGCCGGTGAGGATCACGTCGCCGGGCAGCAGCGTCATCACCGAGCTGATCCACTCGATGATCTTCGGGATGTCGTGCAGGAACAGCGACGTGCGGCTGCGCTGGACGACCTCACCGTCCAACTCGGTGGTGATCTCCAGATCGCTTGGGTCGATGGCGGTTTCGATCCACGGGCCGAGCGGGCAGAAGGTGTCGTACCCCTTGGCGCGCGTCCACTGCCCGTCGTGGCGCTGCTGGTCACGGGCGGTGACGTCGTTGGCGACGGTGTAGCCGAGGATCACCTCGGCGGCCTTGGCGGCGGGCACGTCCTTGCACGGGCGCCCGATCACCACGGCCAGCTCGCCCTCGTAGTCGACCTGAGAAGAGCTGGGCGGCAGGATGATCGGCGCGTTCGGGCCGACGATCGAGGTGTTCGGCTTGATGAAGATCACCGGGTCCTTCGGTGCCTCACCGCCCATTTCGGCCGCGTGGGCGGCGTAGTTCTTGCCGATGCAGATCACCTTGCTGGCCAGGATCGGCGCCAGCAGGCGGATGTCGGCCAGCGGCCAGCTCCGCCCGGTGAACGTCGGCGTGCCGAACGGGTGTTCGGCGATCTCCTTGGCGACGGCACCGCTTCCGTCGCCGTCGATGCTGACGAACGCGACTCCATCGGGACTGGCAACTCGACCTAAGCGCATGCCGGGAGTCTATCGAGACGCGCCCACCTGCCCGAACGCGCCCGTGACCGCCCTGCCACACCGGGGCGGGCGTGCGGGCGAACTCACCTTCGTGTGTTTTCGAACCCACTGCCCCCGTTCGTGATTCGCATTACGCACGCGCCCGACCGGATGTGATCTGTCAGACACCGATGCCGAAGGCCGGAATGCGGGGTCATCGGTGTAGCGTGATCCTCGATGTTCATAACATGAGACATCGATCTCAAATAATGAGATGCAATCGTGCAATTCAGCGAGGTGAGGATCGTGACGAAGGTGCGGCAGGCCGCCGAGGCACCCCAGATCGGCAACGGCAGGCGCTGGCTGATGCTCGCCCTCGGCGTACTCGCGCAGACGTCGAGTTCCACCTTCGTGCACGGCACCCCCTTCCTGCTGCCCGCGCTCACCGCCCGGGGGGATTCGCTGGCGGCCGCGGGCGCGCTGGTCGCCCTGCCGACCGTCGGCCTGGTGTGCACGCTGATCGCCTGGGGTTATGTGGTCGACCGCATCGGTGAGCGGATCGTGTTGGTCACGGGCACGACGCTGATGTTCGCCGCCGGTGTCGGTGCGGCCCTGGTCGAGGATCCGATCACCTTCGGCGTGCTGCTGTTCCTCGGCGGTGTCGGCGCGGCCAGCTCCAACGGGGCGAGCGGGCGGGTGATCGTCGGCTGGTTCCCGCCGGACCGGCGCGGGTTGGCCATGGGTATCCGCCAGACCGCCCAACCCCTCGGCGTCGGCCTGGCCGCGCTGGCCATTCCGTGGGTCGCGGACCGGTACGGCATCGCCGCCGCCCTGCTGGTGCCCGCGCTGCTGGCCGGGGCGGGGGCGATCGGCTGCCTGACCGGCATCGTCGATCCGCCGCGTCCGCCCGCGAAGGCCGCCGACCGTGCCAACCCGTACCGCGGCGACTCCACGCTGTGGCGCATCCACGCCGTGTCCATCCTGCTGGTCTTCCCGCAGGCGACGCTGTGGACATTCGGCTTGATGTGGTTGCACCGCGACCTGGGCTGGTCGCTGGCGGCGGCGGGCGCGCTGATGACGGTCACCCAATTCCTCGGCGCCGCTGGACGAATCGGTGCGGGTGCGTGGTCGGATCGGGTCGGCAACCGGCTCGGCCCGCTGCGTCAGGTCGCGATCGCCGCGGTGTCGGCGATGGCCGCGCTGGCGGTGACCGCCTGGACCGGGTGGTGGTGGATCGCGGTGCCGCTGATGGTCGCGGCGTCGGTGATCTCGGTGTCGGACAACGGGTTGGCGTTCACCGCGGTCGCCGAGATCGCCGGACCGTTCTGGAGTGGGCGCGGTCTCGGCATTCAGAACACGGGGCAGAACCTCGTCATCGCGGTCATCCCACCGGCGTTCGGCGCGTTGATCACGGTCAGCGGGTATCCGGCCGCCTATGCGGTCGCGGCGGTCGCGGCATTGGCCGCGGTGCCGTTGGTGCCGAGGGGAACCGGAAGGTAGCCAACGACTATCGGCCCGAGGTTGTGTACGCCTCGGGCCGGTGGCGCGTCAGGCGGTGCCGGAGCGATCCGACAGGCCCAAACGCAGGTGCTCGCTGTGGTAGACGGCTTCGTCGAGGAGCTGGGCGACATGGTTGTCGTGCAGGCTGTAGACGATGCTGCGACCGGCGCGCGTGCCGATGACCAGGCCGAGGTTGCGCAGCAGGCGCAGCTGATGCGACACGGCCGACTGCTCCATACCGACGGCCTCGGCCAGTTCGGTGACCGGGCGCGGTCCCTGTCGTAGTTCCGACAGGATCAGCAGCCTGCTCGGGGTGGCGAGGGCCTGCAGGGTGGTGGCCACGTGCGCGGCGGTATCGGCGTCCAGCCGGGTGGTCGGCCGGTCGCGGCCCTCCACACCGTGTCCCATGGGCAGGAGTCTAACCGAACCGTTGAGATGAAAACCTATTCATATGTTCTGTTATTCTCGGGTTGTTCCGATCCCCCGTCTCATGGAGGTTCCGTGGCCATGCCCACCGCCGTCGCGGCACGTCCCGGCGCCGCCACCGCCCCGCGCTCGCGACGGACACGACTGTTCGAGATCGCCGAAATCCGGTGGGCGGCAGCCTCACTCGCACTGTTCCTGACCGGTCTGACCGCGCAGTTAACCGGTGCGCCGTCGTGGTCGTGGTGGGCGCTGTATCTTGCCTGCGCCGTCACCGGCGGCTGGGAGCCCGCCCTCGGCGGGTTACAGGCGTTGCGGGAGAAGACGCTCGACGTCGACCTCCTGATGGTCGTCGCGGCGATCGGCGCCATATCGATCGGCCAGGTGACCGACGGCGCGCTGCTCATCGTCATCTTCGCGACTTCCGGTGCGATGGAGGCGCTGGCCACCGCGCGGACCGAGGACTCCGTGCGCGGGTTGCTCGACCTGACCCCCGACACCGCCGTCGTTCTGCGCGACGGCGACGAACAGACCGTCGACGCCTCGGATCTCGTGATCGGCGACGTGGTGCTGGTTCGGCCCGGTGACCGCATCGCGGCCGACGGCACCGTGGTGGCCGGGTCGAGCGAGGTCGACCAGGCCACCATCACCGGTGAACCGCTCCCCGTCGACCGCACCGTCGGCGACGAGGTCTTCGCGGGCACCCTCAACGGCACCGGCACGCTGCGGGTCCGGGTGGATAGGCGAGCAGGTGACTGGGTGGTGGCCAGGATCGCCGGTCTGGTCGAGGAGGCCGTGCGCACCAAGGCGGGCACCCAGCTGTTCATCGAGAAGATCGAACAGCGCTATTCGATCGGCATGGTCGCCGCGACGATCGCCGTGTTCGTCGTCCCCCTGCTGTGGGGCGAACCGGTCCGCGAATCCCTGCTGCGCGCCATGACGTTCATGATCGTCGCCTCGCCGTGTGCCGTCGTCCTGGCGACGATGCCGCCGCTGCTGGCCGCCATCGCCACCGCGGGCCGCCACGGTGTGCTGGTGAAGTCGGCGGCCGTGATGGAACAGCTCGGGACCACCACTCGCGTCGCCTTCGACAAGACCGGCACGCTCACCCGTGGCACGCCCGAACTCGCCGAGATCCACGTGCCGACCGGGATCGCGCTCACCGAGGACGCGGTCCTGCGGCTGGCCGCGGCGGCCGAGCACGGCAGCGAACATCCGTTGGCCGAGGCCATCGTGCGCGCGGCTCGTCAGCGTGGCCTTGGTCTCCCCGAGGCTGTGGACTTCATGTCCGAACCGGGGCGTGGTGTGTGCGCCACCGTCGACGGACATTCGATCCGAATCGGCTCGCCCACTGTGCTCCTCGCGTCCGGCCAGGACGACACGGCCGACGGTCGAGCTGTCGCCGCGGCGGTCACGAGTCAGCAGTCGCGCGGCCATACCGCCGTGGTCGTCGTGTGCGACGGCTCCCCCGTCGCGGTCCTCGGCATCGCCGATCGCGACCGCCCGGAATCGGCTGCCACGGTTGCCGCGCTCACCGCATCGACCGGCGCCCCACCGGTGCTGCTCACCGGTGACAGCCGCCCCACCGCGAGCCACCTCGCCGCCCGCGTCGGGATCACCGACCTGCGCACAGATCTGCTGCCCGAGGACAAGGTCACCGCCATCCGGACCATGCAGTCCGGCGGCGAACGCGTCACGATGGTCGGCGACGGCATCAACGACGCCCCTGCCCTGGCGACCGCCCACGTCGGAATCGCCATGGGCTCCACCGCGTCCGACCTCACGCTGCAGACCGCCGACGCCGTGGTGGTCCGCGACGACCTCACCACCGTTCCCACCGTCATCGCCCTGTCCCGCCGAGCCCGCCGCCTCGTCGTCGCCAACCTCGCCATCGCCGCCACCTTCATCGCGGTCCTGGTCACCTGGGACCTCGTCGGCCACCTCCCCCTCCCCCTCGGCGTCGCGGGCCACGAAGGATCAACGGTGATCGTCGCCCTCAACGGCCTACGCCTACTGAGCTCCTCCGCCTGGCGCCGGGCCGAATCCGGCAGGTGACCTCACCACACGTTCATGCTCGGGTAAACCATGAACAGTGCTGTGCGCCAAGTCGTACCGCGATTGCATGATCGCGGACAAGCACCCCTGGCCGGGGCGTGATCGCCGGATGACGCGGGTGTCCATCAGCGGCCGTCGGACCAGTTCAGAATTCGATCAGCCGCTCGGGATCGAACATGATTCGGACCCCGCCGTCCCGCAACAGTTCTGCCTCGAACACTGTTCCGGACGCCACAGGTGGTTCGCTGAAATACGTCCCGGCATCGGGGTCGAATCGCAGGCGCAGAATCCGGATGCTGGGTCGATGCTCCACGATCCAGTACTCCGGGATGCCGAGGGCCGCATACTCACGCACCTTTCGAACCCGATCGGTGCGCTCGCTGCTACTACCCGGCGACACCACCTCGACAGCGAGCAGGACGTCGAGTCCCGGAAGCACCTTCGGTATCTCGTCCACGATCACCGCCCGCGCGACATCACGGGGGACGACAAGAACATCCGGCTTGCGCACTCCGGAGGGCGTGCTGATCTCCCACTCCCCGCCGTCGAACACCATGTGAGAGTCGTCCGGCAGCGCGTCGCGCAATATCCTCGCCAACCGGTGAGCGATCCAGTTGTGCCGAGCCCCCGCAGCCACCTCGACCAACCACCCGTCCTCGAGTTCGAACCCTTTGCCGTCCTCCGGCAGGTCGTGGAGATCGAGAACAGTGTAGGGGCCGTACCCACTGTCATCGGCAGCGCGATCCACGGTCATCTCGCCTCCAGATCTGTGGCCGTTCACCCGACATCCGCGGACACCGCCTCATTCGACATGCGCAGGTGAGCCAAGTCTAGTCATTTTGCTCGGCGCACACACCATCGTCTCGGCCGGTGCAATGTCGAGAAAGGGCCCGCACCAGCGATTGCCGGTGCGGGCCCTTTCGGGTGGGGCGTCCTCAGAGAGTAGCGGCGATGCGGTCGCCGATCTCCACGGTGGAGGCCGTGCCGGTGCGCGAGGCCAGGTCCTTGGCGACGGCGGATTCGATGCGGGCGGCGGCTTCGGTGTTGCCCAGGTGGGTGAGCAGCAGGGAGACCGAGAGAATGGCGGCGGTCGGGTCGGCCTTGGACTGGCCCGCGATGTCGGGGGCGCTGCCGTGGACCGGCTCGAACATCGACGGGTTGGTGCCCGAGGCGTCGATGTTGCCGGAGGCGGCCAGGCCGATGCCACCGCTCACCGCGGCGGCGAGGTCGGTGATGATGTCGCCGAACAGGTTGTCGGTGACGATCACGTCGAAGCGACCCGGATCGTTGACCATGTGGATGGTCGCCGCGTCGATGTGCTGGTAGGCGGTCCGCACCTCGGGGAATTCGGTGGCGACCTCGTCGACGGTGCGCTGCCACAGCGAACCGGCGAAGGTGAGCACATTGTTCTTGTGCACCAGCGTGAGGTGCTTGCGGCGGGCCTGCGCGGCCGCGAAGGCGTAGCGAACCACGCGCTCGATACCGAAGCGAGTGTTGTTGGAAACCTCGGTCGCCACCTCGTGCGGGGTGCCGACGCGGATCGCGCCACCGGTCCCGGTGTAGGGACCCTCGGTACCCTCACGCACGACCACGAAGTCGATGTCCGGGTTGCCGCTGAGCGGGCTGGTGACGCCAGGGAACAGCTTCGACGGCCGCAGGTTCACGTGATGGTCCAACGCGAAGCGGGTCTTCAGCAGCAGCCCACGCTCGAGCACACCGCTCGGCACCGACGGATCGCCGATGGCACCGAGCAGGATCGCGTCGTGCTGCTTCAGCTCGGGCAACACCGACTCCGGCAGGATCTCCCCGGTCCGGTGGTAACGGGCGGCACCGAGGTCGTACTCGGTCTTCTCCACACCCGGCGACACCACGTCGAGCACCTTGAGCGCCTCGGCGATGACCTCGGGACCGATGCCGTCACCGGCGATAACTGCAAGTTTCACGAACCACTCCGTTCAAAGAAGAGCGTGCCGCCACCGCCACGCTACAAACCGCCCGCTCGGCCCACCCGAGACGCACAACCAGTCATACGCCACCACTCGAGTCGGCCACCTGCCGCACTCCCGGCCGTAACGCCGGTCGAGTCCGCCGCCTACCGCACTGCAGGCCACGCGGCACCCAGTCGAGCCCGCCATGACCGCACTCCCAACCCCATGGCACGACTCGAGTTCGGCACCTACCGCACTCCGAGCCACGCGGCACCACCGGAGCCGGCCACCTACCGCACTCCCAGCCATACCACACCACTGGAGTCGGCCACC
>NZ_BDBE01000052.1 GCF_001612825.1 Nocardia caishijiensis NBRC 108228 | reverse complement strand
AACAAACACAGTGGGCGCCTCCACTCGAGTGTCGACGCCCACCCAACGGTCAGCTCAAATCAACCAGCACAACCTTGGCAGCACCAACAGCCTCACCGATCGCCGCCCGCACCTCAGCAGGCACCTCACGGTTCACCCGAAGCACCACGGTCGCACCCTCAGCGTCCACATCCTGACTCAACTGAGCAGCCAGAATGTCGATCTCCGCCTCACCGAGCAGAGTACCGATCTTGCCCAGCGCGCCCGGCTTGTCGCCGTAGTTCAGCACGGCCAGGTTCAGCCCCTCGGCCCGCATGTCGTAGTTGCGGCCGTTGATGTTGACGATCTTCTCCACCTGGGCGGGCTCGGTGAGCGACCCGGCCACGTTCAGGGTGGACCCGTCGCCGAACACCGCGCGCAGGTCGACCATGCTGCGGTGGTTGGGGCTCTCGGTGGCGGTGGTGACGGTGGCGGTGATGCCCCGCTCCTTGGCCAGCGACGGCGCGTTGACGAAGGTGACCTGGTCCTCGACCAGCGCCGAGAACACACCGCGCAGCGCCGACAGCTCGAGCACGGCCACGTCCTGGGCGGCCAGCTCGCCGCGCACCTGCACCTCGATACTCACGGGCAGCTCGTTGGCGATGGCACCGAGCAGCGCGCCCTGCTTGCGGACGACGTCGAGCCAGGGGGCGACCTCGTCGTTCACGGCACCACCGGTGACGTTCACCGCACCCGGCACGAACTCACCGGCCAGCGCGAGCAGCACCGACTTGGCGACATCGGTGCCCGCGCGGTCCTGCGCCTCGGAGGTGGAGGCACCCAGGTGCGGGGTCACGACGACCTGCGGCAGGTCGAACAGCGGCGAGTCGGTGCACGGCTCGGTCTCGAACACGTCGAGGCCAGCGGCACGCACGTGACCCTTGGTGATCGCGTCGGCCAGCGCCTGTTCGTCGATCAGCCCACCGCGCGCGGCGTTGACGATGACGACGCCCGGCTTGGTGAGCGCGAGACGCTCGGCGTTGAGCAGGCCCTTGGTCTCGGGGGTCTTGGGCAGGTGCACCGAGATGAAGTCGGCACGCTGCAGCACCTCGTCGAGGGTGAGCAGCTCGATGCCGAGCTGGGCGGCCTTGGCGGGCGACACGTAGGGGTCGTAGGCGACGATCTTGGTCTCGAACGCGGCCAGGCGGGCGGCGAAGAGCTGACCGATCCGGCCGAGGCCGATCACACCGACGGTCTTGCCGAAGATCTCGACACCGTTGAACTTGCTGCGCTGCCAGGTCTTCTCCCGCAGGGTCGCGTCGGCGGCCGGGATCTGACGGGCGGCGGCGAGCAGCAGGGTGACGGCGTGCTCGGCGGCGGTGTGGATGTTGGAGGTCGGCGCGTTCACGACCATCACGCCACGCTCGGTGGCGGCGGGCACGTCGACGTTGTCGAGGCCGACACCCGCGCGGGCGACGATCTGGAGCTTCTTGCCCGCGTCGAGCACCTCGGCGTCGACGGTGGTGGCGGAACGCACGAGCAGCGCGTCGGCCTCGGGGACCGCGGCGAGCAGTGCCGGGCGGTCGGGGCCGTCGACCCAGCGAACCTCGACACCGTCACCGAGCGCGTCGACGGTCGACTGGGCGAGCTTGTCGGCGATCAGAACTACAGGACGGCCTGCTTGGCTCACTGTGGGGTACTCCTGGGGAAGAAAGGGGTCGGCAGTTACCGGGGCCCAGAATAGTCGCCGGGGTTCGGGTGCCCTTACCCCCCTGCCGAAAACCGGGTGAACGCTGGGCACCGCGCCCCTTAACATCACCGCATGTCGTTGCGCACCGTCCCCGAGTCGATGGATCCGGCCGTGGTGGCCGCCGTCGACGCCGAGCTCGACCGGGTGGCGGCCGAGCACGGCGTGCGTATCCGGTTGGCCATCGAAAGCGGAAGTCGGGCTTGGGGTTTCCCTTCCCCCGATTCGGACTACGACTGCCGGTTCGTCTACGTCGCGGGCCTGGAGACGTACCTGTCGCCCTGGCGCACCCGCGATGTGATCGAGACCCCGCTGCTCGGCCTGCTCGATGTGAACGGCTGGGATCTGGCCAAGGCGTTGCGCCTGCTGGTGCAGGGCAACGCGGTGCTCGTGGAGTGGCTGATGTCACCCATCGTGTACCGAGGCGACGAGGATTTCCGCGCCCGGCTGCGTGATGTCGCGGTTCAGGTGGCCGATCGCGACCGCATCGCCCGTCATTATCTGCACCTGGGTGCGCGCCAGTGGGGGCTCTACGCCCGCAGTGGTGGATTGAAGAAGGTGTTCTACTCGCTGCGCCCGGCGATGGCGCTGCGCTGGTTGCGCGAGCATCCCGACGCGGCGGTGGCGCCCATGCACCTGCCGACATTGATCGCGCAGTGCGAGCTGCCCGCGGATCTGGTCGCGGCGATCACCGAACTGACCGACCTGAAGTCGCGCACCCGCGAAATGGGGGCCGGTGCACCGCCTGCCCTGATCCCGACCTTCATCGACGATGAGTTCGCCAGGGCCGCAACAGCATTCACCGCACGTGCGCCGCGCGACCTCAGCACGGCGCGGGCGGTGACCGACGAGTTCTTCCGCGCGGAGGCCCTGAGATAGCAGAAACTCCGCACCATCCGGTGCGGAGCTTCACGTTCGTACGCTGGGGAGCGCGGAATCAGAGGACGCGCACGTCCTGAGCCTGGGGGCCCTTCTGACCCTGGCCGATCTCGAACTCCACACGCTGACCCTCATCGAGGGAGCGGAAGCCCGAGCCGCTGACGGCCGAGTAGTGCACGAAGACGTCGGGGCCTCCGCCGTCTTGCGCGATGAAGCCGAAGCCCTTCTCGCTGTTGAACCACTTCACAATGCCCTGAGCCATTTCAAAAACTTTCCTGTAGACGAGCCAGGTCCTAATAGTCCGGTCCCGGTCTCGCTGTTCAACAATGCCACGGTTTCGGAAATTCCTCCACACCTGCACCCGAGGGCTGTGAGCAAGCCAACCCCGCCAGCTGCCAGTTGGTGCTGTCACATAGTCACCCCGGTGGATGCTGTGCGGATGCCGGGGAGGTTGCCGCGCGGATGCGGTGAATTATCCGGGACACGAACCAAACCGACTGGCACGCATCACCATCGACATCTCTATTGCGCCGCGCCCGCCCACCGTCAGCGACCCTTTACATTTTCGATAAACCTAGTACGGCAAATTCTCTACCAGCGTATTTTCCGTGCCATCAGGGTGCACACACCCGGCGACGAGAAAACGTGCAAGGAGCTGAGCGTGCTGAACATCAACCATTTCACTTATGGCTGGCTTACCCCGCTGTTCGCCTATCTCATGTCGGTCCTGGGGTCGATGCTGGCACTGCGTTGCATGGTTCGCTCGCGCGCGTCCGGCATCCACGGCGGATGGCTCACCGCCGCCGCGATCGCACTCGGCGGAACCGGCATCTGGGTTATGCACTTCATCGCCATGCTCGGTTTCTCCGTGCAGGGCGCGACCATTCGCTACAACGTCCCGATCACCTTGTTCAGCGCCGCCGTGGCGATGGCCGTGGTGTGGCTCGGTCTGTCGATCGTCGTGCGCCGTAGCTGGGACACCGCCGCGCTGCCGGTTGGCGGCGCAATCACCGGGCTCGGCGTGGCCGCCATGCACTACGCGGGGATGTACGCGATGAAGACCGACATCGAGATCGTCTACGACCCGGTCGTCGTGGTCGCCTCACTGGGGATCGCCGTGGTCGCCGCCACCGCAGCGCTCTGGTTCGCCCTGCACATCCACGGCTTCCCGGCCACCGTCGGGGCGGCCCTGCTGATGGGTGTGGCCGTCACCGGCATGCACTACACCGGCATGTTCTCCATGAGCGCCCACACCAGCGCGCACGTCGCCCATGCCACCGGGGCCACCGCCGCACAGCTGCTCACGCCCCTGATCGTGGCCATCAGCATGGTCACGATGATCCTGCTCATGCAGGTCGGCATCACCGAGGCCGAGCATCCGAATCTGGCCCGGCCGCGTCATCGTCAGCGCGCCAGCCGCTTCTGGCCGAGTGGACAGAA
>NZ_BDBE01000051.1 GCF_001612825.1 Nocardia caishijiensis NBRC 108228 | reverse complement strand
TCACCGAGACAACAATTGGTGTACCTCGTGAGAGGTGGACTGGTTGTGGCTCTCTGTGGATAGTTTCATAGTGTTACGGCGGTTATAGCGGTGGGGAAACGCCCGGTCCCATTCCGAACCCGGAAGCTAAGGCCACCTGCGCCGATGGTACTGCACTCGACAGGGTGTGGGAGAGTAGGACACCGCCGGACAATCATTCACGAAAGCCCTCTGACAACGGTCAGGGGGCTTTCGTCGTTTCCGGGCCCGTTTGTGTTATCCGAGTGGTCCCGACCCGTCACCTTCGACGGCGTTGTCGACGAGTGGTCGGCTGCTAGGCTCGGCGCACATCGGAGCGGAAGGCGGTGAAGCATCATGGCGACGACCAAGATCCGGACGCATATCCGTGCGCCCCGCTCGACTGTGTACCGACTGCTGCTAGACGCGGACGCGGTGAAGGTCTGGATGGTGCCCGACGGCATGACCGGGGTGGTCCACCGGTACGAGCCCGAAGTCGGCGGCTCCTTCTCGATCACCCTGTCCTACGGCATCGGGGACGAACCCCAGCACGACGCCTACTACGGGCGGTATCTCGCCCTGACCGAGGACGAAGAGGTCGTCGAAGTCCTGGAGTTCGTCACCGAGAAGCCGGAGCTGGCGGGCGCGCAGAGCGTCGTCTTCACACTGGCCGACGGGACCGACGGTGGCACCGAGCTGGACGTGGTGCACGACGACCTGCCACCCGGTCTGGATCCGGCCGACAACGAGGCCGTCTGGCGCACAGCACTGTCCAAGCTCGCGGCGATGGCGGAGCAAGGGACCCGGACTCAAACACCGGATGGTCCCGTCAGCGGGGGGTGACGTAAATCCGCCGATGAGCTGGGCAGACATCGGGCTCGTTGCTTGATTGTTATCGCAGACAACAAATCCTTTCCGCAAACCGCTGTGCGATCGGCCGCCCTCGAATATGTTGTCGAGCACAACATTCGTTCCAGCTCGTCCGCCCAGCGGGCGGTGGTTCCACGAAAGGCCCACCCTCATGCGTCAGGGGATCTTCGGCATCGCGGCCGTCTCGATCGCACTTCTCACCTCCGTCACCGCCTGCGGTGGTGACGACAGCACGTCAAGCTCCGGCAGCGGCGCCAAGATCGGCGTGATCCTGCCCGACAGCAAGACCTCGGCCCGGTGGGAGACGGCGGACCGCAAGTACCTGCAGCAGGCGTTCGACGCGGCGGGGATCGAGGCCGACATCCAGAACGCGCAGGGCGACAAGAACGCCTTCCAGACGATCGCGGACCAGATGATCACCAACGGCGCCTCGGTGCTGATGATCACCAACCTCGACAGCGGTACCGGTAAGGCCGTGATCCAGAAGGCCAAGGCCCAGGGCGTCACCGTCATCGACTACGACCGGCTGACGCTGGGCGGCGGCGCGCCCTACTACGTGTCGTTCGACAACGTGAAGGTCGGCGAGCTGATGGGCAACGGTCTGGCGAAGTGCTTGACGGACAAGCAGGCGGTGAAGCCGGTGGTCGCCTACCTCAACGGTGGTCCGACCGACAACAACGCGACCCTGTTCAAGAACGGCTACGACGGTGCCCTGGCACCGAAGTTCGCCGCGGGTGAGTTCGTGAAGGGGCCGGACCAGGCCGTGCCGGAATGGGACAACACCAAGGCGGGCACCATCTTCGAGCAGATGCTCACCGGCACGCCGAACCTCGGTGGTGTCGTGGCGGCCAACGACGGACTGGCCAATGCCGCCATCGCGGTGCTGAAGAAGCAGAAGCTCAACGGGCAGGTTCCCGTGACGGGGCAGGACGCGACCGTGCAGGGCCTGCAGAACGTGCTCGCCGGTGACCAGTGCATGACCGTCTACAAGGCGATCAAGCTCGAGGCCGACGCGGGCGCGAAGCTCGCGATCGCGCTGGCCAAGGGGGAAAAGGGCGAGACGAACAGCACGGTCGACGATCCGGAATCGAAGTCGAAGGTGCCCGCCGTGCTGCTGGAGCCCAAGGCGATCTTCAAGAACAACGTCAACGATGTGGTCGCCGACGGCTTCGTCGACAAGGCCGAGCTGTGTGCCGGTGAGTTCGCCAAGCTCTGTGCCGACAACGGCGTGCGCTGATGGACACCCCGGTCATCGAATTGCGCGGGATCGACAAGAGTTTCGGTCCCGTCCACGTCTTGCACACGGTCGACTTCTCGGTTCATCCCGGTGAGGTGACTGCGCTGGTCGGCGACAACGGCGCGGGAAAATCGACCCTGGTGAAATGCATCGGCGGGACCCACCCGATCGACGCGGGCGAGATCCTGTTCGAGGGTGAGCCGGTCCAGATCGGCAATCCGCGCGACGCCGCCGAGCTCGGCATCGAGATCGTGTACCAGGACCTGGCGCTGTGCGACAACCTCGACATCGTGCAGAACATGTTTCTCGGCCGTGAGCGCAAACGCGGCATCGTGCTCGACGAATACGGCATGGAGGAATTGGCCGGGCGCACCCTTGCCGGGCTGTCCGTGCGGACGGTGAAGTCGGTGCGGCAGAAGGTGGCCAGCCTGTCGGGTGGTCAGCGGCAGACCGTCGCCATCGCCAAAGCGGTGCTCTGGAACAGCAAGGTGGTGATCCTGGACGAACCGACCGCGGCACTCGGTGTCGCCCAGACCCAGCAGGTGCTGGAACTGGTACGCCGCCTGGCCGACAAGGGGCTCGCTGTCGTGCTGATCTCGCACAACATGAACGATGTGTTCGCGGTCTCCGACCGGATCGCGGCACTGTATCTGGGTCGGATGGCCGCGCAGGTCCGCACGACCGATGTGACGCATTCGCAGGTGGTCGAGCTCATCACCTCCGGGCGCAGCGGCAGTCTCGGGGTGAAGGCATGAGCACGACGGTGACGGAGAAGAGTACGGCCCCGGCGGCTCCGGTCGGTGAACTGGTGACCTCGTATGTCGGGCGGATACGCGGTGGGAACATGGGCGCGTTGCCGTCCGTGATCGCGCTGGTGGTGTTGTCGGTGGTGTTCTGGATCGCGCGGCCGGTGTTCATGACGCAGGGCAACATCGCGAATCTGTTCACCCAGGGCGCGGCCATCGCGGTGATCGCCATGGGGCTCATCTTCGTGCTGCTGCTGGGTGAGATCGACCTGTCGGCCGGATTCACCAGTGGTGTGTGCGCGGCCGTGCTCGCGGTGCTGCTCACCGACAAGGGCTGGCCGTGGTATTCGGCGGTGCTGGTCTCGTTGCTCACCGGTGTGGTGATCGGCCTGGTCATCGGGGCGATCGTGGTGAAGATCGGGGTGCCCTCGTTCGTGGTGACCCTCGCGGCGTTCCTGGCGCTGCAGGGCGTGGCGCTCAAGATCATGGACAACGGTCGCAACATCTCCATCCACGACGAGACGATCCTCGCCGTCGCGAACAAGAACGTTCCGCCGCTGCTCGGCTGGGCGATGTACGCGGTGCTGCTGGCCGGATTCGCGTTCATCCAGTACCGCAAGTCGCGGGCGCGCACCCAACTCGGGCTCACCGGAGAGACCGCTGCCGTGGTGGCGTTGCGGATCGCTGCGGTGGCGATCGTGGCCGGAGTGGCGGTGGCGATCCTCAACGACGAACGCAGCCGCAACCCCGAGATCAACTCGCTGCAGGGCATGCCGATCGTGGTGCCGATCATCGTGGCGCTGTTGCTGTTGTGGACGTTCGTGCTCAACCGGACCTCGTTCGGGCGGCACATCTACGCGGTGGGCGGCAACGTGGAAGCTGCTCGGCGCGCGGGTATTCCAGTGGACCGGATCAAGATCAGTGCCTTCGTGCTCTGTTCGACGATGGCGGCGGTCGGCGGGCTGATCGCCGCGTCGCGAGCCAATTCGGTCGACCCCAACACCGGCGGGTCCGATGTGCTGCTGACGGCGGTCGGCGCGGCGGTGATCGGCGGCACCAGCCTGTTCGGTGGTCGCGGTCGCATGCTCGACGCGGTGCTCGGTGCCGCCGTGGTGGCGGTCATCAACAACGGGATGGGCCTGATGGGCTACAGCGCTGGCACGAAATTCGTTGTGACAGGATTTGTTCTGCTGCTCGCGGCGGGGGTGGACGCACTGTCGCGCAAGCGTTCGCTGCCAGGAAGTTGACCGAGGAAGGGAGGGCCGGATGAAATCAGCACCCTCCCCGGACGAGATCCGGCGGCGCAATCTCGCGGTGCTGCTGCGCCACGTCCACGCGAGTGGGCCGATGTCGCGGGCGGAGCTCGCCGAACGAATGGGCCTGAACCGCAGCACCATTCTCGCCCTCACCACCGACCTCGCCGCGGCGGGGTTGGTGCGGGAGGAACTGCCGGGACAGACCGGGAAGGCTGGGCGGCCGTCGCTGGTCGTGCGGCCCGAATCCGAGCGGGTCTGCGTTCTCGCGCTGGACGTGGGTGCCGATCGGCTCGCGGTTGCGCGCGTCGGTCTCGGCGGAACGATCCTCGATCGCAGCGAAATGCCGCGTGAAACGGGCACTTTCGATCCGGACGAGGTGATCGCCGAACTCGCGCGGATGACGGAATCGATGATGGACGCGGCCCGTGAGGGCACGGTGTGTGTGGGTGTCGGGCTCGCGTTCTGTGGCATGGTGCGCGAGCGCGACGGGGTGGTGCGGTACGGGCCCAACATCGGATGGGTCGACGTGCCGGTGGGGGCGTTGTTGTCCGAGCGGCTCGGTGTGCCGGTCGCGGTGGGCAACAACGCCAACCTCGGGGCGGTCGCCGAACGGGAACGTGGTGTCGGAACCGGGGTGCGCGACCTGATCTACCTGCACGGCGAGGTCGGAATCGGCGGCGGCGTCATCATGGGCGGGGAACTGCTCGGCGGCGAAGGCGGGTACGGCGGCGAGGTCGGGCACATGATCGTGAATCCCGGCGGCCGGGCCTGCCGATGCGGTGCGCGGGGCTGCCTGGAAGCCGAGGCGGGCGAGTTGGCCCTGATCGCGGCGGCCGGTCGCGGCGACCTCCCCGGTCGGGCGGCGGTCGCGGCGATCGTTGACGCGGCCGCCCGCGGTGACGCCGATGCCCGCGACGCGCTGCACCAGGTGGGGGACTGGCTCGGGTACGGGGTGGCCAACCTGGTCAATGTCTTCAACCCGACCTTGGTGGTGTTCGGCGGGGTGCTGCGCGAGATCTACCTGGCCGCGGCGGCGCAGGTGCGCAGCAGGTTGGCGGTCAACGGGCTGCTCGCGGTCCGCGAGCGCGTCCGGTTGCGTACCTCCGCGCTGGCCGACGACGCGCCCCTCGTCGGCGCCGCCGAGTTGGCCTTCGCCGAACTGCTCACCGACCCGTTGCAGACCCTGGCCCGCGCGCGGGGTGACCTGCGCGCGAGCGCCGAGTAGATTTGCCGATATGCCAAGTGACCTGCAACTGAAGATCATGAACGGCGTTCACCGTGCCCTGCTCGCTGTCACCGGTGGGCGGATCGGCAAGACCGTGATGGGGATGCCGTCGCTCGAACTCACCACGATCGGACGTAAATCGGGGCAGCCGCGTTCGGTGATGCTCACGGCGCCGATCATCGACGACGACCGGATCGTCGTCGTCGCCTCGCGCGGTGGGGATCCCACCCACCCGGCCTGGTTCCTGAACCTGCGCGACAACCCGGACGTCGAGGTGGCCGTGCAGAACGGTCCGCGCACGCCGATGACCGCGCACGTCGCGACGGAAACCGAACGGGCACAGCTGTGGCCGCAGGTCGTCGCGACGTACAAGGGATACGGCGACTACCAGACCAAGACCACGCGCGAGATCCCGCTGGTGCTGCTCACGCCGCGCTGACCGCTCAGCGCACCGCGTCGTCGGCGCGCGGCGTCACCGTCGAGGCGGGTACCAGGTTCCACGCCTCCAACTGCTTGCGGATCTGTTCGGCGGCGTCGATGTTGAGCGGCCCGCTGGTCCACAGGGCGTAGGGCAGGTTGAAGAAACGGCTCTCCCGCACAGCCCGGAGGTTGTCGATGCCGGGCTTGCCCCGCAGCAGGTCGACCTTCTGCGCGTAGGTCTGGCCGGGGTAGTCGACGAACATGATGGCGTCGGGGTCGGCGGCGGCCAACCGCTCCCAGGAGACCTTGGTCCAGGTGTCGGCGACGTCGTCGAGGATGTTGCGGGCGCCCGCTGCCTCCAGGATCGCTTGGGGCGCACCGAATTTCCCACTCGAGTAGATGGTGTCGGTGCCGCTGTCGAACAGGAAGACAGTGGGGGCGGTCGCCGGTTTCGGCGCGGCCGACAGGGCCGCGAGCCTGCTGTCGAGATCGGCGGTGACTTCGCTCGCGCGGGCGGTGCGGCCGGTGACGACACCGAGGTCGGTGAGGTCGGTGCGCAGCGCCGTCCACGGCTCGACGGTGCCGCGTGCGGCGCCGCCGTCGGCCTGTCGGCAGCTCTCGGTGAGCACGTAGGCGGCGATGCCGTCCTTGCGCAGGGAGGCGGGGGTCAGATTGCTCGCCTCGTCGTAGCCGTAGCTCCAGCCCGCGACCATCACGTCGGGGCGTTGGGCGAGCACGGTTTCGCGCGAAGGATATTCGGGGGCGACATCGTTGAGGCCGTCGACGATGTCGGCGCCGTAGTGGGCGCGCAGGGTCGCCGCGTCGCGTTTGACGCTCGAGACCGCCGCCACCTGATCCTGGGCACCCAGTGCCAGCACCATCGAGATGAGGTTGCCGTCGTTGACGAACATGCGCTGTGCCGGGGCCGGGAACCCGGTGTCGACTCCGCAGTTGCGGACCGTCACCGTGGTCGCGGATTCGGCGGCGGTGCCCGTGCAAGCCGCCAGAACGGCGGCGAGTGCGGTGGTGGCCAGGACCCGGCCGGGGTGCTTGTTCATCGTCGTGCCTCTCGCGGGGTGATCAACAGGTGGTCCTCGCCGGTCACCGGATGCCGGACGCGGCTGGCGTCGACACCGAAGACCTCGGCGACGACAGCGGGGGAGAGCGCCTCGGTCGGCGGCGCGGGTGGGCGGGCACGACCCTTGTGCAGCACGATGATCCGGTCGCAGTAGCGGTCGGCCAGTGACAGGTCGTGCAGGGCGGCCACCACGGTGCGGCGCAGACCGCGCACCAGGGTGAGCAGGTCGAGCTGGTGGGTGACGTCGAGATGGTTGGTCGGCTCGTCGAGCAGCAGGACCGGGGTGTCTTGGACGAGCGCGCGGGCCAGCAGGACCCGCTGACGTTCACCGCCGGAGAGCTGACGCACCGGTCGTCCGGCGAAGTCGTGCAGGTCGACCGACGCCAGAGCCTGGGTGACGCGGTGTTGTTCGCGGGGAGCGCCGAGCCCCCACGGCGGAAGGTACGGCGTGAGCCCCAGCGCGACGACCTCGCCGACCAGCATGTCGTCGGGCGGAATCTCGTCCTGGGCGACCAGGGCGACCGTCGCGGCGCGGCGGCGGGGTCGCAGCTCGTGCACGTTCTGGTCGTCGACGAGGACCCCGCCCGCCGATGGCCGGTGGACGCCGGACAGGGTGCGCAGCAGCGTGGTCTTGCCGCTGCCGTTGGGGCCGACGATCCCCACGGTCTCACCCGGCTCGATCGAGAAGTCGACATCCGTGAGAACGGTGCGGCGGCCGATCGCGCAGGCGAGGTGTCGCGCGTGGAGTTCGCCGTGTTCGAGCGGCCCCGTCGCGGCCGAACTCATGCGGCGCCGAATCGGTAGCGGCGCCTGCCCATCAGCAGCAGGAAGACCGGGGCGCCGATGAGACCGGTGAGGACGCCGACGGGAATCTCGGTGGGACGCACCAGCACCCGGGTGGCGGCATCGGCGACCACTAGGAACAGCGCACCGCACAACGCGCAGGCGGGCAGCAGATCGCGGTGGCGCGGTCCGACGATCATCCGCGCGGCATGCGGGACGACCAGGCCGACGAAACCGATCCCGCCCGACACCGCGACGAGCACACCCACGAGCACCGCGAGCAGCACGAACAATCCGATCCGCAGGCCCGCCACCGGGACACCGAGCGAGGAGGCGGTGTCGGCGCCGAGGGTGAGCGCGTCGAGCCAACCGGCGATCGCGACCAGCACCGCGGCGCTGACCGCGACGACGGTCGACGGCAGGGCCAGGGTCGACCAGTCGGCGCCCGCGAGGCTGCCGAGCAGCCAGAACAGCACCGATTCGGCGGCGGCGGGGTCGGTGCTGCGGAACACCAGATAGCTGCTGCACGCGGCGAACGCCGAGCCGAGCACGGTTCCGGTGAGCACCAGCCGCAGCGGGGTGAGACCACCCTGGGCCATGGCGATCAGGAACACGAGGGTCGCCGCACCGAACGCCCCGGCGAGCGCCCCGCCGGACAGCGCCCACATGCCCGCGCCCGCGAAGAGGCCGGAGGTGATGACGGCGGCCGCGCCGACGGCGGCGCCGGAGGAGACACCGAGCAGATAGGGGTCGGCGAGCGGATTGCGTACCAGCGTCTGCATCGCGGCGCCCGCGAGAGCGAGACCCGCACCGACCACGGCGGCGAGGATGGTTCGCGGTACCCGCAGTTGCCAGACGATGGTGTCGACACCGGGGTCGGTGGGTGTAGAGCCGGTGAGCCGGGCACCCAGGGTGTCGAGGACCGCGCGCACGGGAATCGTCTCCGCGCCGAAACCGGTGGCGGCGATCATGGCGACCAGCAGCAACACCGCGAGCACGGGGACAGCGAGCGTGACCCGTACACGGATCATCGCGGATTCTCCAGAGGCAAGGCGCGGCCCTTTCAGAGGGTGCCCGGCGAGGGAGGTCTGACTTTCGCCGTGAGGCGATCACAGTGGCGCGACCGTCCCGGAATTGCACCGGATTCCCGCACCCACCGGGGATGACCCACCGACTGTAGCGTGGCACCGGTTGACAAGGCAGCGCCGGGTTCGGCTCACGGTAAGGCAAAGGGTGTTCGCCGGTTTGTCCGGTTGCTTGAATCCGGGTATGTACCGATCGAACACCTCTCCGCACGGCCTGCGTGGCCGCGTCGCCGCCGCGTTCCTCGCGGTGGCAACCACCGCGACTCTCGGCCTGACGGGCTGCGCGGGCGGTGACGATCAACCACTCGGCACCCCCGACGCACCGCTGCCGACCGAGGTTCCCCCGGGCACCACCCTGGTGGTGGCCGATCAGCAGGAGCGGTTGCAGAACGCGCTGCGGCTCTCGGGTGAACTGGACAAACTGCCGTTCAAGATCGAGTTCGCGAACTTCGTCGGCGGTCCCGCGATCCTCGAGGCGTTCCGGGCCGGTGCGGCCGATGTGGGCCAGGTCGGTGACGTGCCGCCGATCCACGCCCTGGCGGCGGGACAGGACGTGCCGATCGTCGGCTCCTACCAGACCAACCCGCAGGCGCTGAAACTCGCTGTGGCACCTGGCTTGTCGATCACCAGGCTCACAGAGCTGAAGGGACGCAAGATCGCCTACGCCGAGGGCACCGCACAGCAGGCCGCGGTGTTGAAGGCGCTGAGCAAGGCGGGGCTGAAAACCGGTGACGTGCAACTGATCCGGCTGCAGCTCGCGGAGTTCCTCGACGCCGTGCGCACCGGCCAGGTCGATGTGGCGCCGCTGATCGAACCCAATGTGACCAGATTGCTGCGGACCCCGGGCACCTCGCTGATCCCGGATTCGGAGACCAGCGGCATCTACAGCGGCCTCGCCTATGTGTACGCGCGCCGCGCCGTGGTGCAGGACCCGGCGAAGGCGGCCGCGACCCGAGCACTGGTCGGGGCCTTCGTGCGGGCCTGGCACTGGACCAATACCCACAGCGCCGAATGGGCCGACGCCTACTACGTGCGCAATCAGAAGGTGAGTGCCGACGACGCGCGACGCATCGTGGAATCGTTGGGCACCTACACCTTCCCGCACCTGGACCAGCGGCTGATCGCGCGTCAGCAGAGCACGATCGACGCGATCGACGCCGCCGGTGAACTGCCGAAGAAGCTGACGGCGGCCGACGGTTTCGACCTGCGGTTCGACGCCGCCGTCACCGAAGCGGTCACCGCGAGCGGTGCGGCCTTCGCCGAGGCGGTGAGCTGATGGCGACTCTCGACGCCGATGTGTTGCGGCGGATCCGTCCGCGGTCGGACACCGAACCGGAGCTGGCGCCACGCGCACGCGGACGACGCAGGCTCGGGCCAGGCGCGCCCATCCCGTTCGGGTTCGCGCTCGGTCCCGCGCTGCTCGTCGGCGCCTGGGTCGTCGGATCGGCCAGCGGCGCACTGGATCCGGAGACCCTGCCCGCACCGTGGACCGTCGCGGCGACGGCGGGGGAGCTGATCGCGGACGGGCGGCTGCAGTCGAATCTGGCGACCTCGCTGCAACGCGCGGTCATCGGCCTGGTGCTCGGGGTGGCGATCGGCGTGGCGCTCGCGCTCGTCGCGGGGCTGAGCCGGATCGGGGAGGCGCTGGTCGACGGCCCGGTGCAGATCAAACGGGCGATCCCGACGCTGGCGCTGATCCCGCTGTTCATCGTGTGGTTCGGCATCGGTGAGGAGATGAAGCTGATCGTCATCACGACCAGCGTGCTGATCCCGATCTATCTCAACACTCATGCCTACCTGCGCGGTGTGGACGCGCGTTATGTGGAGCTCGCCGAGACCGTCGGGCTGTCGCGGTGGGGTTTCGTGCGCCGTATCGCGCTGCCCGGATCGTTGCCCGGCTTCTTTCTCGGGTTGCGGCTCGCGGTGACGATCTCGTGGCTGGCACTGGTCGTTGTCGAGCAGGTGAACGCCACCAGCGGCATCGGCTACCTGATGACGCAGGCACGCACCTACGGGCAGATCGATGTGATCGTCGTCGGTCTGGTGATCTACGGACTTCTCGGCCTCTTCGGCGATCTCGCCGTGCGGACAACGGAACGGAAGGTGCTGTCATGGCGGCAGACGCTGGGCGACTGAACGAGGGCGACGACCGGCCGGTCGTTCGGGCCGAAGGCCTGACCAGAGGGTTCGGGACGCGTGTCGTATTGCGGGGTGTAGATATTACTATCCGGCGGGGTGAGTTCGTCGCGCTGCTCGGGCGCAGTGGGTCGGGCAAGAGCACCTTGCTGCGGGCGTTCGCCGAGCTCGACGAGCAGGTGCCGGGATCCGGTGAGCTCACCGTTCCGCGACGGCGCGCGGTGGTGTTCCAGGATTCGCGGCTGCTGCCGTGGGCGCGCGTGCTCGACAATGTGGTGCTCGGTCTCACCGGCCGCGACGCCGCCGACCGGGGGCGCTCCGCGCTGGCCGAGGTCGGTCTCGGCGGACGTGAGAAGGCGTGGCCCCGTGAGCTCTCCGGTGGGGAACAGCAGCGGGTGGCGCTGGCCAGGTCGTTGGTGCGCGAACCGGAACTGCTTCTGGCCGACGAACCGTTCGGTGCGCTCGACGCGCTCACCCGGATCCGCATGCACGCGCTGTTGCAGGCGTTGTGCGAGCGGCATCGACCGGCCGTGTTGCTGGTGACCCACGACGTGGACGAAGCGCTGCTGCTCGCCGATCGCGTGCTCGTTCTGGACGAGGGCCGCATCGCGGTCGACCAGCGCGTCGACATCGCGCGGCCGCGCAGGCACGCGCACCCCGAGTTCATCCGGTTGCGCGAGGTGCTGCTGGCCGGGCTCGGCGTGGACACCACCGAATTCGAGAAAGTGAGGCAGGCATCGTGAACGCACCGCGACAGCTGAGTCTGAACGCCTTCATCTACCCGTCGGGCCATCACGAGGCGGCCTGGCGGCACCCGGACAGTCGACCGGACCGCATCTACGACGTGACCTATTACCAGGAGATCGGGCGCACGGCGGAGGCGGCGAAGCTGGACGCGGTGTTCTTCGCCGACGGGCCAGCCCTGCGCACCGATGTGCGGCACAATGCCGCGCCGGGCCTGGAACCGATCACGCTGCTCACGGCGATCGCCGCCGCGACAACCCATCTGGGGCTCATCGCGACCGCCTCGACCACCTACTACGAGCCCTACAACCTCGCGCGATTGTTCTCCTCGCTCGACCACATCTCGGGTGGTCGGGCGGGGTGGAACATCGTCACCACCGGAACCGATCTGGCGGCGGCGAACTTCGGGCTGGCCGCGCATCCCGATCATCGGGAGCGATACGCCAGGGCACGCGAATTCGTCGACGCGGTGGTCGCGCTGTGGGACAGCTGGGAGGACGACGCGATCGTGCTCGATCGGGCGGCGGGGATCTACGCCGACGCCGACAAGATTCATCCGATCGATTTCGTCGGTGAACATCTGCGGGTGCGTGGACCTTTCAACGCCGCACGGACACCGCAGGGGCGACCGGTGCTCGTGCAGGCCGGTGCCTCCAACGAGGGCAGAGCCTTCGCCGGTCGGTATGCCGAGGCCATCTTCACCGCACATCAACGGCTGTCCGACGCGCAGACCTTCTACGCCGACATCAAGGCGAAGGCCGCCGAGTACGGGCGCGACCCCGAGGAGGTCCGGATTCTGCCCGGCATCAGCCCGTTCATCGCCGACACCGAATCCGCCGCCCGGCGGTTGGAGCGCGAATTCAACGAGCTCACGGTGCCCGAATACGGGTTGAAGCAGCTGGAATCGATCACCGGGACGTCGTTGCGCGGGTACGCGCTGGACGAGGTGGTGCCGGTGGAGGTCTTCGCCGGTGCGGGCGATGTCACCGACAACGCGCGCAGCAGGCTGCAGGTGGTCGCCGGAATCGTGGAGCGGGAACGGCCGACGCTGCGCGGGTTGCTGCACCGGTTGGCCGGTGCGCGGGGGCACCGGGTGATCGCGGGAACGCCCGAGCAGATCGCTGACACGATTGAGGAATGGTTCACCCACGGCGCGGCCGACGGATTCAATGTGATGCCGCCCTGGTACCCCGGCGGACTCGAGGTGTTCACCGCGACGGTGGTGCCGATTCTGCAGGAACGTGGGCTGTTTCGCACCGAGTACTCGGGTACGACGCTGCGCGACCACTTCGGGCTCACCCGGCCGTCGAGCCGATTCGCGCCCGAACCGGTGACTGTGGGATGAGCGAGGAGAGTTGTTGTCCCGGTGACGGAGTGGCGCATCACCGGGTGCCCCCGCGCGCCGTATGCGCCGGATCGGCGGGAGGCACGGGCACCGCTGCCGCGCGGATCGGGCCGAATCGCTCTGCCACCATGGCTGGTGGCCGCAGGTTCGTCCTGCCGTGTACCGGATCGGCTGCGCGGTGGCGGTGATCGACGACGCCCCTGTTCGGTTACGGACGTTGGTTCTGCCGGTTTTCGCCCCGATGGTGTTGTACGGCATCGGCACCGGTGCCGCGGCACCGATGTACGCGCTGCGGGCGCTCGATCTCGGGGCGTCGGCGGGTGCGGCCGGGTTGATCGTCGCCTTGAGCGGGCTCGGCATGGTGCTCACGGATCTGCCCGCCGGGCGGGTCGTCGCGCGAATCGGGGAGCGGGCCGCGATCGGGGTGGGCAGCGGGCTCGGACTGGTCGGTGTGCTCGCGGCGATCCTCGCGCCGAATCTCGCTGTGCTGGCGGTGGGTCTGCTGCTCATCGGCTCGGCAGGTGCGGTGTGGGGGCTGGCCAGGCAGACCTATCTGGTGTCGGTGGTCGCGCCGCGGCAGCGTGGGCGAGCCATGTCGACCCTGGCCGGTGCGCACCGGTTGGGGTTCTTCTGTGGGCCCTTCCTCGGTGCGGCGCTGGTGCACGGATTCGGGCCGGTCGGTGCGCTGTGGCTGCAACTCGTCACCACCGTGGTCGCGGCGGCGGCGATGGTGACCATTCGGGCCGCCGCGCCGACCGATCCTTCCGCGCTGCGTCCACTGCACACGGTGGTGTCCGAAAACCGCACGGCGCTTGGCACTCTCGGGCTCGCGGCCGTCGCGGTCGGCGCGGCACGAGCCTCCCGGTCGGCGTTGTTGCCGCTGTGGGCGGTGCATCTCGGCATCGATGCCGCGACGACGAGTCTGCTGTTCGGGCTGGCGGGCGCGATCGATGTGCTCATGTCCTACCCGGCCGGGGTGTGGCTGGACCGGGCCGGTAGTCGCGTCACCGGCGTCGCCTGCGGTCTCTGCTTCGCCGTCGGCTACGCGGCGTTGCCGTTCACCGACTCCGTCCTCACCATGGGCGCGGCCACCATGCTGCTCGGCCTCGCCAACGGTCTGAGCAACGGACTCATCATGACGGTCGGCGCGTTCGCGGCGCCACCGGATCGGCGTGCCGAGTTCCTCGGCGCCTGGCGCGTGACGCACGACGCGGGGATGTTCGCCGGGCCGGTCGCGGTGGGACTGGTCGGTGCTCTCGCCGGGTTGTCCGCCGCCGGTGGACTCCTCGCGGTCGCCCTCGGCGTCGGGACGGTCGCGATGTATCGGTGGTTCCCCGGTCCGCTGTCACGTCCAGGCGCGGCCGATCAGGACTTCACCCGGAAGCCTTCGCGCACACGGGCATCGGTCACCGAACCGGCTGCCACGCCGGATCGCGGCCGGTGACACCGAGAATCCGGTCGATGAGCGCGGCGCCGGGGTCGACCGGCACTTCGGGCCCGTAGATCCCCATCTGTCGCCCCTGCTCGGCGGTCGCGGCGGTCTCGGCGTAGACATCGGCGAGCAGATCGTCGTCCCACGACACCGGGCTGCCGAGCGCGCGCGACAGGTCCCAGCCGTGCACGATCAGCTCGCCGACCACCATGCCGCCGATCATTGCGGCGGGCAGTTCGGTCGGGCCGCCCATGTGCGTGAGGCCCGCCCACGCGGCGGGATCACGCCAGGCGGCGGCGAGTTCGTCGAGCTGGGTGTCGAGCGCGGCGACCCAGTCGCCGGTGACCAGATCGACCTCGGATTCGGCGGCGGCGGGCGGCGCGACGGTGACCTTCCGAGCGGCCCCGACCAGCGAGGGCCCCCAGAACAACAGATGATTGAGCAGCGCGCGGACATCGAACTCCGCACACGGCGTCGATGCGGCCAGCTGACCTGGCGCGACGGCACGGATGATCTTCGACAACGGCACCGCAGCGCGGGCCACACGTTCGTTCTCGGACATGTACCGAGCCAACCACCACCGCCCCGACGCTGTCTTGAACAAACGCGACATACACTGCCCGCGTGCAGCGCGATCCTCGGGAACTCGGCGGAGCGTGGCGGACCTCGCAACGCCACACCTTCACCGCACCGCCCGCCGAACTGGCCGCGCGGGTCGAGCGTTTCTGGGCGGTCACCTGGCACTACGAGCAGCCGTACTGTCAGCTGATTGTGCCGTTGCCCCACGTTCATCTCACCTGTCGTGACGGACGCGCCGAACTGCACGGACCGTCCTCGTCGCATGTGTTCCGTGAGCTCACCGGTGCGGGTTCCGTCTTCGGTATCGCCTTCCGGCCGGGGATGTTCCGGCCGTTCCTCGGTGCACCGGTGGCGTCGTTGCGGGACCGGACGATCGACGCCACAACAGTTTTCGGACCGTCCGTGACAAGTCTCACGGACGTCGGCTCGGCCTGCCGGTTCCTCGAAGCCCGCGTGCCCGCACCTGATCCGCGCGCCGAGCTGGCGGCCGGGATGGTGGCGGGTATCGCCGCCGACCCGGCTCTGACCAGGGTGGACGAGGTGGCGGAGCGCTTCGCGATCACGGTGCGCGGCATGCAGCGACTGTTCGCCGACTACGTGGGAATCGGTCCGAAATGGGTGATTCGCCGATACCGGTTGCACGAGGTCACCGAGCGGCTCGCGGCCGGACGCGAGATCGACTGGGCGACGCTGGCGGCCGACCTCGGCTACGCCGACCAAGCGCACCTCAGCCGGGATTTCCGTGCCGTATTCGGCGAGCCACCGACGGGTTACGCGCAGCGATACGACGGCCTCGGTGGCTGACTGTCGTCGGGCCGGGTCGTCGGCGGGCGCCCCTACAGTGGAGATATGTCGACGTTGGAGCGGCATCCGTCCACCGTCGCGGACTACGACGATGCGCGACGGCGGGTACGGCTGCGTGAAACCCGGATAGGACAGGGGCGCTGGGGGCGCGCCCGGATGACGGTGGCGCGGACGGTCGGCGTGGTGCTGGTCGGGCTGATCGTGTTCGCGCAGTACTGGAAGTACGACGTGATGCCCGAGCGGGCGCGACTCGAACAGACCGCGCCCGACCTGCTGCCGGTGTCGCTGCCCGCCGAATCGCGGAACTGGGATACCGCCGTGGTCGATCTGGTCGGCCTCGGCGGGGTGAACGCGGTACCGACCGCGTCGGCGTTGCCCACGCTGAACCGGCTGGGTGTGGTGTGGGCGGTGCGCTACGACGACGCGGGCATCGACACCAAGGTCATCGCCGACATGATTGTGCGCGCCGCCCGCTACGGCGCCGTCCGCAACATCGTGCTCGTCGGACACAGCATGGGCGGGGTGATCGCGCTCGAGGTGGCCCGCCACATCCACCTCGGCAGCGATCGGCGCCTGGTCGGTGTCGTACTCGACTGCACGCCGCTCGACCTCGACGCCGTGCGACCCGAAAGCCGCAGTCGCGGTGCCGAACTCCTGCGCTGGACCGGCCGACTGCCCGGTGCGCGCGAGAGCCGACTGCTGCGCTTCACCGTCGAAATGGCCGCCCGACGTGAGCGTTTCACCGTGCCCGGTGCGCCACTACCCGGGATCGACTTCGGTGAACTGCGCGACACGTCCGAAGAAGTGCTGCGCGAGAAGATCTTCTCCGCGAACGCGGCGACCAACGGCTTGATCGAAGCCCAGTTCCTCGCCATCGTCGCGGGCGGCGGCGCCGCGGACCTGCGCGCCCTCGCCCGGCCGAATCCCGGTCGCGAGGAGCCCGCCATCGTGTTCATCCGGCCGCGCGACGCCGCCCGCGACGACGTGGTCGATGTCGAGTACTCCCACCGGGTGCTGACCGAACACGCCGGTGGCGTCGACGGCAACCTGCTGGTCGTGCGGGCGACCGGCACCGGTCACGCGAACCCGGCGCAGCGTCCGCGCGAGTACAACACCGCGATCGAGACCCAGGTGCTGCCGTTCCTGTTCCGCTATCAACAGGCGGTCCGCGACCGGCGCTGAGGGGTCAGCGCACCCGCGAGCCGAGGATGGTCCGCACCCCGGCGATGAACAGTTGCAGACCGAAGTCGAATCGGGCGGTGGCGTCCGGTGTGTCGAACAGGGGAGTGTTGTCGGCGGGCAGGGCGCCCACCGAGTCCATCTGCATGCGCGACTGTTCGTCGACGGTCTGGCCGAGGACGTAGTAGAGCAGAGTGTAGGCCGTGAGTTCGGCTTCCTCCCTGGTCATGCCCGCTCGGATCACGATGCCCGCCAGTCGTTCCCGGGCTTTGCTCGTGGTCAGCCGGGAGGCGTAGGTCGCCGAGACCAGTTCGGCACCGTCGCGATAGGCGAGCAGGCAGTCGCGCAGCCGATGCGCGAGTTCGGTGAGTTGCTCGTGCCACTCGGTGGCCGCGATCGGTTCGTCCATCGGCGCCAGGATCCGGTCGGCCACGGCGCCGAGCAGCGACTGCTTGTCCTTGACGTGCCAGTACAGCGCACCCGGCTGCACCTGCAAGGAACCCGCCAACCTGCGCATCGTCAGATCCGCGAGCCCGTACTGGTCCAGAATCGCCACGGCGGCATCGACCACGTCCGTCTTGCGCAGTTGCACAGGTGTCCTTCCGCCGATTCGCGACCCGAGTGTCGTGACTCACTTCTTCCCGCTACCCTATCCTGAACACCGTTCAAGTTGCACGGCCACCACCATCACCAGCGGCGCGTGCACGCCCCCGACGAAGGGACATCACGTCGTGACGCAGGCACCCGTCCGTACCGACATTCTGGCCATCGCCCGTGAGCAGGTGCTCGAGCGCGGCGTCGGCCTCACCGAGGCACAGACCGTCGAGGTGCTCCGCCTGGGCGACGACCAGCTCGAAGCCCTGCTCGAGCTGGCCCACGAGGTCCGCATGAAGTGGTGTGGGCCCGAGGTCGAGGTCGAGGGCATCATCAGCCTCAAGACCGGTGGTTGCCCCGAGGACTGCCACTTCTGCTCGCAGTCGGGCCTGTTCCAGTCGCCCGTGCGCGCCGCCTGGCTCGACATCCCCAGCCTCGTCGAGGCCGCCAAGCAGACCGCCAAGACCGGCGCGACCGAGTTCTGCATCGTCGCCGCCGTGCGCGGGCCCGACGAGCGGCTGATGGCGCAGGTCGCCGCCGGTGTGGAGGCCATCCGCAACGAGGTCGACATCCAGGTGGCGTGCTCGCTCGGCATGCTGAACCAGGAGCAGGTCGACCAGCTCGCCGCCATGGGTGTGCACCGCTACAACCACAACCTCGAGACCGCCAAGTCGCACTTCCCGAAGGTCGTCACCACCCACACCTACGAAGAGCGTTGGGACACCCTGCGCATGGTCCGCGAAGCCGGGATGGAGGTGTGCTGCGGCGGCATCCTCGGCATGGGCGAGACCATCGAGCAGCGCGCCGAGTTCGCCGCGCAGCTGGCCTCGCTCGAGCCCGACGAGGTGCCGCTGAACTTCCTCAACCCGCGCCCCGGCACCCCCTTCGGTGACCTCGAGGTGCTGCCCGCCGCCGACGCGCTGCGTGCCATCGCCGCGTTCCGGCTCGCGCTGCCGCGCACCATCCTGCGGTTCGCGGGCGGCCGCGAGATCACCCTCGGTGACCTCGGCGCCAAGCAGGGCATGCTCGGTGGCATCAACGCGGTGATCGTCGGCAACTACCTGACCACCCTCGGTCGCCCCGCCGAATCCGACCTCGACCTGCTCGGCGAACTGAAGATGCCGATCAAGGCGCTCAACGAAACGCTGTAAATCGCTGTGTACGATCGGGAATCGACCAGGTCCGACACGGCGACCGAGGAGGTGACCGCCATGGACGAGCGCTACAACCCGTTCACGGGCAAGCGGATCGTGCCGGGGCTCGACGACGCGATGCCCGCGGCCGCCGCGCTCGGGCTGGAACCGCCGCGGTTCTGCGAGCAGTGCGGGCGCCGGATGATCGTGCAGATCAGCCCCGACGGCTGGTGGGCCAAGTGCTCGCGGCACGGTGTCATCGAATCGGCGCACCTGGAGCGCCGCTAGTGGACGCGGTGAGCGAGCCACGGCCGGAGGTGCTGCGCCGCGAGGTGATCGGCGTCGGTGCCGTGATCGTCGCGGTTCTCGCGGTGAGTGCCGCCGCCGGTGTGGTCTGGGGTCTGCTCGCGCCGACCGAACGGTTGCGCGTCACCCAGCCCGGCCGGGCCGCGGTGCTCACCGGGGAGAGCATGCATCTGTTCGACGCGGTCGGCATGTTCCTGTGTATCGGTGCGGCGGTGGCGGTGCTCACCACGATCGGGGCCTGGCGGGTGCGGGTCGTGCGTGGGCCCGCGCTGGTGCTCGGACTGCTGTTCGCCTCGGCGCTCGGTGCGGCCGTCATGATGTGGGTCGGGGAAGCGGTTGCGGGCCTGCGGTATCCGCGTCCCGACGACCCACCTGTCGGCGAGATCATCGCGCTGCCCGCCGAAATCGGGACCGATTTGGCGCTGCTGGTGCAACCGTTCCTCGCCGCGCTGGTGCTGCTGTTCCTCGCCGCCTTGCATCCCGGCGCCGACCTCGGGTCGGGCGCGGCGGGTCTGCTCGGCGATCTGCGTCCGGCCGATTTCGACGACGACGCGGACTACCGACTGCCCTACGGAGCCGAACAGTATCGGCCCAGCGGCGATTTCGACCCGAGTTCGCAACCTCGCGGCTGAGCGTCACCACCGCGCTACCATCGGCATATCGGCAGGTAGAGAGACTGCGCGCGGCTCGAGAGGAGCAGTCGTGGCATTCATCGGTAGTGGTCCCGTCGTCGAGGGGATCGATGCGAAATTCTGGCGGCTCACCCAGCCGCTCACCTATCGTGGCGCGGTCGAAACCTTCACCGTGCCCGCCGGATTCCGCACCGACTTCGCCTCGGTGCCCCGCGCGCTGGTCTGGCTCATCCCTCGCTACGGCGCCTACACCCGCGCGGCCATCCTGCACGACTATCTGTGCCGCACAGGCGAAGTCGGCCCCGCGGACGCCGACGGGCTGTTCCGGCGCAGCCTCCGGGAGGCCGGTGTCTCGGTGCCGCGCCGCTGGATGATGTGGGCGGCCGTGCGATTCGGTTCGCGCCTGCGTGGGGCCACGGCGGGCGATGTGCTCGGCTGGTTGCTGATCGCCGTGCCTTCGGTGCTGTTCCTCGCCGTCCCGGTCGTGGTGGTGACCACGGCGCTGGTGGTGTTCTGGCTCGTCGAGTTGATCTTCTGGGCGGTGGGCCAAGTCGCCACCCGCAGCGAGGTTCCGCCACCCGCACCGCAGATGAAGACGGCCTGACCCACCTCGCCCGGGTGGCGGGAAAACCGGTGGAACCCTGCGGATCCACTACCTACCCTGAGGGTGACGCATTCGGGGGAGGACCTGGACATGAAGACCGAAGACGAGCAGGCACCGGCCGAGCGGCCCGATCTGACAGCCTGGCGCAAGCGCCACGCGCTGCGCAGTTCGTCGGCGGCGACCGCGGTGCCGAGCGGACGCGCCTACCGACGCTCCACCAAGCACCGCGATCGGCGCTACGAATCCTGACGGCTACGCGGCCGCCCGGGTCAGCACCACCAGCGGCAGCGGCTTGTCGACCTTGGCCTGGTACTCGGCGAGCAGCGGATTCTCGGTGAGTGCCCACGCGGCGAACTCGTCGTACCGCTCGCCGGTGAGCACATCGGCTTCGGCCGTGAACTTCTCCCCACCGAGCTCGATCGTCACAGTCGGGTTCGCCTTGGCGTTGTGGTACCAGGCCGGGTACCGGTCCTCGATGAACGAACTCACATACAGCACATCGCCCCGATACAGCGCGCCGAGCGGAACCACATGTGGCTTACCGCTTTTCGCGCCCGTGGTCGTGAGCAACAGCAGGGTGGCGCCCGCATAGTCACCACCGACCCGGCCGCCGTTCTCCCGGAATTCGGTGATCACGTCGTCGTTCCAGCCGGTCATCTCCTCGGCCGAGAACTCCTTGTTCCAGGGGGCATCCGGATCGTCGTAGGAGGTGACTTTTTTCGTATCCGCCGCGTTGTCGTCCATGCCTGCAGTGTGACAGCGACCACCGACAAGTTCGGGCCGTCGACAGCGTCCGCCGAGGTCAGGTGGGTGGGCGCAGGGCAGCGAATTCGTCGGTGACGCGCAGGCCCGAGTCGGTGAAGCGGTAGAGGGCGGCGGGGCGGCCACCCGCGCGGCCGGAGGGTGCCGTCGCGCCGGTGGGGGTGATGACCTTGCGGCGGCTCAGGACGCGCTGGAGGTTGGTGGTGTCCACGTCGTATCCGAGTGCCGCGCAGTAGATTTCGCGCAGCGTGGACATGGTGAAGGTGTCGGGGGCCAGTGCGAAGGCGATATTGGTGTAGGAGAGTTTGGCGGCCAGTCGGGTGCGGGCGTGGTCGACGACGGTGCGGTGGTCGAAGGACATGTCCGGCAGGTTCGACACCGGGTGCCAGGTGGTGTCGGCGGGGAGTTCCGGTTCGGTGGTCAGGGGGACCAGGCCCAGGTACGCCGAGGCGATGCGGCGCGGGGCGGGCACGCGATCGGGGGCGCTGAACACCGACAGTTGCTCGAGGTGGGCCAGTTCGCGCACGTCGACCTTCTCGGCGAGCTGACGCCTGGCCGAGGTGTCGAGATCCTCGTCGTCGCGCAGCCTGCCGCCGGGCAGCGACCACGTTCCCTTCTGCGGATCGAGCGCGCGTTCCCACAGCAAGACCGCCAGCTCGGGGTGCTTACCGTTCCTACCTGCGGAAACGTCGGAGCCGAAGCGGCGAACCTGGAACACCGCGGTGAGCGATTCGTGGATGGTGTTACTATGGGGCACGTTTTCGATTCTAAGTCGAAAACCTGGTTTGGTGCGAATCGTGGCGCGGATGCCGCTCGCACGAGGAAGGGAGCCACCATGGCGACGACGACTACGCAGCCGACGCTGATGGGTTCGGTCTTCGACGGACCCGGCGGATACGCGGGTGTCGAAGCGACGCCGGAGTGGGCGAAGGAGGTGCGGCGGCTGGCGCGCGAGCGCAACGCCACCATCCTCGCGCACAACTACCAGCTGCCCGAGATCCAGGACGTGGCCGACCACGTCGGCGACTCGCTCGCCCTGTCGCGGATCGCCGCCGAGGCGCCCGAGGACACCATCGTGTTCTGCGGTGTGCACTTCATGGCCGAGACCGCCAAGATCCTCAGCCCGGCCAAGACGGTGCTCATCCCGGACCAGCGGGCGGGCTGCTCGCTGGCCGACTCGATCTCCGCCGAGGAACTGCGCGCCTGGAAGGCCGAGCACCCGGGCGCGATGGTGGTGTCGTACGTGAATACCACCGCCGAGGTGAAGGCGCTCACCGACATCTGCTGCACGTCGTCCAACGCCGTCGACGTGGTCGCCTCGATCGATCCGGACACCGAGGTGCTGTTCTTGCCCGACCAGTTCCTCGGCGCACACGTCAAGCGGGTGACCGGCCGCGAGAACATGCACATCTGGGCCGGTGAGTGCCACGTGCACGCGGGGATCAACGGCGACGAGCTCACCGAGCAGGCCCGCACCCACCCCGACGCCGAGCTGTTCGTGCACCCGGAGTGCGGCTGCGCCACCTCGGCGCTGTACCTGGCGGGTGAGGGCGCGTTCCCGGCCGAGCGGGTGCACATCCTCTCGACCGGTGGCATGATCGACGCGGCCAAGGCCTCCACGTCGAACCAGGTGCTGGTGGCGACCGAGGTCGGCATGCTGCACCAGCTGCGCAAGGCCGCGCCCGGCATCGACTTCCAGGCCGTGAACGACCGCGCGTCGTGCAAATACATGAAGATGATCACTCCGGCCGCGCTGCTGCGCTGCCTGGTCGAGAACGCCGACGAGGTGCACGTCGACCCGGCGATGGCCGAGGCCGGGCGCGCGTCGGTGCAGCGGATGATCGCGATCGGCAACCCCGGCGGTGGGGAGTGATCTCCCCCGCGCGATCGAGCGGATAGACGATCATGAACGTCTCGTGGGAGGCCGAGGCCGACCTGGTGGTGATCGGGGGAGGTGTCGCCGGGCTCACCGCGGCCCGCACCGCCTCGCTGCGCGGACTGCGCGTGCTCACGCTCAGCAAGGGCGGGCCCACCGACACCTCGACCCAGTACGCGCAAGGCGGCATCGCTGTCGTCGCGCCACAGGGTGATTCGGTCGACTCGCATGTGCACGACACCGTCGAGGCGGGCGCCGGGCTGTGCGATATCGATGCCGTGCGGTCGATCGTCGAGGGCGGACAGGCGGCGATCGCGGCGCTGACCGACCTGGGCGCGGTCTTCGACCTCGGCCGCGACGGGCAGATCTCACGGACCCGCGAAGGTGGGCACAGCACGCGGCGCATCATCCACGCCGGTGGTGACGCCACCGGTGCGGAGGTACAGCGGGCGCTCAACGCCGCCGGGCTGCCGGTGCTCTTCGGCGCGGCCGCGTTGCGGTTGGTCACCGGTCCGGAGGGCATCCGTGGCGTTGTCGCGGTGTCGGACAACGGTTTCGGCGTGGTGCACACACCCGCGGTGCTGCTGGCCACCGGTGGGCTCGGGCAGCTCTACGCCGCGAGCACCAACCCGCCCGGCGCCACCGGTGACGGTGTCGCGCTGGCGCTGTGGGCGGGAGCGGCGGTGGCCGATCTCGAATTCGTGCAGTTCCATCCGACGGTGCTCTTCACGCCGGGCGGGGTCGGACGGCGGCCGCTGATCAGTGAGGCCGTGCGCGGTGAGGGCGCGAAACTTGTCGATTCCCAGGGTGATTCGGTGACCACCGGAGTGCATCCTCGTGGCGATCTCGCCCCACGTGACGTGGTCTCGCGGGCGATCGCGGCGCGGATGCGTGCGCTCGGCACCGATCACGTGTTTCTCGACGCACGCCATCTTCCCGGATTCGCCCAGCGGTTCCCGACGATCACCGCGTCCTGCCTGGCGGCGGGGATCGATCCGGCCGAACAGCTGATCCCGGTGGCGCCCGCCGCGCACTACCAGTGCGGCGGGGTGTCGACGGATACGCACGGACGCACCGAGGTGCCAGGGTTGTACGCGGCGGGTGAGGTCGCCAGGACCGGGCTGCACGGGGCGAACCGGTTGGCGTCCAACAGTCTGCTCGAGGGGCTGGTCGTCGGTGAACGGGCGGGCGCGGCCGCGGTCGAACGGCTCGGCGTGCGCGCGCGGGTCACGGAGATCGGTTCGTGGACAGCGGAATTCGCCGATCGATCGGTGGTGCAGCAGGCGATGACCGCACAGGCGTCGGTGGTCCGCGATGGTGCCGGTCTGGCGGATGCCCTCGAGCGCGTCGAGGCGGCGATCGGCTCGGTGACGTTGCCGGTTCCTGAACTGCTGCCCTCGCCGGACGTGGCGGTAGCGCCGTCCGCTTCCCGCGCGGGGACACAGTCCCCTCCCGACGCGGCCGACGACGGGGTGGGTCGACTCGACCCGGGGCCGGAGGACGGATCCGGCCCGTCCGTGTGGGCGCGGCAGCTGCGGTATGTCGAGGACGCGGCGCTGACCGTCACCGCTCGGGCGCTGCTGCACGCGGCGATGGCGCGGGTCGAGAGCCGGGGGTGTCACACCCGCTCGGATCATCCGGGCGCCGTCGACGCCCAGCGGCACAGCACGATGGTTCGCCTCGATCCGCGCGGTCGTTTCGAGGCGTCGGCCATGTCGGCAAGCGCCGCGGTGGTCGGCGTGCGATGAGCGACGCGGCTGCGACGGTGGGCGCGAGGACGTATCCGACGGTCTCGCGCGGGCCGATGTGTCGACGGCCCTCGTCGCGGGCCGCCACAGCGGCGCCGCGGCAAACCCGTAGTACCCGATGAACTGTGGCGAGGCGACGTCCTCGCCCGCTCGACCCGGCGCGCAGCGCGCCCCGAGAACAGGAGTGCAGCAATGGCTCTCGATGCCGCGTTGGACCAGGAAGAACTGCTGGCCCTGATCCGCACCGCCCTCGACGAGGATCTGCGGTACGGGCCCGACGTCACCACCGTGGCGACCGTGCCCGCCGACGCCGTCAGCAAGGCGTCGGTGGTGTCGCGCCAGCACGGCACTGTGGCGGGCATCGACGCCGGTCTGCTCGTGCTCGACGAGGTTCTCGGCGCGGGCAGCTACGAGATCACCGGTCGGGTGGCCGACGGCACCCGGGTGGAACCGGGCACCAGCGTGCTGAGCGTGGTCGCACCGACCCGTGGCCTGCTCACCGCCGAGCGGACCATGCTCAACCTGGTCTGTCATCTCTCCGGCATCGCCACCGCCACCGCCGCCTGGGTGGACGCGGTGGACGGCACCCGGTGCCAGATCCGCGACAGCCGCAAGACGCTGCCCGGCCTGCGCGCCCTGCAGAAGTACGCCGTCCGGGTCGGTGGGGGAGTCAACCACCGCATGGGTCTCGGCGATGCCGCGCTCATCAAGGACAACCATGTCGTCGCGGCCGGGTCGGTCGTCGAAGCCCTGCGTGCGGTCCGTGAACTGGCACCCGACATCGCGTGTGAGGTCGAGGTCGACAGCCTCGAACAACTCGACGCCGTCCTGGCCGAGAACGTGGAACTGGTCCTGCTCGACAACTTCCCCCTGTGGCAGACCCAGGCCGCCGTCCAACGCCGCGACGCCACCGCCCCCGCCACGAAACTCGAGTCCTCCGGCGGCCTCTCCCTCGACCAGGCCGCCGACTACGCGGGCACCGGCGTCGACTACCTCGCCATCGGCGCCCTCACCCACTCGGTACGCGTACTCGATCTGGGATTGGACATGTGAGCCACGGCAGTGGGCGGTGCCCACTGCCGCTCACACCCACGGACCGCGCTCGGCCGCAGCGTGCCACCAGGCCGGTGGCGACGGATGCGAGGGTCGCGACTGCGCCTGATCGGGATGCAGACCCAGCGGCCGAAGGGCTGCACCGAGGACGGCGACCCCGAATGAACAACCGAAGCGGCCGTCGGGATGCCGAACTCGCGGCCGGTCGATGCGAATCTCCTCGGCGGCGAACGGCATCCAGTCGATCCCGCGATCGCGCAGTCAACCCCGCAGCGCGCGGAGCGGCGGCGGTGCGCCCTCGTCGGCGTCACAACTCAGCAGCAGAACCCACTCGGGCTCAGAAGCGACCATCCACCCATTGTGACCTCCCGACGAGGGTTGTCGGCAACTCGCGCTATCGGACGCCGGGAAGCGGCACCCCATGAGCGCGAGGTGAACCGGTCGCAATGTGTGGTGTGTTGCTGCGGGCGATCTGGATCTGCTCGGTCGGTACCGGAACGCCGTTGTCGTCCTTCGTGCGTATGACGACAGCGTCACCCCTGTTGATTGCTTCGATGACCTTGTTCTTCAATTCGTTCGGATCGGCGTTGGGATGCAGTTCTCCGATCTTCCTGCCCAACTCGTTGTTGTACAAATCCATCGCTTCGCGTTGCGGCATGTTTCCGCCAGTCTTCTCGTGTGCTGTGGCGTACTGTTCAGCCCACTCCGGCCCGAATTTCTGCGTCATCAGGGCATTCCAGTAGATATGTCTGAATGCATCACCGTGGCCGTCGTTGACGGACCCTTTGGCGTACTTGGCCTCTTCGACATACGCTTCCGCGGCCGACCGTGCCAGTTTCGGCAGTTCCTCGGCCTGGGCTACGGCGTCGATACCCTGTGTGCGCAACAACGTCTCCATCGCGGAGATTTCTTCCTCGGTGTAGAACGAAGGCGTCATTTTGTGGCCTGCGGCCGAGAGCAGGTCGGCGATCACTCCTACCGGAAACAGGCGAGGCGGTTTGGTGGATGCCGGTGTCTGATACTCACGGAGGATCCGGGCGAGGTGAGGATCGAGCGGCACGGCGACGGAAGCTTCCTTGACTCTGCGGGGCAGCTGTTCAATATTCCTGATATACAGTTCGGATCCTTCGGCATCTATGCGTTGGACCCATGTCAATGCTGCCGAGATGCGGTTGCTGTAGGCTGTGATCATCAGATTTTTCAGGGCCACCATGGTTCCACCTCCATACCACATGTACTGTCTAAAGGTTTCCCAGTCGGACTTGCGTGACTTCACTGTCCCTTCATCGGTGACGTAGAGATCCCACATCGAACCGTCTACTTCCTTCTTTGTCTCGCGAATTATGCCGAGCTTGCTGTGCAATTGGTCGGCGAATGAATTGAGGTCTTTGGCCATCGCCTCGATCACGTCAGACGTGATCACGGCGTCGTTGCGATCTGTGTGGCCACGTCCTCGCGATGCGTTTCCGGCCTTTCCGACGAAGTACGAAGCCGACTGCTCGTGCCTCTTTCCAGCGGCTACCGACTCGAAGTCGAGGGTTCTCGCCGCCTCCAGCATCGCGCTACCGCATCGGCGTAGATCGCTGATATCCCACCCGAGGACGATCGGAATCGTCAGTTGACTCGCCATGTCGCTTCCCTAATTGAATCCGCTCGCCCATGAGCCATCACTTTTTTCGAAAGCGGTGACAGTTGATTTGATCAATACTCCGTGCTGGGTGAGTCTGCCCGCATGGTATTTCAATATCGAATCGAGTATCGTGAGCGAGTCCTCTACTTTTTCGGCGAGAACTGAGTGGGCCATCTTGGTCCGCACGGACTCTCTCGGGTCTTTCGCGATGGGTTGTCGGGTCGATATCATGGTCGCATGGACGCCCAGGTGGCCGGACAGTGCGTGCATCTCCGATGGGTTGAGGATGAAGTCACTCACGTGAACCGATCCCTTTCGAATCAAAGGTGCGAGAAGCTCTGTCGATCACCTGGAACATGGCGACGCGGTGCCTATCGATGATGATGTCGGCAAGGCGCGCTGCGCCGTGCACCTCCATCGCCCAGTCCGCAATCCAGAGGTCGACGATTCGTCCGGCGGCATCGGTCGTGACATTCACGCTGCCGTCTTTCGAGATCGCCGACCCTTGCATGGTTGCGAGTTCCTCATTTATCCGCTGAATTATCGATTCGGTGTCATTCGCCATGATGGAGGTTCGTCCTCATTCGGTTGGATTCATCGTTCGAAGGGCGCGGACTTGATCGTGTAGCCGACGAACCGCTCGCCTCGTCGAGGTCGTGGCACCAGTCGTCCTCCCCTTGCGGTGTGTCGCACCCGATCTCGTTCCGGTAGATGCGATTCACCGCGTGCGCGGTTCGCGGTGAACCACCTGTCCGGCGAATCGCATCGGTACATGCGTGGGGCAGCGAGCGGTGACGACATGGGGAGGTCTTCGGTGAGGGCAGTAGCGACTGTGCGGGCGATCGTGATCGGAATGGTGACGATGGCGGTCGTCGGTGGGTGTGGTGGGGCGCCCGGGGAGGTGTCGACGGCGTTGCCGATCTTGGACACGCGGGAGGTTCCGGTTCCCGATGTCCTCCTGCCGACCAAACCCCAGGTCTTTGTCGGCGCGATGTACCCGGGAGGACAAGGGGCGCCGTTGCTGGTTGGCGGTATTCGTACCGAACCCGACGGTTCGACGGTCCCGACCTCATGGATCTCCGATGACGGGACATCGTGGCGGACAGTCGATATCCCGGTTTCGGGGAGTTTGGCCAACCACGCGGTGCGAGCCAACGCGGCGCTGGGGTTCTCGTCCGTTCGGGTCTCGGAGAACGGTCGATTGCGGATACGCCTACGAATCTCGACCGATCGCGAGCACTGGTCGGAGCTCGCGCTCTCCGACGACTTCGCGGGCCGCTACTCGACCGCGGTGAGCGCCGAGATCCTCGGCGACGATCGGGTGGTGCTGATCGGGGTCGACGAGCAGGGGGCCGCCGCCGGGCGCCGTGTGTACACCGACGGTCGGGCCGCGTCGATCGGTCTGCCCGCGCTCGCGCCGGGATCGTTGTTGAAGCCGACGATGCTCGTGTCGAACGGTTCGGATCTGGTGCTCCTCGCCACGCCGAGCGCACGGGACGCGGTGGGCGACCACGTCGCCTATCGGTCGAGCGACGGTGGCGCCACGTGGAGTGCGCCTACCCCGGTCACCGAGGGGAGGAACGCGGTCAAGGGCCTGGTGTTCACCGGAACGGAGTATGTCGCGACGGGCTCGGTGGTCACCGACCCGGCGAGCGGACAGAGCGCGCCCGCGGCATGGCACAGCCGGGACGGAGCGAACTGGGAACCCGAGACGGTGCCGCCGCTGCCCGTCGACTATCGACTGACCGGCAAAGAGCAGTGGTTGGGAAATCCGAGCGCCTCGGGCGGGGAGGTCGCGGTGACGGCCTCGGCTTCCGGTGCCGTGTCCACGGCGACCTACCGCCGCTCGGTCGCGGGGGACTGGCGAGTCGTCGGTATCGCGGCGGCCTCGCCCGCCGTGGTCCCCCACGGCGCCGCCGTCCCGCTGGACGCGGCCAGGACCGCGGTCGTGACCGGCGGTTCAGGTTTCCTCCGAGCGGGCATCGCGACCGAGCCGAACGGCTGGCACAGTGATCAGATTCTCGGCGAGTTCGATCCCTACCCGCGATGGGTCGGTCCGGTCGACCCGGGTCGGGGACTGGTGCGAGCGACGCGTGCGGTCCTGACGGTCGATGAAGCGCGACAGGACTATTGGTTGCGCAACGAGGGTTCGGCGGTGCGGATACAGCAGGGAGTGGCCCGTGCCGTCGCGTGGGAACCCCGCAGCGAGAGCGGGGCGGGCAGCGCGGTCGCGATGACGGTCGGCGGCGAGACGGTGGCGTTCGAATACGACCTGTCGGGCTCGACGGTCGACATGGTCGGCTGGTACCGAGCCACGCCGACCGGCCCCTGGGAAGCGATTCCGGCGTTCACGGCACCGGGCGCGATGGCGATCCACGACGTCGGGAAGATCGGTGGCCGATGGTTCGCCGCAGGCTCGACCTCACCGGAGAGGGCCATCGATCGATTCACCCACGCCGCGGTGTGGACCTCCGCCGACGGGCGCACGTGGGTGCCGGTGGCCGAGCCGCTGGTCGACCACGACCGAAACTCCGCGGCGGTGGCCGCGTGCGAGCTGCCGGACGGAAGTCCGCTGGTCGTGGGACACAACGAAACGGACCCGACGACGTCGAAGCCGTTGGCTTGGCGGCACAGCGAATCCGGCTGGCGAGCCGTGGAATTCGGTGACCTCGCCGGTGACGCGCAGCGGGCGACCGGCTGCGCCACGGCCAACGGTGCGACCCTGGTTCATTTCGAGTCGCGAAACGGCTCGGTCGTCGTGCGCACCACCGATGGCACCACCTGGTCGACGGTGTTCACCACCGAGGGCACGGACGTGATGACGACGCCGATCGTGGTCGATGGCGGGTTCGCCGCCGGTGGTGGGCATTTCGACACCGATTACGACGGACCTGTGGTGTGGCTGTCGGCGGACGGGCGGGACTGGGCCCCGCATCGGATCCCGGCCATCGGTTCCCTGCCCACGCTCTATGTCATGGCCGACGGCCCCGACTTGATCGTCGGGCTGAGCAATATGACCGGCCATCCGATCCTTTCGGTGCCGGGAATCGCCGCTCACCTGCGACCGACGGGGTAGTTTCGGCCGCTGGTCCGGGCGGATGTGGATTCAGGCGGTGAGTTCGCGTTGCAGCGGGGTGCGGAAGCGGGGTATGGCACGGGTATCGCCGAACCAGGTTGTGGTGCGCTCGATTTCGGTGTCGATGAGCTTCCGGGTTTCCGGGGTGACGTCTTCGAGGAGGCGGGTGACCACCTCGCCGTCGGCGCGTTGGGCCCATCCGCCGACGATGCGGCCGTCGGCCCAGATGGAGGGGCCGATATTGCCGTTGGTGTCGAAGAGGGCGGCGGCGTGGGGGCCGAGGAACCAGTCGCGGGACTGCCAGCCCATGGGGGTGGGGTCGAGGGCTGGCAGGAGCGCGGCCCAGGGTTCGGGGGTGGGCACCGGGTCGAGGTCGTCGGTGAGGACGACGCCGGGGGTGCCGTCGAGGTCGACGTCGGTGATATCCAAGGGGGCCAGGGCTTTTCGTACATCGCTCGTGGTCCAGCCGGTCCACCATTTGAGGTCGCCGACGGGGGCCGGGCCGAAGACGTGGAGCCACCGGCGAACGAGTTCGGTGCGAGCCTGTTCGGCGGACATCGGTGTGAAGCCTTCGGGGAGCCAGGTTTCCACCGGTGCCCAGGTGTACTGACTGCTCGTCCAACCGCCGTTGGGGCGGCCGCGCACGATGCGGCCCTCGGCGCCGAGGATCACCAGAACCCAGGTGGTGATGCTCGTCGGCTTGGAATACGACTTGCCGGGCGCGGTGTCGACCTTGGTCTGCAGCCGGGGGACGTCCCTGCCCAGCTGGGCGCCGGTGGCCGCGCCACGCGCCAGGAGCGCCGCGTGGGTCTCGGCCTCCACCTCGCGTAACCAGGTGTCCACGTCGCCGATCCCGGCCTGCTCGAGATACCGGCCGTAGGCGCGGCGCTGCTTGAGCGCCAGCGCGTCGCAGGTGGAGGCCTGCAGCACCGGCAGCAGTTCGGTGGGGGCGACGAACATGGTGCGGCGCATGGCGAGCAGGCGCAGCAGGGCGCGATCGCCGTAGAGCGCCTTCTCCACATCCGCCGGGGTGAGATCGATACCGCGCGCGCCGACCGACAGGAACACCGTCGCCGGATCGGTGGCGTGCAGCACGACCATCGACCGGGCGATGTCGACCGGATCGGTGGACCGCGCCGAGGGAGCGAGCCGATGCCGGATCGCCAGGCGGGCACGCCGCTGCGCGCTATCGATCGAGAGCATGCGCCGAATCCTAGGCGGCCCCACCGACACGAAACGGCCGTCCGCTTAGTGTCCATTTTGTGCAGACCGTCCGGTCACCGTTTTCGCTCCGACGTGCGAATCCCGTTGCTATCGTCCGCACATGAGCGTTGCGCCACCCGTTGTCACCACGGCTGAACTGGGCGTGGACGACGAGGAACGCCCCGCACGAACCCTCGCCGGATTCCCGGCCAGGCTGGTCGGCCTCGTCGCGCTCACGGTGGCGCTGCTGTCGATCTGGCAGGTGTTCCGCCCGCTGGCCCAGGGCAGTCAGTACTACCTCGTGGTGTTCCTCGGTGTCGCGTTGCCACTGGTGTATCTGAGCTATCGGTCCTGGTGGGGCAGGCTGGACCGCGCGGACGCGCCGTCGGTGCTGGACTGGGTGCTCGCGGCGATCGCGCTGGTGGTGTGCCTGTACCCGATTCTGCCGCTGACCCTCGGCGACGCGGGCGGCGGTTACAACGCCTTCCTCGACCGGCAGGGCATGCTCGCCCCGCTCGATGTGGTGATGGGCGGACTGCTGCTGGTCCTCGTGCTCGAGGCGTGCAGGCGCACAACGGGTGCCATCTTGCCGATCGTGTGCCTGGTGTTCCTCGCCTACGGCTACTACGGCGGGTTGCTGCCGCAGAACTGGGCCATCGCGCACGCCGGACTCGACGTCGACCAGATCGTCGACGCCCTGTACAACTCGGGCAGCGGGTTCTACGGCACCCCGCTGGACGTGGCTGCCAGCTACATCGTGCTGTTCACCCTGTACGGCGCGGTGCTCGAATTCTCCGGCGCCGCACGGTTCTTCGTCGACCTGTCGGTGTCGCTGTTCCGCCGTTCGCACAGTGCGGCCGGGCGCACGGCGGTGGCATCAGGGTTCCTGCTCGGCACCGTGTCGGGATCGGGCACGGCGACGGCCGTGAGCACCGGCGCGGTCACCTGGCCGATCCTGAAACGGGCAGGGTACCGGCCGGAGCAGGCGGGCGGCATGCTCGCCGCGGCGGGCGTCGGCGCGATCCTCTCCCCGCCGACGCTCGGGGTGGCCGCGTTCATCGTCGCCGAGTACCTCGACGTGTCGTATGTGACCGTACTCGGCTGGGCCCTGATCCCGACGCTGCTGTACTACCTCGGCATCCTGCTGTCGGTGGAGATCGATGCCCGCCGCATCCACGCCGAAGGCCGCGCACCGGCCGACCTTGCCGACGGCCCGCTGCCGACGCCATGGTGGAAACTGCTAGGGCGCTTCGGGTATCACTTCTCGTCGCTGATCGTCATCGTGGTGCTCCTGCTCGCTGGAGTGAGCGCCACCCGGGCCGTCGTCTACGCGACGGCTCTCGCCCTGATCCTGGCGATCCCGGATCGGCTGCTGCGGGCTCGGACCGAAGCACCGACAACCGAAGCATCGACAACCGACGGATCGGCACCGGCATCGTCGACCACGGAATCGTCGACAGCTGAAGGGTCGAAGACCGATCCGACGGCGGGCACCGCTCCGAAGACAGCCGACCGCGCATGGTCGCGAAACGCTCTGGGCCGGTTCGTGTTCGAAGCATTGCGTGCGCTCTCGCTCGGCATGCGCTCGGCACTACCGGTAGTCGCCGTGTGCGCCGCGGCGGGCGTGATCACCGCGATGACAACCAAGACCGGCCTCGGCGCCCAACTGGCTTCGCTGCTGGTGCGGGCGGGCTCGGTGCTCTCCGACGACCCCGCCGTCGTCCTCGCCACCACCGCGCTGCTCGCGGCGATCGCGCTGTCGCTGCTCGGTCTCGCGGTCCCGGTGACGGCGTCGTTCGTGATCGGCTGGGTCATCATCGGGCCCGCCCTGCTCGATCTGCACGTGGCCGCGCCCGCTGCCGCCATGTTCGTCTTCTACTTCTCGGTGCTCTCGGAGGTGACCCCGCCGACCGCGCTGGCCGCTGTCGGCGCCGCCGCCGTCACCGGGGCGAAGGCCATGCCGACGATGTGGTCGGCGTTGCGCTACGCACTACCGGCGTTCCTCGTGCCGCTGATGTTCGTGCTCACCGACTCCGGACAGCACCTGCTCGGTCGCGGTGCGCTGCTCGACGTGCTGTGGGTGAGTGCGGCCGCGTGCGTGGGGGTGGCGGCCTTGGCGGTCGCGACCGGCGGCTGGATTCTCGGCGTCGGCGCGGTGGGGACGGTGCCGCGCGTGCTCGCGGGCGCCGCCGGTCTCACCCTGCTCTACCCGCATCCCACGGCGACGGCGATCGGGCTCGGAGTGCTCGCCGTCGCCGTGGCGGCCGGGGTGGTCGACCGCGTGCGTCATCGGAAAGCCACGGGCACACCGTGATCGGTCAACAGGCGGCGTCGCCGTCGAGGAAAGAGGTCGTCATGATCAGAACGCTTGGCATCGTCGTCGCGGCGAGCACCGCCGCCGCCCTGCTCACGGGCTGCGGCGGCAGACAGGACGCGCCGACGGCCGATGCGGGTGGCGAGGTGAGCTGTGAGGTGAAGCAGGACACCAGGATCGGCATCGCCACCGGCAACGCGACCGGTGTGTACTTCGCGCTCGGCAACGCTTACGCCGAACAGATCTCGGCGGCCACCGACGGCAAGGTCAAGGCCACCGCCGCCGAGACCGGTGCCTCGGTGCAGAACATCCAGCAGGTGGTCGGCGGCACCTATCAGGTGGGTTTCTCGCTGGCCGACTCCGCCGCCGACGCGGTGCAGGGCAAGGGCAGCTTCACCAGCGCCCAGCCCGTCCGCGCGCTGGCCCGGCTTTACGACAACTACACCCAGGTGATCGTGCGCGCCGACGCCGGCATCAACTCCCTCACCGACCTGCGTGGCAAGCGCGTCTCCACCGGCTCGCCCAAATCGGGCACCGAGGTGATCGCCCAGCGTGTTCTGCAGGCCTCGGGCCTCGACCCCGACACCGACATCTCCGCCCAGCGTCTCGACCTCACCAAGACCGTCGACGGGCTGAAGGACGGCTCGATCGACGCCATGTTCTGGTCCGGCGGCCTGCCGACGCCCGGTGTCACCGACCTGTTCACCACCGCGAAGGACAAGGTCAGGTTCCTCGACATCACGGGCGCGTTGCCGAAGCTGAAGGAGACCAACCCGGTCTACGAGGCCGGTTCGATCCCGGCCGCGACCTACGGCCTGAGTGCCGACGTGCCGACCGTCGTCGTACCCAACCTGCTCGTGGTCCGCGACGACCTCGACGCGAACCTCGCCTGCGTCCTCACCAAGACCCTGCTCGACCGCAAACCCCAACTCGAGCAGGCGAATCCGGCCGCCAAGGGCATCAATGCCGACACCGCGAGCAAGACCGCGCCGGTGCCGCTGCACCGCGGCTCCGAGGTCGCCCTAGGCTGACCTCGCCCGACGCCACCCGCGCCCGACACGCGGGTGCCACGGTCCCCGTCACCTGCCCGACAGCGGTGCCGGGGACCGTGCGCGTGCTGGGAACAACCCGTGCGGACCTGCGGTTGTGCGAAGCGGACGCCGACGAAAGAGGATGCGATGACCGAGGACGCGGGACGCGACGCACGCTGGCTGGGCGAGGAGCTCGATCTGGATGCCTACCTGGCCCGGATCGGCTACGACGGACCACGCACGGCCTCGGTCGCCACCCTGCGTGCCCTGGTGCGCGCCCACACCACGTCCGTCCCCTTCGAGAATCTCGAGATCATCCTCGGCCGCGGCATCCCGCTCGACCTGGAATCCCTGCAGCACAAGCTGGTCCGGCACGCGCGCGGCGGCTACTGCTACGAGAACGTCGGCCTCTTCGCCGCGGCTCTGGAACGGTTCGGGTTCGGTGTGCGGGGTCTGAGCGGCCGGGTGACCTACGGTTCGCTGGCGGGCGGGTCGATCCGGCCCGCCACCCACGCCCTGCTCCGCGTCACCACACCCGAGGACGGCCGGGTCTGGATCTGCGATGTCGGCTTCGGCTTCGGCCCGCTCGAGCCGTTCGAACTGGTCGACAGCTCGGGCGAATTCACGATCGGCGACTGGCGCTTCCGGCTCGAGCACCGCGACGACCTGTGGGTACTGCACCAATTCGGCCGTGACGGCTGGATCGATCGCTACACCTTCACCGAGAACCCGCAGTACCGTATCGACTTCGCGGTCGGCAACCATTTCGTGTCGACCTCGCCACACTCGCCGTTCACCACGCGCCCCTTCCTGCAGCGCTTCCATCCCGATGTCCACCACGTGCTCGACGACCTCACCCTGGTGACCGAATACCCCGACGGCACCGGCGAAAGCCGAGAACTCGATGCCGCGGACCTGCCGAAGGTGCTGGCCGATGTCTTCGACATCGAACTCGCCGCCGCCGACACGGACGTGCTCGTCACCACACCCTGGCGAACGAACTGAGCTCATTTCGGTCCCCCTGACACGGCTCGGCGGTTTGCTTCCCTCGTGTCGCTACGGCAAATTGATGGTTACTTGCCGGGAAACAAAACCCCGATCTTGCGGTGGGGTCCGATTCAGTGGGGTCGTTCGTGCCGAAGGTTCATGTCGCGCTGCCGGGTCGGCCGGAGCAGGGGGTCCGTACCAGCCGGGCCGCTGCCCGGCCGGGCTGGCGCACAGACCTGGACGGGTTGCGCGGTGTGGCGATCGCGCTGGTCGTGGCGTTCCATGTGTGGGCGGGCCGGGTCTCCGGCGGCGTCGACGTGTTCCTCGTGCTGTCGGGTTTCTTCTTCACGGGCGCGATCGTGCGGGGGGTGGAACGCGGCGGTGGGGTGAGTGCCACCGAGACCGCGCGCCGAACCCTGCGCAGATTGACCCCGGCACTGGTCGTGGTGCTCGCCGCGATCGCGGTCGCGACGATCGCCCTGCGGCCCTACACCCTGTTCGGGGAGACGGCGGCCCAGACCCTCGCCTCGATGTTCTACGTCCAGAACTGGTACCTGGCCGTCGCCGAACTCGACTACACCGCGCCCGACCCGACGGTGAGCCCGCTGCAACACCTGTGGTCGATGTCGGTCCAGGGGCAGTTCTACCTGGCGATCTTCGCGATCCTGGCGGGCTGGGCGTGGTTGCGTCGTCGGGGCAGGGCCGATCGCGCGACACTCGTCGCGGTCCTGACCGGAATCGGTCTGCTCTCCTTCTGGTACGCCACGACCGGCACCGGACACCATCAGGCCTGGACGTACTACGACACTGTCGCGCGCGGCTGGGAACTCCTCGCCGGTGCGGTCCTCGCCGTCGCCGCGCCCTGGCTGCGCCTACCGGCCCGGCTGCGCGGCCTGGCGGCGGCGGTCGGGCTGGTGATGGTCTTCGCGTGCGGTCCGCTCTTCGACGGTGCCACCCAGTTCCCCGGCATGGCCGCCCTGTGGCCGGTGACGGCCGCGTGCCTGGTGATCGCCGCCGGGTTCGGATCGGACACCACACCGGGAACCGCGAGCCGGATCCTGTCGGGGCGGGTGTGTACCGAACTGGGCGCGATGGCCTACCCGCTGTACCTGTGGCACTGGCCGATCCTCATCTTCTACCTCGGGGAGACCGGGCGCACCGACGCCGGTGTCGTCGACGGCCTCGTGGTGATCGGTGTCTCGCTGATTCCCGCCTACGCCACCGCGCGCTGGATCGAGGCACCGCTGCGCATGGCTCCGCGCGGTCAGCAGACACCACCGCACAAGGCCACCGGCACCCTCGTCGGGGCGCTCACCGTCGCGGTGCTCGCGTCGGCCCTCGGCTGGCAGATGGTGCTGCTCGCCAATCCGGCCGTGCCGCCCCGCGACCTCGACAGCCTGCGCTATCCAGGAGCCACCGCACTGCTCTCCGGTGCCGAATTCGCCAAGTCGCCCATGCGCCCCACCGTGTTCGAAGGTCACGTCGACACCCCCTCGCCGACCACCGACGGCTGCATCACGCCCAACCGCGAGGTCCGCACCTGCGTCTACGGCGACCCGGACGCCACCCGGTCGATCGCGCTGGTCGGCGGGTCCCATTCCGAACACTGGCTGCCCGCCCTCGAGGTCCTCGGCGCCGAACACGGATTCCGGGTGGTGTCCTACCTCAAGGAAGGGTGCCCGCTGGTGTTGGTCGACGAGCCGTCCTACGCCGAATGGCCCTTCCCCGAATGCCACGAGTGGTCGGTGGAGGTGCTCGACCGGCTGGCGGCCGAGCAGCCGGAGTGGGTGGTCACCCTCTCGACCCGCTACCGCCAGGACGCTCCCGGCGACGAAGTGCCCGGTGAATACCTCGAGGTGTGGTCGGCCCTGCAGGATCGCGGGCTCAACGTGCTCGCCCTGCGCGACACACCGCGCCTGCGTCGCGACGGGGTGTTCTACCGTGCCCCGGACTGTCTCGCCCATCGCGGCGATCCCGACAGCTGCGGTATGGATCGCAGCGAGGCCCTCGACGCCGTGGATCCCGCCGCCGCCCCCGCGGCCGGGTATCCGAACATCTACCTGCTCGACCTGTCCGACGCCGTGTGCCGCCCGCAACGCTGCCGGGTCGTGGAGGGCAACGTGCTGATCTATCGCGACGAACACCACCTCACCGCCAGCTACTCCCGGTCGCTCGCCCCCGAACTCGGGCGTCAGATCGCCGCCGTCACCGGCTGGTGGTGAGAGCGAGATCACCACGCGCGCTCCGCGTCCGGCTACCCTCGGACCCGTGCGCATCCCCCGCAAGGCATCGGTCCTGCTCGTCGCGCTCGCTGTCGTGCCCCTCGCGTGCTCGTCCGGCCCGGACCAGCCACAGACCGTGGCCGAGTCTTTCGCCCAGGCCCTGAGCAGCGGTGACGCGGCCGCCGCCGCGGCCCTCACCGACGCGCCCGACCAGGCCCGCCAGACGCTGACCACCCTGTTCGAGAACCTCGGCACGAACGACACCGTGCGGGTGAGCGCCACCGACGAGGCGAGCTTCACCCTCGAATCCACCTGGAAGCTCGGCACCGGCGGCCAGGACGAATGGACCTACACCAGCACCGGAACCGCCGACGAGAACGACTGGAAGATCGACTGGAACCCGGCGACCGTGGCGCCCGGCCTCGAGCTCGGACCGCTCAGCTACAGCCCGGTCCCGCCGAAACCCGCCCGCGTGCTCGACGCGAGCGGCGGCGAGCTGATGACCGAGCAGGTGGTGACCCTGGTGACCATCGCCCCCGACGCCGACCTGCCCGCCGTGGCCGCCGCGCTCGCGCCACACGGCGTCACCGAGGCCACCTTGAGCGCGGATCTCGGTGCGGCGCAGGGCAAACCGATCACCGCCGTCGCGCTGCGTGAGGCCGACATCGCGCCGGTCCGTGACGCGCTGACCGGACTGCGCGGGGTGACCCTCGCGCCGCAGCCGAGACTGCTGACCGTCGACAAGACCCTCGCCGCACCGACGCTGGCCGGGCTCACCGAACTCTGGCAGCACCAGGCCGACGACGCCGCGGGCTGGGCGGTACGCGCCCACACGCCCTCGGGCACCCAGCGCATCGCCGGTCCCGACGCCACCGCGACCACCGACATCGCCACCACCCTCGACATCGACCTACAGAACGCCGCCGAAGGCGCACTGGCACCGGTGCCGACGCCCGCCGCGATCGTGGCGCTGCGACCCTCCACCGGCGAGGTCCTCGCCGTCGCGCAGAACGCACCGGCCGACGCGCAGGGACCGATCGCGCTCACCGGCCTCTACCCGCCGGGTTCGACCTTCAAGACCGTGACGGTGTCGGCCGCGCTGCAGGCGGGCGGCGTCACCGCCGACACCGTGCTGCCGTGCCCGGGGCGCGCCACCATCGAGGGCCGGACCATCCCCAACGACGACGGTTTCGACCTCGGCGACGTCGCGCTGCACACCGCCTTCGCCCGATCCTGCAATACGACGATGGCGTCGCTCGGGGTGCGTCTGCCCGCCGACGGGCTCACCGAGGCCGCCGCACAGCTCGGTCTCGGCGTGGACTATGTGACACCCGGCTTGACGACCGTCACGGGGAAGGTGCCCGCCGCCCGGAATCCGGCGCAGCAGGTGGAGGCGAGCATCGGGCAGGGCACCGTGACGGCGTCACCGTTCGGGATGGCCCTGGTCGCCGCCTCGCTGGCCCGGGGGAGCGCCCCCGCCCCGTCGGTGGTCGCGGGCCGTCCCGGCACCGCCGACCGCCAGGCCGAACCGGTGCCCGTCGCGGTGACAGCGCAGGTGGAGGCCATGATGGCCGAGACGGTGAGCGCCGGAACCGCCACCGCTCTGCGCGACATCCCCGGTCTGCTCGGCAAGACCGGTACCGCGGAGTATCTGGACGACCAGCACGCGCACGGCTGGTTCGTCGGGATCCGCGACGACCTCGCCTTCGCGGTCTTCGTCGCCGACGCGGGCAGCTCCGGACCGGCGGTCGAGTCGGCGGGACGGATGCTTCGTGTGACACGATGAGCCATCTCACTCTCCGCAGGCGTGCAATCCCCCCGCTGCCGCACGCGGTCAACACCAGTCGAGCTACACTCGTCGGCGGGCCATATCCATGGTCAATACGCGGGATGTCACAATTTCGAGAAGGTTCGGAGTAGGCGCCATCGATACCGGTCAGAAGATCGCGGAGCATTACCGCCTGGTCGAGCGTATTGGTAGCGGCGGCACAGGCGTTGTATGGCGCGCTGTCGACGAACGCCTCCAACGCTCGGTTGCGGTGAAGCAGATCCACATCAAGCCGAGCCTGCCCGAGGCCGAGCGAGATGTGCTGCGCCAGCGGGCGATTCGCGAAGCCCGCAACGCGGCACGCTTCCAGCATCCCAACGCCATCGTCGTTTTCGACATCACCGAGCACAACGGTGATCCGTGCCTGGTGATGGAATACCTGAAGTCGGTGAGCCTCGCCGCGGAACTGGGCCAGAAGGGCCCGTTGCCGCTGCTCGAGGTGGCCCGCATCGGTGAGCAGGTGGCGTCGTCGCTGATCGCCGCCCACCAGGCCGGGCTCGTGCACCGCGACGTGAAGCCGGGCAACATCCTGCTCGGCGAGCACGGTGAGGTGAAGATCACCGACTTCGGCATCTCGCGCGCCGCGGGCGATGTGACCCTCACCGAGACCGGCCTCATCTGCGGCACCGCCGCGTACCTGGCGCCCGAAGTGGCGCGCGGCGCCGACCCGACACCGGCCGCCGACGTGTTCGCACTCGGCGCCACCCTGTTCCACGCGCTGGAAGGCGAGCCGCCCTACGGCGCCAACGCCAACCCGCTCGCCGTGCTCTACGCCGCGGCCAACGGCCAGGTGCGCGAACCGCACAATGCCGGTCCGGCCACCGATTTCCTGCTCGACCTGCTCAACCCCGAGCCGCTCGACCGGCCGACGATGACCGAGGCCCGCGACGCGCTGGCCGCCTTCGCCGACGACGCCGACGCGGTGCCCGCCGGGTTCGTCCCCGCCAGCGAGGCCTACGGCCGCCGCAACTCGGCCGCCACCACGCAGGTGATCCGGCAGTCCGGCGGCAGGCGTGCCTCGCACGCGGGCGCGTCCAACGCCGCCACCCGCCAGATCCGGTCGCAGCCGCGCCCGCAGCAGCCGCGCTACGACACCGCCGCGCATCCGCCCACCCAGGCCCAGCCCGCCCCCGCGCCGCGCAAGCAGCCGGGCAAGGGCCGTGCGGTGCTGATCGGGTCGGGTGTCGGCGCGGTGATCGCCGCGATCGCCGTCGCGATCAGTGCCATGAGTGGGTCGGACTCCGATTCGCCTCAGGTGCAGGCGAATTCGACGACGACGGCGCAGGCCGCTGTCGCGCCGACGACGACCTCGGCGATCCCCGCGCTTGGTCAGGCGCCCAATACCGGCACCGTGAACATCGGGTCGGCCGGTCTGCTGGTGGAGAACTTCTTCAGCGATCCGGCCGGGTCGTGGTCGATGCTCACCCCCGCCGCGCAGCAGGTGTACGGCAGCGAGGCGGAGTTCCGGCAGTACTGGAACTCCCGCGTGATCACCAGCTTCACCAGCATCACCGCCGTCAGCGGCAACAACGCCGACGGCTCGACCGATATGCGCCTGGCCAGCATCACCATCGACGGCCAGACCAAGTCGATGGTCATGCGCGTGGTGAACTACAACGGCAACCTGCGCATCGACGGCGACACCCGCTAGGTCACCCGCCGAAAACCGCTGGTCCGCCCGTCACACACGGGCGGATCGGCGCGTGAGGAGGATGTGGCGGAAAAGCGGTGGTTGCCGCCCATTAGGCTGGTACCTGACCTGATGCCACGCACAGAACAGGACCGCACTCCGATATGACTCCCCGCATCGAGCTCGCCCGCGTCGATCTGCGCGGTCGTACTCCCTCCGCCGCCGAGCTGCGCACCGCGCTGCCGCGCGGAGGGGTCGACGTCGACTCGGTGCTGCATCATGTGCGGCCGGTCGTCGACGACATCCGCGACCGGGGCGCCGAGGCCGCGCTGGACTACAGCGAGAAGTTCGACGGTGTCCGCCCCAGCGCGGTCCGGGTGCCGGTCGCCGAGCTGGGCAAGGCCCTCGACGCCCTCGACCCCGCCGTGCGCGCCGCGCTCGAAGTGGCCATCGAGCGGACCAGGAAGGTGCACGCCGATCAGCGCCGCACCGATTCGGTCACCGAGGTGGTGCCCGGTGGCACCGTCACCGAGAAGTGGGTGCCGGTGGAACGGGTGGGGCTGTATGTGCCCGGCGGTAATGCCGTGTACCCGTCGTCGGTCGTGATGAATGTCGTCCCGGCGCAGGCCGCGGGCGTGGAATCGCTGGTGGTGTCCTCGCCGCCGCAGGCGCAGTTCGGTGGGCTGCCGCACCCGACGATCCTGGCCGCCGCCGCGCTGCTCGGCGTCGACGAGGTGTGGGCCGTCGGTGGTGCCCAAGCCGTGGCGCTGCTGTCCTACGGCGGCATCGACACCGACGGTGCGGCGCTCGAACCGGTCGACCTCATCACCGGGCCGGGCAACATCTACGTGACCGCTGCCAAGCGGTTGTGCCGCGGGCTCGTCGGCATCGACGCCGAGGCGGGCCCCACCGAGATCGCCGTGCTGGCCGACGCCACCGCCGACCCCGTGCACGTGGCCGCCGACCTCATCAGCCAGGCCGAGCACGATGTGCTCGCCGCCAGCGTGCTCGTCACCGATTCGGTCGCCCTGGCCGATGCGGTGGATGCCGCCGTCAACGCCCAGCTGGCCGTGGTGAAGCACCACGACCGGGTGCGGGAAGCGTTGAGCGGCAAGCAGTCCGGGATCGTCCTCGTCGACGACATCGCGCAGGGTCTGCGCGTGGTCGACGCCTACGCCGCCGAGCACCTCGAGATCCAGACCGCCGACGCCGCTGCCGTGGCGGCGCGGGTGCGCAGCGCGGGCGCGATCTTCGTCGGTCCGTGGGCACCGGTGAGCCTCGGTGACTACTGCGCCGGATCCAACCACGTGCTGCCCACCGCCGGTTGCGCGCGGCACTCCTCGGGCCTGAGCGTGCAGACCTTCCTGCGTGGCATCCACATCGTGGAGTACACGGAGGCCGCGTTGAAGGATGTCGCGGGACACGTGGTCGCGCTGGCGAACGCCGAGGACCTGCCCGCGCACGGCCAGGCTGTGCAGGCGCGATTCGAGGCGCTGTCATGACCGGCGTTCGTGCGTCCAGCACTTGCGAGGTGACGGAATGAGCACCCCGACTGTGCCCGGTGCCTCGGCGACCCTCGATCAGCTGCCGCTGCGCGACAACCTGCGCGGCAAATCCCCGTACGGCGCACCGCAGTTGACGGTGCCGGTGCAACTCAACACCAACGAGAACCCGCACCCGCCGAGTCGCGCGCTCGTCGACGACGTCGCCGAATCGGTGCGCGCCGCCGCCGCCGACCTGCACCGCTACCCGGATCGGGACGCCGTCGCGCTGCGCCACGACCTGGCCGAGTACCTGACCCGCCAGACCGGTGTCGCCGTCGACACCAGCAATGTGTGGGCGGCCAACGGCTCCAACGAGATCCTGCAGCAGCTGTTGCAGGCCTTCGGCGGGCCGGGCCGCAGTGCCCTGGGTTTCGTGCCGTCGTACTCGATGCACCCGATCATCTCCGAGGGCATCGACACCGAGTGGCTCGAGGCCGCGCGCGGCAGCGACTTCTCCCTCGACATCGACTACGCCGTCGCGCAGATCGCCGAACGCCGACCCGACGTGGTGTTCGTGACCAGCCCGAACAACCCCACCGGCCACAGCATCCCGATCGACGACCTCGAGCGCGTGCTCGACGCCGCGTCGGGCATCGTCGTGGTGGACGAGGCGTACGGGGAGTTCTCGGCCGCGCCGAGCGCGATCACCCTGATCGACCGCTACCCGACCAAGCTGGTGGTCACCCGCACGATGAGCAAGGCGTTCGCCTTCGCCGGTGGCCGACTCGGTTACCTGGCCGCCTCGCCCGCGGTCATCGACGCGATCCTGCTCGTCCGGTTGCCGTATCACCTGTCGGTGGTCACCCAGGCCGCCGCCCGCGCCGCCCTGCGCCACGCCGACGAAACCCTCGCCAGCGTGGCCGAATTGGCGGCGCAGCGCGATCGGGTCGCCGCCGCGCTCGCCTCGTTCGGGTTCGAGGTGATCCCCAGCGATGCCAACTTCGTGCTGTTCGGCCGGTTCACCGACGCGGCCCGCGCCTGGCAGCACTACCTCGACGCGGGGGTGCTCATCCGCGATGTCGGCATTCCCGGCTACCTGCGCGCCACCATCGGGCTCGCCGCCGAGAACGACGAGTTCCTGCGGGTGAGCCGCGATATCGCCGCCACCGACCTCACCCAGTAGTGGAGAAACACATCATGAGCAGAACAGCGCGCGTGGAGCGGGTCACCAAGGAATCCTCGATCCTGGTCGAGCTGAACCTCGACGGCAGCGGCGACACCGAGATCTCCACCGGTGTGCCGTTCTACGACCACATGCTCACCGCCCTCGGTGCCCACGCCGGGTTCGACCTGGTGGTGCGTGCCGAAGGCGATATCGAGATCGAGGCACACCACACCGTCGAGGACACCGCCATCGTGTTCGGGCAGGCACTCGGGCAGGCGCTCGGCGACAAGAAGGGCATCCGCCGGTTCGGTGACGCCTTCATCCCCATGGACGAGACCCTCGCCCACGCCGCCGTCGACGTGTCCGGGCGGCCGTACTGCGTGTTCACCGGCGAACCGGAACACCTGGTGCACACCATCATTCCCAGCGCGGGACCCGGTGCGTCGTATTCGACGGTGCTCAACAAGCACGTGTTCGAATCGATCGCGCAGAACGCGCGTATCGCCCTGCACGTGCGGGTGCTCTACGGGCGCGACCAGCACCACATCACCGAGGCCGAATTCAAGGCGGTCGCCCGCGCGTTGCGCGCGGCCGTCGAGATCGATCCCCGGGTGAGCGGTGTGCCGTCCACGAAAGGTGTGCTGTGAAATCCGTCGTGCTGCTGGACTACGGCTCCGGCAACCTGCACTCCGCCGAACGCGCCCTGGTGCGGGCGGGCGCCCAGGTGGAGGTCACCGCCGACCCGACCGCCGCGCTGGCGGCCGACGGTCTCGTCGTCCCCGGTGTCGGCGCGTTCGCGGCGTGTATGGCCGGGCTGCGCGCGGTGCGTGGTGAACGCATCATCGGCCAGCGCCTGGCCGGTGGACGTCCGGTGCTCGGCATCTGCGTCGGCATGCAGATCATGTTCGACCGTGGTGTGGAGTTCGGGGTGGAAACCGAGGGCTGCGGTGAATGGCCGGGCACGGTCGCCGGTCTGGACGCCCCCGTCCTGCCGCACATGGGCTGGAACACGGTGAAAGCACCCGCCGAAAGCACCCTGTTCGCGGGCATGGACGCCGACACCCGTTTCTACTTCGTCCACTCCTACGCCGCCCAGCAGTGGGAACTGCCCGAAGCCGACCACATTCCGCCGCCGAAGCTCACCTGGTCGGAGCACGGTGTGCCGTTCCTCGCGGCGGTCGAGAACGGGCCGCTGTCGGCCACCCAGTTCCACCCGGAGAAGTCCGGCGACGCGGGCGCACAGCTGCTGCGCAACTGGATCGGGTCGCTGTAGGTCAGGTGAGCCTCGGGTCGGCGGCGGTGGATTCGATCGTTTCGCCCGGCGTGTAGTAGAGCTCCACGACGTTGTCGATGTCGAGGTGGCGGTGCCAGTGGCCCCTCGGCACGACGACGAATTGTCCTGCGGTGAGCCGGGTTCGGTGGTTGCTGTCGTCGGTCAGGATCTCCACTGTGACGCTGCCGTGCAGGACCATCAGGAATTCGTCGGTGTCGGGGTGCAGTTCCCAGTCGGAGCCGGGGAGTTCGGCGCCGTGATACATGCAGAAGGCGCCCGTGTTGAACGGGGCCAGTTCGCGAAAGTCGAACTGGGCAAGGGTTTTCGCGGTGGTGATGGGGTCATGTTTGCGCATGGTTCGGCCCTTCCGGTTCGGGTTCGGCGGTGATCGTCAGGGGAGTGGGTGGGGTGCCGGGTCCTATTCGACCCAGCGTCCGGCGGTGAGGAAGGCGCGGATCGGGGCGGCGCAGGCGGCCGGGTTGTCGAACCAGGGGTTGTGGCCGCCCGGGACTTCCTCGAGGTGTGCCGAGGGGATGCATCTGATGCCGGGAAGGGCCTCGGTCGGGGAGAGGATGACGTCGCCGCCGCCCCAGACGAACAGCAGTGGAATATCGATTCGACTCGAATCTGTTGGGGTGAGGACATTTTCGGGACGTGGTGTGCGGCCGTCGAGGAGTCGCGTCAGCAGGGAGCGATAGGTGGCGGCCTGACCTGGACGACGCAGGGGTAGCCGATGCAGGTCGACGAGGTCGTCCGACATGGCGGTGACCGCCTTCTCGCCGAGAGCCTCGGTGAGGGCGGCTTCGGCGAGAAGGCGCGGTGCGGGCAGTGTCATGAGAGCCTGTTCCACCCGGCCTCGGCGCGGGGTTGTCAGGGAGACCATCGCGGGAGTCGCCCGGGCGCCCGGGAGTGCGGTGGCTGGTGCGCCGAGGAGCACGGCCCGCGCGATCCGGTCGGGGGCGTCCACCGCGGTCCACAGGGTGCACAGGGCGCCGAGCGAGTTGGCGACGACGGTGGCTTTCGGTAGGTCGAGCGCGCCGAGGGTCGCGATCAGGGTTTCCACGGCGAATCGCCCTCGATCGCGGTCACGTCGGGGGCCGCGACCTCCCAGTCGCCACTCAACTCCGTTTCGGACGCGATCGGACGCACCTCACCAGCGTAGGCGCGTCGCGACGGGTCTCGCCGAAGGTCGGCCGCGGCCACCGGTGATCAGATGGCGGCCCGGCCCGAGTGGATTTCGCGCCGCAGGGTCGTGATCTGCCGCCGAGGCGGTAGGCGCGTCGCGACGGGGCTCGTCGGAGGACGACGGCAGCCACCGCCGATCAGGCGACCCCACATGAGTGCACAGAGTTCGTGGCTGCCGACGTGCCCGATTGCCGGACAAGGGAATCCGCCGCGGCGACGATGGGTCAACCGCGGCCGAAGTGGGCGTGGTCGGCGGCGGTGGTGCCAGCATCCCAGCCCTGTTCGCTGCGGATGGTGATCCCCTTGGCGCGGGCCGTGGGGAAGTAGGTGTCGAAGGCCCTGTCGAGCTGTTGACGATGAGACGCGAGAGCGGGGAGAAGGTCGGGGCGGTCGGTGGCGTGGGCGATGGTGGCGTCGGCGGCCTCGGTGAGCCGGTCGCCGATGCGGGTGGCGTAGGCGGTGAGGAAGGCTTTGCGGTAGTGCCGGGAACGGGTTTCGCCGGAGTCGGCGGTGTCGATCATCGTGCGGGTGGCCTGGACCAGCAGCGAGGTGGACAGGAGTTCGACGAGGTCGAGGTCGGTGTCGTCGCCGACCACGGTCACGAAACCCCACTCGGCGGCGAAGATCGCGCGGCACCGGTTGGCGTGGGCGACCCGGTCGATGAGCAGCGCTTTGGCGTCGGTGTACGGGGTGTCGAGCCAGATGCGGCGGGTGGCCGGGAGGTCGCTCGACGGCTCGAGCAGCAGGTGATCGATCGCGTATTTGGTGATCAGTTCCTGGGCTTTGGCCGACAGTGCCTCGGCCTCGTCGGGAAACGACGTGGATTCGGCCTTCGCGAGCAGTCCGCGCACCCGGCCGAGCACCTTGTCGTCCACACCGTGCCGGGGGCGAACCGGACCGGTCGACTCGAGCCTCGGCAGTCGCGCCAGGAGACCGAGGGCCTCGATCACCGTGGTCAGCGCTTCGTCCCCGGTGAGCAGGGCACGATCGGCCCAGGCGCGCAGATGGGGCGGTGTCCACCAGACCGCCGCCGCCAGGTCGTCGAGTTGAGATTCCCACAGCGGGTCGAGACGATGCGCCGCCATGAGATCGGTCAGATAGCCCAGCGCGAACTCGCCGAGGCGCCTGCGGGCGGCGTGGTGGATGTCGGTCGGCCGCCAGCCGAGATCGAAGGCGTGGGCGATGAGCCGCCCACCGGCCAGCTCGGCGCCCGCGGCGAGTTCGTCGGTCACCGTCACCGGGCCGATCGACTCGGCCCCGCCCCGCGCGGCCGCGGCGATGATCGCCTCGGCGATGGTCGTCGGGTCACCCGACCCGACGTCGAAGGCGGTCGGTGATGGTGGTTTGCGGCCGGTGCGACGTCGGCGATTCTGTTTGGCCATGGTCCATCGATCGTCCCCGGTCGTCGCCCGGTGGCCAAACGGGCAGTCGGGCGGCGAAGGTCGAGTAGCCCGATGCCGCCTGTCGCACGACCGGTTGCCAGTCGGCCACCGAGCGATCGTCAGGTCCTGGCGAGGCGGCGGTAGGACTCCGGATTCTGGCCGGTCCAGCGCCGAAACGCGCGACGCAGCGTGCGGGCATCGGTGTAACCCAGCCGCGCGGCGATCGCCTGCACCGGCAGGTCGGAGGCGCGCAGCAGGTGCTCGGCGCGCTCGCGGCGAGCCGCCTCGACCTCGTCGCGCCAAGTGGTTCCCGCCTCGGCGAGGCGGCGCTGGAACGTACGCGGGCTCGCGGCGAAGCGGGCTGCCACCGCGGTGAGGTCGAGACCACCCGCGGCCAGGTCGTCGAGGATCGAGGCGCGCACTGTGTGGGGAAAGCTCGGAATGGGACGGCTGTTGGCCACGGCGATCTCGGCGTGCCTGCGTACCAGTGCGCCCAGGTGCGGATCGGTGCCGGTCGGTAGCGCACCGACGTCGAGAAAGGTCAGCTGCGCGTGCGGTGCGCCGAAATCGATCCGGCGAGTGCCGAAGGCGTCGATCAGGTGCTGGTGTGTCGGCGGTGCGGGCTGGCGCAGGACGACGCGGACCGGAGTGATCGGGGTGCCGGTCGCCTCGCGCATCCGCCGCAGCACGGTCGACAACACGAACTCCTCGACCGGCGCGATGACCGGACTCGGTTCGATCGAGCCGATGCGGATGACGAGCAGACCACCGTCGGAGCGCACGGTCCACTCGACACCGGGATCGGTGACCAGCGCGCGCAGTTCGAAAGCGGCGCGAACGCTCTCCGCGAGCGAGGCCGCGCTGGTGAACAGGTAGTCCCATTCGGGTAGGTGCCCGCGCTCGGCCGCCGCGCCCGCGTGCAGCCCCGCACCCGGACCGCCTACCGCGTCGACGAGTTCCCAGATGCGCCAGATCGATGCGGTCGGTACACGCGCCAAGCCGTCGGCGGCGCCGGTGGGATCGAGACCGGGCAGGTGGCGAAGTTCGCCCTCGCCGACACCGATTCGCAGCGCCGTGGCCCGGATGAGGCGGGCGGTCCGAATCGGGATGGTGCTGTCGATCACCAACAGATGCTAGTCCCGAACCCGGGCACCGGCCGAACTCGTTTCGAGTGGAGACAGTGGCGCGGAAAGTCCGCAGGCGGGCGTCGGTAGTCCGCCGTCGGCGCCGGTGGTCAGCCGTAGCGTTTCCAGTGCGCCCCACGGCGCTCGACTCGAATCCGAAACTCTCCCATCGGAACCGGGAATGAACTCGCCAGTGCTAACTGTTCAAACATCTTTGAACGGTTAGCCCATATCAGTGGAAGGTCTCTCATGTCTCGTCTGCTCTCGTCCAGCCCGACACCGCCACCACGCCCACTGAGGCAAGTCCGATGAGAACGATCGAGCGGGCGAGGAGGCGGTCGTGAGCGGCCCGCGGACCTATGCGGTGCGGCCGGAGCAGCTGGCCTGGGCCGGGCTGGCGGCCATGACCGTGTCGTTCGGCCTGAACTTCACCATGGGCGTGTTCTTCGCTCCGGCGGCCGCCGAGTACGGCATCTCGGCCACCGTGCCCGCGGTCGCCGCCGCCCTCGGCACCGCGGTCACCGGCCTGGCCCAGCACGGCATCGGTCGGTTGCTCGACCGGGTCGGGCCCAAGCTCGTGCTGCTCGGTGGCCTCACCCTGATCTCGAGCAGTTACCTCGTCCTGGCCGAGGTGACCCGGACCTGGCAGTTCGTCGCCGCCTACATGGTGCTGGGCGGACTGGGGTTCGCGTCTTCCTCGACGCTCACCGTCACCACCCTGCTCGGTCGCGCCCACGGTGCGAATGCCGGGCCCGCCATGGCGCGGGCGGCGATCGGCATCAATGTGGGGCAACTGGTCGCGCCCTGGTTGGCCACCGGACTGTTCGGCCCGGTCGGGGTCCGCGGCACCTTCGCGATCCTGGGCGTGATCGGTTTGGGCGCGACGGTCGTGCTGGCCATGGTCTTGCCGACCGACGAGCGGGTTCGCTCCGATGCCGGATCAGGGGAGTCGCTCGCCGATCGCTGGAAGATGTTGGTCGGCTTCGGATTACACGCGGCAACGCTGTATGTGGTCGTCCTGATGCTGCCCAAGCACGCGGTGGAGCAGGGTTGGACGGTCGCCGGGGCGGGCAGGCTCGTCGCACTCGCCGCGCTGACGGCGGGCGTGACCTCGGCTGCGATGGTGCGGCTGCTGCGGCGCCACCCACCGGAAACCCTGCTGCGAGTGCTCTATTCGGTGCGGCTGGCGGCACTGCTGCCCGCCGTGTTCGTCCCGGGACCGCAGGTGCTGGTCGTGGTGGCGGTGCTGTTCGGCATCGCCTCGTTCCCGATCATCCCGCTGACCATGGCGATCCTCTCGCGTGGTCTCGACCCCGCCCGGATGGGCCGCACCCTCGCTCCGGCCTGGATCACCCACCAGCTCGCGGCCGCCGCCGGGCTCGGGGTGGCCACGGTCGTACACGCCCTCACCGACAGCTATCGCGGCTATTTCGCCCTCGGCGCGGTGTTCACCGTCGCCGCGGCCCTGTTGATCACCCCGGTTCGCGACCGCGAGCCGGTCACCGCCTGAGACGAATCGCCGCGGCGAGTTCGTCCAGGTCAGCTATCGAGAAAGAGATACCCATGAGCCAGACCCGTCACAACAGCGTCCAGATCCAGGGACAGACCATCTTCTACCGGGAAGCGGGCGACCCGGACAAGCCAACTGTGCTCCTGCTGCACGGCTTCCCGAGCAGCTCCGCCATGTTCCGCGACCTGATCCCGGCGCTCGCCGACGAGTACCACGTCATCGCACCCGATCACCTCGGTTTCGGTCAGTCGGGCGCGCCGAGCGTCGACGAATTCGACTACACCTTCGACGCGCTCACCGGCATCACCCTGGAACTGCTCGACACCCTCGGCATCGAGCGGTTCGCCCTCTACATCCAGGACTACGGCGCCCCCATCGGTCTGCGCATCGCCGCGCGGCATCCGGAGCGGATCACCGCGATCATCACCCAGAGCGGCAACGCCTACATGGAAGGTTTCACCCCGTTCTGGGAGGTACTCTTCGCGCACGCCGGTGACCGGGTCACCCATGAACCCGAGGTGCGCAAGCTGCTCGAGCTCGACGCCACGAAATGGCAGTACACCCACGGTGTTCCGGCCGACCGGTTGCCCCTGGTCAGCCCCGACACCTGGACACTTGACCAGGCCTACCTGGATCGTCCGGGCAACAAGGAGATCCAGCTCCAGTTGTTCTTCGACTACAAGAACAATCTCGACGGCTACCCCGGCTTCCAGAAGTACTTCGCCGAGCACCGTCCGCCGATGCTGATCGCCTGGGGTGAGCACGACGAGATCTTCGGTGCCGACGGCGCCCGTGCCTACCTGCGCGATCTGCCCGACGCCGAACTGCACCTGCTCGACACGGGTCACTTCGCGCTCGAGACGCACGGTCCCGAGATCGCCGCGCTGATCCGCGACTTCCTCGGCCGGGTCCTGGCCTGACGGCTCCCGACACCGCCCCGCGCGCTCGCGCGGGGCGGTATCGCATGTCTCAGCCGACCGTGAGGGATGGGTACAGTCGCGCGGGTGCCGACTCGTGCCCGAATTGGTAATTTTCGCGCAAATTCGACAGCTATTGTCCTGTGGAAATTGTTCGGAGACAAAAGAATGCGGTGACGTGCACTTGGCACGTCACCGCATCCGGCACCGACCAGAGGGGGTGGTCGGCAAGTTCTGCCGCGTCGAATTACTCGGCGGGGGTGTTGAGTTCGCGCGCGCCGAGCAGGATGTCGACGATGTTGGCGCCACCGCTGGTGAGGCTGTCGAATGCCGAGCTGCCGGTCTCGAGCACCTCGAGGCCCGCGAGCGCGGCGGCCGAACCGGTACCGGCGGCACCGAGGCCCGCCGAACCGGTGCCCGCGGCACCGAGACCGGCCGAACCGGTGGCCAGGGCGGGCAGGGCAGCGGCCGAACCGGTACCGGCGGCACCGGCACCGGCAGCGCCGGCACCTGCGGAACCGGTCGCGCCGAGGGCGGCCGAACCGGTGGCGCCGAGGGCGGCGGACCCGGTGGCGGCGGCGGCCGAGCCGGTGAAGGCGTTGGCGGCGGCAGCGGGGCCGAGCACGGCGATGGCAAGGGCACCGGCAACAGCGAGGGTCTTGCGAGTCATGGGATTTTCCTTTCGGTGCCTGCAATCACAGGCTGGTAACGCAGAGGGGCGGTGCGGCGATGAACTCGATAGGGGTTGGTGTTCCTGCCGACAAAACGAAAAGCTAATCGATGCGGGAAACGAATTGCTAATTGATTCCGCGTGGTGATAATCACCATTAATACTTGGTAAACGGAATGTTTCCGCAGGTCAACCGGGTTTGTTCGATCGGTCACATAACTGCTGGCGCATCAGTGGCTATCAGTCGTCGGAATTACGGCAAACTCATGGCACACATCGGTTGTGGGGGTTCGGGTATGCGCTCGGGGTGGCCCGAGTGACCCAGGGCGCACCGACCAGGACCGTTGCGGGCTCGACGGGGGAGACCTACTAGTCTGGTCGTTGTGAGTCTTGTGCTGTTGCCCGCGGTCGATGTCGCCAATGGGGAGGCCGTGCGCCTCGTCCAGGGGGAGGCCGGTAGCGAAACCGGATACGGGTCGCCCCGCGACGCCGCGCTCGCGTGGCAGGAGGCCGGTGCCGAATGGGTGCACCTGGTCGACCTCGACGCGGCCTTCGGCAAGGGCAGCAATCGTGAGCTGATCGCCCAGGTGATCGGCGAGCTGGACGTGAAGGTCGAACTCTCCGGCGGCATCCGCGACGACGACTCGCTGAAGGCGGCGCTGGCCACCGGCTGCGCGCGCGTGAACATCGGCACCGCCGCGATCGAGAACCCGCAGTGGTGTGCCCGCGTCCTCGGCGAGTACGGCGACCGGATCGCGGTCGGGCTCGACGTCAAGCAGATCGACGGCGAATGGCGGCTGCGCGGACGTGGCTGGGTGACCGACGGTGGCGACCTCTGGGAGGTCCTCGAGCGCCTCGAGCGTGACGGGTGCGCCCGCTATGTGGTCACCGATGTCTCCAAGGACGGCACGCTCACCGGCCCCAACCTCGACCTGCTCGCCCAGGTGGCCAATGCCGCCGAGGCGCCCGTCGTCGCCTCCGGCGGCATCTCGGTGCTCGACGACCTGGTCGCCATCGCTGGTCTCACCGACGACGGTGTCGAGGGCGCCATCATCGGCAAGGCGTTGTACGCGGGCCGGTTCACCCTGCCCGAAGCCCTGGCCGCGGTGCGCTGACCTCGCCATGACCACCGCGCCGAGCACCGCCGAACTGACCGACCTGCTGGCCGTCGCCACCCAGGTGTTGGACGGGGTGGTCCCGCGCTATCTGGAAGGCGTCGGCGCGCCGAGCGCGGTGGCCAAGGGCCGCAACGACTTCGCCACCGAACTCGACCTCGAGCTCGAACGCACCATCTCCGCGCAGTTGCGCCAGCGCACCGGAATCGCGGTGCACGGCGAGGAATTCGGCGGCCCGGAGCTGACGTCCGGCACGGCCTGGGTGCTCGACCCGATCGACGGCACTTTCAACTATTCGGTGGGGCACCCGATGTCGGGCATTTTGCTCGCCCTGGTCCACGAGGGCGAACCGGTGATCGGCGCGACCTGGTTGCCCGGCCTCGGCCGACGATACGCCGCGGTGCGCGGCGGTCCGGTGTCGCTCGACGGGGTGGCGCTGCCGCCGCTGGCACCGGGCAAGCTCGCCGACGCCATGATCGGTTTCGGCGCGTTCAACCTGGATTCGGCCGGACGCATCCCCGGTCAGTTCCGGTTCGACCTGCTCGGTGCGCTGAGCCGGTTGTCGTCGCGGGTTCGCATGCACGGCGCGACCGGGATCGACCTGGCTTTCACCGCCTCCGGCGTGCTCGGTGGCGCGGTGGTGTTCGGTCATCATCCGTGGGACAACGCCGCCGGGGTCGCGCTGGTTCGGGCCGCGGGCGGGGTGGTCACCGACCTGGCGGGCGAGCCGTGGACCATCACCTCCGGCTCGGTGCTCGCCGCCGCACCGGGTGTGCACGAAGAACTCCTTGACATGATCTGCGCGGTCAGCGACGAAGAACGAGGTTGAACACGATGGGTACCAGCACACAGCAGAGCACGCTGGCCGTCCGCGTGATCCCCTGTCTCGATGTGGACGCGGGCCGGGTGGTCAAGGGCGTGAACTTCCAGAACCTGCGCGACGCGGGTGACCCGGTGGAACTGGCCGCCACCTACGACGCCCAGGGCGCCGACGAACTCACCTTTCTCGACGTCACCGCCTCCACCGGCGACCGCGCCACCATGCTCGACGTGGTGACGCGCACCGCCGAGCAGATCTTCATCCCGCTCACCGTCGGTGGCGGGGTGCGCACGGTCGAGGACGTGGACCGCCTGCTGCGCGCAGGCGCCGACAAGGTGTCGGTGAACACCGCCGCCATCGCCCGCCCCGAGGTGCTCTCGGAGATGTCGCAGCGTTTCGGCTCCCAGTGCATCGTGCTCTCGGTCGACGCGCGCACCGTGCCAGACGGTCAGCCCGACACCCCGTCCGGCTGGGAGGTCACCACCCACGGCGGCAAGCGTGGCACCGGCATCGACGCCGTCGAATGGGCCATCCGTGGCGCCGAACTCGGTGTCGGCGAGATCCTGCTCAACTCGATGGACGCCGACGGCACCAAGGCGGGCTTCGACCTGCCGATGATCGCCGCCGTCCGGGCCGCCGTGCACGTTCCGGTGATCGCCAGCGGTGGTGCGGGCGCGGTCGAGCACTTCCCGCCCGCCGTGCGGGCGGGGGCCGACGCCGTCCTCGCGGCCAGCGTCTTCCACTTCGGCGACCTGACGATCGCCCAGGTGAAGGACGCCATGCGCACGGACGGCATCACCGTCCGCTGACGCTCAGGCCCGCCGTAACCGGGCCAGTGCGGCGTCGGGCACGAGTTCGCGCGGCACCACGAATCCCTGTGTGCCCGTTGGCTGTAGGAACACCACGTCGCCCTGGGTGAGCACCCGTTTGAAATCGACGTATCGGTTGGTGACCTCACCGGTGGTCTGCCACAGGCGCACCGCGTCATCGGTGTATTGCGCGCGCATCTGATGGCCGGGGCCCGCGATGGCCTTGAACTTCGGGTTCACCCGCGCCAGTTGCAATCCCACCGCCAGCGCGATGACCACCAGTTCGAAGGCGACGACGATGAAGAACGCGCCCGCCATCTCGCCGATGACGGCCTCGCCACCGTCGGAGAGCACCGAGATGGTGCCACGGGCGAGCATGAAAGCCGGTAGTGCCAGCAACAGACCCCATTTGTTGGGCAGGCGGAAGCTGACCAGGGCGGCAGCACGGTTCAAGCGCTTGGCCGTGTTGTCGTCGCACACGTAGGTGACATCGATCGGCGCGCCCGGCTGAGGAGACCCCGGCTGGGATGTGGGTGCGCCGAACTGCTGCTGCGGCGGCGCCGGGACCTGCCGTGGTGGCGACGCACCGAACTGCTGCGCTGGTGCGCCGAACTGCTGCGGCTGGGCCCCACCCGGTTGCCGCGTATACCCACCGAATTGCGGTGGTTGTCCGCCGAACTGCTGCTGCGGATACCCCGGCTGACCGGGCGGCGGATACGACTGTTGTGGATGCATGAAATCCCCCTGTGTGAAACGAACTCGACCGATCGTAGTCAACACCACCGACACCGGGATCTAGAGACCCATGTCGGCGGCGATGAGCGTGCGCAGGGTGTCGCTGTCGCCGCCCTGGAGTCGGTCGACGCGGTGGTCCGCGTACAGGCGAGCGATCGGGGAGTCGGTGAGATAGCCCGCGCCGCCGTGCAGTTGGAGGCAGCGATCGATCACCCGGCCCGCGGTCTCGGTGGCGAACAGTTCGGCGGACGCGGCGTGTGCCGGGTCGAGTTCGTCGCGGTCGTGGGCCGAAAGAGCACGGTCGACCACGGCTTCGATGGCGTCGACCTCGGCGCGGCAACCCGCCAATTCGAACTTGGTGTGCTGGACGGCGGCGACCGGACGGGTGATCGGGACGCCGTCGCGGGTGTGGTTGCGGGTGAAGCGGATCGCCGCCTTGGCGCGGGCGTAGGCGCCGACCGCGATGCCGAGCCGCTGCTGCGGCAACTGGACCGCCAGGTGCGCGGCGGCGCGATGCGGGTCGCCGAGCAGGTCGGCGGCGGGCACACGCACGTCGGTGAAGGTGAGTTCCGCGGTGCCGCTGACCTTGCGCCCCAGAGTGTCCAGTCGTCGGCCCACCCGGAAACCGGCGGCGCTCGCATCGACGACAAGCAGCGACAGGCCGAAAGCCGGATCGTCGGGGCGCGGCGGCGCGGTGCGGGCGCACACGATCACCCGGTCGGCGTGCACCCCGCCGATGACATAGGTCTTCGAGCCGTTCAGTACATAGGTGCCCTCGGCGGTCTGGGGCGCGGTCGTGCGCATCCCCTCCGGCTCCGATCCCGTACCGGGTTCGGACACCGCGAGCGCGAACATCGTGTCACCGGTGACGACACCGGGCAGCCACCGGGCCTGCTGCGCCGGGGTGGCGAGCGCGGTGATCAGCGGCAGGCAGCGGGCGAGGTGCGCGCTGGCACCACCGAACGACACAGCGGCCCTGGCGATCTCCTCGGCGAGCACCCCGCGGTAGGCCAGGGAGTTGTGGCCCGATCCACCGAACTCGACCGGCACCTCCAGCCCGAACACGCCGAGATCGCCCAGCCGGTAATAGAATTCGCGCGGCACGAGACCGTCCCGATACCACCGGCCGAAGCTCGGTACCACCTCGGCGTCGATGAACGCCCGGATCGTGGCCCGGAAGGCGACGAGATCGTCGTCGGAAGCTGTTCTGCGCATGCGTGATTCCCCTGTTGTCGGCGCACAGCCCGCCGGTGCGCACGGCCGGGCCGCGAACACCTCCGTGTTCGCGGCCCGGCATCGGACGAGATCGGTCACTTCGCGGGGGCGGGCACCCCGGGGTCCTTGCAGTAGGCACCCAGCTCGGCCGGGCACGGGGTGAGGATGGTGGAGAAGTACTGGTAGGCGGCGAACAGTGCCAGCGGACCGCCGACGGTGACCAGTCCGACCATCGTGCCAACCGCGCCGAGGGTGGCCGCGCCGAGCACACACCCGGCGACGGTCGCGCCGACCCACGGCGCGAGCAGCACGATCACCGGGCTGGCGATGACCGCTCCGGCCGCGCCACCGACCAGACAGCCCACACCACCGCCGAGGACCGCGCCGATGATGGCGGCGACGGCGCTGCCGATGGTGAGCCGCTGCGCGAACACACCGAGCGCGGATTGGTCACGGGGGGTGAGTGATTCGGCGACCTGCTGCACGGCGGCGTCCTGGGTGATGACATTCGTGGCCGCTTCGACCGGTGCGCCACCGTCACGTGATGGAGTGAGGGTGGCGCGGTCGCCATCGATGGTCGCCGCGATCGGGAATACCTTGTCGTCCATCCGGTACGACAGGGGCAGCGCCGCGACCGGCACGTCGGCCTTGGTGGTGAGCACGAGCTGACCGTCGACGACCTGCAGTTCTCCGTCGTTCGTCGACAGCACCGCCGCGTCGCCCTGTCGGCTGACCTCGTAGTGGACATCGGTCTGGGTGGGCTCGGCCTGGGCGTTGGCGGTGCCGACGCACAACGTCAGCGCCGTCAGCGCGGCCGTCGCGAGGGTGGTTGACATCTTCATGGTGATCCTCATCGATCGTGGGTGAACTGGGTGCCTCGCGGCACGGGACTACTTGCCGGAGGTATCGATCAGGCCCTCGGTGAGCGACCAGTGCTCACCTGCGAAGGTCTGGATGCCGACCGCTTCGAGCGGGAAGCCGTCGCCCGCACCGGTTTTCATGCTGATACCGGGCAGCATCAGGTCGGCGGAGACGTTGTCGAGCGAACGCATCGCGTCGCGCAGGCCCTCCCTGGTCGGGCACTTCGCCGCGTCGAGGGTCTTGTGGAAGCTCTGCGCCATCGCCCAGCCCGCCATCGCGTGCTGGTTGCCGGTGTCGGCGCCCGGCGCGTACTGGCTCAGCTTCGACTTGAACGTCTGCATGCCCGGGTCGGTGGCCCAGCGGGGATCGGCGGGGTCCTTGAGGAACGCCGCGCTCACCGTGCCCTGGATATTGGGCAGGCCGACCGGTCGCAGGGTGGCCATGGTGTTGGACACCTGGGTGAGGATGTGCAGCGGGTTCCAGGCGGTGTTGCGCACGTCGGCGGCCAGCGCCTGGGAGGCGAACTTCGGCGTCGAGAAGTTGAGCATCACCTCGGCGCCGGAGTTGGCCAGGTTGCGGACCTGCGCGTCGACGGTGGGGTCGGTGACCTCGAAGCTCTGCTCCGCGACCACCTTCACCCCGCTGCCCTCGGCGCCCTCACGGAACGCGGCGAGCAGGTCCTTGCCGAAGTCGTCGTTCTGATACAGCACCGCGACGGTGGCGTTCGGTCGCTGCTTCTTCACGTACTCGGCGTAGGCCAGGCCCTCGGTGCGGTAGCTGGGCTGCCAGCCGATGGTCCACGGATGGTCCTCGGAGCCGAACTTCGTCGCACCCGTGGCGACGAACACCTGCGGCACCTTGCGCTGACCGAGATAGTCGCTCACCGCCGAAGAGGTGGCGGTACCCAGGGTCTGGAAGACCGCGAACACCTGGTCCTGTTCGACCAGACGGCGGGTCTCCTCGACGGTCTTGGGCGGCTGGTAGCCGTCGTCGCGGACGAGGTACTCGACCTGGCGGCCGCCGATTCCGCCCTGTTCGGCGTTGACGTAGTCGAAGTAGGCCTTGATGCCCTTGGGCACCTCACCGTAGGCCGAGGCCGGACCCGACAGCGGGTACACGCCACCGAGTTTGAGGGTGCTGTCGGTGATGCCGGTGGTCTGCTGGCCCTGGCAGTCGCCCTGGCCGACGGTGCCGGTGTCGGCACCGCGGCCACCGCAGGCGGTGAGCGTGGCGACCAACGCGGCGGCCACCCCGAGGCACTGGATTGTCCTAGTACGCATGAGTTCTCCCTTTCCGGACACGGTGTCCGAGCCAGTGCGCCCATCGGGTGGCCAGACCGGCCAGTCCCTGGGGTGCGAGGTACATGACCGCGATGATCAGCAGTCCGAAGATGACGCCGGGCGCGGCCTGATTGACGTCCTGAGCCAGGCTCGGCACGAACATCACGAACAGTCCGCCCAGCACCGGTCCCCACGTGGTGCCGAGACCGCCGACGACGAGCCCGGCGAGCAGCGTGATCGACAGGGTGAGCGCGAACGAGTCGGGGGAGACGAAGGCGATCACCCAGGTGTAGACACAGCCCGCGACACCGGCGAGCAACGCGCTCCAGGCGAAGGCCAGGGTCTTGTAGTGCGCCAGGTTCACCCCGAGCACCTCGGCGGCGGTCTCGTTGTCGCGCACCGCGTGCAGGGCGCGCCCGACTCTTGACCGCAGCATTCCGGCGACCAGCACGAAACTCAGCGCGGTGGTGGCCAGGGCGAGGAAGTACAGCCACTGGTCCTCGGCGAGTCCGGTCCAGGCCGGTGGCACCGGCTTGTCGACACCGAGACCCATCGAACCCCCGGTGAGCCCGTCGAATCGTTTCAGCAAGGGCACCAGGAAGATCGCGATGGACATCGTGACCAGCGCCAAGTACAGCCCGCGCAGCCGCAACGCCGGGATACCGAGGGCGAAGCCGAGCACGACGGTGACCGCTGCCGCGAGCGGGATCGTCGCGAAATACGGTGTGCCCCACTGATGCATCGCGATCGCGGCCGTGTAGGCGCCGACCGCGAAGAACGCGCCGTGGCCGAGTGAGATCTGGCCGGTGTGGCCGACGAGCAGGTTCAGCCCGAGCAGGGTGACCGCGTAGATCATCGCCATGGCCAGCTGGAAGGTATGGAAGGGAACCAGCTGGAACGGCGCGGCACAGGCGAGCAGCAGGACCGCGGCCGTGAAGACCAGCGGAATCCGGGGGGCACGCCACCGCGCACGGGCCGGTTCCGGCTGGGGCGCGACCGATGTCGCCGTCGAAACTCTCACGTCACTCATACCCGTTCCACCGCCGCGTGTCCGAACAGACCTTGGGGGCGAAGCAACAGCACGCCCAGGATGATCACCAGCGGCACACCGATCTTGAGTTCGGTGCCGATCGCGTCGACATACGCGCCGGTGAGGGTTTCGGCGACGCCGACGATCAAGCCGCCCGCCACCGCGCCGCCGGGGGAGTCGAACCCGCCGAGCGTCGCCGCCGCGAAGGCGTAGATCAGGACACCGCTCATCATGTTGGGATCGAGGAACAGCAGCGGCGCCGACAGCACGCCCGACACCGACCCGACCAGCGCCGCGAGTCCCCATCCGAGGGAGAGCACGGTGCCGACCCGGATTCCGACGAGCCTGGCCGACTGCGGATTACACGCCACCGCCCGCATGGCCAACCCGATCGCGGTGTAGCGGAACAGCAGATACAGCAGTGCCATCACCAGGCCGACGACGGCGAAGATCCCGAGACTGCCGAAGCCGACACTGACCCCGGCCAGCCGGAACGCGCCGTCCGGGAAGGGATTCGGGAACGCCTTCACCTGGTAGGACCAGATCCAGCCCGCCGCCGCGTGCACGGTGAAGAACAAGCCGACGGTGACGATCACCAGGGTGATCTCCGGTTTGCCTTCGACCGGGCGGATCACCACCCGCTCGATCACCATGCCCGCGACGAACGAGACAACCAGCGTCAGGAGCAACGCGGCCCAGAACGGCATCACCTGACTCAGTTGCCAGGCGATGAACGCCGAGAACATGGCCAACTCACCCTGGGCGAAGTTCGCCACCCCGGTGAACCGGTAGATGAGGACGAGCGCCAGCGCCAGCCCCGCGTAGATCGCGCCCGCCGAGAGCCCCTCGACGAGCTGCTGCACGAATTCGGTCACGGCTGCACCCGGTATCCCAGGTAGGAGCGGACGACTTGTTCGTCGGCCTTGATCTCGTCGGCGCTGCCGGACAACACGATCCGGCCCGACTCGAGTACATGCGCCCGATGCGCGACACCCAGCGCCAGGTGGGCGTTCTGTTCGACGACTATCACGGTGGTGCGTTCCTCTGCGTTGATGGTGTGCACGATCCCGAACAGTTCCTGGGTGACCAGTGGGGAGAGCCCGAGCGACGGTTCGTCGAGCAGCAGCAGACGCGGGCGCAGCATCAGCGCCCGGCCGATGGCGACCATCTGCTGCTGACCACCGGACAGGCCGCCCGCCGGGTCGCGCCGCTTGTCGTGCAGGATCGGGAAGTACTCGTAGACGCGGCGCAGGTCGGACTCGATGCCCGCGCGGTCGCGGCGGGAGTAGGCGCCCAGGCGCAGGTTCTCCTCGACGGTGAGCGGGGCGAAGGTGCCGCGACCCTCGGGCACGTGGGCGACACCGAGCCGGGCCATCGCCTCGGGCGCCCGCCCGGTCACATCCTCGCCGTGCAGGCGCAGGGTGCCGCGCACCTTCACCATCCCGCACAGGGCGCGCAGGAGCGTGGTCTTGCCCGCGCCGTTGGGGCCGAGGACCGCGCACACGTCGCCCTCGGCGACCGAGAAGCTCACGCCGTGCAGCACTTTCGCCGCTCCGTAGCCCGCGTGCAGATCGGTGACGGTCAGGAATTCGCTCATGAGGCGGCCCCAAGGTAGGCGCGGACGACGGCCGGATCGCTCTGTACCGCTTCGGGTTCGCCCTCGGCGATCACCTGCCCGAACTCGAGGCACACCACGCGGTCGCAGGTGTTCATCACGAAACCCATGTGGTGTTCCACGACGACGACGGTGAGGTCGAGCTCGGTCTGCAGAGCGCGCAGCCGCGCGGCGAACTCGTCGACCTCACCGTGGCTCAGGCCGTTCACCGGTTCGTCGAGCAGCAACAGTCGGGGCCGCACCGCCAGCGCCCGCGCCAGCTCGATCCGCTTGAGCGTGCCGAAGGGCAGCCCGGCGGCCGGGTGGTCGGCGACGTCGGTGAGGTCGAGCCGGGCGAGCAACTCGTCGACCTCACCGCGCAATTGCCGCTCCGCGCGCCCGACCCACGGCATCCGCAGCCCCGCCGAGACGAAGCCGCCTCGGGTGCGGTGATGGGTGCCGACGAGCACGTTGTCGCGCACCGACATGCGGGAGAACAGACCGAGGTTCTGGAAGGTGCGGGCGATGCCGAGCCCGGCCAGCGCGTCGGGGCGGACCGTGGTCAGGTCCGTGTCGAGATAGCGCAAGGTACCGGAGGTGGGACGGTTGCGACGGGTGAGACAGTTGAACAGGGTCGTCTTACCCGCGCCGTTGGGCCCGATCAGACCGACCATCTCGCCCGCGGCGACCGTGAACCCCACATCCTGCAGGGCGGTGATCCCGCCGAAGCGCACCGTCAGGTGGGTTATGTCGAGCATGGGACGAACACTAAGAGCGCTGGTCAGCGCCCACATCGGACGTTGTGGACCAAAAACACGGCACCGGTGTCGTCCGCTGCGGACAGTGTGATCTGGTTGACACTCCGATCGCGGCCCTGCAAACTCCCCGGACATGTCAGCTGGATCACAACTGCTCGGCCACTCCGACCCGGTGCACGCCGAACGCGCCCGGATCGTCGGATGCGCCTACGAGCACGCCGACGAGATCGCCGACGATGTGATGGCGAAGTTGCGCGTCGAGTTGCCCGGCTATGACACCGCCGACCCCGGTTTCCTCGCCGACGTGCACGACCAGCTGGCCCGGCTCAGCCGCACCGGGCTCGGTGCCCTGCTCGAGCGTAAACGGGTCACCCCGGCCGATGTCTCCTACGCCAGGCAGGCCGCCGCGCGCCGTGCCCGCTGCGGGTTGCCGCTGGTCGACTACATCGCCGCGTTCCGGCTCGGTCAGCGGGCGATCTGGAAATCGCTGCTCGCCCACGCGGGCGACACCGAGGCGGGACGCGAGGCGGTGCTGTCGCTGGCCGGACCGCTGGCCCGCTACACCGACCTGATCAGCACCCAGGCCACCGACGCCTACCTGGAATTCCAGCAGTACGTCACCGCGGAATCGAGCCGCGACGGCCAGGCGCTGATGGACTCGCTGCTCGACGGTGCGCTGCCCGCGAGCGGGCCGCACCTGTCCGTGGCCACCGCGCACGGGATCGGCACCGAACGCACCGCGTCGCTGGTCGTGGTCACCGCGATGGTGCTCGACCCGTCGTCGTCGGCCGATTCGCTCTGCGAGACGAGGCAGGTGGTGTCGGCCGCGCTGGCGCGCACCGGTGTCAACGGGTTGCGCACCCTGTCGGTGGTGCGCGACAGCGAGATCGTGGCGATCCCCGCGCTGCGCCCCGACGGTTCGGCCGAGCATCTGTGCGAGCGACTGCGCGCGCTGCGCGAACAACTCGCCGCCGACGGCGTGGCACTGGCCGTCGGGGTGAGTACCGCGGTCACCGAGGTGGCTCAGATCCCGCGTGCGCACCGGCAGGCCAGGGCCGCCCTCGCCCTGCTGCCCGAGGACGGTGGGGTGCTCGCGCTGCCGCAGATGACGCCGTTCCGGTACCTGCTGTTGCGCGCCGACGACACCACCCGTCAGCTCGTCGATCCCCGCGTCGGCGCCGCGCTCGCCGACGACCGTGCCCGCGGCGGCACCCTCGCCGACACCGTCCGCGCGTTCGCCGCCGCCGACATGAACCTGCGCGAAGCCGCCGATGCCCTGCACATCCACCTCAACACCGCGAAGTACCGGCTGGGCCGCATCCAGGAACTCACCGGACGCAATGTGCGCAGTGTCAACGACCTCGTCGAGCTGCTCGTGGCGATCGAGCTGTTATAAACGACGGATGAGTCTGGATCCCGCCATCGCCGCCCGCCTCAAACGCAACGAGGCCGGTCTCGTCGCCGCGATCGCGCAGGAGAAGGCGACCGGCGACGTGCTGATGATGGCCTGGATGGACGACGAGGCCCTGGCTCGCACCCTCGAAACCCGCAGGGGTACCTACTATTCGCGCTCGCGCCAGCAGTACTGGGTGAAGGGGGAGACCTCCGGCCACACGCAGTACGTGCACGAGGTGCGCCTCGATTGCGACGGCGACACCGTGCTGCTGATCGTCGATCAGGAAGGCGCCGCCTGTCACACCGGCACCCACACCTGTTTCGACACCGACGTCCTGCTCGCGCGCGAAGCCGAGTGACCTCGCCCGCACCCGCCGACGGAGTGCGCGGGCAGCGAGGCTAACCGCAGTCTTCGGCCAGGGTTCGGTCGAGCTGTTCGGTGAGGGTGTGGCCGAGAGCCGCCAGTTGGGCCGTCTGTGGACCGTCGAGGCCGTCGAGGACCAGCTTGCGGACGGCGTCGAGATAGCCGGGCGTGGCCTCGATGACCTTCTCGAAGCCCTCGTCGGTGAGGACGGCGTACACGCCGCGTCGCCCCGCCGCCGAATCGCGACGTGCCCAGCCGAGTCGCTCGAGCTTGGACACCACATGGGACAGTCGCGATAGCGACGCATTTGCCTTGTGGGCGAGATCACTGAGCTGCAACCGGTGCCCGGCTTCCTCCGAGAGCAGGCTCAGCACCCGGAATTCGAAATGGGTCAGCCCGGATTCGCGCTGTAATCGGGTGTCCAGGGCGGCGGGAACCCTTGTCATCAAGGCGACTACCGCCTGCCACGCGCGCTGTTCCACCGGGTCCAGCCATCTGGTCATGGCTGAGGTCGCCTCGTGGTCGGGCAGCACTGCTGGGGGAGGGGGGCGCGCACCGAACCGAGTTTGCCACGACGTCGCTGTGGCGTCCGCCGGATTGCCCGGGTCGTGAGGTCACTCACAACCCGGGACGTGTCATCGAAGTCTCAGTACTCGCCGGAAACCGGTGGCGCGGTGGTCGGTTCGGGGGTCGCCTTGGCCGCGCGGCGGCGGTTCAGGCCCCGCTTGCCCATCAGTCCGAGCACGAGGGCGAACACAACCGCGGCCACGATCGCACCGACCAGACAGGCACCGCGGAACGCGGGCGCGTCGACATCGAGGATGCGTTCCCCGGCGTGCGCCGCATTGTTGCCACCGAGCACGATGGTGAGTGTCATCAGGTTCGGGAGGGCGCCGAGCAGTGCGATGACCACCGCCACACCGGCGATGAACTTGCCGCCCTTGCGTTTCCACATCCGCACCGCGAGCAGCAACAGCAGCAGCGGCACCAGCGTGAACACCAGGCCGTAGACCAGGCCCCACCAGATCCCCTGGGTGAAGCTGCCGTGCACCAGGTTCGCCAGCCGCTGCGCCCACCATCGCGGGATGAACGACGCGAGGATGAAATAGGCGATCACCAACACGACCGCTGTGGCCAGTGTGATGATCGCCCGGTTACGCCACACGGTGGCCGTGGACTTCTGACCGCTCGACCGCACTTCGCCGGTTGTCATTCTCCCAGCGTAGGTGCGTCGGGCGCGCCGGGCACCGATCCGTGCCCGGCGTTTCCTGATCGCTATCCGGCGGATTTCGTCCGCTCGCGCAGAAAGCGCAACGCCTCGTCGGCGTGCACGGCCGCGCGCAGCTCGCCGGTGACGACCTTCAGGATCGTCCGATCGGTATCGATGACGAAGGTGTGCCGTTTGACCGGGGCCAGTTTGCCGAGCAGTCCGCGTTTGACCCCGAAACCGGCCGCGACCGCGCCGTCGGCGTCGGACAGGACGGGGTAGTCGAGCCGCTGTCGACCCGCGAAACCGGCCTGCACCTCGACACTGTCGGCGCTGATCCCGGCGCAGGACGCGCCGAGGGCGGCGAATTCGGCACTCAGATCCCGGAAATGGCAGGCCTCGGCCGTGCAGACCGGAGTGTTGGCGGCCGGGTAGAAGAACAGCACGAGCGGCCCACCGGCCAGCAGGGCGTCGAGGGAACGGAGTTCACCGGACTGATCGGGAAGTTCGAACGGGGGCGCGGTCTCACCTGGCTGCATGCGCACGACCCTAACGGCCGGGTGCGGCGGGCGGAAGATCCCCGCTCACCGAGGTGAACGGGGACCGGGGGCCTAGCGTTGCAGCAGGGCCTTGATCTTCGGGTTGCGGATCTCCATCACGTCGAGGATGCCGTGCACGCGCAGCATCGGCTCCAACTTCAGGAGGCGATCGCGGTGTGCTTCGTACTCGATCGGAAAGGACTTCTCGTCCAGATCCTGCATGGCTTTGGCGTAGGTGACGAACGATGTGAGCGCGCTCGCCGCGGACTGCTGTCCAGGACCGTTGTACTGCTGCGACACAGGGACCTGTCGGCCCATCTGTGCGCCCTGATGCGAGGGATTCAACATGGCTCCTCTCGGAAGAAGGGGTACCGCATGCGACATGGAACGCGCGCGAGTGTAGTGATGCCGGTCACGGCGGCTTTCGGCGCCCGGTCGTGACCGTCGCGGGCGGGGTGGTCGGGGCAGGATGCGGCCACGACGCGGCGCCTGGGATGATGGCCGCATGCAGGGCGCGCCGACATCGACCACCACCACCCGCGAGCAGTTCCGGTTGCTCGCCGCCGAGCACCGGGTGGTCCCGGTGACCCGAAAGGTGCTGGCCGACTCCGAGACCCCGCTCTCGGCCTATCGCAAGCTGGCCGACGACCGGCCGGGCACCTTTCTGTTCGAGTCCGCCGAGAACGGCCGCTCCTGGTCGCGCTGGTCGTTCATCGGCGCGGGCTCCCCGTCGGCGCTGACGGTCGTCGACGGCGAGGCCGCCTGGCTCGGCACCGTTCCCGCCGACGCGCCTTCCGGGGGCGACCCGCTGCGGGTGCTGCACGAAACTCTCGAACTGCTGCGCACCGAACGTCTGCCCGGGCTGCCCCCGCTCACCGGCGGCATGGTCGGCTACCTCGGCTACGACGCGGTCCGCCGCATCGAGCGCCTGCCCGAGCTGGCCGAGGACGACCTGAACCTGCCCGAGCTGGTGCTGATGCTGGCCACCGACCTGGCCGCGTTCGACCACCACGAGGGCGCGATCACGCTGATCGCCAACGCGGTGAACTGGAACAGCACCGACGAACACGTCGACGCCGCCTACGACGACGCCGTGGCCCGGCTCGACCGGATGACCGCGGCGCTGGCCACTCCGGCGTCGTCGACGGTGTCGGTCTTCGACCAGCCCGAACCCGACTACCTGCGCAGACGGACCACCGAGGAATTCTGCTCGGGCGTGCGCAGGCTCATCAAGGAGATCGAGGCGGGCGAGGCGTTCCAGGTGGTGCTCTCGCAGCGCTTCGAAATGGAGTACACCGGCTCCCCGCTCGCGGTCTACCGGATGCTGCGGGCCTCGAACCCGAGCCCGTACATGTACCTGATGCACATTCCCGACGGCGACGGCGGCACCGCGTTCTCCATCGTCGGCTCCAGCCCGGAATCGCTGGTGACCGTGAAAGACGGTGTCGCCACGACACATCCGATCGCGGGCACCCGCTGGCGCGGGGCGAGCGCCGAGGACGACGTTCTGCTGGAGAAGGACCTGCTCGCCGACGACAAGGAGAACGCCGAGCACCTCATGCTCGTCGATCTGGGCCGCAACGATCTGGGCCGGGTGTGCCGCCCCGGGACGGTACGCGTCACCCAGTACCGGCACGTGGAGCGCTACAGCCACGTGATGCACCTGGTGTCGACGGTGTCGGGTCAGCTGGCCGAGGGCCGGATCGCGCTCGACGCGGTCCGCGCGTGTTTCCCGGCGGGCACCCTCTCCGGTGCGCCGAAGGTCCGGGCGATGGAACTGATCGAGGAACTCGAACCGACCAGGCGCGGGATCTACGGCGGCGTGGTGGGCTATCTCGATTTCGCCGGAGACGCCGACACCGCCATCGCCATCCGCACCGCCCTGCTCAAGGACGGCACCGCCTATGTCCAGGCGGGTGCGGGTGTGGTCGCCGACTCCGACCCCGTCGCCGAGGACACCGAGGCACGCAACAAGGCGATGGCGGTCCTCAAGGCGATCGCGGCCGCCGGGACCCTACGCACGTATGAGGGCGGCGCCGAGTGAGTGCGCGGGACGCCGACCCGACGAACAGTAATGACCCGGCAGGCGACAGCGACTCGATGAGCGATAGCGGCACGGCGCGTGACGGCGGCTCGGTCGGCGGCGGTGGCTCGGTGGGCGGCGGTGGCTCGGTGGGCGGCAGTGGCTCGGCAGGCGGCAGTGGCTCGGTGGGCGATAGCGGCTCGGCAGGCGGCAGTGGCTCGGTGGGCGACAGCGGTGCAGCAGGCGACAACGGCGTGAAGGGCGACGGTTCGACAGTGGGCGCGCGAGTGGTCGCACCGGCTGCCAAACCGGTGGTTCCGGTCATCCTGCTGGCCGTGGCGGCGGCCGGTCTGTGGGCGTCCTCCCGGATGACCTGGGTGACGGTGCGGTCGGCCGACGGCCTCACCGAACCCCGCACCGACAACCTCGACGGCGGCACCTGGTTCGGGGCTCTCACCCCGCTGGCGCTGGTGCTGGTGGCCGCGATCGCCGCGGTCTTCGCGGTGAAGGGCGTGCTGCGTCAGTTGCTCGGCGTCGTGGTCGCGGTGGTCGCCGCGGTGGCGGCCGTTCCCGGTTTCGCGCTGACCATCGGAGCGGGCCGGACCGCCGAACGGGCGGGCACCCTCGCCGAACTGCCCGGCCGGGCGACGGTCACCGGCGCGGAAGCCCATGTCTTCCCGGCGGTGCTGTCGGTGCTGGCGGCGGCGTGCGCCCTGGCCGCGGGCGTGCTGCTGACCCGGCGGGCCGAGACCACAGCCCAACTGTCGGGCAAGTACGACAACCCCGTCTTCCGTCGGGCCGACGCCAGCGCTCAGGTGAACAACCAGGACGGCGCGGCACCACTGTCGGACCGCGTGCTGTGGGACGCCCTCGACGCGGGCACCGATCCCACCGACACAACGGACGACGACGACCGCCCGACCCGGCACGGGCCGTGACCGGGCACGTGACCCCCGGCACCCCCGCCGCAGAGACACGCGCGGCGGCCATTTATTCTTGTCAGGCATCGGTGAGACAGCGCCCGGGGGGACTCTCGGGCGAGAAGTTCGTCTCCCCAGAAAGGATTCGAGCCAGATGACGGTACTCGACTCGATTCTCGACGGGGTTCGGGCGGATGTTGCCGCTCGCGAAGCCCTCCTCGATTTTCAGGCGATCAAAGCTGCCGCGGCCGCCGCGAAGGCGCCGCTGGACGCGCGCGCCGCGCTGCACGAGGACGGGATCGGTGTCATCGCCGAGGTGAAGCGAGCCAGCCCCTCCAAGGGCGCGCTGGCCGACATTCCCGACCCGGCCGTCCTGGCCAAGGCCTACGAAGACGGTGGCGCCCGCATCATCAGCGTGCTCACCGAGCAGCGCCGCTTCGGTGGTTCGCTCGACGATCTCGACGCCGTGCGCGCAGCCGTGAACATCCCGGTGCTGCGCAAGGACTTCGTCGTCGGTCCGTACCAGATCCACGAGGCCCGCGCCCACGGCGCCGACGTGATCCTGCTGATCGTGGCCGCGCTCGAACAGGACGTGCTGTCCTCGCTGATCGACCGCACCGAATCACTCGGCATGACCGCTCTCGTGGAGGTGCACACCGAAGAGGAAGCCGACCGTGCCCTGGAAGCGGGCGCGTCGGTGATCGGGGTGAACGCACGCAATCTCAAGACCCTCGAGGTAGACCGCGACGTGTTCGCGCGGATCGCGCCCGGTCTGCCCTCGGAAGTCATCCGGGTGGCCGAGTCCGGCATCCGAGGCACCGCCGACCTGCTGGCCTACGCCGGGGCGGGCGCCGACGCGGTGCTCGTCGGCGAAGGCCTGGTGACCAGCGGAAACCCGCGCGCCGCCGTCTCCGACCTGGTGACCGCCGGGGCGCATCCCTCCTGCCCGAAGCCCGCGCGACGGAGCATCCGATGAGCGCGCTGCCCCAGGCCAGCGCGGGGGTGGCCCAGCACAGCGACTACGAACCCGACGCGGGCGGGCACTTCGGTGTCTACGGCGGACGGCATGTGCCCGAGGCGTTGATGGCCGTGATCGAGGAGGTCACCGCCGAATACGACAAGGTGCGCTCCGACCACACCTTCCTCGACGAACTCGACCGGCTGCAGCGCGACTACACCGGTCGCCCCTCGCCGGTGTTCGAATGCACCCGGCTGGCCGAACATGCCGGTGGCGCCCGGATCTTCCTCAAGCGTGAGGACCTGAACCACACCGGTTCGCACAAGATCAACAATGTGCTCGGTCAGGCGTTGCTCGCCAAGCGGATGGGCAAGACCCGCGTCATCGCCGAGACCGGTGCCGGTCAGCACGGTGTCGCCACCGCTACCGCCTGCGCGCTGCTCGGCCTGGACTGCGTGATCTACATGGGTGCGGTCGACACCGCCCGTCAGGCGCTCAACGTGGCCAGGATGCGGCTGCTCGGCGCCGAGGTGATCTCGGTGACCTCCGGTTCCCAGACGCTGAAGGACGCCATCAACGAGGCGCTGCGCGACTGGGTCACCCACGCCGACGACACCTACTACTGCTTCGGCACCGCCGCGGGCCCGCACCCGTTCCCGCTGATGGTGCGCGATTTCCAGCGCATCGTCGGCATGGAGGCGCGCGAGCAGATGCTCGAGCGTGCCGGTCGGCTGCCCGACGCCGTGGTGGCGTGTGTGGGCGGCGGTTCCAATGCCATCGGCATCTTCCACGCCTTCATCCCCGACGCGGGCGTGCGGCTGATCGGTTACGAAGCGGCTGGCGACGGCGTCGAAACCGGAAGGCACGCGGCTACTTTCACCGGCGGTACGCCCGGTGCGTTCCAGGGTGCCTACTCGTACCTGCTGCAGGACGAGGACGGCCAGACCATCGAATCGCATTCGATCTCGGCCGGTCTGGACTACCCGGGCGTCGGCCCCGAACACGCCCATCTCAAGGACATCGGCCGCGCCGAGTACGCACCCATCACCGATACCGAGGCGATGGACGCGCTGCTGCTGCTCTCGCGCACCGAGGGCATCATCCCGGCGATCGAGTCCGCCCATGCCGTGGCCGGAGCTCTGAAGCTCGGCACGGAACTCGGCGAGGGCGCCATCATCCTGGTCAACCTGTCCGGTCGTGGTGACAAGGACATGGACACCGCGGGCCGCTGGTTCGGCCTGTTCGATGAGGAGAACCAACAGTGAGTCAGCAGTCGCGTCTGGCCAACACTTTCGCGGCCGCGCGCAGCGAGGGCAGGGCGGCGCTCATCGGCTATCTGCCCGCGGGCTATCCCGATCTGGCCGGTTCCATCGACGTGGTCCGGGCGATGGTCGAATCCGGTTGCGACATCGTGGAAGTCGGCGTCGCCTACTCCGACCCGGTGATGGACGGCCCGGTCATCCAGCACGCCGCCGAGCAGGCGCTGCGCAGTGGTGTGCGCGTGCGTGACGTGTTCTCCGTCGTCGAGGCGATCACCGACGCTGGTGGTCAGGCCGTGGTGATGAGCTACTGGAACCCGGTCCTCAAGTACGGCGTCGACAACTTCGCCCGCGATCTGGCGGCTGCGGGCGGCGCGGGCATCATCACCCCGAACCTGATCCCCGACGAGGCCGACGACTGGTTCGTCGCCTCGTCCACCCACAACCTGGACCGCATCTTCCTCGTCGCCCCGTCCTCCACCGAGGAACGGCTCGTCAAGACCCTGGAAGCCTCACGCGGCTTCATCTACGCGGCCTCCACCATGGGCGTCACCGGCGCCCGCGACGCCGTCTCCTCGGCCGCCCCCGCCCTGTGCTCGCGCATCCGCGCCCACTCCGACATCCCGATCGGCGTCGGCCTCGGCGTCCGCTCGGGCGCCCAGGCCGCCGAGATCGCCGCCTACGCAGACGGCGTCATCGTCGGCTCGGCCCTGGTCTCGGCCGCCGCCGAGGGCCTGGACGCGGTCCGCGCGCTCACCTCGGAGCTGGCCGAAGGGGTGCGCGCCGCATCCGTGCGGACGTAGCCGCCGCCAGCTGGCTCAGGCCACATCGAACGCTTGTTCGCCGAACTCGCCAACCGCAACTCCGGCGCTCGGCGTGCCGCAGCGTCATTGAACTCCGTGCCCACATCCAGGCCTCGATTCAACGCATGGAACGCCGACCCGGAATCGTTCGCCTGGATCAAAATCGGCGACCGGATCCTCAAATCACTTGCCGGTCATTGACAACGTTTAGCGATTCGCGATGTCACGTCAATAAGGAAGTTCAATCCCCGCCTTCTTCATCATTGTCTCGTACGAAGATTGCACTGTCCCCAACCGTTCAGCTAGGTCGCCGAGAACGAATTTGGTTTCCTCGCTGTCTCCAGCATTCAGTAGTTCTCTAGCTTCGGCCAGAATGTCGATGAGAATGCTGAGCGTATCTCCCTGTATCAGGACGCCTGGGAACTTTCTCCCGAACCATCTGATCAGAGAGTAGTCGCCTTCAGTTTCAAGGAGTTCCGCTGAGTTGTCCATACTGTTTCCTTGCTGATCGAAAGGTAGGAATGGCTGGGGAGCTCTAGCTATCGGCGGACGACGTGCGGACTCACGCGCAGAGCATCAGCACTGCTAGATCTGGGTTGAATGAGGTGTTGGCGGCGGCGCAGGCCGTGTCAGCACCCACCGACGCCTGGGGGAAGATATGTTCGTTTCTGGGCCCGGTGTTCGTCGATTCAATCGAGACCGATGGTATCGCGGCTACCGAATCCTTCGCATCGGTCGGTGCGAATCTGAATTCCGTGGCTGACCAGTTCACCGATCAGGTCACGATTAACGCAGGAGATCTGAACGCGAAGGCGGCTGGATTGTCGGTGGACCGGTGGCGCGCCATTCGAAGACGAGTCAGTCACTGTCCGCAGAGGTCGATGCGGTTGGCTCGAAACGCAACTAGTGGGAATATGTTTCCCAACTAGCCCAGAGTGCGTGCTTTCACTTCGGCGACCAAACCGGACTACCTACCTGCTGTTTTCTACTTTGGCAGGGCTGTCGACGGTATCAGTCGTCTCCGGACGGTATGTGGTTTCTGGGCCGAGTCACCTCTGGGTCCGCGTTCGACGTCGAGGATTGAGATGGTGATCTGCACGCGATCCGACGCATGGTGAATCGTGTTGTCGTCATGTGGTCGACGACAGGCTATCGGGTCACAACGGCCACGAGGTCGGTCCCTCCACTAGCCTGGTGGCCGTGAACTCAGTCCTGGCCTATATCCCGAGTCCGCCGCAGGGTGTCTGGCAGCTCGGGCCCTTTCCGTTGCGGGCGTACGCGCTGTGCATCATTCTCGGCATCATCGTGGCCATCTGGTGGGGTGAACGCCGGTGGCAGCAGCGTGGTGGGCAGGCCGGGGCGGTGCTCGACGTGGCGATGTTCGCGGTGCCGTTCGGGCTGGTCGGCGGCCGGATCTATCACGTGGCCACCGACTGGCACAAATACTTCGGGCCGGACAAGAACCCCGTCGAGGCGCTCTATATCTGGCAGGGCGGGCTCGGTATCTGGGGCGCGGTGTTCTTCGGTGGCGTCGGCGCCTGGATCGCCTGCCGGATCTACAAGATCCCGCTGCCCGCGCTCGGTGACGCCATCGCCCCGGCGGTGCTGCTCGCCCAGGCGATCGGGCGGCTCGGCAACTACTTCAACCAGGAGCTCTACGGCCGCAGCACCGAGGTGCCGTGGGGTCTCGAGATCTACGCTCGCTACGACACCGAGACCGGCGCGCGCGACATGATGAACGGCGTGTCCACCGGGCAGGTGCTCGAGGTGGTCCACCCGACGTTCCTCTACGAGATGATCTGGAACATCGTGGTCGTGGTGCTGCTCGTGCAGATCGACAAGCGCTACCGGATCGGGCACGGTCGACTGTTCGCGCTCTACGTCGCCGGGTACAGCTTCGGCCGGTTCTTCGTCGAGCTCATGCGCAGCGACGAGGCGACCCACGTGCTCGGCATCCGCGTCAACTCGTTCACCTCCGCGCTCGTCTTCCTGGGCGCCATGGCGTACTTCGCGTTGGCGACCAAGGGTCGCGAGGATCCGGCGCTGTTGCAGCCGGGTGCGGCGCCGCGACCGTGGCCGTGGCAGCTGTCGAAGCTGCGCGCTCTCGGTGCGGCCGAGAAGACCGGCGACGACGGCAAGGTGGACCTCGGGAAGAAGTCGGAGCCCGCCGAGAAGTCGGCCGAGGTGAAGGACGAGTCGCCCGAGCCGTCGGAATCGGGTGCGAAGAAGGCCTGATCCGGCAGATTTCAGGCTGATCGACGGGTGTTCGTCAACACGACGGGCGCCCGTCGCGATATTCCGGTGAGTGTCGCGTCCCGTGACGAGTGGGCACCCGAGAAGACAGCGGCCGGTGGTACCGGCCACAATGACCGTGATCGTCGCGGGCGCACCGCCGTTCGGCCGATCACCACATGGCCGGGGGCCACGACGGGTACCCGCACGAATGATGGAGGACATGAGTGACCGACCCCTACAACCCCAATCCGCAATACGGCCCTGATCTGAGCAAGCAGCCCGACTCGGGCGCGCACCAGCAGTACGGTCAGCCCGCCTACGGCCAGCAGCCCTCGGACCCGTACGCCCAGCAGCCCGGTTACGGTCAGCCGCAGTACGGCGCGCCGCAGCCGCAGTACGGTCAGCCCGCCGACCCGTACGCCCAGCAGCAGCCGGGTTACGGTCAGCCGCAGCCGTACGGCATGCCGCAGGGGTACAACCCGGCCGACCCGGAGGCCCCCTACGGCCGGGACATGTACGGGGTTCCGTTCTCGGACAAGCAGAAGCTGATGGCCGGTCTGCTCGAGATCTTCCTCGGCAGTTTCGGTGTCGGCCGCTTCTATCTCGGCTACACCGGTCTCGGCATCGCCCAGATCGCCGTGGTCTGGCTGACCTGTGGTCTCGGCGCCATCTGGCCGCTGATCGACGGCATCATGATGCTCACCGGCAAGGTGCCCGACGCGCAGGGCCGCCCGCTGCGCGACTGATCCGGTCCGCGTCCGTGACGGGTGTCCTGCCTCGGCGGGGCACCCGTCACGTGTTTCCCGGCCCCCATTCCGATCATGATGAGCGATACTCTGTGTCGGTCGTGCGCGGCGCCGTAGCGTCGCTTGGCCTGCGCGTGCCCGGTGCGCGCAGCGGAGAAAGGGATGTCCGTGCGCAAAGTTATTGCCGCCGTCGTGCTCGCTGTCGTCGCGGCGACGGGTTTGTCGGCCTGCTCGTCCGCGTCCGACCCGAATGTGCTGAAGGTGGGCACCGAGGGCACCTACGCGCCGTTCAGTTACCAGGAGAACGGCGAGCTCACCGGTTACGACGTCGAGGTCGCCCGCGCGGTCGGCGAGAAGCTCGGCAAGCGGGTCGAATTCGTGCAGACACCGTGGGACTCGATCTTCGCCGGACTGGAATCCAAGCGCTTCGACCTGGTCGCCAACCAGGTGACGATCAACCCCGAGCGCACCGCGAAGTACTCGCTGTCGCAGCCGTACACCACCTCCGAGGGCGTGATCGTCACGCGCGCCGACAACACCGACATCACCGGCCTGGCCTCGCTCTCGGGCAAGACCACCGCGCAGTCGGCCACCAGCAACTGGAGCAAGGTCGCCAAGGACGCGGGTGCGAAGGTCGAGGCGGTCGAGGGCTTCGTGCAGGCGGTGCAGCTGCTGAAGGCGGGTCGCGTCGACGCCACCGTCAACGACACTCTCGCGGTGGGCGAGTACACCAAGAAGACCGCTGACACCGGTATCAAGGTCGCCGCCAAGACCGGCGAGGTCAGCAAGCAGGCCTTCGCGGCCCGCAAGGACGACGCCGCGCTGGTCGCCGACATCGACCGGGCACTGACCGAACTGGCCGCCGACGGCACCCTGGCCCGCCTGTCGGAGAAGTACTTCGGCACCGACGTCAGCAAGTAGCGGATGGATCAGGCGACCTGGGAGCTGATCCGGCGCAATCTGTGGCCGATGCTCGAGGCGACGGTCACGATGACGTTGCCGCTCACCGCGATCAGCTTCGTCATCGGCCTGGCCATCGCGGTGGGTGTCGCGCTGGCGCGGATGTCGGCGCGGCGGGTGCTGTCGTGGCCCGCCCGCTTCTACATCTCGATCATTCGCGGCACCCCGCTGCTGGTGCAGCTGTTCATCGTGTTCTACGCGCTGCCGCAGTTCGACGTCGTCATCGATCCGTTCCCGGCGGCGGTCATCGCGTTCAGCCTCAATGTGGGCGGTTACGCCGCCGAGGTGGTTCGCTCGTCGATCATGAGCGTGGCAGGCGGCCAGTGGGAGGCCGCGGAATCGCTGGGCATGACCTACCCGCAAACCCTGTGGTACATCGTGTTTCCGCAGGCTGCCCGGATCGCCGTGCCGCCGCTGTCCAACACACTGATCTCCCTGGTCAAGGACACCTCGCTGGCCTCGACCATCCTGGTCACCGAACTGCTGCGCACCGCCCAGCTCGCCGCCGCCCCCACGTTCGACTTCTTCGCCCTCTACGGCGTCGCCGCCCTCTATTACTGGGCCATCTGCCTGGTCCTCGGCTTCGCCCAAACCCGCTTGGAAACAAGACTTTCCAGACACGTCGCCGTCAGGTGACGACGGATTTCGTGAACACATGGGTAACTCATCGGGAACGCTAGGCCCCCTTTCCGTCGAAACCGCCGGTCCGGTCGACACCTGACCACAACCCTCCGCCCGGCAAAATTCGCGGGGAGGCGGACAAGCACTAGGCTGAGGGGCGTGATGCGACGGACGAAGATTGTGTGCACCCTCGGGCCGGCCACTGCCTCCCAGGACCGTATTCGTGAGCTCGTCGAAAGCGGCATGGATGTAGCCCGGCTGAACTTCAGCCACGGCGAGCACGCCGACCACGCCGACAACTACAAGATGGTCCGCGCGGCCTCCGACGAAACGGGTCGCGCGGTCGGCATCCTCGCCGACCTCCAGGGCCCCAAGATCCGCCTCGGCCGCTTCACCGAGGGCAAGACCCACTGGGCGACCGGTGAGCAGGTGCGGATCACCGTCGACGAGGTCGACGGCACCCACGACCGCGTCTCGACCACCTACAAGGAACTCGCCCAGGACGCCAGGGCCGGTGACCGCCTGCTCGTCGACGACGGCAAGGTGGGGCTCACCGTCGAGGCCGTCGAGGGCAACGACGTGGTGTGCCGGGTCACCGAGGGCGGCCCGGTCAGCAACAACAAGGGCCTGTCGCTGCCCGGCATGAACGTGTCGGTGCCCGCGCTGTCGGGCAAGGACATCGAGGACCTCGAGTTCGCCCTGAAGCTCGGCGTGGACTTCATCGCCCTGTCGTTCGTACGCTCGCCGTCCGACATCGAGCTCGTGCACGAGATCATGGACCGGGTCGGGCGCCGGGTGCCGGTGATCGCCAAGCTGGAGAAGCCGGAGGCGATCGAGAACCTCGAGGCCATCGTGCTCGCCTTCGACGCGGTGATGGTCGCGCGCGGTGACCTCGGTGTCGAGTTGCCGCTCGAGCAGGTGCCGCTGGTGCAGAAGCGGGCGATCCAGATGGCGCGCGAGAACGCCAAGCCCGTCATCGTGGCCACCCAGATGCTCGAGTCGATGATCGAGAACTCGCGCCCCACCCGCGCGGAGGCCTCCGATGTCGCGAACGCGGTGCTCGACGGTGCCGACGCGGTGATGCTGTCGGGGGAGACCTCGGTCGGTGCCTGGCCGATCGACGCGGTGCGCACCATGGCCCGCATCGTCACCGCCGTGGAATCCGAGACGTCGCGGGTGCCACCACTGACCCATGTGCCGCGCACCAAGCGTGGCGTGATCTCCTACGCCGCCCGCGACATCGGCGAGCGGCTCAATGCCCGCGCCCTGGTGGCGTTCACCCAGTCGGGTGACACCGTGCGCCGTCTGGCCCGCCTGCACACCCCGCTGCCGCTGCTGGCGTTCACCCCGCTGCCGGAGGTGCGCAGTCAGCTGACGCTCACGTGGGGTACCGAAACCTTCATCGTGCCCATGGTCGACAGCACAGATGCGATGATCCACCAGGTGGATCAGGCGTTGCTGTCGATGGATCGTTACCGCAAGGGCGATCTGGTCGTCATCGTGGCCGGGTCCCCGCCGGGTACCGTCGGTTCCACCAACCTGATCCATGTGCACCGCATCGGCGAAGAGGACCATTAGCAGTGAGTAGTTCGGTAGACGAGATGATCGACACCGGGCGGGACGAGCCGTCATCCGATCTGCGGGTGCTGCTCGACCTGCTCGATCTGGAAGAGCTCGGACCGGACGTCTACCTGGGCAATCACCCGGAGAAGGTGTGGAGTCGCACCTTCGGCGGTCAGCTCGTGTCCCAGGCGATCATCGCCGCCGGGCGCACCGCGGGTGAGCGTCCGCTGCACGCGATCAACGCGCATTTCGTGCGCGGCGGCGACGTGAAGAAGCCGATCGAGTACCACGTGCAGCGGCATCGCGACGGGCGCGCGCTGGCCAACCGGACGGTGACCGCCAGCCAGGACGGGCAGGAACTGTTCGTCATGCTCGCCGCGTTCCAGGACTGGGGCAAGGGGCTCGAGCACGCCCACGATGCCCCCGTGGTGCCCGATCCGGAGTCGTTACCCCGGGTCGAGGAACATTTCGCGGGGTTCGAGGACAAGCTCGAGATGTTCATCAACGCCCCGCACCCGATCGATATGCGCTACACCAACGATCCGGCGTGGATCCTGAAGGGCACGGGCGCCAAGCTGAACCACAACCGGGTGTGGATGCGCACCGACGGCGCGCTGCCCGACGATCCGCTGCTGCACGTCGCCGCGCTGGGCTATTCGTCGGACACCACGGTGCTCGATTCGATCATCACCACGCACGGTTTGTCGTGGGGACTGGACCGGATTCTGGCGGCGACGGTGAATCATTCGATCTGGTTCCATCGGCCGTTCCGGTTCGACGACTGGTCGCTGTACGCCACCGAGTCGCCGGTGGCGGCCGGGTCGCGCGGGCTGGCGACGGGCCGGTTCTACTCGCGCAGCGGCGAATTGCTCGCCACCACGGTGCAAGAGGGCGTCATCCGCCACTTCCCGGCCCGCTGAGGACGGTTCAGCGGCGCTCGACGTCGGGTTCGAACTCGGCGTCGCTGCGCTGATGGGCGCGCAGCGTGAACGGAACCGACCGGCCCGCGCCGTACACGGCCAGCGCCAGTCCGGATTCGAGGTCGGCGATGTCGTCGTCGCTGAGGTCGGTGGGTTCACCGACCAGGCTCAGCGCGATCTCGAAGGTCGCCTCGGACTGCGGCTGGTGGCCGGGATGATCTGCGCGCCATCGGTTTTCGAGGTCCCGGTGGACGGTGTCGGTGGCGTCGACCGGAAGGGTGAAGCGCCAGGCGAAGACGTCGCGGTCCTGGATGTGGTCGGCGAGGACGCCGCGGATATCGGCGACGATGCGGTCGAGGACGTCCGGCGTCACGTACACATGCAGAGAAACATCCGAAATGCGTTTCGGCATGTCCGAGTCCTGTCGTGTGTCGAACCAGCATGGGGAACAGCACGTCCGCGCCGAAGTGTAATCGCTGTCCGCCCTCGCGAACAGACCTTCATCTCCTGCGTTGCGCGGCGAGGAAGGCCGCCAGCGGTCGCGTCCCGCCCGGCTCGATCACCAGTCCCGGCCGCTCGTCCTCGCTGAGCTTGGTCTGCTCGTGCGGCGCGAGGGCGCTCAGCAGGGGGAAGAGCACCTCGGCGATGCGATCGCCGACCTCGACGAACGCCTCGGGCGACAATCCGATCGGGTCGGCGATGTTCTCCCGGCCGACGTAGGCGAGGTCGTTGCGGGCGCGGTGCAGCGCGGCAATGGATTTCGCGCCGGTGACCTTCGCGATCCGGTGCGCTTCGATGAGGGTGAATGTGCGTGGCGCGACACCGAAGGCCAGCTCGGCCACCTGGTCGCGCAATGCCTCGGTCATGGTGAGCACCAGATCGGCGCGATCGACCATTTCGGGCACGAGTTTGCGGGCCTTGAATCCGGTGGTGTCGCCACCGAGCCCGGCGATCGTCTCCGCGGCGAGCGGTTCGGCCGGGAAACCGACGAGCGCACGGGTGCCCGCGCTTTCGGCGGTGAGGCCTGGCAGTCCGTTGTGCGTCGCGAATGCCCGGGTGAGCCGTTCGGCGATCACCGAGCGGCAGACATTGGAGTTGCAGACGAACAGCACGTGCATACCGACACCGTAAACCCGGTCATTGTCGTGCAGTAGGCCAGAATTGTAACCATCACAGGCGTGCTGCTATTTATTCACCTTTCGGTTGAATTCCGTACATTCATCGCGATGCGAAATCCGTTGTGTGTGACCGTGATACCCGTGTCATCGAAGTGGTAAACCTTCGTTCCGGATGTGTCCATCATCACTTGTTCCGGAGTGTGGTAATTCGGTTCGGAAATGAATTCCGAACCGCGGGCGACTGTCGTCGACTCGCCCGGCGGGCCCGACGGCGGCCGTCGGCGAGGCCCGGTTCGCTTCCAGGCGTGTCGGGACGCTATAGTGACCGCGGTGCGCCGGGTTGGCGGAACTGGCAGACGCGACGGTCTCAAAAACCGTTGTCCGAAAGGACGTGTGGGTTCGAGTCCCACACTCGGCACCACGGCGGAAGCGCGGCATCGGCCGCGCTCCGCGGGGGAGTATCTGTCGCGGGGCACGCGATGACCTCGCACACGTGTCACCCGCGGTTCCGGCAGCTCCACGCATTCGGAAGTGGACGCGATAGGTACTCTCGACATCGGCAGTCGGAATCCAGAGGGGTCGAACCTATGAGCACGAATGCAGCAGGCGCGGGCGCCGCGGGTGACGTGGTGGCCAAGCGCGTTGTCGTGGCCGAGGACGAGGCCCTCATCCGCATGGACCTCGTGGAGATGCTCAAGGAAGAGGGCTACGACGTCGTCGGCGAGGCGGGCGACGGTCAGCAGGCCGTCGAACTGGCCGAGCAGCTGCGCCCCGATCTGGTCATCATGGACGTGAAGATGCCGCGCCGCGACGGCATCGATGCCGCCGCCGAGATCGCGACGAAACGTGTTGCGCCCGTGGTGATCCTGACCGCGTTCAGTCAGCGCGACCTCGTCGAGCGGGCGCGCGACGCCGGTGCGATGGCGTACCTGGTGAAGCCGTTCACCAAGTCCGACCTCGTGCCCGCGATCGAACTCGCCGCGAGCCGTTTCCACGAAATCTCCGCGCTGGAAACAGAAGTCGCGAATCTGTCCGATCGGCTCGAGACCCGCAAACTGGTCGAGCGGGCCAAGGGTGTGCTCATGCAGACGCAGGGTTTGACCGAACCCCAAGCGTTCAAATGGATTCAGCGCACCGCGATGGATCGGCGCACCACCATGAAGGCGGTCGCCGAAGTCGTCCTGGAGAACCTCACCCCGCAGTGACGCCGAACCGTAAAGCTCCGGTGCGCGCCCAGGAAACCGGAAAAACTTTACGTAAGCGAAACAATAACGTGAACTATGACCGGACACGAAGCGTCCGACATGATGCGAATGTGATGCGGATCTAACAAAGCGACGATATGTTCTCACCGGGTCGAACGTGGGTCGGCCCCCTCGGTGACCCCGGGGTGCACAGGACATAGAGGTGAGACGTGCTCAGTTCGACATGGCGCAGTCGTACGACGCGAGGGGTTCTGGTTATCGGAGCCGCCGCGTCGTTGGTGTTGTCCGGATGTAGTGACAAGTCGTCCGATGGCGGCGGTGGCGGCAACACCGATCTCTCCATCCAGCCCGTTGTGCAGCTCGACACCGAGGGCAAGGCCGTCGCCCAGACCGACGCGGGTGCGGCCGCCGACCCGGCCGGTGACGGCAAGGCCAAGTGCGCGCCGACAAGCATCGCGATGGCCGGACCGCTGACCGGTGGCAACGCCGCGCTCGGCATCAACATCACCATGGGCGTCAAACTCGCCCTGGACAAGCACAACAAGGCGAACCCGGATTGCCAGGTCTCGCTCAAGGAATTCGACACCGAGGGCAAGCCGCAGAACGCCAGCCAGAAGATCCCGACCATCGTCGCCGATCCCAGCATCGTCGGTCTGATCGGCCCGACCTTCTCGGGTGAGACCAAGGCGACCGGCCAGATCCTCAGCGAGGCGGGCATGCCGACGCTGACCGCCTCGGCCACCAATCCGACGCTGACCCAGAACGGCTGGAAGACCTTCTTCCGCGGCCTCGGCAACGACAACTCGCAGGGCCCGGCCGTGGCGAACTACCTCACCAAGGAGAAGGGCTTCAAGAAGATCTGCGTCGTGCAGGACAACACCGACTACGGTGCCGGTCTCGCGCAGGCCTTCCTCACCGCGGCGGGCGGCGCCGCCGATCCCTCCTGCGCGGCCAACGTCAAGGAAGGCGACAAGGACTTCTCGGCGACGGTCTCCAAGTTGTCGGCGGCCAAGCCCGACGCCATTTTCTACGCCGGGTACTACGCCGAGGCCGCACCGTTCGTGCAGCAGCTGCGTTCCGGTGGCGTGACCGCGACCTTCGTCTCCGCCGACGGCAGCAACGATCCCGAGTTCGTGCGCCAGGCCGGTTCGTCGTCCAAGGACGCGCTGCTGTCGTGCCCGTGCAGCCCGGCGCCGGAGAAGTTCGCCGCCGAGTACACCGCGTTCAACGGACAGGCCCCCGGCGTCTACTCCGTCGAAGGCTACGACCTGGCCACGATCCTGCTCAAGGGCATCGACTCCGGCAAGGTGACCCGTGCCGACCTGGTCGAGTACGTCCGTACCTACACCGGCACCGGTGTGGCCCGTGAGTACAAGTGGGGCGAGACCGGCGAATTGGCCAACATCCAGATCTGGATGTACGAGGTCAAGTAGTCCCATCTGAGCGTGTTGCGGTGCGCGTGGCAGCTGTTGCCGCGCGCACCGCTCGCCTGACGCGAGAGTAACCATGACATCAGCCGCATCGCTCGGTGTGACCCTGTTGGCCGAGGGGTCCATCGATTTCAATGTGTCCGGGGTGATCGACCAGTTCTGGAAACTGACGGTCGACGGTCTCACCTACGGCTCGATCTACGCGCTGGTCGCCGTCGGCTACACGCTGGTCTACGGCGTGCTGCGACTTATCAACTTCGCCCACTCCGAGATCTTCATGCTCGGTATGTTCGGTACGTACGTGGGGCTGGAGCTGCTCGGCTTCGCCCCGAGCGGCAATGTGTATTCCCAGGGTGTCGTCCTGACGATCACCTATCTCGGCCTGGCGATGCTGTTCGGCATGCTGGTCTCGGGCATCGCCGCCGTCGGTCTGGAACGCGTCGCCTACCGGCCCCTGCGCAGGCGAGGCGCCAAACCACTCGCCTTCCTGATCACCGCGATCGGTATGTCGTTCGTGATCCAGGAATTCGTGCACTACATCCTGCCCAAGATCAAGCCGGGTCTCGGCGGTTCCAACGCGCAGACCGGCATCCGTCTGGTCGAGCCGAAGGTGCAGTTCACCTTCCTCGGCGCCCAGGTGACCAACGTGGCGCTGGTGATCTTCGCGGCGGCGATCGTGCTCGCGGTCATCACCGAGGTCGTCATCAACCGGACCAAGTTCGGCCGTGGCATCCGCGCGGTTGCCCAGGACCCCGACACCGCGACCCTGATGGGTGTCTCGCGGGAACGGGTCATCATGCTGACCTTCCTCATCGGCGGTCTGCTGGCAGGCGCGGCCGCCATGTTGTACACGCTCTACATTCCCACCGGCATCATCTTCTCCGGCGGTTTCATTCTCGGTATCAAGGCTTTCAGCGCCGCGGTACTCGGTGGCATCGGCAACCTGCGCGGCGCACTGCTCGGCGGGTTGATCCTCGGCGTCGCCGAGCAGTACGGGCAGATCCTGTTCGGCACCGAATGGCGTGACGTGGTCGCGTTCGTGCTGCTGGTGACCGTGCTGATGTTCCGGCCCACCGGCATCCTCGGCGAGAGTCTGGGGAGGGCACGCGCATGACCGACACGACGAAAACCGCAGTGACGCAACAGGACAAGCGTGGCATCGGCGACGCGATCCGCGGCTGGTGGGACGGGCTCTCGCGGCCCGGCCAGTGGGCGGTCGGCATCCCGGTGATCGCCGTGCTCGCACTGCTTCCGCTGTTCCCGCCGCCGTTGCTCGACACGCCGGGCGCGAGTTTCGCGGGTGTGATGGCGCAGTTCGCCATGTACGCGCTGATCGCGATCGGCCTGAACGTGGTGGTCGGCCAGGCCGGTCTGCTCGACCTCGGCTACGTCGGCTTCTACGCCGTCGGTGCCTACACGGTCGGCCTGTTGACCAGCCCGAACAGTCCGTGGAACCAGACCGATGGTGGTTGGCTCGAACCCGGCTGGGCGTGGGTGGCCTGCCTGCCGATCGCGGTCGCGCTCACCGCGCTGGCCGGTCTGATCCTCGGCGCGCCGACGCTGCGGTTGCGCGGTGACTACCTGGCCATCGTGACGCTCGGCTTCGGTGAGATCGTGCGCCTGATGGCCGACAACCTCGGCGAACTCACCAACGGCAGCCTCGGGTTGTCCAAGATCTCCTATCCGGAGGTCGGCGAGTCCGAGACGAAACCGGGCGGATTCTTCTCCCCGGGCAACCTCGGCGACCCCGACAGCTGGAATCCGTTCACCAGGGCGAGCAACGGCGCCTGGTGGTTCTGGCTCGGCCTGGCGCTGGTCGTGGTCGTGCTGCTGGTGATCGGCAACCTCGAGCGCAGCCGGGTCGGTCGCTCCTGGGTCGCGATCCGCGAAGACGAGGACGCCGCCGAGATCATGGGCGTGCCGACGTTCAAGTTCAAGCTGTGGGCGTTCGTGATCGGTGCGTCGGTCGGCGGCCTGTCGGGCGCGATGTACGCCGGTCAGGTCACTTACGTCAACCCCAAGCAGTTCGACATCATCTTGTCGATGCTGTTCCTGTGCGCGGTGGTGCTCGGCGGATCGGGCAACAAGCTCGGCGTGATCGTCGGCGCGTTCCTCATCGCCTACCTGCCGGTTCGGCTGCAATCGGTGCAACTGGTGTCGAACGAATCGACCGGTTATCTGCTGCTCGCGGTCGATGTCGCCGTCCTGGTCGGGCTCTGGCTGCTGTGGCGGTTGCGTGGCAACACGCTGGGGGTGTGGGCCAGGCGCGCGGTGACAACCGGCGCGGTGGTCGCGGTGATCCTCGGACTGCTGTTGCTCGGCAGTGTGTTGCTGCACCGCCAGGGCGGCGCGCAGTCCCTCGGTGACCTGAAGTACCTCTACTTCGGCATCGCGCTGGTGGTGATGATGATTCTGCGACCGCAGGGCCTGTTCCCGGTGCGGCAGAAGCTGCTCACCTACGGCAGACAGGTGTACCAGGCCGTGCGCAAGCCGGCCGAACTGATCGGAGCGAGGCGATGACCGGGCCGGGCGCGGGCGACGCGCTGTACGACAACGAAGACATGGCCGCCGGGTACAAAGCGGCACCGGAGGTCGAGCCCGCGGGCGAGGTCGACGTGACCGCGGTGCTGCCCGAACTGGGCGATGCCGAGGCCGTGGCCGACGTGGTCGCACCGCACCGAGCGATCGAGACCGCCGTCGGCGAGCCGTTGTTGCGCACCGACGGGCTGACGGTGAAGTTCGGTGGTCTGACGGCGCTGGACGGGGTGAGTTTCGAGATCCGCCGCGGCGAGATCCTCGGGCTCATCGGCCCCAACGGCGCGGGCAAGACCACCTGCTTCAACGCCATCACCGGGGTGTACAAACCGGCGGCCGGCAGCGTGCACTTCGACGGCAAACCGCTGGCCAAGACCAAGCGCAACGAGATCACCCGGCTCGGGATCGCGCGCACGTTCCAGAACGTGCGGCTGTTCGGGGAGATGACGGCACTCGAGAACGTCGTCGTCGGCACCGACGCCCGTCACACCACCTCGGTGCCTGGCGCGATCTTCCGCACCGCCAAGCACCGGCGCGAGGAACGCGACGCCATCGAACGAGGTATGGCGCTGCTCGAGTTCGTCGGCATCGCCCCGCGCGCGGTGGAGAAGGCACGCAACCTGTCCTACGGCGACCAGCGCAGGCTCGAGATCGCGCGAGCGCTGGCCACCGAGCCCAAACTGCTGTGCCTGGACGAACCGGCCGCAGGGTTCAACCCCAGCGAGAAGTCGGCGCTGATGGATCTGATCCGCAAGATCCGCGACGACGGCTACACCGTGCTGCTCATCGAGCACGACATGCGCCTGGTGATGGGCGTGACCGACCGGATCGTGGTGCTCGAGTTCGGGCGCAAGATCGCCGACGGGCTGCCCGCTCAGGTGCGCGAGGATCCGGCGGTGATCGCGGCGTACCTCGGTGTGCCCGACGCGGACACGGTGGCCGAGGTGCGGGAGGAAGCCGACGCCGCCGCGGCGGAGGGTGCGACGCCGACCGCCGGGGCCACCGTGGGCGGTACCACGGTGCTCGAGAAGACCGAATCCGCCGAGCCCCCCGCGCAGGCACCGCTGCTCGAAGTGCGCGATATGGTGGTGCACTACGGCAGAATCGAAGCGCTGCACGGTATTTCGCTGTCGGTCGCGCCCGGCGAGCTGGTCACGTTGCTCGGCGCCAACGGTGCGGGCAAGACCACCACCATGCGGGCGTTGTCGGGTCTGCTGCCGCTCACGTCCGGGCGGATCCTGTTCGAGGGCAAGGACATCACGGCGATGAAGGCTCACGACCGGGTGGTCGAGGGTCTCATCCAGGCACCCGAAGGTCGTGGCGTATTCCCCGGGATGACGGTGCTCGAGAACCTCGACATGGGTTGCTACGGCAGGCCTTTCGACGACAAGGGTGAGTACCAGAAGACGCTCGAGTGGGTGTTCGAGCTGTTTCCTCGGTTGGCCGAGCGGCGTAAGCAGGTCGGTGGGACGCTGTCCGGTGGTGAACAGCAGATGCTGGCCATCGGGCGTGCGTTGATGGCTCGTCCGAAGCTGTTGTTGCTGGACGAGCCGTCGATGGGTCTTGCCCCGATGGTGATCCAGCAGATCTTCCGGATCATCAGTGAGATCAACCGGCAGGGGACGACGGTGTTGTTGGTGGAGCAGAACGCGCAGCAGGCACTGACGCGTAGTGATCGGGCCTACATTTTGGAGACCGGTGAGGTGACCAAGACCGGTGCCGGGGCTGATCTGCTCACTGATCCTGCGGTGATGTCCGCGTATTTGGGTGTGGACTGAGGTCGGGTAGGGGGTGAGAGGGCCGGGTGCGCTGGGGAGCGTGCCCGGCTCTTTTTGTTTTGCGCCCATGGAGGTATTGGGCTGTGTTTGTT
>NZ_BDBE01000050.1 GCF_001612825.1 Nocardia caishijiensis NBRC 108228 | reverse complement strand
TCGAGAACCCGCACCCGCTGCGCTTCGGGTCCGCGCCGCGTCTCGTGCACCGTGAATTCCACGCGCTGACCGGCCCGCAGTGTGCGGAACCCCGCGCCGACGAGTTCGGTGTACTCCACGAACACCTCCGGTCCGCCCGCGTCCGGGGTGATGAAGCCGAACCCCTTGCCGCCGTCGAACCAGCTCACCACGCCGCCGGTCATCCACCGACCTTCCTGATCATTTGTCTGACATGCCGATTCGTCCATGGTCGCATGTCGCCGGGCACGACACGACAGCGCACGGACCGGTCGACGCGCCCACGCTGGATAAACTCCAGCCAGGTTCGTCCGCGAGAACGGAGATCCGGTGCCTCATCAGCCTGCGCGACCCCCGCTCCGGCACGGCCGCCCATGATCCGCGTCGCGGCCAGGCCCGCCGCCGAAGCACTCACGGTCGTCGTCGCCACCTCCGTGGCCGTCCTCGCGATCATGATGCCGATCAGCTTCGCCGATCTGGGCGAGTCGACCCACGACGATCTGCTCGTGTTCAACATTCCCCGCGCGATGACCGGCGGCGCGTTCGTCGCGGTCATCACCGCCGCCGTCACCGTGGCGGTCGGCAGTGTGCGCACCGCCCGCTGGACCGCGCTGCTCGCGCTGGCCGGGATCTTGCTGAGCCACCTGCTCGCGGCGGGCGACAGCAGCGACGGCAGACTCGACGGCGGCGTGTCCCTGCCGACGCTGAACTTCGTCGACGCCGTGCTGGCCGGGATGGCACTCGGCGCGACCGCGGTGGCCGTGTGGAACGACACGAGGCTGCGCATCGCCTACCTGTTCGCCGCGATCGGCGCGACCGTGCTCGGCGATCTCACCCAGACCCCGACCGACGACACCACCGGCGGCTTCGACGGCGCGCTCGCGGGCACCCTGCCGCTGTGGTTCATCGGGGGCAGTGTGCTCGCGCTCGCGTATTTCGCGCTCACCAGCGCCGCACCCGCCCCGTCACACACCGATTCCGCGATCCCCCTCGCACCCGTGTTCGCCGCGGTGCTCGTCTATTCGGCGATCATCTTCACCTCGCTGCACGTGTCGCACCACAAGACGAGCCTGCGCCATGTCGTCATCGCCTCGATCATCGTGCTCGTCGCCACCGCGGCCGCCGCTTTCGTGCTGCCCGAGCGGGACGGGGTGCTCACAGTGTTGATGTCGTCGTTCTCGGTGGCGGGCAGCCTCGTCATCACCCTGCCGCGCGACAGCTGGGTCGATCTGGGCACCCTCGTCGCCATCGCCCTCGGTCTCGGCCTCGGCCTGCGCCGCCCCCGCCCGCTCGCCGCCGCCCTCTGGATCGTGGCACTGGCCTGCCTCACCCTCGCCGCGGACATGACCGCGCCACCGGCGAGCCTCACCGCCGCGGTCGGCTGTCTCGCGCTCGGGGCCGTCTGCGGTTACGGCATCGGCAGCGCGGTCCCGATCAACTCCTCCTCAGCGGTCGTCGGCCTGTGCGTTTTGTTCGTACCCTCGCTCGGTGTCGCGTTGAGCGACACCGAATTCGGCCACCTCGCCTATTCCTCGGCCTGGTATCGCACCACCGACGTGGACCGTGGGCCGGTGCCCGCCACCCTCGCGGTGGTCATGGCTTTGGTCTGCGCGGTCCTCGTCGCCACGATCCTGCGCCGCCGTCAGCCCTCCTTGCCGGATTCCGACTCCCAGTCCCTCTAGTCACCGCCTGCCGCACCGACTTTCGGGGTATACCCAGTTCATGAGTTTCCCGGTGTCCTTCGGGCTCCCCCAGATCGGCCTGCTCGTCCTGCTCGCGATCGGCCTCGCCCTCCTTGTCGCCGCTGCCCTCCCCCGGACTCGCCGCCGCGGCCTCAAATCCGTTCTGGGCCGGGCGATCCCCGGAACCGCCCTGCTGCTCGCGGCGACCCTGCTCCTCTGGATCGCCACCCTCCTCCAGACCTACCTGGGCCTGACCGGCGAAATCAAAGCCGCCCACGTGGTCGCGAAAACCGTCGGGGACCGCGCCCTCGAACTCGACGTCACCACTTTCGACACCGACGGCGCCGTCACCGACCGCACCACCCACCGCGTCGAAGGCGACCTGTGGGTGATGCAAGCGGCCATCGTCGAACTGGAGCCCTGGGTCAACGCCCTCGGCTTCCACTCCGGCTACACCCTCACCCGCCTCTACGGCCAACGCCTAGACGGCCGACCCACCACCCGATCCCACATCTTCCTCAACGGCTCCGACCGCGACTTCTTCGAAGACATGCGCGAAAACCGCTGGTACACATCACCATTCATCCGCTCGGCCTACGGAAACGCCGTCATCGCCGCCCCGGGCGAATACGACGTCTGCATCTCCCGAGACGCCATCAAAATCTGCCCCGCCAACTGACCTCCGTCCGTACATTGGGTTGGTGGAGATCCGTGGATACACCGAGGCCGACCGTCCCGAACTGACGGCCCTGGCCTCCCATGTCGGCGAGGGCTCCCCGACTGCCACCCTCTGGGGCCACCCGGAATCCGAAAAGGCCGTCTACCTCGATCCCTATATGGACCTCGAACCCGAGTCGCTGTTCCTCGCGGTCGACGACGGCCGCCTGGTCGGCTACCTCACCGGCTGCGTCGACAGCACCTCCTTCCCCACCGAGGAAGCCCGCCTCGAATCCGCGATCCGCCACTACCGCTTGATCTCCCGCCGCAAACCCGCCACCTTCTTCGCCCGCGCCCTCGCCGACACCCTCGTAGCCAGGGTCCGCCGCCTCCCGCTCGCCGCCGAACTCACCGACCCCCGCTGGCCCTCCCACCTCCACATCAACCTCACTCCCTCGGCCCGAGGCACCGGCGCCGCCGACACCCTGATGCACCACTTCCTCGACCACCTCGCGGCGAACAACTCCCCCGGCTGCTACCTACAAACCCTCGTCGAAAACTCCCGCGCAGTCCGCTTCTTCGAACGCCACGGATTCACCGCCCACGGAGCACCCGCAGCGGTTCCCGGACTGCGCTACAAAGCTTCAAAGGTTCACCAGCTCACCATGATCCGCGCCACCTCATCGCTTCAAATTGAAGATTGAGGGACTAGAACGACGTTCGCGAGGTCGTGACCAACGCGCAGAGCACCCTCGACCCAAATTTACCTACGATCCGGTAGTGGAAAGGAGCTACACGACTCGCATATGAACGTAGCGACTACGCCCACCTCATTCGCCGGCTCACCCGAAATGAACCGAGCAATCCGAAGACGCGCACCGGTCAGCATTGATCAGCTCACCAAGTCGGGAGGCGTCGCACCTCTGCTACGAGTTCACCGTAGTCACGAACACGCCCCTGAGCAACCATGCGTTCGAGTAGAGCCCGGGGAGCCCACGGTGCACGGCGTCGACGTCCTTCGAGCGTTCTCGCCGCATCTCGCAGTTCTTGCAGAGCAAGGTGGTAGACGCAGTCGACAGCGCCTGACCCGTAGGCGATCAGACGTAGCATTGCGGGTCTGGGTTCCATTGTGAGCACCGCGTAATGAGGCATGTGCCCACGTCGCAAACTCACCAGCTTGGATCCTTGGGAGATACAGTCCTGAGCGCGGTCTGTCCGCAACGACCATTTCGATGACAGGCCGATGAGGAGTCGATTTTCCGGCTGTGGTGCGGCGATGGCAACATCCAGCTTGAGAAGAGACTCCTCGGGCATAGAATTGACAAGGTCCGAGACGAGCTGATGATTTTCCCCAATAGCAACGCTCACAGTTTTGAGCCGAGAAATCAATGCATCATGAATCGCTGGCGACGAATTCTGTGTGAGCTCAACAATTATGTCGGCCAGTTCAGAACCTGGATCTGCGTACTTCCGTGTAAAATCTTTGAACACCGCCAGATGATAATATTGACGAAACTCCATCGCTGGTCGCGAACCGCGAAATAGCAAATCGGAACGAAGTCCTTCAAGATGCTTCGCTGCAAGCTCTTCCATCCGCCGCCCCACCTGGGGAATCTCAGGCTTTTCGGCGGGGACTCCCAAGGCATCGAACAATGCCATCCCCCACTCGATCGACCCAGCGTCGTTGCTGTCCGACGTCGAAGGATTGCCGTTGGATCGATACCCACACAAGTCCCTTGCAAATGGTGCTGTCACATAGGCAACTGTGCCACCACCTCTCTCCATCCCGCTAGCGAGGGCCACGACATGAAGTACCGACCGACTGGTTTCCGATGATGTCGGCAGCTGTAGTTCCCCGGACTTGCGCGCACCGAGCCAGACGTGAGCGGCGCCAGCGCTGAAGAACGAAGTGTCGGGTTCACTCGGGAAGAGACCACATGACGCAGCTCGAGCTACATTCGTGCGGTGAGCGAGTCTGATCATGTCCTCTTCAATGTGTCCAGTCCGGTTGTCCACGCACAGTCCGATGTGGGGGTCGCCGAGGTTCTGGAGTGGTTTCGTCAATACAAGGACGTGGAGCAACGATTCGGGGATGGCTTGCGCCAGTCCATTGACGAAGTACTTGATGGGCAACGTACAGGCAGATTCGACCCCCATCACAAAGACCAACTCGACAAGACTGAAAAGACCTACCTCGGGACAAAGGTAGAGATAGTTATACGTGCCAAATTCGAACTACCGAGAGGCGATCATATGGACTATAAGATCGCAGGTCACGAAGTGGACGCCAAGTGGACGATCGGCAGCAATTGGACAATCCCACGGGAAGCCGTTGGGCACATTTGCTTACTCATGCGCGCGAACGACCACACGGGGACTTTCGATGTGGGAGTACTTCGGATCCAGCCAGATTGGCTGAATAATGGCACGAACAACGATGGAAAAAAGACGATCAACGCGCAAGGGCGGGGGAAAATCGTGTGGATATGCAAACACGGCGCGTTGCCACAAAATTTCATTCTTTCGCTGCCACCAGCGGCGAGAGAGAAAATACTGGCAGGTAAGACGGGACAACGGCGCGTCACAGATATGTTCCGGCTCGTGCGTGGTGTCACTATCAGCCGAAACGCCACCCAAACCGTGGCTCAACAGCTCGATCCAATGAAGCGAGTTCGCGATGCACGGATAACACTCAGTAAGGAGGGGATTGCGATACTGGGTCATCAAAATGAGGGCCCGCGGATAGCAGCGGCATTAGGATTACCGATCCCAGCCAAGGGAGAATTGATGTCGGTGCGGTTGGTGCGTGTCCCTGAGGGCACCGCAGGAAACGTCGCCGAAATCGGAGGCGAACTCTTCGCAGCCATCGATAGCGATACCCCTACGGCACCACTTCCGACGATCAGCTATTGACGACCGCTGCACAGCCGGCACGGTAGCGGTGCACTCGTGGCGTCACGCTCGGCGGCACTGCCTTCGAGGAAGGGCTTCAGATGGTGCGCGATAGCTTCGGCCAGCATCGGCGGCACGGCGTTCCCTATCTGCCGAGCGACCTCGATCTTGCTACCACACCACACGAAGGAATCCGGAAAACTCTGCAGCCGGGCAGCCTCGTAGTGAGTGATCGGGCGATCGACACTGCAAGCCGGGTCTTCGCGATCCCACTGCGGGTGCAGGTACTGACCTTTTTCGGGTTTGTAGAATTCGGTTCGGATCGTCAACGACGGTGCGTCCCACCGCATTCGACCCATCACGTCAGTGGTGCCCGTCTTCTTCTCGCGCCAGCAGCGCGACAGCAGATGATCCGGCAGATCGAATCGGCCACCTCCGGGCGGGATGTGCCGGTACCGGTCCAGCGACAGCTGCGTGGGATTTCGCCCGATATGCAGATCAGGAGTCTTGAACAGCCCACGTACGCGTTCACCGAAGACCGAGACCCAGGAGTCAGGGAACTCTTTGGTAGCCGGCACCTCGGGAAGCCCCTCCAGAACCGCACGAGTGCCGTGCCATGTCGGCAGATCGCCCATCGCGCCGATGGGCGCATGTGTCGGCGACGGCAGTGGTATTTTGCCTATCCGAGATCCGATCACAATGGTCCGCTTGCGGCGCTGTGGTACTCCGAAGTCCGCGGCCAGTAGGAACCCGGCCTCCAGGTGGTATTCCTGCAACAGTCCCCCAGGGCGAGCCTCGGACTTGAGCAGGGCGAATTCGCTGGAGGAGAAGAAGCGGTCAACGTTCTCGATGACGAAAACCCGGGGATGAGCATGCCGAACGAAGCGGATGTACTCCTTCCATAGCTTGTTGCGCGGGTCATGGACGTTTTTCGACCCCAGGTTGGAGAAACCCTGACACGGTGGGCCGCCGATGATCACATCAGCTTCTGGGATGTCTTCGTCGGGGATATCCGAGATGTCGGCATACCGAGTGTGGGACTCTCCGAAGTTGGCCGCATAGGTGGCCGCGGCTTCGAAGTTGAACTCAACCGCCATGACCGGCTTGTAGGGCCCCGCAGCCACAAAGCCCGAGGTCATACCGCCGCAACCTGCGAACAGATCGATCATCTTCCACGTCTGTGAGCCCACATCGGTAGACACTAGTCGACCCCTCCGACCATCTTTCGCATCTTCGAGGTCGATCCGGCGAAATGTGGCACAAGCATGCAGATCTCCTAGAGGTAGCGGGTGGATATCCACCGAGGATAGCGCACTTTTCGGTGGATATCCACTCTGTGGCAGAGTGGGGTTATGCCCAGCCAGCACCGCTACCCTGCCTCGATCTACCGCGCCGACCCCGAGTTGCGGCAACGCGCACGGCACGCGACCGAACAGGTTGGCTCCAATGTCAACAACCACATCGTGGAGTTCTTCCGATGGCTCGTGCACGACACCGACGAACTCCCTTCCCGACCCGCCGACCCGGTTCGCTCCTCCCCCAGCGCCTCAACGGACCGATGAGACCGAGGCTAGTTGCCGAAAGTTGCTTGCCCTTCCCGCTATTGAGACTGACGAATGGCGCGGACACACCGGTTCAGGTCGTCGTCGGTCGGCAAAGCCACCGTCCCAAACCCTTCCGGCGCCGACATCTCCAGATCGATGAAGCGGAATCTTGGCTGGTCGCCCAGGTAGTACTGCGCTGGATGCTTTCGACCTCCCCGAGTGCTTCGATAGTTGGGATTGTCGATATAGATTCCGACGACGGCATCTCCGCACCACAGGTCAGCACGGAAGAGGGCATCAGCGAGCGGGTGGCTCAGTGCAGGTAGGCCGAGATTGCGAAGCCGGCCCACGACGTAGATCTCACGCAGAAACGAGTAGTAGAAGGTGCCGATACGCCATCGCAGCGCGTTCCGCACAGCAGCCCTTGCCTGAGCCTCTGTGCATCCACGCTGGGTTACCAGCTTGTCGACCGCCTTCTGATGCACAACCCAGGCCGGATCCCACAGCCAGCTGCGCCTGGCAGGCGATGCACTCCAATCGTCGCGAAACTCTTCCCAGCTGAAGATCCGACCGAGATCTTCTAGGCAGAAATGGAAGAGATGCGAAAAGGCGAAGTCAGGACGCCAATCCCTCACGAGCTGAACGGTGCTGTCGAAATTCTCCCACAGAACGCCCAGCGGATGCTCCGTCTCGAGGTCCCGAATCTCGGCGGGGTCGACCTCGTAGATGGCAGAGCTGACATGTGCGCGCACCTTCTCAGCCACGTACTCCCGGTTAGGTAGAACCTTCCACTTTTCAAGGCGCCTTCGGGCCGCGCCTGTCGAACCGAAGTGTCGCACCACCTGATCGCCGCTCACCTGCACTCGAAACCACCTTCTCGGGCCCCAACATCGGACCGATCCTCGACCGGACGTCATGCTATGGACAGGGGCCGACAAGAACTGCGTGCAGGAACCGAGTGCACTGACACCGACTTCCGTCGGACACCATCGCTGACCGTCGGCATCCGTCCACCGAGCACCAAGGGGCGTTGGTGTCGTAGCCCGCTGTGCATTGAGCGGCGGAACTCGCGTCTTAGGTGCATCCGTATCCCGCGGTACGGGGTACGCCTTCGCTCCATCCGACGCCTTCGCTCCCAGCGGAGTTCGTCCGTAAGCGTGGGTTACATGTATTTGGGCACGCATTTTCAGTGCTGCACACAGCTATTCGCGTAAACGCTGTCCAACACCGAGGTTGAGGCGCATCCTCGGAGTGGTAGGACTGTGTATTGGGGAGCTCGTATGACCATCCGTACTGGGGATGACGGGGGTGGGGCGGTGGGGTTGCCTGCTGTGCAGCGGCTGCCCGTGCGGGAGGCCAGGGATCTGTTCGAGCTGGTCAGGGCGGCGGGTACGTTCGAGGCGGCGACGATGGACAGGTCGATCGACTCGTTGGTCGGGGCTTTGCCTCGGCCGTTGCGGCGGGTGGCGAAGAAGATCATGTTCGGTGGGCGATGACGGATCTGACCACGCGGGCGCAGTTGATCCTGTTGGCGCGGACCCTGCATGTACATCCGCAGCGGGTGCATCACCTGCGGTATCTGGGGGCGGCGCGGTTGCACGAGTTGCAGGCGCAGGTGTCGGCGGTGTTGTTCGATCAGCACGCGATGACGTTTCGGCGGATCAGTTCGCTGGTGCCCTACATTCCGCTGTCGATCTCGATTCCGTTGGTGCAGAAGCTGGTTCCGCCGATGATGACCGGGCGGGCCGCGGGGGCGGTGGGGGTGGAGCATCCACAGAAGGCTGTGGAGACGTTGTCGATGTTGGATACGGGTTATGCGGCGGACTGCGCGCCGTACCTGGATCCCCGGGCCATCGCGCGGCTGGCCGATCAGGCGCCGACGCGGCCGGTGGTGCGGATCGTCAACGAGTTGTTGCGGCGGCGCGACTATGTGACCGCTGGTCCGTTCTTGTCCTGCGCGACAACGGAACTGATCGCCGCGGTCGAGGCGGGGGTGGGTGACGACGCCGGTTTGATCTACTCGGCGGCGTATTCGTTCGATGCCGAGGTGTTGAGTGCCGTCGTCCGCCAGCTCCTCGACGGACCGCATCACCGGATCCCGCGCATGTTGCAGACGGTGCTCAACGGGCCGCCGGGGCTGCAGCACGCCGCACTGTCGGTGTTCTCACGGTGCGCGGACGATGTGGTGCGCCGGGTCGGTGACGTGCTGTTCGGCAACGCGCAGCCCGCCGATGTCACCAGGCTGGTCAGGAACGCGTTGACGGTGGGAGCCGTGCCCGAATTCCTCACGCTGGTAGGTCATCTCACGCCGCTCGGACTGTGGTCGCTGGTCGGCAATCGGGTGTTCGACGAGCCGGGTGTCGGTGCGCGGGTGGTGTCGACATTGGAGCACTGCGACGATGCCGAGAGCTGGCGGGGGATGTTCGCCCTCGCCGCACGCATGGACGAGCGGGCCAGGAACGAGGTCGGCAACACGCTGGCCGCGCTGTCGGACACGGCAGTCGCGGAGCTCCCCGCGCGGGCCACCGAAGCCGGGGGCTGGCCTGCGCTACTCGATCTCGTCGCCGCGTCGGGTCCGGAGGCACAGAATCGGTTCGGGAAGGTGTGGAGCGGGTTGGGGCCGGAGCGGCGCGCCCGGTTGCACCGGTGCATCACCGAGCATCGGTACGACAGCAGACTCGCCGAGATCACGGCGATGGTGGAGCCGGTGGAAGTGGATCAGTTGTTCTTCGAACGGCGGCGGACGCAACGTCATCGGGGGTGAGCTCGACGCGTGGCGCGACAGTGCGACGGGTATGAGTCAGAGTGGTTGCAGCCGACTCGAGGAGGACCCTGATGTATCCCGCGCCAGTCCAACGACCGCCCAGCGGGGGGACGGCGATCCTCACCGGAATATCGGCGCTGGTCGGCGGGCTCGTCGGTGTCGTCGGAATGATCGCCGCTGTCGGACGGATGGTGACGTCGGACTATCCGCCCTTCGGATGGGGGTACGCGCCTGCCTGGGCCTCCATCGCCTCGGCGGTGTTGTTGGTGGTCGACATCGTGGCGGCGGTGCTGCTGTTGATCGGTGCGATCGTGCTGTTCCGGCGCAAGAGTTCCGGGCCGATGATGGTGGCATCGGGCTGCGCGGGAGTCATCGGCGCCTACGTTGCCGGGGTGATCATCACCGTCGCACAGTTCGGGCGTTTCGATATCGGCAGCAGCAGCTACCGTGAAGTGGTGTTCGATCAGTCGGCCGTGAACTCGCTGCTCGGACCGTACATCGACCTACCGTGGTTCCTGTCGATCCTGCTGCTCGTGTTCCCGGCGGTGACCTTGCTGCTCGCACTCCTGCCTTCGACTCGACGGTGGTGTGGACGAGGTAATCGGCCAGCTTGGGCACCGGCCGCGCCAGGCATGCCCTACCAGCACCCCGGCTTGCCGCAAGCACCCGGATACGCAGCACCACAGGCACAGTGGGCTCCGGGCGGCCACCATCCCCGAGCGCCGCGTCCGCAGGACGGATACCGGTAGCGATCGCGCGACAACGGCGCCGACATGGGCAAGACTGGGTCCGAAGGCTCCACCCCGAGAGGATCTGCCCATGTCCACCCATTCTCCGCACCGCACCGTGATCCGGGTCGCCGTGATCGGCGCCCTCGTCGCCACTCCCCTCGGCGGCGTGGCCACCCAGGCTTCGGCCGCCGAGATACCCACGCACTCGGTCGAATTCGTCGATCGGGACGGTCACCACGACAACGGCCTGCACCTCGGCCACCACCCGCTGCGGAAGCTGCTGCACCACCTGCTGCCACACGGCGCCTTCGGCAGCGTGGACTGACCCCCGGACCGGCCGTCGCGGCCGAATCCCGGCGTGGGGGACACCGCCCGACCTATCGCTCGACCTGATCCGACGTCGTCGCGCGGGCGAAACGCGATCCCCAATCACTCACCACCGCAGCGAGTTCCGGTGGTTCGAGGATGGTGAAGTCCGCTTCGACGCGGCCGAGGAGATAGGCGGGCCAGTCGAGGGTGTCAACCGTCTGCTCGACCAGAGTGCGGTCGCCGGGCAGCGGTGTGATGGCGCACCACCGGCCCACCCGCGCGCGGACGTACTCGGGGGACGCCGCGACCTCGACGACCACTCGGTACCCCGTTCGGGCGCCGCCTATTCCGTCGCGGACGAAAGTGGCGGCGTCGGGGGCGGGTAGTTCACGGGGGCGGAAGTGGGTGCCGGTGGCGTGGGAGTCGGTGAGACGGTCCACGCGGAACGAGCGCCAATCATGGCGGGTGAGGTCGTAGGCGACGAGATACCAGCGGCGGCCGAGGGAGACCAGCCGGTGGGGTTCGACCTCGCGGGCGCTCGTGCGACCGTCGGCGGCGGTGTAGGTGAACGTGAGGCGTTCCTCGCGGCGGCAGGTGAGCGCCAGGTCGGTGAGCACCGCGGGGTCCACATCCGAGAGTGGAACGGCGTGCCAACCCGCGGACACGGTCATCGCGCGTAGGGCGTCGACACGGCGGCGCAGCCGGGCGGGCAGGACGGTGCCGAGTTTGCCGAGGGCGCGCACGGACGGTTCGGCCAGGCCGTCACCGGCACCTTCGGAACCGGCCTGCAGGCACACGGTGATGGCGACGGCCTCGTCGTCGTCGAGCACCAGCGGCGGCATGGCCGCGCCCGCGGCGAGCTGATAACCGCCCTCGATGCCGGGCCGGGCGTCCACGGGGTAGCCGAGGTCGCGTAGGCGGTCGATGTCGCGGCGCAGGGTGCGCGGGGAGATCTTCAGCCGCGCCGCGAGTTCGGTGCCCGGCCAGTAGCGGTGGGTCTGCAACAGCGACAACAGACGCAGGGTGCGTGCACTGGTATCAGCCATATTCTCAGTATCCGCGCATTGCGGACAGAAACTGACCGCAATGTCTTCTACCTTGGGTTCATGACAGAAACAGTGCTCGACACCGAACGCGCCGACCTCCTCGAGATGTTGGCCAAGCACCGCTACTTCCTGCGCAACACCACCCGCGACCTCACCGACGAACAGGCCGCGCTGCGCACCACCGTCAGCGAACTGTGCCTGGGCGGGCTCATCAAACACGTGGCGGCGGTGGAGGCGAACTGGGCGAAGTTCATCGTCGACGGACCCGAGGCCGGGCCGGATTTCGAGTCGATGACCGAGGAGCAGATCGCGGAATGGGGCAATGCGTTCCGCATGCTGCCTGGTGAAACGCTCGCGGGACTGCTCGCCGAATACGATCAGGTCGCCGCTCGCACCGACGAACTGGTGCGCACGCTGCCCGATCTGAACGCCACCCAGCCGCTGCCGACGGCGCCCTGGTTCGAGCCCGGTGGCCGGTGGAGCGCGCGACGCACGTTCATGCACATCATGACCGAGACCGCGCAGCACTCCGGCCACGCCGACATCATTCGGGAGGCTCTGGACGGGGCCAAATCGATGGGCTGAGTTCGCTCAGCAACTCCTCGGCCGCCGCGCGATGCTGTTGCGCGGCAGCAGGATCGGAGTCGTCGAGGACATCGGCGATGCCCTGGTTCGCCCTGGCCTGCTCGAACCGGTACCCGAGTCGCGGTGCCAGGTCGAGCGTTTCGTTGTACAGGCGCAGTGCCTCGTCGGAAAGCCCTGCCAGGCGACATGTTTCGGCGTAGCCGTTGAGGAAGTGGATCTTCCAGTGCGGTTCGAACAGGTCGTCGAGCAGGGCGAAGGCCTCGCGGTGACTGTCGAGGGCCTCGTCGTAGCGACCCGCCTCCCGCAGGGCGACACCGCGACAGTTCAGGCACCATGCCTCGTTGTGCTTGTGCCCGTCGGCACGGGCCGAGGCCAGCGCGCTGTCGAGATGCCCCAGGGCCGCGGCGGGTTCGTCGGGAGCGATCGCGACACCAAGGGCGATCTGGGCCTGCAGTGACGGCGGCCGATCCGGGTCGTCGGCGGGAATGGCGAGAGCGCGCCTGGCCAAGTCCTCGGCGTCGGCACGCTTGCCGAGTTGCAGCATCGCCCACGCCTCGCCTGCGAGCGCGTCGGCGGCGCTCGTCGGGCAGCCGCTGCGGGTGTACAGGTCGTGGGCCTGCCGGAACAGTTCGAGCGGTTCGGTCACATCACCTTCGTCCCACCGCAATTGGGCGCAGCGCATGGTGAGTTCGGCGCGGGGCAGCGGGTCCCTCGCCGCGGCGACCAACGGGGCCGCGGCGGCATAGGCGGCGGCCGCCTCGGCCATCCGACCGGCGTTGTAGCGGGCGAAACCCAGATCGCTGTGCGCCTCGGCGAGCTGGCGGGGATCACCGAGTCGCTGTGCGGCGCTGAGGGATTGCTCGAACAGCGCGTTCAGGTGGGTGGTGCCACAACGGCGGGCGAAGAAGGTACGCAGAAAGCGTGGCAGTTCGCAGACGTGCTCGTTGGCGCCGATCTCCACGGCCGCGTAGAACACCGCCATCAGGTTGGTGTACTCGCTGACGAACCAGAAGAACGCGACATCGCGATTCGGGAAGTGCGGCACCGCTTTCGGTTCGGGTCCGGCCGAGACGGGACGAGTCGGCGAGAGGAACGGCATCGCGGCGTCGGCGGCGGCCGCGGTGTGCACGTAGTAGTCGAGGATGCGGCGCAGTGCCCGTTCGCGGTCGGCCTCGGTGTCGTGGTCGGCGCTGGCCTGACGCGCGTGCCTGCGCACCAGATCGTGCAGCCGGTAGCGCCCCTCGGCGGGTTGCTCCACGAGGTGGGCGTCGAGCAGGTCCTCGAGCATGTCGCGGGCGGCTCGCACCGGCACATCGGCCACCGCCGCGGCGACGTAATCGGTGAAGGTGGAGCCGGGGACCAGGCCGAGCAACCGGAACAGGCGGCGCTGTTCACGGTTGAGCTGACGGACCGACATGCCGAAGGCGGTGTCGAATTCCGTTGCGCCCTCGGCCATTCGCTCGACCAGGATGCCGATCGACCAGCCGGGCCGATGCCGCAACCTGGCCGCCGCGAGCCGCAGGGCCAGCGGCAGATTGCCGCACAGCCGCAACACTTCCTCGGCCTGTTCGGGTTCCCTGGCCAGCCTGCCGTCCGGGCCCCGCGAATCGCCGCTGGCCCGCGCGAGCAGCTCGGCGCTCTCCTCGGCGGTGAGCACGTCGAGGGTCACCGGCGGCACCTCGTCGAGCTCGAGCAGGCGATTGCGGCTGGTGATGATGGCGACGGATTCGCCCGCACCGGGCAGCAAGTGGCTCACCTGGGCGGCGTCGGCGGCATTGTCGAGCACGATCACCGCCCGTAGACCGGCCAGCTCGGCACGCCAGCACGCCGCGCGCAGTTCGACTCCACCGTCCTGGGGCACCTTCTCCGACGGCACGCGCAGCGCCGAGAGCAGGGCACGGACGGCGGCGTCGGGGTCGAGGGGTCGGCGGCCGTCGGTGAAGCCGTGCAGGTCCAGATACAGCTGGGCGTCGGGGTATTCGGCGGCGAGCTGGTGCGCGGCGTGCACGGCCAGCGACGACTTGCCGACACCGGCCATGCCGTCGACGGCGACCACCCGGCTCGTGCGCACGGCGGCGAGCACCTCGGCCAGCGCCGCTTCGCGGCCGGTGAAGTCGGGCACGTCGCGGGGTAGGTCGTTGCGTGGGGGGACGGCTTCGGCGGGCAGGTTCGGTGGCGCAACCTGACGGCTCGTCTTGGGCGGGGCGGGCAACGGGTTGTTGGCCCGCTCCCACAGCGGACGCAGCGGGCGCGGATCACGTTTCACGAGGCGGCACAGTTCCAGCACGGCGGGCCACGGCGGCACGGTCTGGCCGTTGAGGTAGCGCGACAGCGACGACGAACTCAGCCCCGTGTCACGCGCCAGCGCCCGCACCCCACGTCCGGACAGCTCCTGGATCATGCGCAACCGCGCCGCCAGCTCGTCCTGCGGGTATGCCCGCTGTCGCACCACCACTGTTCCGCACTCCGTGTCCCGGTCCGAAACGACTATTTTCCCGCCGACAATCCGAAGGTCAGAGCCGTTTTCCGCTGTCCCAGAGTGTCCCACAGACCTCGTTTCGGAGCACGCGCCGGGCTGTTATGGAGACACACCGCGAGCAGCGGAGAACAGCGAAACCGAGGAGAACATCATGCAGTCCCGTATGCAGAACCCCGCGATGATCCTGACCGGCGCGATGGGCCCCATCCAGGAGATCTTCGGCGCCATCAACAGCGGCGGGGTGGAGGGCGAGATCCTGGAGTTGGTGCACCTGCGGGTCAGCCAGGTCAACGGATGCAGCTCCTGTGTCGACGCGGGCACCAAGAGCGCACGCAAGGCCGGTGTCAGCGAGGAGCGCCTCGCCACCGTCGTCGCCTGGCGCGAAACGCCCTACTTCAGCGACGAGGAACGCGCCGCGCTGGAACTGGCCGAAGCCGCCACCCGGATGGCCGACCGCGCCGACGCCGTCACCGACGAGGTCTGGGACCACGCGGCCAGCTACTTCGACGAACGCCAGCTCGCCGCCATCGTGCTGATGATCGGCATCACCAACATGTTCAACCGGCTCAACGCCACCACCCGTCAGATCGCCGGAGCCTGGGGCTGAGCCCTCTCCGCACCACCCGAAAGGACCCTAGCGATGAGCACGAAGCAGCAGACCCACAGCGGTTTCTCGCGCTGGATGCAGCACAAGATGAATGCCAGGATGAACCGCAAGATCCGCGGCGGCAACGGCACCTTCATGGGCATGGACGTGCTCATCCTGCACACCGTCGGTCGCCGCAGCGGCGAACCGCGGCAGACCCCGATCTCCTGGTTCGCCGACGGCGAGGGTGGCTGGCTGCTCGTGGCCTCCGGTGGCAAGAACGGCGACCCCGACTGGTTCCGCAACCTGATGACCCACCCCGAACAGGCCACCATCGAGCTGCCCGGCGAGCAGCCGGTCCCGGCCACACCGCACGTGCTGTGCGGTGCCGAGCGGGCGAGCGCGTGGGCGGCGATCACCACCGCCCAGCCGCGCTACGGCAAGTACCAGGACAAAGCGGGCCGCGAGTACGCGGTCGTCCGGCTGACCGCCTGACTCAGGCGGGTAAGAGTCGGCCGATCACCTCGGTGAGCTGGCGGACATTGCGGCATTCGTGCATGGTGACGATGTCGGTGTAGGTGTCGGCGGCGGAATCGCCGGTCGACCACGAACTCGACGGTTCCGGGTTGAGCCAGTACACCGCTTTGGCCCGCTCCGACATCGCTTCCAGCGCAGCCAGATTCGGGTCGGTGCGGTTGGTGCGGGCGTCACCGAGGATGAGCACGCAGGTGCGCGGGCCGAGGGCGTCCAGATAGCGGTCGACGAAACCCTGGAAGGCCTCGCCGTAGTTGCTCGACCCGAAACGGGCGACGCCGCCCTCGCGCACGATGCTCCGCGCGAAGCCGGGCGGTGGCGGTTCACCGGGGGTGAAGAAGCTCGTGATCTCGGCGCAGGTGTCGACGAAGCCGAAACTGCGGACCTTGCTGAACTGGTCCTGCAGCGCCTGCACCAATTGCAGGGTGAACTCGGAGAAACCGGTCACCGAGCCCGAAACATCGGCCAGCACAACCAGATCGGGACGGCCGTGCCTGCGGGCCCGCAACACCGGGTCGACGGGCACGCCACCGGTCGCCATCGAACGACGCAGGGTACGGCGCAGATCGATCTGCCCACGCACCGCCTTCTTGCGGCGCACCGCCAAACGGGTCGCGAGTTTGCGAGCCAGGGGGTGCACCAGCCGACGCATCTCGGCCAGGTCCTGTTCGCGGGCGCCGAGGAAATCTGTTCGGTCCGCCGAGTTCTCGACACCACGGCGGGCGATGTAATCGGTGCCGCGCAGTTCGGCCGAGCGCAGACGGGCCTCGTTCTGCACCGCCGTCCGGAACTGGTCGACGCGCCGTCGCGCTTCGATGGTGTGCACGGCGGCATCGAATTGCCCCGTGCCGCCCATGGTTCGGGCGACCTGTTCGGAGATCTCTTCGGGGCGAAGCGATTTCATCGTCAGATACGACGACCAGCCCGCACCCGAAGCCTGGGTGACCCGCCCCGCGCTCTCCCCCGCCCCGCCGTAGGCGCCGAAGGTGTCGAGGGCCTCCCTGGCCAGTTCCGCCGTGTCGGCACCCTGCACGAGGGTCGCGATCAGCCGGTCGCGCAGGGACTCCGGGTCGGCACTCGGTCGCGGTACCGGCAGTTGCGTACCGAGGAAGTACAGATCGAAGAGCTGGTCGAAGACCGAGCGCTGACCGTTGCGGCGCAGCAGGCAGGCGGCAAGACCGGAGCGCAGGCGGTCGGTGTCGTCCGGACCGAGGGCGACGATCGCCGAGGCCGCGTCGATGGTTTCACTCGGTCCGGCCAGAATGCCGTGCTCCCGCAGGAGACCGACGAAGTCCACCAGGCGATCGGTGGGAGCGGTCATGGCCGTGGACTCTCCCCGTCGAGGACCAGTCGTTCGACGGCGACGCGGTGGTCGGACTGGTATTTCAGCAATACCCCGAGGGTCGATCGCACCACCGAGGCGGTGATCTCACGTGTGCGCAGGGCCACCAATGTCTTCGCCCAATCGACTGTTTCGGCGATCGACGGCGCTTTGCGCAACGGCAACTGACGCAGGGCGGCCACCGTGCGAACCACGGGTTCGGCCAGGGTCTCGTCCAGCTCCGGCACCTTCAAGCGGACGATCGAACGCTCCAACTCGGCGGTCGGGTAGTCGATGTGCAGGTACAGACAGCGCCGCTTCAAGGCTTCGGACAGGTCGCGGTTGGCGTTGGAGGTCAGCACGACGAACGGGCGGCGCGCGGCTTTGACCGTGCCCAGTTCGGGAATCGAGATCTGGAAGTCGCCGAGCACCTCGAGCAGCAAACCCTCCAGCTCCACATCGGCCTTGTCGAGTTCATCGATGAGCAGGACAGTGGGGTCCGGATTACGGATGGCGGCCAGGAGGGGCCTCGCCAGCAGGAACTCCTCGGAGAACACGTGATCGCGGGTGCTGTCCCATCCCTCGCCCGAGGTGGCGGTGATGCGAAGCAACTGCTTGGCGTGGTTCCACTCGTAGAGCGCGCGGGCCTCGTCGATGCCCTCATAACACTGCAGGCGCAACAGGTCGGCGCCCGCCGCGGCGGCGACGGCCTTGGCCAGCTCGGTCTTGCCGACACCGGCGGGGCCCTCGATCAGCAGGGGCTTGCCGAGGTGGTCGGCGAGGAAGACCGCCGTCGCGATGTCGAGGGACGGCAGGTAACCGGCGGCCGCCAGCCGGTCGGTCACCTGGTCCACCGAGGGAAAGAAGTTACTCATCGGTAATGAGTATATCGAGCGCGTTTCCGGTGGCCACGCTACGAGCCCGGAAGCTGCCCGGATCCGGCGATGGCGGCGGCGATGCCGTCCAGGATCAGCTCCAACCCGAAGGTGAAATCGTGGTCCGAGGATTCCTCGTCCGGCGGGACGTCGGCGAAAGCCCGATCGGCGAAAAGAGCGGCGACCTCGGGCAGATCCGTCAGATCGAAGGCCGACACGTCGTGCTGGTATGCCTCGAGGTCCTGCGCCTCACTACGCTGCTCGGCACCGCGTCGCTCGGCCATGTGCCGGTCGGTGACGAACGCCTGCCGCACATACCCACCGACGACGGTGATCGCACCGATCTTGGCGCGCCAGTCCAGGCCGGTGTCCCGCAGCGCGGCCAGTCCGGCATTCATCCACGCCAACGCGTTACCGCCGCGGGGCGGGCCGGTCACGGGGATCTGGGTGATCCAGGGGTGGCGGGTGAAGGCCGTGCGCTGACCGTTCGCCCAGGCACGCAGGGCCGGACGCCAGTCGGGGCCGATGGCCGGTGGCGGGCCGAACGCCGTATCGGCCATGAGATCGGTGAGGCCGTCTCTCGACCCGATGTGCCGGTACAGCGACATCGGCGTGACATGAAGCGCGGCAGCGACCTTCGTCAGCGAGGCACCGCGCAGACCGTCGCGGTCGGCGAGCGCGAGGGCCGTCGCGACGATGCGGTGTGCGTCCAGTTCGGCCGGGCGGCCGACGCGCGGTCCTGACTTGCCGGTCAACGTCTCCTCGCTCGCTTCGGGGTTCCGTCAACTTAACATAGGCCTTATAGTTTAATCCTTATACTAATACTGAGCCGGGTTTGTTCAGCTCGGCGGTGAGGTCCGACAGACATGGGTATCAAGACAATTCAGCGCATCACCGGCGCCGCGGCCTGTGCGGGCGCCGGGTGCACGCTGATCGTGCTTCCGCTGTATTTCGTCCACCCGGGGCCGCCACCGGACGCCAATGTGCTCACCCGGTGCCTGCTCGGACTGATCGGCGCCACCTTGTTCGTGGTGTTCATGAGCGGGTTCGCCCACATCGTGCGCCAGCGCGATCCGGAACGCGCTTGGTTCGGGTCGTTGGCCGCTACCGCCGGGACAGCCTGGCTCACCGTCGCTCTCGTCTCGACCGGGCTCGAAGTGGGCGCGGTGATCGCGGCACCCGAGCCGATCGACCCGACGATCACCGTCAGCGGAACCTATGTGCTCTACGGGACCGTCTCGCGACTGCTCGAGGGATTGTTCCTGGTGGCCTTCGCGGTCGCCGCCACGCGACTGTTCCCCCGCTGGTGCGTCGCCGTCAGCGGGATACACGCGGCGGTGAACTTCGCGTTCGTGCCGTCGCTGTACTTCGGCAACACACCGGCCGAGTTCTACGCGGCCAACGGGTGGGGCACCACCGCGACCGTCGGTGGGCTCACCACGCTGTGGTTCTTCGCGATCGGCATCGCGCTGATCCGGTCGACGGATGCCGATCGGGAGGGATCGTCAGTACGGGTGGGCGGCGGCGGGCACCCGGCCGGAATCGATCGCGGCGAGTAGCACGTCACGGTCGGCGACGGTCTGGTCGGCGTAGGCGAGGGCGAACTCGGTCATCGCCCGGTCGAACTTGTCGCCGCCGCCCAGATAGGAGTTGATCGCCAGCCGGTCGCCGGAGCGGGCATGGGCGCGGGCGAGGACGCCACCGCACAGGCCCGCGTATCCGGCGAGCTCGTGGTGACTCAGGGCGCCGATGTCGACCGAGCCCTTCATGTCCTTGAGCTGCCGCCAGTAGAAGTCGTTGCCCGCCGGTCCCGTCGCCCAGCCGAGGAAGATATCGCTGGCCGCCTGCATCAGGCGCTGTCCCGCCACCACGCGGTGGCCCTGATGGTGATACTTGCTCGGCTTGGTGTGCGCCGCGAGAACGGATGCTTCCGCCTGCTTGACCTGCAGAAACAGTGGAGCACCCGATTCGGAGTCCATGAACAGCACGATGAAGCAGCGGGTGCCGACGCTGCCGACGCCAACCACCTTCATCGCCATGTCGACCACGGTGTAGCGGTCGAGCAGGACGCGCAGTTCGTCGGGCAAGCTACGGCGGTAGTCGTGCAGCACCGCGGTGATGTCCTTCTCCATCAGGGACTCGATCGGGACCAGCAGCGGGGGCTGATTCTTGATCCGGGGAACACCGTCGGCGTCGGGTTCGGTGAGTTTCTCCAGCGCGTCGAGGCTGGTCCGGGTGCGGGCCGATTTGATCGTCTTCTCCGCGAGCTTGCGCCGCTTCTCCTTCGGGATGGTCGCCGTCACCCCGTCGGCGTCGACCCGCTCGTACCAGATGGCCAGCGAATCCAGGTCGGCCATCGCGGCCATCGCCTCCCGGTACCCCCGCGCGGCGGCTTCGGCGGCCCGCCCCGCCTGCGTGTCGGAACAACCGTTGTCACGGGCGGCGACGGCAACGCTGGCGGCCAGCCGTTTCACGTCCCACTCGAACGGGCCGGGCAGGGTTTCGTCGAAGTCGTTGACGTCGAAGACGAGGTTGCGTTCCGGTGAGGCGTACAGCCCGAAATTCGACAGATGCGCGTCACCGCAGAGCTGCACGGTCAGCCCGGTGTCGGGCCCACTCGCCAGATCCGCCGCCATGATCGCGGGCGCCCCGCGCAGAAAGGTGAACGGCGAGATGGCCATTCGCGCGTACCGGATCGGCAGCAACTCCGGCACCCGCGTCTGACCCTGCCGCTCGAGAATCGTCACCGGATCCTCCCGCCCCGCCACCGCTCGCCACTGCCCCAACTCCGACCGCGCCACCATCTTCCGCGCAGCACGCCCCAAGTCCACCGCATCACGATCGAAATCCTCGACGGTTGTCATCGGGCAAGTCTCCCGCTACTCCGAACGAACAGCAAGAACCAGACCATCGACGCGGCCGATCACCCCACCGCAAACTCCATGCAAACCGAAAGGGCCCGTCCATGATTCACGGACGGGCCCCTCGCGAAAACGAAATTCGCGGTTTCGGTGATGGGGCGGTCGACCCAGCTCATCAGGATGCAGCCCCAGCTTGTCTATATCGGCTCTCGCGCGCCGCAGCGCTGATTCGAGTGCGTTCACGCGAATCGCGCGGTCGGCTGGCCGACCGCGTCAGCGGTTCCAGATCGGGATAAGAGCCAGGAAGCGACCTTGGCGTCGATATCGGCCGCAGACGCCTTCGGATACATGCGACGCATTCGGGTGCGGTACATCTGCACGCCGAATTCAGACATCTCCAAGTCAAGTCTGAGCCGCTGAGCTGGCGTTTCTTCTGTCACCCCCCAGATTACGTCAGAAACGCGGAAGAGCCCGTCCGCGTGTGAGGCGGACGGGCTCTTCGGCGCGGAACTTACGCGGTTTCGGTGATGGGGCGGTCGACCCAGCTCATCAGGCCGCGCAGCTTGGCGCCGGTGACCTCGATGGGGTGCTCGGCGTTGGCCTTGCGCAGGCCCTCGAGCTCGGTGTTGCCGTTCTCGACGTTGGCGACCAGGCGCTTGACGAAGGTGCCGTCCTGGATGTCGGACAGGATCGCCTTCATGCGCTCCTTGGTACCGGCGTCGATGACGCGCGGGCCCGACAGGTAGCCACCGAACTCGGCGGTGTCGGAGACCGAGTAGTTCATGCGCGCGATGCCACCCTCGTACATGAGGTCGACGATCAGCTTGAGCTCGTGCAGGACCTCGAAGTAGGCCATCTCGGGGGCGTAGCCCGCCTCGACCATGACCTCGAAACCGGTCTTGACCAGTTCCTCGGTGCCACCGCAGAGCACGGCCTGCTCACCGAACAGGTCGGTCTCGGTCTCTTCCTTGAAGGTGGTCTTGATGACGCCCGCGCGGGTGCCGCCGATGCCCTTGGCGTAGGACAGCGCCAGGGCCTGGCCCTCACCCTTCGGGTCCTGGTCGACGGCGATCAGGGCCGGAACACCCTTGCCGTCGGCGAACTGACGACGCACCAGGTGGCCGGGGCCCTTCGGGGCGACCATGGCGACGGTGACGTCGGCCGGGGGCTTGATCAGACCGAAGTGGATGTTGAGGCCGTGGCCGAAGAACAGCGCGTCGCCGTCCTTCAGGTTGGGCTCGATGTCGTTGGTGAAGATCGACGCCTGCGCGGTGTCGGGCGCCAGGACCATGATCACGTCGGCCCACGCGGAAACCTCGGCGGGGGTGCCGACGGTGAGCCCGGCCTCTTCGGCCTTCGGGCGCGACTTCGAACCCTCGGCCAGGCCGACGCGCACGTCGACACCGGAGTCGCGCAGGCTCAGCGAGTGCGCGTGACCCTGGCTGCCGTAGCCGATCACGGCGACCTTGCGGCCCTGGATGATCGACAGGTCAGCGTCGTCGTCGTAGAACATCTCGACTGCCACTTGATTGGTCCCTTCTGGAGAATTCGTTGAGAAGAAGTTATCGGGGAGGTCGCTGCCCGCTGGTCAGCGGGTGGCGGTGATCGACGGATCGTCCCCGCTCGCGGGGAACCACCCTGGTGTATATCAGCGTGTCGCGGTGATGGACTTAGGTCCGCGGCCCACCGCCACGACACCGGACTGCACGATCTCGCGGATCCCGTACGGCTCGACCATGCGCAGCAGCGCGTCGAGCTTGGAACGGGTGCCGGTGGCCTCGATGGTGAGCGCGTCGGGCGACACGTCGATCACCTTGGCGCGGAACAACTGCACGGCCTCGATCACCTGCGTGCGCACCGAGGCGTCGGCGCGCACCTTCACCAGGATCAGTTCGCGGGCCACCGAGGCGTCGGCGTCCTGCTCCACGATCTTGATGACGTTGACCAGCTTGTTGAGCTGCTTGGTGACCTGCTCGAGCGGCAGATCGTCGACGGTGACGACGATCGTCATGCGCGAGATCTCGGGAATCTCGGTGCCACCGACGGCAAGAGACTCGATGTTGAAGCCGCGGCGCGAGAACAGGCTCGCGACACGCGCCAGCACGCCCGGCTTGTCCTCGACGAGAACGCTCAGCGTGTGGGTGGTACTCATGCCTGGTTGCCCTTCTCGAATGCGCCCTGCTCGCGTTCCATCGCCTCGTGGATGACGGCGGGTTCGGAGACCTGGTCGTCGTCGTCGAAGAGCGGGCGGATGCCTCGGGCGAACATGATCTCGTCGTTGCTGGTGCCCGCGGCGACCATCGGCCACACCTGGGCGTCCTTGCCGACGATGAAGTCGATCACGACCGGACGGTCGGTGATGGCCTGGGCCTGGCGGATGGCGTCCTCGACCTCGTCTTCCTTCTCCACGCGGATGCCGACGCAACCCAGCGCCTCGGCCAGCTTGACGAAGTCGGGAATGCGCAGGGTGTGGGTGCCGAGATCGGTGTTGGAGTAGCGCTGTTCGTAGAACAGCGTCTGCCACTGGCGGACCATGCCGAGGTTGCCGTTGTTGATGAGCGCGACCTTGATCGGCACACCCTCCACCGCGCAGGTTGCCAGTTCCTGGTTGGTCATCTGGAAGCAGCCGTCACCGTCGACCGCCCAGACTTCCTTCTCCGGAGCACCCATCTTGGCGCCCATGGCGGCGGGCACCGCGTAACCCATGGTGCCCAGGCCACCGGAGTTGAGCCAGGTGCGCGGCTTCTCGTACTTGACGAACTGCGCGGCCCACATCTGGTGCTGGCCGACACCGGCGCAGTACACCGCGTCGGGCCCGGCCAGGCGACCGAGGGTCTCGATGACGAACTCCGGCGAGAGCGAACCGTCGCTCGGGGTCTTCCAGCCCAGCGGGTAGTTGTCGCGGATCTCGCTGAGGTAGGCCCACCATTCGGTGAGGTTCAGCAGCGGCGCCGCACCGGTCTGCGGGTCGGCCTTGAGGGTCTCGATGAGCTCGACGATGACCTCGCGCGCGTCGCCGACGATCGGGACGTCGGCGTGGCGGTTCTTGCCGATCTCGGCGGGGTCGATGTCGGCGTGGATGACCTTCGCGTCGGGCGCGAAGGAGTCCAGTTGACCGGTGACGCGGTCGTCGAAGCGGGCGCCGAGGGTGATCAGCAGGTCCGACTTCTGCAGCGCGGCCACGGCACCGACGGTGCCGTGCATGCCGGGCATGCCCATGTTGAGGGTGTGGCTGTCGGGGAACGCGCCACGCGCCATCAGGGTGGTGACCACCGGGATACCGGTGAGTTCGGCCAGCTCGAGCAGTTCGGCCGAGGCGTCGGACTTGATGACACCGCCGCCCACGTAGAGCACGGGCTGCTTGGCTTCCAGGATCATCCTGGCCGCTTCGCGCACCTGCTTGCCGTGCGGCTTGGTGACCGGACGGTAGCCGGGCAGACGCATCTCCGGCGGCCACGAGAACGTGGTCTGGGCCTGCAGGGCGTCCTTGGTGATGTCGACCAGGACCGCGCCCGGACGGCCCGAGGCGGCGAGGTAGAACGCCTCGGCCAGGATGCGCGGGATGTCGATCGGGTCCTTCACCAGGAAGTTGTGCTTGGTGATCGGCATGGTGATGCCGGAGATGTCGGCTTCCTGGAAGGCGTCGGTGCCGACCAGGCTCGACGGCACCTGACCGGTGATCGCCACGATCGGGACCGAGTCCATCTGGGCGTCGGCCAGCGGGGTCACCAGGTTGGTCGCGCCGGGGCCGGATGTGGCCATACACACACCGACCTTGCCGGAGGCCTGCGCGTAACCGGTCGCCGCGTGACCGGCGCCCTGCTCGTGGCGCACCAGCACGTGGCGGACCTTCTCGGAGTCGAACAGCGGATCGTAGACGGGAAGGACCGCGCCGCCGGGAATGCCGAATACGGTGTCGACCTCGAGCTCCTCGAGGGACCGGACGACCGACTGCGCGCCGGTGACGCGCTCGGGCGCGACCTGGCGGCGGGCGGGCGTGGTCGCCGGGTCACCGGCTCCCGTTGAAGGCGCTGACCTGCGGGCCGATGGCCCGGGTCGTGCGGTAGGTGCACTCACCGTCTTCGTTCCTAACTGTGTTGTTCTGACTCCGGACTGGCGCGGAATTCGCCGGAACACAAAAAAGCCCCCGATCAGCGCATGGCTGTTCGAGGGTGGCGCGTCGCAACGCGAGCTGACGTATTCGACTCAGGCAGTCAGGCTCAACGCTGGACGCGCCGGCCGAGTACGAGCTCGCTTCGATTCACGGCTACGACGTTATGCGTGTGCGAACCGATGAGTCAAACAGGCTACCTTTCGTGTCCCATTATGTGGGACGCGAGTGGTTGCGTGGGTCCGTATACCGAGATGCGAGGATGGTGGGGTGTCATCACCGCATCAGTCCGTGCCACCGGCTAAATCGTCCCACACCGCCGACGAGACGACCGCGACGGGTCGGCCCGCGCGGCCCGGTGGCCTGCGCGCCGCCGGTCCCGGCAGGCTCGCGGCCATCGCCGCGGTGATACTGGCGTACCTGATCTTCGTCGTCGTCGGCACCGTGCAGGACTGGTCGCTCGGGCTGCGGATCGGGCTGGTCGTGCCGACCGCCGTGGTCGTCTGGTTGCTGATCCCGCGCAAGGCGAGCGCCCCGACACCCGGTGTGCACGTGATCGGCGTACCCCGGCTGGCCTACATCGGTGTGCTTGTCCTGGCCTTCTGCGTGTTCTTCGCGTTCGTCGGGTGGCCGATCGCGCTGTGGTGGCTGCTGCTGGCGCCGGTGATCGCCGTGTGGTGGGTGACACGCACGCACACAACGGTTTCCGACACGGGGCTCGACCTTTCGACGATGGTCTCGGCGAAGCACCTCGACTGGGCACAGGTCAAGGGCATCAGCATTCCCAAGCGTGGCTACATCCGGGCCCGCCTCGCCGACGACTCCGAGGTCGCGCTGCCCGCGGTGGGCTACGACCGGTTGCGTGAGCTGATCGAGGCGTCCGACGGTCGGCTGCCCGATGTGTTCGCCGCCGCCGAAGCGGCCGAGGCCGAGCGTCAAGCGGCCGAGCGGGCACAAGCCGAAGCCTCGGCCGACAACGACAACGACAACGACACCGATGCCGATGCCGATGCCGATGCCGATGCCGAGAATCGGACGGACGAGGCCGAGGAGCCTGGCACCACGCGGTGACCCCGGCGCCGAGGCAGCCGGGCACGAGGACCGGCGCCGAAGTAGCCCGGCACGAAGCCATGGCCGAGGCGCGTCGAGGGCTGAACACCGGCGCGACATCGGCAATCGGGGCGCGAGGCGAGCATTGCACCGCAGGATGTCGACGCACTGTGGGAATCCACACGATGCCGTGCGACGTTGCACCGCCTAAGCTGACGACACCGGGCACCCTCGCGTCGACGGCACCACCGCGGCGACACCCTCCGGAGCGACACTCCCGCCTCGAGCCCGGTCCACCATCCCTGCACCGACGACCGGCGCGACGCGACCACCGCCCGCCGGAGTAACGTGCAGGGTTGCCGGACGCACCGCGCCCGCGCTCTGTGCCGCGCAGGTCAGCCCCCTGCGCGGCCGCCGCGAGCGCACCCAGCGACATTTGACGAGGACTCCCATGCCACCGCTTCGTTCACGCACAACCACCATCGGCCGCAGTGCCGCGGGCGCCCGTTCGCTCTGGCGCGCCACCGGCATGACCGACTCCGATTTCGGCAAGCCGATCATCGCGATCGCGAACTCCTACACCCAGTTCGTGCCCGGCCACGTACACCTGAAGAACATGGGCGACATCGTCGCCGAGGCGGTCCGCGCCGCCGGTGGTGTGCCGCGCGAATTCCACACCATCGCCGTCGACGACGGTATCGCCATGGGTCACGGCGGCATGCTCTACTCGCTGCCCTCGCGCGAGATCATCGCCGACTCGGTCGAGTACATGGCCAACGCGCACACCGCCGACGCGCTGGTGTGTATCTCCAACTGCGACAAGATCACTCCCGGCATGCTCAATGCCGCGATGCGCCTCAACATCCCCGCCGTGTTCGTCTCCGGTGGGCCGATGGAGGCCGGTAAGGCCGTGGTCGTCGACGGTGTGGCGCACGCGCCGCTCGACCTGGTGAGCGCGATCTCGGCGAGCGCGAGCCAGGCGGTGTCCGACGAAGGACTCGACGAGGTCGAGCGCTCCGCCTGCCCGACCTGCGGTTCCTGTTCGGGCATGTTCACCGCGAACTCGATGAACTGCCTCACCGAAGCGCTCGGACTCGCGCTGCCCGGCAACGGTTCCACCCTCGCCACCCACGCCGCCCGGCGCGCGCTGTTCGAGCGCGCCGGCACCGTCATCGTCGACATCGCCAAGCGCTGGTACCAGGACGAGGACGCCTCGGTGCTGCCTCGAAACGTCGCCAACGCCAAGGCCTTCCGCAACGCGATGGCCCTGGACGTGGCCATGGGCGGGTCGACCAACACCGTGCTGCACACCCTGGCCGCCGCCCAGGAGGGCGAGATCGACTTCGATCTGCAGACCATCGACGAGATCAGCCGCCGCGTGCCGTGCCTGTCGAAGGTGTCACCGAATTCCGATTACCACATGGAAGACGTGCACCGCGCCGGTGGCATCCCGGCCATCCTCGGTGAGCTGCGGCGTGGCGGGCTGCTCGAGATGGACGTGACCACCGTCCACACCGCGAGCTACGAAGAGTTCCTCGACACCTGGGACATCCGCTCCGGCAAGGCCTCCGAGGAAGCCGTCGAACTGTTCCATGCCGCCCCGGGCGGAGTGCGCACGGTGGAGCCGTTCTCCACGAGCAACCGCTGGTCCTCGCTCGACACCGACGCCGCCGGTGGCTGCATCCGCGACATCGAGCACGCCTACACCGTCGAAGGCGGGCTGTGTGTGCTGCGCGGCAACATCGCCCCCGACGGCGCGATACTCAAGACCGCGGGCATCGACGAGGAACTGTTCACCTTCGAGGGCCCGGCCGTGGTGGTCGAGTCGCAGGAGGAGGCGGTGTCGATGATCCTCGGCAAGAAGATCCAGCCCGGCGACGTGGTCGTCGTCCGTTACGAGGGCCCCGCGGGCGGTCCGGGTATGCAGGAGATGCTGCACCCCACCTCGTTCCTCAAGGGCCTGGGCCTGGGCAAGGTGTGCGCGCTGATCACCGATGGTCGTTTCTCCGGCGGCACCTCGGGCCTGTCGATCGGTCACGTCTCCCCCGAAGCCGCCTCGGGCGGTGTCATCGGCCTGATCGAGAACGGTGACCGCATCCGCATCGACGTGCACACCCGCGCCCTCGAGGTGCTGGTCTCCGACGAGGTGCTCGCCGAACGCCGCGCGAAGATGGAGGCGTCCGAGCGCCCGTGGCAGCCGGTGAACCGTGACCGCCCGGTCACCACCGCACTGCGCGCGTACGCCGCGTTGGCCACCTCCGCCGACAAAGGCGCCGTCCGCCAGCTGCCCTAGCCGCCTACCCGAGAATTCCGGCCGGATTCACTATCGGTCATCGATGCGACCGGCGGCGAGCTCGTCTGTCGGCTCAGCCGGTGCCCCGGTGCGTCTTCTCGTGAAATCAGCGGTGCTGTTCTGCGGAAACAGCGAATCCCGCCGCCGGATAGTACGGCGGCGGGATTCGCTGGGATCACACGTGGGCGGGTAGCACTCTCGGCGTCGATTCGTCGTGGCGACCGGCGCGTGCCGGGATGAAGGCAGTCGCGATCAGACCGAGCAGAACGAAGCCTGCCGCGAGGTAGCCGCCGATATGCACCCCCGAGGTCATCGCGGCACGGCCCGCGTCGGCAACCTGGTGTGTATCCGGTTGGGCGGCGAAGCCTTCGATCGCCGCGCCCGCACTGCCGGTGACGGCGTGGGCGTACTGCTCGGCCTGGGCGGCGGGCATACCGGCGGTGGTGAGGTCGTCGTCGACCTGTGCAGTCAGGGTGGTGAAGAAGACCGTGGTCAGTAGGGCGATGCCGAGGGCGGAACCCAGCTGACGGAAGGCGCTCTGGATGCCGGAGGCCTGGCCGTTGTCGGCTTCGGGGATGTCGGCCAGCACCACATTGGTCACCTGGGCCGTCGCGAAGCCGACACCGACGCCGTAAAGGCACAGCACCAGCGCGATCGACCACCACGAACTGTCGGTGGCGGCGCAGAAACCGAGCGCGGCCAGCCCGACCACCTCTAGCCCGAGACCGAGCCGCACCAGGTTCAGCGGCGACGCCGACCCGGCCAGGCCGAAGCTGGCACCGCTGGCGATGAAGCTACCGATGGCGATCGGCACCAGGGCGAGACCGGCTTGCAGCGCGCTGTAGCCGAGGGTGAACTGCAACCACAGCGGCAGCACGGCGACGATGCCGAACTCGCCGAGACCGATGATGAGCGTGGCGATGTTGCCGTTGCGGAACGAGGCGAGCGAGAACAGACTCAGATCCATCAGTGCCTTGTCCGCGGCGCCGTCGCGGCGCAACAGCACCTGCCGGACGACGAACGCGCCGAGCGCCAGCACGCTCAGCACGAGGGCGACCAGCGCGGGCGAAGGCCCACTGCCCCAGGTGAATCCGCCGATGCTCAGCGGGTGCACGGTGGCGATCCACCCGTAGGTGCGGCCCTCGACGAGCCCGAACGCGAGCAGTCCGAGACCGAGCACCGACAGGATCGAGCCGAGCACATCGAGGCGGCCCGTCACCCGCGGCGACGGCGCGATGCACGCCAGCACCCCGATCACGATCAGCACGGCCAGCGGCACGTTGATGCCGAACGCCCAGCGCCACGAGGCGTGCTCGGCCAGCCAACCCCCGAGCAGCGGGCCGAGCGCGGCGGCCGCACCGATCGTCGAACCCCAGACCGCGAAGGCCTGGCCACGCGCCTTCCCGGTGAAGGTGGCATTGAGCAGCGCCAACGAGGTGGGCAGGATCATCGCCGCGCCCGCACCCTGCAGAAAGCGGGCGACGACGAGCAGTCCGCCGCCGGGGGCGAGCCCGGCGAGGATGCTCGTCGCGCCGAACACCACCACCCCGACGACGAACACCCGGCGCGCTCCGACGATGTCGGCGACCCGCCCGACCACCAGCAGCAGAGCCGCGAAGACGATCGCGTAGGACTCCTGAATCCATTGCGCCTCGGTGGAACCCGTCCGCAGATCTTCGATGATCGACGGGATGATCACGTTCACGATCGTGGTGTCGACCACGATCAGCGCCACGCCGAGGGCGATGGCGATCAAGCCGACCCATCGGCGGATGGACGACTCTCGACTCATCGCAACCTCCTATTTCCATGGTGGAATATTTCCATGGTCAAAGTAGATTGCGGGCAATAGGATGTCAACCGATGCGAAAGGAACCCATGACCCCGTCGGAGACGCACGGCCGGTACGAACGGATCCACGAGGGCATGCGGGCCTACGGCGCGAACTATCGTGAATTCACCCGCCGCTTCGCCGCCTGGCTCGGCCTGCACTCGACCGACGCCGAGGCTCTGATCGAGATCCTCAGTGCCGAGGAACGCGGCGCCACCCTGTCACCGGCGCGGCTCAGCGAGCGGATCTCGTTGTCCAACAGCGCGACCACCGCACTGCTGAACCGGCTCGAACAAGCCGGACACATCGTCCGCAGCCGTGAACACGACGACCGCCGCGTCATCACCCTGCGCAGCACACCCCGCGTCTACGACCTCGCCGACCAATTCTTCGGCCCGCTGGGAACGAAGGTCGAGGAATCGGTGATGGGGAAATACTCCCCCGAGGAACTGCGCCGGTTCGAGGCCTTCCTGGCCGATATCCACGCCACGATGACCGCCCACTTGGCCGAACCGCCGCCACCGTCCCCAAACGCGCACAGGGGAAACTCATCAGGGACCGGCTGACTCGCCCACGCCACACCCGCCGACCGCGTACCCAGCACTGAGTCTGGCTGGAATTCGCGGAGAGACGGGTCAGCGGATCAGAAGGGGCCGATGCCCTTCAGGGGATTGCCGCCGTGGAGGAACCAGTAGGTGGCGATGGCGGCGGCGATCGCGAGCAGGACGACCACGAACGAACCGTAGGCGGGGCGCGTGGCCCAGCCTCGGGTGCGGTCGAGCGACCAGCGACCCGGCCCGGTCAGGATGATCGCGAGGGCGGCACCGGCGAGGATGGTGTCGATTTCGACGCCGGACTTGGTCGCCGCGTTGTACTGGAAGCCCGGGATCATCCCCTGCTTCCACATCCAGGCGTTCGCGATGGTCGCGAGGACGGCGCCCGCCGCGAGCGGGGTGGCCAGGCCGAGAACGAGCAGCACACCGCCGCCGAGTTCACCGGCGATCACCAGGGCCGTCGACAGCGACGGGTGGTCCCAGCCGCCGTTCTCCATCATGGCCTTGGTTCCGTCGATGCCGGGGCCGTGGAACCAGCCGGTCAGCTTCTGCAGACCGTGGTAGATGAAGGTGTAGCCGACCACCAGGCGCAGCACGAACAAGCCGAGGTCGAGGGTGCCGCGGCGGGCCTCACGGTTGCGGCGCTGCAGGCGGACCGATTCCGCCGACGCGGCCGTCGCGGGCGGGATCGTGGCGTAGCCGTAGTCGTCGCGGTCGGCGCCCGCCTCGGCACTGCTCGCGGTGGGGACCTCGTCGCCGGGATCCAGGCCGAGATCCTCGTCGGTGCGCGGCACGTCCTTGGGGTCGGGCTTGCGCATCTGCGTGGTCGGCGAATCGAAGGGGCTGGTCACCGGCCGACCCGCCGCCGATGCGGCCTCTCCGGCCCGCGCCGTCCCGTCTTCGGGGGAAGTGTCGTTCGACTTGTCGGTCACGGTCTCACCTTAGGACGTGGGATCGCGGTGCGCCGCCCTTCGCCGCATCAGGCGTGTCAGGCCCGCTCGACTGCCGGTAACGTCTGCGGCATGAGTTCGGTATTCGCGGGCCGCGTGGCAGTCGGATTGGCGCTCGGCACGATTCTGGTTGCCGGGTGTGCCCGTTTCGACGAGTCGGCGTCGAGCCCGTTCACCGACGAGCCGTCGATCGGTGGTGCCAACGCGGAACCGAAACCGCCGCAGGACTCGCCCTCGCAGGCGCCGCGCCCGACGGGACCGTGTATCGACCCCGATCCCAATGTCATCGCCACCTGCCTCGACTCGGCCGCCGGGCTGGTCGCGATCGGCGACGGCGCACTGGTCGCCGAGCGGCGCACCGGTCGCGTCCTGTCGGTGACGGCGGTCGACGCGAGCACCCCGCAGCCGCCGCCGGAGGAGGTAGCCGTGCTGCCCGTCGACGGGTCGAGCGACGGCGGCATCTCCGACATCACCCTGTCGCCCACCTTCGCCGAGGACGGGCTGATGTACGCCTACATCACCACCGGCAGCGACAACCGGGTGGTCCGCCTGTCACGCAACGGCGCGCCGAAGGAGATCCTCACCGGAATTCCCAAGGGCGCCACCGGGAATCGCGGCGCGCTGGAATGGGTCACGCCGAATCAGCTGCTCGTGCTCACCGGCGATGCCGGAAACCCCGCCGCCGCGGCCGATCCCGGTTCGCTCGGCGGCAAACTGCTGCGCCTGGACTCGCCGTCGTCGGGGGCGAACACCCCGCAGGTGGTCGCCTCGGGCGTCGGCACCGCCGGTGACCTGTGCCGCGACGGCAAGGACGGCATGTGGGTCACCGACCGCACCGCCGCCGAGGACCGCCTACAGCACCTTGGCCCCGACGGCACGCTCACCGTGGCCTGGACCTGGCCGGACCGTCCCGGTGTCGGCGGGTGTGTGGCGACCGGCGACGGTGTGGCCGTCGCCCTCACCGAGGGCAAGGCCCTCGCGGCCGTCACCGCCGACCCGGCCACCTTCGCGGTCACCACGGCGCCCACGCTCATCGCCCAGGACAAGTACGGCAAACTGCTCGGCGCCACGGCCGGTTCCGACGGCAGCGTCTGGGTGAGCACCGCCAACAAGACCGACGGCGCCCCCGGCGAATTCGACGACCGCGTCGTGCGCATCCCACCGCCGCAGGGCGGCGCGGGCGGCCCGGACTAGCCGCCCGGATACCGGCTCGACGGCTCACTTCACATCCGCTGGTCGCCTACCGGAGTGAAGTGAGCGCCCGAGTCCGACTACTCGCTCGGCGAGGCGGGTTCGCAGGCTGCCAGGACCAGTTCGCGGACCTTGGCGGCGTCGGCCTGGCCGCGGGTGGCCTTCATGACGTCGCCGACGATCTTGCCCGCCGCCTGGACCTTGCCCGCGCGGATCTTGTCGGCGATGTCGGGGTTGGCGGCAAGGGCCTTGTCGACCTCGGCCTGCAAGGCGGTGTCGTCGCTGACCATGCCGAGGCCCTTGGCCTCCACGATCTCGGCGGGCTCGCCCTCGCCCGCCAGGACGAAGTCGACGACCTGCTTGGCGACCTTGTTGTTCACCGTCTTCGCCTCGACCAGCGCGATGACCGCCGCCACCTGGGCGGGGGTGATCGGCAGGTCCGCCAGGGCGACCTCGCGTTCCTTGGCCTTCTCGGTGAGATAGGCGACCCACCAGGAGCGGGCCTCGTTGGCGGGGGCACCGGCCTCGACGGTAGCGATGATGAGGTCGAGGGCACCCGCGTTCACCAGGTCGCGCATCACCTCGTCGGACAGGCCCCAGTCGGCCTGGATGCGGGCGCGCACCAGCCACGGGTACTCGGGAATCGTGGTGCGCAGTTCCTCGATCCACTCGGCGGCCGGGGCGACAGGCTCGAGGTCGGGCTCAGGGAAGTAGCGGTAGTCCTCGGCGGTCTCCTTGCGGCGGCCCGCCGACGTGGAGCCGTCGGCCTCGTTGAAGTGACGGGTCTCCTGCACGATCTCCCCGCCCGCCGTGAGCACGGCGGCCTGACGACGCATCTCGTAACGCACCGCGACCTCGACGCTCTTGAGCGAGTTCACGTTCTTGGTCTCGGTGCGGGTACCGAATTCTTGTGCGCCGACCGGCATCAGCGACACATTGGCGTCACAGCGCAGCGAACCCTGCTCCATCTTCACGTCGGAGACGTCGAGCGAACGCAGCACCTCGCGCAGCGCGGTGACGTAGGCGCGGGCCACCTCGGGCGCGCGTTCCCCGGCACCGGTGATCGGCTTGGTGACGATCTCGATCAGCGGGACACCGGCCCGGTTGAAGTCGAGCAGCGAGTGGCTGGCGCCGTGGATGCGGCCGGTGGCGCCGCCCACGTGCAGCGATTTGCCGGTGTCCTCCTCCATGTGGGCGCGCTCGATGTCGACGCGGAAGGTGCTGCCGTCGTCGAGCACCACGTCGAGGAAGCCATCGGTGGCGATCGGCTCGTCGTACTGGCTGATCTGGTAGTTCTTCGGCTGATCCGGGTAGAAGTAGTTCTTGCGCGCGAACCGGCCCCACGGGGTGATCGAACAGTTCAGCGCCAGGCCGATGCGGATGGCCGACTCGACGGCCTTCTCGTTCACGACCGGCAGCGAGCCGGGGAGCCCGAGGCACACCGGGCACACCTGGGTGTTGGGTTCGGCGCCGAACTCGGTGGGGCAACCGCAGAACATCTTGGTCGCCGTGGACAACTCGACGTGGACCTCCATGCCGAGCACCGGCTCGTACCGGGAGATGACATCGGCGTAATCCATCAACTCGACCGTGGGTGCGCTCATGCCTAGCAGTCTAGGTAAGCCGCTCACGGCGGCGGCCGGTGGTCCTAGCGCGGCGGGACTCGACGGGTGAGCCAGTCGGTGACGTAGGTGAGAACGGGCGGATCGATGGTGGTCTCGATGCTCGAGTATTCGCTGGGGTTGCCGGTTTCGGTGGGCTGCATCAGGTGGTTGAGGCCGGGGAAGGTGTGCACGGTCGGGTCCGGCGCGCCTGCGAGCGCGTCGCGCATGGGCCCCCCGCTCTGGGCCGGTGGAACCTGCAGGTCCTTACCACCGAAGAAGGCGAGCACCGGCACACGCAAGGCGCGCAGCGACGGTTGCGGGTCGAAGGTCATGAACGAGGTCATGTACGGGGTGTTGAACGAGTCGACCGCTTCCTTCGGCGCGCGCTCGCCCTGGGGTAGGGACTCGTTGTGCTGCTGGGAGTACATCTTGGCGCCCTCGATGTCACCGGCGCGCAGCATCGCGGTCCATTTCGTGAGGTAGTCGACCTGCTGGTCGATCTTGTCCTGTGGTGCGCCGGAGGCGGCCATGATGATCTTGTTCTGTTCGATGAGCACGTCGGCCCCTGGCACCGACGGACCGGCCATCAGGATCGCGAACGCGATATCGCTGCCGGGCCGGGCCGCGACCAGCGGCGCGAGGTAACCGCCCTCGCTGTGGCCGAACAGGCCGACCTTCGCGTCGTCGATCTCGGGCCGTTCGCGCAGGAAGGCGATACCCGTGGCGGCATCGGCGGCGAGGGTGTCGTAGGTGGCGTCGTCGAGCTTGCCGCCGGTACCGCCGACACCTCGGTCGTCGGTGCGCAGCACGGCGTAGCCCGCGCGGGTGAGGGTGTCGGCCAGCAGCAGGAAGGGGCGGTGTCCGAGCAGTTCCTCGTTGCGATCCTGTGGGCCGCTGCCGGTGATCATCAGCACCGCCGGGAACGGCCCGGTCCCTTCGGGTTCGGTCAGCGTGCCCGCGATCGTGATGTCGCCGCTGCGATAGGTGACGTCCTCGCTTCGGTACGGGAACGGTGGTTTCGGGTCCTGCGGACGGGCGACGTTCTCGATCTTGCCGCGCCGCAGCGTGAGTGGCGCCGACTGTCCCGACTGCGACCATTCGCCGGTGATCCGGTCCCCGTCGAGCTTGCCGTGGAACCGGGGATCACCCGGTGCGTCCGGCAGCGCGAACTCGATCCGATCCGGCTCGGTCACAACGTCTTTCAGCGGCGCCTCGCGTACTCCCTGGATGGGAATGTCGAGGGTGGCCGAGCCGTTGTCGGCGAAGCTCACCCCGATCGGGATCGGTTGACCGGGAATCTCGATGGCACCGTTCCAGCTGCCCCGCACGGTGGACTCGCCCGAATCCTCGGTGGACGCGGAACATCCCCCGAGCAGGAAGGCGAGGACCGCAAGAACCGAAACGACGACTCGACCGGTGCGCATGGCACCACGGTACCGACGCCCACCGACAAGCCGACGCAACGCCTCGCCGGGCCCGGCTCAGCCGAAGAAGGCCTGCGCCTCGCTGAGCCGTTCGGCCGGAACCCGTTTGAGCTGCTTGGTCGCCTCCGACAGCGGGACGAGACCGATGGTTGTCCCGTGCAGGGCGACCATCATCCCGAAATGTCCGGCGTGTACCGCCTCGGCCGCGTGCACACCGAACCGGGTCGCCAGGATCCGGTCGTAGGGTGTCGGACTGCCGCCGCGCTGGACGTGGCCGAGCACCGTCGTGCGGACCTCTTTGCCGATGCGGCGCTCGATCTCGGACCCCAACTGCTGGGCCACGCCGGTGAACCGTTCGTGCCCGAATTCGTCGATCCCGCCTTCGCGCAGCGTGAATCCCGAATCCGGTGCGGGGTGGGCACCTTCGGCGACGACACAGATGAAACTCTTCTCCCCGCGCTGGAAGCGGGATTTGATCATCGCGCACACCTGCGCCACGTCGAAGGGCTCCTCGGGCACCAGGGTCAGGTGCGCGCCCGCGGCGATGCCGGAGTTCAACGCGATCCAGCCCGCGTGCCGCCCCATCACCTCGACGAGCATCACCCGCTGATGCGATTCGGCCGTGGTGTGCAGGCGGTCGATCGCCTCGGTGGCGATCGACAGCGCCGTGTCGTGACCGAAGGTGACGTCGGTGCAGTCGATGTCGTTGTCGATGGTCTTGGGCACGCCGACGACCGGTACACCCTCCTCGGCCAGCCAGCTGGCCGCGGTGAGGGTGCCTTCGCCGCCGATCGGGATCAGGGCCTCGATGCCGTTGTCGTCGAGGGTCTGCTTGATGCGGGGCAACCCGGCGCGCAGCACGTCGGGATTGGTGCGGGCGGTACCGAGCATGGTGCCGCCCTTGGTGAGCAGCCGGTCGGTGCGGTCGTCGTTGTGGATGCGGATCCTGCGGTCCTCGAGTAGGCCGCGCCAACCGTCCTGGAACCCGACGATCGCGTCGCCGTAGCGGCCGTTCGCGGTCCGGACCACCGCCCGGATCACCGCGTTCAGCCCTGGACAGTCTCCGCCTCCGGTCAAGACTCCGATGCGCATGGCGTTCATCTTGCCGCACCGGAACGGATCAGGGGCAGTGACCTCCGGCGAGCTCGTCGAGGTGTCCCGAAAGCAGGGTCGCCATCTTGTCGAGCATGGTCATACCGTCGGCGAAGGCGCCCGAATCCGGTTTGGCGGCAAAGGCCACCGCGATCCGGCCCGAGGGCGAATCGATCATCCCGAACTGGCGGACCAGGTATTTCCCGGCGGTGTCGGGCCCCCACCCACCCTTGAACTCGGCACTGGTGAACGCCCCGAGCCCCCAGCGGTGACTGACGACGATCTGCTGCATCAACCCGACCACCCGCTCGCTCTGCGGCAGGCACGGCAGTTGGGCGGCGAATCGCACCTGGTCGGCCAGCGCCCACTCGGCCTGTCCGTAGATGGAGGCGTCCGAGCGGGTTCGCACGGTCGGCACGGTCGTCGTGGCGTCGCCGCCCTCGCGCAGGACTCCCTCCACGGCCGCGGCGGCGTCGGCGTTGTCGCCGAAGGTCGACCACAGTGCGTCGGCGGCGGCGTTGTCGGAGGCGGTGATCGCGGCGTTCACCGACGAGTTGTAGGCGCTGCTGCGGCGCGAGACAGCGATGGCGAGCGGCACTTTGATCGTCGACCAGGCCGGACCGGTCGTCCAGTCACCGAAGGTGACCATCTTCGTCCCGGCCACCGGCATGATCGCCATCCCCACGCTGCCACGCAGACCGCGTTGCAGGTCGGCGAAGTCGGCGGCGAGGCTGCCTGGTACCGCGACCGAGACCTCGGCTGTCACCGGACCGCCCGGCAAGGTGGCCGGGCCGCGGGTGGTGACCTGTGGTGCGGCGGGACTGCTGTCGGAACCACACCCCGCGGTGACCAGAACGGCAACGCCCAGCAGTGCGGACAGCGCCGCCCGAACCGGACGGCGTCGGTTGTTCGTCATAATGTGAAGCATCTTCGTTTGTGAACTCCCCCGGGCTTTCGGTGCTGGGTAGCCGTGCCCGACACCGTACTGGGCAGTATGGCTCAACGCCCACTTCGTCGGTAAACCGTCAGGTCACACGGTTTTCACCGGAGTAGACGTTCATCGATTCGCCACGGACGAAGCCGAGCAAGGTCGCCGCGGACTCCGTGGCCAGGTCGACGGCGAGCGCGCTGGGGGCCGACACCGCGGCCAGCACCGGGATGCCCGCCATCACAGCCTTCTGAACCAGCTCGAACGAGGCCCTGCTGCTCACCACCAGCACCAGGTCGTGCGCGGGGATCCGGTTCTCGCGCACCGCCCAGCCGACCACCTTGTCGACGGCGTTGTGCCTGCCGATGTCCTCGCGCAGGGCTAGCAGGGCACCGTCGGCGGTGAACAGGCCCGCCGCGTGCAGGCCACCGGTGGCGTCGAACAGCTTCTGCCCCTCGCGTAGGCGCGCGGGCATGCGCGTGAGCGCCTCGGTGGCGACGGTGGGCACACCGGGTGTCAGTGGGAAGCGGGTGTGGGTGCGCACGTCGTCGAGGGCGCTCTTGCCGCACAGACCGCAGCCGCCGGTCGTGACGAGATTGCGCGGATGCAGCGGGACGGGGGCGCGCAGGCGCACGTCGAGCACGTTGTAGGTGTTGCGCCCCTCACTGTCGGTGCCCGCGCAGTAGCGGGCGCTGACGATGTCGTCGGCGGCGCCGATGATGTTCTCGCCGAGCAGGAAGCCGTGCACCAGGTCGATGTCGTTGCCCGGCGTCCGCATCGTGACCGACAGCGACTGGCCGTCGACCCTGATCTCGAGCGGCTCCTCGACCACGAGGGTGTCGGGGCGCTCGACCCGTCCCGCCGGTGACAGCCGGACGGTCTTGCGTCGTGCGGTGACTCTGCTCATCAGGTGCCGATCAGTCGGTGACGAGTGCGCTCGTCGTCGCCGGAACGGGTGGTGAACCGGCCTGGTCTAGTCGTCTTCGTCGTCGGCGGCCTTGTTGCGCGCACGCGCGATCTCGAGCGCCCGCTCGGCCGTCGCCTGGTCCGGGTACGGACCCATCCGGTCGCCGTACCAGCAGGACTTGCCCTGCTCGGCCTTGTGATGCTTGAGGCAGTAGTACCACTGGTCGTCATCAGCCATACCGACAGTATGCAACGATTCGCATACCTGCGTGTGCAGGTAACGATGGTGCGGTGCGTCAGTAGACGTAGACGACCGCGTTGTCGCCGCCGGTGCAGGTGACGAGTTTGCCCGCGGGCGTGCACGTCATCGTGTAGGTGCGCCCGGTCACCGGACTCGTCGCCACCACCTCGCGCGGTCCACTCGCGCTGCCACCTCCCGCGTAAGCCTGCCGCACGGCCTGCGCGAACGGGCAGCTGGTCACGCTGTTGCCGATTGCCGCCTTACTGAAATTGCCGCTGCCCGAACCGGATTCACACGGCTCGGCGCCTGCGGGCAGGGTGACCGGACCGGCCGAGGTGGTCGGTGCGGCGGTGGTCGCCCGTGGCGCGGTGGTACCGGTCGCCCCGGCGGGCACCAGCGACGTCGAGGGCGCACCGGCGGTGTCGCTGGAGTCGGTGGCCGACATCAGCCGCCAGCCGATCGCGCCGCCGATGGCGACGACGATCACGGCGAGCACGCCCACGAGGATCGGCAGCAACATGGATCGGCGGTTCGAGTCCTGGTGGGACCAGGCCGGTTCCGGGGCGTAGGCCGGTTCGGGACCGTAGGGGCCCTCGTCGTCGCGGTAGGCGTGGTCGCCGTAGGCGTGCTGGTCGTCGTACTGGGAGTAGGCGGCCTGCTCGGGGTACGGCTGGTCGACAGCGTTGTGGGCACCGAAGGGCGCCGCGCCACCACGGTAGTGGTGAGTCGGCTGGGAACGCTGCGGGTCCGGGTCGTCGAAGCCATAGTGCTCGGTCGGTCGCGCACGCTGCGGATCCGGGTCGTCGAAGCCGTAGTGCTCGGTCGGTCGCGCACGCTGCGGATCCGGGCCGCCGGAGTGGTGCTCGGTGGGTGCGGAGCGCTGGGGGTCCGGGTAGTGGCGGGTCGGCGCGGACCGCTGATCACCGATGTCGGCCGGATCGAATTGTTCGGTGGGCGGGCTGAACTGATCGTTGCGCGCGTAGTGCTCGGTGGGCGCCGAACGTCGCTGCTCCGGGCCGAACACTTCGGTGGGCGGGGCATACGGGTTGCCGCCGACCGGGTTTCGGCGGTCGGCGGATCGATCGTCGCGCTGATCGTCGGCGAAAGCGGCGGCGGATCGTTGGTCGTACTGCTCGGTCGGCGGACCGAAGGCATCCGGACGCGACGAACCGGAAGCCGAGTCGTCGGCCGAGAACTGGTCGGCACCGTGCGCCGAACTCGCCTCCGCCGCATACGGACCGAAGGGGTTGCTCGCCCCCGGCTGCGGCGGGGTGCGGGGTCCGGCCGGGAATCGCGGGTCGTCGTCGAATTGCCCGGTGGCAGGGCCGAATCGATCCGCGTCGAACTTCCGGGTAGCAGCTGCGGGACTGTTGTCGCCTCCGGCCTCACCGGGCCCGAAAGGCTGTCCCGTCCGAGACTCCTGGCCGTCGTCGGCACCGAAAGCCCCTGGGGGAGGGCCGAAACCGGGATCGCGTCGGGGAAGGTCGCTGCCCGGGAGCGGGTTCGGGCCGGTACCGCCCGGGACCGGCGGGGAAACCAATCGTGCGGGCGGAGCCGGGCGGTCATCCGGGTTCCGGCGCACGGTGGGATCGGCGGGCGGCTGACCACCCGGCATCGGGAACTCACCCGAGTAGCGCTGAGTCGGCGCACTGCGCGGCGGAACCAGCGGGCCACGCTCGGAGCTGCCGTTGCCGGTGCCGAATCGCGGGACAGGCGAGGACGTTTCGCCGGGACGTCTCGCATCGAACGCGGGCCCGCCAGGATGCGAACCCGTCGCGGCACCGGGTCGCGGGACAGGCGAGGAGGTCTCGCCGGGCCGACCGCCGTACGCGGGACCACCGGGACGCGAACCTATCGCGGCACCAGGCTGCGGAACAGGCGACGACGTCTCGCCCGGTCGACTGGGATGCGAGCCCATTCCGGGACCGGGTTGCGGTACGGGCGAGGAGGTTTCGCCCGGCTGGTTGTCGCCGTAGAGGTGGGCGTCGGGGAACGGGCGCGTGCGTGGGAGGCCCTGGTCCGGAGTGTAGGCCGGGGGCGGCGCGGGCGCGACCGGATCGGGGGTCGCGTCGTCGGCGGGCAGCGGGGCGAAATAGGTGTCGGCGGGGTGGATCTCGGTGGGGCCGGTGGGTTGGATGACGGCGGGAATCGACACCTCGCCGCTGCCTTCGACAGGCACCCGGTGGAAGCCCGCGGTTTCGGCGCGCGCCTCGGGCGGGCGGATGATGAGTGTCGGCTGGGCGCCGGTCGCGGAGGTCTGGCTGCGCGAGGTCTCGATGCCGCCGGTGGCGGTCACCGCACCGATCACCCGGAACTCGCCGGTTGGAGTGGGCTTGGACGGTTCCTCGGCCTCGTTCTCGCGTCCGCTCGGACCGCGGCCAGGGCCCGGTCGTGCGCCGACCACACCAGCCGAGGCGGCGCCACCGATGATTCCCCCCGCGGCATTGCCGAAGCCCGCCGCGGCGGGCACGCCGTGACCGGGCGCATCCACCGGTCCTCGGCCGACGACCGGAGCGGCGCCAGGTGCGCTCGCCAGCGCCTGCCTGGCGGCCAGTGCCAACGCACCGGCACTCGGGTAGCGCTCGGCCGGGTCCTTGGCCATGCCGACGGCGATGACCTCGTCGAACGCCGTGGGCAACCCGGCGATCGTCGTGCTCGGTCGCGGCGGTTCCTCGGTCAGGTGGGAGCGGATGAGCACGCTCATGCTCGCCGCCGGGAAAGGGGATGCGCCGGTGAGGCATTCGTGCAGCACGCAGGCCAGTGAGTAGATGTCGGCGCGGTGCGAGACGGCGGCGGCGTCGAACCGTTCGGGCGCCATGTAGATGTAGGAACCCATGGCCATCCCGGCCTGGGTGAGCGCGCTGTCGCCCTCGGTGTGGGCGATGCCGAAGTCGGCGAGGTAGGCGAAGTCGGCCGGGGTGACGAGGATATTGGCGGGCTTCACGTCGCGGTGCACGAGTCCGCCCGCGTGCGCGGCGTCGAGTGCGGCGGCGATCTGCTCGACGACGGCGACGGCGCGTTCCGGGTGCAGCGGCCCCCCGGCGCGCAGCACGGTCCGCAGATCGGTGCCGGGCACCAGCCGCATGTCGATGAACAGCACCCCGTCGATGACACCCCAGTCGTGGATCGGGATGACGTGCGGTTCGGCCAGTTTCGCCGCGGCCTGGGATTCACGCCGGAAACGGACCTGGTAGGCGGGGTCCTGGGCGAGTTCGGCGGCCAGCAACTTCAGGGCGACCACGCGGTCCTTGCCGGTGTCGTAGGCCTCGTAGACCTCGCCCATGCCGCCTTTGCCCAGCATCGACCGCAACTCGTACGGGCCGAATCTGCTCCCCGTCCGTGACCCAGGTGCCTGCACCGGCGTCCGCCTCCCACGTCTTGCGGGCCGTGGGACCCGCGTCTCAGAACGCCGATTCTCCCGGTGTCACTACGCCGTGGTCAAACGCGAACACGATGGCGGCGGCGCGATCGCGCAGGTCGAGTTTGCCGAATATGTGTCCGACATGGCTTTTCACAGTGACTTCGGAGATGCCGAGTTCGGTGGCGATCTCGCTGTTGACCCGGCCGCGTCCGATCAGTTCGAGCACCTCGTACTCGCGGGCGGTGAGGTCGCCGAGGCGGCGATCGGCGCGGGTGCCGACGGGTTTCACGGTTCGGTAGGCGGTGAGCACCCGGCCGGTGACCGACGGGTCGAGCCACGCGCCGCCTGCCGCGACGGTACGGACCGCCCGGATGAGGTCTTCGGCGGGTGAGTCCTTGAGCAGGAAGCCCGCCGCGCCCGCGCGCAGGGCACCGGAGAGCAGCTGGTCGTCGTCGAAGGTAGTGAGGACGAGGACCGGCGGCGCGTCGGATCGCGCGCGCAGCAAACGGGTCGCATCGATGCCGCCGACCCGCTTCATCCGCAGATCCATCAGCACCACGTCGGGCCGATCGGCGGCGACGGCGGCGGCGACCTCGTCGCCGTCGCCGCATTCGCTGACGACGAACCCGTCGCGGCGGCGCAGGATGCGGCGCAGTCCACCGCGCACCAGTTCCTGGTCGTCGACGACGAGGACGGAGACGGGATTCTCGATCGGCGCGGCGGCCGTCACTGGTCCTCCTGGTTTCTCGGCCGGAGCAACCCGGGCAGCATGGCGGTGAGCGGTCCGCAGGCACCTGATTTCAGCGGAAACTGGGCGTGCACGGTCCAGTTGTCGTCGTCGAGCCCGGCCCGGATGGTTCCGCCGAGCAGTTCGGTGCGCTTGCGCATGCCGCGCAGGCCCATCCCGGCGCCGAGGTGCGGTGGTGGGCCGACGGGCAGGGCGTTGCGCACCTCGAGGGCGGCCAGTTCCGCCGTAACGTCCAGGCGGACGGTCGCCTCGGCACCGGGAGCGTGCTTGGCCACGTTGGCCAGCGATTCCTGCCCGATGCGGTACAGCGCGTGTCCGACGGCGCCGGTGACCACCGACAACTCGCCCGTGCGCCGGAAGTCGACGGTGAGGCCCGCGCGCCGGAAATCGCCGACGAGTTCATCGAGATCGGCGGCACCGGGTTCCGGCTTCGGCCGGGAGGGGTCGGCATCGAGCATGCCGACGGTGCGGCGGATGTCGGCCATGGCCTGGCGACCGAGCCGTTCCGCGTCGACGAGGGCCTCCACCGCCTCGGTGACGTCCTCGTCGGTCTGCAGCGCGCGCCGGGCCGCGGTGAGGTGCAGCAGGGTGATCGAGAGCGAATGCGCGATCACGTCGTGGACTTCGCGCGCGATCCGGCGCCGTTCCTCGTCGGCGGCCTGTCCGGCGCGGATGGCCTGGTTCTCCCGTTCCTGGTACAGAAACCGCCGCTGGTACTGCAGCATCATCCCGACGAAGGTGCCGAGCACGATGCCGAGCACGTACATCGGCAGGCCCTCGAGCCGTTCCCCACCCCACTCCAGGTGTCCGGCCAGATCGAAGGCGATCAGTTCCGCGATCGCGAGCAGGGTGAAGCCGAGCGTCATACCTCGGGTGGTCACCGCGGCCACCTTGCCCGCGACCACGACCAGCACGAACGGGGCGAAGTCGTTGGGGACGGGTTGCAACAGGAACAGCGCGCAGGCCAGCAGTCCGCTGGACTTGAGCAGCACCGGATAGGGGTCCAGATCGAACAGCGCGTACAGCGGAATCGGCAGGAAGGCCGCGAACAGGGCGAGCAGCGGCAGCACAGTCGGGAAGTACTCGTGACGCTGAACGAACGCGGCGGCGGTAGCCACGAACAGCGCCACGTCCGCCGTCACGATGAGGGCGGGCGGGTAGTCGTAGGGCAACGACGCGAGCCGCGTTCGCACGGATTCGGTGAACCGGTGCGCCACCGCGCGCAGCCGGGCCGTCAGCCTCGGCCGCCGTGCCGCGGCGGTGTCGATCACCTCCATCCTGTCAGGCTAGCCGCCGTGGCGGCGCGCGACATCGTCCCGCGAGCGGTCCGCACGTCCTACCTGGGTAGGAGAAGAAGTCGCGTCCCCGGCACGACGAATCCCCGCGTCGCGCTCCGTAGCGTTGGCCACACCCGCTCACGGAAGGTGAAGTTCATGACCTGGACCGAGCTGCATCAACGCACCGACATCGTGCACACCGTTCTCGCCAGGGCGCAGATCGACCCGAACGATCCGCACCTCTTCGCCGATCTGCCGGGACTGGATCGCCTCTTCGGTGGCGTCGAGGGCCTGCTCCAGGCGCTGGCGAACCGCTGGGACAACCATCTGCGCGTCAAAGTGGAGCTGGGCGAGATCGACGGCACCACCCCGGTCGAGGCCTACCTGGTACTCGCGGCCGAGCAACCCGCACTGCGTGCCCTTCTCGACGCGCACACCGCGATCGGGCAGACTACCCGCGACCGCGCCCTGGCGCACTGAGACCAGCCACCCGAATACTCTTGGGGGACAACACACATGACCGACAACGCCACACCGCAACCACCGATGCTGGAATTGACCGGCGTCGTCAAGCGGTACCGCGTGGGTGACCAGCAGGTACGCGCGCTCGACGACGTGAGCATGCGCATCGAGACCGGGCAGTTCACCTCGATCATCGGGCCGTCGGGTTCGGGTAAGTCCACCCTCCTGCATCTGCTCGGGGCGCTCGACCGTCCCGACGAGGGTTCGATTCGCTTCCGCGGCACCGAGATCGGCGATCTGGACGAAGACCGGCAGGCCGCGTTTCGGCTCGAGCAGGTCGGTTTCGTCTTCCAGTTCTTCAATCTGCTGCCGACGCTGTCGGCCTGGGAGAACGTCGCGGTGCCGAAACTGCTCGACGGCACCGGATTACGCAAGGCCAAGCCGCGAGCACTGGAACTGCTCGACCTCGTCGGTCTCGGTGACCGGGCCAAGCACCGGCCCGCCGAGCTCTCCGGCGGCCAGATGCAGCGGGTGGCGGTGGCGCGCGCCCTCATCATGGACCCGCCGCTGATCCTGGCCGACGAACCGACCGGCAATCTGGATTCCAAGACCGGTGAGTCGATCCTCGGCCTGCTCGGCGACATCACCGCACAGGGCAATTCGGTCGTGATGGTGACCCACGACATGGGCGCGGTGGCGTACTGCGATCGCGTGATCACGTTGCGCGACGGGCAGATCGGTGCCGACGACCAGGTGCCGACGCGGGTGCGCGCATGATCGCGGTGCTGGATCGGTTGCGGCTGTTCAACCTCGGTGACCTCGTCCGGCACCCCGGTCGCACCGTCATGTCGACCGCCGTGATGGCGGTGTCGGCGGCGCTGCTGGTCGCGGTGCTGAGCATCTCCGGTTCGGTGACGGGGTCGGTCGATCGGCTCACCAAGGGGCTCGCGGGCGACGCGGTGCTCGAGATCACCGGCATCACCGACGCGGGCTTCGAACAGTCTCTGCTGCCGGTCATTTCGGCCACACCAGGGGTGGCGACCGCGGCGCCGATGCTGCGCGGCACGCTCGGCGCGGGACCCGACCGGACCCTGCTGATCGGTGCCGATCAAACCATCGGTGCGCTCGGCAGCGATCTGACCGGACCCATGTCGCAGTACACGGCCAAGCTGGTCAGCACGCCGCGTGGGGTGTTGGTCGGCGCCGCGACGGGCTACCGCGAAGGTGACTCGATCCCGATCGGTGGCGGCACGGCGACGGTCGCGGCCGTGCTGGACGAAGCGGCCACCGACCGCCTCAACGGGGGCCACATCGTCGCCGCGCCACTGCCACTGGCCCAATTCCTCACCGATCGGGTCGGCAGGCTCGACTCGGTGCAGATCATGGCCAGGCCGGGTACCGATGTCGACGACCTGCGCGCGGCGCTCACCGCGGCGGTCGACGGGCGGGCGGTGGTCGCCGAACCCAGCCTGCGGACCGCGCAGGCCGGTGGTGCCATCCAGATCATGCGGTACTCGACGTTGATGTCCTCGGCGGCGGCGCTGATCGTGGCGGCGTTCCTGATCTACAACGCGATGAGTATGGCTGTGGCACAACGCAGGCCGATGCTGTCGCTGCTGCGCGCGATCGGTGGTCAGCGTGGGCCGATGGTGCGCGACCTGCTGGTGGAGGCGGCGCTGCTCGGGCTCATCGGTGGCGCGATCGGGTCCGCGATCGGCGCGGTGATGGGGCGGTTCTCGATCGGGCAACTTCCCGCCGCGATGGTGCAATCGGTGGAGGCGCGGACCGAGTTCATGGTCCCGAATTACGCGGTGCCCGTCGCGATCACCGCCTGCGTGGTGGCCACTGTGCTGGCGGCGGCCATCGCGGCGCGGCAGGTGTACCGGGTCGCACCGGTCGAGGCGCTCGCCCCCGTCGAGGCTGGCGATGTCGCCGCCGCGGGGCGCGGGCTGCGGTTGGTCTCGCTGATCGGCGGTCTCGCCCTCGTCGGTGCGGCCATCGCGCTGGCCTACATCGATCTCGGCCGACTCTCGCTGGCGGCCATCACCGTGTCGTTCACCGCGACGGTGGTGTTGTGCTTCGCCGCGACCGGGCCGATCGTACGCGCGGCCGGGTCGATCGCCCGCTGGTTCGGGGCGCCCGGCGCGCTCGGGGCGACCACGTTGGAACGCGCGCCGCGCCGCGTCTGGGCCACGGCGATGACGGTGACGATCGGCGTGGCGGCGGTGGTCGCGCTGGGTGGCGCGTCACGCAACATGGTCGATTCGGCGACCGCCTCGTTCCAGAGTCTCGGTGAGGCCGACCTGTACGTGAGTCCGAGTCCGGTCGAGGAGTTCCCCACCGGACCCGTCCTCCCCTCGGACCTGTCGGACAAGGTCAGCGCCGTGCCGGGGGTCGAGTACGTGAGCCCGGGGCAGATGGCGTTCGCGACCATCGGCAGTGGGCGGGTGATGTTGCAGGGCTACCCGCCCAGGGTCGAGGACAGCAGGCTCGGCGCTGTCGACCCGGCAGTGATCGACCGGATGGCCCGAGGGGAAGGCGTGGTGGTCACCCGTGACGTGGCCCGTTCGCTCGACCTCGAGGTCGGCGATCGGATCACCATGCCCACTCCGTCGGGGGAACACACAGCCACTGTGCTGCAGGTGATTCCGTACTTCACGGCCGTCTCGGGTGTGGTGATGATGAGTCTGGATCAGATGCGGGAGTGGTATCAGCGGCCCGGCGAGACGGTGCTGGCGGTGCGCTTCGAACCGGGTGCGGACCCGGCGGCGGTGCGGGCGGCGGTTCGAGCGGTGGTGCCCGAGCAGATCCATGTCGACACCGGTGCCGCCCAGGTCGCGGCGGTCTCGTCCAGTGTGGAACAGGGTGCGGCGATGAGCACCATGATCCTGTGGATCGTGGTACTGGTGGCCACGGTGGCGTTGCTGAACACGCTGATGCTGTCGGTGCTCGAGCGACGCCGCGAGCTCGGGGTGTTGCGCGCCATGGGCACCAACCGCAAGTTCCTGCTCCGCTCGGTCCTCGCGGAGGCGGCCGGAATCGGGATCGTCGGTGCGGCGATCGGCCTGGTGACCGGGGCGGCGGTGCAGTACCTCGGCACCGTGGCGATCGGCCATGCCATGACCATCGACATCGTCTACGCGCCAAGCCCGCTGCTCGTCGTCTACGGCGTCGTCGCGTTGGGGCTGGCGCTACTCGGTTCCATCCCGCCCGCCGTGCGTGCCTCGCGCATGCCGATCGTCGCGGCGCTGGCCGTCGACTGAGGTCACAGCGGAACCTCCGCCCACCAGGCGATCACCTCGTCCTGGGCGGAGGGCCGCGGTGCGCCGCCGGTGCCGCTGCTGCCGCGTCGGCTCACCACGACGAGATAGTTCGCGCGGTCCGCGTCGCCGGGGAAACCGATCACCTGGTGGGCGGTCTGCACCCGGCTGGTCGCCGGATCGGGAACCACCCAGCGCCGGACCGTCACCGGCACACCGTCCTTGTCCGCCTCGAAACGGACCGCGGCGGGGAAGGCGTCGAGCGCGGATCGGGCCTGCGCGCGGTCGGCGTACTCGAGCACGAGGTAACTCACCGCGCCGAGACTGTTGTCCACCCGGTCGCACTGCCATCCCGTGCTGATCGGATTCCATTGCAGCCCGGGTTCTTTCCACGCCAACTCGCTGACCTGACGCACACCGGTACACCGCGCCCCGCGATATCCCTCGCCTTCGGCACCCCCGCCCGCCGGAACCAGGGTGGGGAACACCCGTCGGCTCGCCAGGAACGGATCGGTCGCCTCCGCCACCGCGCTCGACGGACCGGCTTCCACCCCGCCGATGGCCCCGTCGTCGTCACCATCGGGCAGCAAGACCACCAACAGCGCCCCGACCACCGTCAGCAGCACCACGACCAACGCGGCGAGCACCACCCACCCCAACCGCTGCAACCCCGACACCCGCCGGGGCACCGACCACGGCGGACGGTGCGGCACCGGCCACGGATGCCGCCCCTGCGGAGACCGCCCAGGGCCGACGCCCCGGTTGCCCACCGGTCCCTGCGCGGGCGACCCCGGCGCCCCGACCGGAGCCGCAACGGGCGCGGCTGCACGCACCGAGGCTTCGCGACCGTCCACCACGGCGGCAGGGGACGCCGGGTGCTGCTCGGCGTTCGGCGAGCGCCCCACGTCATCGAGTGCGAACGGCTTGTCGTCCCCCTCGCCACCCGCCACGAGACGGCCCGTCTGCGAATCACCCTGACCCGCCGCATTGTTCGATGTCAGTGCGACACCTCGATCGGCCACATCGCCCGCTGCTCCAGTGTCACCGGGGTGACCTCCCGCTGCTCCCGTGCCGCCGGAGTGACCTCCCGCAATACCCGAGGCGGCTGTCCCCCCGGAAAGACCGGGGTGCACTGTCCCCGCTCCCCCCGCGTCCCCGCCCTCTGCCGACACCTCACGCCGAGGGCCCACGTACGCACGCTCAGGCCCAGCCTCCGCCGCGTAGGCACCCGCGGATTCCCTTCCGGGCGAATTCGGTGCCCCGCTCACCCCAACCGCATCCACACCACCGGCACGAAGAGCCGACTCCCCCTCCCCCGCAGCACTACTGGCACCCTCGCCGCCACCAACATACGACGAGCCCGCCCCACCGGCCTCCACCTCCACCGCACCACCAGCACGAACGGCCGACGAGGCGCCCTCACCCCGAACAGCACCAGCACCCCCGCCACTGGCACCGTGGATCGACGAACCCACCCCACTGGCCTCCACATCCGCGGCACCACCAGCACGAACGGCCGACGAGGCGGCCTCACCCCGAACAGCATCAGTACCCCCGCCGCTGGCAGCACCGTGGATCGATGAGCCCACGCTACTGGCCTCCGTATCCGCCGCGCCACCAGTACGAAGACCCGACGACTTCCCCTCTCCCGCAGCAGCACTGACAGCACCTGCGCTGGCAGCGTCAGGGGCTGGCGATCCGACACCGTCGGCCGTCAGCTCCGCACCACCGCCACGTACGACCGACGACTCGCCCTCCCCCGCAGCCGCACCGGCAGCATAGGCAGCATCGGCAAGCGACGGGCGCACACCACTGGCCTCCACATCCGCAGCACCACCAGCACCACCAGCACCACCAGCACCACCAGCACCACCAGCACCACCAGCACCAAGAGCCGACGACTTCCCCCCTCCCGTAGCAGCACTCGCAGCACCTCCCCTGGCAGCACGAGGGACCGACGACACTGCGCCGTCGGGCATCACGTCTGCCGCACCCGCACCGCCTGCTGCCCCGGCCTGCCCGCTGGCCACCGCGGGGGGAACAGCGGTGACTTGTGTTCGTGCCGAAGCGTTTTCGAGATCCAGGCGACCGGTGTCCGGCACGCCGAGAACATCGGTCGCAGCAGTACTCGACACCTCTCCCGTCTCGAGCCCTACCAGAAGCCCTTCTCCGGATACAGCTTTCGTACCACCGCCGAAATCAGTCGGCGAAGTGACGGCCTTCCGCTGGGACTGCGGTGGCTCCGCGAGCGGCTGAGCCCCAGCCCGCTGTGCCTGAGCCCCCTGCGCCCGGGACTCCTGGGCCCCCGGCTGCGCTGACGACTGCCCCGGAGGTTGCTGTACCACCTTCGGCGACTGCTGGGCCACAGGCTGCTGCCCGAGAGGTTGACCAGGCAGCTGCTGAGGCGCCGGTGGCGGTCCCAGCGGTTGAGCCGAAGGGGGCTGAGCCGCTGGCTGCTGAGGCGCGGGCTGCTGGGCGGCAGGCGGGTGGGCGGCGTAGGGCTGACCGACCGGCGGTCTGATCGGTGCCGCTGGCGGCCAATTGAGTTGCGGAGCACCAGGTACCGGTGGGGCATAACCGGGGGTGGGCAACACAGGGGGCTGCCCCGGCGCGGCGTAGGACGCGGGCAGGATCGGCGGTTCGGACGAGGTGAGGGCTCGGCGGGCCGCCTTGGCGAACGCCGTGCAGGACTCGTAGCGGGCCGAGGGGTGCTTGGCCATGGCGGCGGCGAGGACCGCGTCCATGGCGGGTGGCAGACCGGTGCGGCGCAGGGCGAGTGGGGGCGGGGGTGCGTACAGGGTGCCGCGGATGATCTCGTTGGGATCGGGCGAGTCGAAGGGCGCCACACCGGTGAACAGCCAGTACAGCGTGCACGCCAGCGAGTACTGGTCGGAACGGTGGTCGAGCTCGGCGCCGGTCATCTGCTCGGGCGAGGCGTAGGCAAGGGTGGCGGTGAACATGCCCTGCTGAGTGAGGTGCGTCGAGTCGGCGCGCAGCCGGGCGATCCCGAAGTCGGTGAGGAACACTCGCTCCCCCTGCCCGCCGCCGGATCGCGCGAGCAGGATGTTGGCCGGTTTCACATCCCGGTGCAGCACGCCGTGCCCGTGGGCGTAGTCGAGCGCGTCGGCGACACCGTCGATGATCTGCACCGCCCGCTGCGGTGGCAGCGTGCGTGGATCGACGGTGGCCGCGTCGATCCCGTCGACGTACTGCATGCTGATCCACAGCTGCTCGTCCTCGGCCCCCCGATCGAACACCGTGACGATCCCGGGGTGGTCGAGCGCGGCGGCCAGATCGGCCTCCCGCTCGAACCTGGCCCGAATCCGCGCGTCCGCGAACAGGTCCCGATTGAGCAGCTTCAACGCGGTCAACCGGTCCAGGCGCGGATGGCGCGCAAGATACACCGTGCCCATGCCGCCCTGCCCGAGCATCCGTTCGATGGTGAACCCGGCGAACACCTCACCGATCTCGTGCACCACGACCCCCTTTCCGTGCCCGTCGCCGGACAGCGCGACCGTCCCGGCATATGCGAAACTTACTGGCATACGCCCGAGATCGTCCGGGCGCGCTAGACGAGTAGTTTGCACCGCCGGAGCACCGCGCCCATGCGCAACCGGTGGTGGGGAGGGTTTTCAGGTGGCTGGCTCTACTGTGAAGGCTGCCTGTCGCGGTCTCGTATCGGGTGTGCTGCTGGTGACGGCGGCGCTGTCCGGCTCCTGCGCCGTACCCGGCACCCCGACCGCCGAACCGGCACCCACGGTCCAGCGCGACGAGGGCGACGCCTGGCGCCCCGGCCAGTCGGTGATCCTGCCCGATTCGCTGGCCGCCGAGTTCACCCAGTTGCAGGCGACTCTGCCGGGCCAGGTCGGCATGGCGTTGATGCCGGTCGGCGGCGGCCGGATGACGATCTACGGCGACTGGACCACCGGCATCGCCTGGTCCACCATCAAGGTTCCGCTGGCCGTGGCCGCCCTGCGCCACGACCACGACCAGTCCATCTTCGAGATGGTGCAGGCCGCGATCACGGTGTCGGACAACGACGCCGCCTACGGCCTGTGGCAGTCCCTCGGCGACGGCACCGAGGCGGCCGAGGCGGTGCAGCAGGTGCTCGACGAGGCCGGTGACGTGAGCGCCGACAAGCCGGGCATGCGCACCGAACTCGACTACACCGCCTTCGGTGTCACCGAGTGGTCGCTGGCCAACCAGGTGCGCTTCGCCGCCAAACTGCCGTGCCTGCCCGACACCGAGGTGGTCATGCGACTGATGGGCGAGATCACCCCCGAGCACGGCTGGGGTCTCGGCCTGCTCGACCACGCGGAGTTCAAGGGTGGTTGGGGTCCCGACGACGACACCGGCGTGTACACGGTCCGCCAGTTCGGGTTGATCCCGGTCGGCAGCGGCCAACTGGCGGTCGCCCTTGCCGCACAGGCGGATTCGGGCACCTTCGAGGACACCACCGCCCTGCTCGACCGGATGGCGCTGCTGCTCGCACGCCACCTGCCCGATCTGCGCGGCGGAGTGTGCCCGCGCTGAGCGGACCCGCTCAGCCGGGAACGACCAGACCGGATTCATAGGCGAGGACGACCGCTTGGGCCCGGTCGCGCAGGCCGAGCTTGGAAAAGACCTTGGACACATGGGTTTTCACGGTCTGCTCAGCGACGAACAGCTCGCTCGCGATCTCGGTGTTGGACAGACCCTTGGCGACAAGTTCGAGAACCTCGCGTTCGCGCGGGGTCAGGGTGGCCAGGGCGGGCGCGGGTGCGGTGCGCACGGTGTTGCGTCGACGGGTCACGTCGGCGATCAGGCGGCGCGTGATCGTCGGGGCGAGCAGGGCTTGGCCGTCGGCGACCACCCGCACCGCGCGCACCAGTTCCTCGGCGGGTGCGTCCTTGAGCAGGAACCCGCTGGCGCCGAGGCTCAGCGCCTCGTACACGTAGTCGTCGATGTCGAAGGTGGTGAGCATGAGCACCCGCACGGGCGGGTCGAAACCGGCGGCGAGGATGGCGCGGGCGGCGTCGAGTCCGTTCATCTCGGGCATGCGCACGTCCATCAGCACCACGTCGGGACGCAGCCGTTTGGCTTCGGCGACCGCCACTTTGCCGTCGGGCGCGTCACCGACGACGCTGATGTCGGGTTGGGCACCGAGCAGGGCACCGAAACCCTGCCGGACCATCGCCTGGTCGTCGGCGATCAAGACGGTAATGGCCACGCGACCACCTTACGGGGTCGGCAGCGTCACCGAGACCTCGAATCCGCCGGTCGTGGTGGGTCCCGCGAGCAGTTGTCCGCCGACCGCCACCACCCGGGTACGCATGCCGTCGATGCCGTGCCCGCCACCCGTGCTCTTGCTCGGCACACCGGTGGCGGGGTCGTTGTGGACCGTCACCGTCACCAGGCCGGGCCGCACTCCGACCGCGACGCGCACGGGGGCGCCGGGTGCGTGCCGCGCGCAGTTGGCCATCGACTCCTGGACGACGCGGTACACGACCAGCCCGGTGGTCTCGGGCACGGCCGACAGGTCACCGTCGACGGTCCACTCGACGGGCAGACCGGCACGCGCGGCCGACTCGCACAGCGCGGGCACGTCGGCGGCGCGCGGTTGCGGCGCGTGTTCGGGCAACTGCCCGTCGCTGCGCAGCACGCCGAGCATGCCGCGGATCTCGTTGAGCGCGGTGCGCGCGGAGACGCCGATGGATTCGAATTCCGCCGCGGCCGCCGGGTGCAGATCGGCGATCCGGTAGGGCGCGGTCTGGGCCTGCACCACCACCATGGACATGTGGTGGGCGACCACATCGTGCAGGTCACGGGCGATGCGCGCCTTCTCCTCGAGGATGGCGCGGCGCGCGCGTTCCACCTCGGTGACCTCGGCCTGTCGCTCGAGTTTGGCCCGGGAGGCGACGACGGTCTGGAGCAGGTAGCCCAGCAACGCCAGCGCACCGAACCCGATGGGCCAGCCCCACAGCGGACCGTCGGCCGAACCGGGCATGGTCGTGGCGAACAACATCGACTGCCCCGCCCAGGCGACGACCACCACCGGCAGCGGCGCGCGCACGGCCACCGCGAACAGCAGCACGAACAACACGATGACGTGCACCACCTGGAACGGCAGGTCGTTGCCCGGTGTCGGCGCGAGCACCAGCGAGATGAGCAGCGCCGCGCCCGCGGAGATGGCCCAGCCGAGGGCCGGGTTGATCCGGACGAGCAGGAGCGGGAACACCGCGAGCCCCGAGATCAGCGGTGCCACCGCCGCGGGCACCTCGTGGGTGACGAACAGCGTCGGCCACGCGACGCTGTACAAAATGAGCGCTACCAGCACGGTCGCCAGATCGAACCAGGTGTTCGCGTCGATCCGGCGTGCCGAGGTGCGCAGTTGTCCGGTCATGGTCACGAGCCTAGGAAACGGGCCGTCGACCCACCTCATACCCACGAACGAACTGCGACCCCCTACCCTGGTGTGACCCCGGCGCCGGGACACCCCCCGCGCGCCTCGCGAAACCGGTCCGCAGCGGGATGCCCGCCGTACGACCCGCTCCTTACTGTCGGAGGCCATGAAAACCCCGCTTCGCCCGGCACCCGCCGCTCGCCGTGCCCGTGCCACAGGTTCCGCGTCGCCCGCCGACACCACCACTCCCCATCGCCGCCGCAGCGGCATCGCGCTGTGCACCGCCGGGCTCGCGATGGCCGCCGCGGTCGTCATGTCGGCACCGGGCGCGATGGGTACCACCCCGGGCGGCGGGGTCGAGAACGCGGCCGCCACCGCCGTGGTGCGCTCCCTCACCGATGACGACCCGGACGTGCCCGCGCTCATCCCCCGCGATTTCGGTTTCAAGTTCGGGTACGACCCCGCCGAACAGGACGGCATGCTGGTGAACCCGAACGGCGGCTGCTCCTCCCCGGTGACATTGCCCGGCGAGTTCGAGGCCGCCTGCAAGGCCCACGACCTCGGCTACGACATGCTGCGCTACGCCGAACGGGTCGACGAGCCGCTCGGCCCGTGGGCCCGGCGCTCGGTGGACGCGGCTCTGAACCGGCGCATCCATGCCGCCTGTGAGCTGCGCGACGACGAGTTCTCGCGGGCACGCTGCGGCGTGATGGCCGATATCGCCTTCACCGCCGTAGACGTGAATTCGCGCAGGCAGGACTACGCCGCACCGGTGGTGGAGAACGTCTTCGCCGAGACCGACCCCGCCGACCGGCCCAACCTGTGGCCCTTGGCGCGCACGGTGCTCGGTTTGTTCGCGGTGACGGCGGCCTGCGCGGTGATCATCGACGCGCTACGCAAACGTCGCCGCGCGATCTGAGCGCATTGCCGATTTCTAGAACTTGTTCTAGCTTTCACGCATGACTCTGGTGATCGACGAGACGGTCGAGATCGATGCCCCCGCCGCGAAAGTCTGGCAGGTACTCACCGATTTCGCACACTACGGCGAGTGGAATACCTTCTGCTACGAGGCCTCGAGCACGCTGGTGCCCGGCGAGCCGATCGACATGATGGTGAATCTCGGTGGCAACAAGCGCGCCCAGCGCGAGTGGCTCCGCACCCACACGCCGGGCGTCGAGTTCAGCTATGCGATGAAGCCGGTGCCACTGGGCGCGCTGCACAGCCTGCGCTCACACACCGTGGTCCCGCTCGGCGAGGACCGCTGCCGCTACGAATCGCGCTTCACGCTTGCCGGGTGGCTCAGCCTCGTGGTCACCCTGGCGCTCGGCAAGCACCTGCGCGCCGGGTTCGGCGCCATGACGGCCGGAGTCGCCGCTCGCGCCGTCTCGTAGTCTCGCCCGCGCGCTGGATCGCGCGCGAGGGCCACAGGAGCCGCCGTCGGTCGCGAACCGGCCTCATTGTCCTCGTCGACGGAAAGCGGGGCCCGCCAAGGATTCTCCTCCTCGACGGGCCCCGCTCGGTACGAACTCTCAGACCGCGCCCGGCGTGGGCAGCGGGCCACGGGCCGCCTCGTAGGCCGCGCCCACCCGGTACAGCCGGTCGTCGGCCAGGGCGGGTGCCATGATCTGCAGACCCACCGGCAGGTTGTCGTCGGCCGACAGCCCCGACGGCACCGACATGCCGGGGTGCCCGGCGAGGTTGGTCGGCAGGGTGCACAGGTCCGACAGGTACATCGCCAGCGGGTCGTCCACCTTCTCGCCCAGCTTCCACGGGGTGAACGGGCTGGTCGGCGAGACGAGCACGTCGACCTTCTCGTAGGCGGCGTCGAAGTCGCGCGCGATCATGGTGCGCACCTTGAGCGCCTGACCGTAGTAGGCGTCGTAGTACCCGGCCGAGAGCGCGTAGGTGCCGATGATGATGCGGCGCTTGACCTCCGGGCCGAAACCGGCCTCGCGGGTCAGCGACATCACCTGGTCGGCACTGTGGCTGCCGTCGTCACCGACGCGCAGGCCGTAGCGCATGGCATCGAAGCGGGCCAGGTTCGACGACACCTCCGACGGCATCACCAGGTAGTACGAGGACAGCGCGTACTCGAAGCTCGGGCACGACACCTCGATCACCTCGGCGCCGAGTTCCTTCAGCACCGCGACGGCGGCGTCGAAGGAGGACAGCACACCGGGCTGGTAACTGTCGGAATGCAATTCGCGCACCACGCCGACCCGCACCCCGGTCAGATCGCCGGTGGCGCCCTGACGCGCGGCCTCGACCACCGGGGCCACCGGCACATCGCGCGAGGTGGAGTCGCGTGGGTCGTGCCCGGCGATCACCTCGTGCAGCAGCGCGGTGTCGAGCACGGTGCGACCACACGGACCGCCCTGGTCCAGCGACGACGCGCACGCGACGAGCCCGTACCTGGACACGGTGCCGTAGGTGGGCTTCACACCGACGGTGGCGGTGACGGCAGCGGGCTGACGGATCGAGCCACCGGTGTCGGTGCCGATGGCCAGCGGCGCCTGGAACGAGGCGAGCGCGGCCGCCGAACCACCACCGGAACCACCCGGGATGCGGGTGGTGTCCCAAGGGTTGCGGGTGGGGCCGTACGCGGAGTTCTCGGTCGACGATCCCATGGCGAACTCGTCCATGTTGGTCTTGCCGAGAATCGGGATCCCCGCGGCGCGCAGCCGCGCGGTGACGGTGGCGTCGTAGGGCGACATCCACCCCTCGAGCACCTTCGACGCGCACGTGGTCGGCATGTCGGTGGTGGTGAAAACGTCCTTGAGCGCCAACGGAACTCCCGCCAGCGCCGAGGCGGGCCGGTCCCCCGAGGCGATCGCGGCGTCGACCACGGCGGCGGCGGCCAGCGCCTGCTCGCTCGCGACGTGCAGGAAGGCGTTGAGCTCGCCGTCGACCTTGCCGATGCGGTCCAGGTGGGCCTGGGTGACCTCGGTGGAGGACACCTCGCCGCCGTGGATCCTGCTCGCCAGCTCGGCCGCCGACAGCGTGGTCAACTCACTCATTCGCCCTCTCCCAGGATCTGCGGGACCAGGAAACGCTGTTCTTCCACGGCGGGCGCCTGGTCCAGCGCCTGCTCGGGGGTGAGGCCGGGCACGACCACGTCGGGCCGGGTGACATTGGTCGTCGGGTTCGGCGATGCGGTGGCGGGGACGTCGGCGGCGACCTCGGTGATGGTCCGGACGTGGCTGAGGATCGAATCCAGCTGACCGGCGAACTGGTCGAGTTCGGCGTCGGTCAACGCCAGCCGGGACAGCCGGGCGAGGTGAGCGACCTCGTCGCGGGAGATTGCGGGCACCGCGGGACCCCTTTCGGCTTCGGGTGGGCAGAACTTCCGGTACAGCCTAACGAGGTGGGCGAGCAGCCCCGGACGCACCCGCCTCGCACGAAAGTTCGCCCTCCTCGGCGCGATGGCGTCATACTCGAGTCGAGATCCCCCGGTTGGGGGTGTAAGTATTGCTTCACCGGGTATTCGTTCTCGAACAGCCTCGGCCGTCAAGGAAAGGAACGCACGTGTCATACCTGCTCCGCGTGCAACTTCCGGATCGACCGGGAAGCCTCGGTTCCCTCGCATTGGCCCTCGGCGGAGTGGGCGCGGACATCCTCTCGCTCGATGTCGTCGAGCGCGGCGCGGGATTCGCCATCGATGATCTCGTGGTCGAGGTGCCGACCGGCGCCCTGCCCGACACGCTCATCACGGCCGCCGAATCCGTGCGCGATGTGAGCGTCGACTCCATCCGCCCATACTCCGGTGTCCTCGACACCCACCGCGAACTCGAGCTGATCGACCAGGTGGCCGGTGCGCGCGACGATCGCATGCAGGTCCTCGTCGACGGTGTGCCCCGGGTGTTACGGGCGGGCTGGTCGACCATCATCGCGCTCGGCCCCTCGGGTGCCTACCGGGTGGTCGGCAGCCCGAGTGCTCCTGAGACACAAGCGGGTTCGGCGCCGTGGATGCCCATCGAGAAGCCGACGTGGCTCGACGGCGAAGCCGAGTGGGTGCCCCAGATCTGGCGCGACATGGACACCAAGCTGGCGGCTGCCCCGCTCGGCGGGTCCGGCAAGGCGCTGCTGCTCGGCCGCCCGGGCGGCCCCGATTTCCGCCCGTCCGAGGTGGCCCGGCTCGGCTACCTCGCCGGCATCGTCGCCACCGTCCTCAGCTGAGCGCCAACCGCATCACGAACAGCGGCAGCCCGTCGTCGGTGCTCCAATTGCGTTCCGGCACAGCGACGAAGCCGAGGCGTTCGTAGATGCGATGGGCATCGACCATGGTGCCCATGGTCGTCAACGCCACCGCCTCGAAGCCACCCGCCTTCGCCTCCTCGATCACGGTGCGCACCAACGCCGTTCCCACGCCGAGCCCACGCGCGCGCTTCGACACGGCGAGCATCCGGAACTCGAGCTCGCCGGGACGGGCGATCTCGGCGTAGGGGTTGCCGGGTTCGGCGATGGTGAGCGACCCCACCACCTGACCGTCGTGCAGAGCGACGAGCACCTGGGCGTGGGCGGCCCGGTGCGCCGCGTCACCCAGTTCGCGCGCGTAGTCGTCGGTTGCGGAGACGTAGCCGTCGCCGACGTACACCTCGACGGTCAGGGCCGAGATCGCGGCGTATTCGTCGGGCTGCGCGGTCCGGATCTGCGGACCGCTCACTGTTGCGTGGTTGTTGCCGTGCATTCCCGCATGATCGCACCCGGGCGGCTGTGAGCTCCGACGCACCCGTCCCGGCCACCGGGACCGTCTCAGCTACCGAGATACGGGCGGAGTCCAGGATGCTGGGCGGACCAGCGATCGGGGTTACGCGGCGAGTAGACGACGTCGAGCTGGTCGCCGATCGAGGGCCAGTGCGCCGCGTCCCAGGCGAACCGCCCGTACACCACCTTCGCGGGCACCGACGGCCCGGTGAGCGTGCCGGTGATGGTCACGTAGTGCTCGCCGGTCATGGCGGGCAACGGGCTCACGCCGGTCACCGTCATGGACCCGTGCTCGAGCCCGGTCCCCCCACCGCCGCCACGCCTGGTCAGGAGGGCGCCGATCATGACCACGAGCATCGTCACCATGGCCACCGCCATCACCACTTCGAGCATGACCCCATGGTAGGCCGACTACAGACCGACGAGTTCGCTGACGCCCTGCGCCCGCCGCACCTGCCACACCGCCGTCCTGGTGCGCTGGGACCGGCCGTTGTTACGGTCGATGAGCGCGCGGTCGGCGGTGGTGTAGATCAACTGGGCGCCGCGGGCGTTGGTCTCCGGGTTCTGGAACAGCTGCACCAGCCGGTCGGTCTCCTCCACCGGCAGTCCGGCGCCGAGATCGTCGACGGCGAGGACACCGCCGGTGTCGAGCGCCTCGAGCATGGCGGGCAGCACCCGCAGCAGCGCGCGCGTCGCGGTCGATTCGTCGGCCAGATCGAACGCGATGTCGATGCCTTCGTGCACCAGGCTCAGGCCGGGACCACGGCGCTCGACCATGCGAAGGTACAGGGTGTCGCGGGCAGCCCGCAGTGTGCTCAGTTCCCGCTCCACCAGCACCGCATCGGCGCCGTTCTGGTCGAGTTGCGCTGTGAGCGCGGCGATTCCGGCATCCATGTCCCGCAGGTAGTCGGCATACATCGGGTCGTGCTCGGCGATCAGCAGGTCCTCGATGCCCAGATCGGCGGTGCGCAACAACATCAGCAGGCGCGCGGCGTTGTCGGGCGACCGGGAGATGTGGCTTCCGAGGTCGTGCGCCAGCGCCTCGACCCCGATATCACCCTGCTGCACGTGCAGATTCGCCGCGAACCAGCGGTAGGCGGGCACCAGCGCCTCCGCGTACAACTGACCGGCCAGGCTCAACAGCAACGCGTTGGGCCGCAGTAGCGGCACCAGCGCCGCCACGCCGTACCGCGCCGCCTCGAACATCGGCCCGATCTTGACCCGATCCCCGTTGCGCTCGAACACGATTCGCTTGCGCGAGCGCGGATGGGTGTAGAGCCATTCCGCGATCACATCGGCGCTGTCGAGGCGGAAGCCGTAGGTGTACGGCACACCCTCCGCCACGAAACCGGTGACGAATTCGGTCGGCCGATCGGCGAATCCGAGGTGGGGCCGTCGCACCGGACCCGCATAGGGGTCCCAGCCGCTCACCGAGTTCAGCACCGCGTCACGCATCTGCGCGAGCGCGTCGACCACACTCGTCTTCCCCGACGCCGCCACCCCGTACACCGCCGTCACCGGCACCGGCAGCGGCGCACCCGCGCCCTTGGTCAGCCGCAGTTGCTGCGCCTCGGCCAACGACCCGTGATTGGCCACCTGAAAACTCCGCAACAAGATGGACTGCCCCGCCTCTCTGATCCGCCTCCCCGAGAATCCAGGCCGGATTCAGGTGCGGGGAAGCTCTTGGGTCGGCGGCCGGACCATACAGCAGGTCGCGGTCGTACCCGATGAGTCACCCATGTTCTCACCAGATCCCACGGAAACGTGAGCCAGGATGTCGGACGGTTGACCACCGCGCCCTGGCGGACGAGTCGGCAACGCCACCAGAGTGTGGTGATCGCCGGTTCAGGTTGCGATCGTGTGCACGTCGCGCGGGGTGGCGGGGTCTCGGTTAGTCTGGCCGGAAATCGGCGAGAGGCGGAGCGACAGTGATGATGCGCGGACTGGTTGTGGCGGCGTTGGGGGCCGGGGCCGTGGTGCCGGTGCTGGTGGTCGGGGCACCGAACGCGGTGGCCGATCCGTGTCCGGACGGAACCGCACGGGTGTTCCTGGGGAACTCGACGAACAGCTGCCAGGGAGCTGGAACCGTCAGTTACACCGACGCGCCGGTGTCGAAGGTGTGCTCGATGACCGGCAGTGATGTCGTGGTCGACATCGAGGGGAACTCGAAGAAGACGCACCGGCATGTGGAGCTGACCAACGGCCAGTGCGCCCAATTCGACATTCGCACCCAGATGGCGAACACGGTCACCGTCACCCCGCGCTGAGTCGACGCCCGGTGGCGGGCCCGACTTCACGGCGGTCGGGCTCGACCGCCTCGCGGGTGACGGGTCCGACTGCACAACGGCCGGACCGGCCGCCACCGACCGGCCCGGCGGCCTGAGCGATCAGGTTGTCGGTTCTTCGGCAGTATCCGTGTCGACCGGAGGCGTCACCGCTTCCGGACCTTGCTCGAGCAGTAGCCGGAACCCGTCTTCGTCGAGGATCGTGACACCGAGTTCTTCGGCCTTGGCGGCCTTGGAACCGGGTGAATCGCCGATCACCACGAACGCGGTCTTCTTCGACACCGAGCTCGCCGCCTTGCCGCCGCGGACCAGGATCGCCTCCTTGGCGCCGTCGCGGGTGAAGGTCTGCAGCGAACCGGTGACCACGATCGACAGCCCTTCGAGGGTGCGTTCGATCGAGGCGTCGCGCTCGTCCTCCATGCGCACACCGGCGGCGCGCCACTTGTCGACGATGGCGCGATGCCAGTCGACGGTGAACCATTCGGCCGCCGCCGCGGCGATAGTCGGGCCGACGCCGTCGGTCGACGAAAGTTCTTCCACCGTCGCGGATTCGATGCGCTCCAAGCTGCCGAACTCGGCGGCCAGCGCGCGGGCGGCGGTCGGGCCGACGTGCCGGATGGACAGCCCGACCAGCACCCGCCACAGCGGCCGGTCCTTCACCGCCTGCAAGTTTTCCAGCAGCCGCCTGCCGTTGGCGGACAAGCCGCCTTCCTTGTTGGTGAACAGCGGAACCGACAGCAGTTTCTGCTCGTCGAGGTCGAACAGATCGCCTTCGTCGGTGATGGCGCCGGAGCGCAGCAACGCGTCGGCCGCCTTGTCGCCGAGTGCCTCGATGTCGAAGGCGCCTCGTCCGGCCAGGTGGAACACCCGCTCGCGCAGCTGGGCGGGGCAGAACTGCTGGTTGGGGCAGCGGATGTCGGCGTCGCCCTCCTTCGCGGGCGCCAGTTCGGTGCCACAGTTGGGGCAGTGCGTCGGCATCACGAACTCGCGTTCGTCGCCGGTGCGGGCGTCGACCACCGGGCCGAGTACCTCGGGGATCACGTCACCGGCCTTGCGGATGGTGACGGTGTCGCCGATCAGCACACCCTTGCGCTTGACCTCCGAGGCGTTGTGCAGCGTGGCCATCGAGACCGTCGATCCCGCGATGGTGACGGGCGCCATCACGGCGAACGGGGTGACCCGTCCGGTACGGCCGACATTCACCTCGATGTTCAGCAGCGTCGTCGTCGCCTCCTCCGGCGGGTACTTGTAGGCGATGGCCCAGCGCGGCGCACGAGAGGTGGAGCCGAGGCGTCGCTGCAAGGCCATCTCGTCGACCTTGATGACCTGCCCGTCGAGTTCGTGCTCGATGTCGTGGCGGTGCTCGCCCCAATACGCGACCCGCTCGATCACCGCGTCGACGCCCCGCACCAGCCGGGTGTGTTCCGACACCGGCAGCCCCCACGCGGCGAGCGCCTGGTAGGCCTCGTGCATGGAGTCGGGGCGGTAGCCGTCGATGCGGCCGAAACCGTGGCAGATCATCCGCAGCCTGCGCTGAGCGGTGATCGCGGGATTCTTCTGGCGCAGCGATCCGGCGGCGGTGTTGCGCGGGTTGGCGTAGGGCGGTTTGCCTTCGGCGACGATCTGGGCGTTGAGCGTCTGGAAATCCTCGAGCCGGAAGTACACCTCGCCGCGCACCTCGAGCAGGTCCGGGATCGGGAACTGCTCGGTGGCGGTGAGCTCGGTGGGGATGTCGTCGATGGTGCGGGCGTTGAGGGTGACGTCCTCACCGGTTCGCCCGTCGCCACGGGTGGCCGCGCGCACCAGCTTGCCGTTCTCGTACACCAGGTTCAGTGCCACACCGTCGATCTTCACCTCGCACAGATAGTGCAGGTCGGGACCGGTTTCGGCCTCCACCCGGGCGGCCCAGGCGCGCAGTTCGTCGAAGTCGAACACGTTGTCCAGCGACAACATGCGCTCGAGGTGGTCGACCGCGGTGAACTCGGTGGCGAATCCGCCGCCGACCAATTGGGTGGGCGAATCGGGTGTGCGCAGGTCGGGGTGCGCTTCCTCCATCGCCTGCAATTCGCGCAGGAGGGTGTCGAACTCACCGTCGGTGATGATCGGCGAGTCCCGCACGTAGTAGCGGAACTGGTGCTCGCGCACCTCGTCGGCCAACTGCTGCCACCGCACCCGCTGCTCGGGGCTGGCACCTTCGGCACTCACGGAAACCGCGCTGTCGCTCTCACTCACACCCAGCACATTAGTGGAGGCCACCGACACTTTCGGCGACCGTTCCCGCACGTCGCGGCCTCATACCGGCGAGATGACCTCGACGGTGGGAAAGTAGCTGCGATAGCGTGCCGCATCGCGAGTGAGCAGCCGGTATCCGCTGATCGCGGCGTGCGCACCGATATAGAAGTCAGGCAGAGGTGACCGCTTCTCACCGCCCCGCCGACGGTAAGCGAGAAAGGCCCGAGCAGCCAGAAAGGCCGCGTCCCACGGCAGCGGTTCACGCTCGAACGCCTGAGGCGGCAACGCGGCCTCCACCGCTTCCTTCGTCGAATAGCCGATCGAGACCTCCGCGTAGATCAACGGATTGATCACCACTCGCCCGGAGTTGCGAGCGGCGGACAACTCCGAAGCCGACCATTGTTCCCAGGTGGGGTCGCCGTCCAGCACATCAATGAGCACACAGCTGTCGACCAAAGTGGTTCGCCGCAGGGCGGTAACTGATTCAGTCACGCAGCAGCGCCATGATCTCATCGGTCGTCAACTCCGCGACCTCAGGATTGTCGAATCGATGCCGACGCATCTGGCGAACGAGCCGCTCGCCGGGGCTGTCCTCGCCACCACGAACCACGATGCGCAACGCGCCGCCGTCCTCGATCACGTCGAGTTCGTCGCCTTCTTTGAGATTGAACTTCGCCCGCAGCTCAGCGGGGATGGTGACCTGGCCGTTCGCGTTCATGCGCATGTCGGACTCCATCTATTAGGCAACTACGTAATAGATGGTACCTCTGATGAGCCGACCAGCGGAAAGCTATTCGGAGTTGATCGACTCCGGGTCCTCGGTGAACGCGCGGGCGACGTCGGTGCTGAGAGAGAGGGCTTTGCGGGCCCAGTCCAGCGGTGCGCCTGCCAGCCCGCACCCCGGGGTCACCAACACCTGAGTGGTCAGGGTGGTGCGCGGGAAGCCGAGGCGGTCGATCAGGCGGACGGCGGGTTCCGCGATCGCCCGCCAGGTGGTCGGCGCGGCCGGTTGCTCCGTCGGAACGAGGCCGAGAGCGATCTTCTTGCCGCGGTCCACGATGTCGCCGAGGACGTCGAGGTCGGCGGTGGTGATGGTGGAGGCGTCGAAGGAGATTCCGGCGGCGGCGGTGCGGCCGATGGTGGCGAGGGCGGGACGAGAAGCGCAGGTGTGCAACAGAACCGGGGCGTTCTGCGCCTCGATCACGGTGTCGAGAATGCGCTGCGCCTCGGGCTCGGGGAGGGCGCTGATGGTGTTGAGGATGCTCGGGCCACGCAGCGAACCGTCGAGCACGGTGGTGAGTCGCGGTTCGTCGAGCTGGATGACGACCTGTGCGCCCAGTCGTCTGCGCACCTCGTCCGCGTGCCGCGCCAGTCCCTCGGCGAGGGATTCCGAAAGATCGCGCATCGCACCGGAATCGGTGAGAATCCGGTGACCGCCGGGCAGTTCCACCTCGGCGGCCAGGGTGAGCGGACCGGCCGACTGCAGCTTCACCGGCCGCCCGGAGCCCACCAGACCCGCTGTCTCCCATGCTTCTTCGATCGCATCGAGATCGAACCGGAGCAGGTCGCGCGCCCGGCGCGACACCGCGCCCGGTCGGGCGCCAAGCCGGTACCCACGCGTGGTCGAATCGAAGCGCAGGTCGACCAGCAGTGCCGACACCCGCCCGATCATGTCGGCGCCGATCCCCCGCTGCGGCAGCTCGACCAGGTGCGCGAGGTCGGGTAGCTCGCCGATGATCGTCGCGGCGGCTTCGCGCGGATCGGTGCCGGGCCAGGAGCCGACACCCGTGGCGACCCCGCCGACGAGCAGGTCGGTCGGCGTGCTCTCACCGGAGTTCTCGCTTCGCGACAGTGTCACGTGCACAACACCTTTCGTGTCATCGAACGGTGCGCTCACCGGTCGGCGAGCAACATCGACGGATCGCACCCGCCGATCGTGCGACGCACGGACCCGCCCCCTGTCATCCTGCCCGCACGGCCCGAGCGCGCACGCGTCGACCGGCACCGAACCGCGATCGACGCCGTGAGACAGTACGCCTCAGGCGGAGGCGTCGGTTGTTCCCGCGACGGCCCCGGCGCGATCGGTGCCGTCGATGGTGCCGCTGCCGACCACGGTGTCGCCACCGTCGGCATCGGGCAGGTAGAGCACGATGGCCTGCCCCTTCGCGACGCCGCTGAGCGGTTCACGCAGCCGCGCGACCAGCCCGTCACCCACCGGTTCGACCACAGCGGGCGCGGTGCCGCCGTGGGCGCGCACCTGCACCACGCACTCGACCGGTTCGGTCGGTCGCACGCCGGAGGTCCAGATGGCACGGTCGGCGGTGATGACGTCGACCTGCAGGTCTTCCACCGAACCGACCTTCACCGTGCCGGAATCGGGGTCGATCCCGGTGACGTAGCGCGGCTTGCCGTCGGCGGCGGTGTGGCTCAGGCCGAGGCCCTTGCGCTGGCCGACGGTGAACCCGTGCACGCCCTCGTGGGTGCCGAGGACAGTGCCGTCGGAGTCGACGAGCGCACCGGGCCGGATACCGATCTTGGCGCCGAGGAACGCCCGGGTGTCGCCGGAGGGGATGAAGCAGATGTCGTGGCTGTCGGGCTTGTTCGCCACGGCGAGACCACGCTCGGCCGCTTCCTCACGGATGCGCGGCTTGGGGGTGTCACCGACCGGGAACATGGCGCGCGAGAGCTGCTCGGCGGTGAGCACCGCGAGCACGTAGGACTGGTCCTTGTCGGCGTCGACCGCGCGGCGCAGCACGCCGTCCTCGAGGCGGGCGTAGTGGCCGGTGACCACGGCGTCGAAGCCGAGCGCCTGTGCCCGGTCGGCCAGCGCGGAGAACTTGATCTTCTCGTTGCAGCGCAGGCACGGGTTCGGTGTCTCGCCCGCGGCGTAGGCGGCGACGAAGTCGTCGATCACGTCTTCTTTGAAGCGGTCGGCGAAATCCCAGACGTAGAACGGGATTCCGAGCACATCGGCGGCGCGACGGGCGTCACCGGCGTCCTCCTTGGAGCAGCAGCCGCGCGAGCCGGTGCGCAAGGTTCCGGGCGAGGCCGACAGCGCCAGATGCACCCCGACCACCTCGTGGCCCGCGTCCACGGCCCGCGCCGCGGCCACCGCCGAATCGACTCCACCACTCATGGCGGCAAGTACTCGCATCAGGCACCTCCTCTAGCGCCGGCCAGGCCCGCGGCCCTGGCCCTTTCGATGACCTGCGGCAGCACGGTCAGCAATGTCTCGACATCGGATTCGGTCGAGGTGTGGCCAAGCGAGAACCGCAGCGAACTGCGTGCCTGCCACGGTTGCACCCCCATCGCGATCAGGACATGGCTCGGCGAGGCGACACCCGCGTTGCACGCCGAGCCGGTGGAGCATTCGACACCGGCGGCGTCGAGCAGCATGAGCAGCGAGTCGCCCTCGCAGCCGGGGAAGGTGAAGTGGGCGTTGCCTGGCAATCTGCGTTCGTCGGCGGGACCGTTGAGCACGGCATCCGGCTCGAGCTCACGGACACCGGCGATCAGCTTGTCGCGCAACGCTTTCAGGCGCAGTACCGCGTCGGCGGAGGCGGCGCGCAACGCGGCGGCGAACCCGACGGCGGCCGCCACGTCGGAAGTCCCCGACCGCAGGTCGCGCTCGTGGCCACCACCGTGGATCAGCGGCACACACGGCACCTGCCGACCGAGCAGCAGCACACCGATGCCGTGCGGCCCGCCGACCTTGTGCCCCGCGACACTCAGCGCCGCGAGCCCGCTCGCCGCGAAGTCGACCGGAACCTGGGTCACCGCCTGGATCGCGTCGCTGTGCATCGGGATGTCGAATTCCTGTGCGACGGCGGCCAATTCGGCGATCGGCTGCACGGTGCCGACCTCGTTGTTGGCCCACATCACGCTCACGAGCGCGACCTCGTCACCGTACGCCGCGAGCACCTCACGCAGCGCCTGCGGCGACACCACGCCCTCGTCGTCGACCGGCAACCAGCTCACCCGCGCACCCTCGTGCTGCTCGAGCCACTCCACCGCGTCGAGCACCGCGTGATGCTCGACCGAGCTCACCACCAACCGGGTCCGGCGCGGATCCGCCGCCCGTCGCCCCCAGAAAATGCCCTTGATCGCGAGATTGTCGCTTTCGGTCCCCCCGGAGGTGAAGATCACCTCCGACGGCCGCGCCCCCAACTCGGCCGCGATCGACTCGCGCGCCTCCTCCAACGTCCGCCGCGCCGCCCGCCCCGACCCGTGCAGCGACGAGGCATTCCCCACCATCCCCAGCGCAGCCGTCATCGCCTCGACCGCGTCGGGCAACATCGGGGTGGTCGCCGCGTGATCGAGGTAGACCGTCTTGGGCGCACCCGAATAAGCCGACTTCATGACCGACAAAGCCTACACCCCCGCTGACCTGGTCATCTTCGGGGTCCACCCCTGCTCTCTACGATTTTTCTACGATTTACCCAGGAATCTCAACAGCTGTATCACCTAGTTTCATTCCCGAATCGGCGAAGAGCCGGGCGGTGAGAAGGTCGAGACGGGTGGGAGTCGAGGGGCCGAGCTGGTGACCGCGACTGTGCGCCGACCAAGAGGGATTGCGTTTGCTCAGCGACTGGGCGTCGGTGCGGGTGTGGCGAGGAGGAGCCTGGATCCCCAGTCCTTCACGAGGTCGATGGCTTCGGGTGGTCCGTGCACGACGAACGGCGCGCCGATCGAGACGAGGCAGAAGGTTGCCCAGTCCAGGGATTCGGCGGCGATGTGGACCTCGCACGAGTCAGGGTCGATGGCTGCGACGGTGCCGTGGTGGACGATTTCGGCTCTGACACGTTCGGCGGAAGCTCGGATGGTGGCGTGGACCCGGTACCTCGACGGCATCGACCTGATCCGGTCGCGAACGTATTCCACCGGGTCGCCCCCGGGCAGGCCGCGCCGTGCGAAATGTGCACCGGTGCGGTGTGGATGCGCGATCCGGTCGATTCGGAAGGTACGCCAGTCGGTGCGATCGAGGTCCCAGGCCACCAGGTAGAGGCGACTTTCGACATTGACGATCTGATGCGGTTGGGTGGTGCGCTGCGAAGGGGCCGAGTCGCTGCCGCGGTAGGAGAACGAGACGGTATCGGCGTCCCGACAGGCCAACGCGAGGGTGGTCAACGCGGTGACATCGTCTATTCCGGCGCGGTGGGATCCCTCACCGGCGGGGGTCGCGACGGTCCGCAGACTGTCGATCCGGCGGCGGATACGAGTCGGCAGGACCTGGACGATCTTGGCCATAGCGCTCATCGCGGCTTCCGCGGAGGCGGGGTGGACGCCGGTGGCGATCTCCTTCAGCCCCAGCACCGTCGCGGCGGCCTCCTCTTCTCCCAGCACCAGCGGCGGCAGGCAGGCACCCGCGCTGAGCTGGTAGCCGCCGCCGGTACCGCGCGTGGTGACGATCGGATAGCCGATCTCCTGGAGGCTGAGCACATCGCGCCGGACGGTCCGCTCGCTGACATCGAGCCGACGCGCCAAGTCGGCACCGGACCAGTGGCGACGACTTTGCAGCAGACCGAGAAGCGCGAGGGTGCGAGTACCGGTGGACACACCACGAGGCTAGGCGCCCTTGTGGCCATATCCTGTCCGCAACTGCGGCGAATCTTGAGGCACCGAGCGAAAGGAACAGTATGTCCACCACTCCCGCAGTCCCCGCCGCGCCCGCCGGATCCGCAACGGCCGACCCCTTCATCTGGACCGATGACGCGGCAGGTCTGCTCGACTTCCTGGTCGATGTGTTCGGAGCGATCGAGGTCCCCGAGGCGCGGACCGCCGACACCGACGGCCTGATTCTGCATTCCGAATTGCGGATCGGCGATTCGACGCTGACGATCGCCGACCGCAAACCGGACTGGCCGTACATGCCGTCCTTCGTCCGCGTCTATGTCGACGATCCGGCCGCCACGCTGAAACGAGCCGCCGCGCGTGGTGCACGGATCGTCACCGAGCCGACGGATTTCTGGGGCGACGTACTGTCGCGCTTCGCCGACCCGTTCGGCCACCTGTGGTGGGTGTACAAGCACAATCCGGAAAACACGGCATGGGAGGAAGGGACGGTGGACGAAACCGGCGAAAACGACTGGGGGCAGGCCCGTTCCGCCGAGGCTGGTGCGGGTGAGCAATCCTGGGAGGCGTTCGCGACACCGGAATTGACCGCCGTTCATTCCTCGCTCATGGAAGCAATGGCGTCGCTGCGGGATCCGCGCACCCGCTGACCGGCCGGGGAACCTCGACGGCGCGCTGTACTGGTACCAGCGGCTGGGTGGGCCGGTCGTCATCAGTGGTCGTGGGTGGCGAGGTCGGCTTGGGCCGAGACACCGCGCAGCATGACGCCCGCGAAGATCGCCACGGCGAGCAGGATCAGGGCGGCGAGGCCGCCGGTCCAGGCGAGCGCGGTGGTGAACGACTCCGTCGCGGCCGTGGACAGCGCTGTGCCGAGCGCGCCGGGTAGTTCCTCGGCGTACAGCAGCGCCGCGCCGAGGGTCTCCTTCGCGGATTCGAGCACGCCGGTCGGTAGCCCGGCCGGTGCGGTGTCGGCGAGTCCGGAGCGGTAGAAGCCGAGCAGCGCTGAGCCCAGGATCGCCGTGCCGAAGGCGGTGCCGAGTTCGTAGGCGGTTTCGCTGATCGCGGCGGCCTGGCCCGACTGCTCGGGGCGGACCGAGCTCATGATGAGGTCGTTGGTGAGGGTCAGTCCCACTCCGGCGCCGAGGCCGACCAGACACAGTGCGACAGCGATGACCCACGGCTGGGTGGCCGGGGTGAGGGTGAGCAGCGTCGCGAAACCGCCCGCGGTGATCAGGACCCCGGCGGCGACGATGATCGAGGTGGGCATCCGCTTGACGAGCGCCGCGGCGATGAACCCGGCGAAGGCGGAGACCGCGGCTTGCGGCAACATCCACAGCGCCGACTGGACAACACTGAGACCCACGACGAGCTGCAGGAACTGGGTGAGGGCGAACAGGGCGCCGACCAGCGAGAATATCGACAGCAGATCGGTGACGACAGCGCCCGTGAAGGCCCGCACCCGGAAGAGTCGGACGTTGATCATGGGCACCGGCATCCGCAGCTGACGCACGACGAACAGCGCGACCAGGAGCAGGCCCGCGAAGAACGTGAGGAACGCGATGCCGGGCTCCGTGCCCTCGGCGAAGGTCTTCACGCCGTAGACGAACGAGATCATGCCCGCGAGGGAGAGCACGATGCTGAGGACATCGATGCGGCCCGGGTTCGGATTTCTGCTCTCCGGAACGAAGATCGGCGCCAGCACGAGCAACAGCACCATCACCGGGATATTCATGAGAAACGCCGCGTGCCAGCTGAACACCTCGATGATCCAGCCGCCGATGATCGGCCCAGCCGCGGCGCCGAGCGCACCCGTCGCGGACCAGACCGCCATGGCCGTTCGGCGCTGGGCCCGGTCGAGGAACATGTTGCGGATGAGGGAGAGCGTGCCCGGCATGATCGTCGCGCCGCCGATGCCGAGCAGGGCACGGGCGGCGATCAGCATCAACGGTTCGGTCGAGAGCGCACCGAGGACGGACGCGATCGCGAAGAGGACCGCGCCGATCAGGAGGACTTTCCGTCTACCGAAACGGTCGCCGAGCGACGACATGGTGATGAGCAGCCCGGCGAGCATCAGCGAGTAGATGTCGAGCATCCACAGTTGCTGAGTGCCGGAGGGTTCCAGGTCGGCGGTGATGTCGGGCAGCGCGAAGATCAGCACCATGCCATCGATCGCGATGAGCAGCATGGGCAGCACGAGGACCGCCAGGCCGACCCAGGTGCGGACCGTCGCCCGGTGTGCGGTGTCGTTCATCAGCTCCCACTTTCACTATTTACTTCACCAATCAGTGTACTACACCGGGCGGTATACTAATGAGGGCGAGAGGAGACCTGGTGGCCCGACCGAGCGCACGACCCAAACTGATCGAGGCGGCACTGCGTGTCGTGGAAGAGCGCGGCATCACCGCGCTCACGTTGGACGCGGTGGCCGACGAGGCCGGGATGACCAAGCGCGGCCTCATTTACCACTTCCCGAGCAAGCACGACCTGATCACCGGAATCCACGAGGACCTCGCCGCCCGGATCGAGCGAGAACTGGTCGAGGCCACCGGGGGGGAACCCGAAGAGGCGAGTCTCGTGGAGCGCACGAAAGGGTATGTGCGAGCGGCACTCCGGGCGCCGACGACCGTGGAGATGCGTCTCATCATGGAGGCGGCCAACGAGCCCGAATGGATGGAGCCTTGGCTGCGGGTCTACCGCCGCTGGTTCCCCGAGGGAGAACAACCGGTCGAGGAACTCGACGAAGTGGCACTGCGCTGCCTGGTCGCCCGGATGGCCGCCGACGGGGCGTGGGGGTACGAGAGCACTCTCGCGGCCCCGCTGACCCAGGAAGGCCGACGACGGCTGGTGACGCGCATTCTCGACGTCCTCGACCAGCCGTGATCGACCTCTGTCGCACTCGGAGTCGTCCCCGGCCGAGGCGCCCGGCTCCGCGAGGCTCGCGGCGGCCCCCTTTGGCGGCTACGAGATTTCGGTGCGTCGACGTCGGTGATAGGCGACGGTGACAGCGGCCAGAAGCGGACCCCACAGCAGGAGCGGGGTGTAGCAGAGGTAGTAGACGGCCGACTCCCAGCCGCCCGCCCGGGACGGGAAGTCTTCGGGAGTCGGTTCCCCGCGCAGGGTGACACCGGCGAGCTCGGTGACGAAGGCCGCGGTCCACATGATCGTCAGCGTCACGGCGCCGAGCGCGGCGGGGACGACGGCGACCGGAGTCGGGATTCGTCGACCGTGCAGCCACGGGAACCAGCGGGGGAACCATTCGCCCCACGCCGCGATGAGCCCGACGGCGGTGAAGGCCAACAGCTCCGACACCAGCGTCAAGGCGATGACGTAGAGCTCGCCGGGCAGCCAGGCGGGGAGGTCCCCACGCTTGCCCGCCGCCTCGTCGTCGAAGAAGGCCACGCCGATCCGCCAGAGCCCGGACGGCAGGACGGTCAGCGGAATGGCGAGGGCGGCGGTCGCGGCCCAGGACGGCACTCCCGCCACCGGGGTGTGCACGGCTCGCCACGTGGTGCGGAGTCGGCCGGTGACCACCGGCGGATCGGCCAGAGCAGTCACTTCCACTCCCCCGCCCGCGCACCGACCACTCGCAGGCGCCACGTGCCCCTTCGACGCGTGGGCAACCAACCATCGAGCATGATGTCCTCCATTAACGGAACGATTCGTTTCGTAACTAGAGTGACACACGTCCGCTTCCCTCGCCAAGCGACAGAGCCCGACGACCGCGAACAGCGCCGTGACACCACCGACCGCCGGGCACACGACAGCAGCAACCGCCGCGCCCTGCCACGCGACGAGCGCGGTGCCTCCATCACATCCGCCACGCCGTCAGAAGTCGACGCGGCCACCTCAGCCGGTGCGCTCCACCGCGTTCATCGCTCTTTCAGTCCGGTTCCGCTGTGCCAGAATGCGCGGATGGCCATCAAGTTCGATGCTGTCGATGCCGCGTTGCTCGCCGAGTTGGCGCGGGATCCTCGGGCGCCGATTCTGGAGTTGGCGCAGCGGCTGGGGATCGCGCGGAATACGGTGCAGGCGCGGATGAAGCGGCTCGAGGCTTCGGGGGCGGTGCGGGGGTACCCGCCGGATATCGACGTGGCGGCGATCGGGTTCGCGGTGCACGCGTTTCTCGGGATCGAGCTCGATCAGAACAAGATGGACCCGATCATCGAGCGGTTGCGCGACTTCCCGCACGTGCTCGAGGTGCACGCGACCACGGGTCGCGCCGACCTGCTCGTCCGGGTGGCCGCGCGCTCACAGCAGGATCTGCTGGAGATCATTCAGCGGGTGCACGCCATCGACGGGGTCAACCACACCGAGACGATGCTCGCCCTGGCCACGCCGATCGAGTACCGGAGCCTGCCGCTGGTCGAGGATCTGACGGCCCGACGATCCGGCGACGAGGTGAGCTAGGTCTCGTCGCTCGAGCAGATTGACACATCCAAGGCAGTGGCGTGGATCACTTTTGAGCAGTCTGATCAACCTTTCATGTGACTGTTGACACAGTTCACCGCTTCACGGCACATTTCGCAGCACAGGTAGCAGTTTTCCTACGTGTAGTGAGGTGTTCATGACCAGCGTCGTCTGTTCCACCGCCCGACCGCTGGCCGAACCGGCCGCCCCCTACGATCTCGCCGACCGGTACCGCTCCGGGGCGGGCCCGGTGCTGCTCACCGGGGTGCAGGCGATCGCCCGCCTGCTGGTGGAACAGCATGTGCGCGACATCCGCGCCGGGCGTCGCGTGGCGACCTTCGTCTCCGGCTATCAGGGCAGCCCGCTGGGCGGGGTCGACAAGATGCTGCTCGGCATGCCCGAGGTGCTCACCGAACACGACATCACCTTCGTACCGGGGCTCAACGAGGAGCTGGCCGCGACCTCGGTATGGGGCAGCCAGGCCGACCTGCCCGCCGGTCGCCCGACCCACGACGGTGTGGTGGGCATCTGGTACGGGAAGGGCCCCGGTGTCGACCGAGCGACCGATGCGATCCGCCACGCGAACATGTACGGCGTGAATCCGCGCGGCGGGGTGTTGTTGCTGGTCGGTGACGATCCATCGTCGAGGTCCTCGACGGTGCCCGCCGTGAGCGAACGCTCGCTGGCCGCGATGGGCGTGCCAGTGTTGTTCCCGCGCAATGCGGCCGAGATCATCACCCTCGGCATGCAAGGCATCGCGTTGTCGCGAGCCTCGGGGTGTGTGGTGGCGTTGAAGATCGTCGCCGACGTCGCCGACGGCGCGTGGACGGTCGACTCCGACGTGGCAGACCTTGCCATCTCCACTCCCGAGATCATCTGGGAGGGCAGACCCTTCACCTACCGGCAGCGCCCGATGGCCGCGCCGACCGACAGCTTGCTCGCCGAGGCGGATCTGTACGGGCCGCGCTGGGCAATGGTGCGGGCTTACGGCGCCGCCAACGCCATCGACAGCATCGAGGTGAACCCGACCGATGCCAAGATCGGAATCGCCGCCACCGGAACCACATTCGACGCCGTGCGCCAAGCCTTGCTGGAGCTCGGCGTCGACGAGCCCGCGATGCATCGAGCCGGAATCCGGTTGCTGCGCATCGGCATGCCCTATCCCCTCGGCGCGGCCGAGGTCACCGAATTCGCCCGTGGTCTCGACGACTTGATCGTGGTCGAGGACAAGACCGCCTTCCTCGAAACCCAGATTCGCGAGATCCTCTACGGCACCGCCGCCGCGCCGCGCATTCTCGGCAAGCACGACCAGCGCGGTGGACGGCTGATGCCGGTCGACGGTGAGCTGGACGCCGGGCGGCTGCTCGCCCCGCTGCGCCGCGTGCTGCGCGAGCGCGTCGAGCTGAAAAGGGCCGCGCCACCCGCTCTTCCGCTGGAGGTTCTCGACACCAAGCGCACGCCGTACTTCTGCAGCGGCTGCCCGCACAACCGGTCGACCGCCCTGCCCGAGGGTTCGCTCGGCGGCGGTGGCATCGGTTGCCACACGCTGGTCACCATGTCCGGGCGCACCGACAGCGCCGTCACCGGACTGACGCAGATGGGTGGCGAGGGCAGTCAATGGATCGGGCAGGCGCCGTTCACCGACGTGCCGCACCTGTTCCAGAACATCGGCGACGGCACGTTCTTCCACTCCGGGCAGCTGGCCGTGCAGGCATGCGTGGCGGCGGGAGTGAACATCACCTACAAGCTGCTCTACAACGAAGTCGTCGCGATGACCGGTGCGCAGGAAGTGGGCGGCATGCTCACCGTCGCCCAGCTCACCCACAAGCTCACCGTCGAAGGCGTGCGGCAGATCATCGTCTGCGCCGACGAGCCGCAACGGCATCGCAAGCGGGACCTGGCCAAGGGGACGCTGCTGTGGCATCGCGACCGGCTCGACGAGGCGCAGCGGATGCTGCGCGAGATCGAGGGCGTCACGGTGCTGATCTACGACCAGCACTGCGCGGCCGACGCGCGCAGGCAGCGCAAACGCGGCACACTGCCGGTCCGCACCACGCGCGTGGTGATCAACGAAGCCGTCTGCGAGGGCTGCGGTGATTGCGGTACCAAGTCGAACTGCCTGTCCCTGCAGCCCGTCGACACCGAATTCGGGCGCAAGACCCGCATCGACCAGACCTCCTGCAATACCGACTACAGCTGCCTCGACGGTGATTGCCCGTCGTTCGTGACGGTGGAGGTTTCGCCGGACCGGCGCGTCGGTCGCACCATGGTCGAGCCGCCCGCGGTTGCCGATCCGCGAGCACAAACCCCGCAACGCACCCAGAACGTGCTCATCGCAGGCATCGGCGGCACCGGCATCGTGACGGTGAACCAGGTGCTGGCCACCGCCGCCCTGCGCGCCGGATACGAGGTGGAAACCCTCGATCAGATCGGGTTGAGCCAGAAGGCCGGGCCCGTGGTGTCGCACCTGCGGTTCGCCGGTTCGCAGCTGGAACCGGCCAACCGGCTCACCCCGGGCGGCGCGGACTGCCTGCTCGCCGTCGATCTGCTCACCGCCACCGACCCCCGGTACCTGCGCTACGGCAATGCGGCGAGCACGGTCGCCGTGGCGTCGACGAGCAAGACGCCGACCGGTGACATGGTCTACGACAAGTCTGTCTCCTACCCCGAGACAGCTTCCTTACTGGAACGCCTCGCGGCGGTGACTCATTCGATCAACCATTTCGACGCGCTCGCTGCCGCCGAGACCTTGTTCGGCAATACCGCCGCGGCGAATTTCCTGATCGTCGGCGCGGCCGTGCAGGCCGGTGGACTGCGGTTGCCCGTTGCGGCGATCGAGGAAGCCATCAGGATCAACGGCGTTGCCGTGTCGGCCACCCTGGCCGCGTTCCGCTGGGGCCGGGTCGCCGTCGCCGATCCGGCGGCCTTCGCCTCGGCCGTCGAGGAGGGGCAGCCGCGGCGAGTCGCGCCGACCGCACCGGCGGAACTCCTGGCGCACACCGGCTTCGAGGGCGAGGTACGGCGGATCGTGGAGCGACGGACCGCCGAGTTGATCGGCTACCAGAACACCAAGGTCGCGCGCGGCTACCTCCACACCGTCGAATCCGTTTGGGCGGCAGAACGTTCCGTTACCGAGCGAACCGACTTCAGCGAGGCGGTGGCGCGCGGGCTGTACAAGTTCACCGCCTACAAGGACGAGTACGAAGTGGCGCGCCTGCTGGTCGACCCGGCTTTCCTCGCCGAGGTCCAGGCCAAGGTGCCCGGCGGCGAGAAGCTCACCTACAAACTCCACCCGCCCGTCCTGCGCGCCATGGGCAGAACGAGGAAGATCGGACTCACACCGAAATCCCATGTGGCGCTGAAACTTCTCGCCAAAGGCAAGTTCCTGCGCGGCACGAAGCTCGACCCCTTCGGCTACGCCCACGTGCGCAAGGTCGAACGCGAACTGCTGGCCCATTACACCGCCACGGTGACGCGGCTGGCCGCTGAACTGACCGTAGAGAACTACGAGATGGCCACTGCCGCAGCAGCTCTCGCCGATGTCGTGCGCGGTTACGAGGACATCAAGCTCGCCAATGTCGAGCTGTACCGCGCCGGGCTGCACGATCTCGGGATCGACTTCTGACGACGGCACACAGCTCGCGCGGTCTTCCTCGACTCGCGCCGACCACACCTCCACGGGCACCGGGACCATGCCCGCGTTCGTGAACGCGAGGTGAGCCACACCCGTGCGCACGGCGCCGAATACCTCGGCGCCCGACAACACCAGGCCGCATACCCGCGGCACGAACCAACCGCCCGGACACAACCTGTGGTCGACCCAACCGGAAAGGACCGACAGTGACCGTCGTACACCCCGAAGCAGGAGTTTTCAACCGATCGCACGAGCTCAGCGCCCGCGCCCACGAACAGGTGGTGTTCTGTGAGGACGACCGGTCCGGCCTGAAGGCGATCATCGCCGTCCACTCCACGGCGCTCGGTCCGGCACTCGGGGGGACCCGCTTCTACCCGTACGCCGACGAATCCGCGGCATTGCAGGACGTGCTGCGACTGTCGTGGGGCATGACCTACAAGGCCGCGGCCGCGGGCGTCGATCTCGGTGGTGGGAAGGCGGTCATCATCGGTGACCCGGCGACGGCGAAGAGCGAGGAACTGCTCGCCGCCTACGCGCGCTTCGTCGACACCCTCGGCGGCCGCTATATCACCGCCGGAGACGTGGGCACCGATACCGACGATCTGGACGTCATCGGCAGGCACACCCGCCACGTCACCGGTCGCAGTGTCGGCGCGGGTGGTAGCGGCGACAGCGCCACCCTGACCGCGCTCGGTGTGTTCCACGCGATGCGCGCGGGAGCCGAATCGGTCTGGGGTGCACCGACGCTGGCCGGACGCACCGTCGGCGTGGAGGGCGTCGGCAAGGTGGGTCGCGAGCTCACGGCGCTGCTGCTCGCCGACGGTGCCGAGGTCTGCGTCACCGATGTGAACGAGGCCGCGCTGCGTCGCATCGCCACCGAGCACCCCGAGGTGCGCCTGCTCTCCACCGTCGCCACCGCGCCGGTCGATGTGTACGCACCCTGCGCGCTCGGCGCCACCCTCACGACCGCGACCGCAGCGACGATCGAGGCCGAACTCGTCTGCGGCGCGGCGAACAACCAACTCGCCACCCCCGACGTGGAGGCCGCGCTCACCGGCCGCGGCATCACCTGGGTTCCCGACTTCGTCGCCAACAGCGGTGGGCTCATCCAGGTGGCGGGCGAATTGCGCGCCCTCCACCGGCCGAGGTGGAAGCCGAGGTGGCCGACATCTTCCCGCGCTGTCGCGAGATCATCGCCGCGGCGATCGCCGACGGTATCGGCACCGGCGCCGCCGCCAACCGGTTCGCCGAACGCCGTCTCGACGCCATCCCCCGCTCGCTCTGAGCGCGCCCGAGTTTCGAGGAGGAGACACAGTGGCGATCACGAGCGGGTTGTTCCGCACGAAATCTGTCGAGCAGTCGATCCGGGACACCGATGACCCCGACGCCAAGCTGCGCAAGGACCTGACGGCGAAGGACCTCACGATCTTCGGTGTCGCGGTGGTGATCGGTGCGGGCATCTTCACCCTCACCGCGCGCACGGCGGGCACGGTGGCCGGGCCCGCGGTCTCGCTCGCGTTCGTCTTCGCGGCGATCGCCTGCGGGCTCACCGCGCTGTGCTACGCCGAGTTCGCCTCGACCGTCCCGGTGGCGGGCAGCGCGTACACCTTCGCCTACGCCACCTTCGGTGAGGTGATCGCCTGGATCATCGGCTGGGACCTGATCCTGGAATTCGCGCTCGCGGTGTCGGTGGTCGCCAAGGGGTGGTCGCAATATCTGGGCGACGTGCTCGGGTCGTCGGCGCCGGTGGTCCACCTCGGGTCGGTGAGTTTCGACTGGGGCGCGGTGGTGATCATCGCCGTGGTCGGTGCGCTGCTGGCGACCGGGACGAAGCTGTCGTCGCGGGTCTCGGCCATCGCCGTCGCCATCAAGCTCGGCGTGATCGCGCTGGTACTGGTGGTCGGCGCGACCTATTTCACGCCGTCGAACCTGACGCCCTACATTCCGCCGTCGCAACCCGCCGACGACGGCGCCGGCGGCCTGCACCAATCGCTGTTCTCGTTCACCACCGGCGCCGGTGACACCAGCTTCGGCTGGTACGGCCTGCTCGCCGCCGCCAGCCTGGTCTTCTTCGCCTTCATCGGTTTCGACGTGGTCGCCACCACCGCAGAGGAGACCCGCAACCCGCAGCGCGACATCCCCCGCGGCATCCTCGGTTCCCTCGCCATCGTGACGGTCCTCTACATCGCGGTGTCGCTGATCCTCACCGGCATGGTGTCCTACACCCAACTCGCCGACGGAAACGCCACCCTGGCAACGGCATTCGCCATCCACGGCGCCACCTGGGTGAAGAACATCATCGCGATCGGGGCACTCGCCGGGCTGTCGACAGTGGTGATGGTGATGTTCCTCGGACAGACCCGGGTGCTGTTCGCCATGGCCCGCGACGGCCTGCTCCCCCGCGGCCTCGCGCAGACCGGACGCAAAGGCACGCCGGTGCGGCTCACCGTGATCGTCGGTGTGGTGTGCGCGCTCCTGGCCGGGTTCGTCGACTTCGGCACGCTGGAGGAAATGGTCAATATCGGTACGCTCGTCGCCTTCGTGCTGGTGGCTGTCGGTGTGCTCGTCCTGCGTCGCACCCGCCCCGACCTGCCGCGCGGCTTCCGCGTCCCGTTCGTCCCGGTGGTCCCGATCCTCGGCGCCCTGGCCTGCCTGTGGCTGATGGTCAACCTCTCGATCGAGACCTGGCTGCGCTTCGTCACCTGGATGGCACTCGGTGTCGTCGTCTACGTCGCCTACGGCCGCAGCCATTCCGTCCTCGGTCGCCAGAGGCCGGATCCGGACCAGCCGGAACTGACGACAGTGGGATAGGCCACGTTCCGACGCCTGTGGCACTGAGTGCCAGCCTGGATGAAATAATCGACGCGACAACCAGGGAAATCGCGATGTTGGGAGTTCAGCAGTGGAGTTGATCGGTGTCATCGGTGGCGGCACGATGGGTGCGGGTATCGCCGAGGTGTGTGCCAAGGCGGGCAGCTCGGTGCTCGTGCTCGAGACCAAGCAGGAGTTCGCCGACGCGGCGCAGCAGCGCATCGCCACCTCGATCGGCAAGGGTGTGGCCCGGGGCAAGATCTCCCAGGAAGACGCCGACGCGGCCATCGCCCGCGTGCGGGTGACCCTGGACATGGACGAGTTCGCCGATCGCGACCTGGTGATCGAGGCCGCCCCGGAGATCGAGTCGCTCAAGTACGAGATCTTCGGCAAGCTGGACAAGATCGTCAAGCCCGAGGGCATCCTGGCCACCAACACCTCCTCGATCCCGGTGATCAAGGTGGCCGGTGCCACCGAGCGTCCCGAGCGTGTGGTCGGCGTGCACTTCTTCAACCCGGTGCCGGTGATGCCGCTGGTCGAGATCATCTCCACCCTGGTGACCGCGCCGGAGGCGGCCGAGGCCGTCACCGACTACGCGAAGAACACCCTCGGCAAGCTGACCGTGCAGGCCGGTGACCGTTCCGGGTTCATCGTCAACGCGCTGCTCATCCCCTACCTGTGCTCCGCCATCCGGATGCTGGAGTCGGGTTACGCCACCGCCGAGGACATCGACACCGCGATGAAGGGCGGCTGCGGTTACCCGATGGGCCCGCTGACGCTGCTCGACACCGTCGGCCTCGACATCGCGCTGGCCGCCGCCGAGTCGCTCTACGCCGAGTTCGCCGAGCCGCACTACGCCCCGCCCGCGCTGCTGCGCCGGATGGTCGACGCGGGTCGACTTGGCCGCAAGACCGGTCGCGGGTTCTACGACTACGCCAAGTGAGCACCAGGTCCCGCGCCCGTCTCGGCGCGGGACCTGCTCAGGCGACGCTCGCCGGGGCCGGGAAGAACCCGGTCTCGATGTAGTGGTCGAAATAGCGGGCGATGACTGTTCCGTCGACCGCCGGAATATCGATCGGCAAAGCCTCGGCGGTCTCGACAGCGCTCGACTCGACGGCGCCGAGCACCGAAGCCGGGTTCGCCGCCGCGACCGCCGCCACATAGTTGCCGCTCAGCGCCGATGCGCGCGCCAGGATCGGGTCGACACCCGGCTGTTCGGCGGCCGTCGTGAGCAGGTGCCCGAACTCCATCGGATCGATGAAGTCGAAACGGTAACCGCGACGGAGGATCTCGTCGTAGACGAGACCGAGCGGAATCTCCGGACCGGCCGCCCGGAACACTCGCCCCAGTGCCGAATCATCACGTGACCGACGCACGATGCCCGCCGCGACGTAGTCGACCGGTGCCATCCCGATCGCGACCGCGCGCACGTCGACGGCCGAACCGAGCACGAGCATCGAACGCAGCATCGTCCACCAGGCGTCCTCGGCCGGGGCCACGCCGGTGCGGGAATCGCCGGTGATCAGGCCGGGCCGGTAGACCGCGATCGGCAGACCGCGCTCGGCGGCCGTGTGCATCAGCTGTTCGGCGACCCACTTGGTGAGCGCATAGCCCGGAAGCCCGGCCGGGACGCCGTCCGCCTGCGGAATGCCCGCCAGCACCGACGTCGTCGACACGTAGTGCACCGGTTTGACGCGGGTGGTGGTGGCCAGCCGCAGCACCTCGGTGGTTCCGCCGACGTTGGCCTCACGCATCCGTCCGTACGGTTCGAGATGGTTCACCAGCGCGCCGTTGTGGTAGATCACGTCGATCCGGTCGGCCAGGTCGGCGAAGTGACGCGGGTCGATGCCGAGCCGCGGGCGGGCGAGATCGCCGGGGACACCGGCCAATCGGGCCCGGTCGACCGCGATGCCGTAACCGGCGGCCGTGGCGACCACCCGGTCCAACGCGGCGGTGGCGTCGGCGGCACGCACCAGGCAGTGGATGGTCGCGGTGGTGTGGTCGAGCAGTTCGCGCAGCAGGAAGCTGCCGAGGAAGCCGGTGGCGCCGGTGAGCAGGATGTTCGCCGGTTCGCCCGAGCGCGGTGGGGCGCATCCGTCGAGCGTGATCGACGGATCGAGCGCCCGGTCCAGCGCCGGATCGGGCCCGGTCGAGGAGGCCGCCTTCTCGTCGCGCAGGGCCAGCGCCAGGTCGCTGACCAGCGGATAGCTGAACAGCAGGCGCAAGGCGACCTCGATGCCGAGCCGGTGCGCCAGTCCCGCGCGTACCCGGATCGCCGACAGCGAGGTACCGCCGAGGACGAAGAAGTCGTCGTCGCGGCCGACCCGCTCGAGCTCGAGTACGGTCGCGAACACCTCGGCGACCGCCCGCTCGTCGTCGGTGACCGGCGCCTGGTACTCGCGGATCTCCCGCGCGGGCGCGGGCAGCGCCTTGCGATCGAGCTTGCCGGTGGCGCCGAGCGGGAACTCGTCGAGCACCAGCACCCGGTGCGGAATCATGTAGGGGGGCAACAGGGTTCGCGCGGTGGCCAGTACCTCGGCGACATCGGCGCCCGATGGCGTGACGTAGCCGACGAGTTGTTCGTGATGCACCGTCACCGCCGCACCGGCCACCGAGGGATGCGCGCGCAGCGCGGCTTCGATCTCCCCGGGCTCGATACGCAGCCCGTGCAGCTTGAGCTGCACGTCGGTGCGGCCGAGATAGGTCAACCGACCGGTGGGCAGGCGGCGCACCAGATCACCGGTGCGGTACATGCGTTCGCCGACCGGACCGTACGGGTCGGCGACGAACCGCTCCGTCGTGCGACCAGGACTACCGAGATAGCCGCGCGCCAGCTGGGCACCGGCCAGATACAACTCACCGGGCGTGCCGGGGGGTACCGGCCGCAGCCGGGCGTCGAGCACGTAAGCACGAGAGTTCCAGTGCGGCAAGCCGATCGGGACGATGCGCTCACCCACGTCGGTGACGTCGGCGGCGGTGATCGACACGGTCGCCTCGGTCGGCCCGTACAGGTTGTGCAGCCGACCCGAGGTGACGGCGGCGAAGCGGGCGATGGTCGCGTTCGGCAGCGCCTCACCACCCACCCACACCGCACGCAGCGATCGCAGCGTGCCCGCGGGCGCGGCGTCGAGGAGCATCTGCAGCACCGACGGCACGATCGTCGTGCCGGTGACACCGTGACGTGCGAGGAGATCCGCCAGATAGGCCGGGTCGGTGAGCCCGTGCGCGGCGGCGACGACCATGTGCGCGCCCGCGCGCAGCGGGGTCGCGAAGCCGATCATCGAGGCGTCGAAGGTGAACGGAATCGACTGCAGCACCACATCGGCGGCGCCGACGGCGTACTCGCCGACCATGAACGCGGCCTGGTTCACGATGGCCGAGTGCGGCACCCCGACACCCTTGGGCTTACCGGTGGAGCCCGAGGTGAAGATCACGTACGCCAGGTCGAGGGTGCGCAGCGGGCGCAGCCGGTCGGCGTCGGTGAGCCAGCTGTCCGAGAAAGCGTTCAGCGCACCGGAATTCGCGACCAGGTCCACCGAGATCACGGGCGGTCCGTCGACCTCGACGGTGTCGGACACCGTGGTGAGCACGCAGACCGGACGCGCGACGGCCAGGATGTCGGCGCGGCGTTCGGCGGGCGACTCCGGGTCGATCGGCACGTACGCACCGCCCGAGGCGAAGACCGCGTACATGGCCACGACCAGGTCGAGCGAGGGCCGGATCGCCACTCCGACCGTGCTGCCGGGGCCGACCCCGGTGGCCACGAGCAGCCGGGCCAGCCGGTTGACCCGGCTCGCGAGCTCGCGGTAGGTCAGGGTCCGATCGGCGAAGGTCACCGCGGGCGCCTCGGGCCTGCGCGCGGCCTGCGCGCGGAACTCGTCCAGCAGGGTCACATCGGGGACCAGCCGGATCTCGCCCGCCGGTTCCGTCCGCTCGAACTCGGTGAGCAGGGGCAGGTCACCCACCGCGCTGTGCGGGTGGTCGACAGCGGCCGCGAGCAGGGTGCCGAGGCGAGCGCCGAGGGCCGCCATGGTCGAGGCGTCGAACAGGGCGGTGGCGTAACGCCACGAACACCGCAGACCGGCGGGGCCGTCGCCGTCGTCCTGGGGAACGACCGTCAGCTGCAGGTCGACGGGGGCCACGTCGTCGCCGAGATCCACTGCCGCCACACTCAATTCGGGCAGGTCCAGCCGCGCGGCGCCGAAGTTCTGGAACGACAGCGCCACCTGGTAGAGCGGATGATGCGCCTGGGTGCGCGGCGGATCCAGTTCGGCGACAAGACGTTCGAACGGCACATCGGCGTGGCCGAAGGCGGCCAGGTCGCTCTCGCGGACCCGGTCGAGCAGCGCGGCGAACGGTTCACCGGCGGCGATCCGGGTGCGCAGGACGACGGTGTTGACGAACATACCTACCAGATCGTCGAGTTCGGGCTCACCCCGCCCCGCCACCGGTGCGCCGAGGGTGATGTCGTCGGTGTCCGCCAGCCGGGCCAGCAGTACGGCCAGTGCCGTGCGCACCACCATGAACAGCGACGCGTTGTGTTCGCGGGCAAGGTTTTCCAGGCCGCGATGCAGGTCCGCGTCGAGGGCGAAATGGTGCGCGGCGCCCCTGGTGCCCGCGATCGGGGGACGGGGACGGTCGGTGGGAAGTTCGAGCAGCGCGGGCGCTCCCGCGAGGGCGGTGCGCCAATAGCCGAGCTGGCGCGACAGCATCGAGTCGGGATCGTCGGCGGCGCCGAGCAGTTCGTGCTGCCACAGGGTGTAGTCGGCGTACTGCACCGGCAGCGGCTCCCACCCGGGGGCGCGCCCCTCGGTGCGGGCGATGTAGGCCGTCATCAGGTCGCGAGTGAGCGGGCCGAGCGAGAATCCGTCGGTGGCGATGTGGTGGACGACCACGGCCAGGACGTGTTCGGTCGCCGAGAGCTGGAAGACCGTGGCGCGCACCGGCACCCGCGCGCACACGTCGAAACCGCCGACAGTGAGCCGGGCGAGTCCACCGCGCAGGTCGGCCTCGTCGATCGCGGTCACCGCCACGTCCAGACCGGCCTCGGCCACGGACAGCACACGCTGGAAACCCTGGCCGTCGTGCTCGGGGTAGACGGTGCGCAACACCTCGTGGCGCTCGAGCACATCGTCGAGGGCGGCGGTCAGCGCGGCGGTGTCGAGTGGACCGGACAGGCGCAACGCGACCGGGATGTTGTAGGTGCTCGCGTCGGGATCGAGGCGGGCCATGAACCACATGCGCTGCTGGGCCAACGACAGCGGGACGCGGGCACCGCGCGCACGACGGGTGAGCGGGACGCGGGTATCGGCGACCAGACCGGCCAGCGCGGTCGCCAGCGCGGCGACGCTCGCGTGTTCGAACACGGTGCGCGCGGGCACCCGCACGCCGGTGAGGGCGCCGAGCCGCCCGGCCAGGCGGGTGGCGAGCAGGGAGTTGCCGCCGAGGGCGAAGAAGTCGTCGTCGCGACCGACCCGGTCGGCGCCGAGCAGCTCGGCGAAGACCTGGGCGACGGTGCGTTCGGCTTCGGTGCGCGGCTCGGCGAATTCGCGGGTGGCCAGGTCCGGATCGGGCAGGGCACGGTGATCGAGTTTGCCGACCGGGGTGAGCGGCAGCTCGTCGAGCACCACGATGGCCGACGGCACCGCGTGCTGGGGCAGCCGCTGCTCGGCGCGGTGGGTGAGCGAGGCGGTGTCGACGGTGGCACCGGGTGCTGGCACCACATAGGCGACGAGGGCGTCGACCCCACTGGGCAGCGTCCTGATCAGCGTCGCGGCGAAGTGCACCGTGTCGTCGGCCGCGAGCACCGCGTCGATCTCGCCCAGCTCGATGCGGAAACCACGCAGCTTCACCTGGGCGTCGGTGCGACCGAGGAACCGCAGACCCATCCCGCCGGGCACCGGAACCCATTGCACCAGGTCACCGGTGCGGTACAGCCTGCCGCCGGTCACCGGATCGGCGACGAAACGGCTCGCGGTGAGCCCGGCGCGATCGTGGTAGCAGCGGGCGAGCCCGGCCCCGGCCAGGTACAACTCGCCGGGAACGCGGTCGGGCACCGGATGCAGCCGGGCGTCGAGGACGACGGCCCTCATGCCGGGGATGGTGTCGCCGATCGTCACCACGTCGCCCGGATCGAGCCGGTCGCTCATGGCACACACGATGGTGGTTTCGGTCGGGCCGTAGACGTTGAAGAAGGAGCGGCCCGGTGCCCACTGCGCGATCAGTTCCGGCGGATAGGCCTCGCCGCCGACGGCGAGCGCCCGCAGCTCGGGCAGCACCGAAGCGTCGAGACCGGCCAGGGCGGCGGGGGTGATGAAGGCGTGGGTCACCCGCTCGGTGCGCAGCAGCTCGGTGAGCTCGTCGCCGCCGTACACCTGCGGCGGCGCGATGACCATCGTGGCGCTCGCACCCACCGCCAGCAGCAATTCGAGCATGCTGGCATCGAAGCTGGGTGAGGAGAAATGCAGTGTGCGCGAGTCGGAGTCGATGCCGAAGCGGCGGACCTGCTCGACGCACAGCCCCGCGAGACCGGTGTGGGTGACCGAGACGCCCTTGGGCACGCCGGTGGAGCCCGAGGTGTAGATGATGTAGGCCAGCTCGTCGGGACGCAGCGGACCGGTGCGCTCGTCGGCGCACACCGGCGCGTCGGAGACCGCGGCGAGTTCCGTCGCGTGGGCAGTGGAATCGATGGCCAGCCAACGGATTCCGGTGTCGAGGCGGGCGGCGTCGTCGGCCTTCGCCAAGCCGAAGCCCGCACCGGAGTCGCCGAGCATGTGGGCGACGCGCTCGGCCGGATAGCGCGGGTCGACCGGCACGAAGGTGACACCACACTTGGCCGACGCCCACACCGCGACCACCGACTCGATCGAGCGGGTCAGCGCGAGGACGACGCGGTCACCGGGACCGAGACCACGGGCGATGAGCACGCGAGCCAGCCGCGAGGACCACTGGTCCAGCTCGGTGTAGGTGAGCGAGCGCCCGGCGAACCGCAGCGCGGTGGCCTCGGGGGCTCGCTCGACGGCCGCCGTCAGCAGCCGGGGCAGGGTGGCGGACGCCGACACTCGTCCACGTCGAACGGGGCGGGGACGACGGACGCCAGAAACTTGCTCGGTCACCGGAAACGCTTCCCTTCACCATGGATCAACCCATGCGTTCGCACTGCTCACGCGCCGCCGGGCGACGACTACACCCGGCGTATCGGGAAAATCCTGCGTGACGGTACCGCAAATATCTCATTTAGTTCACGGCATCGCCAATTCGGAGGTTTCAGTTCACACCGAAGTGGGTAAAGGGGACTCTTCGGTCAGCCGTGCAGGTCACGCGGCGGTCAGGGCAGCATGACACGCACGCCCTGCGGTAGAGCCCTTTTCACATTTGCGGCCCACGGGCCCCTCGGGGCAGGACAAAAACGGCAGCGGAGGCCGCGCTCGCGACCTCCGCTGGGAAAACAGACCGGAAGGGGTTACCAGGCGGTAGCTCTGGCGGGCACCGGATCCTGCTGCGCCGCCGAGGGATCCTGCACGCGCGTATTGCCCGATTCGATCCACTCCGTGTCGAGCACACCGTGGCGCGAGTGATCGGCGCCGCGAATCGCGCGCTCGCACCGGCGGGCCAGGTCACGGCGGTCGGTGCCGGGATGTTCGCGCGGTTCGAGCACGATCTCGACCGTCATCCCCTTGCTGCGCAGTACCCGTTTCGCCGAGTCGGCGAAGGTGTCGTCACCGACGAAACCCGGTACGGTGCACGGCGTTCCGTGGCTGTCCAGGTAGCGCAACCGCACCGGCTGTACCGGGGTGCCGGTGTCGACGGCGGCCTGGAACATGGCGGGGCGCAGCGAGCCGTAAGCCCTACCGCACCACGTGGTGCCCTCGGGGAACACCACGATCCGGTTACCGGCACTCAACCGCTGCGCGACCTGCCCGACCACGCCGGGTAGTTCGCGCAACCGAGCCCGCTCGATCGGGATCACCCGGGTGAGCTGGGCCAGCTTGCCCAGCAGCGGCCATTCGACCATGTCGGCGCGCGCCACGAAACTCACCGGCTGCACGGCGGCCAGCGCGACCACATCCGCCCAGCCGATGTGCCCGGCCACCACCATCATCGGCGTGCCCGGGTCGGCGAACCCGGCCGCCGCGGCCTCGGTGCCGCGATTGTCGATGACGCGCAGCCGCATCCCCAAGCAGCGCAACGCGGCTCGCGCGTAGCGGCGCTGCATGTCCTCGCGGCGTGCCTTCGGGGTGGCGATGGTGAGGACCGGGAAGCCGAGCACCAGCCCGGCCATCCCGGCCAGTCGGGTCACCATTCTGGCGGTACCGACCTGGTCGATCGGTTCGATACAGCCGGAACCACAGGGGCTCGACGGCATCCACGAGTGCGAGTGGGGGGCGGGCGGCGCGTCGAACACCATGGCGGTTACTTCCCGTCGAAATTGGCGGCCGCGCTCTGCAGCCGCTCCAGGTACCGGGTGTTGATGGTTTCCATACCGAGCAGCGCGACGAAGTCGGCGACCGCGAAATCGGGGTCGTGCGCCGGTTCGCCGCAGATCTCGGCACCAAGGCGCAGGTAGCCGCGTAACAGCGGCGGTAGCTTCGGGCGGCTCGGCGGAGTCAGTTGGTCGAGCGACAGTCCGTCGACGACGACCGGGTTGTACGGCTCCACATAGCGTTCCGGGTCGCAGGAGTGGCGACCCAGCAGCATGTCGCGCACGCCACGCACATTCACCCCGGCGGGGTCCTGCGGGGTGTCGCGCATGGGCACCGACACACACCCCATCACCCAGTCGTAGCCGGTGAGCTGGATGTAGTGCAGGATGCCCGCCCACATGAGGGTGAGCACCGACCCGTTGCGGTGGTCGGGCACCACACACGCACGGCCCATCTCCACGATGCGGTGACCCTCGGGGTCGAGCCGGGTGAGGTCGAATTCGGTGGCGGTGTAGTACCCGCCCGCCGCGATCACCTTGTCCGGCGGCAACATCCGGTAGCAGCCGACGAACTGTTCGGTGAACTCGTCCCGGACGAGCAGGTGATCGCAGTGCTCGTCGAACCGGTCGGCGTCGAGACCGGTACCGTTGTCGGGCATCTGGAAACCGGGTTCGGCGGCGAAGACCTGGAAGCGCAGGCGCTGCGCGGCTTCGCGATGCTCGGCGTCGGAGGCGACGACGAGCGAGTAGCGAGACTTCCCCACCCCGGAGTCCGGCGCAGGCGCGGTCAACACGGACGAAATTGTCATACCGCTGATGAAGCCAGCCCGACTTGGCATCGGGGCGACGCCGCAGTGTCGTGTCGATGCCCGTTCGGTGAACGAGACACCCGTCACACCCGGCGTTCACCGACCCGCTGCCCATCGTTCGCCCACCTGCGGGTTTCCGGTCGAAGTCGGTGGATTTCGCGGGAGATCCGCCCTGCCGACGCGCAGCGCGTGGCTTGCGGAATGCGAACGACCCGCCGAGTCGTCGGCGGGTCGTTCGGGGTCGGATCAGGCCGCGACGCGGTCCTTCTCGTCGCTCGGCGTACGGTCGTCGGTCGTGGTCGGCTCGGCGTCGGGCGTGCTCGCCGGGAGCTCACGCACCTCGGCCTCGGCGAAACCGGGGCGGGCGGTACCGGCGAACGCGACCAGCCAGGAGGCCACCGCCGCGAAGCGGTTGCGGAACCCGACCAGGTACATCAGGTGCACGGCCAGCCACATCGCCCAGGCGATGGTGCCGCGGAAGGTGATGCGCTCGTTGAGTTTCACCACGGCGCTGAACCGGCTGATCACCGCCATGCTGCCCTTGTCCCAGTAGACGAAGGGGGTGCCCGCGTCCTTCTTGCCGCGAATGATGTCGGCGGCGTGACGGCCCTCCTGCATGGCCACCGGCGACTGGCCGGGGTAGCCGTTGAGCGAGGTCATGTCGCCGATGGCGTAGATGTCGGCGTGCCCGCCCACGGTCAGGTCGGGGTTGATCAGGATGCGGCCCGCGCGGTCGGTCTCGGCGCCGGTGGCCTCGGCGAGCATGGTCGCGAAGCCGCCCGCCTGCACGCCCGCCGACCACACGACGGTCTCGGCGGCGATACCGCGTTCGATGCCCTCCTTGTCGCGGACCGTCACCTTGCCCTCGGCGATGTCGGTGACGAAGGTACCGAGCAGCACCTGCACGCCGCTACCCTCGAGCGAACGCTTGGCGTATTCCGAGAGCCCACCACCGAACGGCGGCAGGACCGCGTCGGCGCCCTCGACCAGGGTGACCGACACCTTCTGGTGGAAGTGGCGCTTCGCGAGTTCCTTGATCTGGCCCGCCACCTCGACACCGGTCGCGCCCGCGCCGACGACCACGAAGCTGAGCAGCTTGCGCTTGGTCGCCTCGTCGGCGTGCTCGGCTTTGGCGAAGACGCCTGCGATCTGGTCGCGCAGGCGTTCGGCGTCGTCGATGGTCTTGAGCGAGAAGGTCTTGTCGGCGAAGTCGTCGCGGCCGAAGTAGCTCTGGCTGGCGCCGGTGGCCGCGATCAGCGAGCCGTAGCGGATCTGGCGGGTGCCCTCGGCGGTCTCGTAGGTGAGCACGGCGGCGTCGGCGTCGATGCCGGTGACCTTGCCGAGGCGGACGTCGGCCTCGGGGTGGCGGCGCAGTACGTTCTTGATCGGCGGGGCGATTTCCTCGGAGTCGAGTACGCCGGTCGCCACCTGGTACAGCAGCGGCTGAAACAGGTGCTCCGGGGTGCTCGAGATCAACACGAAGTTGATTCGCGACTTGGCCAGCTGCTTGGCCGCGGCAAGTCCGCCGAAGCCCGAGCCGACGATGACGACATCGGTGTGTTCCATGATCGCGCGCTCTCCAAGATCGGTAATGAATTCTTTCCTATGAGTAAACGCGATGCGGAACGCAAACGTTTCCCCCGCGTGGGCGCATAATGAAGATGACTCTTATCTGCATAACTAATATATGGGAGGTCAGCCGGTGGAGCTGCGTCAACTTTCGTACTTCGTGGCGGTCTGCGAGGAGCTCAGTTTCAGTCGGGCGGCCAGCCGCTGCTTCATCTCACAGTCGGCCATCAGCCACCAGATCGCCCGCCTGGAACGCGACCTCGGCGCGCAGCTTTTCGAACGGACCACCCGGGCCGTTGTACCCACCGAAGCGACGCTGCGACTGCTCCCCCTGGCCAAGCAGATGCTGAGTCTCGAGTCGGCGATCCGGGCGGCCGTGCGCACCACCGGCCCGCGAATTCGATTGGCCGCCAACATGTCTTTCGCGGCGCCGTCGCTGTCCGCGATCGCGACCGCGCGGGCGGCGCACCCCGATGCCGAGATCGAATACGTCATCAAACCGTTCCGTCAGCGGATCACCGCCGTCGCCGACGGTGACTGCGATCTGGCCTTGATCCGCGGCAGCGTGGAGCAGCCAGGGCTGGCCGTGGAACAGCTGTGGGTGGAGGATCTCGTGATCGCCATCTCCAGCAGTCATCCGCTCGCCGAGCGCGGTGCGGTCACGCTGGCCGAACTCAGCCCCTACCCCCTGCTGCTCCCCCCGGAACAGGAGCAGGTGTTGTTGCACACACTCATCCGCTCGGCCTTCGCCGACCTGCCGACCGGCCCGACGTTCGGCCCGCCCATCCCACCCGACCACACAGCGACCATGGAGCTACTCAACCGGCCGGAGTCCTGGACGATCCTCTACGAGGGACCGACCAAGGGGTTGCTCACCCTCGACCTCACCGACCACCGGTTGCGGATCCCGGTGTCGGCAGTGCTGCGCGAGGATGCCCGGGAGAACACGATCGTCAAGACGCTGCTGGACGCCCTGCATCACGACTGAGCCTCACCAGCGAGCGCGCAGTTCCTTGCGGTGCCGGACCCAGCGGCCGGTGGCGGGCGCGGCCACACCGACGACCATCGCCACCATGAGGGCGAGCACCAACACGGCAACGGCGGTTCCGGCGTACACCTTCTCCACTATGGAACCGGCGCCCGCGATCGCGGCGATCAGGGCGACGAACCCGGCGGTCATGATCGTCATGACCCGACCGGCGGTGCGCGCACAGAGCAGCAGGATGCCGCCGGCCGCTGTGAACGTGATGATGCCGATGATGACCGCGATCGCGATGAACGAGCCTCGTGGATCGCTGCCTTCCTCCAACTGGACGAGCGTTTCGCTGATCCCGTAGAGCAAGAACATCAGGAAACCGAGGCTGATCAGCAACGACAGCACGCCCGAGAACACGGCCCCGGCTTTCGACGGCGCGGGTTCATGTACCGGCGCAGGGTTCCACGGGTTCGCTGCGGCCGTGGGTTGTTGCCACGCATTGCCCACCGGCGCAGACTGTTTCATTCCCGATGGCTGGTATCCGTTGCGCGCGTCGCCGGGCTGGGACGCGAAATCGACCCATGGCTGCTGTGCGTGGCTCCCGACGGGCGTGTGCTGTCCGGGGCCGACCCACAACTGCTGCGCACTGGATTCGGGTGTGTGCGGCCCGTACGCGGGGAGTGCGGGCCTCGGTTGCAGCAGATGTCCGTCGGAGATGTGCGCCGGGGGCCGGCCCGTGGTGATCGGCCTGCCTTCGATCGCATCGCGCAGCGCAGAGGCGAATTCTGTTGAACTGACGAACCTTTCGTCCCGGCGTTTGGCCATGGCGCGGGCGATGACGACGTCGACGGCCTGCGGCAGATCGGGTCTCACAGAGGTGAGTCGGGGCACCGGTTGCGAGAGGTGGCCCGCCACGACCTGACCGGGGTTGGTCGCGGTGTAGGGCGGGTGGCCTGCGTACATGGCGAACACGGTGCAGGCCAGTGAGTACTGGTCGCTGCGGTGGTCGACTACTTCGCCGGAGAGTTGTTCGGGAGAGGCGTAGGCAAGAGTGGCGGTGAAGGTGCCAGTGGCCGTGAGCTGGGTGTTGGCCGTGGTGACGCGGGCGATGCCGAAATCGGTTAGCACTGAGCGTATTTCGCGACCGTGGTCGGCCTCGGCGATGAGGATGTTGCCCGGCTTCACATCACGGTGCAGGACGCCGTGCTGGTTGGCGTAGTCGAGCGCCGAGGCAGTCTCCCCGACCAGCCGGGCGGTCACCGCCGGGTCGTGCGCCCGCGCGTCCCAGGTGGCGGCATCGGTGCCGCGGACGCACTGCATCGCGATCCACAGGTACCCGTCGTCGGTCCCGCGATCGTAGATCCCGACGATCCCCGGATGCTCCAATTGCGCGACGACATCGGCTTCCCGCTCGAATCGTCGCTGCAGTTCGTGATCGGCACCGAACTCCCGATTCAGTACCTTCAACGCGACACTGCGCGGCAGGCGGGGATGCCTGGCCAGATAGACCGTCCCCATGCCACCTTGTCCCAGCACACCTTCCAGGTGGTACCCGGCGAAACTCGCCCCCGTCTGCAGCACCGTCACTCCTCACGCTCCCCGCTCGCAGTGTGCACGTTACCCGCGCCTGCTTGCGGTTCTCTTCTCGACGTTCGAACGATCACTCGGCAGGGCGTTCGAGCGGGGGCCGCGCCAGCGCGTTGGCGACTGCGGCGTGGAGATCGCGCATTTCCCGGTCGTTGTCTTCGACGGCCCAGGTGAGTTCCTCGACGGTGCGGATCAGGGCCCAACCGCAGGCGCGTTCGGGGTCTACGTCGAGTGCTGCCGCCGTGGCGGCGATCACCGTGGCGGCATGTTCGGGGGTCGGGTCGGACTGGACCTGGATCATCAGCAGGAAGCCCGCGTCGAAGGCGGCTTCGCCGAGGCAGGGTTTCGGATCGATCAGTAGCCATGGTTCGCGTTCGGCGGCGACAATATTGCCGAGGTGGGTGTCGCGGTTGACGATCAGTACCGGTTCGCCTGACTCGCCGAGGGTGTCGCACCACTGTCGCACCATCTCCCGTAGTTGAGCGGAGACGTGTTGCGCCAGAGCGGGGTTCGGGGTGGCGAGACGTTCGCGGAGACCGGCGACGAGGTCGGTGGCGAGCGGGAACGCCGGGAAACCGTCGAGGACGGCGGGTGCCGGACGCCGCAGTCTGCGGTAGAGCTGGCACGCCGACCGCACCTTCGCCGCGTTCTCCGGGTGGCCCTCGAGACTCGGGAACCCGGGTTGGTTGAGCAATTCCGTTCCGGGACGGGCCCATTCGAGCAGCATCGCACCGCTGTCGACATCGAAGTCGAGCAACCGGACAGCGCCGTCGCCGTCGTAGGCGTACAGCGCGGTGGCCTCGGCGACGTTCTCCTCGTCGACCATCGGCACTTTCAGCACCGCCGGTCGGCCGCCTCGGCTCACCCCCGCCACGTAGGCGTGCGTTCCGCCACCGAACGGCGCGGTGAACTCGCTGAGTCCCCACCGTGCGGCCAACTCGGCCACCACACCGGGCAACTCGACGATCCACCGCGCACCGGCCGCACCGAACACCGCACGAACCGTCTCCTCGACCGCCGACGGCAACTCCACAGGCACCATCAGTCCACCCTGCCGATGCCCGTTCCCGTGGTCAATCGAATTCACCAGTCCTCGACAGACCACCACCGAACCTGACAGCCTTCCGCACATGACGAATTCGCCCGACCCCGAATTCCCACCCGGTTACCACATCGGCACCGATGCCGACCGCATCGACGCCGCCCGCGTCCACACCTGGCTGTCCACCGACTCGTACTGGGCCGAGGGCAGATCACGGGAGAAGCAGGACAGCGCGATCGCCGGTTCCCTCAATTTCGGTGTCTACGAAACGATGTCGGGCGAGCAGGTGGCCTACGCCCGCGTCGTGACCGACCGCGCCACCTTCGCCTGGCTCTGCGACGTGTACGTCGACCGCTCGGTCCGAGGCAAGGGCCTCGGCACCGCCCTGGTCACCGCCGTCCGCGACCACCTCGCCCCCTACGGCCTGCGCCGCATCATGCTCGCCACCCACGACGCCCACGGCATCTACGAGAAACTCGGCTTCGCACCCCTCGACAACCCGGAGCACTGGATGGCCCTCGAAACGCAGTGACCGCGGCTCGCCAGGTCAGAAATCCAAGGACGGCCAATCGATTTCGATGGGGAAGGGGTACGGGAACGAGATGCCCGGCGCGGAACCGCGAGCCCACTCCCCCGCCAGCAGATAGTTGGCGTTGCGGAGTGGACGAACGCCGGGGGGAAGTTGCGCATGGCCGGTTTCGAGGATGTACACGCGCAGGGCGCCGATACCGGTGAGGTCCTTGGTCAGGTCCACTTCCCAGTACGAAGGGATGCCTGCGCCCGCGTAGCGCGCCTTCTTCGCTTCTATGTCGGCCGGGGTATTGGACGGCGACAATACTTCCCCGACCAGAACAGTGTCGGAGGCACGGACGTCGGAGCCCGGCGGCAGACAGCGGTGCACGAGGAAGTCCGGCGTCACGAAGTCCGACTTGCCGGTGGAGCCGAAAAATACGTTCGTCTCGAGATTCACCCGCCAGCACCGGTCAGGGTGCGTGGACATCTCCCGCCGGGCGCTGAGTTCGAGTTCGTTGGTCAGACGACGCGTGGCCGTTTGATGCTCACCCGGCCCGCGCCGCACGAACACCACACGCCCCTCCCACAGCTCGATCTGAGCGGCAATCTCCTCCGGTAGCGCCTCGAGTTCCTCCCAGGTCATCGTCTCGGGAAGATCAGGGCGATCGACACTCGACATAGCCATTCCCCCATGCTACGCAGCAGAAAACGAAAACTCGCCAGAGCTGCCGTCCAGCGACGACAGATCTGGCGAGTCAGGGGTAACTCATCGGGGACGAACTACCGCAACCCACTCCGGACGCGGGCCGGGTGCACAACGTACGCCGCGCACGACCGGCCCTCCAAAAGGCCCGGAGAGGCGGAGAAGCCTAGCCCTTGTGGGACTTGACGGCCTCGGTCAGCTGCGGGGCGACGTTGAACAGGTCGCCCACGATGCCGTAGTCGGCGATCTCGAAGATGGGGGCCTCTTCGTCCTTGTTGACCGCGACGATGGTCTTCGAGGTCTGCATGCCCGCGCGATGCTGGATGGCACCGGAGATGCCGAGGGCGATGTAGAGCTGCGGGGAGACCGTCTTGCCGGTCTGGCCCACCTGGAACTGGCCCGGGTAGTAGCCCGAGTCGACGGCGGCACGCGAGGCGCCGACGGCGGCACCGAGCGAGTCGGCCAGCGCCTCGACGACCGAGAAGTTGTCGGCGGAACCGACACCGCGACCACCGGAGACGACGATGCTCGCCTCGGTGAGCTCCGGACGGTCACCGGCGACGACCGGCTCACGGGAGACGACCTTGACGACGCCCTCTTCCTGCGCGGGCACGGCCACGGCGACCTGCTCACCGGCACCGGCCTGCGGGGCAGCCTCGATGGAGCCGGGGCGCACCGAGATCACCGGCACGTCGCCGGTGGCCTTGGCATCGACGGTGAACGCGCCACCGAAGATGGAGTGCAGGGCGGAGCCGTCCTCGTTGACGCCGATGACGTCGACGAGCAGACCGGAGCCGATGCGCGCGGCGAGGCGGCCCGACACCTCCTTGCCCTCGGCGGTGGCGGCGACGATCACGGCGGCGGGGGCGGCGGACTCGACCAGCGAGGCGAGCACGTCGACCTTCGGGGTGACCAGGAAGCTCTCGACCTCGTCGCCCTCGGCGACGTAGATCTTCTCGGCGCCCGCGGCGGCCAGGGCGGCGGCCAGCTTGTCGGCGGTGCCGGGGGCACCGGTCACGACGGCGGCCGGGGTGCCGAGGGAGCGCGCGGCGGTGAGCAGTTCGGTGCTGACCTTCTTCACGGCACCGTCGGCGTGCTCGACGAGCACAAGTACTTCAGCCATTGTTCTTTCTCCTAGGAAGTTCTCGGACGGTCCGGATCAGATGATCTTCTGGCCGATGAGGTAGGTGGCGATCTGGTTGCCGCCCTCGCCCTCGTCCGCGATCTTCTCGCCCGCGGTGCGAGCGGGCTTCGGGGTGGCGGCGGTGACCGCGGTGCCCGCGTTGGCCACACCGACGGTCGACGGGTCGATGCCCAGGTCGGCGAGGGTGAAGACCTGAACTTCCTTCTTCTTGGCGGCCATGATGCCCTTGAAGGACGGGAAGCGCGGCTCGTTGATCTTCTCGTTCACCGAGACGATCGCGGGCAGGCTCGCCTCGAGCTTGAACACGCCCTCGTCGGTCTCGCGCTCGCCGGTGATCTTGTCGCCGTCGACGGTGAGCTTGCGCAGGTGGGTCAGCTGCGGGATGCCCAGGTACTCGGCGATGATCGCCGGGACCGCACCCGCGCGACCGTCGGTGGACTCGTTGCCCGCGATGACCAGCTCGACGCCCTCGACCTGGCCGAGCGCACCGGCGAGCACCCAGGCGGTCTGCACGGCGTCGGAGCCGTGGATGGCCGGGTCGTTGATGTGGATGGCCTTGTCGGCACCCATGGACAGCGCCTTGCGGATGGCCTCGGTGGCGCGATCCGGACCGGCTGCAAGCACGGTGACCTCGCCGCCCTGGGCCTCCTTGATCAGCAGCGCTTCCTCGACGGCGCGCTCGTTGATCTCGTCGAGGACGGCGTCGGCGGCCTCACGGTCGAGGGTGTAGTCACCATCGGTCAGCTTGCGCTCGGACCAGGTGTCGGGGACCTGCTTGATGAGTACGACGATGTTCGGCATCGGTCTTCGTCGACCTCCTTCTGGGTTACACGTGAGTGGTTGGCCGCACGAGCTGGGCCGTACGTCCGTGTGGGTGCTCAGAGGGGAACAGTACCCTACGCTAAGTTACCCGTGGGTAACCTCTTTGACAACAGGTCCCTGACTCCTGAGCGGACCACCGGTACCAGTAACGTCGAGGCCATGAGCGAGGCTGTGATCCCTGCCGCACCGGTGGACGCAACACATGAACCACTGCCGCTGACCGGTGAGCGGACGGTGCCGGGTATCGCCGAGGAGAACTACTGGTTCCGTCGGCACGAGATCGCCTACGCCCGGCTGCTCGACCACTGCGTCGACAAGACCGTGCTCGAGGCGGGATCCGGCGAGGGCTACGGCGCCGACATGATCGCCGGTGTCGCCGCGCGGGTCATCGGCGTGGACTACGACGAGGGCGCCGTCGCGCACGTCCGCGCGCGCTACCCGCGCGTGGAGATGATCCAGGGCAACCTCGCCGAACTTCCGCTGGACGACGAATCCGTCGACGTGGTGGTGAATTTCCAGGTCATCGAACACCTGTGGGACCAGGCGCAGTTCCTGCGCGAGTGCCTGCGCGTGCTGCGGCCGGGCGGCACGCTGCTGATCAGCACCCCGAACCGCATCACCTTCTCCCCCGGCCGTGACACCCCCCTCAACCCGTTCCACACGCGCGAACTCGATGCCGCCGAGCTCACCGAACTGCTCGTGGAGGCCGGTTTCGTGGTGTCGGAGATGCTCGGTGTGCATCACGGCGCGAGCCTGAAAGCGTTGGACGCCAAGCACGGTGGGTCGTTCATCGACGCCCAGATCGAGCGTGCGCTGGCCGGTGAGCCGTGGCCCGCCGACCTCACCGCCGACGTCGCCGCCGTGACCATCGATGATTTCGACCTGCGCGCGGGCGATATCGACGCCAGCCTCGACCTGGTCGCGATCGCCGAGAAGGCAAGCGCCGGAGCGGCAAGAAATTGACCGACTCTCGCTCCGCCGGGTCCGGTTCCGTGCCGGGCCAGTTCACCCTCGTCCTGCACTCCCACCTGCCCTGGCTGGCCCATCACGGTCGCTGGCCGGTAGGCGAGGAATGGCTGTACCAGTCCTGGGCCGCGTCCTACCTCCCCCTGGTCCGGGTCTTGAAAACCCTTGCCGCCGAAGGTCGTTCGCACCTGTTGAGCCTCGGTATCACGCCGGTGCTCGCCGCCCAGCTCGACGACCCGCACTGCCTGGCGGGCATGCATCACTGGCTCGGCAACTGGCAGTTGCGCGCCGACGAGGCGTCCATGGCGGGCAATGTGGCGCTCGGCAGGCACGAACATCGGCTCGCCGCAAGGGCTCTGGCCGATTTCGAGCAGGACTGGCGCCACGGCAGCGCACCCGTCTGGCGTTCCCTGATCGACGCCGACGCCATCGAACTGCTCGGCGGCCCGCTGGCCCACCCCTTCCAGCCGCTGCTCGACGCACGACTGCGCCAGTTCCAGCTCACCGAGGGCTTGGCCGACGCGCGATTGCGCTGGGGCACCACCCCCACCGGGATCTGGGCGCCGGAATGCGGTTACACCCCCGGCATGGAACTCGGCTACGACGCCGCGGGTGTGACACATTTCATGGTCGACGGTCCGTCGCTGCGCGGCGACACCAGCCTCGGTAGGCCGGTGCGTGACGCCGACGTGGTCGCCTTCGGGCGGGATCTGCAGGTGAGTTACCGGGTGTGGTCGCCCAAGCAGGGCTACCCGGGGCAGAGCGCCTACCGCGATTTCCACCATTACGACCATGCGACGGGGCTCAAGCCGTCGCGGGTCACCGGCAAAACGGTCGCCGGTCCTGACAAGGCCCCTTACGATCCCGACCTCGCCGCCGAAGCCGTCACCCGCGACGTCGCCGACTTCGTCGAGACCGTGCGCGCCCGACTGTTCGAGGAGTCCGAACGGATCGGCCGTCCGGCGCTCGTGGTCGCCGCGTTCGACACCGAACTGTTCGGCCACTGGTGGCACGAGGGACCGCAGTGGCTCGAGCAGGTACTGCGTGCGCTGCCCGAAGCCGGGGTCACCGTCGGCACCCTCGCCGACGCCCGCGCGAACGGGTTCGTCGGCGAACCCGTGCAGCTCAACGACTCGTCGTGGGGATCGGGCAAGGACTGGCGGGTGTGGGCCGGAGACCAGGTCGCCGACCTCGTGGAGCTCAACGCCGACGTGGTGCGGCTGGCGCTGGACACCCTCGACAAGGTGCGCCGCGACGGTTCGCCGCGCGATCCGGTCGCCGATCAATTGCTGCGCGAAGCCATTCTCACCGCCTCCAGCGACTGGGCGTTCATGGTCAGCAAGGACTCCGCCGCGGGTTACGCACGCGACCGCGCGCACGAACACGCGCACGCCGTGCGGGAGCTCGCCGAGGCGATCGGTGCCGGTCAGTTCGCCAAAGCCACCCGTCTCGCGGCAGGATGGAGCGCGGCCGACGGACTCTTCCCAGGTCTGGACGCACGGCGGTTGCCGACCGCCGTCCCGTCGGTCGCCGAAGGATCGTCATGAAGATTTTGATGGTGTCGTGGGAGTACCCGCCGGTCGTGGTCGGTGGGCTCGGTCGGCATGTGCATCACCTTGCCGTCGAACTGGCCGCGGCCGGGCACGAAGTGGTCGTACTCGCCCGCAGGCCAACCGGCACCGACGCGCTCACGCACCCGACCCACTCCTATATCGCCGATGGTGTCCTGGTCGTCGCGGTGGCCGAGGACTCGCCGTGCTTCGACTTCGGCGAGGACATGCTCGCCTGGACGCTGGCCATGGGGCATGCGATGGTGCGCGCGGGCGTTTCCCTCGGCAAGCCGGGTGTCGGTGACGGCTGGACGCCGGACGTGGTGCACGCCCACGACTGGCTCGTCGCCCATCCGGCGATCGCGCTGGCCGAGTTCTACGACGTACCGCTGGTGTCGACCATCCACGCCACCGAGGCCGGACGCCACAGCGGCTGGGTGTCGGGGCGGGTCAACCGGCAGGTGCACTCGGTGGAGTGGTGGCTCGCCAACGAATCCGATCAGCTCATCACCTGCTCGACGTCGATGCAGGACGAGGTGGAGCGGCTCTACGGTCCTGAACTTCCGCCGATCACGGTGATCCGCAACGGCATCGACGTCGGCTCGTGGACATTCCGGCCGCGCGCGCCACGCTCCGGGCCGCCCCGGCTGCTGTACGTGGGCAGGCTCGAGTACGAGAAGGGTGTGCAGGACGCGATCGCGGCGCTGCCACGAATCCGGCGCGCCCACCCCGGAACCACACTCACCGTTGCCGGTGTCGGCACCCAGTTCGACTGGTTGCGTGAGCGCGCCAGGGTGCATCGGGTGGCGCGTGCGGTGAACTTCGTCGGCAATCTCGGCCACACCGAACTGCTCGGCTGGCTGCACGGCGCCGACGCCATCGTCCTGCCGAGCCGCTACGAGCCGTTCGGCATCGTCGCCCTCGAGGCGGCGGCAGCGGGCGTGCCCCTGATCGCCTCCACCGCGGGCGGACTCGGCGAAGCGGTGATCGACGGCGTCACCGGCGCCTCCTTCGCCCCCGCCGACATCGACGGCCTGGTCGACGCCACCCGCGCCGTCCTCGACGACCCGCTCACCGCCCAGGACCGCGCCTACACCGCCCGCGAACGCCTCACCGCCGACTTCGCCTGGGACGTGGTCGCCGCCGAAACCACCCAGGTGTACACCACCGCCAAACGCCGGGTCCGCACTCCCCTCGGCCGCCCCACCATCCCCGAACGTCCGCTGCCGGAACGGGATCCGAAGTAGCGTCCCGCTTCCGTCAGCGCGATCTCACCATCGTCACCATTCGAACGTGATCTGTGTAACAGTTCCCATTCGGAACCGATAACCCTCGGCATCGCTGAATCGCGGTGTGCGGCAAGGGGGTCGGCGGCCGGTCAGCCGTATTCACCTTGCGGTGTCTGCCGTGCCGAGCCTCGAAGGGTGAGCTTCTGTGTCGTCTCCACTGTTGTCCAAGGGCCAGAACATCGCGTTGCCTGCTGATGTCGACCGCATCGACATCGTCATCGGCTGGCCCGAACCGGCCGTCGAACTCGATGCCTCGGCCCTGCTGCTCGGCACGGATCGCCGCGTCGGCTCCGACGCCGATCTCGTCTTCTACAACCAGCCCGAATCTCGCGACGGCTCGGTCAGATTCCTCGGGACGAGCGTGACCGACGAAGGGCGACAGGCCAGGATCTCGATCGATCTCGCCGCCATTCCCGCTGGCATCCACGCCGTCGCGCCGGCGGGCAGCGTCGGGACGGGCACCTTCGGGACCCTCGGCAAACTCGCCCTGCATGTGATCGACGCGGCGGGGCGGTCCCTCGCCGAGTACGTGACCGCCGACGCCGATACCGAGTCGGCCTTCGTGTTCGGTGAGGTCTACCGCCGGGACGGCGCGTGGAAGGTGCGGGCCGTCGGTCAGGGCTGGGAATCGGGGTTGAGGCAAGCCGATCGAGTTCCGTCAGGCCGAAGCGGACTCGTGGCAGCCCGCCCGGCTGTTCTCGGTTTTCGGGATCGGTGCGGGCGAGGAGCAGGAACGGCGGACCACCTCGGCTCTCGTCGCGACGATGCAGGCCGTGCGGCCGTTCGCACGGGCGGTCTGTGCCAGGATGGGCGCGCCGGTCGGCGCGTTCGAGGGGTATATCGAAGTGCAGTACGAGGCGGGCGATTCGACGGTGATTCCGGATGCCGTCCTTCGGGTGAGCCGTGGCAGCAAGCAGTGGACCGGACTGCTCGAGGTGAAGACCGGTAACGGCAAGCTCCGCAAGGACCAGCTCGAGAGCTATCTCGATATCGCCCGGCGGCGCAAGTACGACGTTGTCGTCAGCCTGTCCAACGACATCCCGGCCGGTCCGGGCGAGCTGCCGGTGCAGGTGGACCGCCGCAAACTGGCGAAGGTCGCGCTGCGGCATCTGTCGTGGGCCGAGGTGGCGCACGAAGCACGCATGTTGCTTTCGCACGGCAGTATCGATGACCCGCTGCAGACCTGGATCCTCGGCGAGTTCCTGCGTTACCTCGACCATCCACGTTCCGGGGCGGCCGAATTCGTCGACATGGGCAGGCATTGGGTGGTCGTGCGGGACGCGGTCACGGCGGGAACCTTGCGCGCGGGTGATCAGAAGGCCCTGACCGTCGCCGACACCTGGGTCTCGCTGAGCAGGCACCTCGCGCTGCGGCTCACCGCCGAACTCGGGGTCGAGGTCAAACACATCATGCCCCGCAAGTTCCACGCCGACCCGGCCGCTCGCGCCACCGCCATCGCCGAACGGCTGGCCGCCGACGGGTGCTTCGAGGCGGTGCTGCGCATTCCCGATACCGTCGGCGATCTCACGGTGGTCGCCGACGTGCGAACCAACAAGGTGCGCTGCCGGGTCGGCGTAACCGCACCCGACGAAGGCACCTCCGCGCGGCGCGTGTCGTGGTTGCTCAAGCAGCTCACCGAGGCGCCGGGCCGGGTTCAGGTGGAGGCCGTGTTCTCCGAACGCGGCAACGAGAGCTGCGAACTGCTCGACGTCGTTCGGGCGAATCCGAAATCGCTCACCGACGGGCGAGCAGGCGCCATCGTCTCGTTCACCCTCGAACAGAGCTTCCCGATGGGCAACCGGCGCGCCGGGACGGCGGCCAGCTTCATCTCCAGCGTCACCTCCGCGACGGACACCTTCTACGGGTCGGTGGTTCAGCCGCTACGCGAATGGGTTCCCGCCGCGCCTCGGCAGGCGGATATCGGTCAGGAAGAGTCGTAGGGCGACCCCGGTCACGCCGGGTGGATTCCGCCGCCGTGGTAGCGGGTTGCCGCGTTCCAGAGGAAGAAGCCGTCGATGCCCGCTGCTCGGGTGGCGTCGATCTGGGCCTGGACCTCGGCGTCGTTGTAGGCGACGCCGAGGGAGAAGTCCTGCAGCCACGGGATGATACCGGCATTCGTGCCCTTGGTCTGGGTGATGAAGTCCTGCAGCGAGCGGTAGACGATGTCGTAGGGCTGGGCGTTGGGGTTGGCCACGCCGTATTCGCCGGGGTTCCAGTGCGAGGGGTAGATCATGGGCGCGACGAAGTCGACGTGGCGGGCGATGAGGGGGATGTCCTGGGCGATCTGGTCGGGGCGGGTGGAGGCGATGCCGTAGACGGCGGCGCTCTGATGGGCGCCCGCGCTGTTCACCGGATGCCTGCTCTCGGCGAGGAACGCCGCGATCGCCACCGACGGGGTGTCGGTGAGGCCGGTGAAGATCATGCTGGTGAGGCTGCCGTCGGGGCGGCGGACGTAGTCGTACATGACACCGTCGAACCCGAGCCGGGCGGCTTCCACGGCCAGGTCGATGTTGTAGCGGCGCACGTCGGGGTTCGCGAAATTGGTGAAGGCGATCGGCCCGTAATGGCTGGAATACGGCTGGCCGGAAGGATTCTGGACGACCCAGTCGTGACGTCCGCTGTGCCAGGCCCAGGAAGCGAGCGCCGGATCACGGAACGCGACGATGCGCCCGACCACCTGCACACCCATGTCGTGCAGCTGGCGAAGCGCGGCGGGCGCGTCGTAGATCGTGGTGGCGGCACCCGATTCCCGGGCGAGCGGAACCTGCGAGTCGTAGCCGACGACACCGTCCTCGTCCTTGATGTCGAGCTGCACGGTGTCGATGCGACCCTGACGGGCCAGTTCGAGAACGGATTCACGCAAACCGTCGTGCGACCACGCGTGCGCGGTGACGTGCACGGCCCGCATCCTCGGCAGGGTCCGCGCGGTGACGACGGTGCTGCGGGCCGCGTTGCCGTCGGCGTCGGCCGCGACCACGTCGAAGGCGGGCGCCCACGGCACCGCGAGTTCGAAGGACCCGTCCTCGCCGGGAGTCACCGACTTCTCGCCGATGGATACCCGGGTGGCGTCGACGGCGGTGCCGCGCACCACCACCGGTGACCGATACGAGGTCACCGGTTCGGCCGGAGTCACGGTCAATGTCGGCGGCACGGTGTCGGCGAGCGGCACCACGGCCGATCTGCTCAACGCGAATCCGGCAACGAGAGCGACGGCGACGATCGCGAGACCGACACCGACGACGGTGCGGGTCCACCGCCACCGTACGGCCGAACGGAATGAGAAACCCAACGCCAACACCGCCTTCCAATACTGTTGACACGCCAACTATTTCGCGGTTCCGACACGGATGTGGCGGGTATCGGTAGATCAACTGTAAACCGAGGCCGCCGCGTAATATCGCATTGATGACAGGCGGTTCTCCTGCCCTTTCGCGGCTCCTGCCGATCCTCGCGCTGACCACCGCGCTCACGGCGTGCACGGACGTGAGTACCGAGGCGGCCTCGGTCGATCCACCCGCCGCCCACACCACGACGACACCCCCACCGAACCCGGCCGACGTCGGCGCCAACGAGCTCGGGCTCGTTCCGGTGTTGATGTATCACCAGATCTCGGCGGACCCGGCGGGTGAATACGACCAGACCCCAGCCGAATTCCGCGACGAACTCGAACGTCTCTATCGCGAGGGCTATCGCCCCGTGACCGTCGCCGCCTATGTGTCCGGCGACCTCGACCTGCCCGCGGGCACCCACCCGGTCGTCCTCACCTTCGACGACTCGACCACCAGCCAACTCGCTTTCACCGAAACCGGCACTGTCGCGCCCGACAGCGCGGCGGGCATCCTCGCCGAATTCGGTGCCCGCTACCCCGATTTCCGGCCGGTCGCCACCTTCTACGTGAACAACGAACCGTTCCGGGGCGACCCACGGGCCCTGCCCTGGCTGGTGGCCAACGGCCACGAGATCGGCGCCCACACCGCCACGCACCCGAATCTGTCGACGCTCGACGACGACAGCGTGCGGCGCGAGTTCGCCGAGAACGTGCGCGCGGTGACGGCCGCGGCCCCCGGGGTCACCGTGCGGACGATGGCGCTACCACTTGGCATCCACCCCGACAACGCCGCCCTGACCACCTCGGGCACCTGGGCGGGCACGACCTACACCTTCGACGCAGTGATGCTCGTCGGCTCCAACCCGGCCCCGGCGCCCTACGCCGGGCTCGATCCGACCGGGGTGCCACGCATCCGTTCCGGCCGGGGCGCGGTGCCCTTCGACTCGGCTTATTGGCTCGATCACCTCGCCGCCCACCCCGCCGACCGCTACACCGCCGACGGCGACCCCGCGCGGGTCTCGTTCCCGCGCGACCGCGGGGGCGAGCTGAACCCGCGCTTCACCGCGCGGGCCAACCCGTACTGAGCTACTCGTCCGGGGTGAAGGTGAAGATCTCGCCGAGCCGGGTGGCGACGACGACCTGCCCCTCGGGTCCGATCGACGTGCCGGTGGTGGTGCCGGTGGCGTTCGGCAGCGGATCGGAGTCGACGGTGTTGCCGGTGGCGATGTCGAAGGTGATGAGGTTCAGGCCCGCGCCGATGGCCGCGACCGTGTAGCCGATCTCGCCGGAGGTCAGGGCGGCGCTACCGCGCTGGGCCAGGTCCTTGCGTTCCCACGCGCGGTCGGCGCGGTCGCCGTGGTCGCGGATGGCGGCCAGGTAGCCGTCGTCACCGGACGGGAGGATCAGGTCGTCGACCAGGGCGATGCGACCGCGCGGGGTCCAACCGAGCGCGTGGGTCCAGCGGGTGCTGCCGTCCTCGGTGTTCACCGCGATCAGGCGACCGCTGTTGTCGCCGACGTACACCGTCGTGCCGTCGGCGGACAGGGCCGGGCTGGTCGCGCTGCCGTCGGTGAGCATGTCGGCGCTCCACAGCTGCGTCACGGTGCCGTCGGCGTAGGACATGGCCCGCAGCGAGGCCATCGCCTTGCCCGGTTCCCACACGGTGACGAAGAAGCGACCGGAGTCGGGGTCGACGGCGGTGGTGTTGGCGACCGCGCAGCGGGGGCCGCCCACCTGGCAGTCGTCCAGGCCGTCGCCGGAGGCGGGACGGGTCAGGCCTGGGTACTTCAGGAAGTCGGGTTCGCCGAGCAACTGCAGGGTCGGCACCTCGCGTTCGCCGGTCTGGCGACTGAGCACGTCGACCTGGCCGGACTGGGTCACCGTGAGCACGCGACCGTCACCGGTGAACTGGATCGCCACCGGCACCCCGGCCACGGGCGTGCGCCAGCGCGGCTGACCGAGGTAGTTGAACGAATTCACCGCGCCGTCGTCGCCGACGTAGACGTTGTTGATGCCATCGACCACGGTGGGCGCCTCGATGGTCGAGGGGCCGAGTGGGTTGCAGAACCGTTTACGGCCGGTCTGCATCTGATAGGAGAACACCGCGCAGTTGCCGGTGCTGGTGGTGACGAACAGCTGGCCCTCGCCACCGATGGTCACCGGCTGGGCGATGGGCCCACCGACCGGACGCGACCAGCTCAACGTCATCGCCGACGCACCGCTCGCCGGGCTCGCGGCGCTGTTGCGCCCGTCGTGATGGGCGGCGGGCCAACCCTTTCCGGAGCCGACGGTGATGTCGTCCACATCGGTGCCGCAACCGGCCAGCGCCACCACACCGGCGGCAGCGAGCGAGGCCACGACGCGAGTCCGAGTTCGCACCTGCTGATCTCCTGGGTAATCGGGCCGAGGATCGGGGTATGGCACGGTAAGTGTGCCCTGCGAAAGTACTCTGTGTACCCGATGACCGAATCCCCGGGGCTCACCCGGTGGACGCCGTCTCGGTCGGAAGAGGAGAGTAGTTCGTGACGAGCATGTGGGGCGCGCCGCTGAGCGCGCGCTGGCGTGGATCACGCCGCCGCGATCCGCAGCAGGCGCGTTTTCTGACCAGGGATTCGCTGCGCTGGGTGCTCGCCAATCGCGCCTACACCCCCTGGTACCTGGTGCGGTACTACCGGCTGCTCAAATTCCGGCTCACCAATCCGCACATCGTGTTGCGCGGAATGGTGTTCCTCGGCCGCAATGTCGAAATTCACGCCACCCCCGAATTCGCGCGCATGGAAATCGGCCGCTGGGTGCATATCGGCGACGGCAACGCCATCCGTTGTCACGAGGGTTCGCTGCGCATCGGCGACAAAGTGGTGTTCGGCAAGGACAACGTCGTCAACACCTACCTCGACATCGAGATCGGTGAATCGACCCTGGTCGCCGACTGGTGCTACATCTGCGACTTCGACCACAAGATGGACGACATCACCCTGCCCATCAAGGACCAGGGCATCGTGAAGAGCCCCGTGCGCATCGGCCCCGACACCTGGATCGCCGCCAAGGTGACGGTGTTGCGCGACACCCGGGTGGGACGCGGCTGTGTGCTCGGCGCGCACGCGGTGGTGCGCGGCGATGTCCCCGACTACAGCATCGCCGTCGGCGCGCCCGCCAAGGTCGTGAAGAACCGCAAGGTGGCCTGGGACGCCGGTGCCGCCGAGCGCGAGGCGTACCTGGCGGCGCTGGCCGATATCGAACGCAAGAAGAACGCGGGCGCCCAAGCCTGAGCGACACTCCACCGGCATGCCCGGCCGCTGTCGGTGGAGATCGGTACGGTCGCGGCGTGGACAGTTATGCGGCGCTGCTGCGCGGGATCATGCCGACCAACCCGAACATGCGCAACGACAAGTTGCGCTGGGTGTTCGAAGGGCTCGGCTTCGACCGGGTCGCGACCGTGCTGAGCAGCGGCAACGTCGTGTTCCGCACCGACGACGAACGCGACGATCTCGAAGACCGCATCCAGCAGGGACTCGCGACCGAACTCGGCATCCCCGGCGGCACCATCGTGCGCAGCCACCCCGAACTGCGCGCACTGCTCGACCGCGACCCGTTCGAGGGCCTCACCCACGAACGCGGTTCCTACCTCACGGTCACCTTCTTCAAACACACCATGCGCCGAGCGGACACGAAGGCCTTCGACGACGACCCGCTCACCCGCGTGATCGGCTACGACCCCGCCGCCCGCGCTTTCCTCACCGTCATCGACAACAGCACCGGCAAAACCCCCGACTTCATGGCCCGCCTGGAGAAGACCTACGGCAAGGACATCACCACCCGCACCTGGCTCACCGTCCAGCGCGTGGTGAAGAAGATGGAGGC
>NZ_BDBE01000049.1 GCF_001612825.1 Nocardia caishijiensis NBRC 108228 | reverse complement strand
AGCAGATCACCGAATCTCTTCGGATCTTCCGTTGGGCAACTGTTCCAGCCTAACCATGCTCCCAGGCGATGTCAATCGTTACCCTGGTCACTTGATCTTGGCTTGCCAGGCGCTCTCCGGCTCTTGCGTCCGTGTCGCTCTGACTTCCACTAAGTTACGCGCCGGATAACGCAACGTCAAATCGCCTGGATACCAGCGGATCCCCGCAGGTCAGTGCCTCGCCGGGCGCTGCGGAACCGGCCTGAATCACACGAATGTGATTCAGGCCTCCGCGTGCGGATCAGGCTATCCGACGCACGCCTGCCATGTTCTTCTTTCCGCGACGCAGCACCAGCCACTGACCGTGCAGGTAGTCGGAGTCCGACGGGGTCCAGTCGATATCGGCTACGCGCTCGTTGTTCACCGACGCGCCGCCCTCGTTCACCGCGCGCCGAGCCGCTCCCCTGCTCTCGCACAGCCCGGAGGCCACCAGCAGGTCGACGATTGTGTTGGGCTCGCCCGGGGCGACCTCGGCGACCTTGCCGTCGATCGCGGTCTCACGCAGCGCCGCACCGAGGGTCGACTCGGGCAGCTCGCGCAGGTCACCGCGACCGAAGAGGGCCTGACTCGCCAGTTCGACCGCGCGGGTCTCGGCTTCGCCGTGCACCAGATTCGTCATCTCGGCGGCCAGCCGCTTCTGGGCTTCGCGGGCGAAGGGACGTTCGGCGGTGGCCAGTTCCAGTTCGTCGAGTTCTTCGCGGCTCAGGAAGGTGAACCAGCGCAGGTACCGGACGACATCGGCGTCGGCGGTGTTCACGAAGTACTGGTACCAGGCGTAGGGGCTGGTGAGTTCGGGGTCGAGCCAGAGGCTGCCGCCGCCGGTCGACTTGCCGAACTTCTTGCCGTCGGCCGAGGTCACCAGGGGGACGGTGAGCGCGTGCACGTGCGCGCCGTCGACGCGCCGGTTCAGTTCGACGCCCGCGATGATGTTGCCCCACTGATCGGACCCACCGACCTGCAGTGTGCAGCCGTATTCGCGCCGCAGCTGCAGGTAGTCGTTGGCCTGCAGCAGCATGTAGCTGAACTCGGTGTAGGAGATGCCGTCGCCTTCGAGCCGCCGCTTGACGGTGTCGCGGGCGAGCATGACGTTCACCGAGAAGTGTTTGCCGATATCGCGCAGGAAGTCGACGGTCGACAGCGGTCCGGTCCAGTCCATGTTGTTCGCGATCACCGCGCCGGTCGGCGAATCGTCGAGATCGACGAAACGCTCGAGCTGGCCGCGGATGCGCTGCGCCCATTCGGCGACGGTGTCGGTGGAGTTCATGGTGCGCTCGCCGACGTCGCGCGGGTCACCGATGAGGCCGGTCGCGCCGCCCGCCAGCACGACCGGGCGGTGGCCCGCGCGCTGGAAGCGCTTGAGCGCGAGCAACGGGACCAGGTGGCCCGCGTGCAGGCTGGCGGCGGTGGGGTCGAAGCCGGCATACAGCGTCAACGGCTGCGCGGCAGCGGCTGCGCGCAACTCGTCGAGGTCGGTGGACTGCGCGATCAGGCCGCGCCAGGTCAGTTCGTCGAAGATGTCGCCGGTCACGAGGATCTATCTTTGCGCATCCGGTCTGCCGGGCGCACCCCGGTTATGTCCTCATGCCCGGGCGCGGGCGATCCATGCGGCGAGCTCCGCTTCGACCTCGTCGCGCTCGAGTTCGTTGAGGACCTCGTGGCGGGCGCCGGGGTAGACGCGGTAGGTGATGTCGGTCAGGCCCGCGTCGCGGTAGCGCTGGACCAGCAAGTCACTCAGCCGCAGGCCCGCGTTGAGCGGGTCCTGGTCGCCGACCATCACGTAGACGGGCAGATCGGTGCGCACCTCCGGCTTCGCGAGCCGCGTGGTCGCGACGGCGGCCAGTTCGCCCAGGTTCGCCGCGTCGATCGCGAAACCGCACCAGGGATCGGCGACGTAGGCGTCGACCTGGGCTTCGTCGCGGCTGATCCAGTCGGCGTCGGTGCGGGTGGGTTGGAATCGTGCGTTGAAGAAGCCGGTCAGGTCACCGTTGGCGGCGGCGATCTCGGCGAACAATCCGTCGACGGCGGTCGACCCGGACAGCACGATGTCGTCGACGAGGTCGGCGTGGTCGAGGATGTACTGCTGCACGGCGAAGGATCCGAGGCTGTGGCCGAAGAGGGTCACCGGCAGGCCGGGGTGGCGCTCGCGCAGGATCTGGGTGAGCGCGACCAAGTCGGCGACGAGCAGGTTCCAGCCGTCGGGGCCGAGCTCGCCGGGAACCTCACCCATGCTCAGGCCGTGGCCTCGATGGTCGTCGGCGTAGACGGCGTAACCGAGCGCGGACAACCGCTCGGCGAGATGGCCGTAGCGCTCGGAGTGCTCACCCATGCCGTGCGCGATCTGCACGATGCCCTGCGGTTCGGTGTCCGACGGCAGCCAGCTGCGCACATGGATCTCGGTACCGTCGGTGCTGGAAAAACTGAACACGGGCGCTCCTGGGGTGCGATCTCGAACCGGTCCCTGATCGTCGCACTTGCGTGGCGCGCGCCACAGTGGCTTCACAGACGAGATCGGCGCCGACACTTTGTCTCCCGCGACCGAACCCACCGTTCGGTCGCGGGAGACATGCCACGAACACGCCGAGATCACCGGACTCGATGTCCGGTGATCGTCAGCGTGCCGGGCCTTGGCTCATCGCGTCGCAGCGGTGCGGGTGGCGCGGCGCTCGTAGGCGATCCAGGCGAAGATCGCGGCGAGCGCCAGCGGGAAGATCGCCATGTTGGGCAGGTCGGCGAGGAAGGCCTGGGTGGCGGCGGCGAGCACGGTGAGCACCGACAGACCGGCCGCGGCCGACGCGGCGACCCGCGGCACCATCAGACCGATTCCGCCCGCGACCTCCGCGACGCCGATGAAGATCAGCAACCCCATCGGGATGGTCAGGTTCTCCGGCGGGTTCTGCATGAGGATGTGCGGGATCACCAGCTTCGGGCCGCCCGAGGCGATGATGAAGAACAGGCCGAGCACGATCTGCAGGGTCCACAGGACGCGGTTGCGGATCTTGCCGGGGCGGGTGGCGGGGACGGTGGCGTTCGGGGAAAGCGTGGCGGTGGTCATCTTCTCGTCCTTCTGGTCGGTCGCGCTCGGTGGGTAGCGCGTTCAACTGATAGGACGGACTGTCGACACAGAACTCATCGCTGTCGGCGAAAAGATTTCGAAATCCCTGCTAGATCGCGGGTTTGGTGGCGCGTGGACTGCGCCGGTAGGTCGACACGGCCGACGAGCCGGGCAACCAGAAGCGCCAGGGCACCTCTGCGGCCAGGCTCACCCCCACGCGCGGACCCGAGGCGATCTCGTCGACCGGCACCGGGGGCTTCAGCTCGAGCCGCACCTGCGAGAACGGGTCGAACAGCTCGGTTCCGTAGTCGGACAGGCTGATTCCCAGCGAACTGCCAACATTGCCCGGTCCTCGCGCGAGGTCGGCGTCGGTGCGGGCGGCGGGCCTGCGTTCCCGGGCGGTCTCGGCCCCCTCGACCACTTCCCCGGCCCGGACGAGCACCGCGCACGCGACACCGTCGAAGCCCGCGGTCACGTTGACGCACAGGTGAATTCCGTACGAGCGGTACACGTAGAGCCGCCCGGCGGGGCCGAACATCACCGCGTTGCGGGCGGTCGGTCCCGGCCAGGAGTGCGCCGCCGGATCCGGCCACGGGCCGGTCGCGTCGCTCCCGTAGGCCTCGACTTCCACGATGCGCATCGCCACCGGCCCCGACCTCAACACCGATCCGAGTACCCGGCACGCCGCGGCGGCCGGGTCGACAGCGAGTTCCTGAGCAGACACAACGCCCATTCTCACCCGCAACGATCCGCGCGGGCGCCACACCCCGTCAGCCGAGCAGGTCGCGGCCCTGGTTCAGGCCCGCCAGTTTGGTCGGGTTGACCTGGAAGCGCAGGTTCTGGATCCGGCCGTCGACCAGATCGAAGGTGAAGGCGGCGCCCGGCGTTCCCGCGAAGGTGATCAGTGCGCCGAGTTCACCGTTGATGTCGGTGGCGGCGAGTTCGGCGCCGGTCGACGACGGTTTGGCGAGCACGCCGAGGATCCAGCGCGCGACATGATCGGGGCCGTGCAGGGGGCGGCGAGCGGCGGTGACGATGCCGCCACCGTCGGACCAGCAGGTCACATCGGGGGCGAGCAGGTTCATCAAGGCGTTGAGGTCGCCCCCGGAACAGGCGGCCATGAACTGTTCGGTGACGCGGGTGCGAGCGGCCTTGTCGGCGTCGAAGCGGGGACGTCGTGCTCGGACGTGGCTCTTCGCGCGGTGCGCGATCTGGCGGATGCCCGCCTCGGAGCGGTCGAGTGTTTCGGCGATCTCGGCGTGGGAGTAGCCGAACACCTCGCGCAGCAGGAAGACCGCCCGTTCCACCGGGGTCAGTGTTTCCAGCACGACGAGCATGGCGGTGGAGACGGTGTCGGCCAATGCGGTGTCCTCGGCGATATCGGGTCTGGTGAGCACCGGCTCGGGCAGCCACGGGCCGACGTACTTCTCGCGGACGGCGCGAGCGCTGGTGAGCCGGTTGAGTGCGAGATTGGTGACGGTGCGGACCAGGTAGGCGCGGGGGTTGGCCACCGCCGACCGGTCGGTCTCGTGCCACTTCAGCCAGGCGTCCTGCAGGACGTCCTCGGCATCGGTGACAGTGCCGAGCATGCGGTAGGCGGTGGCGAACAGCAGCCTGCGATGGTCGGCGAAGGGGTCGTGCTCCTGCATGTGCTCAACCTTGACGGATGAGAGCGCGGGTCGCCGCGCCGCCCTTGGACAGTTGCACATCGACCGGCACCCGCTTGGTCGCCTTCATCGCGGGCACCGGGCTGCTGCTGACCAATTCCTTGTAGGTCCGGGCGGCCCAGCCGGTGAGGTGGAACCGGCCCGGTGTGTCGTCGGCGCGGGTGAATTGGATGACGGCGGCGCGGCGGCCGAGGCTGACGGGCTGATGGAAGTAGCCGAAACGGAAGGGGCGCACAGTCTTTCCACGCAGTTCGGTGGCGAGCGCGTCGGCCGCATAGGTGGCAGACGGCAGGCCGCTCTGGCAGGTGCCGTGGATTCGGCCCCACGGCTGACGGATCGCGGCGGCGTCACCGATGGCACGAATCGTGGGGTGCGACAACGACTTCAGCGTGGGTCCGACGACAATCAGACCGCGTTCGTCGGTCTCGATCCCGGACTCGGCGGCCAGGGGTGACACGCGTACGCCGCTGGTCCACAGGGTCAGATCGGTGGCGATCCGTCGGCCGTCGGCGAGGACGACGGAATCGGCGGTCACCTCGGTCACCCGCTGACCGATCTCCCGCACGATACCGAGGCGGTCGAGCACGGTGTTCAGATAGGCGCGGGCGCTGGTGCCCATCATCGCGCCGAGTTCGCCGGAGCTGACGAGGGTGACGCGCACGCCCGGGTGGCTTTCGGCGATCTCGGCGGCTGCCTCGATCCCGGTGAGACCACCGCCGCACACCGTGACGGTGCGGCAGGCGGCCACCCGGCGCGCGAAGTCGTGCGCGCGCCGGGGGTCGTTCAGGGTCCAGGCGTGGTCGGCGACGCCGGGGACCACGGAGGTGTCGGTGCTGCTGCCGAGTGCGTAGATCATGTCGTCGTAGGTGATGTCGCCGAATCCGTCGACGTACACGTGGCGCGCGGCCGGATCGATGGCGGTGGCGAACCCCTGGACGAAGCGGATTCCGGTGCCGTCGAGGATCGTCGGGATGTCGTGGTGCGCCAACTTCTGACCGGCCGCGATCTGGTGCATCCGGAGCCGTTCGGTGAACCGGGCCGACGGATTCACCAGAGTGATGTGCACGTTCGTCTTCCTGGTGCGGCGGGCCAAGCGGACGGCCGCGAGCAAGCCGGTGTAACCGGCGCCGAGGACGACGATGCGGTGCGTGGTGGTGGTCATGTCCTGCTCCTTCTCGGTGAGGTCGTGCATGGGACAAGACAGGGCCGTCGAACGTGACAACCCGCTGAAGTGATCTGCATCACAGGGTGTGAAGTCAGGGTCCGAATGGGTGACGCTCCCGATGTGACGGCGGGTTGGGCAGACCTGGCGTCGTGGCATGCGAACTCTCCGTCGGATCGTCCTCGGCATCTGCGCACTCGCGGTCGCTTTCGTCACAGTGATCGCGAGCGTGGTGACGTGGACGTGGTCGTCGGCCGACGTATCGACGGTCGGCACAACAGAGTTCACGCGTCCGTTGCACATTCCGCCCCTGGCCGACAGCAGCATCGACGCCGACGGGACCAGGGTCTTCTCACTCGATATGCGCGCGGGGACAACCGAATTCGAAGCCGGTCGAGCCACCGAGACATGGGGATTCAACGGCAGCTATCTCGGGCCGACATTGCGCGCGAACCGGGGCGAGAAGGTCCGGGTGCGGGTCCGCAACGCGTTGCCCGAGGCGTCGACCGTGCACTGGCACGGAATGCACCTGCCCGCCGAGATGGACGGTGGGCCGCATCAGATGGTCGAACCGGGCGACATCTGGTCGCCGGAATGGACAGTGGCACAACCGGCTTCGACCCTCTGGTACCACCCACATCCGCACGGTGAGACCGAAGACCACGTGCGACGCGGACTCGCGGGCATGTTCCTCGTCGACGACGGACCCGCACCCGCCCTGCCGAGCACCTACGGCGTCGACGACCTGCCGGTGATCGTGCAGGACGTGCGGTTACGCGACAACCGGCTCGACGGCGCGCACGAGATCTTCCGCAATTCCGGCTTCCTCGGCGATCGGACGATGGTCAACGGCACCCTGAACCCGTATCACGAGGTGGGCGACGAGCTCGTCCGGTTGCGACTGCTCAACGCCTCGACCGCGCGGGTCTACACCTTCGCCTTCGACGACATCCGCCCGTTCGCGCTGGTCGGCACCGACGGCGGGCTACTCGAACGGCCCGCGACTCTGGATCGGGTGCGGCTGTCGCCTGGCGAACGCGCCGAGATCGTGGTGCGGATGCGGCCGGGTGAGCGCACAGTACTGCGCAGTGGTCGGCTGGATGTGGGCATGGACTTCTGGGGAAACCGCTTCTCCGGTGGTGACGACAGTTTCGACGTGCTCGAGTTGCGGGCGGCCGAGACCCTGAGGACCTCGGAGGGCGTACCGGAATACCTTGCCGCGCAAACTCTTCCGAACCCCGAGGATTCGGTGGCCGAACGGCGGTTCGAGCTCGCCGGTATGGCGATCAACGGGAACGCGATGGCCATGGACCGGATCGACACCGTCGTCACCCGGGGTGCTACGGAGACGTGGGTGGTGGTCAATGTCGACGGTCAACCTCACAACTTCCACGTTCACGACGTGCGATTTCGGATCACCGCGTACAACGGCGGCCTGCCACCGCCCGAACTGAGCGGCGCCAAGGACACGGTGTTCCTGCCGCCGAACACGACGGCGCGGTTGGTACTGCGTTTCGACGGGCCCGCCGATCCGGACACGCCGTACATGTACCACTGCCACCTGCTGTGGCACGAGGACCAGGGAATGATGGGCCAGTTCGTGGTTGTCGAGCCCGGTCAGGCCGCCGCGACACTCCCGGGTCACGAGCACTGACCCTTGCCGTGCCGCCGGTGCGGAGTTAAATTCATCAGGTAGTGAATTCAACGCTTGATGAATTGAGGCGACCATGTCGCGCACCGCATCATCACCCGCCGTGGAAGTGGTAGGACTGACCGTCCGCCGAGGGAAACGCACCGTGCTCCACGGACTGGATCTCCGGATCGAGCCGGGAACCATCACCGGGCTGCTCGGGCCGTCCGGATGCGGCAAGACCACCCTGATGCGCAGCATCGTCGGCACCCAGCTGGTGGAATCGGGCACAGTCACCGTCCTGGGCGAAGCCGCGGGGAGCGGCGGATTGCGACACCGGGTCGGGTATGTCACCCAGGCGCCGAGCATCTACGCCGATATCAGCGTCCGCGACAACGTCGCCTATTACGCCGCGCTCTACGGGAGCGGCCGGGACGACACCGAATCCGCCCTCGCCGCAGTCGGTTTGACCGATCACGCCGACCAGCTGGGTGACCAACTCTCCGGTGGGCAGAAGACGCGGGCCTCCTTGGCGTGCGCGCTCGTCGGTAGGCCCGAGCTGCTGATCCTCGACGAACCGACCGTCGGCCTCGATCCGGTGCTGCGGGTGGAGCTGTGGCAGCGCTTCCGCGAACTGGCCGCGGCGGGAACGACCTTGCTCGTCTCGAGTCACGTGATGGACGAGGCCGAACACTGCGACCGGTTGTTGCTGATGCGCGACGGCGAGCTGGTCGCCCAGCTCAGCCCGGCCGAACTGCGTGCACGCACCGGCGAGCAGAACCTGGAAGCCGCCTTCCTCACCCTGATCACGAAGGAGGCGCGGGCATGAGCACTCCCTACACCGCGACCACCGGCCGAATTCTGCGTCAGCTGCGCAACGACCACCGCACCGTCGCCATGATCCTCGTCGTACCAGCCGTGCTGATGACGTTGCTGTACTTCATCTACCAGGACGCACCTCGAGCACCACCCGCCCCGCTGACCCTGTTCGACCGGGTCGGGATCACCATGCTCGGCATCCTGCCGTTTATCGTGATGTTCCTGATCACCGCCATCGCCATGCAGCGCGAACGCACCTCGGGCACCCTCGAACGACTGCTCACCACTCCCCTGCGCAAACTGGATCTGCTCGCCGGATACGGCACCGCGTTCTCGCTGGCCGCCGCCGCGCAGGCCGCCGTGGCATGCGTCGTCGCGTTCTGGTTGCTCGGTCTGGAGGCAGCGGGCAACCCAGGGTGGGTGATGCTGATCGCCGTGGTCGACGCGGTCTGCGGCGTGGCGCTCGGCCTGCTCGCCAGCGCGTTCGCCCGCACCGAGTTCCAGGCGGTGCAGTTCATGCCGGTGATCGTCGCGCCGCAGATCTTCCTGTGCGGCTTGCTCGTTCCGCGCGATCGGCTGCCCGGCTGGTTGGCGGCGATCAGCGATGTGCTGCCGTTGAGCTACGCGGTCGACGCGCTCCAGGAGGTGTCGGCCAATGCCGAACCCACCGCGGCGATGTGGCGTGACATCGCCGTCGTCGCCGGGTTCGCGGTTGTGGCACTGTGTCTCGGGGCGGCGACTTTGCGTAGACGCACGCCGTGAGGAGCGCGGCGCGGAGCGGGTCCGCGCGTCAGCGGGCGGAGGAGTCAGGGATGAGCGCGAAGAGATCGCCCGGCACACGATCGGGACGCCGCCCGGGCAACGTCGACACCCGGGCGGCGATTCTGGACGCCGCCAGGGCACGCTTCGCCGAAGCGGGGTTCGACAAGACCTCGATTCGCGCGGTGGCTGCCGACGCGCAGGTCGACCCCGCCTTGGTGCACCATTATTTCGGCACCAAGCAGCAGCTGTTCGCGGCGGTCGTCGAATTCCCGGTCGACCCTGAACCCGTACTGTCCATCATCGATTCGGCGCCGCTGGACGAGCTCGGTTCGGCCATCGTGCGCGCGGTGATCGGGGTGTGGGACTCGCCTGCCGGTCCGGGCATTGTCGCCATGGGGCGCAGCGTGCTCACCGGCGACGCGGACCTGGCCCGCACCTTCTTCCTGAAGGTGGTGCTGGAGCGGGTGCGGGCCCGGATCGCACGCCCCGACGACGACGGTCACGCCCGGGTGTCACTGGCCGTGGCCCAGATGCTTGGCGTCTTCGTCGCGCGCAAGGTGATCTGTGTGGAGCCGCTCGCGTCGATGCCACTAGACGCCGTCGTCGCGGCGGTCGGGCCGAGTATGCAGCGGTACCTGACCGGGCAGATCGATGCGAGTCCGACGACCTGAGCAATCGATCTCGGGCAGACTGCTCAGGATTCGGCGACGAAGAATTCGTGCTCGGCGTCGGTGACGTCGCGGGCCTCGTCGATCAGCAGCACCGGGATGCCGTTGTCGATCGGGTAAGCACGGCGCAGGCGAGGGTTGTAGAGCACGCTGGCACCGGCTTCGGTGCGCACCAGCTGCAGCGGGCCCTTGTCCTGGGGGCAGGCCAGCAGGCCGAGCAGGGTTGCGTCGATGGTGGATTCGTGCGCCATGGTGCCTAACCTACCGCGCCCGCCGGAACGAGATGTAGCGGTGTCCGAAGAAACTGAGCACCGCGACCAGACCCATCACCAACACCGCCGCCGGTTCGGCCGGAAACCCGAACGCCTTCACCGCGAGTTCGGCGAACACCACGTTCAGTACGAGCCCACCCGCGTTCACGCCACAGAAGGCGACGAAGTCACGCAGGAGCCTGCCGCTGACCCGGAACACCAGGGTCCGGTGCAGGACGAACGCCACCACCGTGCTCACCGCGTACGCGGCGACGACGGACAGGCCTGGGCGGTCGTCGCCGAGTACCCGCAACCAGCACACGACGAGCACCATGCCCAGCAGGGTGTTGAACCCGCCGACGATCGCGAAGGCCAGCTCCTGCCGTTTGACGATCCGCAGCAGCGGACCGGGCGTGGCGAGCACGCCGTCGGCGGGGACCGCCTCGGTGGTCATCGCAGTGCGTCCGCGAGCTCGGCGTCGCCGTCGGGGATGGACTCCTCAGCGGGTGCGTCCTGTTCGGGTTCACGCCCCCGCACGTACAGCCACTGGAAGAACGCGAGCCCGAGCAGGCCGAGGGCGATCGCCGCGCCGCCGATCTTCCAGCCCGGCGGACGCCAGGTCAGTTCGAGTTCGGCATCGGTGCTTCCGGCGGGGATGTCGACGGCGACGAAGCTCTTGGCGACCACTTTGAACGGGATGTCCTTGCCGTCGAGACTCACCCGGTAGCCCGGCCAGCCGAGCCGCGCGAACACCACGCGGCCACCGTTGTCCGAACTCACCCGCACCTTGCTGGTGGTGTCGCTCTCGGAGGTGGAGACGGCGGTCGCGTTCTCGACGGCGGAGATGCGGCCGTTGCGGGTGGAGATCAGCCCGTCCTCGCGTTCGAGCACCGCGATGTACTTCTCGTGACCGGGGTAGTCGACCCACTTCCAGCCCGTCGGGGCCGGTTGGGTGGCGGCGTCCGGGTAAAGGGCGCGGTGCAGGACGACCCGGTCGACGTTCATCAGGTCGACCACGGTCTTGCCGGTCGACGGCTCGACGGCGAACGCGCGCCGGTAGGCGTCGGGGCAGACGCTGGTGTCCCAGCGCATGCAGAGCATGTCGCCGAACCAGTAGTGCCCGTTCGGGGTGTAGCCGCTGACGTAGGTGCGTTCGATGTCCTTGGCGTAGTTGCCGAACACCAGCGAACCGTAGGCGCCGTCGAGGGTGCGCTCCCCCGGCGGGATCAACGCGCGGTCACCGAGTTGCAAGGTGGTTCCCGCGAACTCAGGGAACGCGGCGCGGGCGGCCGCCCGGTCGCTCGGCAGATTCCAGCTCATGGGTGTCGGCTGGGCGCGTTCGACCTGGATATAGGCGATGGGGAACACCGCGATGATCCCGAGGGCAACCGCGGCGGTCGTGCTCTTCCGCACCGCCAGCCACACCACGGCCGCACCGAGCGCCGCGAGCGCGAGCGCGGCGATCACGTGGGCGATCCAGTTGTGCGGGTCGGCCGAGAACGACCGAATCCACAGCAGTCCGATCAGCACAGCCGCCGCGATGCCTCGCGCCCGCCAGTCCTTGAAGGTCGCGAACCGGCCGAGCAGCACACAGACCAGCAGCAACAGACCGAGCGCGACCATCGGCAGCACCCGGGCGGGCCAGCGCAGCGGACCGATCGTGCCGGGACCGGCGGTCCACATCAGGGCGGCGAGGGCGAACACCGCGATGCCGGTGAGCTCGCGCCAGGCGCCGCGCGCCCGATTCCAGTCGACGAACGCCAGTGCCGGGATCAGGAACCAGGCGATGTAGACCACCGGCATCGGCTGCACGTAACCCCACCACGAGGTGAACGCGGGCAGCGTCGATGGCAGGCTCGCGTTCAGCGACTCCGACCACGGCACGGTGAGGAACTGGTCGTTGTTGATCTGGGCGGTGCCGCGCCAGGTGACCTTCGCCGACAGCATGCTCGGCAGGTAGGTGGCCAGCCCGGCCAGCGCGGCGAGGCCAGAGACGAACAGCAGCCGCAGCGTCGGTCGCCAGGTCCGCTGGTAGACGAGTTCACCGATGGCGACCGCGCCGATCATCAGCCCGGCCTCGACCGCCGGGAAGATGTACTGCACCGAAATCGCCAGGTACAGATACACGAAAACGGGAATCGGGCCGCCGTTTCCGCGCGCGTAGCGCACACCGGACGCCCACGCGTGCACCATCCACGCGGTGCCGGTGAACGCCGTCATCCAGCTGGCCTCGTCGAAGAACAGCAGCCAGCCCGTGAACGGGATCGACACACCGGCCAGCGCCGCCCACTGCACGCGGGAGCCGTAGACCAGGCAGATACGGTAGACACCGAGCCCGAGGATGATCGCGAAGATCAGCTTCACCACGGTCGCGTAGAGCACAAGGTTGTCCACCGAGGGCGCGATCAGATCGATCAGCAGCTGCGGCGGATTCAGCAGGCCCGCTTCCTCGATGGCGTAATTTCCCGCCATCCAGTGCTCGGGAACCATCACCGGCAGATCGCCGTCGCGCAGCCGGTTTCCGAGCATCACCCACAGCGGCACGTACTGCGATTCGGTGTCGTCGGTGTAGAAGTGCCGGACGTTGGCGAGTAGCACCGCGCCATAGCCCGCGATCACGCCGAGGGCGGTGATCAAGCCCCAGATGTAGACCGAACGTCGGGACGGGTTTCTACTTTCCACCACGAGCACCAGACCCTACAGGCATCCCCGCGTGACAGCGCCTCGCACAGCCCGATCCGGCACCGCCGACCCGTCACCGTGCGGTGTTAGAGTGCCCACACCCCTCGCCTGCCAAGACACCGAAAGTCGACCCATGCCGCTTCCCACCGCACATTCGTCCCGGTCCGGCGCTGTGCCACGCGCGGGCGCCGCCGAGCGCAACGGCTCGCATCCGGTGCATTCGGTGTCGGTGGTCGTCCCCGTCTACCGGGGTGAGGACACGATTGCCGCGCTGGTCGCCGAGCTGGACGGGCTCACCGGGCCGAGCACGACCCCGTCGGGTGCGCGGTTCGCGGTGGAGGAGATCATCCTCGTCCACGACAACGGGCCGGATCGCTCCGATGTGGTGCTGCAGGAACTGGAAGGCTCCTACCCGCAGGTGCGTGCGGTGTGGTTGAGCCGCAACTTCGGCCAGGACGCGGCGACCATCGCTGGCATGGCGGCCGCGCGCGGCGACTGGATCGTCACGATGGACGAGGACGGCCAGCACGACCCGGCCTTCATCGCCGACTTCCTCGACGCGGCCCTGGCCTCGCGCGCGGATCTCGTCTACTCCAAACCGTCCAACACCCGCCCACACGGATTCCTGCGCAATCTCACCTCGCGCGGCGCAAAGATCGTCCTGGCCACGGTGTTCGCCTTCCCCGATTCCACCCGGTTCGAGAGCTTCCGGCTGATCCGAGGTGACATCGGCCGTCAGCTCGCCGAGGTCGCCGCCAACGGCGTATACCTGGACGTGGCGCTCACCTGGGTGGTCGGCAACACGGTCTCGGTGCCGGTGGTGTTGCGCGCCGAAGGTCGCGAAGAGTCCGGCTACAACTACCGTCGGCTGTTCTCGCTGTTCTGGAAGATGGTGTTGTGCAGCGGAACTCGCGGTCTGCGACTGGTGAGCATGCTGGGCGTGAGCCTGGCGCTCGCCGGTGTCGCGATGGCCGCGTTCATCGTGGTCCAGGCGCTCACCCAGGACAATCACGACCCCGAGGGGTGGGCATCGATCATCGTGGTGCTGCTGCTGTGCTCGGGCGCCACCCTGTTCTCGCTCGGCCTGATCGCGGAGTATCTCGGTGTGGCCCTGCACATCCTGGTCGGTAAGCCGCTGTACCTGACCGTACAGACCCCGACACCGCGCCCGGATACGATGCATGCGCCGGTCTCCAACCATCGAGTCGACGTCGCGGTACCGGCAGCCGTGACGGACAAGGACCTCCGCGAGTGAACGACCGCATCATCTTCAGCAGGCCGTTCCGTGCCGCCGCCGAGCGCGCCAACCTGTCGGCCGTCCTCGATTCCGATCACAGCCACGGCGACGGCCAGTTCACCCGGTCGGCCACCGCCAAGATCAAGGCGATCACCGGCGCCGACCACGCGCTGCTCACCACGTCGTGCACCCACGCGCTCGAGCTCGGGGCGCTGCTGCTCGAACTCGGTCCCGACGACGAAGTGATCGTGCCGAGTTTCGCGTTCACCTCGGCCGCCACCGCGATGGCGCTGCGCGGGTCGACCTGCGTGTTCGTCGACATCGACGACGCGACCGGCAATATCGACCCGGCCGCGGCCGCCGAGGCGATCACCGAGCGAACCAAGGCGATCGTGGTGATGCACTACGGCGGTGTCGCCGCCGACATGGAACCGCTGCTGGCGCTCGCCGCCCAGCACGGTGTCGCGATCATCGAGGACAACGCGCACGGACTCGGCGGCACCTGGCGCGGTCGGCAGCTCGGCACCATCGGGACCCTGGGCACGCAGAGTTTCCACGACACCAAGAACGTGCACTGCGGTGAGGGCGGCGCGCTGCTGCTCTCGGACGAGATCCTGATGGGTCGCGCCGAGATCATGCGCGAGAAGGGCACCGACCGGGCACGGTTCCTGCGCGGCCAGGTCGACAAGTACTCCTGGCAGGACATCGGTTCCAGCTACCTGCCGAGCGAACTCAACGCGGCGGTCCTCGACGCGCAGCTGGCCGAGTTCGACACCATCCAGGCCAACCGTCACCGGGTGTGGGACACCTACGCGGCCGCGCTGCCCGACTGGGCCACCGCCAACGGCGTGCGCCCGATGACGGTCCCCGCCGACCGGGGCCACACCGCGCACCTGTTCTACCTGCGGATGCCGACCGAGGACAGCCGCGACGGGATCATCACCCACCTCGCCGAGCGCGGGATCGTCGCCCCGTTCCACTACATTCCGCTCGATTCGAGTCCGGCCGGTCTCAAGTACGGGCGGACCCCGGTGCCGTGCACGCGGTCGGCGCGATTCTCGGCGACCATCGTGCGCTTGCCGCTGTGGCCGATGCTCAGCGAGGCGCAACTCGGTCGCGTGATCGACGCCGTGACGGAGTACCGCGTCTAGGTTCGTAGCGCGACGAAGGCCACCCGGTGTCGCCGGGCGGCCTTCGTCGTCTCAGTTGCCGCCGAACAGCGCCGCCGCGCCCGCGTCGGTCAGTACTTCGTAGGCGTCGGTCTCCCGGTTGTAGATCCAGGTTCCCGGACCGGCCTTCGGGTACCCGGCGGCCTGGATCGCCGACGCCGACGGCCGGAAGCTCGCGCTGCGCGGGATCTCGTCGACCAGGTAGACCAGGTCGGGCCGCTGACCGCGGTCGAGTGCGCGCATCGCCTCGGTGACATCGCTCGGTTCGATGCGGAACCCGTCACGCACGCTCAGCGCGGCGGCCGCCAGCGTTCCCGACGGCGTCGGCAGGCCGAAGGCCACCTCGAGGTCCACCGGAGTGATGTCGTTGAGCACGTCCACGATCGGCTGCGTGAACACCGGTCCCCTGACGGTGCGGATCACGGTGTCGCGGCGGTCGACGAGCCAGTAGTCGCCGTCGCCGTCGCGGCGGAACAGATTCTCCGTCGGCCACCAGGCGTCGCCCGCGCGGAACACCCCGCGCAGTCCACCGTCGGAGATGTCGCCGCCGTCGACGGCCTTGCCGAGCAGCAGGCCGGGCTCGTTGTCGGCGCAGCGCCGGGCGAAACCGTCGTCGCCGACCAGGATCTGCTCGCTGACCGGGTCGTAGGCCACCAGTTCCACCGTCGCGGTACCGGGCACCGGCCTGCCCTTGGCGCCGATCTTGGCGCCGGTGACATTGGCGAGCACCACGTCACCGTCGATGGAGGCGTAGAACTCGAGCACCCGCGCCGGAGCGAACTGCTCGGTGGTCCTGCGCCACAGGCCCTTGGGCATGCCGGAGCCGATGAACAATCGAATCGGGTGGTTGTACCCGGCCGGGAAGACCTGCGCGTCGAGCAGATCGCGCAGCATGGTCCAGGTGTAGGTGACCACGGTGACGCCGTAACGGTGCACCTCCTCGGCGAACCGGCCCGGGTCCATGTCCACCGGCCTGGCCAGCGCGATGCGGCTGCCACCGGCGATGGCGCCGCCGAGGCTCACCAGCAGCCCGGACGAATGGTGCAGCGGCGCGAGGCAGTACACGGTGTCGCGGCGGTCGAGGTCGGCCGCGCTCGCGGTGCCGAATGCCGACAACGCCCAGCGGTGGTTGGTGATGTACTTCGCCTCGAGCCGGTCGCCGGTGCCGAGGACGAGCACGAAGGCCAGTTCGCGGGCGAGGCCGGGGTTGGGTCGGTACCACGCGGGCACGCGCACCGCGTCGGGGTCGATCTGTTCGAGGTCGATCACCCGATCGCTCGTCGGTACGGCCAGCCGCCGCTGGTCCCCGCCACCGAGCACCAGCACCCGAGCATGGGTCTCGGCGGCGGCGCGCAGGTTCTCCGGATCGGTGACGAGCGTCTTGACGCCGGTGAGTTCGATGGCCCGATCGAGTTCGGCGCCCGGGGCGAGCAGCACCGCGACGGCACCGAGGCGCGACAGCGCGGCCACCGAGGCGAGCGCGCTCGGACGGGTCTCCATCACGACGCCCACCCGCATGGCGGGCCGGATGCCGACCGAGATCAGGCCGCGCACCACATTGTCGACCCGCTGTTCGACCGCCGCGTTGGTGTGCACGCGGTCGTCGAACAGGACAAGGTCCTTCTGCGGGGCGCGCCTGGCGTGTTCGCTGAGCAGCTTGCCGAGGGAGATGCGGGTGTGCGGCTGGATCATGCCGAGGCGGGTCAGGCGCGGCAGGGCGCGCGCCGCCTCGCCCGCCATCTCGATGGAACCGCGAATCGTGTTGCCCGCGATGCCTTCGAGCACTTTGCCGACCCCGGCGCCCGCCTCGGCCAGACTGGCGGCGGTGTGGACCATCCGGGTGGCGGCCGTGCGCGGCGCGTTGCCCGGCACGTGTTCCCGCATCGGGACGATGGTTTCGGGCAGCGGGCCGTGACCGTCCATCCAGGAGATCCAGTCGCGCACCATCGGCCAGGTGTGATTGGTCGCGGTCGATCCGGCGACCAGGCCGAAGTGACCCGCGACGAGGCTGGCCTCGTACACCTCGGCATGCGGCGCGGCCCGCACGATGCCGCGCACGGCGGCCGGTTGGCCGATGTCGTCGACCTCGCCGACGAAGGCGAGGATGGGGCACTTCAGTTCGGCGAGCGACACGGGATGATCGCGGATGACGAAGCCGCCGAGCATCATCCGGTTGTGCGCGACGAACTGCTTGAGCAGGTCGGCCACCGCGGGCCCCGAGTAGCCGACCCAGCCCTCGCTGTTGAGGAAGCGGCGCTGGCGTTCCTTGGGCAGCAACGCTTCCCGGTCGTGCAGTTGCAGCAGGAAGTCGATGCGCGACTTCGCCGTCTTCACCGGGTCGAGCATCTGGAAACCGACGCGCACCATCGACTCGGTGATCGGCAGGCGATGCATCACGTGGTCGGCCAGGAAGTCGGCGACCTCGGAGACCAGGCCGTAGGGCAGCCCGAACGGCATGCCGGCCACGATGTCGACGGGACTGCCGAAGGTGACGATGGAGGCCACGCCCTTGCCGTAGCGGTACGCGGTGGTCTGGTAGGCGAACATGCCGCCCTGGGAGTAGCCCATCAGGTGCACCTGCGCGCCGGTCGCCTCGCACACGGTGTCGATGGCGGAGTTCACGGCGAGCACGTGGTCGGCCAGGTCACGTTCCCAGCCGCCCTCCTCGGTGGCGGGCGAGCCGAAATCGATGACCCAGCAGTCGATTCCGCCCGCGTTCAGGATTCCGACCGCACCCCCGGCCGCGTTCACGTCCCAGATGTCGGCGTTCACCATGAGCGGGGGAACCAGCAGCGCCACCGGGCGGCCCGGCGTCGTGTCGTCGGGGAAGTAGTGCCGCAGGCGGTACATACGCCGCCGTTCGACCACCTCGAAGGGCGAGGACTCGACATCGTGCGCCAATCCGCCGAAGCGGATCACCTCCAGCCCGTTCTGCGCGGTAGCCAGCAACCGCTGCACCGAACCGACCACACCTTTTGGACTGATATTCACCGTTCCCACCTGACCTGCCGACTGTGACGCATCTCACACACCCCAATGTGCTCATATGAGCTAACCACACCGGACCTCCATTATGTGTCGGCTGTGACAGGGCGCATGTTGCGGCGTTTCGCGTCACACCCCGGCCGGTCGGCGATGCCTTTCACCTCCGCCGGATTCCGGTCTGAAACGAGCATGCTGCGGATCGGGAAGTCCAGGCGCGCGGTCGACGGTTCCCGGACATCACAGTGTCCGCAATCGCCTACCGCACAAGGGATCCCGGTCACGATGCCATTTTCCGCGATCCGCGCGCAGGTTCGGCTCCGAACATATAACATCGGTGTCGGCCGGAACGCTCTGCCGCACATCGGTTTTCGTGCAACACGTTTCACACGCGCGGTTCACCCGCGCAGGACCATTCGCATTCGCTTCACCCACGCCCCAACCCGTCGTCTCGCGTCGTCGCGCGCCGCCGGGTCGATCGGCCGTACCCGAATCCACTCGAGGTGAGGATGCTATGACCATCGAAATGCCGCTGCCCACAGACAACTCCGTACGTAAGAGCCTGTCCACCACCGCAGCCCAGAAGCTCACCCACACCACCAAATCCGAGCCGCAGATGCAGGGCATCAGTTCGCGCTGGCTCTCGCGCGCACTGCCATGGGTGCAGGTGGCGGGCGGTATCTACCGGGTCAACCGCAGGCTCACCCACACCGTCGGCAACGGGGAGGTCGAATTCGTCGTCGACGGCGCCCGGGCCAGGGTGATCCCGCAGGAATTGCGCGAACTGCCGCCGCTGCGCGATATCGACGACGACGAGTTGTTGCGCCCCCTCGCCGACAGTTTCGTCCAATACGATCTCGATCCGGGAACCGTGCTCGCGGAATTCGGTAATCCGATGGATCAGGTCATTCTCGTGGTCCACGGAAAACTCGCCAGGATCGGTTCCGGCGAATACGGCGAGGCGACCAAACTCGGCCTGCTCTCCGGCGGTGACTACTACGGCGAGGAAATGCTCACCGACCCGTCCGCGATCTGGCCGGACACCGTGAAAACGGTCACCAAGACCACCGTCCTCTGCCTGCCGAAGCAGGAATTCGAGCAGTTCCTCGAATCGACTCCCGGCCTGGCCCGAATCCGGGCGGATACGGGGTCCGCGGCGGCGAGGAACCAGAATTCCAAAGGCGAGGCCGATATCGAGATCGCCTCGGGACATTCCGGGGAGCCCTTGCTCGAGGGCACCTTCGTCGACTACGACGCCAGTCCGCGGGAGTACGAACTGAGCCTGGCCCAGAGCGTGCTGCGGATCCACACCAGGGTCGCCGACCTGTTCAACGACCCGATGAACCAGGTCGACCAGCAGCTGCGACTCACCGTCGAGGCGCTCTACGAGCGTCGCGAACACGACCTGGTGAACAATCCCGACTTCGGTCTGCTGCACAACTGCGACCTCAAACAGCGCATCACCACCGAGGCGGGCGCGCCGAGCCCCGACGACATGGACGAATTGCTGAGCATGCGTCGCGGGACCAAATTCTTCCTCGCCCACCCGAAGGCGATCGCCGCGTTCGGTCGCGAATGTTCGCGCCGCGGCCTGTACCCCGACCCGGTCGAATTCCAGGGGCATCGAGTTCCGGGCTGGCGGGGTGTGCCGATCCTGCCGTGCGGCAAGATCCCGATCAGCGAAACCCAGACCACCTCGATCATGGCGATGCGTATCGGCGAGAAGGACCAGGGTGTGGTGGGTCTGCACCAGACCGGCATCCCCGACGAGTACGAGCCGAGCCTCAACGTGCGGTTCAAGCAGATCGACGACCAGTCGATCATGTCGTACCTGGTGAGCTGCTACTACTCGGCGGCTGTGCTCGTGCCCGACGCGCTCGGTGTGCTCGACGACGTCCTCGTCGCGCGCCGGGCCGACTGAACGGTCGAGCCATGTCGCTGCTCAGCAGAGCCGCCGCCCCACCGACGGGCGGCGACCTCGCCGCGACGGTCGTCGCCCTCTTACACGGCGCGACCGCACCGGCCGATGTCTTCGCCGACGCGGCGATCTCCCGGTCAGCTGTCCACCGGCCGGGTCACGGTGCGGCGCTCGTCGGCTCGGTCCCCCGACTCGGAACGCCCGCCTCGGCGGCGCGGACCAGTTCGCCCGGGACTCCGACCGCTGTCGCACACCGTCTGCGCGGCCCCAGCGGGCTCGGCACGTCGGGCCTGCGGGTGTCGCTGCTCGCGGACCGAGGTACCGATCAGCCCGCGAGCACGGGCCGTCAGGACATCCCGGTGCTCTACTGTCCCCCACCGGTCCGCGACGATCCCGCCCTCGCCGACGCCGTCAACGTCGGCCTGCTCGCCTGGGCCGCCGAGATCGGCCTGTACGAGGGCCGCCTCGACGAACTCGGCAAAGCCGACTTCGGCAGGCTCATCATGCTGGCCCACCCCGACTGCGACGACCCCGACCTGCTCCTCGCCGCGGCGCAATGCGCCGTCTCCGAATGGTCGGTCGACGACTACTACTGCGAGGAGGACGCCCCTGGCGACACCGCACCCGACGGCACTCCATCCAGCGCGGCCGCCGAACTCGGGCCACGGCTCGAACTCGCGGCAGCCGCCATGGACCCGGTGCACCTGCCCGCGCGCTACGCACCACGGCTCGAAGAGGCCATGCAGGCCGACCCCATCCTGCGTGCCTTCCGCACGTCGTTCGCGCACCTGGCGGGGTACGCGAGCGACGCCCAGCTGGCCAGGCTCCGCACCGAGATCGCGGGTTGGTTCATCGCGCTCGGCGCGGAAGCAGGCTGGCGGGCGGCGGGGCGGATGCCGCCGGTGTGGGAGTACCTGACCAACCGGCAACCGCACAGTTTCCTGCCGTGTATGGCGCCGATCGACGCGGTCGGGCGCTACGAGCTCGGCGCACCCGAGTACACCGACCCGGCCGTCCGGCGGGTCGTCACCACCGCGGCGCTGGCCGCCCAGATGGTCAACGACCTGTATTCCATGGCGCGCGAGGACCTTTCGAACGGTCGAGAGTTCAACCTGCCGACCGTCCTCGCCGCCGAGGAGGGGTGCAGCCGGGCCGATGCCGTGCTGCGCACCGCCGAGGTCCACGACGAGCTCATGCACCGCTTCGAACGCGAAGCCGCACCACTGGCCGCCGCGGGCTCACCGCAACTGCGCCGCTTCCTGACGGGCCTGTGGGCCTGGATGGGCGGCAACCGCGCCTGGCACGCCGACAGCCGCCGCTACCACGACACCGCACCACGAGAGGACGACCGATGACCATCGCGAACGCCCACACCGACACCACCGTCCTGCGCACCACCTATCAGCGGTCGGTCGCCGCGTACTGGAACAACAACCCCAACGACGACCGCGTCAACACCAAGCTCGGTGAGGTGGACGGCCTCTACCACCACCACTACGGCATCGGTGCGCCCGACTTGTCGGTGCTCGAGGGTCCCGAGGAGACCCGCCAGGAGCGCATCGTGCGCGAACTGCACCGCCTCGAGACCGCCCAGGCCGATCTGCTCCTCGACAACCTCGGCGCCATCGCCCCCACCGACCGCCTCCTCGACGGCGGTTCCGGTCGCGGCGGAACCAGCTTCATGGCGGCCGAACGCTTCGGTTGCTCGGTCGACGGTGTGAGCATCTCCGAGTACCAGGTCGGGTTCGCCAACGACCAGGCCGTGGAACGCGGCGTCACCGACCGCGTGCGCTTCCACTTCCGCAACATGCTCGACACCGGATTCGACGACGAGTCGATCCGCGCGATCTGGACCAACGAGACGACCATGTACGTCGACCTGTTCCCACTGTTCGCGGAGTTCTCCCGACTGTTGGCTCCGGGCGGCCGCTATGTCTGCATCACCGGCTGCTCCAACGACGTCATCGGCGGTCGGTCCGCGTCGGTGAGCTGGATCGACGCCCACTACGGCTGCATGATCCATCCGCGCAGCGAGTACTTCCGCGCGCTGTCGGAGAACGGCTTGGTGCCGACCACGGTCATCGATCTGACCCCGGACACGATCCCGTACTGGGACCTGCGGACGCACTCCGAGCTCGCGACCGGGGTGGAGCAGCCGTTCCTCACGGCATACCGGGAGGGAAGCTTCCAGTACCTGCTGATCGTGGCGGACAAGGTCGCCTCCTGATCTGCGCTCCCTGACCTGAGGTGTTCGCAGGATGCCCGGCAGTGGCCATCGGCCGCCGGGCATCCCTCTCTTCCCTGCGCTCTTGTCCTTCCTCTCCCAGCTCAGCCACATACCAGATAGATGCGTATATCTACATTTGACGATGTAGGTTACTTCCTTGGCTAACTCACAGGCTCACCACAGTCACAGACCAGGCCGCCGGAGCATTCTCGACAGGGACGTTTCCGCAGATGGTGAGTGAGGTAGTGATGGTCGAGCTCGAAGTCGACGACGACACGGTGACGGTCCACGTACTCGGTGGGCATCGGCTGCTCGCCCTGCGTCAGCAGGTCGTCATCGACCGTGCCGCCATCACCGAGATCGCCACCGCCGAGGTGGACCTGCGCCCACCGTGGGTGCGCGCACCCGGCACCTTCATTCCCGGCGTGATCGCCGCGGGTGTCTACCGAGGCAAGGGCCGAAAAGAGTTCTGGGACACCACCTTCAGTGGGAACGCGGTCCGCATCGACCTGAACGGTCCCGACTTCACCCGCTTGGTCGTCGACGTCGACGACCTCGGCGCGGTGCTCGACACCCTGACCGGCCAGCTGGTCGACGCCTGACCTATCCCGACCCGAACGATGCCAACAGCCCCGCATAGGGCTTTGCCGGTGGTCGCGCGAACTCGCCCCGCCCCGACTTCCGCAACCCGAGCGTGACGAGAGATTGCACGGTCAGGGTCGCCGCGGCGACACCGTCGATCACCGGCACGCCGATCTCGGCACGGATGTCCGCACACAGATCCGCCATTCCGGCACATCCGAGTACGACGGCGTCCGAACCGTCGGCCCGCACCGCCGCCCGGCACGCCTCGGTGACGACCCTGCGCGCCTCCGGGTCGGCGCCGAGGGCGAGCACAGGCACCCGGCACGCATGGATGCCGAGGCAGAAGCGTTGCAGCCCATAACGTTCCGTCAGGTCCACCGCCCGACCGATGGTGCGTTCGAGGGTGGTCACGACGCTGAATCCACGTCCGAGATGACTCGCCGTTCGCATACCCGCTTCCGCGATCCCGATCACCGGGCCCGTGGCGAGTTCACGGGCGGCGTCCAGGCCCGGGTCACCGAAGCAGGCGATGACATAACCGTCCACGCCATCGGCCTCACCCTCCCTGATCGCGGCCAACAGCCCGGGAATACTCATCGCCTCGTCGTAATGACTTTCGATCGAGGCCGGGCCCGTCGCGGAGGTGACCGCGTCGAGCAGTGTGCCCGCGCCGACGACAGCCCGGGCACACTGCTCGATCGTGTCGGTCATCGCCCGGGTGGTGTTCGGATTGACGACCCGGATACGCATCAGGCGAGGACCTCCGATGCCTCCGCCCGCCTGGCCGCGGTGAGCAGATAGTAGGTGGCGAAGCCGAGGCCGCAGCCGATGAACCAGCTGTATTTGGCCGCGGTGTGCATGCCGGGCAGCCCGTTGGCCAGCACCGGGAACACCGCGACTCCCGCGCCAACGGCCGTGGCGACGATCGCGGCGGGGTGGTAGCCCTTGCGGTAGTAGTAGGTTCCCTTTTCCGACAGGGTGAAGAGGTCGTCGACGATCACCTTCTGCTTCCGCACGAGGTAGTAATCGCAGATCAGCACACCGAACAGCGGTCCGATGAAGGCGCCGAGCACTTCGAGCGTGTAGTGGATGACCTCGGGGTTGTTGTACAGATTCCACGGCGTGATCAGGATCGAGCCGACAGCGGCGATCATGCCGCCCGCTCGCCAACTGATCCGTTGCGGGCTCACGTTGGAGAAGTCGAACGCCGGGGAGATGAAGTTCGCGACGATATTGATACCGATGGTGGCGATCGTGAAGGTGAGCGCACCGAGCACGATCGCGAAGGTGGAGTCGATCCGGGCGACGGTGGCGACGGGGTCGGTGATGAGCTCGCCGTACACGGGCACCGTCAGCGAGGCCGTGACCACGACGAGCAGGGAGAAGAGCAGAAAGTTCACCGGCAGACCGAGCAGATTGCCGGTCTTCACGGCCGGAAAGCTCTTGCCGTAGCGGGAGAAATCACCGAAATTGAGCATCGGGCCCGAGAAGTAGGAGACGACGAGGGCGATCGCCCCGAGCATCACCGGGATCGACGCCCAGCCGGTGTAGGTCACCGCACCCAGGTTCAGGTCGATAGCGCTCCAACCGGCGCGGGCGATCAGATAACCGCAGAGCACGAACATCACCACGTACACGGCGGGTCCGCAGAAATCGATGAATCGGCGAATGGACTCCATGCCGCGCCAGAACACACACGCCTGCACCACCCACAGCAGCAGAAAGCTGCCCCAGCCGAGCGCCGACAAGCCGAGAAAGCCGTAGTCGGCCGTGATCGCGTACGGCGCCAGCCCCGGAAACAGTTTCACCAGAACGACGTCCAGCGCGGCGGAGGCGAGGAAGGTCTGGATCCCGTACCACGCCACCGCGATCAGACCACGGATGATCGCCGGGATGTTCGCACCGAGCACACCGAACGCACTGCGGCAGATCACCGGGTACGGAACGCCGGTCACCTGACTCGGTTTGGCGACCAGATTGCAGAAGAAATAGACGATGACGATACCGATGAGCAGGGCCAGCAGAACCTGCCAGCTGGCCAGTCCCAACGCGAAAAGACTTCCCGCGGTGACGTATCCGCCGACGCTGTGCACATCGGACATCCAGAACGCGAAGATGTTGTAGGTGCCCCACGTCTGCTTGCGCAGCGGTGCGAGATCGGCGTTGGTCAGTCGTGGATCGTAGGCGGGCGGTGCGTCGACGGGCGCGCCGGTCGGCGCGGAGACGGTATCGGTCATGGTCGTTCCCATCCGAAGGGTTCAGCTGCTGCGATGACCGTAGGTTTGCGCAGTTGCCCTGCGGTTTCCCGAGAATTTCGCCGCTATTGCGCCGAAGATATATTCTCCGGCGCCAGCAGGCCGGTGTCGGTGGGCAGGGTCGCGATCACCGCTTCCAGCCGTCGGTGGTGCTCCTCGGCGGCGGTGAGCAGTCGATCGACGTCGCGGGCGAGGAAGGCGTCGAGCATCGCGACATGGTCGGTGTGCAGCAGTTCCCGGTCGGCGCGGTCGATGTGCACCATGGATCGCACGGGTTCGGTGACGTTCCAGGCGGATTCGAGCATCTGCAACAGTCGGAACATGCGGGACGGGCGGGTCAGTGCGACGTGGAAACAGCGGGATTGGCGCTGGTAGGTCTCGGGGTCGTCGTCGAGGATGGCCCGCTCGAGCAGATCGTTCACGGCCAGCAGTTCGGCACGTTCGGCGTCGTCGGCCGCGCGGGCCGCCGCGGCGAGCGACGCCGATTCCAGGGTGTCGCGCACGATGTACATCTCGCGCAGCTCCCGCGCCGTGAGCTGGGCGACCTGATATCCGTGCTGCGGGCGATGGGTCACCAGCCCTTCCCCGATCAGCGTTTTCAGGGCTTCGCGCACCGGGATGTGACTCACGCCGAAGAGCACGGCCACCTCGCGCAGCGGGATCACGGTGCACGGCGGGACGGCGCCGTCGAGGATCACCCGGCGCAATTCACCCAGGATCACCTGGGGCCGACCGGGTTCGTCCACCACCAACCTCGCGAGCAGCGCCGATCGTCGTCTGGAGGACATGCGTGCACGCTATGACCCTTGTATTGCGCCCGCACTGCGGGATGTGACAGTCAGGAAACGATCACCGTACCGACCGGTCCCGTGGGTGATTTGGCATGCTCGGGTGATGGGAGTTTCGACAACGCAGTCGGTGGATCGCCGTTTCGTCCGTCTGGTCACCGTGTTCGACCAGTTGTTCCGCAAGCCTGCGCACGGCGGTGGTGCGCTGTGCGTGTATTTGCACGGCGAACCGGTGGTCGATGTGTGGGCCGGGTACGCGCGCCCTGGCGTGCCGTGGACGGCGGATTCGGTGGCGCTGGCCTTCTCCACCGGAAAAGGTGTGGCGTCCACGGTGATTCACCAGCTCGCGGAGCGGGGTGAGCTCGACTACGACACACCGGTGGCCGAGTACTGGCCCGAGTTCGCGGCGGCGGGCAAGGAGCGGATCACGGTCCGCGATGTGTTGACTCATCGGGCCGGACTGCACCGCCTGCGCGGTCTGCTCGACGGCCCGATCGAGACCTTCCTCGATGACAAGGCGGTCACCTCCGCTCTCGCCGCGGCCACCCCTGACCCGCGCCATCTCGTCACCAGCGGATACCACGGGATCAGCTACGGGCACTTGGCCGCCGAGTTGGTGCACCGTGTCACCGGCCGCGAATTCGTCGACGTCGTTCGCACCGAACTCGCGGAACCCCTTGACGCGGAGGAACTCTGGTTCCGTGTGCCCGCCGGGGAACGCCACCGCATCGCCACCACCTTCCCCCGGCTCACCGCGGCGGGCATGGACTGGGAACGCGGCTCGGACTTGCTCACCCGCACCCGGTTCGCGGCGGCGGCCGAAACCACCCCGCGTGGTTTCGCGGACCTCATCGTCGATCCCCGCGTGCACGACGCGGTGATGCCGGGCGTGAACGGCGTCTTCTCCGCCCGTGCGCTGGCGCGGGTCTACGGCGCTCTCGCCAACGGTGGCGAACTCGGTGGTGTCCGTGTCCTGTCCCCCGACACGATCCGCCGCGCCGCCACCCGGCAGGTCTTCACTCCCGACTATGTCCTCGCCTTCCGCATCCCGTGGGCGCTCGGCTATCACGGCGTCCCTATGAAACCGTCCCGCGCCGAACCCATCTCGGCCTTCGGCCACTTCGGCCTCGGCGGCTCCGGCGCCTTCGCCGACCCCGAGACCGGCCTGTCGCTCGCCTTCGTCACCAACCGCCTGGGCGGCAAACTCACTCCCCTCGGCGACGCCCGCCTGACCCGCCTGGGCACCATCGCCCACAACATTGCCAAGGCCGCGCTCCACACCTGATCTGGTCATTCGATCACCACTCTCTGGTGGCACGATGGGGCGATGGAGAGCGTTGAGTTCGGGCAGGTGGCGGCCGCGGCGCGCGTGGTGGGGGCGGTGGTGCGGCGGACGCCGGTGGTCGGGTCGCGGGTGCTGTCGGAGCGGGCGGGGGTGCCGGTGTGGCTGAAATGTGAGAACTTGCAGCGGACGGGGTCGTTCAAGCCACGCGGTGCCTACTACCGGATCGCGAATCTGTCGGAAGCGGAGCGGGCGCGCGGGGTCGTGGCGGCGAGCGCGGGCAACCACGCGCAGGGGGTGGCATGGTCGGCGGCCGAATTGGGGATCACCTCGACCGTGTTCATGCCGATCGGGGCGTCGTTGCCGAAGCTCGTCGCCACCCGGGCCTACGGTGCCGAAGTGCATCAGGTCGGTGAGACGATCGACGAGGTGTTGGTGGCGGCGAAGCAATTCGCGGAACGGACCGGGGCGACGCTGATCCATCCGTTCGATCACCCCGACATCGTCGCCGGGCAGGCGAGCGTCGCACTGGAGATTCTCGAGCAGGTGCCGGATGTGCGGACCGTGGTGGTACCGACCGGTGGTGGCGGGCTGCTCGCCGGAGTGGCGATCGCGCTGAATCACCGTACGCCGCAGGTCGGGGTGGTCGGTGTGCAGGCCGCGGACGCGGCGGCGTGGCCGGATTCGCTGCGGGCGGGCACACCGGTCCGGGCGTCCCGGATGTCGACGATGGCGGACGGTATCGCGGTGGGGATGCCGGGTGCGGTGCCGTTCGATCACGTGTCGAAGCTGGTGTCGCGGATCGTGACCGTCGACGAGGAATCGCTGTCCAAGGCCTTGCTGCTGTGTCTGGAACGGGCCAAGCTCATCGTCGAACCGGCGGGCGCGGCGGGGGTCGCCGCGCTGCTCGGCACCGAATTACGTGACCTGCCAGGACCGATCGTGGTGATCCTGTCCGGCGGGAACATCGACCCGCTGCTGCTCACCCGCGTGATAAACCACGGACTGAGCGCGGCCGGGCGTTATCTGGCGATGCGGGTGACGATCTCGGACCGCCCGGGAGCGTTGTCGGCCCTGCTCGGGGTCGTCGGACGGGCCGGGGCCAGCGTGGTCGACGTCGTTCACTCGCGCACCGGGACGTGGCTGGCGGTCGACGAGGTCGAGGTGTCGCTCACCGTGGAGATGCGAGGGCCCGCACATCGCGACGATGTGCTGGACGCGCTGCGCGAGGCGGGGTTTCGGGTCCGCGCCGAGTTGTGAGGCGAGATCCTCCCCCATCATCCGGCGCACTCAGTGTGCGCCACCGAGTTCCAACGCGAGCACACCGAGGATGACCAACCCGATCCCACCGACCTGTACCAGCGTGAGCCGCTCCCCCAGGAACAGCACACCGATCAGCGCGATGGCGGCCACCCCTACGGCGGACCAGATCCCGTAGGCGACGCCGATACCCATCCCACGCTTCAACACCTGGGCCAGGAAAAAGAAGGCCGCACCGTATCCGATCACGACCACGGCCGACGGCACCGGTTTGGTGAACCCCTCCGACAGTTTCAGCGAAACGGTCGCCGTGACTTCGGAGGCGATGGCCAGCGCCAGCAAGAGCAGGGTCATGGCCGCAGAATAACGAGGTTCAGCGCAACCAGGTGCGGGCTTCGTCGGCGTTCGCCCGGACCTCGTCGAGTTGTTCGGCGACGCGCACACCCGAGGTGCCACCGCGCGCGTTGCGGGAGGCGATCGAGCCCGGAACCGTGAGTACTTCACGAACCCCGGCGGTCAGCGAGGGGTCGACGGCCGCGAATTCCTCGTCGGTGAGCTCGTCGAGCCCGACACCGCGCGCCTCGGCGGCGCGCACGCACGCACCGGCCGCTTCGTGCGCGACCCGGAACGGAACCCCTTGGCGCACCATCCATTCGGCGATGTCGGTGGCCAGGGTGAACCCGGCGGGAGCGAGTTCGGCCATGCGGTCGGTGTGGAAGGTGAGGGTGCCGACGAGGCCAGCGATGGCGGGCAGCAGAAGTTCGAGCTGGGCGACCGAGTCGAACAGCGGTTCCTTGTCTTCCTGCAGATCCCGGTTGTACGCCAGCGGTTGGGCTTTCAGGGTGGCGAGCAGACCGGTCAGGTTGCCGATCAGGCGGCCCGCCTTGCCCCGGGTCAGTTCCGAGACGTCGGGGTTCTTCTTCTGCGGCATGATCGACGACCCCGTCGACCACGCGTCGGCGAGGGTGACGTAACCGAATTCCGGTGTGCTCCAGAGGATGATCTCCTCGGCCATGCGGCTCAGGTCGACACCGATCATGGCGAGCACGAACGCGGCTTCCGCGGCGAAGTCACGCGAGGAGGTGGCGTCGATCGAGTTGGCGGCCGAGGCGGTGAAATTCAGTTCGGCGGCGATCTGCTCGGGATCGAGGCCGAGCGAGGAACCGGCGAGCGCGCCCGAACCGTAGGGCGAGATCGCGGCGCGCTTGTCGAAATCGCGCAGACGTTCCAGATCACGCAGCAGCGGGTGGGCGTGCGCGAGCAGGTGGTGGGCGAGCAGCACCGGCTGGGCGGCCTGCAGGTGGGTCTTGCCCGGCATCACGGCGTCCGGGTGCGCGGCGGCCTGGGCGACCAGGGCATCGACCACGTCGAGCACACCGGCCGCGACGCGACGCACACCGTCACGCAGCCACATCCGGAACAGGGTGGCGACCTGATCGTTGCGCGAGCGGCCCGCCCGCAGGCGACCGCCGAGCTCGGTACCGACCCGTTCGATGAGGCCGCGCTCGAGCGCGCCGTGCACGTCCTCGTCGGACTCGGCGGGACCGAACGCGCCCGAGGCCACGTCGGCGGCGAGGGCGTCGAGCCCGACGAGCATGCCGGACAGGTCGGTCTCCGACAGCAGACCCGCCTTGTGCAACACGCGGGCGTGCGCCTTCGACGCGCGGATGTCATAGGGAGCCAGCGCCCAGTCGAAGTGGGTCGACTTGCTCAGCGCCGCCATCGCCTCTGCCGGGCCGGACGCGAATCGCCCACCCCAGAGGGCACCTTCGTTGGTTCCGACGTGGGTCATCCTGGGCCCTCCTGCAGAGTCGGTAGCGATTGCGGTGACGGGGTCGAGCCTAGGTCGCCACCTGATTTCGCGAGAACATGGGTAACTCGCCGGGTACGCCCGGAACAGGTGTGACACCTCAGGCGAGTCCGGTATGAATGCCGACCGCCTCCCCACGACCGGCAGAAGTCGCGGGGAGGCGGAGGAGCCTGCTACTTCTGGTTGAGGTCGCGACGTGCGGCGACCTTCGAGGACAGGCCGTGGATCTGCACGAAACCCTTGGCCAGCGACTGGTCGAAGGTGTCGCCCTCGTCGTAGGTGGCCAGGTTGAAGTCGTAGAGCGACTGCTCGGAGCGGCGGCCGTTGACCACGGCGGAGCCACCGTGCAGCACCATCCGGATGTCGCCGGTGACGTGCTGCTGGGTGTCCTGCACGAAAGCGTCCAGGGCGCGCTTGAGCGGGGAGAACCACAGGCCGTCGTAGGCCAGCTCGCCCCAGCGCTGCTCGACCTGGCGCTTGTAGCGGCCCAGCTCGCGCTCGATGGTGACGTTTTCGAGGGCCTGGTGCGCGGTGATCAGCGCGATGGCGCCCGGTGCCTCGTAGATCTCGCGGCTCTTGATGCCGACGAGCCGGTCCTCGACCATGTCGAGGCGGCCGACACCCTGGCGGCCCGCGCGGGTGTTCATCTCCTCGATGGCCTGCAGCACGGTGACCTGGCGGCCGTCGATGGCGACCGGCACACCCTTGTCGAAGGTGATGATGACCTCGTCGGGCGCCTCGAAGTTCACCGTCGGGTCGGCGGTGTAGTCGTAGACGTCCTTGGTCGGGGCGTTCCACAAGTCCTCGAGGAAGCCGGTCTCGACCGCGCGACCCCACACGTTCTGGTCGATGGAGAACGGCGACTTCTTGGTGACATTGATCGGGAGGTTGTTCTCCTCGGCGAAGGCGATGGCCTTCTCGCGGGTCCAGGCGTAGTCGCGGACCGGGGCGATGACGTCCAGGTCGGGCGCGAGCGCGCCGATGCCGACCTCGAAGCGGACCTGGTCGTTGCCCTTACCGGTGCAGCCGTGCGAGACGGTGGTGGCGTTGTGGAACTTCGCGGCCTCGACCAGGTGCTTGACGATCAGCGGGCGGCTGATGGCCGACACCAGGGGGTACTGGCCCATGTACATGGCGTTGGCCTGGATGGTGGGCAGGCAGTACTCGTCGGCGAACTCGTCGCGCGCGTCGACCACGATGGCCTCCACGGCGCCGCAGTCCAGGGCGCGCTGGCGCACCACGTTCATGTCCTCGCCGCCCTGGCCCAGGTCGATGGCCACGGCCACGACCTCGGAACCGGTCTCCTTCGCGATCCAGCTGATGGCGACGGAGGTGTCAAGCCCACCGGAGTAGGCGAGTACGACGCGATCGGACATGTCTGTTGCGCTCCTTGAACTGGTGTCTGTGGACGGCTCGCGCCGTTGCTGCAAATGATTATGCACGATGATGCAAGCTCATTCATCACCGGGGTGCGCCTCCTCGACGGCCGACACCATCTGTGAGACGCTGGTCACAGTAGCTACTCATCCAGTCGGGGTCGAGGAGTAAACATGCAGCAACTACGTGATTTCGCTCAGGCCAACTACGACCTCATCGGACTCGTCGTCATCGGCGTCGGCAACTTCGCCCTGACCGTCGGCAAGACCCTGTTCGACCTGAGCACGCCCATTCTCCAGGATTTCTTCGCCTGACCCCGGCACCGGAGGACACCATGGAAGACGCCATCCTGCAATTCCTCGTCGAGAACTACGAGCCGGGCGCGGCGGTCGGCCTGCACGTGGGTCGGGTGCTGTTCGACCTCAGCTCGCCGCTGATTCTCGCCGTCCTGAATTTCCTCGCGTCCTAAACGCGGTCGTCATCGCGGCCCGCGCACGCGGTGCGCGAGCCGGGCACGCACATCCGGCCAGTCCTCGGCCGTGACAGCGAACAGCACGCTGTCGCGAACGGTGCCGTCCGAACGGCGGAACTGCCGCCGCAGCGTGCCCTCGTAGACCGCGCCGAGCCGGGCGATGGCCTGCTGCGAGCGGTGGTTTCGCACGTCGGTCTTCAGCTGTACCCGACCGGCACCGAGCACGTCGAACGCGTGCTCGAGCAGCAGCAGCTTGGCTTCCGGATTCACCGCGCTCCCCCAGACCGACGGTGCGTACGCGGTGAACCCGATCTCGAGCGTCGCGTCGCGAGGGCGGGCGTCGAGGAACGACGTCAGGCCGAGCACGGCCCCGGCGGGCCGATCCCCGATCTCGGTGCGCGAGCGAACGATCCACACGTGCCAGTCGGGAAGCGCGCTCAGTTCGCGCAACCTCCGCGCGAAGTCGGCCACCCCCTGGGGGCGCCACGGCAGGTGCGCCCACACCGCGTCCGTGTCGAGAGCGTGGAACAGTTCCGTGGCGTCGGCAGCCGGGTCGGCTGGCGTCAGCGACACCGTCGCACCGTCGAGGCGGGTACCCGCCCGGACGGGCCAGACCATCTCGGGCCAGGCGGTATCGTCCGGCCTCGGGTCGGGTCGCGGTTTGAAGGGCACCAGATCGGGAAGCACTCTCGCAGGGTAGTGCGCCGTACACGGTGTACGGCACTCTGGGACAGCACTATTCGACTCGCCAGCAGTGAGGACGAACAAGATGCTCCATTACATCGCGCAGGAATTCTCGACCCTCGGCAACGGTGTGCTCGACGTCGGTCGCGCCGTGGTCGAACTGGTGCAAGACATCATCGATGTCGCCACGCCGGGCCACAACGGCGGTGCGGGTGGCGGCGACTATCCCTTCAACTGATGTCGATCGGCGCGGGCTGCACCGGATGACGGGCCCGCGCCGATAGTCTCCCCGGCATGAGCGACGACGTGCGGCTCAGCTCCGGGACCGCGACACTCACCCTCGCCCCCCACGACGGGGGTGCGATCCACAGCCTCACCGTGGCGGGTACGGAACTGTTGCGCCAGGACCCCGGCACCGGGTGCTTCGTCATGGCACCGTGGGCAGGGCGGCTCGGCTACGGCAAGGTCACCGTGGGGGATCGCACCTACCAGCTGCCGATCAACAATCCGCCGCACAGCATTCACGGCACCGCGCGCGACGGCGCATGGGAGGTCGTGTCGAGGACGGCGAACGAGGCGATCCTGCGACACCGGCTCACCGATCCGTGGCCGTTCGCGGGCACGGTCGTGCAGACGTTCACCCTCACCGACACGGGCCTGGCACTGGCCATGCGCATCACCACCGACCACGACCCCTTCCCCGCCCAGGGCGGCTGGCACCCGTGGTTCCTGCGCGAGGTCGCCCCCGCCACCGGCCCGCTCGAACTCGACTTCCACCCGGCGTGGATGTACGAACGCGGCCCCGACTACCTCCCGACCGGCCGCCACGTCCCGCCGACTCCCCCGCCCTGGGACGACTGCTTCGCCATGCCCGACGGCGTCGACGTCCGCCTCACCTGGCCGGGCTTCCTCGAATTCACGATCACCAGCCCCGTCACCGACGTGGTGGTGTGGACACTGCCGGAGGAATCGCTGTCGGTCGAAGCCCAATCAGGCCCACCGAACGGGCTGAACACCGACCCTCGGATGGTCACCCCCGATACGCCGCTCGACATTCGCGTCAGCTGGACCTGGCAGCGGTTGTCGCGGAGTTGAACCGCAGCGCCTTGTTCACGCCCGGGCGCGACCGATTCCTGCTGCGAAATCATCGAGGGCCGTGAGCATTGCGTCGGCCTGCCAGACTCGGTTTCTGGCACGCTGCGACACCTCGCGCAGCACGCCCGACTGGACGAGTCGGTCGATTGCCCGCTGCGCCGCGACCGCGCTGATGCCGAAGGTTTCGGCGACGTAAGCGCTGTTCACCACCGGCTGCGCGAGGAGACTGTCGATCACCTTCCATACGACGGAATCCGCGCGAGCGGTCGTCTGTTCCCGGTAGCCGGTGCGCACAGCACGAAGGTCTTCGACCAATCGGCGTCCGGCACCGACCGCGTAGAACGTCGCCGCCACGAACCGGCGGACGATCGGCTCAGGATCCCCTGTGCGATATCCGGTCAGCGCATCGAAATAGGTACCCGTGTTCACCAGCAGCCCTGCCGAGATCGGTACGGTGATGTGTCCGGTCAGCTGCCGGGCGCTCAACATCGCGTGCACCAGCGCGCGGCCCGTTCTCCCGTTGCCGTCGGCGAACGGGTGGATCGTCTCGAACTGCGCATGAGCGAGCGCGAGATGAACCAGGGCGGGTAAGTCGTCGCGACGGGTGAAGCGGATCAGGTCGACAATCGCCGCCGGTACCCGATCATGATGTGGCGGAACGAAATCCGCCCATACCTGTTCGTCGCGCCATCGCCCGGCATGTGCGGGATCGGACTCGCCGAGTAGTGCGCGGTGCATGGCCAGAATCGAGGCGGTATCGATGTCCCTGCCCAGGCTTGTCGCCGCCTCCATCGCGTGCACATTGGCGGTCACGATGCGTGCGTTGCGATTGCTGTGCTCGCCGAGCACAGCAAGGGCGAGCTACCTGGCCCCCACCGTGAGGTTCTCGATCTGTGACGATGCGGAACTCTCCGTCCGCGGCAGGACTGAACTCACGGGGCCGAGCTCGCAGTCGGCCCCCAGTCGAGCGGAAAGGTGCGCGTCGAACCGCGCCAGTTCCTGCGCGGCCTCTTCTGCCTCGGTGAGCAGTGAGACCGGCAATTCCACCGGCTGTTCGGCGATGTCGGTGAGCACCGCGGCCGAGTAGTCTCCCGACGGTCAGGCCAGGCTTTCGATCTTGGCGGCGAGTTCGGCGCCGGTGAGGGGTTCGCGGGCGATGACGGCGATGGTGTCGTCGCCCGCGATGGTGCCCACGACGTAGGGCAGGGCGGCGCGGTCGAGGGCGCTGGCCAGGAAGTGGGCGGCGCCGGGTGGGGTGCGCAGGACGGCGAGGTTGCCGCTGGCGTCGGTGGAGACGAGCAGGTCGGCCAGCAGTTTCGACAGGCGGCCGGTGCCGCCGGTGACGCCTCGGACGGGACTGCCGTCCTCGGGGACGATGTAGACCCCGGCGCCGCCGTCGGCGGCCCGCAGCTTCACCGCGCCGAGTTCGTCCAGGTCACGCGACAGGGTGGCCTGGGTGGTCTCGATGCCCTCGGCGGCCAGCAGTGCGGCCAGTTCGGTCTGGCTGCGCACCGAATGCGCCGAGAGCAATTCGACGATGCGTGATTGGCGACCGGCGCGGGTGCGGGCGATCGCGGGCGTGCCCTTTTCCGGCGCGCTCATCGTCGCACCACCGCGCCGGTCCCGGTTCGCGGTCTCACGCGGCGGCTTTCGCGAGCAGCCACACCAGCAGCGCCTTCTGGGCGTGCAGCCGGTTCTCGGCTTCGTCCCAGACGACACTGTGCGAACCGTCGAGCACCTCGTCGGTGATCTCCTCGCCACGGTGCGCCGGAAGGCAATGCAGCACAATCGCTTCCGGGTTGGCGGCGGCCAGCAGTTCGCCGTTGAGCTGGAACGGGCGGAACGGCCCGACGCGATCGAGGCCGTCGTTCTCCTGGCCCATGGAGGTCCAGGTGTCGGTGACGAGCACGTCGGCGCCGGTGGCTCCGACGACGGGATCACCCGTGACCGCCACTGTCGCACCGGTTTCGGCGGCACGTTTGGCGGCGGCCTCCATGATCCAGGGCAGCGGCTCGAAACCGGCGGGCGCGGCGACGGTCACGTTCATCCCCGCCGTCACACCACCGAGCAGCAGCGAGTGCGCCATGTTGTTGGCGCCGTCACCGAAGAAGGTGAGGTTGAGCCCGGCCAGTGAACCCTTGCGCTCGGCGATCGTCTGCAGGTCGGCGAGTACCTGGCACGGGTGGAACTCGTTGGACAGCGCGTTGACCACGGGAACTGTTGCGGTGGCGGTCATCTCGTCCAGGCGCGACTGTTCGAAGGTGCGCCATACGATGGCGTCGACATAACGCGAGAGCACGCTGCCGGTGTCACCGAGGGTTTCCTCACGGCCGAGCTGGGTGTCACGACCGTCGACGACCACGGCGTGTCCGCCGAGCTGGGCGATACCGAGCTCGAAGGAGAATCGCGTACGGGTGGAGTTCTTCTCGAAGATCACCCCGACCCCGCGCGGGCCGTCCAGCGGGCGGTGCGCGAAGGGATTCTTCTTGAGTTCGGCGGCGAGAGCGAGGATTTCGGCCTGTTCGGCCTGGGTCACGTCGTCGTCGCGTAGGAAATGGCGCAGGGTCACTTGGTCGCTCCCTTGGCATCGGCGGCGGCCTTGTCGAGAATCTCGGGCAGGTCGGCGACGAAATTGTCGGCCTGGGTTTCGGTGAGCACCAGGGGCGGTGCCAACCGGATCACGTCGGGCTTGGCGGGGTTCAGCAGATACCCCGCCTCACGCGCCCGTTCGTCCACGTGGGCGGAGATGTCGTTGCGCAGCACGATGCCGATCAGCAGACCCGCACCGCGCACGTGGTCGATCTCGGGGTGCTCGAGCAGGGCGATGCCGTCGCTGAGCTTCTTGCCGACCCACTCCACATGGCTCAGCAGGTCCTCGGAGTCGATGGTGCGCAGCACGGCCAGCGCCGCCGCCGCGCAGACCGGGTTGCCGCCGAAAGTGGTGCCGTGCAGACCGGGGGTGAGCAGTTCGGCGGCGCGTCCCTGTGCCAGCACGGCGCCGATCGGCAGGCCGCCACCGAGACCCTTGGCCAGGGTGATGGCGTCGGGCACGATCCCCGCGGCCTGGTGCGCGAAGAACGTTCCGGTGCGGCCGATTCCGGTCTGCACCTCGTCCAGGATCAGCAGAGCCCCTGCCCGCGAGGTGATTTCGCGCGCCTTGGCGAGGTAGTCGAACGGCGGGACGACCACACCGCTCTCCCCCATCATCGGCTCGAGGAACACCGCGGCGGTGTCGGAGTCGACGACGGCTTCCAGGGCGGCGGCGTCACCGTAGGGCACGTGCACCACACCCGGAGGCATCGGCTCGAACGGTGCCCGCTTCGACGGCTGACCCGTCAGCGCGAGCGCGCCCATGGTCCGCCCGTGGAACGCCTCCTCGGCCGCGACGATCTTGGATCGCCCGGTGAGCCGGGCGATCTTGAAGGCGGCCTCGTTGGCCTCGGTGCCCGAGTTGCAGAAGAACGCCTTGCCCTCGCCGTCACCGAAGTGGGCCAGCAGCTTCTCGGCCAGTTCGATCACGGGTTCGCTGGCATACAGGTTCGACACGTGGCCGAGGGTGCCGAGCTGCTGGGTGACCGCCTCGAGGATGGCGGGATGCCCGTGGCCGAGGCTGTTGACCGCGATACCACCGAGGAAATCGACGTAGCGCTTGCCGTCGGCGTCGTAGAGCACCGCCCCGGCGCCACGCACCAGCGCCACCTTCGGGGTGCCGTAGTTGTTCATCATCGCGGCCGACCACCGCTGCTGCAGTTTCGCCACTTCACTCATCTTCGGCCTCCCCCGGGGTCACCATGGTTCCGATTCCTTCTCCGGTGAACAGTTCAAGTAGTACCGAATGCGGGACGCGCCCGTCGATCACGTGCGCGCTCGGCACACCGCCGCGCACCGCGCGCAGACAGGCCTCCATCTTCGGCACCATGCCCGCGTCCAGGCTCGGCAGCAACTCGGCGAGGGCGTCCGCGTCGATCCGGCTGGTGAGGGAGGACCGGTCCGGCCAGTCGGTGTAGAGACCCTCGACATCGGTGAGGACGACGAGCTTCTCCGCGCCGATACCCTCGGCCAGCGCGGCCGCGGCGGTGTCGGCATTGATGTTGTGCACCACGCCGTCCGCGTCGGGGGCGATGGTGGAGACCACCGGGATGCGGCCCGCGTCGATGAGGTCGAGCACGGCGCCGGGATTGACCTCGGTGACATCGCCGACCAGGCCGATGTCGGTGGCCACCCCGTCGACCGCGACCGTGCGCCGGGTGGCGGTGAACAGGTGCGCGTCCTCGCCGGAGATACCGACGGCGTACGGGCCGTGCGCGTTGATCAGCCCGACGAGCTCGCGCCCGACCTGACCGAACAGCACCATCCGCACCACGTCCATCACCTCGGGGGTGGTGACGCGGAAACCGCCACGGAACTCGCCTTCCATACCCAGCTTCTTCAGCATGGCGTTGATCTGTGGGCCGCCGCCGTGCACGACAACGGGGTGCACGCCGACGGTGCGAAGGAAGGCCATGTCGGCGGCGAAGGCGGACTTGAGGTCGTCGTCGATCATGGCGTTGCCGCCGTACTTCACCACGACGATCTTGTCGCGGAACTTCTGCAGCCACGGCAGCGCATCGGCCAGCACGTGCGCCTTGTCCAGGGCCGAAAGGCTGTGCAGCACACCGGCGGTCATGAGCTGTACGCCGAATTCTCTTCGACGTAGCCGTGCGAGAGGTCGGTGGTGCGCACCATGGCGGTGCCCTCGCCGACATTGAGCTCGATCAGCACATCGATATCGGCGCCGGACAGGTCGACCTCACGGGCACCGGGCGCGCCGACGCTGTCGACACAGACCGGATTTCCGTTGAACGACACCGCGATTCGATGCGGATCGAGGGTCACCGGGGCGATACCGACGGCGGCGAGCACCCGGCCCCAGTTCGGGTCGGAGCCGAAAAGCGCTGTCTTGACCAGGTTGTCGCGGGCGACGGCCCGGGCGACGGTGAGGGCCTCGTCCTCGGTGGCCGCGCCGGTGACGGTGATCGTCACCCGCTTGGTGACGCCCTCGGCGTCGGCCATGAGCTGGGCGGCGAGGTCGTCGCAGACGGTGAACACGGCCGCGTCGAGGTCGTCCTGGGACGGAGCGACGCCGCTGGCACCGTTGGCCAGCAGCAGCACGGTGTCGTTGGTGGAGCAGGAGCCGTCGACGTCGAGCCGGTCGAAGGTGTATTTCGTGGCTTTGCGCAGCGCCTCGTCGAGCTGTTCGGGGGTGGCCACCGCGTCGGTGGTGAGCACGACGAGCATGGTGGCCAACGAGGGGGCGAGCATGCCCGCGCCCTTGGCCATGCCGCCGACGTTCCACTTGTCCTCGTGGTGGAAGGCCGACTCCTTGGGAACGGTGTCGGTGGTCATGATGGCGTGGGCCGCGTCGGAGCCACCGGTGAGACCGCCGCCCATCTCGTGCACGATCTCGGTGATCGCGGGCAGCAGTTTGTCCATGGGCAGCCGGTCACCGATCAGGCCGGTGGAACAGACCGCGATCTCGCCCGCGCCGGTCTCGGTGCCCCAATTGCTCAGCGCCGCGGCGAGTTCCTCGGCGGTCTTGTGGGTGTCCTGGAAGCCGCCGTGGCCGGTGCAGGCGTTCGCGCCACCGGAGTTGAGGACGACCGCGCGCACGCGACCGGACTTCAATACCTGCTGCGACCACAGCACGGGTGCGGCCTTCACCTGGTTGCGGGTGAACACTCCCGCCGCCGCGTATTCGGGGCCCTCGTTGAGCACCAGCGCCAGGTCGGGCTTGCCGCTGGCCTTGATGCCCGCCGCGATGCCCGCCGCGCGGAAGCCCAGCGGGGCCGTGACGCCCTGGGTGTGGATGAGTTTGCCGTGGTCCGGCGCGTGCGGATCAGGGGTTGTCACGGTGCCACTCCTACGGTGGAAAGTCCTGCGGTCTCGTCGAAACCGACGGCCAGATTCATCGATTGCACCGCGGCGCCCGCGGTGCCCTTGGTCAGATTGTCGATCGCGCCGATCACCACGAGCAGACCCGCGTCGGCGTCGACGGCGACCTGCAGGGTGATGGCGTTGGAGCCGAGCACCGAACCGGTCTGCGGCAGCATTCCCTCCGGCAACAGATGGATGAAAGGCTCATCGGCGTAGGCCTTTTCGTAGACGGCGCGGGCCTCGGCGGCGTCGACCTTCACCGGGGCGGTGCAGGTGGCCAGGATGCCGCGCGGCATCGGCGCGAGCACCGGGGTGAACGACACCGCGACGTCGACACCGCCCACGGCGGCGAGGTTCTGCGCGATCTCGGGGGTGTGCCGGTGCGCGCCCGCGATCCCATAGGCGCGGACGCTGCCCATCACCTCGGAACCGAGCAGGCTGACGTCGAGTTTGCGGCCCGCGCCCGAGGTACCGCTCACCGCGACGACGTTCACGGTCGGCTCGATGATGCCCGCGGCCATGGCCGGGGCCAACGCGACACTGGACACCGTCGGGTAGCAGCCGGGCACCGCGATGCGGCGGGCCCCGGTGAGTCGGGCCCGGGCGCCGGGTAGTTCCGGCAGACCGTAGGGCCAGCTGCCCGCGTGGGGGCTGCCGTAGTACTTCTCCCAGGCGGCGGCGTCGGTGAGCCGGAAGTCGGCACCACAGTCGATGACGACCGTCGACTCGGGCAGCGCCCGGGCGATCGCGCCGGACTGACCGTGCGGCAGGCCGAGGAACACGATGTCGTGCCCGGCCAGGGTCTCGGGGGTGGTTTCCTGCAGGATCCGGTCGGCCAGCGGCAGCAGCTGCGGTTGCAGCGCGCCGAGGGCGGTGCCCGCGTTGGATCCGGCGGTCAGCGCCCCGATCTCGAGGCGCCCGGTTCGGTATTCGGGATGGCCGAGCAGCAGACGCAACACTTCGCCGCCCGCGTACCCACTCGCACCGGCAACCGCCACCCGTAGGACGGGTCCTCCCGACGTTTCAACCATGTGATGATTATGCACGAGTATGCAAGCTCATTCATGCGCGGGTGTGACCGGCTCCGCGTCGCGCGCGCCGATCAGGCGCGCGACCAGCGGAAACACCAGCACCGTCGTGGCGCCCGCGGCCACCAATATCGAGGCTACCTCGCTGCTCAGCAGTCCGGTCCTGGTCGCGACCTGCGTCACGGCGACGATGATCGGCAGGCCCGTCGCCGCGTACAGGGCCAGCTGCACGCGCTGACGGCCGGTGACCAGGTTGCGCCCGTGCGGCACGAACCGCTCACTCAGCCATACCGGCCCGCCACGCGCGATCATGATGGTGACCACGAACCAGACCCACAGCGCGGGATCCCCGGCGATGGCGGACACGTCGATGCCCATGCCGGAGACCACGAAGAACACCGGGATCAACAGGCCGTAGCCGATGGCCTCGAGCGAGGCGTCCACGTCGGGATGGCCCGCGGCGATGAGTCGTCGCAGGATCATGCCCGCGGCGAAGGCACCGAGCACCACATCGAGGTCGAATTCCTCGGCGATCACCATGAGGACCAGCAACAACAGCACGACACCACGTACCGGCAGCTGTGAGGTACCGCCGTCGAGCCGCCCCAGCGCCGCCCCGAGATCCGGCGTCCGGTCGAGCATGCGCACCGGGATCAGGCCGACGAGCAGCGCCGCGACCACGAACATCAGCACGGTGACGAGTGCCGACATGGCGTCGCGGCTGCTCAGCAGGACCGACATCGCGACGATGGGCCCGAGTTCACCGACCGCGCCGTGCGTCATCACCGCGCGACCCAGGGGCGAGTCGATGATTCCGGCCTGTTTCAGGATCGGCAGCAGGGTGCCGAGCGCGGTGGAGGTCAGCGCGATGGCCACGGCGATCCGGGTGCCCGCCGACCGCTCGGTGGCGAGGGTGACGATCCCGAACGCGAAGACCAGGCACACGAGCCAGACCAGCCAGGCCGTGTGCCCCGTCTTGCCCCGCAGCAAGGCGGGGTCCAGTTCGTAGCCCGCGAGCAGGAACAGCATTCCGAGCCCGAGCTCACTGACCAGGTCCACACCGCCCCCGGTGCCCGCCCAGCCGAGTACGTGTGGCCCGAGCACCGCGCCCGCGACGAGCAGGATCACCACGTCGGGCAGGTAGCCGCGCAGCAGTCGCGACACCACCGGAGCGGTCACCGCGATCAGCGCGATCCAGAACAGCGACACGATCGGCGTCGGCCCGTCGGCGGCGGAAGCGAGCAGCTCCATGCGGGTCATCGTGACACAGCCCGGCACCCGATCCTGGGCACCGCGCGCGGACGATCCGTCAGCTCGGCTGCGGCGAAATCCGGGCGGTGCCGGGTTGCAGGTGCGCGAGCAGGAGTTTGATCAGCAGCACCGGTCCGAACCAGAGCAGGAAGGTCGGCACGGCGAGCATCGTCGTGGTGATCGCGACGCCGAAGACGGTGGTGGCGAAAGCGGTTGGGCCGCGCAGTGAATCGGGCACCGCGATGACGACGACCGCCGCGCCGAGGACGATCCCGTAGCCGGCGGCCGCGGCCCACCAGCCGAATCCCGGAACCACCAGCGCGAGCACGAACGGTTGCCCGTGGACCGCGACGAAGGTGAGGTGGTGGCGGGCGGTGCGGCCGGGCCGGTGGAACCAGTCCTTCGCCGATGCCGTCGCGTTGACCACCGCCCCGCCGAACAGATCGAAACCGATCAGCGCGACCACCACGACCACCAGCGCGGAACCACCAGCGCGCCCGGCGAGCAGCGCGGCCAGGAGTCCGCCGATGACGGCGGACGAATAGCACAGGGCTGCTTCACTTCTCGTCGCTCCGGGAGCGATCAGCCGGTCGGTGACAGTCATCGCCGGATCCCTTCCACGCACAGCTGCACGAGGGGTTCGGCCAGGTCGTCGAGCGCGACACGGTCGTCGGCCAGCCACTGCACCAGGCATCCTTCGATCGCACCGACGATCACTGCGGCGTGCGCGTCACCGATGCCCGCCCGCAGGTGCCCCTCGGCGTCGGCCGCGCGCAGCAATGCCGCGACTGCCGACCGGTAGCCCTCGTAGACGGCGGCCATATCCACCGGTGTCCGGGCGGACCATACGTCCAGCAGCACGCGCGCGTGATCCGGATGCGCCGCCAGCATCGCCACTGTCGACCGGATCAGCTGCGCCAGCCGATCCAGCGCGGCCCCGGTCCTCGGCGCGGCGAGTTCTCGCTCCGCCCGCGCGCGGTACTCGTCGAACGCGGCCGTCAGCAACTCCTCCCGACTGCTGACCGCGAGGTAGACACTGCCTTTCGCCACCCCGGCCTCGGCGGCCACGTCCTCGATCCGCGACGCGGCGAACCCTTTCCTGGCGAACACCCGAACGGCCGCCTCCAGAATCTCGGCTCGCCGTGCGTCCACATCCACTCGCTTCGGCATGCCCTGATAATGACTGACCAGTCAGCCAAAGTCCATCCCGAGTCGGACAAGCACGCTCTGGTGACGGGGGCCTCTCGGCCGATGCCGCCACCAGAGCGTGGCGGTCAGCGCTTGGTGACGGTGCGTTCGCCTCGGCCGGGTTTCCAGATGGTGATGGTGAGGTGGTCGTCGGTGACTTCTACCGTGGAGGCACTGGTGAGGTCGGCGACGTAGAAGTGGTCGAATTTCTGGCCGCGGATGTCGAAGCCGCTGTCGTCGAAGAGTTTCTGGGCGAAGCGGGCGTGGACGGATTCGTCTCGTAGGTCGGTGACGGTGCCGAAGAGCTTGGCGTCGCCGTCGGTGACATTGGTGTCGACGGTGGCGGTGTGCAGGCAGAAGCGGGGGTCGCGGGCGAGGTCGTCGAACTTGCGGGTGTCGGGCATACCTGCCAGAACGAGCATGTCCTCGAAGATCATCGGCTCGATCGGGCTGATCCGCGGCCAACCGTCGGCGCGGAGGGTGCCGAGCATGCACAGGTTGCCGGTGGCTCGGTGCCTGCGCAGGAACAGCTCGGCGATGCGCGGCGCTTCCTCGGTGAACTGGCTCCAGGTGGTCATACGCTCACGCTACGACGCAACCTTGACATCCTGTGTCAGGGTTGCGGGCTAATCTCGGGGCATGCGGGCGAGCAGACTGGTGCAGCTGCTGCTTCTGCTCCAAGCCACCGGCGGCACGACCGCCGGGCAGCTGGCGCGGGAGCTGGAGGTGTCGGTGCGCACCGTGTACCGGGACGTCGAGGCGTTGTCAGCGGCGGGTGTCCCGGTCTACAGCGAACCCGGGCGCGGCGGTGGGGTGCGGTTGGTCGACGGGTACCGAACCCGGCTCACCGGCCTCACCTCCGAGGAGGCCGACGCGGTCCTGCTGGCCGGGTTGCCCGGCGCCGCTGCCGACCTCGGCCTGGGAACTGTACTCGCCGCCGCCCAGCTGAAGATGCTCGCCGCACTGCCACCGGAACTACGCGGCCGCGCGACCAGGATCGCCGAACGCGTCCATATCGACATGCCCGGCTGGTTCCACCGCCCCGACGACACCCCCGCCCTCGCCGCCATCGCCGACGCCGTCTGGCACGAGCGCCGCCTCGCGATCAACTACCGGCGCGGTGGTGACACGGTCGTGCGGGTGGTCGACCCGCTGGGTCTGGTCATGAAAGCAGGCACCTGGTACCTCGTCGCGCAGGTCGGTTTCGATCTGCGTACTTATCGGGCAAGCCGAATCACCACACCCGAACCAACCGGCGAACAATTCACTCGCCCAACCGATTTCGACCTCGCCGCCCATTGGAACGCAGCGGCCGACGAGTTCGGCCAGGCCATGCTGAAAGTCAGCGCCCAATGCCGCATCGACACTGCCCACCTCGCCCTCCTGCGATTGATGAACGACCCCGCAGCCGTCCGCACCGCCCTCACCTCCCTCGGCCCCACCGACCCCGACGGCTGGGCCACCATCACCATCCCCTCGGAATCCTTCGAAGTCCTGACCCACGCCCTACTCCCCCTGGCCGACCACGTCGAGGTCCTCGGCCCACCCGAATTCCGCGCCCACCTGCGGACGACTACCGAGGCAATGGCCACTCGCTACCGCACGACGTAAGTACTGACGCAACTCGGCGCACGGTCTGCACCGCACCATCGCCCCCTTAGTCGATCCCTGCTGCACTGCCCTACCCGAATGGTCGTGTCAGTTACCGACGAGAACCACTAAGACGCACCGAACACCGTTCCGATTCCATCGAATTCACCACCCCCGCCTGCCTTACCGAATCCGCTACGCTCGGCCACTGGCACTGCGTGCCGTTGGACCGACCCATCAAGGTCGGAACTGTTCGATCACGTTCGACACCGCAGGTCGCTGGCAGGGAGTGCCCGCGGACCCGAGGTGGCTTCAAGCACGAGGGGGATGTCACCATGACCAGCGCAGGCGGGGAACTCAATATCTCCCCGGACAAGATCAAGTCCCATGCCACCAACGTGACCTCCGCCGGTTCAGGCCTGACCGAAGCCCTCCAGGCAGCCCAAGCCGTGTCCGCCCCGTCGGACGCTTTCGGCAAACTCTGTGCCTTCCTCGGCCCGTTGTTCGTCGACTCGGTCGAAACCGACGGCATTGATGCCATTCAGGCCGCGATCGACGCGTTCGGTGACACGGCGTCGAATCTGACCGCGGTCGCGGATGCGTTCACTACTAAAGACGCCGCCAACGCCGCTGCGCTCAAGACTCAAGAATCCGGCCTGTCATGACCAACCCGCTGATTGCGGCCAAGGAAGACACCACCGACTGGTCCACCGGCATCAGCCTGGTCAGCTCCGTCACGGACCTTTCTGACGCCATCTCCGGAGGTTCGTGGATCGAAGTCGGCCTCGGCGTCGCCGGGTTGGCCGCCGAAGCAGTGTCGTTGGTCGTCGACCCACTCGGCACGCTGGCCGGTTATGGCGTCGGCTGGCTCATCGAACACTGCCAACCCCTTCAAGATGCCCTGGATTGGATCGCCGGTGACCCCGCCCAGATCGAGGCCTACGCCAAAACCTGGGACAACGTCGCTACCCGGATCAGTGAAGTCGCGACCGCCCAGAACAAGGCCGTCGCCATCGATGTGACCGATTGGACCGGTCAAACCGCCACCGCCTACAAGAGCGCCGCGTCGAACACCACGAACCTGCTCACCGCGGCCAACACCGCGGCCACGGCTGCGGCTTCTGCGATCCGCATGGCTGGTGGGGTAGTGGCCGCGGTCCGCGAAACCGTGCGCGACCTCGTAGCGCAAACCGTCGGTCGCCTCGCGGTCTGGGCTGCTGAAGCGTTGTTCACCTGCGGCCTGGCCACTCCGGTCGTCGCGGTCCAGGCCACTGCCTATATCGCGAAAACCGTCGCGATGATCGCCAAGCTGTTCTCGAAGCTGGCCAAAACCATGGCCAAACTGAAACCGCTTCTCAAGCAACTGAAGTCCGCGTTCGGTGACATCGCCAAGGCGTTCAAGAAGACCCCCTCGAAGTCGGGCAAGGACGCCGACACCACTACCCCGGCCAACACCAAAAAGCCCGACAGCAACGACGCCGACACCAACCCCGCCAGCACCAAACCCGACACCGATGCCCCTGCTTCGACACCTGACAACACCAAGACTCCCCGCGACCCGTCCGACACCAACTCGACTGCCCCGGCCTCGGCTCGCAACGGCGATCCCGCCAACACCCAGGACAAGGTCGGGACCTGTGGTGGTCGAGAGCCCGTCGACATGTCCACCGGCGAGTACTACGTCCCCATCGTCGACCTGGAACTACCCGGTGTGTTGCCGATCGAGTTATGGCGACGCCACCGCTCCAATTATCGGTCAGGACGCTGGCTCGGGCCCTCATGGTCGAGCTTTCTCGATCTGCGGGTCATCGCCACGCCCGAGGGATTGACGTTTGTCGGCGAAGACGGAATGCTTCTCGCCTACCCCGATCCCGAGGCCAACGCCACGGTTCTGCCGTTGTTCGGTGAACACTCCTGGCCTCTTGCCGCGACCACTGACGGTTATCAGATCCATGACCCGGTTCGCGAAATTACCTGGTACTTCACGGCATTGGACGCTGAATCCCAAGCCCTGGGTGACTTCCCGATCGCGGGAATCGTCGACCGGCACAGCAACTGGATTCGCTACCACTACGATGCCAACCGCCATCCGACCCACCTGAGTTCCTCGAGCGGCTACCAGGTTTCGTTCACGACTTCCCATGACCGGGTCACCTCGATCCGGGTCGACGGAACCAGCGCCACCACCGGCGTTGCACTGTCCACACTGATTTGCGAATTCGATTACACCGACGGCGATCTCACCACCGTCACCAACAGTTTCGGTGGCCTCACCCGCTACACCTACGACCGCGCACACCGCATGCGCACCTGGCACGACCCCGACGGCACCCATTTCACCAACACCTACGACGACCACGGTCGCATCGTCCGGCAAGTGGGCACCGACTCCATCCTCAATTCCACCTTCTCCTACGAGACACTGCCCAATCGACACACCCGCACTCACGTCACCAATTCCCTTGGTGTGCAGTGGTATTACGAGTTCGATTCCGGCAAGCGCCTCGTCGTGCAAACCGATGGCGCCGGCGCGCTCACCCGTACCGACTACGCCGAGCCGGTCTCCCGACACCCGTTCCGGATTATCGGGCCCGACCTGACCACCACCTACTATTACCGCGACGACAACGACCACATCGTCCGTGTCCACCGCCCCGACGGCTCTTCGGTGCATCTCACCTATCACGCGCGTAACCGGCCGGCCACGGTCACCGATCCTGACGGCGCTGTTCTGCGATACGGCTACGACGACGCCGGCAACCTCACCTCGATCACCGACCCGGACGGCATATCGCGGCGGTTCACCTATCACCCCAATGGATCACCGGCCACGATCATCGAATCCGACGGAAGTACAACCACTTTCGAAACCGACGCTGCCGGTCAGCCGATACGCATCGTCGATGCCAGCGGACAAATCACCTCGATCACGCGCGACCACGTCGGCCTGATCTCAACTATCACCGACGCCAACGGCGACACGACGAGCTACACCTGGACACCGAATGGTCGCCCACTGAGCCGCGTGGATCCTGATGGTCTCCAACAATCCTGGACCTACAGCAGCAACGGCGACCTACTCAGCCACACCGACCGCGCCGACCAAGTCCAGCGCTACAGCTACGGCCCCTTCGCGATGCTCGCCTCGCACACCAGGGTGGACGGGTCGACCACCAACTACACCTGGGACAGTGAGCAACAACTACTCACCGTCACTAATCCGCTCGCCCAGGTCTGGTCCTACGAATACGACCCCGCCGGACGCGTCAGCGCCGAGACCGACTACAACGGCGCCCAGATCAGCTACCTGTATGAACCGACCGGTCAAGTCGCTACCGTCACCCCGGCATCCGGGATACCCCGTCACCATTCCTACGATCGGCTCGGTCGGTTGACCGAGATCCGCGCGGAGTCGGGCGAGGCACTCACCTACGTTTACACCTCGGCCGGACATCTCAACACTGCGACCACACGCAACCTCGAGGGCGGCGGACACGTGCTGCGATACCAGCGTTCCACCGCCGGACGACTACTCGCCGCACAACTCGACGACCGTCCACCGACACAGTTCGGCTACGACCATCACGGGCGCGCGGTCACCCGCGTCACACCCACCGGGAAGACCACTCAGTGGGGGTATGGGCCGGGCAATCGCGTGAACGCGATCGTCGCCGACACCCACCACATCGGTCTCAACCACGACGCACTCGGTCGGGTCAACGGCTGGCAAGCCGGCGCTGTGAGCCACTCCAGAGTCTTCGACTCCGTCGGACACGTTACCAACAGCACACTCACCGCCACCCAGCCGCTACGTCGCGACGAATACTCCTGGCGCGCAGACGGATACATCACCACCCATACAACAACGACAGCTGGCCACCGCACTCGCACCCGGTCCTACGAACTCGACCCCATCGGCCGAATCACCGCGCTCACCACCAACGCGGCAACCCAACGATTCACCTACGACGCACTCAGCAACATCACCGACGCCACGCCCACCGACAATGACCCCGCCGACCAGACAGCCTCGCCGCAACCACTAACCGACCCATCCCGCGAATACCACCGCAACCTCCTCATCCGCCGCGGCCGCACCCGCTACCACTACGATTCCGACGGCCGCCTCACCCGCAAACACACCACCCGAATCTCCCGCAAACCCGCCATCACCCACTACCGTTACAACGCCTTCGACCAACTCACCGACGTCTTCACCCCCGACGGCCAATGGTGGCGCTATACCTACGATGCCTTCGGCCGCCGCACCACCAAACAATTACTCAGCCGTGACCACACCGTCCTCGAAATCCACGAATTCACCTGGAACAAAACTGATCTCATCGAACAAACCACGCCCACTGAAACAACATCCTGGGACTACCTCCCCGACAGCTCAACCCCGGTCGCCCAGTCCGTCCGCACTATCACCGACCACGCCTTCCACGTCATCGCCACCGACATCGCAGGCACCCCCACCGACCTGGTCAACCCCACCACAACAACCACATCCACCGCCGAAACCGGCCTCTGGGGCAAAACTATCTGGCGCGGCGACACCACCACCGTCCTCCGCTTCCCTGGCCAACAATACGACCCGGAAACCGGCCTCCACTACAACCACCACCGCTACTACGACCCCCACACCGCCCGCTATCTAACGCAAGACCCGTTGGGCTTAACGCCCGCTCCCAACCCCAACACCTACCCTCACAACCCGATAACTTGGCTGGACCCACTGGGACTCCAGTGCCTTGGCGAAGATGAGCAATATCTGTACCGAGCTGTACTTCAAGCCGAGTTGGAACAGATCCTCGATACACGACGGTTTTCAAATCCCGAGGGTATCGAATCGAAGTACTTTGCTCTAACCGAGGAGGGCGCAAGTGCATACGCTCGGGGAATGTTTGCCGCATTCCCCGAGGAAGGCCCATATACTATCGTGCGCACCATCGTTAACAGAAATGATATCCCTGAAATAAGCCGGATAGACAACCTCGCAGACGCTGGAGTTGGCGATGCGATTGCTTTGCCAACATCAGTTCTCAGCCAATTGGGGCGCCCTCGAATCCTTCCATACGGACTAACAGGAGGATAATCTTTGCTCTACATTATCGATGAACAGAATGAATCCGACCTCGCCGTTTGGCGCATTAATGCACCGAAACATTTAAACGTCGAGTTCAAGCTTCGCGCTAACCCGGAGTCCAGGGCCGAATACGATTCTATGATCATAGCAGGCATCGCCGCACATGATCGATATGGCGGTTTTCCAAATTCGCCGCACGCCCAGGTGCTATTAAACCACAGCACCGACAGTTTACCTCGAAAGATTATCGCCACACCGCCATACGGCCCAGTCTTTCAGCCGATTCCAGAGAATCGAGCGCATGAAGCGCTTATGAAAATATTCTCAGCCTGCTGGAATGCAGTCAGAGAATTCAACGGTACCCATCCGAACTCTCAAATATACTCCATCTACATCAACGTGGCTGCGCTTCTCCTGGGAAAAGTTCCGAAGGAGACAATCTGCAAGGCATTCTTTGGCTCGATCGAACGGAACCTTACCGATTAAGGCGCTACTGTCAGTATTCATCGACCAGTGGGCCCACAGATCCGTAGCGCCATCTCCATGCACTGTCCGACGGCCGAGTTGATTGGAAGCTACCAAACCACATCTCAGGGAAAGATAATCTCGGAAGAATGGCGGGGCTGCTGCAGGGGTAGGTGACAACCGAGATGGCTTGCCAAGACGTGAGCCTGAGAGGATGTCGCAGTGCCCAAGCCGTATCCGAAAGAGTTCCGCGACGACGTCGTGCGGGTCGCCCGCAACCGAGACGACGGAGTGACCCTGGAGCAGGTCGCGGCCGATTTCGGGGTCCATCCGATGACATTGTCGAAATGGATGCGCCAAGCCGAGATCGACGACGGGAACAAACCCGGGACCACTCGCAGTGAGTCGGTCGAGCTGCGGGATGCTCGCCGCCGGATCCGGTTGCTCGAGCAGGAGAACGAGGTCCTGCGCCGCGCGGCCGCCTATCTGTCGCAGGCTCAGATCCCGGGAAAAGGCTCTACCCGCTCGTGAAAGAGCTTGCCGCCGAAGGAATCCCTGTGGCGGTGACGTGCCGGGTGCTGCAGCTCGCTCGCCAGCCCTACTATCGATGGCTGGCCGATCCGGTGACCACTGGCGACGTCGCCGAGGCGTATCGGGCCAACGCGTTGTTCGACGCGCATCGCGACGACCCTGAATTCGGCTACCGGTTTCTCGCCGACGAAGCCCGCGAAGCAGGTGAATCGATGAGTGCGCGGACCGCCTGGAGAATATGTTCGACGAATCGGTGGTGGAGCGCGTTCGGCAAGCCGCGGCGCGGCAAGAACGGCAAACCGGGGCCGCCCGTCCATGACGACCTGGTACAGCGCAGATTCCGCAGCGACGCACCAAATCAGTTGTGGCTCAGTGACATCACCGAACATCAGACCGACGAAGGCAAGCTGTATTTGTGCGCGGTCAAAGACGTCTTCTCCAACCGGATCATCGGGTACTCGATCGATACGCGGATGAAGTCTCGACTGGCGGTGACCGCGGTGAACAATGCTGTTGCCCGGCGCGGTGACGTGTCCGGTTGCGTGATCCACACCGACCGTGGATCTCAATTTCGCTCGCGGAGATTCGTCCACGCGCTCAACCGTCATCGCATGGTCGGATCGATGGGTCGTGTCGGTGCGGCCGGTGACAACGCCGCCATGGAGAGCTTCTTCAGCCTGCTGCAACGCAACGTCTTGGACCGACAGCGTTGGGACACCGCGAGCAGCTCCGGATCGCGATCGTCACCTGGATCGAGCGCACCTACCACCGCCGGCGTCGACAGGCTCGCCTCGGCCGGTTGACCCCGATCGAATTTGAAACCATCATGGCCCCAGCAGTCCGCCAGGCTGCTTAACCGCTGTCACCCGATCCTGCAGCAGCCCCGGCAACCAGTTCTGACTTGGGCGATTCTAACGTTGTAATTGTCGAATGGTTTATTGAATCCCCAAAGTCTCTCCGGCTCGAGTTATTAGCTGCGCTCGACAATATCTCGACTCTCGCGAAACTAGCCATGAGGTTCAGCGCTCAGAATCTCCACGTCATCGACAGCTCGGAGAGATAGAATCCAGTGCATGGTATCGGGTGGGCGATCAAGTTTCGCGAAAGAACTGTTGATATCGATATTTTCAATGACAGTCGGATTAAGTTTTTCGATGGTCGGCGGATATCGAATCGATTTTCGATATCAACAGAATTCGACGATCTACCGATTATCTAAGAAGTCCTGGCAGCATTACACGCAAAGGTAGTCATGGGAGAGCTTCGGGAAATGCGCCCAGTATGGTTAACCGCGACAACTGCCGGAGTTGTGCGTCTCGGGTAGATGCAGTGCATTTGTCCTTGACTCGTTGGTGGCGAGCACGCGCAGTATCCTGGTGAATCGGCTGGGCGGTAGCAGAAACCATTATCGGTCACGATCCCACGAGGAAGACGTGCCATGAACACCAAAGAACGCTCGTGCCCGGTTCATGAATCCTTGAGCTGCCACGGATTTCTCGTTGTCCGAGAACTCGGCGTAGATCAGCCGTGGGATCCGTCGACCGCGGAATGCAGATAGATGTAGTCGCGTCCCGTCTGCCGTGGTCACGGTTCCCATTCCAGAACCTTTTCCAGTGAACGGAACTGGGCGCCGGGTGGAGTCAGGCGGAGAGCCGTATTGCGTAGGGCGACCATCGGTCGGGTGGAGAGTTGGCCGACGGCGCCGATGGTTGCTGAGCGGCGGGTGATCATTTGGGTGCGAGGGCGACGTTCGGTGTTGTATCGGGCGAGACCATTGGGTGTACCCGCCAGGCGAGAGAGAACGACGGCGTCCTCGAGGGCTTGGCAACCGCCCTGGCCCAGGTTGGGGGTCATCGCGTGGGCGGCGTCGCCGAGTAGGGCGATGCGGCCTGCGGTGTAGGTGGGTAGGGGTGGGAGTTCGTAGATGTCGTTGTGGAGGACCGTGTTCGGGTCGGCGGCGGCGAGTAGGGCTGGAATGGGGTGGTGCCAGGTGGTGAAGCGGGCGCGCACGTCGGCGAAAGTGCCGGTGGTGCCTTCTTCGGCGTTGTAGACCGCGAAACAATAGACACGGCCGTCAGGAAGTGGGGCCATGCCGAAACGGGCTCCGCGGCCCCATGTTTCGCCGAAGTCTGTCAGAGGCTCGGCGAGGTCGACGACCGCTCGCCATGCCGTGTAACCCGCGTAGCGCGGAGCAACCTCCCCGCAGACGGCTTGGCGAACGACGCTGCGGATTCCGTCCGCGCCGACGACCAGATCTGCGGCGAATTCGACCCGCTTCGTCCGCCCGGCCTGCTCTCCCCCACCCTCGGCGCGCGCTTCCCCCGTCCGGCCCGCCTGCTCTGCCTCACCCTCCGCTCGTACCTCAGGCCGTTCCGTCCGCCCTACACGCTCTACCCTGCCCTCAGCATGTGCCTCGGGCCGCCCCGCACCGCCCTCTCGTTCCAGCCGAACACCATCCACGTCCGGCCCGAGCCCACTCCCGGCGACCTCCCCATCCCGCACCGATCGGACAGCGGTGACCACCCCGTCCACAGCGACGCTCTCCACCGAAACTCCGGTCTCCACAACTCCTTCCGGCAGAGCAGCGCGGAGGATATCCAGCAGCGCCGCGCGATGGATCACCACCGGAGCTCCGAATCGGCGCCGCATCGTGTCCACATCCGTGCGCGACAACCAACGCCCACGATCATCACGGATACCGGCCGAGACGTCAGCCAACCCCTGCGCCCGCACCACATCACCGATGCCGAGCGCATCCAGCGCTCGAAGCGCATTGGGCCACAGCGAGATTCCCGCTCCCACCTCGGCGTACTCCGCCGCCCGCTCGAGCACCCGCACCGACCAGCCTCGCCGGATCAGCCCGAGGGCAACCGCCGTTCCCCCGATCCCACCGCCGACAACAATCGCTGTAGCCATTCCGAACCCTTCGTGTCGGTTGACGCACCATCAGCAAGCTTCTGCGCGCTGCCGAAGGCCACCGTACTACTCCTGTAGTGAAAGACACTACAGGTGTAGTCATCGTCACTACGCCCGTAGTATCGACACGTGGCAACGAAACGCGAACAGGTCCTCGACGCCGCCATCGAGGTATTGGGCACCGGCGGCTCACGCGCCCTCACCCACCGTGCGGTCGACCAAGCCGCCGACCTCCCCGCCGGTTCCACCTCGAACTACTTCCGCACCAGGGAAGCCCTCCTGTGCGGCGTGGCCGAACGCCTCGAGCAGCGCGATCACGCCGACTGGACCGCGATGCACCGCAGGCTCGGCCCGCTCACCCTCGACCACCTCGTCGACGCCCTCGCCCGATTCATCACCCACGCGAGCACCACCGATCCCACCCGCACCCAGGCCCGCCTCGCCCTCTTCGGCGAATCCCAAGCCATGCCCGCCGTAGCCGAATCGCTACAGCGCGGCCACGGCCGACTACGCGAGCAGGCGATCGAACTCGCCGCCCAGGTAGGCATCGGTCACACAGACGCCGCAATCCTCGTCGACTACATGGACGGCGCGGTCATCCACCGTCTCACCGGCGCGGACCACGGTAAAGATCCACGCGAGGCTCTCGAACGGCTGGCGCGCGCGCTCCCCGGCAACCGAAGCTGACCGACCCCGAAACAGCGAAACCGGGCTGCCCGCACAGAACAGCCCGGTTCGCCCGCACAACTAGACGATCGAGAACAGCAGCGCCGCGACCGCGAAACTCACCACCGACAGCACGGTTTCGAGCACCGTCCAGGTCTGCAGTGTCTGCTTCACCGTCATGTTGAAGTACTTCGCGATGATCCAGAATCCGCCGTCGTTGACGTGGCTGAGGATGATCGAGCCCGCGGCGATCGCCATGGCGATCAGCGCGATCGACATCTGCGAGTAGTTCTGCTCGGCGACCAGCGGGGCGACGATGCCGCCGGTGGTGACGATGGCGACGGTGGCCGACCCCTGGGCGATGCGCAGGCCGCAGCTGATGAGGTAGGCGAGCACGATGATCGGCAGACCGGCCGCCGACATCGTGTCGGCCAGGGCCGTGCCGATACCGGTGGCCGAGATGACCTTGCCGAAGAACGCGCCCGCGCCGACGACGAGCAGCACCATGCCGACCGGCTTGAGCGATTCGGCGGTGATGACGCTGAGTTCCTGCACAGTGGAACCGCGCCGGATACCGAGCAGGTAGAACGCCACGAGCACCGTGATGAGCAGTGCCACGGCGGGGGTGCCGAAGAAGGTGAGCACCTGCAGCAGCGCCGAGTCCTCTTCCAGCAGTTGATATCCGAAGGTGGCGCCGAGGATCAGCACGAGCGGGATGGCGATGATGGCGCCGATGAGGGTCACCGAGGGCGGCGACTTGGTGACGACACCGGTGGCGACGGTGCCGCCTTCCTCCTCGTCGGTGTCGGGTTCGAGCGGCACGAATTCCTCGGGCACCGAGACGTCGACCCGCTTACCGATGTAGGTGCCCCACAGAATGCCGGAGGCGATGAAACCCGGTATGCCGCAGACGAATCCCATCAGGATCAGCCAACCCAGACTCACTCCGAGCAGTCCGCCGAGCGCGACCGGACCCGGGTGCGGCGGCAGGAACGCGTGGGTCATGGACAGACCGGCCAGCATCGGCATGGCGTAGAGCACCAGCGAACGTCCACCGCGTTTGGCCGCGACATAGATCAGGGGCGCGAGGACGAAGATGCCGATGTCGAAGAACACCGGGATACCGAAGACGAGCCCGAGGATGCCCATCGCGACGGGCGCGCCCTTCTCCCCGAAGATCCGCAACAGCTTGTCGGTGAGAACGTCGGCGCCACCGGATCTTTCGAGGACCGCACCGAGGACGGTACCGAGCCCGATGATGACCGCGATGTGCCCGAGGATATTGCCGAAGCCGGTCTCTAGCAGTGACTCACCGGCCTTGAGCGGAGTGCCGACGATCTGGGACACCGGCAGCCCGGCGGCCAGCGCCAACAGCAGACCGGTGAGCAGCAGCGCGACGAACGGCTCCAGTTTCATCTTGATGATGGCGACGAGCAGTACCGCTATCGCGAGACCGCACAGCACCAGCAACCCGGGGGTGGTGGTGCGCAACCAGTCGACTGTGGCGCCCATGGACAAACCTCTCAATCCAGCGAATGAACGAAACGTGCGGCCCGCGAGCCGATCTCGGACCAGCGCGAACCCGCGACGTCCAGGGGGGCGACCACCTCGGTGCCCGCGGTGACGGCGACGGCGCCCGCCCGCAGGTATTCCCGCGCGTTGTGCGCGTTGACGCCGCCGGAGGGGATCAGGAACACATGGGGGAACGGACCGAGCAGGTCTTTGAAGTAGGCCGGACCGAGCGAGCGGGCGGGGAAGATCTTCACCGCCGCCGCGCCCATCTCGACCGCGGCCAACACCTCGGTGGGGGTGTAAGCGCCCATGATGACCGGGATCTGGTGCGCCACGGCTACTTCCGCGACCTCGGGGCGCAGCGCGGGGGTCACCAGGAACCGCGCGCCGACGTCGACGGCCGCCGCCGCCTGGTCGCGGGTGGTGACGGTGCCGACACCGATCACCGCGTCGGCGGCCCGGCGAGCCTTGCCGATCGCGTCGAGCACACCGAGGGTGGTGAAGGTGAATTCGACGGCCCGCAAACCCGCCCCGGCCAGCGTCTCGGCCAGGGCGACCGGGTCGGGGATGGCGGGGGCCCGGACGACGGTGAGGGCTCGGTCGGCCCGGATCACCTCCATCGCCTCCGACGACGAGCTCAGCAACGGATTCATCGGGTCTCCTCTCGCGTGGTGTCCCTGCGCAGGGCACGACCGGCGCGGATCCCGGTCGCGATGCCGTTTTCCACGGCGAATTCGCCGTTGACCAGCACGTGCTGGATACCGCGCGCCTGCTGTCGCGGATGCTCGAAGGTGGCCGTGTCGTGGACCGTCGCCGGATCGAACACCACCAGGTCGGCGGCGAATCCGGGCCGGATCAGACCGCGATCGGCCAGCCGGAGCCGGGCGGCGGGACGGCCGGTGAGGTGGTGCACGCAGTCCTCCAGACCGAGCACGCCGAGCTCACGGACATAGCGCGACAGATAGCGCGGGAAGGTGCCCCACGCGCGCGGGTGCGGTCGGGCGCCGACCAGCAGGCCGTCGCTGCCGCCCATGTGCCCCGGGTCGACCATGATCGCGCGCACGTTCTCCTCGTGGCCGACGTGCTGCAGGATCGTGGTGGCCAGCTGGTCGCGGGTGAGCAGTTCGAAGAACACCTCGACGGGCGCGGTGCCGCGGTCGGCGGCGATCTCGGCGACGGTGCGCCCGACGTGCCCGGCGAGTTCGTCGGCACCGACACCGCTGATCTGGATGGTCTCCCATTCGACGGTCACCCCGTGACACCCGTCGGACCCGTGCACGTCGACGTCGGCGGTGATCCGGGCGCGCGCGGCCGGATCGTCGAGCCGGGCCAGCGCCGCGTCGGGGCCGCCCGACATCGCCCAGCTGGGCAGCAGGGCCGACAGGGTGGTCGAGCCGGGCAGATACGGATAGGTGTCGAGGGTGATGTCGCAGCCGTCGGCCCTGGCCTGGGCGATCATCGCCAGCAATTCCGGTGCGCGCCCTCGGTTCACGCCGAAGTTCATGGTGGCGTGGGTCAGGTGCAGGGCGCAGCCGGTGGCTTTCGCCAAGCCGATCATCTCGGCGTAGGCCTCGAGCGCGCCCGCGCCGTAGGAGCGGGTGTGCGGGGCGTAGAAGCCGCCGTAGGCGGCGACGACGGCGCACAGGGCGGCGAGTTCGCCGGTGTCGGCGTACATTCCGGGCGTATAGGTGAGACCGCTCGACATTCCGACCGCGCCCTCGTCGAGTCCCCGCGCGAGCAACGCGCACATCCGGTCGATCTCGGCGGTGGTCGCCGCCCGCTGCTCGGCGCCGACGACGAGCAGGCGCAGCGTGCCCTGCGGTACGAGATAGGCGGCGTTCGGGGTGATGCCCTGGTCGAGCCGGTCCAGGTACTCACCGACGGTGCGCCAGGAGAAGTCGAAGTCGGTGGGGTTGCCGTTCCAGCCCGCGATCTGCTTGCGCACCAACGCGAGTGCGGCGTCGTCGATCGGTGCGTAGGACAGCCCGTCCTGGCCGATCACCTCGGTGGTGACGCCCTGGGTGATCTTCGGGATGTGCTCGGGGTGGGTGAGCAGATACAGATCCGAATGGGCGTGCATGTCGACGAAGCCCGGCGCGAGCACCGAACCCGGCTGGACACCGACCACCGGGGCGTCGGTCCGGATCGACTCGGCGATCTCGGTGATGCGGCCGTCGCGGACGAGGACGTCGCCACGGGTGCGTGGTCCGCCGGTGCCGTCGACGATGTCGATGTCGCGAAAGAGCAAGGAAGTCATGGTCGTCCGTCAGAAGTAGGTGCGGATGAGGTCGACCACACGCGGATGCGCCGTCCCCGCGGAGTCGATCACGGGAATGAGCCGCCACTTGTCGAAGGCGGTGCACGGGTGCGAAAGGCCGAGCCGCACAACACTGCCGACCGGGAGGTCGGCGAGCGTGGCCCCCGGGAGACGCAGGAAGGTGTGCTGGTCGTTGAGTGCGCTCACGTGCGCGCCCGGCGGGAGCGGCGCGCCGCCGACAACGAGCTGGGGCGTCGGGAGGCCTTCGTCGTAGGGGAAGTCGCGTTTGCCGCCGTCGAGCAGGGCCAGTTCGGGTTCGGGGCGGGAGACGACACGGGCCCAGCCGTGCATCGCCGAGCGCAGACCCGGGTCGGTGACGGGGGCGGTGAGCGGCGAGATGCCCGCGTAGAAGCCGTCGTCGTGCACGAGGTACGCGCCGCTGCGCAGCACCACGGTTGTCGAGCCCGGCAGACCTCGTCGGTCCGAGGCAAGGCCCGCCAGTTCGTCGACGACCAGTTCCGGATACGCGCTGCCACCCGCCGAGACGATGGCGGGTCCGGAGTACAGGCCGCCGAGTTCGGCGTGCAGGGCGGCGAGCTCGCGCAGGTAGCCGCGCACCGCGGCCAGCGCCTCGGGGGTGCGATCGTGGGCGAGCGCGCCTTCGTACCCGCCGACGCCCGCGAGTGTGAGACGTTCACCGGCGACCAGGGCTCGCGCCACCGCGAGCGCCTCGTCTCGGGTCCGCGCACCGGTACGACCGTGCGCGCCACCCAGTTCGACCAGCACCCGAACCGGCGGGCCGGGCGGGGTGTCGCGCAGGATCTTGTCCATCAGCTCCACGGTGGCGACGCTGTCGGCCCAGCAGTAGAACTCGAAGTTCTCGTCGCGGGCGGATTCCCCGGCCACCCAGGCCAGCCCGATGGGGTCGACCAGGGCGTTGGCGAGCAGGATCCGGCCCACGCCGAAGGAGCGGGCGAGCTGCGCCTGCCAGGCGGTGGCCAGGGTGATTCCCCAGGCGCCCGCACGGAGTTGTTCGCGCCACAGTTGCGGCGCCATCGTGGTCTTGCCGTGCGGGGCGAGTTCGACACCGCCCGCGGTGGTCCAGTCGGCCATGAGCGCGCGGTTGGCGTCGAGGGCCGCGCGGTCGAGGGTGAGCAGCGGCGTCTGCCACTGCGTGAGTTCCGTTGTCCCCGTCAGATATTCGCGTACCGAATGCCCCCACACGGCGGGCGGGGCGCTCTTGACGTGCGGGCCGAGCACCTCGTCGGCCAGCGCGTCTACGACGGCGTTGTCGATGGTCACAGCATCCCTTTCCCGGCGGGCCCCCAGCCCGATCAACCATATGTCTTTGCTATTGCATAATGCGCAACGCAAGTTGCACTGAATGTTTCTGCTCGTTATTGTGCATGCAGACAGCTGTGACCGCAACCACGAAAGGCCCGATAAGGTGATCCACGCAACAACGGAACAGCCAAGAGCGGTCACCGTGGGCGAGGGGTTGGCGGTCCTCGTCGCCGAGCCGGGACCGCTGGAACGTTCGGGAACATTCGAGCGGTCGGCCGGTGGCGCCGAGGCGAATGTGGCCGTGGTGCTCGCGCAACTCGGTGTGTCCGCCGCGTGGCTGTCGCGGGTCGGTGACGACGGATTCGGCCGCTACCTGGTGGCCGAATTAGCCCGGGCAGGAGTGGATGTCGGCGCTGTGGCGGTCGACCCGACGCGCCCGACCGGCATCTACATCAAAGAGCGCGGCGGCGGCTCCGGCACGCCACACGACCTCCCCTCTAGCGAGAGCCGCATGCACTACTACCGGTCCGGATCGGCCGCCAGCGCCCTCGCACCCGCCGACCTCGTCGCGCCGCCGCTCGTGCGGGCCGATCTCGTGCACTTCACCGGTATCACCCCCGCGCTCTCCGAGTCGGCGTGCGCGCTCACCCGTAGCCTGCTCGACCGTCCACGGCACGGGTCGACGATCAGCTTCGACTTGAACTACCGCCCCGCGGTGTGGGGTGCACGCATCGGCGCGGCCGCCGACGAGCTCGCCGCACACGTGCGCGGCGCCGATGTGGTGCTGCTGGGCGCCGACGAGGCCACCGAGATCTTCGGCACGGGCGACCCGGGCGCCCTGCGTGCCCTGTTTCCCGAACCCGCGCAGCTCATCGTCAAGAACGACAAGCACACCGCGATCGGTTTCGACGGCGAGCAGGTGGTGGAGGTGCCCGCCCTGGATCTCACCGTCACCGAACGCATCGGCGCGGGTGACGCATTCGCGGGCGGCTACCTCGCGGCGCTGCTGCACGGCGCCGACCTGCGCACCCGCCTGCGCTACGGGCACCTGTGCGCGGCCGCCGCCCTCACCGCGTCCGGCGATGCGGCGAAACTCCCTCCACCACAAGAACTCCGGCATCTCGCCGGGCTCCCGGACGCCGTCTGGACGGGGCTCACCTATCCACCGTCGGCAGATGGGACGATCGGGCCATGAGTCAAAGCGTGTCGCGAGCCCTGTCCATCCTCATCGCGCTCGGCGAGGCTTCCCAGTCCCTCGACGAACTGGCGGGGCGGCTCGGGGTGCACAAGTCGACCGTGCTGCGACTGCTGCAGACGATGCAGGCCGAACGATTCGTGGTCCGCGACGCCGCGCACCGCTACTCCCTCGGCAGTCGCATGTTCGAATTGGCAAGCCACGCACTGGAGAACCGCGACGTGCGCACGGTCGCCAGGCCACACCTGAGCGCCCTCGGCACGACCACCGGGCAGACGGTGCACCTGGCCGCCTACGAGTCCGGTGACGCCGTCTACATCGACAAGGTCGACGCCGAACAGTCGGTGCGGATGTACTCACGCATCGGCAGGCCGGCTCCCCTGCACTGCACGGCCGTCGGCAAGGTTCTCGTCGCGGCGCTCCCACGCACCGAATGGCGCACGGTGGCAGCGCGTCTGGACTACCACCCGTTCACCCCGCGCACCCTGCGCACCCCCGAACGCTACCTGGCCGAGCTGGAACGGGTTGCCGCACAGGGCTTCGCCGAGGACCACGAGGAGCACGAGAGTTTCGTCAACTGCATCGGGGTGCCCGTGCGTGACGGTATCGGCGAGGTGGTCGCCGCCGTCTCGGTCTCGGTACCCGATGTGCTGCTCGACCACGACCAGGTGCTCGCCCTGCTCCCCCAGGTGCGGGCGTGCGCCGACGCCATCTCCACCGAACTCGGCTGGGACCCCCGCCGAGCCGTCCCCGCGAGGAAAGGCTGAACCATGTCCGACAAGATCGCCGTGCGTACCTCCGAGGCTCCCGCCCCCGCCCACACCTTCTCCCAGGGCGTGCGCAAAGGCCCGTTCATCCAGGTCTCCGGACAGGGCCCGGTCGACCCGGAGACCAGCGAATACCTGCACCCGGGCGACGTGGCCGCGCAGACCACCCGCACCCTGATGAACGTGAAGGCCATCATCGACGCCTCCGGTGCCACCTTCGACGACGTGGTGATGCTGCGGGTGTACCTCACCAAGCGGGAGGACTTCGCGATCATGAACGAGGCCTACGGCGAGTTCGTCACCGAGCACACCACCGACGGCGTGCTGCCCTCGCGCACCACCGTGTTCACCGGTCTGCCGCGCGCGGAGATGCTCGTGGAGATCGACGCCGTGGCGATCGTGACCGATTGAGCCACCGCGATTCCCACGATGCGAAGGACACCGCGGCGGGGCTCGTGTTGAGATGGGGCGGGCCCCGCCTGGGACCTGTTCCACCCGTTCTACCCGAGGATCAGCCTATGTTCGTCAAGACCGCCCGTCCGCTCGCCGTCGCCGCGCTCGCCCTGTTCGTCACCGCCACCGGTGCGGGCACCGCCTCGGCCGCCGCCGCGCAGCCCGTCGTCGGCTCGGTGGCGATCTGCACCGGCATCCCGGTCGGACCGTTCACCGTCACCGTCTGCCTGTAACCAGGGCGCGCGTCGACGTTCGCCCGATGGGGTGGCACCGTACAGCGGTGCCACCCCATCGGTGTTCGGCGGGTTCATTGTTCCGCGTCGCGGACCAGGAGTGCGATCTGTACTCGATTGGCGGCGCCCAGCTTGGTGAACAGGTTGCCGGTGTGCGCCTTCACGGTGGCGACGGTCACCTGTAATCGTGCGGCGATCTCCGGATTGCCCAGCCCGTCGGCGATAGCTCGCGCGGTGTCGAGTTCGCGTTCCGACAGAGCAGCCAGTCGTTTGCGCGCGGCATCGCGGGTGGCGCCGCGGGCCTCGCTGGAACCCGGCCCGGTGGCCGCGGCGATCACCCGCGCCGTGACCGTGGGAGACAGCACGGGATGCCCGGCCGCGACCGAGCGCACCGCATCGGCGATCCGGGCGGGTGGGGTGTCCTTGAGGACGAAGCCGAGTGCCCCGGCGCGCAGCGCGCCGAGGACCAGTTCGTCGGAATCGAAGGTGGTCAGCATGAGCACCGCGGGCGGCGCCGGTGCGGCGCTGAGGCATCGGGTGGTGTCGATGCCGTCGCGGCCGGGCATCCGCACATCCATCAGCACGACGTCCGGCCGTAGTTCGTCCACCACCGCGAGCGCGGTGTCCCCGTCGGCGGCCTCGGCGACGACGGCCAGATCCGGTTCGCCGTCGATGACCAGGCGCAGCGCCATCCGCACCAACTGGTCGTCGTCGACGATGACGACACGCACCACCTCTCGATCACTGTGCACTCATGCTCTTTTCTCGGGATCGTGCTCCGGCCAGGGAAGTCGCGCGGTGAGCAGGTAGCCGTTGTCGCGGGTGCGATGGTGGTCGAGTGTGCCGCCCGCGAGGGTGATCCGCTCGGCGAGGCCGAGGAGACCGAAGCCGGATGCCGGTGGTCGGGCGAGGGTGGTCGCGGCCGCGGAATTGCGGACGCTGACCCGCAATTCGCCGCCGGGCGTCCCGTCCACGGTGATCTGGACCGGTGCGGCCGGTGCGTGTTTCGTGGCGTTGGTCAGCCCTTCCTGAACCACCCGGTAACCGGTCCGTCCCACGGTCTCTGGTGGGGTGGCGGTCACCGTGGAGGCGAGCGTGACAGCCAGGCCGGAGGACCGGGCATCGGCGACCAGGTCCGGGACCCGGTCGAGGGTGGGTTGCGGTGGTTCCGGACGGTCGGGGTCGGCGCGCAGAACGCCGAGGACGTCGCGGAGTTCTTCCAACGCTTGGCGGGAACCGTCGGCGATCCCGCGGACCAGGGTTCGCTTCTCCTCGACCGAGAGGTCGTCGCGGTGATCCAGCACGCCCGCCTGCATGGCGACCAGCGAGATCCGGTGCGCGAGCACATCGTGCATCTCGCGGGCGATCCGATTGCGTTCCTGGGCCCTGGCCTGGGCCGCACGGGCGCCCTGTTCGCGTTCCGCGCTGTCGGCGCGTTCCCGCAGCGATCGCACCTCCGCGCGGCGGGCATCGATGGCCACGCCGGTGGCCACGGCGATCCCCGCGCTCGACATCGTCAGCGCGAGTTGCAACCAGAGCGGGGCGGGCGGGGTATCGATCGGGTAGAGGCCCGAGGTCGACTGCGCCGCCGCCACATACGCGGCGACCACAACGGCGATTTCGACCGGTCGTCGGCGGGTGGACAACGAACACAGTGCCAGCAGCGCGGCACCGGTGGCGAGTGCCGACGCGGCCGAGGCGATACCGACCACCAGGGCGACGGTGAACGGGAACCGGCGCCGCCACGGCAGTACCGTCACGCAACCGAGTGCGATCAGCGGATCGCCGGTGACCAGCCAGGAACAGGTGTCGGCCGTGCAACTCGGGGGCAGCGCGGCAGCGACGGTGAACCAGGCGGCGATGCCGATCAGCGCGGCTGCCGTCAGCCGCCAGATCTGCTGCCGTGCTCCGAGTCGTGCCGCGTCGCCGGTGTCCACCCGGCCATTATCGCGACACCGACCGTCCCGAAGCAGCAGCCCAGCGGATGAGATGTGCTCGACCCGAGTCGAATCGCCGCTTCGACTTTCGTCCGACACGATCGCCGCCGCCGGAGCGATGTGCCGGTGCGGTCGGCGCGACAGACTCGTCTGTGTACCTGCCGGACACGAGCCCGAGTGGACGATTCGCTCGTGGAAGGCGCCATGTCGTCGGGGAGTAGCAGCGGATGAATCGACAACGAAGCCTGAGTCTGTTGGCTGTCCTCGGTCTCAGCGCGACCCTTACCGGGGCACCCGATGTGGTGGCGGAGCCGACCGGAGACCGCGCGGCGCAGGTGCGGTGGGGCGCCTGTCCGGAGGGGGTGGAAGATCTCACGGCCGGGCCCGCCCAGTTGGACTGTGCCACCGTGCCGGTGCCCCTGAACTACCGCGAACCCGAAGGCACGCGGATCGAGATCATGATCTCGCGGCTGGCGAGCAGGAACCCGGACAAGCGTCGCGGAGTGTTGCTGCTCAACCCCGGTGGTCCGGGCGGTACAGGGTTGGACCAGCCCAAGTTCCTGGCTGCCCATGGGCTGCCCGCCGAAGTCCTCGACAGCTATGACCTGATCGGTATTGATACCCGCGGGGTAGGGCATTCGGCGCCGGTGAGCTGCGGGTTCACCGACGATCAGGTGTACTTCGGCAATATCGCGCCGTATGCGGTGAACGATGCGGCGGTCACCGAGCGGGCCGTGATCGCCCAGGGGGTCGCCGAGCAGTGCGCGGCCAACGACCACGACGGCCGGATGTCACACGTGTCGACGGCGAACATGGCCCGTGACCTGGACCGGATCCGGGCCGCGTTGGGTGCGGACAAGGCCAGCTTCCTCGGCTACTCGTATGGCACCGCGCTCGGCGCCGCCTACGCCTCGATGTTCCCGCAGCAGGTCGACCGCGTCGTGCTCGACAGCAATATCGGCGACACGCACCTCGACCACGAGGGGATGCGTCTCTACGGCCGCGGCATGGAGGAGACATTTCCCGACTTCGCCGAATGGGCGGCCGCCCGTCACGACACCTACGGTCTGGGCCGCACACCGGAGGAGGTGCGGCGGACGTACTTCACCCTGGCCGAGCGGCTCGACGCGCACCCGGTGGACGGCATGGACGGAAACCTCTTCCGATTCGGCACCTTCTTCACGCTCTATCGCCCGGCGCTGTACGCCTCGGCGGCCGAGAGTTGGCGATCGCTCATCGACACCGGGCGCCCCGGTCCCGCGGGCGGCCGCCCGCCGGGCACCGGCGCACCGTCCCCGAACGACAACGCTTGGTCGGTGTTTCTCGCCGTGACCTGCAACGACGTCGAATGGCCCGAGGACATCGGTTCCTACCGGCGGGCCGTGGCCGAGGACCGGGAACGGCACCCGCTCTACGGCGCGGCCGCCGCGAACGTCATGCCGTGCGCCTACTGGAAGCTCGGGCCGTCCGAGCCGCCGGTATCGATCGACAGCACCGCTCCCGGCGCGGTGCTGATCGTGCAGAACCAGCGCGACCCGGTCACCCCGTTGCGCGGCGGCGAACTTCTCGACGCGAAATTCGGTCAGCGGTCACGGTTGGTCACCGTCGACGGGAGTGGGCACGGGGTCTATGTTCTCGGCGCCGATCCCTGCGCGACCGAGACCGTCACCGACTATCTGGTCGACGGCACCGTGCCCGAACACGACACGACCTGTCGCACGGGCTAGCGCCTAGCCCGAGTTGCGCAGGGCGGTGGCGAGGCCGTTCATGGTGAGCAGGATGCCCCGCTTCACCAATTCCGAATCGTCACCGCCGCGCAGCCTGCGCAGCAGGTCCACCTGGAGCTGATTGAGCGGTTCCAGGTAGGGGAAACGGTTGTGGATCGACTCCGCCAGCGACGGGTTGTCGCTGAGGAGTTCTTCGTGGCCGGTGACCGCCTTGTACATGCGGACGGTGCGGGCGTGTTCGTCGCGGATCATCCCGAAGATCTTGTCGCGCAACGTTTTGTCGTCCACCAGGTCGGCGTAACGGGCGGCGATGTCGAGGTCGCTCTTGGCCATCACCTGCGCCAGATTCGACAACACGGTGCGCAGGAACGGCCACCGCTGGTAGAGATCGGTGAGCCGGGCCAGGCGCGCCGGATCGTCGCCGACCCAGTCCTCGAGCGCGGTGCCGGTGCCGTACCAGCCCGGCAGCATGACACGCGCCTGACTCCAGGCCATCACCCACGGAATCGCGCGCAGATCCGACACCGAATTGGTGGGTTTGCGCGAGGCCGGGCGGCTGCCGATATTGAGGTCGCCGACCTCGGCGACGGGGGTGGACTGCCGGAAGTATTCGACGAAGCCGGGGGTGTCGTGCACCAGGTGCGCGTAGGCGGCGCGAGCCCGGGTCGCCAGGTCGTCGAGCAGTTCGTAGGCCGGTTCGGCGTCGTCGCCGAGGCCTTCCACGTCGAGCAGGGTGGATTCGAGGGTGCCCGCGATGAGCGATTCCAGGTTGCGGTGTGCCGCACCGGATTCGGAGTACTTCGCGGCGATCACCTCACCCTGTTCGGTGAGCCGCAACGACCCGCGCACCGCACCGGCGGGCTGGGCGAGGATCGCGTCGTAACTGCGACCACCACCGCGGCCGACGGTGCCGCCACGACCGTGGAAGAGCCGCAACCGGATTCCCGCCTTGCGCGCCACCTCCACCAGGTCCAGTTCGGCGCGGTAGAGCGCCCAGTTCGCCGCCAGGTACCCGCCGTCCTTGTTGGAATCGGAGTAACCGAGCATCACCTCCTGCCGCATCCCCGCCGCGGCGACGAGCTCGCGGTACACCGGAACCTCCAGTGCGGCAGCCAGAGTCGCCGCACCGGCACCGAGGTCCTCGATGGTCTCGAACAGCGGAACGATGCCGACGGGGCTGCGCGGCGAGGCATCGGCGGAGCCGGGATCGAGAATGCCCGCCTCTTTGAGCAGTAGGGCCGCTTCGAGCATGTCGCTCACCGACGTGCACATGCTGATGATGTAGTTCGGGACGGCGGCGGCGCCGAAGGTGTCGATCACGCCCTTGGCGGCGCGCAGCACGCCGAGTTCCTTGGCCGCCAGTTCGCTCAGCCGGGCGTTCGGGCCGAGCAGTGGTCTGCGCGTGCGCAATTCGGTGGCCAGCAGGTCGACCCGTTCGGCTTCGCTCAAGCTCGCGTAGTCCTGATGCACACCCGACCAGGCGAGCAGTTCGGCGACGACCTGTTCGTGCACCTCGGAGTTCTGCCGCATATCGAGGCCCTGCAGGTGGAAACCGAACGTCTCCACGGCGTGGCGCAGGGCGGCGAGGCGGTCGTCGGCGAGCAGGGCGTCGCCGCTGGCCCGCAGGGAGGCGTCGATCGCGTCCAGATCGTCGAGTACCGCCTGCGGTGTGGGGTACGGCTCGGCATCGGTGGCCAGACCGTTGTCCGGGAGGCGGTCGAGCGAGCGCGCGGCGGTGGCGCTCAGCCGCGCCCGGACCGCGTGCAGCGCCCGGCGATACGGTTCGTCGGCGAACACGGCCGGGTCGTCGTACCCGGCGTCGGCCAGTGCAGCGACCGCCGGGCTGACCCGCACCAGACGCGCCGACTGCGACAGCGACTTCTCCAGTTCGACCAGCTCGCCCAGGTAGCGACCGAAGGCGTAGGCGGCGGCCTGCTCGGCGGCGGTGTGCACGACTTCGGCTGTCACATAGGGGTTTCCGTCGCGATCACCGCCGATCCACGAACCGGGACGCAGGATCGGGCGGTCGAGCAGGTCGACATCGGGCCAGCGCGAACGCAGCGCGGCACGGACTTCGGCGTTGATCGCGGGGATCACGTCGTAGAGGGTGAGGTCGTAGTAGCGCAGACCGACCGAGATCTCGTCCTGGATCCGCAAGCGCGCCAAGCGGATCAGCGCGGTGCGCCACAGGGTGAGCACTTCACGACGGATGCGCGGTTCGATGTCGTCGAATCCGGGGTCGCCCGGTTCGAGCCTGCGCCGCAACCGCATCAGCGCCGTGATCTTGGCCTGCACGTCGAAGACCGTGCGCCTGCGGGTCTCGGTGGGGTGCGCGGTGATCACCGGGGAGACCAGGGCATCGGTGAGTTGTTCGGCCACGCCGGTGCCGTCCAGGGCGGCGGCATCGAGTTTGGCGTAGGTGGCGGCCAGCGACGAGTCCTGCGGCGGTTCTCCCGCCGCCACGTGCGCGGCGCGGCGGCGGTCGCGCTGGATGTCCTCGGCCAGGTTGGCCAGCAGCACGAAATAACTGAACGCCCGGATCAGCGGCAGCGCCACCTCGGTGGGGGTGCCGTCGAGCATGTCGGCGACGGCGCTGCGCTCCACTTCCTCGCGGCGCACCCGGAACGCCTCGATGCGGACCCGTTCGATGAGGTCGAACACCTCGGGTCCCTCGTGGTCCCGGATGGTGTCACCGAGGATTCCGCCGAGGAACCGGATGTCCTCGCGCAACGGCCGGGTGGCTTCCTGCTCCTGCACGACTCGCGATTGGCCCATGAACAGACAGTATTGCCGTCGACCCACCCGGCGCGACCCGGCGACGCGCGGATCACACCGACAGTGCCCGGATCACCCTGGCCGGGTTACCCGCCGCGAACACGCGGTCGGGCAGGTCGCGGGTGACCACGCTGCCCGCGCCGACCACCACGTCGTCGCCGATGGTCACCCCGGGGCACACGATCACCCCGCCACCGAACCACGCGTTGTTCCCGATCCGGATCGGCGCCGCCGATTCCCAACGCTGCCTGCGCTTTTCGTGGTCGTCCATCGGATGAAGGGCGGTGAGCAGCTGAGCGCGCGGGCCGATCGAACAGTCGTCGCCGATGGTGATCGGCGCGCAGTCGAGCAGGATCGCGTCGTAGTTGAGGAAACTGTTGGCCCCGATCTCGATCAGGTAGCCGTAGTCGCACTGGAATCGCGGCATGATCCAGGACCCCTCGCCCAGTGTGCCGAGGAGATCGCCGAGCAACTCGGTCCGTCGATCGGTCTCATCGGGGCCGGTGCGATTGAACTCGTCGCACAGCCGTTGCGCTCGCCGCCGTTCGGCCACGAGTTCCGGGTCGTCGTCTTTGTACAGGTCCCCCGCCAGCATGCGCTGCTTCTGTTCGCCCATCCCGCCGAGTGTAGGGGCGGGCGAACAGAACACGCCGGACCTACTTCGCCGGGTCGACGCCGAAGGTCGCGGCGATGTCGTCGAGGACCGCGTGCGCGCCGGTGAGGCCGACCGAGGTCAGCCAGACCAGGTCGTCGACCGGGGTGATCTTGCCGCGCAGCTGGTTCCACAGCGGGTTGGCCTCGGCGGCCGCCTTGCGCTGGGTGGCGGCATCCTCGCCGCTGCTGGTGAGGAAGACGTAGTCGGCGTCGGCGTCGAGCAGACGTTCCGGGCTCAGCGTGATCGCGAAGTCGTTCTTCGGATCGGCGGACTTGTCGGGCTGGTTCAGGCCGGTGTCGGCGAAGATGTCGCCGATGAAGCTGACCCGCTGCATGAGCCGGTCCTCCTTGCCCATGAAGCGAAGCAGCGACACGGTGGGCGCGGTGCCACCGTTCTTGTCCTTGATCGCCGCGCCGATCGCGGCGGCCCGCTCCTGATAGGCCGTGAGCTTGGCCTCGGCGAGCTTCTCCTTGTCGACCGCCTTGGCGAGCAACAGCAGGTTCTCCTTCCAGGTGGCCCCGGTGGTCTGACTGAACACCACCGGCACCGTGCCCGAACCGAGCTTGATGCCACGGAACTGCTCGTACTGCTTCTCGTGCCGCACCTTGGCCGACACGATCAGGTCCGGGCGGGCACCCGCCAGCTTCTCGATGTCGGGGGTCTGCACATGGCCGATGTTGACGGCGCGCCCACCGCAGGTCTGCGCCGCGGCGCCGAGGAACGCGGGCAGCTTCTCCCCCATGGACTGGTACGTCGTGTACGCGACCAGTTCGGTGTCGAGCACCAGGGCGGCGTCGACGAAGGTCTGATCGAGGGCAGCGACCCGAACCGGGCGGGTGGCGATGGTCGCCGGGTCGACGACCGTGCCGACATTCGCACCGGCCGCGTCGGTGACCGCGCCCTTCTCGATGGTGCGCGGGTACGCGCCGCCGTCGAGGTTGCTCGCGGTGTCGCAGTCACTGCCCGCGACACCGGTTGTCGCCCGGTCCTGACCGCAGGCGGACAGGCTCAGTACAGCGGCGGCGACCGCCGCGACGGCGGCGAGCCGACGGCTCAGTGGGGTGTTCATCGACGTCCTCCCGGGTGGTTCGGTTGCCCTCAGGGTTGCTAACGTAGCGAAGCCTTACCTAATTACCAACTACGAAGAGGGGACAGTGGCCGCTTCGCCGCCCGGAGCCGTGTTCGCCGACACGCGATCTCGCCGGTTGCTACTCATCGCGGGATTGCTGGTCTCGGTGCTCGCGGCCGTCCTGCTCAGCTTGGCCGTCGGCTCGAAATTCATCGCGCCCCTAGAGGTTCTGCAGGCCCTCGGCGGTACGACCGACACCGAGACCGGCGCCATCGTGAACGGCCTGCGCCTGCCGCGCACCCTGCTCGGCATCCTGGCCGGGCTCGCGCTCGGTATCGCGGGCGCCGTGATCCAGGGACACACCAGGAACCCGCTCGCCGATCCCGCGCTGCTCGGCATCACCCAGGGCGCGGCACTCGGCATCGTCGCGGCGGTGATGATCGGCGGCGTGTCCAGTCTGTTCGGCTACGTGTGGTTCGGCTTCGCCGGGGCCTTGATCGCCTCCGTCACCGTGTTCGCCATCGGCGCGACGGGGCGTGGCGGACCCACCCCGGTGACTCTGGCGCTGGCGGGCGCCGCCGTCAGCTATCTGCTCCAGGGACTGATCTCGGCGGTGGTGCTGTTCGACACCGACGTCACCGATATCTATCGTTTCTGGAAGGCCGGTTCGCTGACCGGCTCCAGCCTGGATCTGCTGGCCAAGGCGACACCTTTCGTCGTGGCCGGGATCGTGCTCGCCCTGGCCAACACCTCCGCGCTCAACGCGCTCGGCCTCGGTGAGGACACCGCGCGCGCCCTCGGGCATCGCGTCACTCTGGCCCGCACCGTCGGGATCACGTCGATCGTGCTGCTCACCGGCGCGGTCGTGGCGATCGCCGGTCCGCTCGGTTTCGTCGGACTCGTCGTGCCGCACCTCGCGCGCGGCATCACCGGACCCGACTACCGCTGGTTGGTTCCGGTCGCCGGGCTGCTCGGAGTGGTCCTGGTGCTGGTCGCCGACATCGCGGGACGACTCGTACTGGACAAGGGCGAGCTTCCGGCGGGCATCATGCTCGCCGTCGTCGGCGTCCCGTTCTTCATCGCGCTGGTCCGCCGCCGGAAGTTGGTGACCATATGAGTACCGTTCTGGCGGTCCGGCTGGGGCCGGTGTCCTGGCAGCTGCGCCTGCGCACGGCAGCGGTCCTGCTGCTCGGCGCCGCGATCCTCGCCGCCGCGAGTTGTGTCGCGCTCGCGCTCGGCACCTACACCATGCCCGACGGCGGCCCGGTGACGCCGCTGGATGTGCTCGCGGTGCTCACCGGCGGTGGCGACGACGGGCTGGCCTACGTGGTGTGGGATCTGCGGCTGCCCCGGATCCTCACCGGCGCGTTGGTCGGCGCGGCACTCGCGTTGTCCGGTGCGATCACCCAGGGCATCGCGCGCAACCCGTTGTCGAGTCCCGACATTCTCGGCGTTACCGCGGGGTCGAGTGTCGCCGCGGTCGCGGTGATCGCGCTGGCGGGCAGTCGGGGTCAGGTCAGCGGCGCGGTGGCCGAGATCGGGGTGCCGGTGGCCTCGATACTGGGCGGGCTGCTCGCCGCGCTCGGCGTCTTCGTGCTGGCGTGGAGTGGGGGAATCGAAGGCCATCGGCTCGTGCTGGTCGGCCTGGGTGCCGGTTCGCTGCTGTCCAGCGTGACGTTCTGGTTGCTCAGCGTCGGGGAAGTCGATGTCGCGACCCGGGCGGTGACCTGGCTGACCGGCAGCCTCAACGGCAGCGGCTGGATCCAGGTGACCCCGGTGGCGATCGCCCTGGCCGTGCTGGTTCCGGTGGTCCTCGCGAGCACTCACCTGCTCGGGGCCCTGCACTTCGGCGACGACACCGCCCGCTCGCTCGGTGTGCGCCTCAACGCCGCGCGCCTGACCCTGCTGGTGCTGGCCGTGCTGCTGGCCGGTGTCGCGACGGCGTCGGCGGGGGCCGTCATCTTCATCGCGCTCGCCGTGCCGCAGGTGGCGTTGCGCCTCACCGGTTCGGCCCAGCCCCCGCTGCTCACCTCGGCGGTACTCGGCGCGGCGTTCACCGTCACCGCCGATCTGGTCGCCCGCACACTCCTGCCCTCGGGCGAACTTCCCGTCGGGGTGATTACCGCCGTGCTCGGCGCTCCCTACCTGATCTATCTGTTGATGCGGCGCGATCGTGCCGGGAAAGCGGGCGCGTGATGACCGTTCGACTGCGTGCCGATGCCGTGACCCTCGGCTACGGCCCGACCACCGTCGTCGACGGGCTGGATCTCGAGATCACCGACGCCACCATCACCGCGGTGATCGGACCCAACGGATGCGGGAAGTCCACGCTGCTGCGCGCGATGGCCCGGCTGATGCGGCCGACCGGTGGGCAGGTGCACCTCGACGGCAAACGCATCGACCGGATGTCGACCAGGGACGTGGCGCGGGTGCTCGGCATCCTGCCCCAATCACCGCTTGCGCCCGACGGGCTCACCGTCGCCGACCTGGTCGCCCGGGGCAGACACCCGCACCAGCGGTGGTACCGGCAGTGGTCCTCCGACGACGAGTCGGCCATCACCGAGGCCCTGACCTGGACGAACATGGCCGAATTCGCCGACCGCTCGCTCGACGAACTGTCCGGCGGGCAGCGCCAACGCGCCTGGATCTCGATGGCGCTGGCCCAGAACACCGACCTGCTGCTGCTCGACGAACCGACCACCTTCCTCGACCTGGCCCACCAGATCGAGGTGCTCGACCTGGTCCGGCGCCTGCACGCGGAGGCGAACCGGACGGTGGTGATGGTGCTGCACGACCTGAATCTGGCCGCCCGCTACGCCCATCGGCTGGTCGCCATGCGCGCCGGGCAGGTGGTCGCCGCGGGTACACCCGCCGAGGTCCTCACCGAAGACGTGGTGGCGCAGGTGTTCGGGCTGCGCGCGAAGGTGATCGAGGACCCGGTCACCGGCACCCCGCTGGTGGTCCCGATCGGACCTGTCGAGGCCACCACCTCGTAGGGTCGTGGGGTGACATCTGGGCGGACCCGGCACAACTACACCGGCACCTCGGTCGCCGAACGGCAGGTCGAGCGGCGTGCGCTGTTCATCGAGGCCGGACTGACCGTTTTCGCCGAGAAGTCCTATGCCAACAGTTCGCTCACCGATGTGTGCGCGGTGGCCGGGCTGTCACGGCGGCAGTTCTACGAGCAGTTCGCCGGACGCGAGGAACTGCTCGTCGCGGTGTACGACGCGGTGCAGGGCAGGGCTCGCGACGCCGTGCTCGCCGCGCTGGCGGCCGTCGACACCGACGACCTGCGCACCCTCATCGATGCCGCGCTGCGCGCCTACACCACGGCCATCACCGACGACATCCGAGCGGCCAAGGTGGCCTTCGTCGAGATCGTCGGGGTGAGCCAGGCGGTCGAGGAACACCGGGCGCGGGTGCGGGATCGCTGGGGCGAGGTGGTCGCCACGATCGCGGCCACCCGCGACGGTGTGCGTACCCCGCCGGGCGGGTGGCGGATGGCGATGGCGGCCTTCATCGGCGCTGTGAACGGCGCCGTGCACCAGTGGAGCCTCGACGACCCCCGGCCGCCCGTCGATCATCTCGTCGATGTCTTCACCACCCTGCTCACCGCCTTGACCTCGCCCGCGTGACCCGCGACTGATTGCGATCCACACCACACTCGTGCCATAGTAGCCGCCATTGAGACGAAGGCGTCTCAATTCCTGTGAGGACTGTGCACGATGAGATCTTCCCTGATTCCGCGCTGGTCGGCCCTGGCCACGAGCGTGCTCGCGGCGGCGACGCTGCTGGTGGCCGGGCCGGTCGCCGCCGAGCCGACCGCGATCACCCCCGCCCCGGTGATTCCGCTGCCGCCCGAGCTCGACGCGGGCTTCTACCTCCCGCCCGCCGACGTGGTGGCGGCGACCGCACCGGGCGCGATCATCGCGGCCCGACAGGTCACCGTCGCCGACTTCGGCGTGCTGCCCGTCGCTGTCGACGCCTGGCAGGTGTCCTACCGCTCCAACAACAGCCGCGACGAGGCGATCCCGGCCGTGGCCACGGTGATCAAGCCACGCGGTCAGGCGATCTCACCCCGCAAGCTGCTCTCGGTGCAGCTCGCCGAGGACTCGACCGCCGGTTACTGCGCGCCCTCGTATGCGCTGCAACATCTTTCGGTCGCCGCGGTGGCCGGTCAGATCGTGGTACCGGCCGAGTTCCTGTTCGCGCAGGCGGCGTTGGCCCAAGGCTGGGCGGTCGTGGTGCCCGACCACCAGGGTCCGTACTCGGCCTACGCCGCCGGACCGCTGGCGGGACGGATCACTCTCGACGGCATCCGCGCCGCGACCGGCTTCGCGCCGCTCGAAGTGGGCCCCGGCGGTCCGGTCGGTCTCTACGGGTACTCCGGCGGATCGATCGCGACCGGGCACGCCGCCGAGTTGCACGCGAGCTATGCCCCCGAACTGAACATCGTCGGCGCCGCCGAGGGTGGGGTCGGCGCGGATCTCGGCGCCGCCCTCACGATGGCGAACCATCAACTCACCTCCGGCCTGGTCTTCGCCGCCGTCCTCGGCCTCACCCGCGAATACCCCGAATTCGCCGCCTATCTCGATCAGCGGTTGAACCCGCTCGGCAAGGGACTCGCCGCGATCAAGTCGCCGCTGTGCGTGCAGTACCAGTCGGCGCTGCTGCCGTTCCTCGACCTCACCGGCATGATCGGCTCCGACGGCAACCCGCTCGATGATCCGCCGGTCGCGGCCATGCTCGACGACACCCGCATGGGCAGGGCCGTGCCGGACATGCCCCTGTTCATCTGGCATTCGGCATGGGACGAGATCCTTCCCCTCGGCGCCACCGACACGCTGGTCGACACCTACTGCCGCGACCCGAACATCGCCCTGACCTACACCCGCGACCACGCCAGTGAGCACATCGTCGCCGAGGTCGTCGGCGGACCGGCCGCACTGCTGTGGCTGCGCGACCGGCTCGACGGCATCCCCGCCCCGCAGGGCTGCGCCATCTCCGACGCGGGCACGATGGCCGCCACCCCGGGCGCCCTCGACTTCCTCGGCGACGCACTGTCCGACAAGTTCGCGACCTTCCTCGGAACCCCGCTCGGCAGCCGCTGATACACGCTCGCACCGCACGACCGATACAGTGCCGCCATGGGCTACACCAGCCACCGCGAACCGCCCGCTGACAGCGCTCAGCTGACTTCCCGGTGACGTGGCGGGACGCGGTGCAGGAGAACTTGTTCGAGGAGTGCGACCAGGATGTCGCGCACGGAGTCGCGGCTGCGGGCATCGCAGTCGAGAACGGGGATCCAGTCGTCGAGACCGAGGGCTTCGCGGACTTCGGGCAGGTCGAAGTGGGGGGTGTCGGGGAAGCGGTTGACCACCACGACGAACGGGGTGTTGTGGTCTTCGAAGTAGTCGAGGACGGGGTAGCAGTCTTCGACGCGGGCGGTGTCGACCACGATCACCGCGCCGAGGGCGCCGTCGACGAGGTCGTCCCACAGGAAGACGAAGCGGTCCTGGCCAGGGGTACCGAACAGGTACAGGATCAGGGAGTCGTCGAGGGTGACGCGGCCGAAGTCCAGAGCGACCGTGGTCGCGGTCTTCTCGGCGTGACGGCCGGGGTCGTCGACACCGATCGACACCTCGGTCATCGCGGCCTCGGTGACCAGCGGCTCGATCTCGGAGATGGCGCCGATGAAGGTGGTCTTACCGACGCCGAAGCCGCCGCTGACCACGATCTTCACCGAGGACGGCATCGACGCCGCGGTGCGGGTTTCAGAGTGCGCGAACAAGATCGGCGATCCTTTCGATGGCGGCGGTCGTCAACTCGGGCGCGTCCCGCACGGTCACCTGACCGGCCGCGGCCAGATCGCTGACGATCACCTTGGCGACACCGGACGGCACCCGCAGGGCGGCACCGATCTCGGCGATGGAATGGGGATGCTGACACAACCGGACCACGGCGAGTTCCTCGAACCGCAACGGGGCCGACAGCGCCGAAGGTGGGGCGAGGACCAGGGTTTCGAGCCGCAGTCCGTCGAGAACCGGGACGGTGCGACCACCGGTGACGACGAACGGCCGGACGAAACGCTCGTCGCCGGTGTCGGCGGCGACCTGGTCGGCCCACCGCCCAGCACCCCATCCCGCGGGCTCGTTCAGCGGGATCATGCGCGGATCGGGCAGGCGCGGGCGATCGGAATCCCTCATCGCCGCAACGTCTCTCGCAGCTCCCCGATCAGCATGGGATCGAGCAGTGCGCCCGCGCGTTCGGCCAGCACCGCCATCTCGTAGCCGACCAGGCCCACATCACAGCCACCGTCGGCGATCACCCCGAGACAGCTGCCGTCACCGAGCGCCGAGACGAGCAGGAAGCCACGTTTCATCTCGATCATGATCAGCTTCAGCCCGTCGAAGTCGTAACTGCGCGAGGCACTTCGGGCCAGGCTCGACAGTCCCGACACCATGGCGGCGAGCCGGTCGGCGCCGGTGCGGTCCAAGCCTTCGGACATGGCGATGAGCAGGCCGTCGGACGAGACGGCGACCGTGTCGCGCACGCCGTCGGTGTTGCGCACGAAGTTGCCGAGCAGCCAGTTGAAGGTGTGCGGGTCGGCGGTCGGAAGGTGGGTGGTCACCGTGGCTCCTTACGGTCAGCGGATGTGGTCGACTTCGCGTGCTCCGCTGCCGCTGTCGTGGCCGGTGCGGAACGCGGCGAGCATGCTGCGAGTCTGGTCGGGGGTCCGCTCGGCGACCGGCGGGCGGTCGTGGCGGGCGGGCTCGCGGATCGGCCGGTCGGGCGGCGTCGCCCGTTTGGCGCGCTTCACCAGGCCGTTGCGGGTGCGTTCGACGGTGGCGGACTTGTCGAGGGCGCCCACGCCGACGCTGAGGTCCGGTGAGCCGGGCGATTCCGCCGCTCCACTGAGCGTGTCGATCCGAGCCCTCGGTCCCTCGACCGTGGGCGTCGCGTGTCCGTTGCGACTGGCGTAGGTCGCTGTGCCGGTGAGGAATCGCGTGTAGGGCGAGGCGGCGACGGGCACGTCGACGCCGTTGTGGACCGGTTCCGGCCGACGACCGTCGGGGCGTCCGATCACCGGCCGGTCCAACGTGTTCTGGCGGGCACCGGGGAGAGCGGCCTCCGGCGCCGGGCCGAACCCGCTCTCCGGCAGCTGTTCGCGGCTGTGTCGCGCACCGGTCGGCGCCCCGTTCCGGTCGTCGCCCGGGGGCTCGGGTTCCGCACGCCCGGGCGACATTTCATCGGCCAGCAGGCTCGACGGCAGCAGCAGCCGGGCCACGATCCCGCTCACCGGTGAGGAATTGAGCTCCACCTCGATGCCGAGTCGACCGGCCAGCCGCCCGACGACGTAGTGGCCGAGGTAGCGAGTGGAGGCGACGATGAAATCCTGCTCACCGCGCAACCGGGCATTGGCCTCGGCGAGCTGTTCGGCGGGCATACCCACGCCGTGGTCGACGACCGCGAGCAGATATCCCGCGCCCACCTTGCGGCCGTAGATCTCCACCTCGAGATCGGGTGGGGAGAACGCCAGCCCGTTCTCGATGAGCTCGGCCAGCGCGTGGGCCAGCTCGCTGACCACCGCGCCCGTGACGGCGACATCGTCGACGCGGCGCAGCACGACGCGCCGGTAGTCGTCGACCTCCGACAGTCCGGCCCGGATCACGTCGGTGAGTGGGATCGGCTCGGCCCACCGGCGTGGGCTCGCCTCGCCGACCAGCACCAGCAGGCTCTCGGCATTGCGGCGCATGCGGGTGGCCAGATGGTCGAGTTCGAACAGATTGGACAGCGTTTTCGGGTCGAGCTCCGCACGTTCGAACTCGCTGATGAGGCCAAGTTGCCTGCGCACCAGGTTCTGGTTGCGCCGGGCCAGGTTCGCCATCGACTCGGTGGTGTTGCGCCGTACCAGCGCCTGCTCGGAGGCGAGGTCGAAGGCAGTGCGCTGCACACGGTCCAAAGCGCGTGCGACAGCGCCGATCTCGACGCTCGCGCCCGGCGGGGTGCGCACCGGGGCGGGCGGGGCCGGGCGGGCTTCGGCGGACCCGCGCCACGCGGCGATCACCTCGGGTAGACGGGTGGAGGCGACCTCGTCGGCCTCGGCGGCGAGCCCGGCCAGCGGGCGCACGATGGCCCGCACACTCGCGAACACCAGCGCGACCTCGGCGGCGATCGCCACCAGCGCGGCGAGGGCGAAGGCGGCCAGCACGACAGCGGCGGTGCGACGCAGATCGGCGGCGCGGGCCCGCACATCGTCACCGATGGACTGCTGCACGGTGCGCTGCGCGTCGATCACCTCCGTCATCTGGGTCCACCACGCGGACGCGTCGACCGCAGCGACCAACGGGCCAGCGGTGGACGCGACCGCGATGTTCTCCGATTCGCCTGCCCGCGTGGCACTGTCGCCGCGGATCACGGCGTCGAGCCGGTCACGCTGGGCCGTGGTCGCCTCGCGATCGAATTGGGCGAGCGCGGCGGCACGGGCCGCACGGATATCGAGGAACCGCACGTACTCCCCCGACTCGAACTCCCCCGCGACGAACACGCCGTTGAGGAAGCCACGTTCCCGCGCGGTGAACTCCTTCGCATCGCCAAGGGCGTAGAGCGCTTGCAGCCCGTGGCGCACGGCGGGGTCGCGTGCCTGGTCCAGCCCGAGCGCGAGCCGGTTCAGCGCGTCGACGCTGTCGGAGTAGAACTGGAACGCCGCTTGCCGCGACACCGTGCGGGTGTCGATCTGCGACCGGACCGCGGGGAGACCCGAGAGGTGGCCGAGAGCGGAGCGCACTTCCCGCGCGCCGGGTGGGTCGGCGGTCAGCGTCCCCGTCAGCATGCGCAGTGCCGCGTCGGTGGCACCCCGCTGGTCCTCTATCGGCCGGATCAGCCGCGCGTCGCCACCGAGCAGACCATTGCTCAGCCCGCGCTCACGCTGCACCTGGTGCACCAGATCTTGCGCGGCCAGCGCCACCGCGACGGCGTCGACCGTGTCCCCGCTGCGCCGGAACGCGGCGACCTGCGTCGACATCGTCACTCCGAGCAGCACGAGCACGAGCACCAGCGACACCGCGAGAATCCGGGCGAGCTGCCCGGAAATGGTGCGCGGCCGGATCAGCCCGCCACCCGCGGCCCGCCGACGGGAATGTGAACGCACCCCTGCTCCTTTGAAACACCACCCGCGCCGATTCGCGGCGGCCCACCGAAAGTCAGGTGCCAACTTGCACCGCGTGGGGTGCGCGGTCAATCCGGGACGGCGTAAGAACGGGATTCGTGCATTGATCTCAACATGCCGGAAATCAACGGCGCTTTCTGTGTCCGAAAGCTCACCGCTCACACCGAAATTCGGTGACGGATTTGTTCCCGGCCCGACTTACTCGGCACCGACCGTCCTGTGATCCCACCCACAATTCACGCGCCGATTTCCCGGGACGACGCCGGGTGAACCGGATACGAACGATAACCGGCCAGCACAGCAATTCGGGCAATTCGCCGAAATTGGCGAACCTGTCGGTTCCTATCGCAAGGCAGCCAAGGCCGCCGTTGCCACGTCTTCGACCGCCAGCCGCGCGAATTCCGGCGTGGCGCTGCGCCGATAGTGGTCGACCGAGATCAGGTCGGCACCGTGCTGAACCACGAGCGTGGCGGCAGCGGTCTCGTCGCCCGAGTCGCCCCGTGCCAGACATGCCTCGTCACCGAAACCCTCGTCGGGACCGAAGGAGCCTGCCATCGGCGTGACGCCGCAGGCGAACTCCAGGGCGTCGACGGCGCGTTCCGTGCCCGAGGTCCAGCCGATGTCCCCGTACCGGAGCACCCTGACCTGCAGATAGCCGTACGCATCCGCGTGCCCCGGTTCGTCGGTGGGCGTTCGATAGGTGCACATGGCGTCGGACCCCGAGGAATACGTCGAGTCCGGATCGCGGACACCGGCCGGAACCCACCGCTGGAAACGCGCCGCCCCGACCGCCTCACACAGGTCGGCCGGTGCGGACGCGGGTGGGTGCGCCCTGGTCCAACGATCCAACGCCGCAGGTAGCGCCGCGGACACCGCGATGACGGTGACAACCACCGTGACCGGCACAAGGCAACCCCGCATAGCCCGCCGTCGGCTGTCGGCCGGGGGCGAGGCGGTGCTCATTCCCCGGCGAGGATGCCGAGAACCTGGTCGGAGAAGTAGAAGGGCTCGAGGCGTTCGCGCAGGAGTTCGGCGAGGACACCGTTGCGCTTGGCCGCTTCGATGACGCCGGGACCGTAGCGCAGGATCTCGGTGCTGATGTCGTCGGCGTTCAGACCGAGTTCGGGAAGCATCGAGGACAGGGTGTGGTCGGCGTAGCGGGTGTAGAACACCTCGACGCATTCGCGGACCAGCAGGCCGAAGTATTCCTTCTCGCGGGTGGTCACGGCGATTTCGTAGCAGATCTGGACCAACTCGTTGAGGTCTTTCTGCGTGAGATATTCCCGCAGCCCGGCCACCGGTTCGTCGGCGTGCAGGTCCCAGAATTCCATGGCGGCCGAATGCACCGGCGCGTCACGCAGCATGTCGCGGATGGCGTTGTTGGTGCGCTTGAGCGCGAACAGGGCGCCCTTGCCCGCGAGATCACCGACGAAGGTGCTGTCGGCGGCGACCTTCTTGGCACGATTGGCGGCCGACTGACCGAGCGACATCAGCGAGGACACACCGGGAATCTTTTCGGCGCGTTCACGATTGGCCTGCATGAAGTCGCCGATCAACTTGTCGACGAACCGCGATGCGACGGTCGCGACGAGCGGGCTCTCGGTGAGCCGGTCCAGGATGCGTTCCTGGGCCTGGTGCATGCCGAAGATCTTCTCCAGCAACGCTTCCACCGGCTCGCGGTCCACGACGTCGCCGAGGGTGTAGTCGGTGTTGGTGGCGATGTGGTCGTAGATGGCGTCGGAGAACACCCCGACCGTGTCGGCGATGACGGGCGAACCGCCGATGCGGTCGAACACCCGCGCCACCGTCTCCTCGCCGTCGGCCAGGGAGACCACATCACCGAAGCGGATGGTGTCGCCGACGGCGAGCACGGCCGCCACGTCGCGGGCGATCACCTCGGCGAACCGTTCACCGGTCACCTCGCCGAGCAGGTAGTCGACCTGCGCGTCGAGCAGTCGTTCGGCGATCTGGCGCGCCTGCGTCATCTATGTCCACCCATTCACGGTTGTCGCTCGGCTGAGAGGACGCGAGGTCAGGCGCCGGAATCGTTGTCCCGCATCGCCTTCCGGATCTGGTCCAGACGCTCGCGCGCGGCCTTCTCCCGCGCCTCCCACTGTTCGTCGGCGCTGCGGCCCGCCGGGGTCTGCCGGTCGAGTTCACCCATGCCCCGCGCGGTGCCGAAACGCTGCTCGACCTTATCGCGAACCGCGTCGAATGTCGGCACTCCGGAAGTGGAATATCCGCCGGTCACAGCGTTCGCGGCGGACCCGGAACCCCCAGGCGGTACCGGCGGTACCGCATCAATACCTCCCACCTGCTCCGATGCGATCGGCTCCGCGTCGATGATCTCGGCCTCGGTGTCGAGCATCACAGGCGGCCCGACCTCGACATGACCGGCCTCCACCTGCGCCAGTGCGGCGGCGACGGCGCCGAGCCCCGGCCTGCCTGCCACCGCGGCGCGCAGCAGCGACACCAGTTCGGCGTCGGGCAGCGCGGCCAACCGGCCGAGGATCTCGCTCGTTTCGCTCATACCGCCAGGTTACGCAGCCGGGCTCACGTGTCGAGGAACTCGCTCCACCGCGCGATGAGCCGCGGCCAGCGCGGCCCGAGCGCGTCGATGACATCGTTGTGGCCCGCGCCGGGGACCACGATCAGTTCTTTCGGCTCGTTCGCGGCCGCGTACAACCGTTCGGCGTGGCGCAGCGGCAGCAGTTCGTCGTGTTCGCCGTGCATCATCAGCACCGGCACCCGCAGCGCGGCGATCCGGCGCAGATTCGGATAGGCATCCGGAATCAAGGGTGCGGGCAGGAACGGATAGACCGAGCGGGCCGCGTCACGCATTCCGCTGAACGTCGACATCAGCACCATGCCCGCGGGCGATTGCTCGCCCGCCAGCTCGAGCAGCACTCCCCCGCCGAGCGACTTGCCCAGGTAGAGGACGCGCGCGGGGTCGACGCCCGGTTGTTCGAGCAGAGCCGAACGCGCCGCCCGCGCGTCGAGGTAGGTCCCCTGCTCGCCCGGTGCGCCGGTGCTGTGCCCGAAACCCCGGTAGTCGAAGGCCAGCACGTCGAAACCGGCGGCGACCAGCAGCGCGATGATGGACACCCGGTCACCGATGGTTCCGGCGTTGCCGTGGGCGTAGAGGATGTGGGCGCGCGGTCGTTCGGCACGCACGAACCAGCCGTGCACGTCGACGCCGTCGGCGGTGCGCATGTGCAGGTCCCGGTAGTCCAGACCGAGCGCGGCCGGGGTCTGCGCGAGGTGCCGCTCGGGGTGGTAGACCAGTGCGTTGAGCACCCTGGTCGCCGGATGTCGCATCATTTTCCTCGTCCAGCCTGGAAACCGAAGTCCCAGTTGTAGAGTCGCGCGATCTCCATCACGCCGCCGCCCGGCTGTCCGGCGGGTGGCCGAATGAAGGCGCCTTCCCGACGCACCACGAGTTCACCGTTCACGTTCTCCAGCACCGCAAGTACCGCGTCGCGGGAATTGTCGGTGCACCCGTCGAGGGTCATCTCGATCGGCGCCGAATTCACCGGGTGCAGCGTGACCGTGGCGTGGACATTGCGGAAGTCGCTCGCCCCGTCGTAGATCGAGGCGAACACCAGGACGCGCCGGAAGAAGCGGGTGTAGTCGAGATTGATCGACAGGTTCTCGCCGGTGATGCTCGCCCCGGTGCGGTCGTCCTGGTCGAGGTGGATGAACGGCGGTTCGTAGAGTGCGCCGAAGCGGCGATCCAGCGCGCGCACGGAACCGATGGCGCCGTTGACCAATTCGAAGAAGCAGCACAGGTCGAGGTCGATGTTCTTGCCGCGCAATTTCCCGAAGATGCGGCCGGTGGCGGCCATCGAGGTCCAGTTGAGATTCACCCGCATCACGCCGCCGGTGGCGCCGTGCTTGGTGAGTGAGACGCTCGGGGATTCTTTGGTGAGCGAGACTTTCGCGAGATTCACCGGCGGGCCGGATGGTGTTGTGGGCGAGTGGAATTGAGCGCCCGCAGGTGGTTGGTGCGGCGCGGCGAACGGTTGCGCGGAGGGCTGGACCGGATGCGGTCGACCCTGGGGTTGAGCGGTGGGAGTCGGCGGTGCGGAGGTGTGTGGCGGGCTCGGGGGCGGCGTGAAGGGTCGGTCGACCGGTTCGTCATCGACGGAGATGCCGAAATCCGTTGCCAGTCCGGCCAACCCGGTGTCGTACCCTTGGCCGACCGCCCGGAATTTCCACGCACCCTGACGGCGGTACAACTCGCCGAGGACGAACGCGGTCTCGGTGGTGGCGCCGGTGCTGTCGAATCGCGCGACCTCCCCGCCGGTCGCGACATCGATGACCCGGATGGCGAGCTCGCGGAACTGGCCGAAGGTGCCGCCGTCCGCGGAGGCGGCCAGCACGATCTTCTCGATCTGCGGTTCCACCCGCGCCAACTGTACCGACAGGGTGTCGACAACCGCCTGGCCCTGGCGTTTCCCGACGTGACGCACCGCGCCGGAGGGATGTACCGCCTGGTTGTAGAACACGAAGTCGTCGTCGGAGCGCACCTTCGCCCCGGCGAGCAGCAGGGCGGACGCATCCGCGTCGGGCACACCCGGCCCTGCCTGCCAACTCACTTCGACCCGGACCTCGGCGGCAGGCACCACGACATTGGCGCCTTTCATCATCGACACGCCTGCCAACCTATCCCGCCCCACCACCGGCCCACCAGCCATCCGGCTAGGGCTTGGCGAACTCGGTGATGAGCACCGGGTACTGCTCGCCACCGCGACCGGCGGCGATCGCCCGATCGGCCATCGCCCGGAACAGTCTCGGCAGTTCGGCGTTCACCCCGAGCGCCTCGCATTCCTCGATGAGGTGCGTCATCGATGCGGCGTCGGTCGAGAGCGCCGCGACCTCGGCCGGATACGCGCCGTTGTCGATCTGTTCGGCGTACCCGGGTAGCCAGGTGGCCACCCCGGCGGCCATCTGCTGGGCGAACGGCGCGAAGGTGCCCGCGTCGACACCGGCGGTCCGCAGCATCGCGGTGCCCTGCAACCACGCGTTGAGCACACTCCACATCATGGCCAGGCCCGCGCTGTCGTACAGGGCGGCCAGGCCGTGGTCGGCGCCGAGGTAGGTGAGGGTGCCCAGCGCCGCCAGAGCCGCTTCGGCGGTGTCGAAGTCGGCCCGCGCGCCGCTGTGCAGGAGGACGGCGTCGGCGGTGCCGATCACCGGCGGAACGGCCATGATCGCGCCGTCGAGGTACCGGCCGCCGCGCTGCTCGACCCAGCGCGCCGCCGCCCTGGCCTGCGCGGAGTCGCCGGAGGTGAGGTTGACGACGACGGTTCCGGACAGGTCGGCCTGCTCGAGTACCGCGTAGACCGCCTGGTAGTCGGTCAGGCAGACCACGATCACTCGGGCGGCGCGCACGGCCTCGGCGACGGTGTCGGCGCGCTGGGCGCCACCTGCGACCAGCTCCTCGGCGGCGGCAGGGGTGCGGTTCCAGACGGTGGTCGGGTGCCCGGCGGTGCGGAAGGCGCGGGCCAGCGCCCGGCCCATCAGGCCGAGGCCGAGAACGGTGACGGGAGTGGTTGTATCGGTCATGGCACCATCGTCAACGTTGATACCGGTGTGAAGGTCAAGTGAGGATGTCGTGCGAATCGGCGAATTGAGCAGACGAACCGGCGTGCACACGCACCAACTGCGCTATTACGAGGCCCAGGGCCTGCTGGAAGCGAACCGTCGCTCGAACAGTTATCGCGACTACGACGAGAGCGCGGTCCTGCGGGTGACCCAGATCAGGCATCTGCTCGCCGCAGGCCTCTCCTCGACCGACATCGCCTACCTCCTGCCGTGCGCCCACGGTGAGGGACCCGACCTGCCGGGCTGCCCGGAATTACTCGGCGCGATGCGGTCACGACTCGCCCGCATCGAGGAACAGATGGCCGCGCTCACCCGCTCCCGCGATGCCCTCACCACCTACATCGGCGCAGCGGAAGAGATGGGCGGTGAATACTACCCGCCCTTGACGGGAACCGAGGCGCTGCGATCCTGAACCACCCGGGTCCGGCTGCCGCGACGGCCGGCAGTCGCGCCGTGCGACCGTCGCCGTGCGCACAGCCCCGCCCGGGGCCGGGCCGACGCGACGATCCGTCAGAGGGTTGACGCTGCCCGAAGCCGACTGAGGCCGCCCGGAAACCGGACGGCCTCAGCGTCAGCTGGAATCAGGCGCGCAGTTCGGCGCCGACCGCTGCCGTGGCCGAGGCGACCGCGGCGTCGCGGGCGGCGCTCGCCTCGTCCTCGGTGAGGGTGCGGTCGGGGGCGCGGAAGCGCAGGGCGTAGGTGAGGGACTTGCGACCCTCACCGGCCTGGGTGCCCTCGTAGACGTCGAACAGGGCGATGTCTTCGAGCAGGTCACCACCGCCGGTGCGCAGGGCGGATTCCACCTGGGCGGCGGGCACGGCCTTCGCCACGCTGATCGACACGTCCTGCAGCACGGCAGGGAATGCCGAAACCGTTGGGGCAGGGCGCGATTCGACCAGCGGGAGCGCGTCGAGGTCGAGTTCCAGCGCGCAGGTGCGCGGGGGAAGACCGGCGCGTTCCAGCACGGCGGGGTGCAGTTCGCCCGCGTGGCCGACGACCACGCCGTCCACCAGCAGTTCGGCGCAGCGGCCGGGATGCCACGGCAGGTAGGCGGCGGCGCGGCGTTCGATCACCACACCTGCGGCGTCGGCCACCTCGTCGACCAGCGCGAACGCGTCGGCGGCCTCGGCCGGACGGCCCGGGCCCCACGGTCCGCGCGGATCGCGCTTGCCGCTGAGCACCGCCGCGACGTGCACCGGCTGGGCGGGCAGCGAGGCGTTCAGCTCGGCGATCTGCTCGTCGCTGGGTCGGCGGTCGACCGGCAGCGCATCCACCGCGTGGGTCTGCTCGCCCGGCAGAACCACCTGGGCGATGCCGTAGATGGTGAGGTCACGGGCACCGCGAGAGATGTTGCGGGCAGCCACTTCCAGCAGACCGGGCAGCAGCGTTGTCGCCAGTTCCGGACGCTCGGCGTCGAGCGGGTTCAGCACGCGCGTGGTGTTGCGGCGCGGATCGTCGGCATCCAGCCCCCACACGTCGAACGCGCCACCCGGCAGGAACACCGGCGCGGGAACTTCGACGGCACCGGCGAACGCCATCGCCCGGCTCACCGCACGACGACGCTTCTGCTGCGCGGTCAGGCCGCGACCGGCGGGCGCCGACGGCAGCACCGACGGAATCTGCTCGAGCCCCTCGAGCCGCAGCACCTCTTCGACCAAGTCGGCGGGCTGGGACAGGTCGGGACGCCAGCTCGGCGGAGTCACCAGCAGTTGGGTCTTGCCCGCGTCGTTGACCTCGATATCGACGTGCGCACCGATCTGGGCCAGCCTGCGCACGGCGGTGCCCGCCGGGTAGGTGACGCCCGCGACCCGGTCGGGCAGGTCGATGTCCATGGCGATCGGCGCCGCCGCGTCGAGGGGCACCCGGATGTCGGTGAGCGTGGATTCGATGGTGCCACCGGTGATCTCGGCGAGCAGGGTGGCGGCACGATCGAGCGCGACGATGTTGATCTCGGGATCGACGACCCGCTCGTAGCGCTTGGCGGCCTCCGACGACAGCTTGTGCCTGCGCGCGGTCCGGTAGACGCGCAGCGGATTCCAGGTGGCGGCCTCGAGGATCACGTCGGTGGTGTCGGTGCCGACCTCGGTGCTCGCCCCACCCATCACACCGGCCAGCGAGATGACGCCGGAGTCGTCGGCGATCACCACGTCCTCGGCGTCGAGGGTGCGCTCGGTGTCGTCGAGGGTGCGCAGGGTCTCGCCCTTGTGCGCCGAGCGAACGACCAAGCCGCCGTTGAGTTTCGCGGCATCGAAGGCGTGCAGCGGCTGCCCCAGTTCGAGCATCACGTAGTTGGTGACGTCGACGGCCGGGGAGATCGGACGCATGCCCGCCAGCATCAGCCTGCGCTGCAACCACAGCGGACTCACCGCGTTCGAATTCACCCCGGTGACGCGACGGGCGCCGAAGCGGGTGCACTCGGAGTCGGCTTCCAGCCGGACCGACCATGCCTCGGACTCGCCGTCGGGCAGCGTCCGCACGGCGGGGTCGGCGTATTCGAGGTCGAAACCGCAGGCCAGCTCGCGGGCCAGACCGCGCACCGAGAAGCAGTAGCCGCGGTCCGGGGTGATGTTGAGTTCGATGATCGTGTCGTCGGTGCCGAGCAGCACATTGGCGTCGTCACCGGGCTGCGCGGAACCCGGCTCGAGCACCAGGATGCCGTCGTGGTCCTTGCCGATGCCGAGCTCGGCGACCGAGCAGATCATGCCGTTGGAGGTGTGGCCGTAGGTCTTGCGGGAGGAGATCTTGAACCCGCCGGGCAGCTCGCCGCCGGGCAGCACCACGACGACGAGGTCGCCGACCGCGAAATTGCGGGCGCCACAGACGATTTCCTGCAGCTCCGGGTTGCCGACATCGACCTTGCAGAAGCGGATCGGCTTCTTGAACTCGGTGAGTTCGGTGATCTCGGCGACGCGGCCCACGACCAGCGGCTTGTCGATATCACCGCCGATCGGGGTGAGCTTGTCGACCTCTTCGACCTCGAGGCCGACCCGGACGAAGCCCGCGTCGAGTTCCTCGGCCGACACCGACCAGTCGGGGGTGGTGCGCTGCAGGATCTCGGTCAGCCAGGACTGTGCTACTCGCACGTTTTCGCTCTCTCTCTACGACCGGATACCGAAGGGCAGGGTGAACCGCACGTCACCCTCGACGATGTCGCGCATGTCGGGAATCCCGTTGCGGAACTGCAGGGTTCGCTCCATGCCCATGCCGAACGCGAACCCGGAGTACACCTCGGGATCGATGCCGCTGGCGATGAGGACCTTCGGGTTGACCATGCCGCAGCCGCCCCACTCGACCCAGCCCGCGCCGCCCTTCTTGTCCGGGAACCACACGTCGACCTCGGCCGAGGGCTCGGTGAAGGGGAAGTAGTTGGGGCGCATACGGGTTCGGGTGTCGGGACCGAACAGGGCGCGCGCGAAGGCGTCGAGCGTGCCGCGCAGGTGGGCCATGGTCAGGCCCTTGTCGATGGCCAGGCCCTCCACCTGGGAGAACACCGGGGTGTGGGTGGCGTCGAGTTCGTCGGTGCGGAAGGTGCGACCGGGGCACACCACATAGATCGGCAGCTCACGTTCCAGCATGGATCGCACCTGTACCGGGGAGGTGTGGGTGCGCAGCACCTGGCGCGACCCCTCCGGGGCGATGTGGAAGGTGTCCTGCATGGTGCGCGCCGGGTGGTCGGGCAGGAAGTTCAGCGCGTCGAAGTTGAAGTGCTCGGTCTCGACCTCGGGGCCCTCGGCGACCTCCCAGCCCATGCCGACGAACACGTCGGCGATCTGCTCGGAGATGACCGTGATGGGATGCCGGGCACCGGCCGGGCGGCGACGAGCGGGCAGGGTGACGTCGATCTTCTCGGCCACCAGCACGGCCTGATCGCGCTCTTCCAGCAGCGCCGCGCGGCGCGCCTCGAAGGCATCCGACACGCGCTTGCGCGCGATGTTGACCCGCTTGCCCGCGTCGGCCTTCTCTTCCTTGGGTAGACGACCCAGCTCACGCTGCGCCAGCGCGATCGGCGACTTCCCGCCGATGTAGTCGGTCTTGGCGACCGCGAGCGCGTCCAGATCGGCCGCCGCGGCGAACGCCTTCTCGGCCTCCGCCGCCGCTGCCGCGAGTGCCTCCTCGGTCAGTTCGGCGCCCAACGGGCCTGCGCCCTGCTCGACTCCACTGTTGTCGTCGGCCACGATTGTTCGACTCTCCCCTGGGGATCGGTTCACGGGTGCGTCATTGCCTACCCGTATCGGTGCTGCATAAATCCTATGGGATGGGGTTCGCTCGGTTCATCCGGATTACCGGGGGGCACTCCCGGACCCCACACAAGGTCGCTACCAAGACCGACAAGTCCAGGTCAGACCGGTTTTCGGAGGGTTCTCACCAAGATCACCACGGAACCGAAATTCGAGGGAACCGAATCGCCCCGGGTTCCGTCCAACCGTTCAAACACATCCGCCGTGTTCGACGCGAGACAGGACGACTCGATGGCTGAACAGACCTGCGACTCCACCCCACCCCGGGGCAGGCGCATGCGACGCACCGCCCCGGGCAGCGGACTGGCGCTGTGCGGCCTTGGCATCCGCCCCACCCGTCCCCGGCCGTTTCCGCGTGTGGGCGGACTGTGTCCCGAGGTCCACCCACAAACCCCTCGCGACCAGGATTAGGCGCTCACCGGCCCATCTGCTCGTTTCGATTGATGGTGCGCCGCGTGCGGCGCTATCCGTAGAGCGGCAGGCAGGCGGTGTCGACGGCTGTCGACAGCGGCTCGGGGAGGACGAGCGGGTCACCGAACGCGCCCTCGACCGGATCGGGGTACACACCGGCGTCAGGATCGCGGTAGAGCGCCCAACGACCGAACCTCGGGTCGATGACCAGCAGAGTGCGTACCCCCGCCGCGCCGTACCAACCGTTCTTGCCGGTGATCTGGTGCGCTTTCTCCGACTTCGAGATCACCTCGACGGCGAGTTCCACGTCGGCGGGATCGGCGAGCCATTCGTCATCGGTGTCCCAGGAATCGGGCAGAACGACGAGGTCCGGTGTGCAGTAGTCGTCCGTATCACCGGGCATCGCGATCGATGTCACCTCGTAGGCAGCGAGCCCTTCTGGCATGACCGATTCGAGTTGGTGACGCAGTCGACGGATCGTGCCCGCGTGTTTTCCACGCGGGGTCGGTGACATCACGAGCGACCCTCCCAGAATCTCGACCTGCAGGCCGGTCGCGCGCTCGATCTCCTCGGCGACTTCGCGAAGGTTGCCGGGTCGAGGATGCATCGCGGGGACGGTCATGCGGTCACTCCATTCGTGCGGACTGCCGGGTCAACGATAGCGCGAAGCGACCGCACCCCAGGGCTACGGCGACAACTGGCGGCCGGTCGGGCGGTGGGGTCGGCGTCGTCATACCGACCCCACCGGCGCGGCTCAGGCGGTGGGCTTGGTGTGGCGGGGTAGGAAGGCGGCGAAGAGCGCGGCGGCGGCGACCAGGGCGGCGCCGACCCAGACCGCGGGGATCAGACCGTCGACGTAGGACTGCGGGTCGGTGTAGGACCCCGCGGTGGCGAAGACCGAGGCGAGGACGGCGATGCCCATCGCGACACCGACCTCGCGGACGGTGCTGTTGATGCCGGAGGCCATGCCCTGGTCGGCGGGTGAGGCGCTGGCCATGACGATGGTCGACGACGGGGCGAAGGTGAGGCCCATGCCGATGCCGCCGAGCACGAAGGGCGCGACGAAGGAGAGGTAGGGGACGTCCGTGCTCGTGATCAGCGCCATCCAGGCCAGGGAGACGGCCAGGCAGACCTGGCCGCTGGCGATGAGGACGCGCGGGCCGACCCGGTCCACGACGAGTCCGGCCAGCGGGGCGACCACCATCGGGACCATCGTCCACGGCATCGTGCGGATACCGGACTCCAGCGGCGAATACCCCTGCACGACCTGGAAGAACTGCGCGAGCAGGAAGATGGCACCGAACACACCGGCGGAGAACCCGAACGACACGAGGTAACTCAGGCTCAGGCCCCGGTTGGCGAACATGCGCAGCGGCAGCATCGGTTCGGCGGTGCGGTGCTCCCAGGCGACGAACGCGACCAGCAGCGCGACACCACCGACCAGGGCGGCGAGCACCTGCGGAGCGGTCCAGCTGTCCTCGGCGCCGTGGATCACGCCCCACACCAGCGCGAGCACGCCAACCGCGGACAGGACGAGACCGGGCAGGTCGAGTTTGCGTGCGGCACCGCGCGATTCACTCAGCGTGCGTGCGGCGAAGGGCAGCGCGAGCAAGCCGACGGGCACGTTGAGCCAGAAGATCCACTGCCAGTTCAGCCCCTCGACGACGGCACCGCCGACCACCGGCCCGACCGCTACACCGAGCCCGGCCAGACCTCCCCAGATCCCGATCGCGGCGCTGCGCATCCGCTCGGGCACGGCCGCGGCGAGCAGTGTCAGCGACAACGGCATCACCGCGGCACCACCGGCGCCCTGAATCGCGCGGGCGATGATCAGCATCCACGGCTCGGTGGCCAGCGCGCAGGCCGCCGACGCGACGACGAACACCGCGATTCCCGCCAGGAATATTTTGCGGCGGCCGATGCGATCACCGAGCGCCGAGGCCGTGAGCAGCAAGGCCGCGAACGACAGCGTGTAGGCGTTGACAAACCACTGCAGGTCCGAAAGCGACGCCCCAGTTCGGTTTTGATCACGGGCAGGGCGTTGGTCACCACGAGGTTGTCCAAGGTGACCATGAACATCGGAATGCCGACGGCGGCGATGACCGCCCCCAGTGGCTTGGTCGTCGCACTGCCGAGCGGCGGCGCGTCGGCGGGCGCGGCATCGCCGGAATCGAGTGTCTGTGTCATGATCCACCCTAGTTGTAATTCACTGATAACTTCCGTCTCATGATTATGCATCGACTGATAACATGTCAACAGGAACCCGAGGACCGACCGGAGGCGAATACATGAGCGAGACGACGAGAACCCGGATGACCGCGGCCGAGCGCAGCGCCCAGGTACTCGCCGCCGCCGTCGACGCCTTCGCCGAATCCGGGTACGCCGCAACGAAAACCGATGAGGTGGCCCGCCGCGCGGGGGTCTCCCAGCCGTATGTGATCCGACTGTTCGGCACCAAACAGCAGTTGTTCGTTGCGGTGTTGCAGCAGGTGTGCGCCCGCATCGAGGAGGTGTTTCGCAGCGCCGAGATCGCGCCGGACGCCGACACCGCCGAAGCGCTGCGCAACCTCGGCATGAACTACGACGTGTTCCTGGCCGAACGCCAGCTACCGCTCGTCCTGCTGCACGGCATCGCCGCCAGCGCCGATCCCGAGATCGGCGACCACGTGCGTGAGCACTTCGGACGCATCTATCAGCTGATCGTCGAGCGCACCGGCGCCGACACCCTGCACGCCCGCCGCTTCCTCGGCACCGGCATGCTGCTCACCATCATGACCGCGATGCAGGTGGCAGGCCCCGATGCCATCGAACTCCCGTGGTCGACCGCCGTTCTCGACGATCTCCAGTGCGGCTTGGAACTCTGAGCCCAGCGAACCAGCCCCGAGCGGGTCGCCGACGACAAGCAGTTCGCTAGCAGCCTCGACGTGGCCGCGGCTACTTCGCGTGCTGGACTCGGGCGTTGGCGTAGAGGCAGATCGCCGCTGCCGCAGCCAGATTCAGGCTTTCGGCGCGGCCGTGGATGGGGATGCGGAGGCGATGGTCGGCGCGGGCGGCGACGGCGGGGTCGAGGCCGTGGGCCTCGTTGCCGAAGAGCCAGGCGACCGGCCCGGTGAGGATGTCGTCGGCGTCGTCCAGGTCGACCTCACCGTGAGCGGTGGTCGCCAGCAGCGTGATTCCGGCCGAGGACAGCGCGTCGAGGGTGGCGTCGATACTGCGGCTGCGCGCGATCGGGACGTGGAACAGGCTGCCCGCGCTGGCGCGGACGCATTTGCCGTTGTGCGGGTCGACCGCGTCACCGGCGAGCACGACGCCGTCGGCACCGACGGCGTCGGCAACCCGGATGAGGGTCCCCGCGTTGCCGGGTTCGGCGATCTCCACGGGCACCGCGAGCATGCGCGGCGCACCGTCGAGGATCTGGCCGAGCGGCACATCGAGCTGCTCACACACGGCGACCAGGCCCGGCACGGTGACGGTTTCGCCCAGGTGCTCGGCGGCGCGATCGCTCACCAGCGTGGTGCGCACACCGTCGGCGGCGGCACCGGCGATCAGCGCGACATCGCGCTCGGCCGCGGCGAGCGAGTAGAACAGCTCACGCACCCGGCCGGTCTCCAGCGCGGCGGTGACGGCGTTGGCGCCTTCGGCCAGGAACAGCCCGGTCTTGCGACGGTGCGCGGCGCGCTGGAGCTTGACAGCCGAAACGACCCGCGGGTTGCGCTCGGAGAGCGCGTCCACGGGTCGTTCCGACAGATCGTTGTGCGTCGTCAAGCTCAGGCAGCCGAGGCCGGGGCGTTGACGTCGGCGGGCAGCGCGGCCTTGGCGACAGCGACCAGTCCGGCGAAGGCCTCGGCGTCGGAGACGGCGAGCTCGGCGAGGATCTTGCGGTCCACCTCGACACCAGCGGCCTTGAGGCCCTGGATGAAGCGGTTGTAGGTGATGTCGTTCAGACGCGCGGCGGCGTTGATACGAGCGATCCACAGCTTGCGGAAGTCACCCTTGCGAGCCTTGCGGTCGCGGTAGGCGTAGGTCAGCGAGTGGAGCTGCTGTTCCTTGGCCTTGCGGTACAGGCGCGAACGCTGGCCCCGGTAGCCCTTGGAGGCCTCGAGGATGGAACGGCGCTTCTTCTGAGCGTTGACAGCCCTTTTGACGCGTGCCACTTTTCAGTCCTTGATCATCTGGGGGGCGCGGCGGCGCCCGAATTCGGTAGTTGTCGGCGTCCGGTCATCCCGGCCGCGTAGTCGTCGGGGTGCGACGGTCTCAGGCGAGACCGAGCAGCCGCTTCACGCGGGGGGCGTCGACGTCGGCAACGGACTCCGTGCCTTCCAGACGACGAGTCCGGCGGGAGGACTTGTGCTCCAGGAGGTGGCGACGGTTCGCCTGCTCGCGAAGCAGCTTGCCCCGGCCGGTCACCTTGAATCGCTTCTTGGCGCCGCTGTGGGTCTTGTTCTTCGGCATGGATTCCTCTATCTAGTCGGTGAGATCGGTGTTACTGCGGGTCGGCGGGCGCCTGCTCGACCGGCGCCGCCGGTTCGGCGAGCGCGGCCGGGTCGGCACTGGCCGGGCCGGTCGGCAGCGGACGCGCCGGTGCCGATTCCTGCTGTGCCTTGACCCGCGTCTTCGCACCCTTGTGCGGGGCGAGGACCATGGTCATGTTGCGGCCGTCCTGCTTGGCCGAGGTCTCGACGAAGCCGAGCTCGGCGACGTCGGAGGCCAGGCGCTGCAGCAGCCGGAAGCCGAGTTCGGGTCGCGACTGCTCACGACCGCGGAACATGATCGTGACCTTGACCTTCGACCCGGCCTCGAGGAAGCGAACGACGTTGCGCTTCTTGGTCTCGTAGTCGTGGTCGTCGATCTTCGGACGGAGCTTCTGCTCCTTGATCACGGTCTGGACCTGGTTCTTCCGGGACTCGCGCGCCTTCTGCGCGGTCTCGTACTTGAACTTGCCGTAGTCCATGATCTTGCAGACCGGCGGACGGGCATCGGGTGCCACCTCGACCAGGTCGAGATCGGCTTCGAGCGCGACGCGAAGTGCATCTTCAACACGCACGATCCCAACCTGTTCGCCGCCGGGTCCGATGAGTCGAACCTCGGGAACTCGGATGCGATCGTTGATGCGGGTCTCAGTGCTGATGGGGCCTCCTAGGTCAAGCGGTGTCGTCATAACGACCGCACGCAATAACTGCAACCCCTGATTCAACGCGAAAGCCCCGTTGCGGTATTTCTCCGCGACGGGGCCCGAGTCGACCGATCATCGGCCACCGACGCCCGAGGGCGCGGTGTCGACCCCCGCGCGACCAGCACGCGGGGAACCCGCCACAGTGAGCGGGTGACCGGGACCGTTTGTCCAGTACGATTGCTCGCCGGCAACGGTGGGAGTCGGGCTCCACTTATCTGCCCCGGGGCATGCATGACACGACCTGGGGCGGTCGTCAGCGGAAAGTCTAGCATCGCATTCGGCTATCGCCGAATCGGCCCGGCGACGGTGACCCGCACGGGGCTGGCGATAGCCTGTTGCCCATGACTGACGAGCTCGATCCTCCCGTGCGCGACCTGGCCGACATTCCCGCGGTCGAGGTGATCAGCCGGGCCGCCGTGATGCTGATGAGTTCGGCGGCGGAGAAGCTCGGCCTGGCCGAGGAGAACCCGAACACCGGCGCCAATGTCGACCTCGACGAGGCGCGCCGGGTCATCACCGCGCTGGCCGGGCTGGTCACCGCGTCGGTGGAGTACCTCGGACCGCACGCGGGACCGATCCGCGAGGGCCTGCAGGCGCTGCAACGGGCCTTCCGCGAGGCGTCGTCGGTGCCCGACGCGCCGGGAGCGGGCCCGGGTGAGAAGTACACCGGCCCCGTGTTCTGAGCCGGAAACGCGAAGATCCGCCGACACCTGAGTGTCGGCGGATCTTGCTACGTCGTCGGCGCGACTCAGACCGTTGGGGTCGGAGTCGGCGGCTGGCCCGGGGTGACCGAGACGGCCGAGCCGGAGGAGATCATGTTGGCGAGGGCGGTGAGCAGCGCCGCGCTTCCGGTATCCATTGCTGCGGTGATCCTTTCGGTGCTGCCGGGTCAGGCAGTCGGCGTCGGCGTCGTGGGCTCGTAGGCCAGCGAGGACCCACCGCTGAGGAAGTTCAGAATCTGACCGATGAGCGCCATCGTGGCTTCATCCATGGGACGTTCCTTTCGTACTGCACGACATCCGCGACCGCGCTGCCCACGCCGCGCGTGACACCACTGGATGTCGATCGACAAACCGCTACTGCCCGGTGTTCCGGCGACGGCGAGGCGAATGTTACCTATGGCCGTTTCACTTCGTAGGGTTTTCGGGAAGTCCCGGGCGGAACGGTAGCCCGTTCCGCCCCGGCGCACCACCGTGTCTCAGCGCAATGCGGCCGCTTTCCTGGACAGACGCTTGGCCGCGGCCGTCTCCGCGGGCGCCTTCTTCGCCGCCGGTGCGGCCTTCTTCTTCGCCGCGGGTTTCTTCGGGGCGGGCGCCGCGAGGACTTCCTTCAGGAACTGGCCGGTGTAGCTGTCGGCGACCTGCGCCACGTCCTCCGGCGTACCGGTGGCGACGACCGTGCCACCGCCGGAACCGCCTTCCGGGCCCATGTCGATGACCCAGTCCGAGGTCTTGATGACATCGAGATTGTGCTCGATGACGATCACGGTATTGCCCTTGTCGACCAGGCCGTTGATGACCTTGAGCAGCTTGCGGATGTCTTCGAAGTGCAGGCCGGTGGTCGGCTCGTCGAGGATGTACACCGTGCGACCGGTCGAGCGTTTCTGCAGTTCGGCGGCCAGTTTCACGCGCTGCGCCTCACCGCCGGACAGGGTCGGGGCGCTCTGACCGAGGCGCACATAACCAAGACCGACCTCGACGAGGGTCTTGAGGTACCGGTGGATCGAGGTGACGGGTTCGAAGAACTCGGCGGCCTCGTCGATCGGCATGTCCAACACCTCGGCGATGGTCTTGCCCTTGTAGTGCACCTCGAGCGTCTCGCGGTTGTAGCGGGCGCCGTGGCACACCTCGCACGGGACGTACACGTCCGGCAGGAAGTTCATCTCGATCTTGAGCGTGCCGTCACCCGAGCACGCCTCGCACCGGCCGCCCTTGACGTTGAAGGAGAAGCGGCCCGGCTGGTAACCGCGCACCTTGGCCTCGGTGGTGGAGGCGAACAGGGTGCGGATCTTGTCGAAGACACCGGTGTAGGTGGCCGGGTTCGAGCGCGGGGTGCGCCCGATCGGTGACTGGTCGACCTGCACCAGCTTGTCGAGTTGATCGACGCCGTTGATCCTGGTGTGCCTGCCGGGCACCTGCCGCGCGCCGTTGAGCTTGTTCGCCAGCGTGGTGGCCAGGATGTCGTTGACCAGCGTCGACTTGCCGGAACCGGAGACACCGGTGACCGAGGTGAGCACCCCGAGCGGGAACGCCACATCGATGCCGCGCAGATTGTGCTCGGTGGCACCGACGACGGTGAGCTTGCGCTTCTTGTCGATCGCGCGGCGCACCAGCGGCAGCTCGATCTGCTCACGACCGGAAAGGTAAGCGCCGGTGAGAGATTCGGGCTCGGTGAGCAGTTCCTGATAGGGGCCCGAGTGCACAACGCGACCGCCGTGCTCGCCCGCGAGCGGACCGATGTCGACCACCCAGTCCGAGGCGCGGATGGTGTCCTCGTCGTGTTCGACCACGATCAGAGTGTTGCCCAGCTTCTTGAGCCGCAGCAGGGTTTCGATGAGTCGACGGTTGTCGCGCTGATGCAGACCGATCGACGGTTCGTCGAGCACATAGAGCACGCCGACCAGCCCGGAACCGATCTGGGTGGCCAGACGGATGCGCTGGGCCTCACCGCCCGACAGGGTCGCCGCCGCCCGCGAGAGCGTGAGGTACTCGAGACCCACGTCGAGCAGGAAGCCGAGCCGAGCCTGGATCTCCTTGAGCACCTGACCGGCGATCGCCGCCTCGCGCTCCCCCAGCGTCAGTGAGTTGAGGAAATACGCGCACTCACCGATCGACAGGTCGCTGACCTCGGCGATCGAGCGGTCCGCTCCGTCGGCGGCCAGGGTCACCGCCAGGATCTCCGGACGCAGGCGGGCACCGTCGCACACCGGGCACGGCACATCGCGCATGTACCCGTCGTAGTGCTCCTTCATCTGCTCGGACTCGGTGTTGTCCATACGCCGCTGCAGAAACGGCATCACGCCTTCGAAATCGGCGTAATAGGAGCGTTTGCGCCCGTAGCGGTTGGTGTAGGACACGTGGACCTGATCGGAGCTGCCCTCGAGGACCGCTTTGCGCGCCTTCGCCGGAAGCTCACGCCACGGTGTGTCCATCGAGAAACCGATGGCCTCGGCCAGCCCCGACAGCAGACGATTGAAGTACTCGGCCGTCTGCCCACGCGACCACGGCGCGATCGCACCCTCCGCCAGACTCAGATCCGGGTCGGGCACGACCAGCTCCGGGTCGACCTCCTTGCGGATACCGAGACCGGTGCAGTCGGGGCAGGCACCGTAGGGCGAGTTGAAGGAGAACGAGCGCGGCTCGAGATCCTCGATATCGAGCGGGTGACCGTTCGGGCAGGCCAGGCGCTCGGAGAAACGGCGTTCGCGATCGTGCGCGTGCTCGTCGCGGTCGACGAAATCGAGCACGACGATGCCGTCGGCCAGCCGCAGCGCGGTCTCGATCGAATCGGTGAGGCGCTGCTTGGACGCGGCCTTCACCGACAGACGGTCGACGACCACCTCGACGTCGTGCTTCTCCTGTTTCTTGAGCTTGGGCGGGTCGGCGAGCGGATACACCACCCCGTCCACCCGCACCCGCGAATAACCCTGGGTCTTGAGCTGGTCGAACAGATCGACGAACTCACCCTTGCGGGTACGGACCACCGGCGCGAGCACCTGGAACTTCAGGCCCTCGTCCATGGCGAGCACCTGGTCGACGATCTGCTGCGGGCTCTGCTTGGCGATCAACTCGCCACAGACCGGGCAGTGCGGGGTGCCCGCGCGGGCATAGAGCAGGCGCAGATAATCGTAGACCTCGGTGATCGTGCCGACCGTCGAGCGCGGGTTGCGGTTGGTCGACTTCTGGTCGATCGACACCGCGGGCGAGAGACCCTCGATGAAGTCCACGTCCGGCTTGTCCATCTGCCCGAGGAACTGGCGCGCGTACGCCGACAGCGACTCGACATACCGGCGCTGTCCCTCGGCGAAGATCGTGTCGAACGCCAGACTCGACTTACCCGAACCGGACAGACCGGTGAACACGATCAGGCTGTCGCGCGGCAGATCGAGGTCCACACCCTTCAGGTTGTGTTCCCGAGCTCCGCGCACAGTGAGGCGTTCCGCCACCTGGTGAATCCCTTCTCCATCGTCATCCGCTCGCCGGACATGAACCCCCACAAACCATGCTAGGTGTGCCCACCGACAAGTTTGTTCGAGCGCTGTGTTTGTT
>NZ_BDBE01000048.1 GCF_001612825.1 Nocardia caishijiensis NBRC 108228 | reverse complement strand
GGACTTAGGTGGTGCCGCTTTGGCTGGGAGTGCGGTATGTGGCGCACTCGAGTGGTGCCCCATGGCTCGCAGTGCGGTACGTGGCGGACTCGAGTGGGCGGGCTGGTGGTTTACGTACGGGCACTCGGTGGCTGAGTTGTCTGTCTGCGCACTGGTTTTGGGGAGGTGATTGTCTGTCTCTGCACGCGATGCGGGGTGGGCGGATTATGTTTGAGCTCGGGGGACGTTCTACGTGATGAAGGGGCCGCCGTGCTCGAGGTGTTTTTGGTCGACGACCACGAGATCGTGCGGCGCGGGTTGATCGACCTGCTCGAGGGTGATCCTGAACTCACTGTGATCGGTCAGGCGGGCGGTGTCGCGGAGGCGATGGTGCGGATCCGGGAGACACGGCCCGATGTGGCGGTGCTGGATGTGCGATTACCCGACGGCAACGGCATCGAGCTGTGTCGCAATCTGCTGGCTGAGTTCGAGGACCTGCACTGCCTGATCCTCACCTCGTTCTCCGACGAGCACGCCATGCTCGACGCCATTCTGGCCGGTGCCAGCGGCTATGTGGTGAAGAACATCGACGGGATGAAGCTGGCCGACGCGATCAAGCAGGTCGGCGCGGGGCACTCCCTGCTCGACACGCGCGCCGCCGACGCCCTGCGCGCCCGGCTGCGCCGCAGCACCGAACCGACCGGTCCGCTCGCTGGGCTGACCGACCAGGAGCGCCGACTGCTCGAACTGCTCGGCGAAGGCCTGACCAACCGCCAGATCGCGGCCCGCATGTTCCTGGCCGAGAAGACGGTCAAGAACTATGTCTCCCGGCTGCTGGCCAAACTCGGTGTGGAACGCCGCACCCAGGCCGCGGTGCTGGCGACCAAGCTGCGCGAACCGTAGAACGTCAGGACGGGACGACGATGGTCAGATCCCCGTCGTAGCGGCGGTAGAGCAGGTTGCCTCGGCCGGTGTGGCTGTCGGTGAAGAACAGATACGGCAAGCCCCCTCGGCACAGCACGTCCGACGCCTCGTCCTCGGCGTAGACGGGGGCCGCGTCCTGCACCACCCGCACCGGCATGGCGCTGGCGGTGAGCGGCAGATGTGCGGAGCCACCCGCGGCGACGGTGCGGTGCTGGCGAGCCAGGCTCACGCCGTGCGGGTCGGCCCAGGTGACGATGGCGTCCTCACCGGTGTCGGCGTCGGTGAACAGGTAGGCGTCGTAGTCCATCGCGTCCAGGACGGTGCTGGCTTCCAGCGGGGTGCCGGTCATCAGGGCGCAGTCCTTGCGCCGGATGATCGGGCGGGTCTCGGTGACCTGCGCCAGCGGACGACGCGCCGGGTCGGGCCAGGCGCCACGCGCTTCCTTACCCGCACGCCGCGCCAGCTGCCGGTCCAGGCGTTCGGCGGCGAAGGTCACCGCGAACCCACCGGGCCCGGTGACCTGCACGCGGGTGAGGGTGTCGTTGGTGCGGATGTTGGCCTGCACGAGGGTCGGCTCGTCGCTGCCGCGCGGCGCGGTGACGCGCACCCGGGCGGGACTGTCGAGATGGTGGCGCCGCATCACGCGGGTGATGGCACGCACCGCGCGGGTGACGTCCTGGGCCGGTACCTCGCCACGGGTGGTCACCGCGAGCTCGGGGTCGGCGGCGGTAGTCCAGTGCTGGGTGCTCGACAACGAATACATCTCTTGCCCCACTTCTCGATCCGGCGTCCCCCCGCTGCCCTATGCCACCACTGCGCGCGGTGCGGTAGAAGGGCCGAAAGTCCCCAACCTCGAGGACTAGACTTCTCCCGACTCGGTACGAAGGTGGGCGGCGACGGGAAGAAGCGATGGCGAATGACGGTCGGAGCGGCCGGTATTCGGCGGGTCGCACGGCCTCTCAGCAGCGCTTACGCGCCCTGCTCGGTGAGGTGGCCGACCGCGTCGAGGTGATGATCGGCTCGCGCGATCGGATGGACGGCCTGGTCGAGGCCATGCTCACCGTCACCGCTGGCCTGGATCTCGACGAAACCCTGCGCACCATGGTCCGCACGGCGATGAACCTGGTCGACGCCCGCTACGGCGCGCTCGCGGTCCGAGGGCACGGACAGCAGGTCGCGCAGTTCATCGATGAGGGCATGCCCGAACACATCCGGGACCGGATCGGGCGATTACCGGCGGGGCACGGTGTACTCGGCGCGGTGTTCGCGAAGAAGGCGCCGCTGCGGCTCGATGATCTCACCGAGCACGAGTCGTCGGTGGGCTTCCCGCCGGGGCATCCGCCGATGCATTCGTTTCTCGGTGTCCCCGTGCGCATTCGGGACGAGGTGTTCGGCAGTCTCTATCTCACGGAGAAATCCGACGGGCAACCGTTCACCGAGGAAGACGAGGTGCTCGTCCTCGCGCTGGCCGCGGCGGCGGGCATCGCGGTCGACAATGCCCGGCTCTACGAGCAGGCGCGCACCCGACAGGCCTGGATCGAGGCGACCCGCGACATCGCCACCGAGTTCCTGGCGGGCACGGAGTCCGATCGCGTGCTCGCCCACGTGGTCGACCACGCGCGCGGGCTCACGGGTTCGCACCAGGCGTTTCTCGCCTCGGTCCCGGTCCCCGACGAATCTCCCGGGGAGATCACCGAATTGGTCGTCACCCAGTGGACCGGTCCCGACGCGGGGCAGGACTGGCAGACCGTCCCCATCGCGGGCACGGTACTCGGCGACGCCTTCAGCAGGCGCACCCCCTTGCGTTTCGACGACGTGTCGAAGGTGGTCCTCGGCGTCGACTTCCCCGTCGCCGAATTGCCCGGCGCCGGACCGGCTCTGGTCCTTCCGCTGTGCACCCCCGACGCCACGCTCGGCGTGCTGGTGACCATCCGCCCGCCCGGTTTCGCACCCTATTCCGACGAGATGCTCGAACTCACCGCCGCGTTCTGCGATCAGGCCGCGCTCGCGGTGCGCCTGGCCGACGCGCAGCGGCGGATGCGTGAACTCGACATCGTCGCCGACCGCGACCGGATCGCGCGTGACCTGCACGACCATGTGATCCAACGGCTGTTCGCGATCGGTCTCACCGTGCAGGCCACCCTGCCCAAAGCCGTGGTTCCCGAAGTGCGCCAGCGCCTTTCGACGGTGATCATGGATCTGCAGGAGGTGGTCCAGGAGATCCGCACCTCCATTTTCGACTTGCACGCCAGCGGCGCGGGCCACAGCGAGGGGCTGCAGCAGCGGCTCGAACTCGCGATCCGCCGCCAGACCGCCGACATCGCGATGCGCGCGACCATTCAGGTGTCGGGTCCGCTGTCGGTACTCGACCCGCAGCTGGCCGATCACGCCGAAGCCGTCGTGCGCGAAGCGGTGAGCAACGCGGTGCGCCACTCCGGCGCCGACACTGTGGCGATCGTGATCGAGGTGGCCGACGACCTGACGATCACCGTGAGCGACAACGGATGGGGCATTCCGAACCACGTCGTCCGCAGCGGGTTGCGCAACCTCGAGCAGCGCGCCCAGGAAGCGGGCGGACGATTCCGGATCGGGCCCGCGGCGCGGACCGATGCCGACGGCGAACACCCGGACATGCCGGGCACACGGCTGCGCTGGGCCGTTCCGCTCCCGCAGGACCAACCGAACACCGGTGGTTTCGCCCTCGCGGGCGGGCCGGAGGCGGGCGAGGACTGACCTTCAGGCCGGGCCGACGACGAGGGCCGAGTTGTTGCCACCCATGCCCATCGACAGGTTCACGGTGAAGCCACCGCGCATCGGCGTCGGCCCGTCGAGCAGCCGGGGATGCGCGGGCGCGACGACCGGGGCCGACGCGACGACGCCGGTGTCGTAGGACAGCGCGATCAACGCGAGTTCGACGGCCGCGGCGGCGCCCTGGCAGTGACCGGTGAGCGGCTTGACCGAGATGATCGCCGGTTTGTCGTCGAAAACGGTGGTGAGCACGTCACGTTCGGCGGCGTCGCACTGACGGGTACCGGTACCGTGCGCGTTCACATAGTTCACCTTGTCCGCATCGACTCCACTGTCCCGCAATGCTTTTCGAACGCATTCGAGGAACTGAGCGTGCGAAGGCTCCACCGAGACCACATGGTAGGCGTCGTTGTTCATGGCACCACCGAGCACCCGCGCGTAGGGCCGATCCACCGCGTCGGTGAGCACCATCGCGACCGACGCCTCGGCCATGATGAAGCCGAGGCTGTCCTCCTGGAACGGTCGACACGCGGTGAACGGGTCGACGTCGGACACGGCCGCGCCCATCCCGACGAAATGCTCGAGCATCTCCGGGGTGGCCGACAGGTCGGTGCTCACGCACAGCACGTCGTCGACCAGGCCCGCGTCCCGCCACTGGCGCGCCGTGAGCACGGCCACATTGCCCGAACTGCACGCCGCCGAGACGTTCATGGCGGGCCCGTGGAAACCGTACTGCTGCATCACCACCGAGATGGGGGTCGAGGGCAGCATCGGCAGGTAGTCGCGGGAGCGGCGGTGACCGTCGTCGCACAGGTAGAAATCGCGCCAGTCGGCGACGTCGCCGAGGGTGACGGCGTGCACCAGGCCGACCGTGCGGCCGGTGTCACACCAGCCACGTGAGCGGGCGTCGGCCACCGCCTCGGCGGCCGCCGCGACCACGGCACGCCCGAACAATCCGCGACCGTGCGCCGGGTCACCGCCATCGGGAATCCGGCCGACCCAGGCGTGCTCGTCACGTCCCGGCCCGTAACCCGGATACAGACCGGCGGCCGGTTTTCCCCCCAGCACCCCCTGCAACATTTGTTCACGGCCCCAGCCGTAACCGGAGACCACACCGATACCACCGATGGACATAGAATCGAGTCGGTGGGCCATGCCGCCGGGACGTTCTTCCGGTTTCACGTCGCTCCTCGCGGATCTCGTCGAGGGTCACCACGATAGTCCGGTGCGTCATCCGTAGACCAGGCCGAGATCGGGGGTACCGCAATGGGACAACCCAATACCGACGCGGCGAACGCCGAGCTGCTCGCCCAGCGGTACCGCTCGCTGGTCGAGCACACGCCCGACGCCATCTGCGTGCACGAGGCGGGCCTCATCGTCTACGTCAATCCGGCGATGGTGCGGCTGCTCGGCGCGCGCACCGCCGAGGATCTGCTCGGCCTGCGGATCACCCGTTTCGTGCACCCCGACTCCGTCGCGCCGATGCTCGACCGCATCGCCCAGCTCACCGCCGAAGGTTCGGCCTCGCCGCCGACCGACATGGAGCTGTTGCGCGTCGACGGCCGGACAGTTCCGGTGCAGACGGTATCGGTGCTCACCGCCTGGCAGGGCGCGCTGGCCTATCAGGTGGTGGTGCACGATCTGACCGCCCAGCGGGCCGCCGAGGCGTCCGCGCGGCAGGCCGAGGCGTACTTCACCACGGTGGTCTCCCAGCTCGAGGAGGGTGTGCTCGTCGTCGACCGGCGCGGCAGGCTCGAATCGATCAACCCGGCGGGCCGACGCATCCTCGGCATCGCGGACTCCGCGCCGATCCTCGGTCTGCATTTCAACGAGTTGCCGGTGACGATGATCGACTGGGCGGGTCAGCCCCTGCCCGTCAGCAGACACCCGATGGCGCACACGCTGACCACGGGAGAAGCGGTCACCCGATTCGTCTTCGGCGTGCGCCGCGCGGACGGTCAGCAGGTGTGGCTTTCGTGCAACTGCCGCCTGCTCAATCCGGACAGCCCGGACTCGGCGGGGGTGTCGTCGTTCGCCGATGTCACCGAGTACCGGGCCAGCAAGATGCAGCTCGAGTACCAGGCCACCCACGACGCGCTCACCGGGCTGGCGAATCGGTCGTTGATCCTGTCGCAGTTGTCGGCGGCGCTGGCCGACGAGGGCGGCGCCCTGGTCACCACCGTGCTGTTCATCGACCTCGACGGGTTCAAGGCGATCAACGACACCCTCGGGCACGCCATCGGCGACACCGTCCTACAGATCGTGGCCCAGCGGCTGCAACGGGCCCTGCGGGCCGAGGACGTGGTCGGCAGACTCGGCGGGGACGAATTCCTCGTGCTGCTCGCCGGTCACCCACAGCGCGCCGATCTACCGCGCCTGATCGAACGGCTGCGCGTCACCATGGCCGAGCCGATCATCGCGAGCGGGCACCGGCTAGAGGTGAGCGCCTCGATCGGCGTCACCGAACTCGGCCCGCACGAGGGCCGCACCCCCGAGGCGGTGCTGCACGACGCCGACCTCGCCATGTATCGGGACAAGCCCTCCGGCCGCCGCAACCACACCACGCACGCGTCCTGACACACTGGTCGGCGTGATCGTCGAACACGCTCTGCTGCCCGTCCGCCCCGGTTCCGCCGCCGCCTTCGAGGCGGCCTTCGCGCAGGCGTATCCGATCGTCGCCGGAATGCCCGGCTTCGGTGGTCTGTCGTTGTCGCGGTGCGTGGAGCGGCCCGACACCTATCTGCTGCTGGTGCGCTGGGAGCGGTTGAGCGATCACACCGAGGGATTTCGCGGGTCGCCGGAATACCAGCGCTGGCGCGCGCTGTTGCATCACTTCTACGAGCCGTTCCCGGTGGTCGAGCACTTCACGCCGGTGATCGGTGACGACGTCTTCCCCGCGACGGGCGCGCTGCCGTCCGGGGACAAGTAGACTCGACAACTCTGTTCTCATCGCGGTGACAAAGGAGTCCTGTTTTGCCCGACCGCCTCGCCGACGACCGCGCCAGCACCGACCAGGGCGAGCGCGGCCGCGAGATCGAACAGGAACAGCAGTACCTCACGGTGCTCTACGACCGCCTCGACGCCATGCGCGACTACGCGCAGAACCGGCTCAAGACCGTCCTGCTGGAAGCGGGCGGGACCCCGCAGGCCCGCAGCGAACGTGAGTCGTTCACCGCGCTCTACAGCGAGGACCTGGCCAAATACGACGCCGCCGAGCACGGTCTGTGCTTCGGCCGCATCGACCTGGACGCCACCGAGGACGCCGCCCGCTACATCGGCCGCCTCGGCATCCTCGACGAGGACAACGACTACGAGCCGCTGCTGCTGGACTGGCGCGCTCCCCTGGCGCGACCGTTCTACCTGGCGACCACCGCCAACCCCGAGGACGTGGTCCGCCGTCGGCACATCCGGTCGCGCAATCGCACGGTCACCGCGATCAACGACGAATACCTCGACCTGCGCGCGGCCGAACGCGACGGCGCGGTTGGCACCGACGACGGCGTGGGCGGCGAGAGTGCCCTGCTCGCGGCACTGAACGCGGCCCGCACCGGCCACATGAACGACATCGTCGAGACGATCCAGAGCGAACAGGACGCGATCATCCGCTCCGAGCACAAGAGTGTGCTCGTGGTGCAGGGTGGCCCTGGCACCGGCAAGACAGCGGTGGCGCTGCACCGGGCCGCCTACCTGCTCTACACCTTCCGTCAGCAGCTGGCCAAGAGCGGTGTGCTCATCATCGGCCCGAACGCCACCTTCCTCGACTACATCGGGCAGGTGCTGCCCTCGCTCGGTGAGACCGGTGTGCTGCTGTCGACCATCGGTGACCTGTATCCCGGCGTGAAGGCGGTCCGCGAGGATTCGTTGCGCGCGGGCGAGATCAAGGGTTCGCTCGACATGCTCGAGGTGCTCAAGCAGGCGGTGCGCGACCGACAGGAGGTGCCCGCCGAGCCGGTGCGGCTCACCTTCGACGGCTACCCGGTGCTGCTGGATCGCAAGATCGCCACCCGTGCGCGGGGCCGGGCCCGCTCTTCGCGCCGTCCGCACAATCTGGCCAGGCCGATCTTCGCCGCGTCGGTGATCGACGCGCTCACCGATCAGCTGGCCGCGACGATGGGCGCCGATCTGTCCGGCGGCACCAGCCTGCTCAGCTCGGCCGATCTGAGCGAGATCGGCGACGAGATGCGCGCCGACCCGCAGGTACAGGCCGCGATCAGCGCCCTGTGGCCGGTGCTCTCCCCGCAGGAGGTCCTCGCCGATCTGCTCGCCGACCCGGCGCGGCTCGACCGCGCGGCCAAGTCGCTGAGCGTCGAGGACCGCGCCGAACTCGTCCGCTCCGACGACGGCACGTTCTCGGCCGCCGACGCACCGCTGCTCGACGAACTCGCCGAGCTGCTCGGCGTGGACGACACCGAGGAACGCGAACGGTCCCGCCGCCGGTGGCGCGCCCAGCTGGCCGAGGCCCAGGACGCCCTCGACATCCTCACCGGTTCCGCGCCCCAGGACATCGAGGACGAACTCGACCCCGAGATCCTCATGGCCTACGACCTGATCGACGCCTCCCAGCTGGCCCAGCGCCAGGAGTTCGGCAATCGGCAGACCACCGCCGAGCGGGCCGCGGGCGACCGCACCTGGACCTACGGGCACGTGATCGTCGACGAGGCGCAGGAACTGTCGGAGATGGCATGGCGGATGGTAATGCGCCGCATCCCGAATCGCTGGGTCACCGTCGTGGGTGACGTTGCGCAGACCGGTGATCCGGCGGGCGCGTCGTCGTGGCAGCGGGTGCTTGAACCCTATGTGGCCAAACGCTGGAAGCTCACCGAGCTCACGGTCAACTACCGCACCCCCGCCGAGATCATGGCCGTGGCCGCTGATGTCCTGGCCGCCATCGACCCGACCGCCCAGGCGCCGCGCTCGGTCCGCGAAACCGGCAATCCCCCTCGCGCCCATCGTGTTTCGCCCGCCCAGGTGAACGACGAACTCGCCCGCCTGATCGCCACCGAGCAGGCCCCCGGCACCGCCGCCGTCCTCGCCCCCGCCACCCTTGTTCCCGAATTATCCTCTCTAGCAGGCGAATCGGTACAGGTCCTGACGGTCCACGACGCCAAGGGCCTCGAGTTCGACCGCGTCTACCTGGTCGAACCACGCGCCATCGTGAAGGAATCCCCCCGCGGCCTCAACGACCTCTACGTCGCCCTCACCCGCGCCACTCAACGGCTGGCGATCGTGCACACCGAAGACCTACCGGAAAGCCTCGCCACACACTTCGCATAACAGAACGTGGCGTCGCACCAGGTGCGACGCCACGTTCTCGAGTCATCCCATGATCCAACAGGAACATGGGGTGACTCACCGGGCACAGGCTACCGTGACCCACCACTTCGGTCTTGCCGCCGACGCGGGTACCCCTTGGCCTGAATTCCCGGAGAGGCGGAACCTCAGCGAACCGTGTGGACGATCAGGACGTCCGAGCGGGACTTGCGGGCCACGTCCGACGGGACGGAACCGAGCAGGCGGCCGGTGAGGGTGTTGAGGCCACGGTTACCGACGACGAGCAGGTCGGCCTTGGTCTCCTTGATCAGCTCCAGCAGGGAGTCGACCGGCTCGCCGACGATGGCGCGCTCCACGACGTTCTTCGCACCGGCGGCCACCGCCTTCTCGCGGGCGACGTGCAGGATCTCGTTGGTCGGCGCCGAGCCGCGGACCTGGTAGGCCTCGTCCTTGAGCACATCGGCCGCGGCGGCGACGTCGCGGTCGTCGGTCGGGAAGTAGGCGCAGGCCAGCACGAGGGTCGCGTCCGCGTCGGCGGCGAGCGCCGCGGCCTTCTCCACCGCGACGTACGACGAATCCGAGCCATCAGTACCGACGACAATGGTCCGGTAGGCGGTCATCTCTCCTCCAACTTGGTCGGTGCAGCGCCGAACGACCCGGGAATCGAGCATCGGCGCGGCAATTGCGTCGACCATAACGCCACAACGCGCCGATTTATCGACAATTCGCAACAGATCACACCGCGAGTTCGACTCACTTTGTGCGGCGCTGCCGGTTTATCGGCGGTGGTGTCGGCATTCACCTGCGCCGATCGAACGCCGAGCCGACGAAATTGTGGCAGATCACAACACAATCAACGCCGCTGCGGGCCTGGGATTTTCGTCACAACACCGGCCGCACCGCACCCGTTCACAGCGACGCGGCAGCCGCCTCGATCGCGCGGGCGCGGCGCGCGTATTCGCCGGGCGGCATCCCGATCTGCGCGGTGAATTCCCGGCTGAAATGCGCCTGATCGAAATAGCCCAGGTCGGTGGCCAACTCGGCCAGATCCGGGTCCGAGTGGGCGAGCAGATCGGCGGCGTCCTGCAACCGGAACCGGCACAGCACCCATTTCGGTCCGGCACCCACATAGCGGCGGAACAACCGCTGCAGGGTGCGCACCGGCACCGCGAACCGTTCGGTGACCTGGTCCACGCGCGTGAGCTCCGGATCCCGCGCCATCGCTGCCACGATCCGCGACACCAGCGCGAACCGCGGGTCGTCGGCGCGGCCACGACCGCCGAAGAATTCCTCGATGATCTCGACCCGGTTCTCGTCGGACGCCTCGGCCAGTACCCGCTCGGCCAGCCCCGCCGCGTCGGGCAGCACCTCGGTGAGCGGCGCTGAACCGTCGCGCAACGCCCCGACATCGCACCCGGTGAAGGCACCGAAACCGCCGGGCCGGAAGCGGATTCCGAACGTCTCACCCTCGCCGTCGAGATCACGCACGTACTTGGCGGTGCACACCCCGTTGACGAATCCGCCGGTGCGGGTGCTGCTGCGTTCGAAGGTGAGATTCACACACGGGAACGACAGCACCTCGGCGCGGAAGGCGGGCCGCCCGCGCAGATCCCAGCGCACCACCCAGTACCGGTCGGCGAAGTCGGCGAGCGCGGGCCCGACCGGGAATCGACGCAGGGAGCGGTGCCTGGCCTGCTCCTGGGGCAGCAGAATGCCTTTCGCGTCGTCGAGGTCGGTGTTCATCGGCGGTGTCGCGTTCCTACAAGACCGGCGGACCCACGGTGAGCAGGATCGACGCCATGAACGAATCGGTCGCGCCCATCCCCGAGGGCTACCACTCCATCACCTGCTTCCTCGCCGTCGCCGACGGCGACAAGGCCATCGACTTCTACACCGAGGTCTTCGGCGCGACGCTGCTCAGCCGTGCCGACGGACCCGACGGGCAGGCCGTGCACGCCGAACTGCTCATCGGCGATTCCACCCTGCAGCTCGGAATCCCACTGGCCGACGGGAGCGTTCGCGCACCGCAGGACTGGGTGCACACCTCGATCGTGCACTACTGCCCCGACGTCGACGACGCCGTCGAACGCGCTGTCGACCGGGGCGCCCGAGTCGTCGAGGAAACCCAGACTTTCGTCACCGGGGACCGCTACGGCGTGATCATCGACCCCTTCGGCCACCGCTGGGCGGTGATGACCCGTGTCGAGAACGTCTCCCGAGAGGAGGCCGACCGCCGCATCGCCGACTGGATGGCTACTCAGTCCGAATAACAGCCGACGGCACGGGATTTCCGGCCGCGTGCCTGTCACGTCCGAGGAGCGAGGCGGCGGAACGCCGTCGGCACCGCATCGGTCCCCGGAAGTGTCGAGGCAAGTGGTGCTACCGCGATCCGCAGACGGGCGGCGGCCATCCGAGCCACCTCGATGAGCCGACGGGCGGCGGACGGTCGACCTACCCGGCTCCCCGAACGTGCGGTGGCCGTTCGAGCTGGACCGCTCCCTGGGCGTGCGGAGGCCGACAGCCCGTCGCCGGGTCGGCATATTCAGCTCAGTCCCGCCGCGTCCATGCCGCGCAGCTCCTTCTTCAGGTCCGCGATCTCGTCGCGTAAGCGTCCCGCCAGCTCGAACTGCAGTTCACGGGCCGCGTTCATCATCTGGTCGGTGAGCGAGGCGACCAGGTCGGCCAGTTCGGCGCGCGGCATGGACTTCACGTCGCGTTCGGCGTAGATGCCCGCGCTCACCGCGCGACCGGGCTCACCCTGCGCACGCCTGCCACGGCTGACGTTTCGACCGGAACCGCCGACGGCCACCTCGTCGCCTGCCTCGAGATACACCTGGTCGAGGATGTCGGCGATCTTCTTGCGCAGCGGCTGCGGGTCGATGCCGTTGGCCTCGTTGTAGGCGATCTGCTTGGCGCGGCGGCGATCGGTCTCATCGATGGCGTGCCGCATCGAGTCGGTGATCTTGTCGGCGTACATGTGCACTTCGCCGGACACGTTGCGGGCCGCACGGCCGATGGTCTGGATGAGGCTGGTGCTCGACCGCAGGAAGCCTTCCTTGTCGGCGTCGAGGATCGCCACCAGCGACACCTCGGGCAGGTCGAGGCCCTCACGCAGTAGGTTGATGCCGACGAGCACGTCGTATTCGCCCAGGCGTAGCTGGCGCAGCAGCTCCACGCGGCGCAGGGTGTCGATCTCCGAATGCAGGTACCGCACCCGAACGCCGAGACCGAGCAGGTAGTCGGTGAGGTCCTCGGCCATCTTCTTGGTGAGCGTGGTGACGAGTACGCGCTCGTCACGCTCGGTGCGCTCCCGGATCTCGTGCACCAGGTCGTCGATCTGGCCCTTGGTCGGCTTCACCACCACCTGCGGGTCGACGAGACCGGTGGGCCGGATGACCTGTTCGACGACCTCACCGCCGACCTGGCCGAGTTCGTACGGACCGGGCGTGGCCGACAGATAGACCGCCTGCCCGATCCGGTCGGCGAACTCCTCCCAGGTGAGCGGGCGATTGTCGACCGCCGAGGGCAGCCGGAAGCCGAACTCGACGAGGTTGCGCTTGCGCGACATGTCGCCCTCGTACATGCCGCCGATCTGCGGGACGGTGACATGGGATTCGTCGATGACCAGTAGGAAGTCGTCGGGGAAGTAGTCGAGCAGGGTGGCCGGTGCCGACCCGGCCGGACGGCCGTCGATGTGGCGCGAGTAGTTCTCGATGCCCGAACAGAAGCCGACCTGACGGATCATCTCCAGGTCGTATTCGGTGCGCATGCGCAGGCGCTGCGCCTCCAGCAGTTTGCCCTGGCCTTCGAGCTCAGCCAGCCGGGCGGCCAGTTCCTCCTCGATGGCGGCGACGGCCTTCTCCATGCGCTCGGGGCCCGCCACGTAGTGGGTGGCGGGGAAGATGCGCAGTGAGTCGACCTGGCGGACGACGTCGCCGGTGAGCGGATGCAGGTAGTACAGCGCCTCGATCTCGTCGCCGAAGAACTCGATACGCACCGCGAGCTCCTCGTAGGAGGGGATGATCTCGACGGTGTCGCCGCGCACGCGGAACGATCCGCGGGTGAAGGCCATGTCGTTGCGCGTGTACTGCACGTCGACCAGCAGCCGCAGCAGCGCGTCGCGGTCGATCTCGCCGCCCACCTCGAGCTGCACCGAGCGGTCCAGATAGGACTGCGGCGTACCGAGACCGTAGATGCACGACACCGACGCGACCACGACGACATCGCGCCGCGACAGCAGGCTCGAGGTGGCCGAGTGCCGCAGCCGCTCGACGTCGTCGTTGATCGAGCTGTCCTTCTCGATGTAGGTGTCGGTCTGGGCGATGTAGGCCTCGGGCTGGTAGTAGTCGTAGTACGAGACGAAGTACTCGACCGCGTTGTGCGGCAACATCTCCCGCAGTTCGTTGGCCAGCTGGGCCGCCAGGGTCTTGTTCGGCGCGAGCATCAGGGTGGGCCGCTGCAGCTTCTCGATCAGCCACGCGGTGGTCGCCGACTTACCGGTACCGGTGGCACCGAGCAGCACGACGTCCTTCTCCCCCGCCGTGATGCGCCGTTCCAGCTCGGCGATGGCGGCGGGCTGATCGCCTGCCGGTCGATGCGGGCTGACCACCTCGAAGCGGCCACCCTTGCGCTCGATCTCACCGACCGGGCGATGCTCCGAATGCGCGAGCGGGTGCCCCCGCTCTTCGTACCCTTCGGTCGGGATCTCGGTTGCGAATGCCATGCACACAGGTTAGGCGCACCCACCGACAGATTCCCCGCGACGGAAAAGCGACCGGCGCGCGGCCCCGCGTGCCGGTAGATTCTGCGCACATGACCCAGGCCTCGACCGTGCACGTGCACCCGCCCAAGATCGAGCTCTTCGATCTCGCGGCCAAGACCAATACCGATCCGAAGGGGTTCGTACGACCGGTCGAGGTCTACCGGGAGGAGCCGTGGGGCCTGTACATGGGACGGCACTCCGACCACGCCAGCTTCCACTACCTCGAGTCGTGGCTGCTGCCCAGCCTGTCGCTGCGCGCGTCCAAGCTCTGGTACAACCCCGGGGTCGAGCAGTGGCAGGACGTGTACGTCGACGTCGGCGTCTTCACCAGGGAGTCACCGACCCTGTGGCGCTCGGTGGACCACTACCTGGACCTGCTGGTCCGGACCGGGCGCGACGTGCGCCTGGTCGATGTCGATGAACTGCTCGTCGCCCGCACCGACGGCCTGCTCGACGCCGGACAGGCCCAGGCGGCGATCGAACACGCCGTCGCCGCGGTCGACGGCATCGCCGCGCACGGGTACTGCCTCGAGGACTGGCTCGCCACCGTCGACATGACCCTGACCTGGCGCTGAAACGACGAAACCGCCCGCGACCGGTCCGGTCGCGGGCGGTTCACGCTGTCGATCAGCCTGCCGAACCGCTGCCGAGCAGGTCACCGAGCCCGCCACCACAGCCCGCGCTGCCGGTCGCGGCGGCCTCACCGACGGTGACGGTGATGGAGTCACTGATGAGCAGCTGCCTGGCCTCGAGTTTGTGCTGACCCGTCGTGGTCGGCTTCCAGGTCATGCTCACCGTGCCGGAGAGCAGCGACGGCGAGACGGTGCCGATGTCTCGACCGTTGTCGGTGAACTTCACCGAGGTCAGCCTGTCCACCTCGACGCTGGCCGTCAGCTTGTAGCTGCACCCGACCTTGTGGTCGGAGCCCGCGACGCTGAGGTTGCCCACCCAGGCCGAGGCCTGCGGGGCGGCCAGCACGATGGTGGCGGCAACGGCGCCGAACGCGGTGATGCCGAAGCCCGCACGGCCGAGACGGTGATGTGTTGTCATACGCGCTACAACTTCCCTGTGAATCGAGTCACCCGGTAGTGACTCGCCACAATGTAACCAGCGTCCCGTCCGCTGCGGACAGTTTTTGAAACATTGATGTTTAACAGATGCCGAGCCGGTTCACGCGCGGGCGCGGGCCCACTCGCAGACCCGGGGATAGACCACGTCGAACCACGGTTCCTTCACCGCGTAGTAGGCATCGCCCGCGGCCTCGCCCGACTTTCCCGACGCCGCCTGTTCGGCCGTCCGCTTGATCTCCAGGTACTCCGTCCGCACGCCCTCCTCCGCACGCAACCAGTCGCGGAAGTCGAGCGCGAGACGCTGACCGGGTGAATCCTGCACGCGCAGATGGATATTCGCCGGTCGGCCGGGATCCGCGTTGCCGTGCAGGCGTTTTGCCCATCGCTGGACGTCGGCCCCCTCGGGATCCTCCGGCGTCGGCTTCGGGTTGTCGTGTGCGATGCCGACCGCGCGCGGGAATCCGGCGGTGGCCAGCGAATCCGCCAGTGCGTCAGCGGTTTCCAGGTCGGCCACGGTCACCTGGATGTCGATGAGGTCCTTGGCGGGCAGCCCGCTCACCGCCGTGGAACCGACGTGGTCGATGCGCACCGCCGCCGCACCGCACACCAGGTGCAGCCGGGCGATGATCCGGCGTGCCTGCGCGCCCCATTCCGGATCGTGCGGCACCAGTCGGTACTCCGCGCGGGCCCGCACTCCCTCGCGCTGGTTGCGTTCGAACGGCACGAGCCTCCGTTCCCACAGCGCCCGCACCTGCTCCTCGACCACGCCGGGGGCGCCGTTGTTGTCCAGCCACACGTCGGCCACCGCGTGGCGCTGCTCGTCGGTGGCCTGCGCGGCGATCCTGGCCGATGCGTCGGCCTCGGCGACACCGCGCTGTTCGACCAGCCGCCGCAGCCGGGTCTCGACATCGGCACCGACCACGACCACCAACTGCATGAGCGGGGCGAGACCGTTCTCCACCAGCAGCGGAATGTCTTGCACCACGATGGCATCGGCCGGGGCGGTGCCGATGAGCTCGGCCGTGCGGGCACCGACGAGCGGGTGGGTGATGGCATTGAGCTTGCCGCGTGCGGTGTCGTCGGCGAACGCCACCGCCGCCAGCGCGGGCCGGTCGAGGCTGCCGTCCTCGGCCAGGATCGCGTCACCGAACTCGGCGACGAGCGCGGCCAGCCCTGGCGTTCCCGGCGCGACGACCTCGCGGGCGATGGCATCGGAGTCGATCACCACCGCCCCCAGCTCGACCATGGTCCGCGCCACTGTGGACTTACCCGCTCCCATGCCTCCGGTGAGGCCGATCCGCAACATGTGCCCAGTCTCGCATCCCGCCGCACGGAGCTGGTCAGGTGTTGCCGACACGCCGATGTGCGGCGGTGGCAAATCCGAGGCCGGGCGCGTCGGGTCGACTAACCTTCGCGCAGGCGAGAAGGCCATTCACCAGCGAGCGAAGGATGATCATGGGCACCACACAACACCGGACGGCTCGCCACCGCCTCGGCATGCCCGGCGGTGTGCACTGCGTTGAATTCCCTGCTGTGGCAGCGACTCTCGCCGAATACCGCCGGTCCTGGTTCACCGCTCTGATCTCGCCCGCCAGACACAGTTTCGCCGCGATGCGCAAGCGCACCAGCATGGGCGCCACCTCCTGGGTGCCCGCCGCCGCGAACTGACCCACCGACCAAACGAGCCCACCCGTTGCGAACGGGTGGGCTCGTTGTCGTGCACGTCCGCATGATCGACCGGGGCCGGAAACAGGCCGAAGGCCCCGGCCGTGTGGACCGGGGCCTTCGACTGTATTGCTCTACCCGAATCAGGCGTTGCCGCCCACTCAGGCGTTACCGCTGAGCTTCTCCCGCAGAGCCGCCAGCTGCGCATCACTGGCGAGCGAACCGCCGGTGGACTCGGCCGGGCCGGAGGTGGCCTGCGTGGCGTTGCCGCTCTCGGAGGAGTAGTTGCCCGCGGCCGGACCGCCAGCGGCGGCTTCGGCAGCCGCGTCGGCAGCCATCTTCTCCATCTGAGCGGTGTGCATCTTGTGGCGACGCTCGGCCTCGGCGTAGCGGCCTTCCCACTCTTCACGCTGCTTGTCGAAGCCCTCGAGCCATTCGTTGGTCTCGGGATCGAAGCCCTCGGGGAAGATGTAGTTGCCCGCTTCGTCGTAGCTGTCGGCCATGCCGTACTTCGACGGGTCGAACTCGGCGTGGTAGTCCTCGTTCGCCTGCTTCAGCGACAGCGAGATCCGGCGACGCTCCAGGTCGATGTCGATGACCTTGACCATCGCGTCGTCGCCGACGGCCACGACCTGGTCCGGGACCTCCACGTGGCGCTCGGCCAGCTCGGAGATGTGCACCAGGCCCTCGATGCCCTCTTCGACGCGCACGAACGCACCGAACGGAACCAGCTTGGTGACCTTGCCCGGCACGATCTGACCGATCGCGTGGGTGCGGGCGAACTGACGCCACGGGTCTTCCTGGGTGGCCTTGAGCGACAGGGAGACGCGCTCGCGGTCCAGGTCGACGTCGAGAACCTCGACGGTGACCTCGTTGCCGACCTCGACGACCTCGGACGGGTGGTCGATGTGCTTCCAGGACAGCTCGGAGACGTGCACCAGGCCGTCGACGCCGCCCAGGTCCACGAAGGCACCGAAGTTGACGATCGAGGAGACCACACCCTTGCGGACCTGGCCCTTCTGCAGCTGGTGCAGGAACTCGCTGCGGACCTCGGACTGGGTCTGCTCGAGCCAGGCGCGACGCGACAGGACCACGTTGTTGCGGTTCTTGTCGAGCTCGATGATCTTGGCCTCGATCTCCTTGCCGACGTACGGCTGGAGGTCGCGGACACGACGCATCTCGACGAGCGAGGCGGGCAGGAAGCCACGGAGGCCGATGTCGAGGATCAGGCCGCCCTTGACGACCTCGATGACGGTGCCCTTGACGGCCTCGTCCTTCTCCTTGAGCTCCTCGATCGTGCCCCACGCGCGCTCGTACTGCGCCCGCTTCTTCGACAGGATCAGGCGGCCTTCCTTGTCCTCCTTGGTGAGAACCAGGGCCTCGACCGCATCGCCCACGGAAACGACCTCGTTCGGGTCGACATCGTGCTTGATGGAGAGTTCGCGGGAGGGGATGACGCCTTCGGTCTTGTAACCGATGTCGAGCAGGACCTCGTCACGATCGACCTTGACGATGGTTCCCTCGACGATGTCGCCATCGTTGAAGTACTTGATCGTGGCGTCGATGGCGGCGAGGAAATCCTCGGCGGAGCCGATGTCGTTGACGGCTACCTGCGGCGAGGTGACGGTGGTGGGCATATGTGGGTTTGCTCCGGACGGATTGTGGTCGGTTGCGGACATTGGAACTTTCGGTACGCTGCGAGATCACCGCGACGAGGCGACGAGGGACCGAACAAGTATCGCACGGACCGCCGACATTGCCGCTGATCAAACTCAGCACGGGCGACTCCGTCATCGGATACTGTGCGCATTTACCCCGGCACACAGCGCTTCCTCGAAAGACACTCGCGTGCCTCAGCGTACGCGAGGGTGTTCCAGCCGGGCAAACCACCCCCCGTTCCCGCCGATACCCTTGGCGCCGTGTCCGATGACGAACGCCATGCGCAGGCCAACGCACTGTTGGGAACCGCGGCGACCACCCGAACCAGGATCGGCTCGGCCGACAGCGAACGCGCGAGCAGACGCTGGTGGGACGCCGACGCCGACCAGTACCACCAGACCCATGCCGATTTCCTCGGCGTCGACTCACCTGGCGGCGAGTTCGTGTGGTGCCCGGAGGGGCTGCACGAGGGTGACATGCACTTCCTCGGGGACGTGACGGGCAAGTCCGTGCTCGAGATCGGGTGCGGTTCGGCGCCGTGCTCGCGGTGGCTGGCGGGTCAGGGCGCGCATCCGATCGGGCTGGACGTGTCGATGGGTATGCTCGCGCGCGGGGTGGCGGCGATGGCACAGGGCGGACCGAGGGTGCCGCTGGTCCAGGCGGGCGCGGAGGCGTTGCCGTTCGCCGACGAGAGCTTCGATCTGGCCTGTTCGGCGTTCGGCGGGGTGCCCTTCGTCGCCGATTCCGCGCTGGTGATGCGCGAGGTGGCGCGGGTGCTGAAGCCGGGCGGACGCTGGGTGTTCTCGGTGAACCATCCGATGCGCTGGATCTTTCCCGACGACCCGGGTGAGGCGGGGCTGGTGGCCCGCATCCCCTATTTCGACCGGACGCCCTATGTAGAGGTCGACGGCGACGGGGTGCCGACCTACGTCGAACACCACCGCACGATCGGTGACCGGGTACGCGAGATCGTTGGCGCGGGTCTGATCCTGCTCGACATCGTCGAACCGGACTGGCCGGAATGGCTCGACCGCGAGTGGGGTCAGTGGTCGCCGTTGCGCGGGGAGATCTTCCCCGGCACCGCCCTCTTCGTCACCGAGAAGCCAGGCCGCGCCTAGAAGTCGGGAAGCGCCGCGAACGACGGGGCGACCGCGACGTTCGGCACGGTCTCGGCGACCCACCGCCGCGCCCTGGTCAGGGCGTGGTGCGGGAATTCGGCATCGAAGCGGACGTCGTCGGACAGCAGGTAGGGCAGTTGTCCGCGCAGGCCGGGCGCGTACGGGTGGGGCGGGCACATCTCGTCGCGGCGGAAGCGGCTGCCGACCGTCCGTTCCCGCGCGCCCGGCGGGCCGGTCTCCGGGCAGATGATCTGGAACACCGCCGAGCACCGGTCCTTCGGCACCACGATCGACGCGGCGAACACCAGCTCACCGTGCGGGCCCGGAGTCCGCGTCTTCTCGACGCGCAGCAGCGCGGGCAGTTGGTCGACCCACACCACGAACGCCTCGATCAGGCAGCCCGTGCGGGCGTGGTGCTCGGCCAGCCGCTTACGCAACCGCTTCAGATCGTCGAGCCGCGCGGGCAGATCCGGCGCACCGTCGACGTAGTTCAGCGCGACGACATCACGAGTGGCCGGATTCCCCCAGGTCGTGTCGTCCAACTGTTGCATTCCAGGAATGTCGAACGAGATGGGCACCGGATCAATTTACCGGCGGTTTCGAGTTCGGTTGCCGCCCTGGGTTGTCCGGCGCGTCGATCAGGCGAATACGCGCTCTTCGACCAAAGTCGACGAGCCACGCTTGGTGATCGATCACCATCGCCCGGTCGCGGGGTGGCGGATGCCGTCGCCAGCCCGGCGCCGAACGCCTCGGCGGCATTCCGGCCGTCGAAATCGAGGTCGACGAACACCCGCTGCGAGGCGCCGCCGACACGGCCACACTCGCCCGACTCGACTCGTGAACCGAATCGACGTTGCGGCGCATCACTCCTACTGGCCCCATATTGCGGGTTTCCGGTTGGTTCATACGGTTCAGGAGCAACTCATGAGAAACACACGAGTCAACATCGTCGTCGCGGCCCTGGCGCTCACCGCTGGCGCCATCGCGTCGAGCAGCACCGCGACCGCTGCCCCCGGCGCAGGAACATGGGGGCCCTATTCGACGAAGTACGGCTGCGAATCCATCAGACGGATGGATGCTCTGGACTTTCCGCAGACACGCTTCTCCGACTGCTTCGAAATCCTCGGCGAGGGCTGGTACTACGTCGGATCGTGACAGGCTCGGTGGCCGGTTCTCCGGGTATCTGGGCGAGTAGTTCACTCGCGCTTGGGTTTTCGGCCGACCTGGTCGAGGGCCAGGCGTAGGGCGTATTCGATCTGGGAGTTGACGCTGCGCAGGTCGTCGGCCGCCCACTTGGCGATGGCCTCGTGGACGGCCGGGTCGAGCCGCAGCAGAACCTTCTTGGGTTCTTTCTTCGGCGCGGTCATGACCTGCCTCAGTAGAGCGATCCGGCGTTCACGACCGGTTGGGTGGCGCGGTCGCCACAGAGGACGACGAGGAGGTTGGAGACCATGTTGGCCTTGCGTTCCTCGTCGAGTTCGACCGTGCCCTCTTCGGCGAGCCGGTCGAGCGCGAGGGCGACCATACCGACGGCGCCCTCGACGATCTGGGTGCGGGCGGCGACCACCTGTGCGGCCTGCTGACGGACCAGCATCGCCTGCGCGATCTCGGGTGCGTAGGCCAGGTGGGTGATACGGGCCTCGATCACCTCGATACCGGCGGTGAGAGTACGTTCGCGCAGTTCGACGGTGAGCTCCTCGGCCACCTCGGCGCCGTCGCGCAGGCTGGTGCGCGAGTCGTCGTGGGCGTCGTAGGGGTGGGTGGTCGCGAGGTGGCGCACCGCGGCCTCGGACTGGGTCTCGACGTACTCCTCGTAGTCGTCGACCGCGAAGGCGGCCTTGAAGCTGTCGACCACCTTGTAGACAACCACGGCCGCGATCTCGACGGGATTGCCGTCGGCGTCGTTGACCTTCAGCTTCTGGGTCTCGAAGTTACGCACCCGCAGCGAGATGGACTTGCGGTCGCTGAGCGGGACCACCGAGAAGAAGCCCGGTTCGCTGACCGAGCCGATGTAGCGGCCGAAGAAGGTGACGACCTTGGCCTCGTTGGGATCGACCACGATCAGCCCGGTGGCCAGCGCCGCGACGACCACCACGCCGAGCACGCCGAGCACCGCGCCGGCCCAGGCGAGTGCGCCGCCGTCGTGCTTGGACACCGAGATCAACGACAGCACCGCGAGGGCGCCGAACAGCAGAGTGGACACCAACCACCCGAGTAGGACGGCAAATCCGTTGAAGCGAAAGGCGGGCCGCAGTTCCATGACATCCTCCGATATCTGAGTGATATCATTACAATAGCGGATACAGACGCTGTCGGCAACGCTCGTCACGCGGGCGGGATGACGCGGGTGCCGCGGAACATGTTGTGCGGGTCGTACTTCGCCTTCAGCGCCCGCAGCCTGTCGAAGTCGGCGCGGGGGTGACCGGCCGCGGTCTGCTCGGGTCCGGCCGCGCCACCCGCGCCGTAGAGGAAGTTGAGGCTGTGGCCGATCGTCCACGGGGCCAGGGCTGCGCGCACGATGTCGAGCGCTTCGGGGAGGGCGTCGCCGACGCCCGCGTCGGTGATGACACGCACGATGTACTCGGCGTCGCGATGACCGACCGAGGCATTCCCGCGCCGCAGGGCGCCACCGAGATGCCGGATGTCGACCACCGCGTCGACCGGTCCGCCGGGCGCGGTCTGTGCCCGCAGAGCGGCCAGCGCCTCGGGGGTGAGGTCGGCGAGCAGCGCGTTGGTCGCGGCGTAAGCATGCGGGAAGTCGGGATCGCTGTGCACGGTGTGCGATTCGGTGTAGGGCATGACGCGCAGGTCGTCGCGGAGACGGTCGCCGATGGCGCGCAACGGGGCGACCAGGAGTTCGGCCCGCGCGGCGGGCAGCGTGGTGGCCACCCGGATCGAGGCGACGTGCCTGCCACGCAACGGTTGCGGGACGGGCGGGATGTCCGGGAAGGTCAGCACGGCCACGGTCGAGGTGAGTTCCTCGGGCACGGTGGCACTCCACCGCCGCCACGTGTCGAGCACCTCGTCGACCAGCGGGGTGTCGAAAACCAGTTGGCCGCCGTAGATCTCGGTCACCGGCACGAGGTCGAGTTCGAGAGCGGTCACCACACCGAAATTGCCGCCGGTGCCGAGCACCGCCGGGAACAGTTCGTCGGCGGGGCCGAGGGTGCGGATCCGGCCGTCGGCGGTGACGATCTCGATCGAACGCACATGGTCCGCGGCATAACCGAATTGGCGGCCGAGCAGCCCGAGACCCCCACCGAGCACGTAACCGACCACGCCCACCGACGGCGAGGACCCGTTGAGTGGTGCCGATCCGTGCGCCGCGGCGGCCTCGACCAGTGCCCCGGCTCGTACCCCCGCGCCGACCCGGGCGGTGCGCCCGTCCGGGTCGATCGTGATCGCCGTCATCCGGCCGGTTGTCACGAGCACACCACCGTCGACGGCGACCGACAGGCCGTGCCCGGTGGCCTGCACGGCGACCGGCAGCCGGTGCCGCGCGGCGTATTCCACGGCCGCGCGCACATCCTCGACATGGACGGCGCCCGCGACCAGGGCGGGCCGGTGGGTGTAGGCGGTCTGGAACCCGGCGATCTCCTGCTGGTATCCGGCGTCCTCGGGGGTGAAGACGGGTCCGGTGAAAGTGGGGATTTCAGTCATGACTTCACTCTGCCCACGGTCGTACAATAAGCCCAACAGATAGTTTCTCTCGAACCTATAATCGGTAGTTATGGAACTGCGGCAGCTGCGGTACTTCGTGACCGTTGTGGACGAAGGCGGCTTCACGCGCGCGGCACAGCGTCTGCACCTGAGCCAGCCCGGTCTGAGCGCGCAGGTCAAACAGCTCGAACGCGAACTGGGCCAGCGACTGCTCGAACGCGGCGCCCGGGCCGTCACGCCGACCGAGGTCGGCCGGGCGGTGCTCGAGCATGCCCGCGCGGCGCTCGCCGCCGCCGACCGCATCGACGAGACCGTGCAGGAATTCAGCGGGCTGCTGCGCGGCCGGGTGCGGTTCGGCGCGATCTCCGGTGCGGCGGCCGACGAGTTCGACATCGCGGCTGTCCTCGCCGCCTTCCACGACGACCACCCCGGTGTGGCGATCAGCCTCACCGAGGACACCTCCGAGCGGATGCTCGCCGCGCTCGACCACGACGACCTCGACATCGCCCTGGTCGGCCTCACCGGCGCCGAGCTGACCCCCGGCATCGCCACCGACGTGGTGCTCGAGACACCCGTGGTTGCCGCTGTCGCCGCCGCGGCCGATGAACCCGAGGACACCATCACCCTGCGGGCGCTGACCGGTCGACGCCTCATCTGCCTGCCCCGCGGCACCGGCCTGCGAGGAATCTTCGAACGCTCCTGCGCCGCAGCGGGTTTCACCCCGGAGGTCGCCTTCGAGGCGGCTGCTCCCCCACTGCTGCTCGAGCTCGCCGCGCGCGGCCTCGGCACGGCGGTGGTGCCCGCGCTCGCGCCCGAGGAGGCCGCCCGATTCGGGGTTCGGGTGCTCCCGATCGTCGAACCCGCCATCCGAGGCAGGTTGGCACTGGCCTGGCGGGGCGATCGTCGGCTCACTCCGGCGGCGAAAGTGCTGCTCGGTCAGCTGCGCATCGCACTGCGAACCGACACCTGACGCCGCCCGCTCCACCCGTGTGACGGCGGCGTTAGGCTCGCACCACACTGATGAAGGAGAGCTCGACCACGACAGGAAGGGCGCGACATGGGGCAGTCGACAACCGCGGGCAAGCTGCGGGAACTGCGGCAGAATCTGGTGGCGGCGCGAGAACCGGCGGGGGACGCGGGCATCGCCAAGCGGGCGGCCAAGGGGATACCGAGTCCGCGTGAACGCATCGACATGCTGTTGGACAGGGGAAGTTTCGTCGAGATAGGCGCTCTGGTGCGGCAGCCGGGCGATGGCCTCTACGGCGACGGTGTGGTCACCGGGCACGGCACCGTCGACGGGCGTCCCGTGGTGGTGATCGCCCACGACCAGACCGTCTACGGCGGGTCGGTCGGCGAGATGTTCGGCCGCAAGGTCGCCATGGCCATGGACCGCGCCGCCGACGTGCAGTGCCCGTTCATCGCGATCAACGATTCCGGCGGCGCGCGCGTGCAGGACGCGGTGACCTCGCTGGCCTGGTACGCGACCATGAGCCGCCGTCAGTTGCGGCTGTCGGGCCTGGTGCCGCAGGTGTCGATCATGCTCGGCAAATGTGCCGCGGGCGCGGTGTATTCACCGATCAACACCGATGTGCTGATCGCGACCGAGTCGGCGTACATGTTCGTCACCGGTCCCGAGATCATCCGGGAGACCACCGGGGAGGTGGTCACCCTCGAGGAGCTCGGCGGGGCGTTCAACCAGGCTCGCAACGGCAATATCCACCACGTCGCCGCCGACGAGCGCGCCGCCTTCGACTGGGCGCGCGCGTATCTGAGCTACATGCCGTCGAGCTGTTTCGACGAGGCACCGGTGGTGAACCCCGATCTCGAACCCGAGATCACCGAGTCCGATCGCGAACTCGACGCGCTGATCCCGGACTCCGACCGCGCTGGCTACGACATGTACGACGTGCTGGTACGCATCTTCGACGACGGCGACTTCCACGAGGTCGGCGACAGCGCCGCCCGCAACCTCATCACCGGTTTCGCGCGGGTCGACGGTCGCGGCGTGGGGGTGATCGCCAATCAGCCGCTGGTGTCCAGTGGCGCGATCGACGCCCGCTGTTCGGACAAGGCCGCCCATTTCATCCGGCTCTGCGACGCGTTCGGACTGCCGCTGGTGTTCGTCGTCGACACGCCGGGTGTGCTGCCGGGGGTCGAAGAGGAGAAGATCGGCGTCATCAAGCGCGGTGGTCGGTTCTTCTACGCGGTGGTGGAGGCGACCGTGCCGATCGTCACGGTCGTCGTGCGCAAGGCCTACGGCGGCGGATACGCGGTGATGGGCTGCAAGCAACTCGGCGGCGATGTGAATCTGGCCTGGCCCACCGCCCGTATCGCGGTGATGGGCGCGGAGGCGGCGGTCGGGCTGACGCAGCGACGTCAACTGGCCGCCATCCCGGCCGAACAGCGTGGCCAGGTGCGTCAGCAGATGATCGACTTCTACAACGGCACCGTGGCCACCCCGTGGATCGCCGCCGAACGCGGCTACATCGACGCGGTGATCGAACCGTCGTCGACCCGTCTGGAGATCCGCAAGGCCCTGCGGCTGCTCGCCGACAAACGCGAGCTGCGCGGGCCCCGCAAACACCTGCTCATGCCACTGTGACGCCACGATCTACCTGGTGCCGCGGCGTGTCGCGGCGCGCGAACTCCCGCAGCACCAGGTAGATCGGGAAGGCGATGGGCGACAACAGGATGGTGCCGACCAGCAGCGGGCCCATCAGCACCGGGTGGATGTCGCGGTCGCGGCTGTCAAGGTAGATCCAGCGGCCGAGGAACAGGTCCCAGGCCAGGATCTGCGCCCACAGCGCGGTCAGCACGGCGGGGTCGGTGGCGGCGTCGGTGAGGGCGGCCAGCGACGGCGAGGTCACCAGCGACCCCAGGGTGCCGAGGACGGGGATCGCCACGATCGCCCAGATCACCAGCGACGGCGCGACGATCCACGGCGAGGCGATGATCGGGCGGGTGCGCCGCCACGTGGGCGCGAGGATCATCAGCGCCCAGAACGGCACCGTGACATAGAACGACAGGTCGAACAGCGTGCTCATGCGGTGACCACCTTCCGGTTCCCGATCGCGCTCGCGAACGAAACCATTGCTCCGACAACAACTCCCACGGCGATCGCCGCGGCGACGACAAGGGTTGTCCGGTCCGGGTGGACGAGCGGCTGCCCACGCAGCGCCTGCCAGGTCACCAGGGCCAGCACCGCGGCGTAACCACCCGAGGCAGTGAGGATCAGGCCGAGCCGCACGCGTGCGTACCGCAGCAACGGGATCCGTGGCGCGAGGACTACGAGCCCGGCGGCGAGCAGCGGCAGAATCTGCAACGCGTGCATGCCGACGAAATGCGGAATGCGCAGGTCACCGTTTGTGGTGCTCCAGCCGGTGATCGGCATACCCGGTGTGCCGTCGGGCGCACCGACGGTGTGCGCGCCCGCAAAGCCCTCCGCCCCCGATTCCTGCATGGGCATCAGCTGCCCGAGCGCCAGGCCGACCAGGGTGATCGCGAGGCCGAGCCGGATCGACCAGGTGACGGCGGCATCGCCGATGCGGGCGCGCGACAGGCCGACCGCGACGGCCATCGTCGCGAGGAACAGCACGACGATGGTGACGGCCATCGTCACCCAGAGCACCGTGTCGAACACGGTCGTCGTGTTGAAGTGACTTCGGGTGCCGCGCACCACCTGCCCGACGATGATCACCTGCTCGATGGTTCCGGCGATCACGATCACCGTGGCCATCCACCACAGGAATCGGGAAGGCTTGGGCCGCAACGAGATCAGCCAGGCCAGCGCCACACTGTAGAGCACGAACGACAGGGCGAACTTGGACGGCTTGAACCAAGCGGTCGATCCGGCGATCACCCGGTCGTCGACAAGCATCCCGACGACGGTCACCACCACCAGGACCGCGTTGACGGCGGCGAAGTACAGCAGCGGCCGATGCAGTGGGGCGTGGCGGCGAGGCAAGGACTCTGCGATGGGGACGGACATGTGAATCTCCCGACGTTCTAGATAGCTGCACTATCCGTTATAGATAGTTAGACTATCCACGAATGGGGCGCTAAGCAAGAGGGGGTGAACGAAGGAGGCGACGGTGCGAATCTCGGAGTTGAGCGAACGCAGCGGCATCGCGGTGGCGACGATCAAGTACTACCTGCGTGAAGGGCTGCTGCCGCCCGGTGAACGCACCGGCCCCAACCAGGCCAGGTACGGCGATGAACATCTGCGAAGGTTGCGCCTGATCCGCGCCCTGATCGAGGTGGGCGGCCTGCCGGTAGCCACTGTCGGTGACGTACTCGAGGCCGTCGACACCCCCGACCTGCCGATGTTCAACTTGCTCGGCGTGGTGCAGGGCAGCTTGACCGCCCCCGCCCCATCCGCGTCCGATGCCGAGTGGGAGCGCGCCCACGAGACCGTGCGCGCGGAGATGGATCGCCGCAGCTGGTCGATGACACCGGCCGCACCGGCGATCGAGGCCCTCACCGCCGTCCTCGTGCGCGCTGCTCAGCTCGGATACCCCGACTGGGGCGAAAGCGCCCTGCCCGCCTACTTCGACGGCGCGCGCATCGTCGCCGAAACCGATGTCGCCACGGCCTTGGCGGCAGGCGAGCGCGATGCCATCGTCGACGTGGTCGTCGTCCACACCGTCCTCGGCGACACCGCCCTCGCCGCCATCCGCCGCATCGCCCAGGCCCAGGTCTCCCTGGAAACACTGGCGATGGGCACCGAACCCTCCACCTGATCTCGCACGAACACGGGTAACTCACCGGGTACGGGCAAACGTGCCCCGATACTCACCGCAAGACGCGTGGCAGGCCGGACTCAAATGGCCGAGTCCGGCCTGAATTCACGGAGAGGCGGAACAGCTCAGAGCAGGCGGGAGAGGAAGGACTTCGTCCGTTCGTGCTGCGGGTTGGACAGCAGCTCACGCGGCGGTCCTGACTCCACCACCACGCCACCGTCCATGAACACCAGCTCGTCGGCGACCTCACGGGCGAAGCCCATCTCGTGGGTCACCACCAGCATCGTCATGCCCGAGTCGGCCAGCTCGCGCATGACCGTGAGCACCTCACCGACCAGCTCCGGGTCCAGAGCCGAGGTCGGCTCATCGAACAGCATCAGCTTGGGATCCATGGCGAGCGCACGCGCGATCGCCACCCGCTGCTGCTGACCGCCCGAGAGCTGTGCCGGGTAAGCGTTGCGCTTGGACGACAACCCGACCCGCTCGAGCAGTTCCTCGGCCCGGGCCACCGCCTCGGACTTGCGGATACCGCGCACCTGGGTGGGTGCCTCGATGATGTTCTCGAGCGCCGTGCGATGCGGGAACAGGTTGAAATGCTGGAACACCATGCCGATGTCGCGGCGCTGGATCGCGGCCTCGCGCGGGTGCATCTCGTAGAGCTTGCCGTTCTTCTCCCGGTAGCCGACGAGTGCGCCGTCGACGTAGAGCCTGCCCGCGTTCACCTGCTCGAGGTGGTTGATGCAGCGCAGAAACGTCGACTTGCCCGACCCCGACGGGCCGACGAGGGTGAGCACCTTGCCCCGGTGCACCTCGAGCGAGATGCCCTTGAGCACCTGCAGCGCACCGAAGTTCTTGCACACCCGATCGGCGAGCACCATGGGAGGTGCGGTCACTGCTTCGCTCATTTCGCCTTCACCGCCGCCTGCGCCGTGGCCAGTTCCTCTAGCTGCTTGGCCGTCAGCTGCCGGGTGGCACCGCGCGAGTAATACCGTTCCAAGTAGTACTGGCCGACCATCAGCACGCTGGTGATCGCCAGGTACCAGGTGGCACAGACGAGCAGCAGCGGGATCGGCTGGAAGTTCACGCCGTAGATGTCGCGGGCACGGCCGAACAGGTCGGTGCTCAAGGGGATCGCGGTCACCAGCGACGTGGTCTTGAGCATGCCGATCAGCTCGTTGCCGGTGGGCGGGATGATCACCCGCATGGCCTGCGGCAGCACCGTGCGGCGCATGGTCTGCGTCCACGACATGCCGAGCGCCACCGACGCCTCACGCTGACCCTCACCGACGGAGTTGATGCCCGCGCGCACGATCTCGGCCATGTACGCGGCTTCGTTGAGGCCGAGGCCGATCACCGCGAACAGGAACGCGGCCTGCAGATTCTGCACGTCGATGTGGAAGAACTGCGGTCCGAACGGCACACCGAGGTCGATCTGCTTGTACAGCGACGGGACCAGACCCCAGAACACCAACTGCACGAACACCGGGGTGCCACGGAAGATCCACAGGTAGACCCACGCGGTGGTGCGCAACACCGGGTTCGGCGACAGGCGCATCACCGCGAGCACGGTGCCGAGGCCGACCGCGATCGCCATCGCGAGCACGGTCAGTTCCAGGGTGACGATCGCGCCCTGGGTGATGCGGCTGTCGAACAGGTACTTGCCGTAGGTGTCCCACTTGTAAGCGGGATTGGTGGCAGCGCCGTAGACGAACAATCCGACCAGGATCAGGATGATTGCCGCCGCGATCCAGCGACCCGGCCTGCGCAGCGGGACCGCTTTGATCGGTTCGGGTTCGGTGCCCGGTCCGGGCACCTCCACCGTCTCTTTCTCGTCGGTCACGTCAGCTCACTGCGCCGTTGATGACCGAGGTCTTGATCTGACCGTCCTGGACACCCCAGTTCGTGGTGATCTCGCCGTACTTGCCGTTGTCGATCAAGTGCTGCAGCGCCTTCTGCAGCGAGACCGCCAGCGGCGAGCCCTTCTGCACGGCCCAGCCGTAGGGCGCCGAGTCGAACAGCGGGCCCGAGGACTCGATCTTGCCTTCGCTCTGCTTGATCGCGTACGCCGTCACCGGCGAATCGGCCGACATGGCGTCGACCTGACCGAGGACCAGTGCGTTGGTCGCGGCGCTCTGCTCGTCGAACGGCTTCATATCGATCGCCGGTTTGCCTTCGGCGACGCATTTCGCGCTCTTGGCGGGAATCTCTTCGGTGTGCTCGACCGTAGTGGCCTGTACGGCGACTCGTTTACCGCACGCATTGTTCGGATCGATGGTTTTGCCGGTTTGCTGGGCCCACTGGATACCCGCGTTGAAATAGGTCGTGAAATCGACCTGCTGCTCGCGTTCGCGCGAATCGGTCATCGAGGACATACCCACGTCGTAGGTGCCCGCCTGGATCGCGGGAATGATCTTCTCGAACGCGGATTCCTGATAGTCGACCGTCAGTCCGAGCGTGGCGGCGACCGCGTCGAGCAGGTCCACGTCGAAGCCGACGATCTTGCCGCTGGCGTCCCTGTACTCGTTCGGCTGGTACGGCACGTTCACGCCGACGACGATCTTGCCTGCTTGCTTGACCTTGTCGGGCAGCGTCGCGGCGATGGCGTCGACCTTCTCGGCCGAGACCTTGGTGACCTCGGTGGTATCGCCCTCGGTGTTTTCCGCGCAGCCGGTCAACACCATCGCGCCCACGGCGGCGGTACAGAGCAACCGCACGGCACCGCGGCCGAGCACAGTTCGAACAGACAAAGGAGCCTCCACATTTCACGTCGACGCCGGCCACGTGTCAGCGCCTGTTTGGCAATGTATGCGAACCGGACACAGCGTGGTGCGACAGTAACCGAAGATTAATCAGCGAATGTGAAAGGGGTGGGTTCACCTCCGGTGCACGCGGGCGGCGACCTGTTCGGTGAATTCGCTGGTCGAAGCGAGGCCGCCGAGATCCGCGGTGGCGATTCCGGCGGCGAGCGTGGCCGCGATCGCGCCGGAGATCCGGTCCGCCGCGGCATTCAACAATCGATTTCCGTCACGAACTCCCAACCAGCGCAACAACATCGCCGCCGACAGTTGCAACGCCACCGGGTTCGCCCGATTGTGCCCGGCCAACCCGGGTGCGGCACCGTGCACCGCCTGCGCCATCGCCTTCGTGTCGGAGCAGTTGAGCGAGGGCGCCATGCCGAGCGACCCGCTCAGCTCGCCCGCCAGGTCGGACAGGATGTCGCCGAAGAGGTTCTCGGTGACGATCACGTCGAACTCGCCGGGCGCGCGCACGAGGTGCGCGGCCATCGCGTCGACGTGCGCGTCGTCGACCCGGACGTCCGGGTACTGCTCGGCAACCTCGTAGCACACATCGCGGAACAGCCCGGTGGTCATCGGGAGCACATTCGCCTTGTGCACCACCGTGACCCGCTTGCGACGCCCCCGCGCCAGCCGCAGCGCCTGATGCGCGATCCGCTCACACGCCCGCCGGGTGACCACCGCCACCGCCATCGCCACCTCCTCGGTCGGCTTGAACTCCCCCGACCCGGCGAACATGTTGCGATCGGCGTAGAAACCCTCGCTGTTCTCCCGCACGATCACCAGATCGATATCGGGCGCCGTGGCCCGCACCCCGGCGAACGCGGCGGCGGGCCGGATATTGGCGTAGAGACCGAGGCGTTTGCGGATGGCACCGCCCGGCGCCACCCGCAGGTCCGCCGGGTAGGAGGCGTTGTCGTGCGGGCCGAGGATCCAGGCGTCGAGCTCGCCGAGAGCGGTGAGGGTCTGTTCGGGCAGCGGGTGACCGAACGCGGCGATGGCGTCGTGGCCGATCCGCAGCGGCACCCAGTCCACCGGTGCGAGACCGGCCGCGCCGATCGCCTCGTCGACCACCGTGCGGGTGGCGGCCACCACCTCGGGGCCGATGCCGTCACCGTCGATCACTCCGAGCCGCAGGCTCGCCTTCGTCGCGTTCACGCGCTCCATCCTCACCCCTGCCATGTCGTTGCCGATACCCGGACATGCCGGAGCGACTAGGTTTGCGGATCATGGTGCAGTCGGTGGAGCTCCTCCTGGACGACACGAGCGAGGCCGAGGTCCGAGGACAATGGGCACGACTGGCGGGCCTCGGCCTCGCCGCCCCGCGAGACGACACCCATCGACCGCACATCACCGTGGCCGTGGCACGCGAGATCTGGCCGAGTATCGACCGGGCGTTGGCGGACCTCGACTTCGCACCGGTGCCGATCCGCCTCGGCGGACTGCTGATCTTCGGTGCGCGCAGACCGGTTCTCGTGCGGGCGGTGACCGTCACCGAGGAACTGCTCGACCTGCACCGGCGGATCGACACGATGGTCCAGGCCTGCCCCGGGATGCCCGCGAACACCCGACCGGGCGCTTGGATGCCGCATGTGACCCTGGCCCGGCGCGTGGCCCCCGAACAGCTCGGTGCTGCGGTGAACGCGGTGGCCACCGACCACGAATTTCCGGCCGTTGTGGTGGGCATTCGCCGCTGGGACGGGGACGCGCGCCGAGAGCGCGTGGTAATCGGTGGAAGATAGAGGGACGCCGAGGCGTTACAGCCGAGGACACCGACAAGGAGAGGACGTCATGGCCACCCAGACGCTGACCCAGCAGAACTTCGACGAAGTCGTCACCGGGAACGACGTGGTACTCGTCGATTTCTGGGCATCCTGGTGCGGTCCCTGCAAGAGTTTCGCACCGACCTTCGAGGCGTCGTCGGAAAAGCACGCCGACGTCGTCTACGGCAAGGTCGACACCGAGGCCGAGCAGGGGCTCGCCGCCGCCGCCAACATCCGGTCGATCCCGACCATCATGGCCTTCCGCGAGGGCGTGCTCGTGTTCGCCCAGCCCGGCGCGCTGCCGCCCGCCGCGCTCGAGGACTTGGTGACCCAGGTCAAGGGCCTGGACATGGACGAGGTGCGCAAGCAGATCGCCGAGCAGCAGAACTCCCCGGCCGAATAGGCGCCTGCTCGACCACTGAAACGTGAAGGGCCCGTTCACCTTTCGAAGGTGAACGGGCCCTGGCGGTTCGAGGTCAGTTCGCGAGCAGGTTGACGCCCGCGATCATGGCGCGCACGGTCGATTCGGCGCCCCCGGCGCCCATCGCCGCGGCCCAACCGCGCTTGCCGTTGAACTCGCATTGCACGAACGTGGCGATACCGGTGTCGGTGCGGCGCTGGTGAAAGCGCAAGATCTCGAGGGGGTAGCCCTCGTCGTAGAGCGCGGAGGTCATCGCGGCGACCGGGTTACCGGCCGCGATGACGGTGCGCAGGTGGCTGCCGAGTTCCAGGGTTGCGGTGAAATCCGTTCCGGAACAAGTGAATTCGCCGAGCGAGACCGGTCCGGCGATGCGGATGTAGCGGTCGGCGAAGGTGGCGGGGTCGAGGTCACGGAGCTCGGTGCGCAGGGCCTTGGGCGCGGCGTCGAGCATGGCATGGTCCAGTGTGAGCAGTGTCATTGCAGGTGAGGTCTTCCCGAAGATGTCTTCGTTGGCAGAGGGGACCAGCAGTACAAAGAAATCAGCCCGCAGCGAGGGGGCCGGTCCGAATCAGACCCCGCTACGGCGGGTTACTACGAGAAGAATCTGCCGTGTGGCAGCCGGCGCGGTCTGCGCGGCTGCGACCGCGCGGTCGCGGTGAGCGACAAGCAGCGCGGCGAAGCGGTCGGCGGGATTCGGCACGACTACGACAATAGGGGCGTCGTCGCGAAACCGCAACCTTGTTTCCCGCTCGACGTGTCTACTGGTGAGTACCATCACTGCAGCTCAGAGACCACTCGTCGGACCCGGGTTCGATGAAGCGCGGAACCGGTGTATCGCTTGCTGCCGGTGTCAGTCGGCGGCGCGGGCAGGCAGTGGGGCCACCGAGGCCAGGGCGCGCGCCGAGCCGTCGACGTCCATCTGCATCCGCAGCCCGTCCGCACCGACGCTGGTGCGCAGGACGACCTTGTCGCGGGCCATCACCGGGCCGACGTGTTCCACGATGGCCCGGTAGGGCAGTTCGTGGCTGTCGGGGTGGGCGGCGAGGGTTTCCTCGACGGCTTCCCAGTAGACGGCGTTGTTGACGTGGCCGAGGCGGTCGACGTCGGTGACGCGCAGCGGGAACGGCACTGTCTCGACGTCGAGGTCGTCGAGTTCGGCGAGCGCGGCCTTCCAGCGCAGACGGTGCTCGGTGGTGCTGGCCAGCATCGGCGCCATGAACGCGTCGGTCATGCGGGCAGGGCGCCCGGCGACGGGGTCGATGTGGATCAGGAACGCGGCCGCCTCGATGTGCCCACCCCGCTCGCCTTTCAGCTGGATCCGCATGTCACACCAGCGGTTCGACAGCGAGTCGGCCCAGCGTCGCAGCTGCACGCGATCGCCGAACATGATCGGTTCGTACACGTCGACGACCGTGCGTCGCACGATCCAGGCCTGGTGGACGTCGCCGTCCTCGACCGCGTCCAGGTGATCGAAACCGATGTCCTGCAGGTAGCGCGCCACCGCGTCGAGCCGCAGCCGGTCCTGGTCGTCGGTGTCGCCCAGGCGGACCGGCCACGACCGCGCGAAGGCCTGCGTGATGTCGAGGCAGTCGGGCAGCGGGGTGGGGATCACGTCGGCAGGCATGAGCCGATGCTGTCACACATCGTGGCCGCCGTCCGAGGACGACTCGCGAGTCGTGCGGGCTCACAACCGCGCGGACGGCGCGTTCACCTCTCGGCGGCCGATTTGATCCCGTCGAGGTGGGCGGTCCACATCTGCCGGGAGTGTTCGGCCTCGGCTTCGGTGGCGTTGTTGTCCTGGCTCAGTGACAGGTGGGTCGTCGTGTCGTCGCCGGTGAGCTCGTAGGTGAGGGTGTGGTAGTTCTCCGGCCGATCGGGCTGACCGCTCAGCGGGCTGTAGTGGGTCATCCGCAGCACACGGCCCGGTTCGACAGCGAGGATCTCGCCTCGGTCCTCATACGCGGTGCCCTGGTACTCGCCTTTCCAGGTGATCGAACTACCCGGCCGCCAATCGGTGCGCACCTCGGCGCCGAACATGAACTCGCGGATCTGCGCAGGGTCGGTCAGCACCTCCCACACCCGGTGGGGAGAGGCGTCTACGTCGGTCCGCACGGTCGCGACGAATCCGGTCATGATGCTCAACTCCTTCGGTCGATCACCACCACCCTACGACCGCGACCGGCACGCTGTCTTGGACGAACGCGCCAGGTCGCGGCCGGTGAGCTCAGTGCGCGGCAGCGTCCCAGCTGCGGCCGGTGCCCACCGAAACGGTGAGCGGAACCGACAGCTCGATCGCGTTCGACATCTGTTCGCGCGCGAGAGCTTCCAGCGCTTCGCGCTCACCCTCGGCCACCTCGAAGACGAGTTCGTCGTGGATCTGCAGCAGCATGCGCGAACGCAGACCCGCATCCCGAACGGCGGTGTGGACATTGATCATCGCGACCTTGATGATGTCGGCGGCCGTGCCCTGGATCGGGGCGTTGAGTGCCATCCGCTCGGCGGACTCGCGGCGCTGCCGGTTGCTCGAGTCCAGATCGGGCAGGTAACGGCGACGACCGAACAGGGTCTGGGTGTAGCCGACCTTGCGGGCCTGGTCGACGACATCGGAGAGGTAGTCGCGGATACCGCCGAAACGGTCGAAGTAGACCTCCATCTGATCCTTGGCCTCGGCGGTGCTGATCTTGAGCTGGGCGCTGAGGCCGTAGGAGCTCAGACCGTAGGCCAGGCCGTAGGACATCGCCTTGATACGGCGGCGCATCTCCGGCGTGACCTCCGAGAGCGGGATGTCGAACGCCTTGGACGCGACGAAGGTGTGCAGGTCCTCGCCCGAGTTGAACGCCTCGATCAGGCCCGCGTCGCCCGACAGGTGCGCCATGATGCGCATCTCGATCTGGCTGTAGTCCGCGGTCATCAGTTCCGAGTAGCCGGGACCGACGACGAAGGTGTCGCGGATCATCCGACCGGTGTCGGTGCGGATCGGGATGTTCTGCAGGTTCGGTTCGGTCGAGGACAGGCGACCGGTCGCGGCGATGGTCTGGTTGAAGGTGGTGTGCACCCGGCCGTCGTCGGCGACCGACTTGAGCAGACCGTCGACGGTGACCTTGAGCCGAGTCGCGTCGCGGTGGGCGAGCAGGTGTTCGAGGAAGGCGTGACCGGTCTTCTCGAACAGCGATTCCAGCGCGTCGGCGTCGGTGGTGTAACCGGTCTTGGTGCGCTTGGTCTTGGGCATGTCGAGTTCGTCGAACAACACGACCTGCAACTGCTTGGGTGAACCGAGGTTGATCTGCTTGCCGATCACGTCGTAGGCGGCGTTGGCGGCCTCGGTGACGCGGTCGGCGAACTGCTGCTGCAGGTTCTCGAGCTGGGTGACGTCGACGGCGATGCCCGCCTGTTCCAGCTCACCGAGCACGCCGAGCAGCGGCAGCTCCATCTCCTCGAGCAGCGCCGTGGATTCGATCGTGGCCAGTTCCGCATCCAGGGCGTCGGCCAGGTCGGCGACGGCGCGGGCGCGCAGCATCTCCTCACGGGCGATCCCCTCCGCGACGCTGTCCTCGTCGTCGAGCAGCGACAGCTGGGTCTGCTCGCTCGTTTCGGCGCGCAGCTCGCGCTTGAGGTAGCGCAGCGACAGATCGTCGAGGTTGAAACTGCGCTGACCTGGGCGGACCAGGTAGGCGGCCAGCGCGGTGTCGGTGGTGAGCCCGGCCAGCGTGAAACCCCGCCCGCGCAGTGCGTGGCCCGCCGACTTCGCCTCGTGCAGCGCCTTGGGGACCGCCGGATCGGCGAGCCAGGCCGCCAACGCCGTCTCGTCTTCGGGCGTGAGTACGGTCAGGTCGATGTAGCCGCCCTCACCGTCGGCCGCCGCGATGGCGAGCGCCCGGGCCTCACCGTGCACCGGTGTGCCCGCGCCGACGATCGAGAGCCCGTGACGCACACCGGCTCCGGCGTGCTCGGCCAGCCAATCCGCGACCGCGCCCTGGTCGAGCGCGCCGCCGCTGATCTCGAAACCCGATTCCGCTTCCGGCTCCGGGGAACCGAGGGTGTCGAACAGCCGGTCGCGCAGCACCCGGAATTCCAGATCGTCGAAGAGCTGATGGATCTTCTCGCGGTCCCAGGGCGCCTTGATGAGCTGATCCGGGGTGTAGGCCAGCGGTACCTCGCGCACCATTTCGGTGAGCTGCCGGTTGAGGACCACACTCGACAGGTTCGCGCGCAGCGCGTCACCCACCTTGCCCTTCACCTGGTCGACCCGCTCGACGAGGGTGGCGAGATCACCGTATTCGCGGATCCACTTCGCCGCCGTCTTCTCCCCCACTCCCGGAATGCCCGGCAGGTTGTCGCTCGGGTCGCCGCGCAGCGCCGCGTAGTCCGGGTACTGCGCCGGGGTGAGCCCGTACTTCGTCTCCACCTCGGCCGGGGTGAAGCGGGTGAGATCGGAAACACCCTTCCTCGGGTACAGCACCGTGACGTCGTCGTTGACCAGCTGGATCGCGTCACGGTCACCGGTGACGATCAGGACCCGGTACCCCTGCGCCTGCGCCTGCGTGGTGAGCGTGGCGATCACATCGTCGGCCTCGTAGCCGTCGATCGCCATCACCGGGATGCCCATGGCCCCCAGCACATCCTTGGTGAGCTCGACCTGACCGCGGAACTCGTCCGGAGTCGCACTGCGGTTGGCCTTGTACTCCGGATACGCCTCGGTGCGGAACGTCTTGCGCGACACGTCGAAGGCCGCCGCCACGTGCGTCGGCTGCTCGTCGCGCAGCAGATTGATGAGCATCGACGTGAATCCGTACACCGCGTTCGTCGTCTGGCCCGTGACGGTTTTGAAGTTCTCCGCCGGTAGCGCGAAAAACGCGCGATAGGCGATCGAATGCCCGTCGAGCAGCAGCAGTGTTGGCCGCTCGCCGTCCGCGGCAGTGGTCGTAGTCGATGCCTGAGCAGTCGTCGGTGAACTCACCCGCATGAGTGTAGGGACACCCACCGACAGGGGCGGCATCTGCCGGGTCGGCGCGTGCGGTCTGGTTGGAGGGCGTTGCGTGCTGGGCTGTTGGCGGGGCGTTACTCGAGTGCGCCACCTACCGCGCTTCCAGCCACACGGCACC
>NZ_BDBE01000047.1 GCF_001612825.1 Nocardia caishijiensis NBRC 108228 | reverse complement strand
CTTGCGCCGGCGCAAATCCACGATCTTGCGGACCACCGGTGCCGGGGTGCGGTTCGGGCTGTGGTGCGGGCGGCTGGAACGGTCGGCCATCCCGGCTGCGCCGATCTCGCGGTAACGCTTCTGCCATCGGTTGGCCGTCGGCCATGAAACATGGAAGTACTCGGCCGCTCGAGCGATCGGCCAACCGTCATCGACGATGCGGCGGGCCAGCAGCAATCGGCCTTTCGGAGTCAGTGGTGCGTTAGCGTGGACCACGAAGGTCTCCTGTCGTTGGGTGGTTGTCTCAGCAACTCCCACTCCACGACGGAGACCTTCGCCATTCAACGATCACCTACAGCGTGTCGTCACAATCCCTCAACCAACCTGCCTGGGCAGTACAGCTAGTCCAGCCGTGGGCGTTCGCCGGGGGCGTCCCAGGCGGGCCATTCGTCGGTGACGCTGCCCGACCAGTTCGGTTGGCGACGTTCCTTGAACGCTGTCATCGCCTCGCCGCCGTCGATGCTCTTGGCGACGTGTGCGTTGAGTTCGGACTCGAGCTGCCCGACGACGGCGGGGGTCATGCCGAGGCTTTCCCAGATGAGCCGCTTGGTGAGGGCCACGGGCAGCGGTGCGGGGCCACCGGCGATGTCCTCGGCGACGGACAGCGCGGTCGGCAGCACCTCGGCGGCGGGCAGGCTGGCATTGGCCAGCCCCATCGACTTGGCTTCGGCGCCGTCGAAGGTGCGGCCGGTGAGCATGATGTCGGCGGCGTTGGCGAGCCCGGCCAGGCGGGGTACGGTCCAGTGCGCGTAGCCGTCGGCGAGCACGCCGCGCCGGACCTGGGTGAGCCCGTATACGGCGTCGTCGGCGAAGTAGCGCAGGTCGCACTGCAGGGCCAGGGCGAGCCCGATTCCGACGGCGTGTCCGTTCACGGCGGCGATCACCGGTTTGCGCACCTGCCACGGCGCCGGGTCGAGCGTCGCGCTAGGCCCGCCCGCCGAGGCCGACAGGTCGGCGCCCGCGCAGAAGGCGGGTGGGGTGCCGGTGATGACGACGGCGCGGACGGCGTCGTCGCCGTCGCAGCGACGCAGGGCCGCCCCGAGTTCGGCCGCCATCGTCACCGTGACGGCATTGCGCTGGGCAGGACGGTTGAGCGTGAGTACCGCGACGCCCGCACGGACATCGACCAGCAATTCCGAACTCATGGGATCGAATGGTACTAGCGGCCGACCAGATGTCTGCCGATCGCGTATTTGTGGACTTCGGTCGGCCCGTCGTAGAGCCGGAAGGCCCGCATGTCGCGGAACAGCATCTCGACCACGGTCTCGTCGCTGATCCCGATGCCGCCGAGCACCTGCACGCACCGGTCGGTGACCTTGAACAGTTCTTCGGAAACAGCGGCCTTGGCCATCGATGATTCGTGCCTGGCCTGGTGACCCTGGTCCATCAGCCAGCAGGTGTGCCAGATGGTGAGCCTGCACTGGTGCAGCGCGATTTCGTTGTCGGCCAACATGAACGACACCCCTTCGTGCTGTCCGATGGGTTTGCCGAAGGCGGTGCGCGTACGCGCGTGGTCGAGCGCGATGCTCTGCGCGCGTTCGGCGGCGCCGAGCCACCGCATGCAGTGGGTGAGCCGGGCGGGCGCCAGACGCAACTGGGCGTAGCGCAGCGCCTGGCCGGTGCGGCCGAGGACCGCGCTCGGTGGCAGCGTCAGCTTCTCGAACCGCACCACCGCGTGCCCGCCCACGTAGTTGCGGTCCATCGTGTTCATGACCCGCTCGATGACGATGCCCGGTGTGTCGGCCTCGGTGAGGAACAGGGTCGGTCCGGCGGGCAGGTGCGGGTTCTCGGCCAGGTCGGCCATGATGATCCAGGTGGCCGCGCCGTCGGCTCCGGTGATGAGCCATTTCTGTCCGTCGATCACGAAGTTCTCACCGTCGAACACCGCCCGGGTGCTGAGCTGGCCGGGGTCCGAACCCGCTCCGCCCGGCTCGGTCATGGCGAACACCGATCGCCGTTCGCCGCGGATCATCGGCATCAGATGCCGCTCGATCTGGTCGGGATCGGCGATCTTGCCGAGCAGGTACATGTTGCCCTCGTCGGGTGCCGCGCAGTTCATCGCGACCGGCCCGAGCGTCGACCATCCGGCCGCCTCGTACACCAGCGCCTGCTCGACGTGGCTCAGCCCGAGCCCGCCGTACTCGACGGGCGCCTGCACGGTGAGCAGCTTCTCCGCCCGCGCCAGCTCCACCAGTTCGGCGCGCAACTCGTCGGTCGGCCCGTGCGCGGTGAGCCGGGGATCGCGTTCGAACGGCACGATCCGCTCCACGACGAACGCGCGCACCCGATCCCGCAGGGCGGCCAGATCCTCCGGTACCGAGAAATCGATCATGGATGAATCATGGCGCCGTCGTGCGCGGGGCGTGGCGATTTCAGCGCACGGACGCGAGCTTGCGTTGCCGGTGTCCGACGACCCGGCACACCAGGTAGATGGTGAACGAGATGCCGGTGACGAAGGTCGACACCGGCACGCCCGGCGCCAGCGACAGCAGCAGCCCGCCGACGGCGGCCACCTCGGCGAAGATCACCGACAGCACGGTGGCCCGCAGCGGACTCGAGGTCACCTGGGCAGCCGCGGCGGCGGGGGTGATGAGCAGGGCGAGCACCAGCAGTGCGCCGACGATCTGCACGCCGAACGCGGCGGTGATGCCGAGCAGTACCGCGAACACCACCGACAGCGCGCGAACCGGGATGCCGCGTGCCACGGCGACTTCGGGGTCGGCGCTGGCGAACAGCAGCGGCCGGTACACCACGGCGAGCACAGCGAGCACGGCGGCGGTGCAGGTGAGCAGCAGGGCGAGCCCGTCGTAGCCGACGCTGGCGACCTGACCGGTGAGCAGCGAGAACTTCGATCCGGCACGGTCGGGGGAAAGCCACAGGAACAGCACCGACAGGCCGAGCCCGAACGAGAGCACCACCGCGATCACCGAATCGCGTTCGCGCGCACGGGAACCGAGCCAGCCGAACAGCACGGCCGCTACCACCGAACCGGCGATCGCGCCGAACCCGACGCCCACGCCGACGAGCAGCGCCGCCGCCGCGCCGGTCAACGACAGTTCGCTCGTTCCGTGCACCGCGAACGACATCTGCCTGGCCACGATGAGCGGGCCGATCAGCCCGGCGAGCAGGCCGAGCAGGGCGGCGGCGAGCAGGGCCTGCTGAACGAAGTCGTAGCCGAGCAGGTTCGCGGTGGTGCCGATGTCGAACATCGACGTGAGCACTTTGGTGAGCTTGTCCATCAGGCCAGCGCGTCCATGTCGTCCCCGGTGCCGACGACGACGAGCCGCCCGCGCACCCGCAGCACCTCCACCTCGGTGCCGTAGAGCTCCGAGAGGGTCTGCGAGGTCATCACCTCGTCGGGTGTGCCGATCCGGAACTCGCCGTCGACCAGGTACAGCACCCGGTCGACCAGCGGCAGGATCGGGTTGAGCTCGTGGGTCACGAACAGCACGGCGGTGTCGTGTTCGCGGCGGCGCTTGTCGATCAGTTCGGCGACGAGCCGCTGATTGGCCATGTCGAGACTGAGCAGCGGTTCGTCGCACAGCAGCACCGACGGGTCGCCGACGAGCGCTTGGGCCACCCGCAACCGCTGCTGCTCGCCGCCGGACAGCGATTCGAGCGGCGCGTGCGCGAACTGCTGCGCGCCGACGGCGGCCACGGCGGCCTCGACCCGCGCGGCCCGTTCCCCACGCTTGCGCCAGCCGAGTCCCCACCGGTGCCCGTCGACACCGAGTCCGACCAGGTCGACGCCACGCAACAGCACGCCCGCGTCGATCGTCTTCTGCTGCGGGATGTACCCGATGCCTGGGTTGCCCACCCCGGCCGGTCGTCCGGCGATCTCAGCGGTGCCCGCGCTGAGGCCGAGCGTGCCGAGCAGCACCCGCAGCAGCGAGGTCTTCCCCGACCCGTTCGGCCCGAGCACCGCGATGAACTCACCGGGGGAGACCTCGAGATCGAGGTCGCTCCAGAGCGTGCGTTCGCCGAACGCCATCGTGGCCGAGCGCAACCGGATCGCCGGATCGGCGGGCGCGTCTGCGGCGCCGACGGCAGGCGTGCCCGCGGTGCCGGGCATACCGGTCCCCGTCAGTGCGGTCGCGTCGGTCATGAGGTCCTCGGTCGAGTGTTCAGCGGTTCGGTCTGCGTCGGTCTGGTTCAGCGAGCCGGGTGGTGCGTGGTCCGCTGGATTCGAGCATCAGCGCAGGGCCGCGGCCAGCGCCTTGGCGTTGGCCGTCTGCCACTGCACATAATCGACACCCTCGGGCAGTGTTTCGGTCACCTCGACCACGTTCACGCCCGCCGCCTGGGCGGCCGCGCGCAGATCCTGGGTGACCTTGTCCTGGGTCTGGGTGTTGTAGATCAGGGCCTTGACCTGCTTGCCGGTGATGAGGTCGCGGGTGGCGGCGACGGCGGCCGGAGACGGGTCGGTCTCCTGCTCGATCGCTTCCTGGAATTCGTGCGGAGTCTTGTCCTGCGCCGTGGCGGCCAGCAGCAGGTAGTGCGCCAGCGGCTCGGACTGGGCGACCGCCGCGTTCGGCGTCTGCGCCGCGATGGCACCGGTGATGGTGCTGATGCCCATCAGCTGGTTCTTGAAGGCGACGGCGCGCTCGGTGTAGGCGTCCTTGTGCGGTGCGTCGATCTCGCCGAGTTCGGCGGCGATGCGGTCGGCGACGGCGGCGACGGTGGTGATGTCGTACCAGACGTGCTCGTTCTCGTCGCTCTTGTCGGTGCGCTGTTCGAACGCCTCGACGGTGCGCTTGTCCTTACCGGCGATGGCCTGCTCGATGAACTCGTCGTAGTGCCCGCCGTTGAACACCACGAGCTCGGCATCGCTGATCTTCGCGGTATCGGTGGCCGAGGTCTCGAACGAATGCGGGTCGGCGGCTGGATCGGTGATGATGGCGCTGACCTGGGCGTCCGGTCCGGCGACCGCGCTCGCGACCGACCCCCACACATCGGTGGACGCCACGATCGATGGAGTCCCGGATTCCTCGGAGCCGCCGCCACACGCCGTGAGCACGGCGGCGACCGCCACCCCCGCCGTGAGACCGGCACACGCACGGGCGATTCGACTGTTCACGCGGGACTCCTGAGGGCAAACCACGACCGGACCGCAGACAGTTGTGCGGCAGATCATAATGGAAATCGTTACCGTTTTAGATTAGCAGGAATCCGCCGCACCCTTGAACGAGGCCTATCGGTCATCGCCCCTGGTTCGTCCGTATAGGGGTAATTCACCGGGCACGGGCCGACGTTCCCGCAGGGGAACGTCGGCCACCTGCCTGGTATGTCCCGCGCCTAGGTCTGGCCCGATGTCACGGGGAGGCGGGCACTGCTGAGGAGCTGGGCGCAGCGGAGCAGGCCGAGATGGCTGTAGGCCTGCGGATGGTTGCCGAGCGAGCGCTCGGCGACCGGGTCGTACTCCTCGCTGAGCAGACCGGTCGGCCCGGCCGCGGCGACGAGCTGGGCGAACAGGGCTTCCGCGTCGGAGCGGCGGCCGATGAGGAGGTAGGCCTCGACCAGCCAGGCCGCGCACAGGTGGAAGCCGCCCTCGCCGCCGGGCAGACCGTCGTCGTGGTGGTAGCGGTACACCGTCGCGCCACTGCGCAGTTCGGCCTCGGTGGCGACAACGGTCGCCGCGAAGCGCGGATCGGCCGGGTCGATCAGGCCGCTGAGGCCGATGTGCAGGGTGGCCGCGTCCAGGTCGGTGCCGTCGTAGGCCGCGGTGTAGGACTGCACCTCCTCGTTCCAGCCCTTGGCCTTCACTTCCTCGGCGATGGTGTCGCGCAGGGTCACCCATTCGGGATCGATCCCGCGATCGAAACGCTGCGCGAGGGTGAGCGCCCGGTCGACGGTGAGCCACCCCATCACCTTCGAGTACACGTGGTGACGCGGGTTGCCACGGATCTCCCAGATGCCGTGATCGGGCTCGGTCCAGCGCCGCCGCACGGCCGAGACCATGGCGTGCACCAGTTCCCAGTCCGCGTCGGGCAGTGCTTCGGCAGCGTCGGTGGCGCCCTGGCGTTCCCGTTCCTGCGCCATGGTGGTGATGAGGTCGACGATCGGGCCGAACACATCGAGCTGGACCTGCATGTTGGCCGCGTTGCCCACACGCACCGGCCGCGAACCGGCGTAGCCCGGCAGCAGGTCGATGACGGCCTCGGGCGGCAGTGTTTCGCCGTAGATCGTGTACAGCGGGTGCAGCCGCTCGGGTCCGGGCAGGGTGGCGAGCACCTTGTGCACCCAGTCGAGGAATTCCTCGGCCTCGGTGAGCGAACCGAGCGTCACCAGGGCCTGCGCGGTGAGTGAGGCGTCGCGCAGCCAGCAGTAGCGGTAGTCCCAGTTGCGCACGCCGCCGATGTCCTCGGGCAGCGAGGTGGTCGCGGCGGCGAGGATCGAGCCGGACGGGCGGTGCACCAGCCCGCGCAGGGTCAGCGCGGAACGCTTCATCAGATCGGGCTTGAGCGGCGGCAGCTGCAGGCCGCTCGCCCATTCGGCCCAGTACTGTTCGGCCAGCTGCCGACGCTGCGGTTCCGGCGTCATCGACGGCGCGAGATCGGCTGTACCGCAGCGCAATTCGAGAACCACCGGCGCCACGGCCGGGTCGACCACCGCGCGCGCCTGCTCGCTGATGCCGTCGGAGGTGATCTCCCACTCCACGCCGGGGGAGCGCAGCACCATCGGATCGTTGGTGCCGCTCACCCGAAGTCCGTTGTGCACGGCCTCGATCCGCACGGGCACCTGCCCGAATTCCGGGCGCGGCGCGAAGTGCACGACGGCCTTGGCGGTCCCGGTGATGACGCGGGTCAGGTCGGTTCGGCTCGGGGTCACGTCGTGGGGCAGGTAGTCGGCCACCTGCAAACTGGCCCACCGGGTTTCGACGGTCATGGTGCCGTCGACATAGCGCTGCGACAACGGCAGGCTCGGCCGTTCCGGCGCCACCGTGAAGTGCCCGGCCGCCGACCCACCGAGCAGGTGCGCGAACACCGCCGCCGAATCGGGTTCCGGATGGCAGAACCAGGTGACGGTCGCGTCGGGGGTGAGCAGCGCGACCGAGCGCGGGCTGGCGAGCATGCTCAGCCGTTCGATGCGCGGCGCGCTCGCACCGGCGAGCCAGGTGCGCCGCTCCTCGACGAGGAACGCCAGCGCGCGCGCCACGTCCTCGGTGGAGTCGACGCGCAGCTTGGCCAGGCTCTCGCCCTCGCCGACCTTGATGCCGACATCGGGACCCGACAGCACCCGGAAGGCCTTCTCGTCGGTGACGTCGTCGCCGAAGAACACTGCGGCCGAGGCGCTTTCCTGGTGCCGGATGGTGTCGAGCGCGGTGCCCTTGTCGGTGGGGATCACCGCGAGTTCGATCACCGCCTTGCCTTCGGTCACCTGCACGCCCACCCAGCACGCCGGGCCCTGGCGCGCGGCTTTGAGTGCGCGCCTGCCGATTTCGGGGCTGGCGTTGCGCACGTGCAGGGCGGCGCTCGCCGGTTTCATCTCCACGGTGACACCGGGGTTGTCGGCGGCGATCTTGGCGAAGGCGGCGTGGATCTCGGAGAGGAGTTGTTTGGCGTCGTTGTCGATGGCGTGCACGAAGCCCACATCGAACTCGGACCCGTGACTACCGATCAGTTGGACCTCGACGGGCAGCCGCGACAGCGCGGCCAGATCCCGAAGTGCCCGGCCGGAGATCACCGCTGCCGTGGTATTGGTCAGTCCCGCGAGCGCGCGTAGCGCACTCACCGATTCCCGTTGGGGAAACGCTTTCGACGGGTCGGACACGATCGGGGCGATTGTCCCGTCGTAGTCCGAGGCGACCAATAGCCGTGGCACTCGTGCGACCGAAGCCAGTGCACGGCGGACATCCAAGGGCAGTTCCTGTGCGCTCACGCATCCAACCTAGTGATGGGAGGAGTGGATCTGGGGGCGCCAAAAACAATACTGGGTCAATTCTCGCGCGCGAGCGGCGCGGCGGGTTGTGCGCACGAGTGTCGTCCGGGTAGCCCGCGACCTCGCGGCTAATCCCGTCGGTCCTCGTCCGGATGGACCGACGGGTGAGCAGGGGTTATCCGCGATCGCCCAGCAACAGGTCGACGGTGAGTTCGAGCCGTTCGGTGACGTCGGTCGCGGACGCGCGCCGGGTGAGCCAGGCCACCAGGTTCGACAGCCACACATCCGAGATCACGCGCGCGATGGCGAGTTGGCGCTCGGTCGGTTCGCCGTCGGCGATGGCGCGGGCGAACACCCGGTCCATCACCTTGCCCACGCGGTCGACCTCGGCGGCGGCGGAGGCGTCGGCGAACATGAACGCGCGGGTCATGGCTTCGGTGAGCAGCGGATCGCGCTGCATCATCCGGGTGATCTGGGTGAGCAGGCCGTGCATGCGCTCGGAGGAGCCGTCGCCTGCCAGTGGCTTGCGCTTGCTCTCGAACTGCTCGAATTCCCTGGCCAGGGCCGAAACCAGCAGGTGGACCTTGGAGGGGAAGTAGCGGTAGAGGGTGCCGACGGCCACGTCGGCGCGTTCGGCGACCGCGCGCATCTGCACCGCGTCGTAGCCGCCCTTGGACGCCAGCGCGAGGGTGGCGTCGAGGATGCGCTTGCGACGTTCGCGCTGCGCCGTGGAACTCAGCTCCTCTTCGGACAGCGTTGTCACGGTGGGCGTTGGTGCGGGACTGTCCATCGTGGAAACCCTTTCGCTGAGTACGGCAGGAGAACATGGTTGCCGGTGAAGGTCTCTTGACTTACACCCACCCCGGATATTAGAACATGTTCTAGGAGTGGGAGCCACGCCGGAAGGGCGGTTTTTCTTGTGACCATCGCCACCACTGACGAGCATAAAGCCGCCGCGGCCTCCCTGCGGAGCTGGGCCAGCGCGGCGGCGCCGATTGCAACAATGCGGGCGGGGGGCAGCTGGCGTGAATGCTGGCCTGCACTTGCCGAATTCGGGTTGTTCCAGGTAGCGCTCGACGACGAGCGCGGCGGACTCGGCGGCACCGTCGCCGACCTGGCCGTGCTGCTGGAACAGACGGCAGACGACCTGGTCGGCGGACCGGTGCTCGCAACTGCGCTGGCCGGTCTCGTCGCCGGTGCCGCCGATGACGAGCCGTGCGGTGTCGCGCTGCCCGACGCGTCGTCGGCTACGGCGACGGGCTCGGACGCCGAGGGCTGGAAGGTCAGCGGCACTTGGGAATTCACCTACGGCGCCGAGGCCGGGACGCGGGTACTCGTGCCCGCCGACACCGCGGACGGCACCCGCTGGTTCGTGCTCACCGACGCGACGATCACGCCGCTGTCCAGCGGTGATCCGACGGTGCCGGTCGCGCGGGTCACCGCCGAGAGTGTCGCTGCCGCACAGAGTTTCACGCCGTCGTTCGACGTCACCGACCTGTTCGTCACCCTCGCGGCCGCCGAGCTCGCCGGGCTGGCCGGGTGGTGCCTGCGCACGGCGGTCGACTACGCCAAGGTGCGTGAGCAGTTCGGCAAGCCGATCGGCAGCTTCCAGGCGATCAAGCACCTGTGCGCCTGGATGCTGTGCCGCACCGAAATGATCCGCGCGGTGGCCGCCGACGCCGCCGACGCCTTCGACTCCGGGGGCCAGGAACTGCCGATCGCGGCGGCCGTCGCCGCGGCCTGCGCCCTCGACGCGGCCGTCGACACCGCCAAGGACGCCATCCAGGTGCTCGGCGGCATCGGCTTCACCTGGGAACACGACGCGCACCTCTACCTGCGCCGGGCCAGTTCGCTGCGGCAACTGCTCGGTGGGTCGGCGCGCTGGCGGGCCCGGGTCGCCGAGTTGACCCGCGACGGGCAGCGCCGGACCACCGGGGCCGAGCGCGTCCTCGGTGACGCCGAGGGTGACACCGCGCTGTCGGCCGAGATCGCCACTCTTGCCGCGCTCCCGGTGGCCGAACGGCCGCGTGCCCTCGCCGACGCGGGCCTGATCATGCCGCACTGGCCGAAACCCTATGGGCGGGGCGCGGATCCGATGACCTGCCTACAGATCGCCGAGCAGCTGCGCCGCGCCGAGGTGGAAACCCCGGACCTCGCGGTCGCCGGTTGGGCGGTGCCGACCCTGCTTCGCTTCGGTACCGAGGAGCAGATCGAGCGCTTCGTCTGGCCGACCCTGCACGGCGAGGTGATCTGGTGTCAGCTGTTCAGCGAGCCGGGCGCCGGGTCCGACCTGGCCGCCCTTCGCACCTCCGCCGAGCGGGTCGAGGGCGGCTGGGTGCTGCGCGGCCAGAAGGTGTGGACGTCGCTGGGTGCCACCGCGAACTGGGGCATCTGCCTGGCCCGCACCGATCCGGCCGCGGCCAAGCATCGCGGCATCAGCTACTTCCTCGTCGACATGCGCGCCGAGGGCGTGCAGGTGCGCCCGCTGGTGCAGATCACCGGCGAGGAGAAGTTCAGCGAGGTGTTCCTCGACGACGTGTTCGTGCCCGACAATTGCCTGGTCGGCGCTCTGAACAATGGCTGGAAGATCGCCCGCGCCACCCTCTCGGCCGAGCGCGTCGCCATGGGCGGCGGCGGGATCGGTGGGGCGTTGGAAGCGCTGCTCGACGGTTTCCCGCCCGGCGGATGGGGAACGGAACTGCGCGAGGACCGGTTCGGCGCCCTGATCACCACCTCGATTGCTGGCACTTTGCTGGATCAGCGTATCGCGGCGGCCATCGTGGTCGGAGCCGACGCGGGCGCCCAGGCGGCCGTCCGCAAACTCGTCGGTGTCCGGTACCGCCAGGAACTCGCCGAATATGCCCTGGAACTTTCCGGCCGAGAAGGTTCCCTGGACAGCGCCGGTCTGAAAGAATTCTTGCTCACACGCTGTCTCTCCATCGCGGGCGGTACCGAGCAGATCCTGTTGACCGTGGCGGCCGAACGGATTCTCGGCATGCCGCGCGATGCGGACAGTTAGCTCGAAGGAGGACGCCGTGGATTTCACCCGCGACGAAAGTGCCGATGCCGTAGCCGAGGTTGTCGTGAGCCTGCTCGAACGTGAGCCTGCCCGCGACATGGAATTGTGGCCGAGTCTCATCGACTCGGGCCTGCTCGCCGTCCCCGTACCCGAGCGGTTCGGCGGCGACGGGATGGGGTTGCCCGAGGTGGCGGCCCTGCTGATGGAACTGGCCACCGACGCGGCCGCGGTGCCCGCGCTGCCGACCTTCGGGTTCGGTGTACTTCCGCTGTTGCCGGTGCTGCCCGACGACCTGGCCGAACGGGTGCTCGCCGAGATCGGCAAGGGCTCTGTGCTCACCGCCGCGCTCAACGAACCGGGCGCGCCGTTCACCACCACGCCGACGACGACGGCGATGCGCGACGGCGACATCGTGCGCGTCACGGGCCGCAAGACCGGTGTGCTCTACGCCGAACAGGCCCGCTGGATCCTGGTACCGACCGACGCCGGTGTCGCCCTGGTCGACGGGGTGGCACCCGGTCTCGAGGTGATCGCGGTGACCAGCTCGGCCGGGGTCCCCGAGGCTTCGCTGATCCTCGACGAGGTGGAGATCCCCGCCGACCAACTCCTGCCCGACGCCCTGCCCGGCCTGCACCGATACGCCGTCGCCTGCCTCGGCGCGGTCGCCGACGGTCTACTCAAAGGCGCGGTCACCCTGACCGCCGAGCACGTGCGGACCAGGGAACAGTTCGGCAGGCCACTGGCGGAGTTCCAGGCGGTCGCCCAGCAGATCGCCGACCTCTACGTGGTGTCGCGCACGCTGCACGTGGCCGCCGAGTCGGCGTGCTGGGCGCTGGCGCACAACGACGCCTCGCCCGAGCATCAGGACCGTATCGACGAGGACCTCGCCGTCCTCGCGTACTGGGCGGCGGCCGAGGTGCCGCGCGCCATGCAGCAGTGCCATCACCTGCACGGGGGGCTCGGCGTCGACATCACCCACCCGATGCACCGCTATTACTCACAGGCCAAGGATCTCGCGCGGCTGCTCGGCGGCGCGGATCTGCGGCTCGACCTTCTGGGAGCCAGATGTTCATCGATCTGACCGCCGAACAGCGGCGGTTGCGCGAGGAATTGCGTTCCTATTTCGCCGATCTCGTCACGCCCGCCGAACACGCCGAGATGGCGGTCAACCGGCACGGCGACGCCTACCGCGAGGTGGTGCGCCGGATGGGTCGCGACGGCTGGCTCGGCGTCGGCTGGCCGAAGGAGTTCGGCGGGCAGGGTTTCGGCCCGATGGAACAGCAGATCTTCTTCAACGAAGCCGTCCGCGCCGATGTGCCGCTGCCGCTGGTCACCTTGCTGACCGTCGGCCCCACGCTGCAGAAGTACGGCACCGATGCGCAGAAGAAGAAGTTCCTGCCCGGAATCCTCTCCGGTGACATCCATTTCGCCATCGGCTATTCCGAGCCGTCGGCCGGGACCGACCTGGCCGCGCTGCGCACCACCGCCGTGCGAGACGGCGACGGTGACTGGATCGTCAACGGGCAGAAGATCTTCACCACCGGCGCGCACGAGGCCGACTACGTGTGGCTGGCCTGCCGCACCGGAACGGTCGAATCCCGCCACCGCGGCATCACGATCCTCATCGTCGACACGTCGGACCCCGGCTATTCGTGGACGCCGATCATCACCTGCGACGGCGCCCACCACACCAACGCCACCTACTTCGACGACGTGCGGGTCCCCGCCGACATGCTGGTCGGCGAGGAGAACCGGGGTTGGCGGCTGATCACCACCCAGCTCAACCACGAGCGCGTGAGCCTCGGCCCCTCGGGCAAGATCGAACAGCTCTACGACCGCCTGCGTGACTGGTCGGCGGCGCACGATCTGCTGCCCCGGCCGGAGGTGCGACGCGCGCTCGGCCGGGTGCGAACCATGGTGCGGCTCAACGAGTTGCTGAACTGGCAGGTCGCCGCCGCCGACCCGGCCGCCGCGCAGAACACCGTCATCGCCGATGCCTCGGCGACCAAGGTGTTCTCCACCGAGGCACTGCAAGAAGCCGGTCGTCTGGTGGAGGAGGTCGTCGGCCGCTACGGCGACGCCGCCGACCCCGACACGGCCGAGCTGCTCGGCTGGCTCGACCGGCGGACCAAACAGAACCTCGTCGTCACCTTCGGTGGCGGCGTCAACGAGATCATGCGCGAACTGGTGGCCTCGTCCGGCCTGGAACTGCCGCGCGTGCCCCGATGAACCAGGAGCGGCGTGTGCCGGAAACAGCTGTGCCCGAGGATGTCCACGCGGGCCTGACCGAACTGGTCGCGGCGGGGGAGAGCGCTCCCCGGGTGGGCCGCGACCCGGTGAACCAGCCGATGATCCACAACTGGGTGGAGGCGATCGGCGACACCAATCCGATCTATGTCGACGAGGCCGCCGCCGTGGCCGCCGGTCACCCCGGCATCGTCGCGCCGCCCGCCATGGCCCAGGTCTGGACGATGACCGGCCTGCACGGCGAGCGCGCCGCCGACGACCCCATCGGGCGGGTCAACCACCTGCTCGACGCGGCGGGCTACACCTCCGTCGTCGGCACCAACTGCGAGCAGACCTACCACCGCTACCTGCGCCCCGGCGAAGAGGTGAAGGCCACCAGTCGGCTCTCGGAGTTCAAGGGTCCCAAGCGAACCGCGCTCGGTGACGGATGGTTCCTGACCTTCACCACCACTTGGACCGTCGGTGACGAGGTGGTCACCGAAATGCTGTTCCGTCTCCTGAAGTTCGCCCCAGCGCGGGCGGCCGAATCGGAGACCGCCCCGGCGGACCGGGTGGGACCGGTCATCTCCCGTGATACCGAATTCTTCTGGGCGGGAACCGAAGCCGGTGAGCTGCGCATCCAGCGCCTGCCCGACGGTTCGTTGCGCCACCCACCGATCCCCGCGCTGTGGCAGGACAAGACCGAGCCGACGGACTATGTCGTCGCGGCGGGCACCGGCACCGTGTTCAGCTTCGTCGTGCACCACGCGCCGAAGGTGCCCGGGCGCGACCTGCCGTTCGTGGTCGCCCTCGTCGAACTCGACGAAGGGGTGCGCGTGCTCGGCGAACTGCGCGGGATCGACCCGGCCGAGGTGGCCATCGGTCAGCCGGTGACGGTCGCCTTCGAAAAGCTCGCCGACGGCACGGTTCTCCCGTACTGGCAGGCACGACGATGACAGAAGAGGTGCAAGCCGTGACTGCTCCCACCGTGGGAACCGTGTTGCCGGAGTTGGTGATCCACGCCGACCCCACGTTCATCATCAGTACCGCCCTGGCCACCAGGGACTTCCAGGACGTGCACCACGATCGGGACAAGGCGGTGGCGCGCGGATCCGCCGACATCTTCGTCAACATCCTCACCGACACCGGCCTCGTGCAGCGGTTCGTCACCGACTGGGCGGGCCCGACCGCACGGGTGAAGTCCATCGCGTTGCGGCTCGGTGTTCCGCTGTATTCCGGTGACACCTTGACGCTGACGGGCACGGTCGCGCAGGTCGAGGGCGACTCGGTCACCATCGATGTCCGTGGTCGCGACAGTCTCGGCGAGCACATCACCGCGACCGCGGTCATCGCCCTGCCCGAACTGGAGGCGAAATGAGCACGCTGTCCGGCCGCGCCGCCATTGTCGGCATCGGTGCCACCGACTTCTCCAAGGACTCCGGTCGCAGCGAATTGCGGCTGGCCGCCGAGGCGGTCACCGCCGCCCTGGCCGACGCGGGTCTCACGCCCGCCGACGTCGACGGGCTGACCACCTTCACCATGGACACCAACACCCAGGCCGCCGTGGCCAGGGCGGTCGGCATCCCGAATCTGAAGTTCTTCAGTTATATCGGCTACGGCGGCGGCGCGGCCTGCGCGACCGTGCAGCAGGCGGCGATGGCCGTGGCCACCGGTGTGGCCGATGTCGTCGTGGCCTATCGCGCGTTCAACGAGCGTTCCGGCGCCCGCTTCGGGCAGTTCTCGCCTGCCCTCGCCGCGGCTCCGACGTCCTCGGGGATCGACGCGGGCTGGGCCTACCCGCAGGGTCTCGGCACGCCCGCCGCGCAGGTGGCGATGGTCGCCCGGCGGTACATGCATGTCACCGGAGCGACCAGCGCCGACTTCGGGAAGGTCGCGGTGGCCGACCGCAAGCACGCCGCGGTGAACCCGAACGCCTTCTTCTACGGCAAGCCGATCACGCTGGAGCAGCACCAGGATTCGCGCTGGATCGCCGAACCGCTGCACCTGCTCGACTGCTGTCAGGAATCCGACGGTGGTGTCGCGATCGTCGTCACCAGTGCCGAACGGGCCCGTGACCTGCCGCAGCGTCCGGCCGTCATCGCGGCCGCCGCCCAGGGCAGCGGCCCCGACCAGTACGTGATGACCAGCTACTACCGCGACGCGATGACCGGCCTGCCCGAAATGGGCCTCGTCGGCGAGCAGCTCTGGGCGCAGAGCGGTCTCGCCGCCACCGATATGCAGGCGGCCATTCTCTACGACCACTTCACCCCGTTCGTCCTCATGCAGCTCGAGGAACTCGGCTTCTGCGGTCGCGGCGAAGCCAAGGACTTCATCGCCGACGGTGCCATCGAGATCGGCGGCCGACTGCCCCTCAACACCCACGGCGGTCAGCTCGGTGAGGCCTACATCCACGGCATGAACGGCATCGCCGAAGCTGTCCGCCAGCTCCGAGGCACCTCGGTGAACCAGGTCGACGACCTGGAACGCATCGTCGTCACGGCGGGCACCGGCGTCCCGACCTCCGGCCTGGTGCTCACCGCCTGACGCGGCGGCGGGTGACTCAACGCACCCTGTCGATCGGGTCACCAACTCTGTCGCCCGTCCTCCTCGCCCCACTACAACTGGGTGGGACGAGGAGGTCGGTGTGGCAGTGGTTCTCGATCCCGGGCAGACGGCGGCGGCGGCGCGGCTCGGGCGGTTGCTCGACCGGCACGGGCGGGTACGGAAACGGGTGCGTGGGATCTACCTGCACGGCAGGCCGGGCCGAGGCAAGACGATGGTGATGGATCGGTTCTTCGCCTCGGCTGATCCGATTCGCAAGCGGCGCTTTCATTTCCACAACTTCTTCGCCGAACTGCACGCGGCGGCACACGAACTCGGGTCGATCGAAAAGGCGGTCGCGCGTTTGCTCGGTGACGCGGAACTGGTGTGTTTCGACGAATTCCACGTGCACGACATCGGCGACGCCATGCTCGTGGCCCGGCTGCTCGACACCCTGTTCGCCGAACACCGCACCCTGGTCGTCACGTCGAACTACCCACCCGAGGGGCTGCTGCCCAACCCGCTGTTCCACGACCGGTTCGTGCCGACCATCGAGCGCATCCGCGCCGCCCTCGACGTGGTGACACTCGACGGCCCACTCGACTACCGCACCCTCGGCACTCGCCAGGACCAAGGCTTCGGCGCCGGACGCTATGTGGTGACGGCGGAGGACATCCTCGGCCCGGGCGTGGTGCTCGACCTGATCGACGGGCGCACGGTGCGCGCGGAATCCGTGGACGGTGAGGCGGTCACCTTCGGCTTCGCGCACCTGTGCGGTACCGCCACCAGCGCCGCCGACTACCTGCGCCTGACCGCCCGCTTCCACCGCTGGACGCTGGTCGCGGTGCCTCCGCTGCGCGAGGTGCCACCGGACTGGGCGATGCGGCTGGTGAATCTCGTCGACATCCTCTACGACGCCGACCTGCCGTGCACGATCCACGCGGCCGAACCCGTCACCGAGCTGACCGCCGGGGTGGCGGCCGTGCCGGACCTCGCCCGCACCGCGAGCCGACTCAGTGAACTCTCACTAACCGGAGCCCGAACCGTTCGTACTGCGTAGCGGGCGCACGGCCGCGAGGGGGACAATGAACAGGAGGAAATCCAAAAGAGCCGATTTCCTCCCGAGCGAACCGCCCGGCATGTAACTATGTGGCTGATTTGTGCAGTCTCTGGGGTTTGGTGGTACAGCTGTGATCGGGGTGAATCAGCCCATTACGCGGGCGATCGTCGTGATCGCACTGGTGGCCTGCGCGACCTTCGCGCTACAGGGCAGTCTGCCCGGCGCGGGTTCCGACGAGTCGGCGGGCACGCCGTCGCCGCTGCTCGTCGCGGTGATGCCGGTGCTGCTGCTGGTATCGATCGTCATCCTGGTGGCCGGAGTCGTCGCGAGCCAGCACCGTCTCCCACTCGCCATGCCGCACCACGAGGACACCGTGCTGCCGAAGGTCCAGTGGCGCAGGCTCGCGGTGCTCGTACCGATGCTCGTCGCCACCCTCGCCCTGCTCTTCGCCGCCGGGGTCACCGCGCTGTTCCTGCTGCCAGGCGCCCGCCCGATGCGCCCGGCCGCGGAGACCCTGTCCGAGGGTTCCGGCCCGGTGCCGACCCCCACCGACGCGCCCGCCCCCGACCCCACCGCGGGCCCGACCGAACTCACCGGCACCGCCCTGCTCATCGCGGCGGGACTGGCCCTCACCCTGATCGCGGTCGCGATGGCCGGGCTCGCCGCCGTTGCGGTCGCCGCCCGCCGCGCGCCCGAGCAGACGGTCGTCGAGGAACCCGCGGCACCGACCGCCAGCGACGTCGACTCGCTCACCCGCGCCGCCGAGATGGGTCTGGCCGCGATGAACGCGCCGGGCCAGGACCCGCGCACCGCGATCATCGCCTGCTACGTGGCCATGGAACGCGGCCTGTCCACCGACAGCGTCGCCCGTCCGAAGGCCTCCGACACTCCGATGGAGGTGCTGGCCAGAGCCTTCGAGAGTGGTGTGCTGCACGACGCCTCCGCCCGCGAACTGGTCGCGCTGTTCGAGGAGGCCAGGTTCAGCCCCCACTCGATGCTCGAGTGGCAGCGCATGCGCGCCGAACAACTGCTGCGCATCGTGCTCTCGGACCTGCAGCGACGGGTGGTGCCCGCATGATCGGCGCGCATCGGGCGACCCGGGTCACGGAGGTCACGTGAACCCGGGGGAGGAGATTCGGTCGAACCGGACGACAGTTGTCGTCACGGCGGTGATCGCGGTGCTCGTCATCGAGGTCGTCCTGTTGCGGCTCGACCGCGACCTGCTGCTGCTCGCCGTCGCCCTGCCGGTGGCGGTCGCGCTCGGCGTGCTCGTGTGGTCGCTGCGCTACCGGGTGCGACGCGAAGAACCGCTCACCGAATACATCGACAACGGTCCCGCCGAGATGCTCGGCCGCTGGCACGCCCGCGCCGAGATGCTCGTCGCCCGCGCCGACGGCACCCGCGCCGACTGGGACCGGCACCTGCGCCCGCTGCTGGCCAAAGAGTTCGAACTGTCCACCGGTATGCGGGTTTCCAAGAACCGCAGAGCCATCGAAGCGGCCGGTCAGCTGCAGTTCGGTCCCGAACTGTGGCTCTGGGTCGACCCGGCCAATTCGTCGTTGCGCGACCAGACGGGTCGCGCTCCGGGTAGGGCGGCGCTGGACGAGATCCTGCGCCGATTGCAGACGATGTGAGGGGTTAGAGGCCACCGATGACAATGCCGTTGAACGTGACCGTCCAGCGCTCCGACGCAGTGCTGCGTGAGCTGGGCCGGGTCGTGGTCGGCAAGCGCGATGAGATGCAGCTCATCATGATCGCCGTGCTGTCCGGGGGCCACATCCTCATCGAGGATCTGCCCGGCCTCGGCAAGACGCTGATCGCGCGGTCGTTCGCCGCCGCGCTCGGCCTGGATTTCACCCGCGTGCAGTTCACGCCGGATTTACTGCCCGCCGACCTGCTGGGTTCGACGATCTACGACATGTCGTCCGGGCGGTTCAACTTCCGCCGCGGACCGGTGTTCACCAATGTGCTGCTCGCCGACGAGATCAACCGGACCCCGCCCAAGACCCAGGCGGCGCTGCTCGAGGCCATGGCCGAGGGCCAGGTGAGCATCGACGGCGAAACCTTCCTGCTGCCACAGCCTTTCATCGTGCTCGCCACCGACAACCCGATCGAGTACGAGGGCACCTACCCGCTGCCCGAGGCCCAGCTCGACCGGTTCGCCATCCAGCTGCGTCTGGGGTACCTGTCCGAGCAGGACGAGACCCAGATGATCCGGCGTCGGCTCGAACGTGGCTCCACCCCACCGCAGGTCGGCCAGGTGGTCGACGCGCAGGGGCTGATGGAGATGCGGCAGTCGGTCGAGTTCGTCACCGTGCACCCCGACGTGGTGAATTACGTTGTCGCACTGGCCTCGGCCACCCGCAGCCACCCCCAGGTGGAGGTCGGCGCCAGCCCGCGCGCCGAACTCGACCTGGTGCAGATGTCGCGGGCGCGGGCGCTGCTGCTCGGCCGCGACTACGTGATCCCCGAGGACGTGAAGGCGCTCGCCGTGCCCGCCATGGCGCACCGCATCACGCTGCGCCCGGAGATGTGGGTGCGGCGCATCCGCGGTGAGGACGTCATCGCCGAACTGCTGCGCAGGCTACCGGTTCCCCGCGCGACGAGCACATGAAGCACCGCGACGAATCGAAGACCGTCGAGGTCGAATTGCGGTGGCGCCCGGCGCCGTTGGTGTTCATCCTCGCCGGTTGCGCCGCGGCGGCGCTCGTGGTCGCGGTGTTGCGGGGGCAGTGGCAGCTCGTCGTCTTCGCCGCGCCGATGCTCGGGGTGCTCGCCACCGCCCCGTGGCAGCAGAACCCCACCCGGATCCAGGTCGACGGGAGCGGCACCGTCCGCTGTTTCGAGGGCGAGACCGTCACCGTCACGGCCGCCGCGTTCGTCGAGAGCGGGCACGCCCTGTTGCGGATGGCCCCCGTTCCGCTCGCCGGTCTCGACCTCGAGGTGGAGGAATCCCACGACTCCGGTGGCGTACCGGCCGGGATGCGGCTCGCGCTGTCGGCCACGCGCTGGGGACGCTACCCGGTGCAGGCGGCGGTGACCGCGCTGAGCCCCGCCGGGCTCGCCGTCGCCACCGCCGAACTGCCCGCCGCGAACCTCTACATCTATCCCATCGCCGACCCGCAGCGCATGCGCCTGCCACGCACCGAACTTCCCGATCGCATCGGCACCCATCTCACCCGCAGACACGGACCCGGCGTCGAATACGCCGATATCCGCGCCTACGCCCCCGGCGACCAGTTGCGCACCGTGAACTGGCCGGTGAGCGCGCGTCGCGGGCGGCTCTACGTCACCGAACGGTTCACCAACCGTTCCGCCGATGTGGTCGTCCTCGTCGACACCTCCCAGCAGGCACCCGGCCCGGCCAGCGACTCGCTGGAACTGTCGGTGCGCGGCGCCGCCCAGGTGGTGCAGTCCACGTTGCAGGCCGGTGACCGTACCGCCGTGGTGTGCCTCGGTGAGTCACCGCGCTGGTTGCGTCCCGACATCGGGCGCAGGCAGTTCTACCGGATCGTCGACACCGTCCTCGGCGTCGGTGACGAGCACGTCGAGCACACGGGCACCCTCGCCCCGCACGCCGCGGTGCCGATCGGCGCCATCATCGTCGCCTTCTCCACCCTGCTCGACACCCAGTTCGCCCTGGCCCTCATCGACCTGCGCAAACGCGGTCACGTGGTGGTCGCTGTCGACGTGCTGCGCGGCACGCCCTTCGCCGAGGGCCTCGACCCGACCATGGCCAAGATGTGGCAGCTCGAGCGGGCCTCGATGTACCGCGACATGGGTACTGTCGGTGTCGACATCATCGCCTGGCCCGACGGCACCCGCCTCGATCAGGCCATGCGCCTGCTCCCCGACCACCGTCGAACCGTGCGGGTGCGCCGATGACCAGATTCCTCGCCCTGCTCGCCGGGCTGCTGCTCGTCGCCTCGGTCGCCCTGGTCAACCCGTTCCTCGGTGTCCCCGCCCTGGCATTCGTCATCGCGAGCTGGTGGTGGCGCCCCGCCTCGGTCGGCGCCGTGCTCACCGCCATCGCTGCTCTCGCCTTCGCCGATGTAGGCGTAATAGCCTCCGCCGCAACAGGTCTGGTTGCGACCACCTATCTCCTCAACGCCGCCGTCCTGCACGCCCCCGAAGGTGTCGTCCCCACCACCATCCCCTCGGTCGGCGGCGCGGTCCTGTTCACCATCGCCGCGACCACCGCGGCCCTGGTGCCCGTCAACCTCGCCTGGGCCCCGCTCGCCGCCCCCATCCTCATAGTCACCATCTACGCCTTCCTCACCACCACCCTCACCTCCCGACCCGCCCACACCACCCTCCCGCCCGCCTGACCAAGATCACCACGCTCCGGTGGCGGGCCGATGCCGCCACCGGAGCGTGGTGATCAGGTGTTCACTTCAGGCGATGCGCAGGGTGACGTCGCCGAGGACGGGTGCGTCGTCGCGGTCGACGGCCGTGACCGCCGCGACCAGCGTGTCCGCCTCGCGCCAGACCTTGGTGCGCAGGGTCTCACCGGGGTAGAGGACGCCGGTGAATTTCGCGCGGAACCCGGCGACTCGGGTGGTGTCGCCGTCGAGCAGGATGTCGGTGAGCGATTTGCACACCACACCGTAGGTGCACAGACCGTGCAGGATCGGCGCGGGAAAGCCTGCCGCCCTGGCGAATTCGGGGTCGGAGTGCAGTGGGTTGCGGTCGCCGCAGAGGCGGTAGAGCAGTGCCTGCTGCGGGAGGGTGGCGGTGGTGAGCTCCGCGTCGGGGGCGCGGTCGGGCAGCTCGGCTTTCGTGCTCGGGCCGCGTTCGCCACCGAAGCCGCCCTCGCCCTTGGCGAAGATCGAGGAGCGTGCCGTCCACAGCGGCTCGCCGTCCGCGCCCGTGACGGTGTGTTCCTGCACGATCACCGCGTTGCTGCCCTTGTCCCAGATCTCGGCGATCCGGCCGACGGACACGGCCTTGCCAGCGGCGGGAATCGGCTTGTGCACCAACACTTCCTGATGACCGTGCACCACCTTCGCCAGGTCGATCTCGACGCCGGGGAAACTCACCCTCGGTGCGGCGGTCTCGCCGAGGGTCGGGGCGACGGTGGCGAAGGTCGGCAGCACCTTGGGTTCGCTGTCGTCGAGATAGCGCAGCTCGGCCGGGTCGGTGCACCGCGCACCGGCGCCGAGTCCCAGGTGGTAGAGCTGCACATCGGTGGGGGTCCAGCTGAATTCGCGGCTGGGCAGCGCCGCGCCGAGCGCGATCTGTGGATCGATGGGCACTACTTCACTTCCTCGGTGGTGGCGGACTTCTTGGCGACGATGTCGAGCACGGACAGGTAGGCGAAGGTGATCGCGGGGCCGATGGTCGCGCCTGGGCCCGCGTAGGTGTGGCCCATCACCGGTGAGCTGGTGTTGCCCGCGGCGTACAGTCCGTCGATCACCGAATCGTCCTCCCGCAGTACGCGTCCGGCGGTATCGGTGACGAGACCGCCCTTGGTGCCGAGGTCGCCGGGGACGATCTTGGCGGCGTAGAACGGGCCATGCGAGATCTCGGCCAGGCACGGGTTGGGCTTCACGGTCGGGTCACCGTAGTAGCGGTCGTAGTGGCTGTCACCGCGACCGAAGTCCTCGTCCTTGCCCGCGGCGACGAATCCGTTGAACCGGTCGACGGTTCCGGCGAGCGCGTCGGCGGGAACACCGATGCGGGCGGCGAGTTCGGCGATCGTGTCGGCCGCGACGATGTTGTCGTTCTCCAGCCAGCGTTTCGGGAAGCGTTGTCCCGGTTGCAGTCCCGCGAAGATGTAGCGGTTGCGGTAGCGCTGGTCGAACACCAGCCAGGCGGGCACGTTCTCGCCGGGGCCCGCGCCCTGGCCGTACTCGCCGCCGTACATGGTGTGCACGGCCTCCACGTACGGGGCCGACTCGTTGCCGAAGCGTTCGCCCCGGTCGTTGACCATGATGGTGCCGGGCAGGTTGCGTTCGGCCAGCGCGAACCAGGGCTTGCCGCCCTTGAAGATGGTCGGACCCCACCAGGCGTCCTCCATGAACCCGACCGTCGCGCCTACCGCCATGCCCGCCACGATGCCATCGCCGGTGTTGGCCGCGGCACCGGTTGTCCACTCAGTGGTTATCGGCTGTCGCTGGTACTTGGCGCGCATGTCGGCGTTGTGCTCGAAACCGCCGCTGCCGAGGACCACGCCGTAGCGCGCGGTGAAGGTGACCGATTGCCCGTCGACGGTGGCCTTGACGCCCGTGATCCGGCCGTCGGTCTCCACCAGGTCGGTGAGTGGCGTGTCGAGCAGCACCGGGACACCCGCGTCGAGCAGGCCCTTGCGCATGGCGGCGATGATGGCCTGGCCCATGCCGAGCAGGTGCTTACCGGTGAACTTGGCCAGGTAGGTGCGCGCGCCGACGCGCAGCGCCCGCATCATCCCCTTGGGGTGGCGGCGGATCAGGTTGAGTCGCACGAAATCGGCCTGCATGACGACGACGTTCATCGGCGCCTTGGCGTAGGGCGGCTCCAGATTGGCCAGTTCCGCGCCGAGCACTTTGCCGTTGAACGGTGTCGGTTCGCAGGAGCGGCCCTGTCCCAGTCCGCCGGGCGCCTCGGGGTAGTAGTCGGAGTAGCCGGGGACCCACTTCATCTTCAGTGGCGTGTGGTCGAGCACGAAGTCGAACGCCTCGGCGCCGCGATCGAGGTAGGTGTCGATCTTCTCGGCGGGCACCACGTCGCCGATGATGCTGTGCAGGTAGGTGCGCGCCTCGTCGCGATCGTCGGGGCGGCCCGAGGCGAGCAGCGCCTTGTTGCCCGGAATCCACACCCCGCCCCCGGACCGGGCGGTCGACCCGCCGTAGTGCGCGGCCTTCTCCAGCACCACCACGCTCAGCCCGTGGTGCGCCGCGGTGAGGGCGGCGGTCATTCCAGCGGCGCCACTCCCGACGACCACCACATCGTATTCCCGATCACTCATGTAGAACACGTTATAGAATCGGGGTGCGGTTGCGCTATGTTGTCTGGAAGAAGAGCAGATACTCAGCTCCGAAACCGGTTACAGTTTGGCTGTCCAGCCGAGCAGATTTTCCCAGGAGGTACCCGTGCTGTCCGACGCGCAGCGGAGTGAACTCGCCGATGAACTGGCGCGCGCCGAACACGATCGGGTGGCCGTGGCGCCGCTGGTCGACCGGTATCCGGGTATCGACGTGGTCGACGCCTACGAGATCCAGTTGCTCAACATCCAGCGCAGGCTGCGCGATGGCGCCCAGGTGGTCGGGCACAAGGTCGGGCTGTCGTCGAAGGCGATGCAGCAGATGATGGGTGTCGACGAACCCGATTACGGTCACCTGCTGGCCGAGATGGAAGTCTTCGAGGACGTTCCCGTGGACACGTCGCAGTACTTGCTGCCCCGTGTCGAGGTCGAGGTCGGGTTCGTCCTCGGCCAAGACCTGCCCGGCGAGGACTGCACCGAAGCCGACGTGCTGGCCGCGACCGTCGCCTACGCCCCCGCGATCGAGCTGATCGACTCACGCATCACCGATTGGAAGATCGGGTTGGCCGACACCATCTCCGACAACGCGTCCTCGGCCGGTTTCGTCCTCGGTGAGCAGCGGGTGGCCCCGGCCGATATCGACATCACCGCCATCGATGCGGTCCTGACCCGCAACGGTGAGGTCGTCGCCGAAGGCCGCAGCGACGCGGTGCTCGGTGACCCGGTGATCGCGGTGGCCTGGCTGGCACGCAAGGTCGCGACCTTCGGAGTGCGCCTCAAAGCCGGTGACATCGTGCTGCCCGGCTCCTGCACCCGCGCGATCGATGCCCGCCCCGGTGACGACTTCCACGCCGAATTCACCGGACTCGGTTCTGTCCGTCTGCGTTTCAGCTGACCTAGGAGTATTCCGTGACAACCAAAGTCACCGCCGCGATCGTGGGGTCCGGCAACATCAGCACCGATCTGCTCTACAAGCTGTTGCGGTCGGACAAGATCGAGCCGCGCTGGATGATCGGCATCGACCCGGACTCCGAAGGGCTGAAGCGGGCCAGCGGGCTCGGCCTGGAAACCTCCGCCGAGGGCGCGGACTGGCTGCTCGCCCTTGACGACAAACCGGACCTGGTGTTCGAGGCCACCTCCGCCTACGTGCACCGCGCGTACGCACCGAAGTACGAGGCCGCGGGCATCCGCGCCGTCGACCTGACTCCCGCCGCTGTCGGCCCGGCCGTGATTCCGCCGGTGAACCTGGATTCCTTGCGGGACGCGCCCAACGTCAACATGATCACCTGTGGTGGGCAGGCCACCATTCCCATGGTCGCGGCCGTTTCGCGGGTGGTTCCCGTTGCCTATGCCGAGATCGTGGCGTCGGTGGCCTCGGTGTCGGCCGGGCCGGGTACCCGCGCCAATATCGACGAGTTCACCAAGACCACGAGTCGCGGTGTGGAAACCATCGGTGGTGCACAGCGGGGCAAGGCCATCATCATCATGAACCCGGCCGAACCGCCGATGATCATGCGCGACACCATCTTCTGCTCGATCCCCGAAGACGCCGACCGCGACGCCATCGCCGACAGCATCCTGCGGATGGAGAAGTCCATCCAGGAGTACGTGCCCGGCTACCGGTTGCTCAACGAACCCCAGTTCGACGACCCGTCGGTGGTGTCCGGCGGCATGGCGAAGGTGTCGATCTTCGTCGAGGTCGAGGGCGCGGGCGACTTCCTACCCCCGTACGCGGGCAACCTCGACATCATGACCGCCGCCGCGACCCGCGTCGGTGACGTGCTGGCCGATCAGATCATCTCGGCTCGGGTGTAAGGAGTTTCCGCAATGAGCACAATCCTGAAGCCCTTCTCGGGCGAACTCGATGTCCGGGTCACCGACACCTCGCTGCGTGACGGGTCACACCACAAGCGCCACCAGTTCACCGTGGACGAAGTGCGAAATATCGTTGCCGCCCTTGATGGTTCCGGTGTGCCGGTCATCGAGGTCACCCACGGTGACGGGCTCGGCGGGTCCTCGTTCAACTACGGGTTCTCCAAAACCCCTGAGCAGGAGCTCATCAAGGCCGCGGCCGAAACCGCGAAACAGGCCAAGATCGCCTTTCTCATGTTGCCCGGTGTCGGCGTCAAGGAAGACATCAAGATCTCGCAGGACAACGGCGCCTCGATCTGCCGTATCGCGACCCACTGCACCGAAGCCGATGTCTCCATCCAACATTTCGGACTCGCGCGTGAACTCGGCCTCGAGACCGTCGGGTTCCTGATGATGGCCCACTCCACCACCCCGGAGAAGCTCGCGAAGCAGGCGCGGATCATGGCCGATGCCGGATGCCAGTGCGTCTACGTCGTCGACTCCGCCGGTGCCCTCGTGCTCGAACAGGTCTCCGACCGCGTCTCGGCGTTGGTGGCCGAACTCGGTGACGACGCCCAGGTCGGCTTCCACGGCCACGAGAACCTCGGCCTCGCTGTCGCCAACTCGGTCTACGCCGTCCGCGCGGGTGCGACCCAGATCGACGGCAGCGCACGCCGATTCGGCGCAGGCGCTGGCAACCTCCCCGTCGAAGCGTTCATCGGCGTCTGCGACAAACTCGGCATCAAGACCGGCGTCGACTTCTTCGCCGTCACCGACGCCGCCGAAGACGTCGTCCGCCCCGCCATGCCCACCGAATGCCTCCTGGACCGTCAAGCCCTGATGATGGGCTACGCGGGCGTCTACTCCAGCTTCCTCCGCCACGCCGAACGCCAAGCCGAACGCTACGGCGTCTCCGCCGCCGAAATGCTCGTCCGCGCGGGCAAGCGCAAACTCGTCGGCGGCCAGGAAGACCAACTCATCGACATCGCCCTCGAACTCCAACGCGAAGCCACCACCCGTTCCTGACCCTATCCACTCTGATCACCACGCTCCGGTGGCGGCATCGGCCGAGAGGTCGCCGCCACCGGAGCGTGGTGATCTCGGTTCGGCGGCGGAAACTCGCTGGACACGGGGGATATAAGTGGAGGATGAGTAGAAACGGATCGCCGTTGTTCTGTGGTGGGGATATGGCGGCGCGGATCGAAGAGGCGGAGGCTTCGGCGATCGTGGCGGCCACCGAGGTGGCGATGGCGCGGGGCAGTGGTGGGTTCGTTCGGGGTGTCGGGGGTGGGACGGCGTGTTTCGCGGAGACGGGGTCACCGTTGAACAAGGTGGTCGGGGTCGGGTTCGGTGGGGTGCCGTCGGTGGGGGAGTGGGAGGCCGTCGAGGAGGCTTATGCGCGGGTGGGGTGCCCGGTGCAAGTGGAGTTGGCGCAGTTGGCGGAGCCGGGGATCGCGGAAGGGTTGACCGGGCGCGGGTATCGACTGATGTCGTTCGAGAACGTGCTCGGGATGCGATTGGACGGTGGGGAGTGGGCGGTGCCGGAGGGAGTCGAAGTGCGGCTCGACGCCGGGGACGACCTCGACGCTTGGCTCGATGTGGTGGTCGACGGCTTCGCGTATCCCGACGAAGGCCCGGTACACGAGGAATTTCCGCGTGCGGCGATCGCGGCGGTGATGCGCGATATGGCGTCGGTCGGCGAGACACGTCGCTACCTCGCCTACCGTGACGGGGTCGCGGCCGGTGGGGCGAGCGTGCGCATCGATGGCGGGATCGCGGCTCTCGCGGGCGCGGCCACATTGCTAGCGCACCGCAGGAGAGGTGTCCAAACAGCCCTGCTCGCAACGCGTCTCGCGGATGCGGCCAGGGCGGGATGCGAGCTGGCTACGGTTACTACTGCGCCCGGATCGAAGTCTCAGCAGAACGCGCAAAGCCAGGGATTCTCGCTCCTCTACACCCGCGCCATCCTGGTGAAAGACCACTGAGCTGACGCATGGCTTCGTCGCCGCGACGAATCCGCCGACACCACAGCGGCTTCTGCTCCGGTGCGACACCGCGAGAGCACCCTGCTTCGGCCGAACTCGACGCGCGGTTGCTCGCTCTGGAACGGTTCACGGTCGGAGTGCGGTAAGAGCCTGGGCGACCCGGTTCGTCCGCTCTTCCGGCGTCGTTGCCTCGAGGATCGGGAGGAACAGTCGATACCGATCCGAACGACTCAGCGATGCGTAAGCCGCTGTCGCACCCGATGATTCGCCAAGCGCGGCGACCAGCTCCGCAGGGGTCTCGGCGGTGCTCTGCCGTTCGTAGGCCCCCGCCCAGCGCCCGTCGGCGACGGCCTCCTCGATCGCCGCGTAACCGGCGAGCCGCATCCGTCCGGCCGCGATCAGCGCCTCGGCCTTGGCGACATTGACCTGCGACCACGGGCTCCGCGCCCGCCGCGGCGAATACCGCTGCAGGTAGTGATGCGCGTCGAGGGAACGCCGGTGGCTGTCGATCCAGCCGTAGCAGAGTGCGCCGTCGAGCGTCTCGGTGATCGTCACCGACGGCTCCGGTGCGCCCTTCTTCGCGATCCGCAACCACACCTCGTCCGCCGAGGCGTGGTTCGCGGCCAGCCACGCTTCCCATTCGGCGGCGTCACCGCAGGTGATGAATTCGATGCTCGCGTTCATGAGAACCATCCTGCTCGCCAAAGTGCTCACCGAATGAGCGGTTTTACGACCATTGTGGCGGCCCTACGCGGCGCCGAGCGCGGACAGCAGAGTGTGGGCGCTCTGTTTGGCCTGCTCGGTGCGGTCGGGCTCGTTCACACCTTGGAGGTGGAATGCCCAGTGCGCCTCGAACAGGCAGGCCAGGGCGTACGCGGTGGTGGCCACCCGATCCGGTGATGCGGCCGGGTAGGCGGCACCGAGTTGTCGTTCGAGGCCGGGCAACCAGCGGTTCGTCCAGAGATCCGTGAGACGTTGCCGCACAACAGGTTCCCGAGCGGCGAGGGCGACCAGTTCGCACCACACCACCAGATCGTCGCGATCGGCGTAGGCGCCGGGCTCGAACATGCGCGCCACCCGTTCCTCGACGGGCGCGTCGGCGCCGAGGCGAAGCAGGTTGTCGCCGTACTCGGCGACGGCGTCGGTGACGAATGCCTGCATGAGACCGTCGCGGCTGCCGAAGTAGTGCAGCACCAGGGTGCGTTGCACGCCTGCCGCCGTCGCGACCCGTGACAGCGTCGTATTCGCGAACCCGTCGGCGGCTACCACCGAGCGCGCCGCCCGCAGGATCTGCGCGATCCGCTCGGGGGCCTTGCTGGGGCGGCCGATTTTATTTACTGTCATGGCGGTCAATATATTCGAAGGGGAGGCAGTGATGCGAGTTCTGGCACTGGGTGGGGCAGGGGAAATGGGGCGCGTCGCGGCGCGCGTCCTGCGCGGCGATGACAGGGTCACCGCGTTGACGATCGCCGATCGCGACGAACGGGCAGCGCGCAAGGTCGCGAGGGAACTCGGTGCCGAAGCACGAGCGCTCGACGTCACCGACGGTCCGCTACTCGCCGCGGCACTGCGCGAGGCGGACCTCGTGGTGAACACTGTCGGCCCGTACTTCCGCTTCGGCCCACCGATCCTGGCCGCCGCCATCGCGGCGGGTTGCGACTACATCGATATCTGCGACGACCCACAGCCCACGGCCGACATGCTCGAACTCGACGCCGAGGCGAAAGCGGCGGGGGTGACGGCGCTGCTCGGCATGGGCGCGAGTCCGGGTGTCGCGAACCTGCTCGCCGTCCGGGCGGGCGCCGAGCTCGACCGGGTCGACTCCCTCGTGACGGGCTGGAACATCCACTCGGCCCACACCGAGCAAAGCGCCTCGGCGACCGCCGCCGTCGTGCACGGCATGCGCCAGATCAGCGGGAACATCCCGGTGACCAGGGCAGGCGCACGCGTCGAACGGCCTGCGCTGGAACGGTTTCGGCTCGAATACCCGGGACTCGGTACCGGTGCGGGCCGCAGCTTCGGTCACCCGGAGGCGATCACCCTGCCCCTGGCTTTCCCGGGCGTCCGGAACGCGACCTCGGTGGTCGTCGCCGATCGTCCGACCTCGGCCGCGCTGCTGGCACTGCGCACGGCGATGAACCGCCGCCTGCTGACCGTCGATCGCGCGGCGGTCCTGGCCGCCCGCCTCGAACGCCTGCTCCCGGCCGACCCGGCAACCCTCGTCGCGGCCGGTGGACTGCCACCGCTGTTCGCCATCGCCGAGGGGGAACGAGACGGCTCGCCCGCCAGGGTCGCCACTGCGCTGAGTCAGGTCCCCGGCCTGTCGATGGCCGACAACACCGGCGTCCCGTTGGCTGTCGGCGCACTGCTGCTGGCCGCGAACCCACGTCCAGGAGTCCACGCACCCGAAACACTGCTCGACCCGGACCAGTTCTTCGCCGCCTTCGCCTCCCACTGCCTCGGCGCACCGGACCCCGCGGCGATGACGATCACCACCCGAAGCTGGGCCACCCCCGACAGCAACGCCGCGGCGCTGTCGTCCGCCCTGCTGACAGCCCTCATCGCGGCACGCTGAGCCCGCGTTCGATCGGAGCCTGGGCCCCGGATCGGTTCTGCGCTGCTTTCGCGACGCACTGCGTCGGCACGCCCGACCCGGCCACGATGACTTGTCACATCGACAAGCCGGGCTGTGCCCGAAGCCAACGACGAGGCTTTGTCGCGTCCGCCCTGGTGACCGCCCTGATCGCGGCTGAGCCCACAACCGGGCGTCACCTTTGGTACACGTCGGCAATACGTGCTCACTCGAGCACCGGCGCCACTTACAACCAGGTGTCGAGGCTGGTGGTGGTGAGGAAGTGGTCCAGGTCGGCGCGCCAGGGGGCGGGGGTGGTCTTGTCCGGTTCGATGCCGGTGTACTGCCCACGGTAGAACAGCAGCGGACGGCCGTTGGTCGTCGACTCCGCCTCCGTCAGCGCCTGAACCCGCCCGATGACGATGTAGTGATCACCACCGTCGACCACAGAGTCGACAGTGCATTCGATGGTCGCCAGTGAACCGTCGAGCACAGGCACACCCAGATCCGAAGTGTGCCAAGGGACTCCGGCGAACTTGTCCGGTTCGCGAGAGCCGAAGCGGGCACACGTCGGCTGCTGTTCCTCGGCGAGCACGTTCACACAGAACTTGCCCGCCGCCTCGATCGCCGCCCACGAGCGCGACCCCTTGGTGGGGCAGAACAGCACGAGCGGCGGATCGAGGGAAAGCGCGGCGAAGGACTGACAGGCGAACCCGATCGGCGCGCCGTCGGGGTCGAGCGCGGTGATCACGGTGATGCCGGTGCAGAACTGTCCGAGCACGTTACGGAATTGTCGGCCGTCGATCGCCGGTGTCTGTTCGGTCATGTCCCTCGCCGCCATTCCCTATTGCTGCTTGAATCCGACGGTGAAGTCGTGACCCCATAGACTGACCGCGGTCGATTCGCGGGCCGTCCAGTTGTCGTCGTCGACTTCCAGCCCCTCGCAACCGAATTCGATGTCGAAGCCGCCGGGCGTCTTCATGTAGAACGACAGCATCTTGTCGTTGATGTGCCGTCCGAGGGTGGCCGACATCTTCACCTTCTTGCGCAGGGCGCGGTCCAGGCAGAGGCCGACGTCGTCGGAGTTCTCCACTTCGACCATCAGGTGCACGATGCCGGTGGGGTTCGGCAACGGCAGGAACGCCAGCGCGTGGTGGCGCGGGTTGCAGCCGTAGAAACGCAGCCAGGCCGGATCACCGTCGGCGGGGCGGCCGACCATCTGCGGTGGCAGCCGCATGGAGTCGCGCAGCCGGAAACCGAGCACGTCCTGGTAGAACGCCTGTGCGGCGGCATCGTCGGTGCAGGTCAGCACCACGTGGCCGAGGCCCTGTTCGGCGGTGACGAACTTGTGGCCGTAGGGGCTCACGAAACGGCGACCCAGGTACTGCGCGCCGTAGAACGCCTCGAGGGTGTTCCCGGACGGGTCCTGGAACCGGATCATGCCCTCGACGCGGCGCTCGCCCAGCTCTTCCTTGGTGCCCTCGGTGTAGTCCACCCCGGCCTTGTCCAAGGTTTCCCGAAGCTGCTGCAGGCCACGCGCGTCGGTGACCTCCCAGCCCGAGACCAGCAGTCGGTCCTGTTCGCCGGGGACGATCACCAGTCGCGCGGCGAAATCGTCCATGCGCAGGTAGAGGGCGTCGGGGTTCAGCCCGGTGCCCTCCATCATGCCGAGCACCTTGAGGCCGTACTCGCGCCAGGCCGCCATGTCGGTGGCCTCGATGCGCATGTAGCCGAGTGCGCGAATACTCATCACTTGCTCCCGAGGAAATCGACTGTGAGCCGGTTGAACTCGTCGAACTTCTCCAGCTGCGCCCAGTGGCCGCAACCGCCGAACACGTGCAGTTGCACCCGGGGAATCACCTTGGTTGCTACGAGCGCGCCGTCGAGCGGGTTCACCCGGTCCTCCCGACCCCAGATCAACAGCACCGGCTGACGCAGCTTGTAGGCGTCGCGCCAGAGCATGCCCTTCTCGAAGTCGGCGCTCGCGAAGGACTTGCCCATCGCGCGCATGGCCGCCAGCGATTCGGGGGTGCTCGCCTGGGCGAAGCGTTCGTCGATGAGCTCCTCGGTGACCAGCGACTGGTCGAAGACCATGATCCGCAGGAACTTCTCGAGGTTCTCCCTGGTGGGCTGGTAGCTGAACGCCGAGAGCAGCTTCACGCCCTCGGTCGGGTCGGGCGCGAACAGGTTGGTGCTCAACCCGCCCGGACCCATCAGCACGAGTTTGCCCGCGCGCGTGGGGTTGTCGAGCGCGAAGCGCACCGAGGTGCCGCCGCCGAGCGAATTGCCCAGCAGGTGAACACGATCGGTGATCTCGAGATGATCGAGCAGCGCGAGCAACGCGGTGGACGCGTGCACGAAGTACTGCGGATGATCCACCGGCTTGTCGGACTTGCCGAAACCCGGCTGGTCCAGGGCGATCACATGGAAGTTCTCGGCCAGCACCGGAATGTTGCGGGCGAAGTTCGACCACGCCGAGGCGCCGGGTCCGCCACCGTGCAACAGCACGATAGTCGGACCGTTGCCGACGCCCGCTTCGTGATAGTGCAGCTTCAAAGATGGGGTGACCTGCGCGAAGCGTGAGGTCGATGCGTAGGTGATCTCAGCGGTCTGGGTCATCGGCTACACCATGGCGTCGGTGACGGGCAGCCCGAACTCGTGCGTGCCGTACATGACGTAGGCGCGCTCGGGATCGTTGGCCGCGTGTACTCGTCCGGCATGCGCGTCACGCCAGAAGCGCTGCAGCGGAGTGCCGTTGGCCAGCGCGGTGGCGCCGGAGGATTCGAAGAGCTTGTCGATCGAGGCGATCACCCGGCCGGTGGCGCGCACCTGGTCGCGCCTGGCCCGCACGCGCAGGTCGAACGGCACTTCCTCGCCCGCGACCAACAGCGCGTACTCCTCGGCCACATTGCCCGAGAGCTGCCGCCAGGCGGCATCGATATCGCTGGCGGCCTCGGCGACACGCACCTTGGCGAACGGGTCGTCCTTGGCGTTCTCACCCGCGTAGGCCGCGCGCACACGCTTGCCCTGATGCTCGACGTGCGCCTCGTAGGCGCCGTAGCCCATGCCGACGATCGGGGTGGAGATGGTGGTGGGATGGATTGTGCCCCACGGCATCTTGTACACCGGATCGGGATTCTGCGCGAGACCGGGCGAGCGGCCCTCGCTCATCGCGCGGAAGCTGAGGAAGCGGTGCGTCGGCACGAAGACGTCCTCCACCACAACGGTATTGGAACCGGTGCCGCGCAGGCCGACCACATTCCAAACGTCGTCGATGCGGTACTCGGAGCGCGGAATCAGGAAGCTGCCGAAGTCGACCGGCTTGCCGTTCTTGATGACGGGTCCGCCGAGCACTGCCCAGGTCGCGTGATCGGAGCCCGATGACCACGCCCACGACCCGCGCACGATGTACCCGCCGTCGACCGCCTGGCCCACGCCCATGGGGGCGTACGACGAGGAGATCCGCACGTCGGTGTCCTCACCCCACACCTCTTCCTGTGCGGCCTGGTCGAACAGTGCGAGGTGCCAGTTGTGCACGCCGATGATGCCCGCCACCCAGCCCGTCGACCCGCAGGCACTGGCGATGCGGCGCACGGAGTCGTAGAAGACCACCGGGTCGGCGGCATGCCCGCCCCACTGCTTGGGCTGCAACAGCCGGAAGAACCCGGTCTCCTGCAGTGCCTTCATGGATTCGTCGGGTATGCGGCGCAGGTCCTCGGCCTCCTGCGCGCGTTCGCGCAGCGTCGGCAGCAGCGCCTCGACCCGTTCGGTCACTTCTTGCGTCATTTCGCCAGCCCGTTCCTGCCCTGTCGGAATCGACAACGTGTTCTCGTTCGTCTCTGAGATTAGAACAGGTTCCCATTCCTGTCGAGAAGGGAATAACGCGGACAGCTGGCGTGAAGCAGCCGTATTTTGTAACGTGTTCTAGTGAAGAAGGAGGGTTCGGGATGGCAGTCAACCCCAAGGTGAGAGAACTCGATGTCGGTACCACGCCGACCAGGTTCGCGCGCGGCTGGCACTGCGTCGGTCTCGCGAAGACGTTCCGCGACGGCAAACCGCACGCGGTCGAGATCTTCGGAACCAAACTCGTGATCTGGGCAGATACGTCCGACCAGCTGCGGGTGCTCGACGCCTACTGCAGGCATATGGGCGGCGACCTGAGCATGGGGTCGGTGAAGGGCGACGACATCGCCTGCCCGTTCCACGACTGGCGCTGGGGAGCGAGCGGCAAGTGCACCGCGATTCCCTACGCCCGGCGCGTGCCGCCGCTGGCGCGCACCCGCAAGTGGACGACGCTGGAACGCAACGGTCAGCTGTTCGTCTGGCACGACCACGAGGGCAACGAACCGCCGCCCGAGGTCACGATCCCGCACATCGAGGGCGTGTACACCGACGCCGACGGCAAGCCGAGCGAGACCCACGACAGCGGCTGGACCGACTGGACCTGGAACTCGCTGCTGATCGAGGGCGCCAACTGCCGCGAGATCATCGACAACGTCGTCGACATGGCGCACTTCTTCTACATCCACTACGCCTTCCCGACGTACTTCAAGAACGTCTTCGAAGGGCATGTGGCGACCCAGTTCCTGGAGACCAAGGGCCGCCCGGATGTCGGCATGGCGGCAAAGCACGGCGGGGAGACGCTGCTCAAGTCGGAGGCGTCGTACTTCGGCCCGTCCTACATGATCAATCCGCTGATCAACATCTACAGCGGGTACGAGATGAAGGTCGTGCTGATCAACTGCCACTACCCGGTGAGCCAGGACTCGTTCGTGCTGCAGTGGGGTCTGACCGTCGAGAAGCCCAAGGGCATCGACGACGCGACCGCAACCAAGCTGGCACAGACGATGACCACCTTCTTCGGCGACGGCTTCCTGCAGGACGTCGAGATCTGGAAGCACAAGTCCAAGGTCGAGAATCCGCTGCTGTGCGAAGAGGACGGGCCGGTCTATCAGCTGCGTCGCTGGTACGACCAGTTCTATGTCGACGCCGCGGAGGTCACCGAGAAGATGACCCAGCGTTTCGAGTTCGAGGTCGACACGACCAAGGCGAACGAGGCGTGGGAGGCCGAGGTCGCCGAGAACCTGCGGCGCAAGGCCGAGGAAGCGGGCGTGTGACATGGCCGCCAGCTGGGCCAAGGCACCGGACTTCGCCGATCAGCCCGCCCGCCGGGCGGCGGTGCGCGCCCAGACCGCCCTCGACCAGCAGCGCTATCTCGACGAAGGTCTGACACCACTTCGGTGTCAGACCTGCCGCACCGAGGTGCTGGTGCGCAAGTACAGCGCGCACCAGACTTCGGTGCAGTGGACCGAGCGGCCCGAGACCCGCTGCCCGGTCTTCGCCGAACTCAGCGCCGGGGGCGTTCGGCCAGGGAGGCCGGAATCGTGCCCGTCGCTGGAGAAGTCGATCAAGTGGGCGATCGATGAGGGCGTGCTCGAGGTTCCCGAATAACGTCAGTCGCCGACGGTGAGTGCCTGGGCTTCCTCGATGCTGTGCGGCGCGGGGTCGTGGTCGTCGAGGTGAGCCAGGGCGCCGCGCCCGAGAAGTAGAACGCCCACCCCGGCGACGGTGCACGCCGCGCCGAGCCAGAACGGCAGGGACACGCTGTGCTCGCCGAGCTTGCCCGCCACCCAGGGCGCGGCCGCGCCACCGGCGAACCGGACGAAGCTGTAGGCCGCCGACGCGGTGGACCGCTCGACCGGCGCGGAGATCATCACTGCCTCGGTGATGAGGGTGTTGTTCACACCGAGGAACAGCCCGGCGACCACGACCCCGACGATCAGCACGATCTTGTGCTCGGCGAGCAGCGCCATGACCGCGAGGTCGGCGGCGAACAGGCCGAGGGACAGCCCCATCATCGGCAGTGTGCCGAAGCGCGCCTGCAGTTTCGGGGCGAGGAACACCGAGGCCACCGCGAGCATCACGCCCCACCCGAAGAAGATGAAACCGATCGCGTAGGTGCCCATGTCGAGGGGGAACGGGGTGTAGGCGAGCAGAGTGAAGAAGCCGAAGTTGTAGAGCAACGCGGTGATGCTGACGGTGAGCAGCCCGCGGTGCCGCAATGCCTTGAACGGCGCGCTGATCGAGGTGGGGGTCGCGGGCTTCGGCAGTTCCGGCAGCAGCACGACGATCGCGACGAAGGCGACGGCCATCAGCACGGACACGCCGAAGAACGGTCCGCGCCAGCTGATTCCACCGAGCACCCCACCGAGCAGCGGTCCGGTCGCGATGCCGATTCCGAGGGCCGCCTCGTAGAGGATGATCGCCTTGGCGACGCCGCCCGTGGCCGCACCGACGATGGTCGCCAGCGCGGTCGCGATGAACAGGGCGTTGCCGAGACCCCACCCGGCACGGAAGCCGATGATCTCGCCGATGGTGCTCGACATGCCTGCCAGCGCGGCGAACACGATGATGATCGCCAGGCCCGACAGCAGGGTCTTCTTGGCACCGAAGCGACTGGAGATGACACCGGTGACCAGCATGGCGACGCCGGTGACGGCCATATAGCTGGTGAACAGCAGCGAGACCTGCGAGGGGCTGGCGTGCAGCTGTTCGCCGATGGGTTTGAGGATGGGATCGACGAGGCCGATGCCCATGAACGCGATGACGCTGGCGAAGGCGACGGCCCAGACGGCTTTCGGCTGGCCGGTCGGAGTCACCGCGGCGGCGTCGTCGCGAGTCAACTGAGAGGTGCTCATGAGCGCTCCTGTTGCTTCACTGATGACCGCGGGCAACCGCGCGCAAGGCTGTCAGCAGGTCGTTCATGTCGGTATCCAGGCGGATCAGCCGATCGAGATCGAAGTCGGCGAGTCCGGGCGCCAAGGCGGCCGCGTAGGCACGTCTGGCGCGGGTGAGGCGGGTCCGGCCCGCCGGGGTGAGTTCGACGCGTACCGCTCGCGAGTCCTGCGGGTCCTTGGTTCGGGTGGCGAATCCGTCGGTGACGAGCCGTCCGAGCAGCGCCGTTGCCGCCGGTTGTGAGCATCGATCGATGCGGGCGAACTCGCTGACCCGCAGGCCGTCGTGCTCGTCGAGCACGGCGAGGGCGCGCAGCATCGCGCGGGGCAGGTCGTCGGAGCTGACCGCCCCGGCGAGCCGGGTGAGCCGACCGGCAGTGACCAACAGGTCGACCACGATGTCGTCTGGTGATGGCTGCTCGTTCTGCTGCACGAGAAATATTATTGCATAAGCTAACTATCTATATCGACTGCTGGTGCTGCGTTCTGTGCCACAACGCACGAAACCCCAGCTCCAGGGGTCGGAACTGGGGTTTCGGGAGCTCGGTTACGCGGCGATCGGACGGCGGGCGGTCCCGAACAGTTGCGCGGTGGCGTGTGCCCGCTTGAAGTACAGGTGGGCGTCGTGTTCCCAGGTGATGGCGATACCGCCGTGCAACTGGATGGTCTCGGCGGCCACCGCGTTGAACGCCTCGGTGCAGTAGGCGCGGGCCACCCACACGTCCTCGGCGGCCGAATCGCTGCCCGCCGCCAGCGAGTGGGCGGCCAGCAGCGCGGCCGACTCCGCCGATTCGACGAGTACGTACATGTCGGCCATCCGGTGCTTGAGCGCCTGGAAGCTGCCGATCGGCCTGCCGAACTGCACGCGCGCGCCCGTGTATTCGACCGTCATCTCGAGGCAGCGCCGCGCCGCGCCGACCTGCTCGGCGGCCAGCGCCGCCCACGCGACATCACGCAACCGTGCGCCGGGGTCGCCGATCCTGGTCGCGGGGGTTTCCGCGAAGGTGATGCTCGCGAGGGAGCGGGTGGGATCGAGTCCCGGTGTCGGCGTCACAGTGACACCTGGTGCGGTAGAGGAGGTTTCGAAAAGGCCGCGTTCGGTGAGTACGAGAAGGACATCGGCCTGGGCGCCATTCAGCACGTACTGTGCTGTCCCGGTGAGGGTTTCGCCGTCGGAGCGAACGCCGAACGACTCCCAGCCGTCGGCATCGGCCCAGCACAGCGCCGCCGTGCGCGACCCGTCGGCCAGATCGGGCAGCAGCCGCGCACACGCCTCCTCGTTCCCGGCCAGCAGGATGGCCTGGACGCCGAGCACGGCCGACCCGAGCATCGGCACCCCACTCAGGACACGACCCAATTCGCCCACCACCATGAGGGATTCGACCAGGGTCGCGCCGACACCACCCCATTCCTCCGGCACCGCCAACGCGGCGACCCCCACCTGATCGCACAGCATCCGCCACAGCTTCTCGTCGTATCCGAGGTCGGTCTGCATGGCCGCACGCAGCGCCTCGGGGGTGGCATGTTTCGTCAGCAGTGCACGCACCGACGAGCGGAATTCGAGCAGTTCATTCGATGACATGGGATTCCTTGGCGAAGTCGACATCTCAGCTCGCCGCCGTAGCGCGCAGGGCAGTGGCGATCCGGGCGCGGTGGAAGTCGGCGGTGCCCCAGGCAGTGCGCAGGGCTGCGACTTTGGTGAGCCACAGCGACAGGTCGCACTCGGCGGTATAGCCGATGGCGCCGTGCACTTGCAGACCTACCCGCGAGGAGCGGTGGGCGGCGTCGCCGCAGGCCACGAGCGCCGCCGAGACATCGCGGGCGCGATCGGGGGAGTCGAGGGTGAGTGCGGCGCGGTACAGCAGTGGCTCGGCGAGATCCAGTGCGATCCGCACATCCGCGAGCTGCTGCTTCACGGCCTGGAATTCGCCGATCGCGCGACCGAACTGCTTGCGCTGCTTGGCATAGGCGGTGGTCTGGTCGAGGATCGCGCGTCCCGCGCCGAGCAGTTGCGCGGCGCAGGCGAGCACGCCCACGTCGAACGCGAAGTCGATGGCATCGCCGCCCTCGGCTACCACTTCATCGGCACACACCGGGAAGAGCTTGCGGGCCGGATCAATCGACGCGATCGCCCCGGTGCTGTCGAACCTGCCTGTGCCACCCGCCCCGGCGGTGGTGCCGGACTGGGTCGGTTCAGTGCGGGCCGCGACCGAATCGACATCGGGCGAACCACTTTCCGCTGGTACGTCGTCCCCCGCGACAGGGTGTCCCTGATCCGGTCGACCTGTGGCGAGCTGACCACCGGCGACAAGCACGAAGTCGGCCGCATCCGCGTCGAGCGCGACGGTTCGTCCGGGGTGCTCGAACGCGATGGTGCCGAGCAGTTCGCCACTCGCCACCCCCGACAACCAGTGTTCGGCGACACCCGGGAGTCGTTGCAGCAGAGCCGGAATCACGGCGGCCGATTCGATCACCGGCCCGGGCGCAGCCGCGCGCCCAAGCTCGATCAGCGCCACGACCAGATCGACCGGCGTCGCCTCGGCACCACCGTGATCTTCGTCCACGATCAACCCGAATACGCCCATGTCCGCGACCTGCCGCAACAACGAACGACCGGGCGCGGTGTCACCCGACGACCACGCACGCACGGCGGCGGGCACCTGCCCCGCATCGAGGATCTTGCGCAGCTCCGCGGCGAAGTCGAGCTGTTCGGTACTGAGGGCGAATCTCATCGCACACCTCCTGTTGTCGGGCGGTCGATTCGACTCGCAGTGCCGCCTCGGCCCGACATCGGAACGCGTGGCCTTGCGGCCGCGGACTGGTCCATGCGGGTTGCCTCGCGCGGGTCGGCGGTGAAGTCGGATGGTCGGCTACTGAGGGCGAGTCTCATCGCATACGCCCTGTTCACGGGTGGTCGATTCGACGCGCATAGTCTGCGGGCTCAGTGGTCGCGGCGGAGGCCAGGTCGACGTCGAGTACGTGCCGGTCGGTGGAAGAGCCGGTCTGTGTCCGAGCGTGCGGCAGGTCGATCGCGCAGCCGTCGCGCTCGGCGCGGACCTCACTTGTGCGCCGCTCGAGATAGAGCAGGAAGCGGGCGTTCATCGCTTGCTCTCTCTCGGCAGGCCGAGCAGGCGTTCGGCGATGATGTTGCGCTGGATCTCGTTGGTACCGGCGTAGATCGGGCCCGCGAGCGAGAACAGATAGCCGTCGGTCCAGGTGCTGCGCTGCTCGGCGGCCGCGCCAAGCAGGTCGAGACCTGTTTCGTGCATGGCGATATCGAGTTCGGACCAGAACACCTTGGTGATCGAGGACTCCGCACCGAGCTGGCCGCCGTCCTGCAACCGGGTCACCGTGCCGAACGTGTGCAACCGGTACGCCTCGGCGCCGAGCCAGGCGTCGACCACCGAGTTTCGCGCGGCGGTGTCGGCGGGATCGGCGGTCCGCGACCACAGGTCGATCAGGCGCTCGGCGGTGGCGCTGAACCGACCGGGGCTGCGCAGCGAGAGCCCGCGTTCATTGCTCGAGGTCGCCATCGCGACGCGCCAGCCCTCATTGGGAGCGCCGATCACGTCGTGGTCGGGGACGAAGACATCGTCGAGGAAGATCTCGGCGAAGCCGGGTTCACCATCGAGCTGGGGGATGGGCCGCACGCTCACACCCTCGGCGGTCAGCGGGAACATCACATAGGTCAACCCATGATGCCGCTGCGCCTCGGGATCGCTGCGGAACAGGCCGAAGGCCCAGTCCGCATAGGAAGCACGGGAACTCCACGTCTTCTGGCCGTTGAGCACCCAGCCACCCTCGGTGCGCCGGGCGGTCGAGCGCAGACCCGCCAGATCGCTACCCGCCTCGGGCTCCGACCAGGCCTGGGCCCAGATGTCCTCGCCGCGAGCCATTCGCGGCAGGATTCGTGCCAGCTGTTCCTCGGTGCCGTGTTCGAACAGGGTCGGTGCCAGCAGGAAGATGCCGTTCTGCGCCACCCGGCCGGGCGCGCCCGCCGCGTAGTACTCCTGCTCGAAGAGCACCCATTCGAGAATGGACGCATCGCGTCCGCCGTATTCGCGCGGCCACGACACCGCCGAGAGCCGCGCGTCGGCCAGTGTCGCCTCCCATTCCCGATGGGCGGCGAAGCCCTCCTCGGTGTCCATGGACGGCAACGGTTCGCGCGGCACATGAGTGGCGAGGAATTCGCGCACCTCGAGCTGGAACCGTGCGGCTACCTCGTCGATCTCGAGATCCATCTACTTCGACCCGTTCTGTTCGGTCGCGGCGCCCTTCATCGTCTTGGCGTTCATCCCGCCCAGCGAATCGGCGCCGACCTCGGCATTGTGCGCGTGCGCGAAATGATGCAGGCCGAAGACCGAGTCCATGCCGGCACGCATACCCATCAGATCCTCGGCCTGGTTGACGGCCTTCTTGGTGAGTGCGAGCCCGAATTGCGGCATGGTGGCGATCTTCTCGGCGAGCGCGATGGTCTCACCTTCCAGGTCGTCACGCGGCACGACCCGGTTCACCATGCCCCACTCCTTGGCCTGCGAGGCCCCGAACCGGTCACCGGTGAACAGGAACTCCTTGGCCGCGCGCGGGCCCATCACCCACGGGTGCGCGAAGTACTCCACGCCCGGAATGCCCATGCGGACAACCGGATCGGAGAAGAAGGCGTCGTCGGAGCAGACGATCAGATCGCACACCCAGGCCAGCATCAGCCCACCGGCGATGCAGGCGCCCTGCACCATCGCGATGGTCGGCTTGGGGATCTCGCGCCAGCGGCGGCACATCCCGAGATACACCTCGGTCTCCCGGGCGAACCGCTGGTCGCCACCGGCCCGGTCGACGTGGTCCCACCACAGCGCGGCTTTGTTCTCGTAGCGCACATCGTGATCGCGCCCAGGTGTGCCGATGTCGTGCCCGGCGCTGAAGTGTTTCCCGTTGCCCGCCAGCACGATCACCTTCACCTCGGCATCCTCGACCGCGCGCACGAACGCGGCGTCGAGGGCGTAGGTCATCTTCGAGTTCTGCGCGTTGCGGAAATCGGGCCGGTTCATGGTGATGACGGCGACCGGTCCGCGCACCTCATAGGTGACGACCTCGGTTTCGGAACTCACGACTTCTCCTCACGTAGCTCGCGCTTGAGCACCTTGCCCGCCGCGCTGTAGGGCAGCCGGTCGCGGAACTCGACGAACCGGGGCACTTTGAAATTCGCCAGATGGGCGGTGGCATGGGCGATCACGTCGTCGGTGGTCAGGTCCGCGCCCGGCTTCGCGACGACGAAGGCCTTGCCGACCTCGCCCATCCGCTCGTCGGGCACCCCGATCACGGCCGACTCGGCGACACCGTCGAGGCGGGCCAGGGTCTGCTCGATCTCGGCCGGGTAGACGTTGAAACCGCCGGTGATGTACATGTCCTTGAGCCGGTCGGTGATCTTCAGATAACCGCGTTCGTCGACCACGCCGATGTCGCCGGTGTGCAGCCAACCCTCGGCGTCGATCGCCTCGGCGGTGGCTTCGGGATCGTCGAGGTAGCCGAGCATCACATTGGGTCCGCGCAGCAGCACTTCGCCGTTGTCGGCCAGGCGCAGTTCGAAACCGGCGATGGGTTTGCCGCAGGTGTTGGCGATGGTCTTCGCGTCGTCCTCGGGGTCGCACATGGTGCCGAAACCCGCGGTCTCGGACAGGCCGTAGGCGGTGATGACGACCTCGAAGGCGAGATCGTCGCGCATCCGCTCGATCAGCACCACCGGCACGGTCGCCGCGCCGGTCACCGCGACCCGCAGCGAGGACAGCTCCCGGCCGGTGCGGTCGGGATGATCGAGGATGGTCTGGTAGATCGTCGGCGGGCCGGTGAGCACCGTGATCCGCTCGGACTCGACCAGGCGCAGCGCGGCCGGGACATCGAAGGTCGCCTGCGGGACGATCGTGGCCCCGGTGACCAGGCAGGCGAGGATGCCCGCCTTGTATCCGAAGTTGTGGAAGAACGGCGGGATCACCAGGTAGCGGTCACCCGCACGCACGGTCGAGCAGGCGCACCAGGCGCGCACCACGTCGAGGGCCTGCCGGTGGGCGACCAGGGTGCCCTTGCTGCGGCCGGTCGTTCCCGAGGTGAAGAGGATGTCGGCGATGTCGTCGGGGGAGACTTGTACGGCCCGCGCCTCGCCGTCGGCCTCGGTCACCTGCTCCGCCTCGGCGAGGAAGTCCGCCCAGGTGAGAGCGCTCGTCGGAGTGGACGCACCCGGCTCGACCGGGATGACGACGACCGTGCCGATGCCCGAATCCGGTGCTTCGGCGAGCAGTTCGGTGACCCGGTCGCGACCGAGGAACGGCCCGGCGACGAACAGCGCCTTCGCGTCGACCCGGCTCAGCACATCGATCGCCTCGGCCGCCACGTAGCGGGTGTTCAGCGGGACGAGTGCGGCGCCTGCGGAATGGGCGGCCAGGGCGGCGACCACCCAGTGATGGGTGTTCGGCGCCCACATGGCGACCCGGTCACCGGGTGCGATGCCGCGGGCGATGAGCGCGCGTGCCGCGATCCGCACCTGGTCGAGCAGTTCGGCCCACGTCAGGCGGGTGTCGCCGTCGACGATGGCAGGCTCGTGCGGAAACGCCTCGGCGGTCTGGCGCAGCGCCTGCGGGGTGGTCTGTGCAGCGGGTGTCACGGGGTCCTCACCGTTGTGCGGTTCGCTGTTCTTCACGAAGCAGCGGACAAAGCAAGTGCTTGGTAGGTTACTCTACCGGGGTGGGCGTGATCCAGACCGCAGATTCAGTTACCTCCGACGCGGAGTTCCGCGCGGAGATCCGGGAGTGGCTTGCCGAAAACCTCGCGGGCGAGTTCGCCGACCTGCGCGGAACCGGTGGACCGGGCCGCGAACACGAGCACTTCGAGCGACGGCTGGCCTGGGATCGTCATCTCGCCGCCGCTGGCTGGACGTGTCTCGGTTGGCCGACGGAGTACGGGGGCCGTGACGAGAGCGTCGCCCGCCAGGTGATCTTCCACGAGGAGTACGCCAAGGCCGACGCGCCCGCGCGGGTCTCGCACGTGGGCGAGGAGCTGCTCGGGCCGACCGTGCTGGCCTACGGCACCGAGGAGCAGAAGCAGCGCTTCCTGCCCGGCGTTCGTTCGGTGGGCGAGCTGTGGTGTCAGGGTTACTCGGAGCCGGGCGCCGGTTCGGACCTGGCCGCCGTGTCGACCACCGCGCGCCTCGACGGCGACCAGTGGGTGATCAACGGTCAGAAGATCTGGACATCACTGGCCCACGTGGCCGACTGGTGTTTCGTGATCGCCCGCACCGAACGTGGGTCGACCCGGCACCACGGCCTGTCCTACCTGCTCGTCCCGATGAATCAGCCGGGCATAACCGTCCGCCCGATCCAGCAGCTCACCGGCACCTCGGAATTCAACGAGGTGTACTTCGACGACGCCCGCACCGACGCCGACCTGGTGGTCGGGGCGCCCGGCGACGGCTGGCGAATCGCCATGGGCACCTTGACCTTCGAGCGTGGCATCTCCACCCTCGGCCAGCAGATCCGCTTCGCCCGCGAACTCACCGACATCGAGGACCTCGCCCGGCGCACCGGCGCTGCCGACGACCCGCTGATCGCCGCGCGTTCCGACCGCGCGTGGATCGGCCTGCGGGTGCTGCGCGCGCACGCCTTGCGAACCATGAGCGACGAGAACGACGCGGGCGGCGCCTCGGTGTCGAAGTTGTTGTGGGCCAACTGGCATCGCGATCTGGGCGAGCTGGCCATGGCGGTGCGGGGCGCCGCCGGTCTGGTGATCCCCGACGACGACATGACCGCCTGGCAACGGCTGTACCTGTTCAGCCGTGCCGACACCATCTACGGAGGTTCGAACGAAGTGCAGCGCAACATCATCGCCGAGCGGGTGCTCGGTCTGCCGCGCGAGGCTCGACCGTGACCGGCCCGCTCGCCACCCCGCCCGCGCCCGTCCCCGGCCACGGTCTGCTCACCGGCCGCAAGGGTGTGGTCACCGCCGCCGCCGGTACCGGCATCGGCTCGGCCACCGCCCGCAGGCTGCTGTCCGAGGGTGCCGACGTGGTCGTCTCCGATTGGCACGAGCGGAGATTGGGTGAGACAGCCGAACTGCTGGCCAAGGAATTCCCGGAGCGAACCGTCGGTGCCGTGGTGTGCGACGTGCGCGAGACCGCCCAGGTGAATCAGCTGCTCACCGCCGCTGCCGCCGAACTCGGGCGCATCGACATCATGATCAACAACGCCGGTCTCGGCGGCGAGACGCCCGTGGTCGACATGACCGACGAGCAGTGGGACCAGGTGCTCGACATCACCCTCACCGGCACCTTCCGCTGCACTCGCGCGGCGCTCGGCTACTTCCGCGACGCGGGGCACGGCGGCGTGATCGTCAACAATGCCAGCGTGCTCGGCTGGCGAGCCCAGCACGGGCAGGCGCACTACGCGGCCGCCAAGGCGGGTGTGATGGCGCTGACCCGGTGCAGCGCGATCGAAGCCGCCGAATTCGGCGTGCGGATCAACGCCGTCGCGCCGAGCATCGCGCGTCACCCGTTCCTGGACAAGGTGAGCTCCACCGAACTGCTCGACAACCTCAGCGAGCGTGAGGCTTTCGGGCGCGCGGCCGAGCCGTGGGAGGTCGCGGCGACGATCGCCATGTTGGCCAGCGACTACACCTCGTACCTGACCGGCGAGGTGGTTTCGGTGAGTAGTCAGCGCGCATGACACCGAGCAGCGTGCCAAGCAAATGCTTGGTTGTACGATGTCAAGGGTGACCGCTCCCGATACCGTGAAACGCACCCGCCGCGACGAACTGCTCGCCCTCGCCGCCGACCTGTTCGCCGAACGTGGCCTGCGCGCCACCACGGTGCGCGACATCGCCGATTCGGCGGGCATCCTCTCGGGCAGTCTCTACCACCATTTCGATTCCAAGGAATCGATGGTCGACGAGATCCTGCGCGGCTTCCTCGACGACCTGTTCGGCCGCTACCGCGAGATCGCCGCGGCCGGGCTCAGTTCACGGGCCACCCTCGAGGCCCTGGTCCTGGCCTCCTACGAGGCGTTCGACCGCCACCACGCCGCCGTCGCGATCTACCAGGCCGAGGCCAAGAACCTGCGTGACGTGGAACGTTTCGGCTACATCCGGGACTTCAACACCGAGTTCCGCGACCTGTGGCACCAGGTGCTCACCGCCGGTGTCGCCGACGGCAGCTTCCGCCCCGAACTCGACGTGGAACTGGCCTTCCGCTTCCTGCGCGACACCGTGTGGGTCGCGGTCCGCTGGTACACCCCCGGCGGTCCCATCACCGTGAAAAACCTTGCCTCGCAATATCTGACCATCGTGCTCGACGGGCTCACCGTGCCCGCGAGCGACGCGCATTAGGAGTTCCCCATGACCGCACCCGCCGAGCGCCGCCCCTACACCCCGTTGCGGGAGGCCTATGTGATCGACGCGGTGCGGACCGCCGTCGGCAAGCGTGGCGGCGCGCTGGCAGGTGTCCACCCGGCCGACCTCGGCGCGGCCGCCCTGCGCGGACTCGTCGAGCGCACGGGCATCGACCCGGCTGTTGTCGACGATGTGATCGTCGGCTGTGTCGACAACATCGGCCCGCAGGCGGGCAATATCGGGCGCACGATGTGGCTCACCGCCGGTTTCCCCGAGGAAGTTCCCGGCGTCACCGTCGACCGGCAGTGCGGTTCCAGCCAGCAGGCCATCAACTTCGGCGCCCAGGCCATCATGAGCGGCACCGCCGAGGTGATCGTCGCGGGCGGCGTACAGAACATGAGCGCCATCCCGATCTCGGCGGCCATGCTCGCGGGCAAGGAGTACGGTTTCGATTCGCCCTTCGTCGGCGCCACCGGGTGGGATCAGCGCTACGGCACCGGCGAGGTCTCCCAGTTCCGCGGTGCCGAACTGATCGCCGAGAAGTGGGGCATCACCCGCGAGGACATGGAGCAGTGGGCGCTGCGCAGCCACCAGCGGGCGCGCGCGGCGATCGCCGAGGGGCGCTTCGAGGCCGAGATCGTGCCGGTAGGTGACTTCGCCGTCGACCAGGGTCCGCGCGAGACCAGCCTCGAGAAGATGGCCACGCTGCAACCACTGAGTGAGGGCAGCCCGCTCACCGCCGCGGTGGCCAGTCAGATCTCCGACGGAGCGAGTGCGACGCTGCTGGCGTCCGAATGGGCCGTCAAGGAGTACGGGCTCACCCCGCGGGCCCGCATCCACCACGTCAGCGCGCGTGGCGCCGACCCGATCTTCATGCTGAGCGCGCCCATCCCGGCCACCCAGTGGGCGCTGGACAAGACCGGGCTCACCATCGACGACATCGACGTCATCGAGATCAACGAGGCTTTCGCGCCGGTGGTGTTGGCCTGGATCAAGGAGATCGGCGCCGATCCCGCGAAGGTCAACGTCAACGGCGGTGCCATCGCGCTCGGGCATCCGCTCGGCGCCACCGGTGCGAAACTGTTCGCGACCCTGCTGCACGAACTCGAGCGCGTCAACGGCCGCTACGGTCTGCTCACCATCTGTGAGGGCGGCGGCACGGCCAACGTCACCATCATCGAAAGGCTCGGCGCGATCGCGTAATTCGACGCCAGGCCGAGGACGGCCCGGTACCGGACACTCCGGTACCGGGCCGTCGTGCGTCGGCGGACTTGCGGACGATCGATCGGTCGCAGAGACTGAACGGTTGCTCAACCCGGCGCCGCAAATAACACGAGGGCGCAATGGGTAAGCCATGTGCTGAAGCGGCGCCGGTCAGGTGCTGCTCGTCGAAAAAGGGAACAGGAATTTCGAATGGGTTACCCACAACCGCCCAACCCGTATCAAGGTCGGCCAGGTCAGCCGATGCAGCCTGGTCAGCCGTATCCGGGCCAGCCGATGCCGGGGCAGCCCTATCCGCAGGGCCAACCGATGCCGGGCCAGCCCTACCAGCAGGGTCAGTATCCACAGGGTCAGCCGTACGGTGCGCCCGGAGGTTACGGACAGCCGCCGCGTCAGTCGGGCGGTGGCGGCGGCAAGATCGTCCTCGTCCTCGGTGGCCTGGTTGTGCTGATCGCGGCGGCGGTCGGCGCGTTCTACCTGTTCGGCAGCGGCGGGGGTGGACTCGGCGGTGGCGGTTACGACACCCCGCGAGCGGCGGCGCAGGCCTGGGTCGACAAGGACGGTGAGCTCGAGGATCTGGTGTGCGCCTCCGATCGCGACGAGATCGCGAAGTACGAGAAGCAGGCCGCGCCGACCGGGGTGCCGTCGGGCGGCGGGTCGGTCCCGAACGTGACGACCACCTTGAAGAGCGTGGACGTCGCGTCCGGCAGCAAGTCCGGCACCTTCACCACCGCGATGAGCATGTCGATCCTCGGTCAGAGCACCACCTCCACCGCGACCTACAAGCTGGTCGAAGAGGACGGCGGCTGGCGGGTGTGCGGCATCCTGAACCCGACCATCGAAACGGAGTGAGTTCGGCGGGTCGGTCCGCAGGGGCCGACCCGCGCACCCTGTCGAGGCATCGGTGAACGGGCCTACGATAGGAACGGTGAAGGTGCTGGGTGCGTGTCCGCTCGACTGTCCTGATGCCTGCTCGTGGGTGGTGACGGTGCAGGACGGCGTCGCCACCGGCCTGCGCGGCAACAAGGAACACCCGGTCACGCGCGGTGCGCTGTGCGTGAAGGTGAACCGCTACCTGGAACAGGTCGATTCGCCGGATCGGCTCAGGTACCCGCTGCGCCGGGTCGGGCCGAAGGGCTCCGGCCGCTTCGAGCGGATCGGTTGGGACACCGCGCTCGACGAGATCGCCACCCGGCTCACCGACATCATCGACGAGTTCGGCGCCGAGGCGATCTGGCCGTTCCACGGCACCGGCAGCCTCGGTTACCTCCAGGGCCTCGAGGGGTATCCCGGTCGCCGCATGTTCAACGTGCTCGGTGCCTCCCACCATGCGGCGACGATCTGTTCGGTCGCGGGCAGCGCGGGGCTGAACTACACCCTCGGCACCTCCGGCGGCATGGACCCGGAGGACTTCGCGAAATCGAAGCTGATCCTGCTGTGGGGCACCAACCCGCTCACCTCCGGCCACCACCTGTGGAAGTTCGTGCAGGACAGCGGCGCCCACCTGGTCGCGATCGACCCGGTGCGCACCAAGACCGCCGAACGCTGCGACGAACACCTCGCACCCCTGCCCGGCACCGATGCCGCCCTGGCACTCGGCCTGCTGCACGTGGTCGTCTCGATGGGTGCCGAGGACACGGAGTTCATCGCCGAGCACACCGAGGGCTGGCCCGAATTCCGTGAGCACGTCATGGAATTCACCCCGGACCGGGTGGCCGCGATCACCGGCCTCGAGCGCGAACAGATCGTCGCACTCGGTGAACGGATCGCGCGTACCAGGCCGACCGCGATCCGCGCCTCCCAGGGCATGCAGCGGCACGCCGGTGGCGGGATGGCGCTGCGGGTGCTCGGGTGCCTACCCGGCGTCACCGGCGACTGGGCGATTCCTGGTGGCGGCCTACACTATTCGACCAGCGGACACTTCGACCTCGACCTGCCCGCCCTGGTTCGCGACGACCTGCTGCCGCACCCGGTGCGCACCTTGTCGATGACCAGGCTCGGTGAGGCCCTGCTCGAGGTCGCCGATCCGCCCGTGCGGGCGCTGTTCGTGATCGGCGCGAATCCGGTCGGCTCCAATCCGGACCAGCGCCGGGTGATCGAAGGCCTGTCGCGCGAGGACCTGTTCACCGTGGTACTCGAGCACTTCGCCACCGATACGGTCGATTACGCCGACATCGTGCTCCCCGCGACCATGCAGCCCGAGCACCTCGACGTGATCGCGGGTTACGGCCACCTGTACCTGGTCTGGAACGAGCCAGCTGTCGAGGCGCCGGGCGAATGTCTGTCCACCACAGAGACTTTCCGCCGACTGTCCCGCCGCCTCGGACTCACCGAACCGGCGCTGTACGAATCGGACGAGGAACTGGCCCGTCAGCTGCTGAAGGGTCACGATCTCGACCGGTTGCGCGCCGACGGTTTCTTGAAGGTGCGGCCGGGACCCGTCCCCGCAGGGAAGCTCCAGTTCGTCTCTCCGCGAGCACAATTCGCGGGACACGACCTGCTGCCCACCTACACCCCACCCGCCGACCCCGGCGACGGACTCGTGCTGATCTCCGCCGCCTCGCACCACTTCCTGAACACCACCTTCGGTGCCAACCCCGAATTGCGCCGTCGCGCAGGCGAAAACCGCATCACCCTGCACCCCGATGATGCCGCCGCGCGCGGAATCGTCGACGGCGCCCCGGTGTCGGTCGTCAACGGTCGCGGTTCCTTCGAGGCGATCGCCGAGGTGTCCGACCGTGTCAGACCCGGCGTAGCGGGTACCACGAAGGGACGCTGGGCCAAGAATTCCGGCGGGGCGACCGTCAACGCCACGATCGCCGAGCGCGACGCCGACTACGGCGGCGGCGCGGTGTTCCACGACAACCGGGTGGAGGTGGTACCCCGCTGACACGACTCGCACGCGATCATCGAACGAAAGGCACGCAGTGATGTGGAAGTACACCGGCCGCGCGACGATCGTCGCGGCGGCAACCGCAGGACTCCTACTCGGCGCGACGACCCCCGCCTCGGCCATGACGTCGTTCAAGCCCACCTACACCCTCGCCACCGGCTGGACCTGCGCCGGGCAGATCGACGCGACGGCACTGTCCGGCCAGGGCATCATCCGCTCCGGCGAGGCCGAGATGCGACTGCGCGGCACCTTTTGGAGTCCGGCCCCCGGTTCACATCAGAGCGGCTGCACGGTCACGACGACGGTCGAGTGGCGCAACCTCGACACCGGCGCGGCCGGTTCGGCGGCGACCGTGGTGGCAGGCGGCCCGGTGGGGCAGCAGGGCCCTGAGGTCGGCGTGACGCTCGTGACGGGCGCCGGTCGCATCGAGGCGACGATCCGCACCACGCCACTGGCCCACCTGCCGAGCACCGGTGAATTCGCCGTCTCCGAATTCTGAATCCGAAACACCGAACCGGATGCGCGCCTTGTGAGTACCGCATCCGGTTCGGTGTTCGTTCGCCCTGTCGACGGGAGGCTCAGACCCGTCGGGCGGCACCCTCGGCGTACCGTGTGCGGGGTTCGCCGAGGATGGGTCTCGAGGTCAGCTCTGCTCGGTGACCGGCGCGTCGACCAGCGTGCCGACAGCCGCGATGCGCGTGAGCGCGTCGGTGACGATGCCGTCGATCAGTTCGGCGACCGTCGGCAGGCTGTCGATGATGCCGGTGACCTGACCCGCGGGCAGCACGCCCGCGTCGGTACGGCCCTCGACGAGTCCGGCCTTGGTCAGCATCGCCGAGTTGGCCGCCATCACGACCTGCGACCAGCTGAGGTCCTTGGTCTTGCGCATGGCGAGACCGTCGCGCATCAATGTCGACCACTTCATCCCGGTCATGCTCTTGAACTTGGCCGCGTTGCCGACGGCCGCCGAGAGCCCACGCCAGCCACCCGAATGTTCCAGGCGCTCCACGAGTTCGGTGTTGAGCATGCGGTGCGGCATCCCGTCGACCTTCACCGACACCACGGTGTCGCCGAGCCCGCGCGCCAGGTACTCCTGTTTCACGGCGTCGGGGACGGTGCTCTCCTGAGTGAGCAGGAACCGGGTGCCCATGGCCACACCGGCGGCACCGTAGGACAACGCGGCCGCGAGCCCACGCCCGTCGAAGAAGCCACCCGCCGCGACGACGGGGATGTCGACGGCGTCGAGGACGGAGGGCAGCAGCAGGGTGGTGGCCACCGGACCGGTGTGCCCGCCGCCCTCACCGCCCTGGACGATCACCGCGTCCGCGCCCCACGAGGCCACCTTCACCGCGTGCTTGGCGGCACCGATCGACGGAATCACCACCACGCCCGCGTCTTTGAGCCGGGCGATCAGTTCCTTCTTCGGAGCCAGCGCGAACGAGGCGACTCGCACCTGCTCACGGATGAGCAGTTCGATGCGCTCGGGCGCGTCGGTGGCGTCGGCGCGGATGTTCACCCCGAACGGCTTGTCGGTCAGCGACTTCGTCTTGGCGACAGCCGCTTCCAGCTCCTCGAACGTCATCGTCGCCGAGGCGAGAATGCCGAGCCCGCCCGCGTTCGCGGTGGCGGCGACCAGTCGCGGCCCGGCCACCCAGCCCATCCCCGTCTGCACGACGGGATGCTCGATACCGACCAGCTCGGTCAGCGGGGTACGCAGACGGCTCATGCGGCCACTTCCTTCTCGCGGAAACCCTTGGGATCGAGCACGGTCCGGATGATCCGCAGCTCCTCCTCGGTGGGCAGCCGGGTTTCGTCCGCGTCGGCCAGTCCCGCGATCTCGAAGGAGGTGTTCTCGGCGACTTCCTCGGCCGTCACACCCGGGTGCAGCGACAGCGCCCGCATGGTGTGCTCGGGGCCACCGAAATCGAAGACGCCGAGGTTGGACACCACCCGGTGCACGTGATGGAAGCGGAAGGCGGGGTTGGCCGGGTCGATCTTGTCGTAGCCGACGCCGCTCACGATATCGACCTGCTCGCAGAACACCCGCGTGTTGTGCTTGGGCACGAAATAGCTGGTCGCGTGGTTGATCGTGTTGCCGGGCGCCCCACGCACACCGAACATCTGCCTGCGCGGCTGCTGCAACGGCCCGAACGCCGAGAGGTTCTGGTTGCCGAAACGGTCGAGCTGATTGGCGCCCATCACCACGTGCCGTCGGCCCGAGGCGACCACGTCGAACACCTTGGAGAACGGGATCCAGCCCTCCACCGGGGCTTTCGCGCCGATCGCCGGCACCTCGGCGAAGAACAGCGCCTCACCGTCGGACAGCAGCAGGTCGGGTTCGAAGGTGAGCCTGGCCAGTCGCGCGCCGATGGTGGTGATCGTCGACATCGGGCTGGCCATGATCTCGCCCGCGCCACGGAAGATCTCCGCCGCCGCGACTACACACACCTCCGCACGCGTGATCTGACCGGTCGCCGGTACTGCGTTCATCGCTGCTCCTCCGCGAAAGCCTTGACGGCGGACTGGTATTCGTCTTCGGACACGTCGAGATAGCGCGCCCTGAACTCGGCCCACGACTCCGGCGACTGCGCGGCCGCCACATAGTGCTTCTGGAACTTCTCGTCGCGTCCGTAACTGCCCGAGAAGGTGAAGTGCGCGCCGCCGGGTGACTCGACCACGCCGTCGACCATCATCCGATTGAGGATCAGCGCCTGCGACGGAACGGCTTTCACCAGTTCGTCGGTGTCGACGAGGCGATCCACCGAGACGTAGCGCCGCTCGGCCGCCAGGCAGTAGAGGTCGTCGAAGTACGGATCGACACCGGTGTAGGCGGCGTTGCCGTGCTTGTCGCCCAGGTCCAGATGCACCAGTGCCGCATCGAGATCCAGCGCGGGCATGGCGATCAGCGTCTCGGTCCGGCCGTCGGCGTGCGGATACGGCGAGACGACGGTTTTCAGCTCACCCTCCCAGAACTCCGGCACCGCCGAACCGAGCCCGGCCCGGATCGGCAGGAACGGCAACCGGGCGGCGGCGGCCTGCAACCCGCACTTCACCATGCCCTCGTCCATCTCGCGCACCGTGATCGCACCCTCGGTGCGCGCCTTGGCGAACCACGGGTCGTAGAACGGAGCCGAGTCGAGCGAGACGAAACCGTAGTAGGCCTTGCGCACCTTGCCCGCCGAACACAGCAGGCCGAGGTCCGGCCCGCCGTAGGTCACCACCGTCAGGTCGGTGACCGTGGAGCGAAGCAGCGCACGCACCAGCGCCATCGGCTTACGCCGCGATCCCCAGCCGCCGAGGCCGATCGTCATGCCGCTGCGCAGCTCGCCGACCACCTCGTCGAGCGTCATTCTCTTGTCGCGCATAGCTTTTCCTAGTTCCCCTTCTTCTGCGCGGCGAGGTCGTCGTCGAAACGCGCTCTGATCTCATCGGCCACCCCGGCCAGGTTGAGCTCCATCGTGAAGCCCTGCTCGTAGCGATAGGAGCGGTGTACGTCCTGCACGTCGATGCCGTTGAGCGCCCGCTTCGCGGCGCGGATCACCCGGCCGTCCTTGTTCGCGATGTTCTTCGCGACCTCCATGGCCGCGGCGTCGAGTTCGGCACGCGGCACGACCTTGTACACCGACCCGTAGTGGTGTAACTGCTGAGCGGTGAGCTTGCCCGCGGTGTAGAACATGGTCCGCATCAGGTGCTGGGGGACCAGCCGCGCCAAGTGGGTCGCGGCGCCGAGCGCACCGCGGTCCACCTCCGGCAGGCCGAAGGTGGCGTCGTCGGAAGCCACGATGACGTCGGAGTTGCCGACCAGGCCGATCCCGCCGCCGAGACAGAACCCGTTGACGGCGGTGACCACCGGTACCTCGCAGTCGTACACGGCGGCGAAGGCGTCGAAACATCCATGGTTCGCGCGGATCAGCGCGGTGTGCCCGGAGTCGGCGTTCATCTCCTTGATGTCGACACCGGCGTTGAAGCCGCGACCCTCCGCCCGCAGCACGACCACGCGGGTGCCCGGATCGCGTCCGGCGGCGCGCACGGCCTCGGCCAGGGCGAACCAGCCGTCCGACGGCAGCGCGTTGACCGGCGGATAGTCGACCGTGACGACCTCCACCCCCTCGGTTTCGGTATGCCGGTCGATTCCCATGGCAACTGTCCTATCGGTGCGTGCCCGGGCGAACCCGAGACAAAGCAAGCAATTGCTTGGTAGGTTAACACGGTGGCGATAGAAATCGACCTTTCCGGCCAGATCGTTCTGGTGACCGGCGGTGTCCGTGGCGTCGGCGCTGGCATCACCCGCGCCTTTCTCGCGGCGGGCGCGCGCGTGCTCACTTGCGCGCGCAGGCCCGCCGACACCCCGATCGACGGCACCGAGCACTACTCCTGCGATGTGCGCGACGACAGCGCGGTCGCCGCCATGTTCGACGAGATCCTCACCGCGCACGGGCGGCTCGACCATGTCGTCAACAATGCGGGCGGGGCGCCCTTCGCCCTGGCCGACGCGGCGAGCCCGCGCTTCCACACCAAGATCATCGAGCTGAATCTGCTCGCCCCCCTCGTCATCGCGCAGCAGGCGAATGCGGTGATGCAGAAGCAGGATTCGGGCGGTTCTATCGTGATGGTCTCGAGCGTCAGCGGGCACCGGCCCTCGCCCGGCACCGCCGCCTACGGCGCGGCCAAGGCCGGACTGGACAACCTCACCACCTCACTCGCGGTGGAATGGGCGCCGAAGGTCCGCCTCAATTCCGTGGTGGTCGGACCGGTGGAAACCGAACTGAGCCACCTGCACTACGGCGACGCCGACGGTGTCGCCGCCGTCGGCGCGACCATCCCGCTCGGCCGCCTCGCCGCCCCCGCCGACGTCGGCAATGCCGCCCTCTTCCTCGCCTCCCCGCTGGCCGCCTACGTCAGCGGCGCGAGCCTGTTGGTGCACGGCGCGGGGGAGCGGCCCGCCTTTCTCGATGCCGCGAATACGAACCACGGATAACTAGGAGTTTCGATGGACCAGCAGTTGATCTGCGCCGACCGCACGGTGATCGTCACGGGTGCGGGTCGTGGGATCGGGCGCGCGCACGCGCTCGCCTTCGCCGCGGCAGGTGCGCGCGTCGTCGTCAACGACGTTGGCACCGCGCTCGACGGCGCACCCACCTCGGAGACACCCGCGCAGCAGGTCGTCGACGAGGTCGTCGCCGCCGGTGGGCAGGCGGTCGCCAATTACGACGACGTGGCCGACTGGGAAGGCGCGCGTCGGCTCGTCCGCCAGGCTGTCGACACCTTCGGCGGGCTCGACGTGCTGGTCAACAACGCCGGTTTCGTGCGTGACCGGATGCTGGTGAACCTGGGCGAGGACGAGTGGGACGCGGTGATCCGCGTGCACCTCAAGGGGCATTTCGCCACCATGCGGCATGCCGCCGAATACTGGCGAGGTGAGTCCAAGGCGGGGCGCGCGGTCGACGCGCGCGTCATCAACACCAGCTCCGGCGCCGGTCTGCAGGGCAGCGTCGGCCAGGGCAACTACGGCGCGGCCAAGGCGGGCATCGCGGGGCTCACGCTCACCGCGGCGGCGGAGTTCGGCCGCTACGGCGTCACCGTCAACGCCATCGCCCCCGCGGCCCGCACCCGGATGACCGAAACCGTCTTCGCCGACACCATGGCCGCACCCGATTCCGGCTTCGACGCCATGGATCCAGCGAACATCTCGCCGCTGGTCGTCTGGCTCGGCAGCAGCGAGTCCGCCGGGGTGACCGGGCGGATGTTCGAGGTTGAGGGCGGCAAGGTCGCGCTGGCCGAAGGTTGGCGCCACGGCATCGCGGTCGATCGCGGTGCGCGCTGGGATCCGGCCAAGCTCGGTCCGGTGGTGGCTCAGCTGATCGAGAAGGGTGCCGAACCGGAGCCGGTTTACGGTGCATAGCTAACTTCGCGAGAGGACACTGAGCAAAGCCGCCGGGCCAGCGGTTTTGCCTTGTCATCGGCGTCCAGGGGGCTGGACGGCTCTTGCGCTCTCCTGCGGGGTTCTGCGAGTGGGTTTACTATGGGCTACTGTTCGTCGATCCCGGAATGAATCGCGACCGGGGGTAATGCTGCGCGGAATTACTTGAAGGGGATGACAGGCGCATGGCCGTTGGTCGCATGTTGCGCGTTCTCGCCGCTGCGAGTGTCTTGGCCGGTTGTTCCCTACTGGGGCCCGTCGCCGCCTTCGCCGCGCCGGAAAAGCCGCCGACGCCCGCCGCGCAACCGTCCGGCAGCGGAAGCACCGGCATCGGGGGTAGCGGCGGTGAACCGGCTGAGGAGCCCGCCAAGGGCAAGCCGATCGAACTCACCCTGCCGGGTACGGGCAGCGGCAACGACCCGGCACCGGCGAATCACGGCGATCCACCCCAGACCGGTGCGGAAGTCGCCGAAGAGACCGAGTGGACCCCGCTGAGCATCCCCGGCCAGGACCCGGCCGAACTCCCGACCAAGGAAGTGGCCGGTCCGGCCTCCGGCTCCGCCGTCCTCGGCGCGGGCTCGGCCGCCGCCGGACTGGTGCTCGGCACCGGATCGGCAGGCCTCGGCGTGCTCCTCGGCACCGGCTCCGCTGGCCTGGGCGCCGTGCTCGGCACGGGCTCGGCAGGCGCCTTCGCGATCCTCGGCACCGGTTCCGCCGGTGCCGCCGCCGTACTCGGCACCGGTTCGGCCGGAGCGGCCGCGGTGCTCGGCACCGGTTCGGCCGCCGTCGGCTCGGCCGCGGCGGGGACGGGCTCGGCGCTGGCCGGTACCGGCTCCGCGGCCGTCGGCTCGGCTGCCGTCGGATCCGCCGCGGTCGGTTCCGCGGGCGCTGGTTCGGCGGCGACCGGTTCGGCTGCCGTCGGTTCGGCGGCTGTCGGTTCGGCTTCGCCGTTGCTGCTGTTGCTCCTGCTGCAGACCCCGCCGACGCCATCGCCCGCGCTGCCCGCGATCGCGATCCCGCCCGCACCCGGCACGCCGTCGATTCCGGGCATCGCCGCGCCGAATGTGGCGGTGGCGGCACCGGCCCCGGCCGATGCGCCGCCGCCCCCGGCCGCCGCCCCCGCGCCGCCTGCCGCCGCCGCGCCCGCTCAGGCCGCCAAGCCCAACCACGAGGTCCGGCCGACCAGCGACAACAGCGGTCTGCCCGAACCCGAGCTGCTCTCGGTGATCGGCGGCCTGATCGCGCTCACCCTGGCCGGAACCGGTTCGGGCGCAGTGAGTTTCCAAGGTGCCGCGGCCGCGCAGGCGCGGCTGAACGCGGCGCGTGCCGAGTTCTTCGGACCGAGGTCGTGAGGGGATCTTCGATGAGCAAGAGCAAGACCCAGTCCACCTCGCGGTCCTATCGTCGCGTCGCCGCCGCCGTCGACGCGGTGTGCGCGGTCGCCGCCGACTCCGACGCGACCACCCTCGATGAGGTGGTCGCGGCGGTCTCGCTCGAGCGGCAACGCGAAATCGAGATCACCAGTGCGCAATTGGGCCCCGGTGTGTGCGGGCAGCGCCGGTTCTACCCCGAACGCGACATCATCGTGCTCGCCGACGCCCTGCCCAGCCGCGACCACACCCTCGCCCACGAACTCGGGCACATCGTCTTCGACCACGAGGGCGCACCCGCGGTCGAGACGACACTCGAGGTCAGCGACGACCTCATCGCCTACATGCTCAGTCAGCGCGCCCACGCCCAGATCGTCGAGGACGGAAGCGACGACCTGGCCGAGTGGGAGGCCGAGACCTTCGCGGCCATGCTCATGACCCGACTGCGCGTCTTCAACAACCGGGGCGCAGGCGTCTCGGTCCTTCGATTCGATGAGGCACTCGGATGACACTCTGGTTGACAGCCCTGCTGGTCTGGGTTGCCGCGGGTGCGCGAGTGGGGCGCGTGCTCGTGAAGCCCGCGACAACGGCCCGCGTGGCCATCGTCGTCGCGGTCGCCGCCGTCGCACTCGCCTCGACCGTCGCCATCCCCGATATCGCCGTCGCCGTCGACAATCTGCTCCCGGGCGGCCTGCACAGCGGCTGGTTGTCCACGGGCATCGTCGATTCGGCGTGGATCCTGTTCACCACCGCCACCTCGGTGGTCGCCTCGGCGGCCTGGCCGGTGGTGTCGCGGCGCAACCTGCGCCAGGTCGCGACGGTCGTGTACGGCATCGGCGCCCTCGCCATCGTGCTGACGCTGGCCTGGTCGTTCATCTTCGGCTGGATCGTCGTCGCGCTCGGCGCGGTCTTCATCGTCACCACCGGCCTGCGCAATCTGGACTGGACCACGCTCGGCCGTGGTATCGCGATCTACACGGCGGGAACGGCGCTGGTCGCCGTGCTCGCCTTCGCCAACGCGGGCCGAGCCTTCCAGGGCGCCGAGCCGACCCCGCCCGGTCAGCCGACGTGGGGCTGGCAGGCGTGGGAGATCGCGAGCCTGCTGATCTCGCTCGGGGCGGTGTCGATCGTCATCGAGCTGTGGTGGCGGGCCCGAATCCTGTTGCGGCGCATCCGTCCGCTGCACAAGCTGATGGTCGGCCGGTTCCCGGAGGTCGTCGCACCCGAGCAGAACGCCACCTCGGCGCAGCTGAAGGCCTCCGACCACGTGGCGCAGGTGATGGACGCGCTGTATCTGCTCTCGGGCAGCGGCATCGTCATCCCGGCGGCGGGGGAGCCACCGAACTCGGTGCCCGAGCGTGCGGCCGTGGTGGCCGAGTGGGCCCGAAATCCCCTGGGGGACTTGTTCGTCGACGCGCGCTGGATCGCGCCGCCACCGGGCGTGAGTCCGCGCGGCTGGGTGCTGGCACTGGCGCGCAGGTACGAGGTGGCGGTGGCGACGGCGGGTGCGCCGCAGAACGCCGCCGCGTCGAGCTGACACCGGCAACAAGAACGGGCCCGAGCTGGTGTCTCCACCGGCTCAGGCCCGTTCTTCGCGTATCCGCCTGGTTGTTCCTATTCCGTTCCATCCGGAGGAATTTCGGGCAAGCCTTCGCTGGCCCGCAACTTCTCCGCCATGGAGGTGAGCAGATTCTGTGATTCTTCCGAGAGGTCGAATGCCCGGCTGGACAGACGACGCAGCCCGTAACCCTGTAGCTGCGCAAGCAGTTCCAGGTCGTGATCGATCTTGGCCGCGTAGATGTCGTTGAAGAAGTAGTCAGGCTTGACCTTGAAGAACTTCGCCAGGGCGGCCACCGTCTCGTCGGACGGGTTGGTTCGTTGTCCCGACCGCAGCTGCGAGAGATACGGCTTGGAGATCGGATGCCCGGAGGCAGTCAGCGCAGCCGCAACCTCTGCGTTGGTGTGCGGCTTGCGCCCCGGGGGATGCACGGTTTCGAACAGCTTGTTCAGCCGCGCCGCGAAATCAGCCATTGTGAGCCGCCCAATTCCCTTCACTGTACTAACAGTCGTTATCTCGGATACGTATCATTGATATTAGCGGCTCAGTAACTGAAAACCTACGCCTGATTCAGGATTTCTCCGCGGATTCCGACGCTCACCTGCGTACAGGGCCCGCGACAGCCGCGTTTGCGGGGTCACGTCAACGACTCTTGTGGAGCCGGTGGGTGCCAAGGTTCGTGCCCGTCGCGGGGGTCTTCCACCTCGGACCCATGATAGCCCAAAGATTGCTGATGCCTCATCATCCCCCTCGCCCCTCGGACCGTGTGGCGTACGACACGTTCCGGGCGCTTTGAGATGAATGTTCAACCTGGGCGCCCGGTTTCGGTGCGTCCAGTCTACAGGCGCTCGATGATCGTGCCGGTCGCAAGGGCTCCACCGGCGCACATGAGCACCATCGCGGTTCCCTTGCCCGTGCGTTCGAGCTCGTGTAATGCGGTCGTGATCAGACGAGAACCGGTGGAGCCGACAGGATGCCCGATTGCGATCGCACCGCCGTTGACATTTACCCGTTCCATGTCCGGCTGATGTACAGAAGCCCACGAAAGGGCAACCGCCGCGAATGCTTCGTTGATCTCGAAAAGATCGATATCACCGATCGCCATTCCCGAGCGTTCCAGCAGCCGGGTGCACGCCTGCACGGGTCCGTCCAGATGGAACTCTGGTTCAGCGCCGACGAGTACCTGGGTGCGGATCCGCGCGCGCGGTCGCAAACCCTTTCCCCTGGCGACGGTTTCGTCCATCAGCAGCACCGCCGCGGCGCCGTCGGAAATCTGCGACGACGTCCCGGCGGTGTGCAGACCGTCGGTGACCACCGGCTTCAGCTTGGCCAGGCCCTCGATCGTGCTCGCGCGCAAGCCCTCGTCGCGGGTCACCTCGGCCTTCTCGCCGGTCGGCGCGCCCTCGCTGTCGAGCACCGGGGCCACCACGGGCAGTACCTCGCGATCGAAGCGGCCCTCGGCCCAGGCGGCGGCGGCCAATTGCTGTGAGCGCAGGCCGAATTGGTCCAGGTCGTCGCGAGTGAGCCCACGCCTGCGCGCGATTCGCTCGGCCGCGCCGAACTGATCCGGCAGGTCGATCGACCACGACTCCGGCCTGCGCGGTCCCGCCGCGGTGCCCACATTGGCGCCGAGCGGCACCCGACTCATCGCCTCCACGCCGCAGGCCATGCCGATGTCGATGGCGCCGGTGGCGATGAGCCCGGCGACGAGGTGGTTGGCCTGTTGGGCCGAGCCGCACTGCGCGTCGATGGTCGTCGCGCCGGTCTGCCACGGCAGGCCCGCGTGCAGCCACGCGACGCGGGTGACGTTGTTGGACTGCTCGCCCGCCTGGGTGACGCAGCCGCCGATCACCTGCTCCACCTCGGCCGGATCGAGGTCGGCGCGATCGAGCAGCCCGCGCTGGGCCAGGCCGAGCAGTTCGGCCGCGTGCAGCCCGGAAAGCCGCCCGCGGCGCTTGCCGATCGGGGTTCGCACTGCCTCGACGATTACCGGTGTTCCCATCTGCATCTCCCTCTGAACTGCAACGTGTTCTGTTTGCGTTAGCGGGGCAAAACCGCGAGGTTCTTCCGTCGTGGCATACCCTGTGCTTGAATGATTGTAGAACGTGTTTCAGTTTGTCGAAGGAGACATCTGGTGGTAGATCCGCGCAACGAAGCCACGGGTACCCTGCCGAACCTGCCCGAGGGGTTCGACGTCACCGACCCGGCCATCTACGCCGAACGTGTCCCGGCGGAGGAATTCGCTGAGCTGCGCCGATCGGCGCCGATCTGGTGGAACCCGCAGTCGCCCGAGGTCGGCGGTTTCCAGGACGACGGCTTCTGGGTGGTCAGCAAGCACGCCGACGTCAAGGAGGTCTCGCGCCGCAGCGATGTCTTCTCCACCTACGAGAACACCGCCATCCCGCGCTTCAGCGACGACATCAAGCGCGAGCAGATCGAACTGCAGCGCTTCGTCATCCTGAACAAGGACGCCCCGGAGCACACCAAGCTGCGCAAACTGATCTCCAAGGGCTTCACCCCGCGTGCGGTGAACAGCCTGCGCGCCGAGCTGTCCTCGCGCGCCGAGAAGATCGTGAAGGCGGCCGCCGAGTCGGGCGGCGGCGACTTCGTCACCCAGGTGGCCTGTGAGCTGCCGCTGCAGGCGATCGCCGAGCTCATCGGGGTGCCGCAGGAGGACCGGATGAAGGTCTTCACCTGGTCCAACGACATGACCGGCTACGACGATCCCGACAATGTCGACGTCGACCCCGTCGCGGCATCGATGGAGCTGCTCGGCTACTCGTACCAGATGGCCGAGGCGCGCAAGGCCTGCCCGGCCGACGACCTGGTCACCACCCTGATCGAGGCCGATGTCGACGGTGAGTCGCTGAGCGCGGAGGAGTTCGGCTTCTTCGTCATCGTGCTCGCGGTGGCGGGCAACGAGACCACGCGCAATGCCATCAGCCACGGGATGATCGCGTTCATGGAGAACCCCGACCAGTGGGAGTTGTTCAAGAAGGAACGGCCGACCACCGCGGTCGACGAGATCATCCGCTGGGCCACCCCGGTCACCTCTTTCCAGCGCACCGCGCTCGAGGACACCGAGCTGGGCGGCGTGCGGATCAAGAAGGGCCAGCGGCTGGTGATGCTGTACCGCTCGGCGAACTTCGACGAGGACGTGTTCGAGAACCCCGAGAAGTTCGACATCATGCGCAAGGAGAACCCGCACCTGTCCTTCGGCGGCACCGGTGCGCACTTCTGTGTCGGCGCGAACCTGGCGCGACTGGAGATCGAGCTGATCTTCAACGCCATCGCCGACCACCTGCCCGACATCAGCAAGATCGGCGACCCCAAGCGCCTGCGCTCGGGTTGGCTCAACGGCATCAAGGAGCTCCCGGTCGACTACAAGACCAAGGGCTGCCCGGTTTCGCATTGAAACACCAGATACAACAGCCCCGGACCGAAAGGTCCGGGGCTGTTGTGTTTTTGGCGTTCAGGAGGCCTTGCGGCCGGTCGCCATCGCCCGGTCGACCTCCCAGAAGGCACGCAGGGCGACGATCTTGCCGTCGGCGTCGACCCGATAGGTGAACACGCCCTCGGCGTCGATGAGGTAACCGGCCATGGTGGTGCGGATCAGTCCGGTGAACGCGATCTCGTCGCCGCACGCGAAGGAGTCCTCGAAGAGGAATTCGATCGAGTCGGTGTTGGCGATGGCCATGTCCCAGAACGCACCGATCGCCTCGTGGCCGCGATGACCGACGCCCTCGGGGTCGAAACCCGAAGGGCCGACCGGGTCCTCGACGATGCCGTCCTCGGCGAACAGTGCGATCCAGGCCGCGCGGTCCTTGGCGCGGACCGCGGCCTGAGAGGCGAGTCCGGCTTCGCGCGCGTTCACGACGCCGCCACGATGGGGTCGGCGATGTACTTCTCGGCGAACCGGCGCAGCGAGTCCTGTTTGGCGGCCAGTTCGCCGTCGAAGCCGATGCCGTCGAAGAGCCACGGCACCACAATGGTGTCGGTGACGCCCGCGTCGGCCAGGTCCTGATAGCCATCGCGGCCGTGGCGGTCGATGCAGACCGCCTGGATCTCGAAGGGCTCGTCCGCCCGGTCGTACTCGGCGCGCAGTGCGCGCAGGGTCGCGATGGTCTCGGTGAGCTGGTCGAACTTCATCATCGCCGAGGTCCAGCCGTCGCCGCCGCGAGCCGCGCGGCGCAGGGCGGGACCGGTGTGGCCGCCGATGTAGAACGGCACCCGCTCGGTGGGGGCCGGGCTCATCTGCAAGGGATCGAAGTCGTAGAACTCGCCGTGGTACTCGACCATGCCGCCGTCGAGGACCAGCTTGATGACCTCGATCATCTCGTCCACCCGGGCGCCGCGCTTGGCGTAGGGCACCCCGCACCACTCGAATTCCTCCGGTGCCCAGCCGATTCCGACACCGAAGCCGAACCGGTTGCCCGACATGTTCGCGATCGAACCGACCTGGCGGGCCAGCAGCAGCGGATTGCGGGAACCGAGCTTGAGTACGTTGGTGTAGAACCGCAGGGTCGTCGTCACCGCCGACATCGACGCCGCGGCGATCAGCGGGTCGACCCACGGCGTCTCGGGCCCCCAGAATCGGCTTCCGTCCGGGGTGTACGGGTAGTCCGCGCTCTGGGACTTCATGTAGAACAGCGAGTCGGGCAGGCCGATGGAGGTGAAACCACACTCCTCGGCCGTCCTGGCCAGCTCGGTCAGTTGGTCGAGCGGGCTCAAGGCCACGCCGAGCGTGAATTTCATTCGGGGCGCTCGCTTCCCACGACCCACATCGCGAAGTACTGTGACCCGCCGCCGTAGGCGTGGCCGAGCGCCTTGCGCGCGTCCGCGACCTGGTAGTCGCCCGCCCGGCCCATCACCTGCTTGGCGGCCTCGGCGAATCGGATGAGACCCGAGGCGCCGATCGGGTTGGACGAGAGCACACCACCCGAGGGGTTCACCGGCAACCGGCCACCGATCTCCGTCTCGCCCTTGTCGGTGAGCTTCCAGCCGTCGCCCTCGGCGGCGAAGCCGAGGTTCTCCAGCCACATCGGCTCGAACCAGGAGAACGGCACGTAGATCTCGGCGACGTCGATCTCCTCGAGCGGGTCGGTGATGCCCGCGGCGGCCCACAGTGCGGCGGCCGCGTCGCGACCGGCCCTCGGATTCACCTGATCGCGCCCGGAGAAGGTGGTCGGTTCGGTACGCATCGAGGTGCCGTGCACCCACGCGACCGTCTTGCCCTGTGCCTCGACGGCGGCCGCGGCCTCGGCGTTGCCGATCACCACCGCGCAGGCGCCGTCGGAGGACGGGCACGTCTCGTCGAAACGGATCGGGTCCCACAGCATCTGGGATGCCAGTACCGATTCCAGGGTGATGTCGGGCTGATGCAGGTGGGCGAGGGGGTTCTTGGCGCCGTTGCGCCGGTCCTTCACGGCCACCTGGGCGCCGATGTGCATGGGCGCGTTGGAGCGGCGGATGTAGGAGCGTACGTGCGGGGCGAAGTATCCGCCCGCGCCCGCGCCGACCGGCATGGTGAACGGCACCGGAATCGACAACGCCCACATGGCATTCGACTCCGACTGCTTCTCCCACGCGATCGCGAGCACCTTGCCGTGCACACCGGCCTGCACCAGGTTGGTGGCGACAATGCCGGTCGACCCGCCGACCGAACCCGCCGTATGCACGCGCAGCAGTGGCTTGCCGATCGCGCCGAGTGCTTCGGCCAGGTACAGCTCGGGCATCATGACGCCCTCGAAGAAGTCGGGCGCCTTGCCGACCACGACCGCATCGATCTCGTCGATGGTCAGGCCCGCGTCATCGAGCGCGCGATCGATCGCCTCACGACACATGCCCGCCATGGACACGTCCGCACGTTTTGTCACGTGATGTGTTTGACCGGTGCCGAGCACCGCTGCGGGGAAGCTCATGATGCCTCGGATTCCAGGACGGCGACCAGGTTCTGCTGCAGCGCTGGGCCGCTGGTCGCATGGGCGAGGGTCCGGTTCGCGGTGCCGGACATGATGGCCGTGGCGGCATTGCCGATCCGCTCGAGACCGGCCGCGAACATCGGGTTGGCCGCGAGTGCCCCGCCGGACGGATTGATCGTGGTGTCGGGGGACAGGCCGATCGCCTCGGCCAGGATCAGCTGCTGATGACTGAACGGTGCGTGCAGTTCGGCCACGTCGAAGTCGGTGTTGCCCCGGGTCACGGCGGCGGCCGCGCGGGTGGTCGACGGCGAGCGGGTCAGGTCGCGGACACCGAACGTCTGGGGGTCGATATTGTGCGCCATGCCGGTGATCCAGGCCGGGCGCTCGCACAGTTCGCGCGCCCGGTCGCCCACCGCGAGCACGATCGCCGCCGCGCCGTCGGTGATCGGCGCGATGTCGTGGGCCCGCAGGGGATCCGCGACATACGGTGCGGCGAGCAGGGATTCGATGTCACCACCGGTGACGGCGGCCATGTCCTGCTCGGTCCAGCGGCCCGCGTCGAGCCCGGCGCGCGCCTGTAAGCCCGCGACGGAGATGGCATCGGGCCACAGCGGGCCGACGAGATACGGGTCGAGTTGCCTGCTCAACACCTGGCGCAGCGTGCCCGCCGACGACTTGCCGAAGCCGTAGACGAGGGCGGTCCGCGCCTGCCCGGACAGCAGTTTCACCCACGCCTCGTAGAGCGCCCACGCGGCGTCCATCTCCACGTGCGATTCGTTGATCGGCGGCACCGCGCCGATCGCGTCGACCGCCGAGATGAACGAGAAAGCACGTCCGGCAAGGTAATCCGAGGAACCCGAGCACCAGAAGTCGATGTCGGACTTGGAGATGCCGAGGTCGGCGTAGAGCTGCTGGAAGCACGGCACGAGCATTTCGACGCCGTTGGTGGTGCCGAAGGTCTCCGGCACGTGCGGTGCGTGGGCGAACCCCACCACCGCGATTTCGGGTGTAGTCACGTCGCCTCTCTCAGAGGTGGTGCTGGTAGGACTCGTACGCGGCATCGGGCTCGCCGGTCGGGCGGAAGTGATCGATGTTGGCCAGGGCGTGGCCCCACTCCTCGCGCGGCTTCCACACGGCCTCGACCCGCATGCCCATGCGCACCTCGGACGCCTCGCATCCGAGAACCAGGTGCAGGAACGGGATATCTGCACCGTCGAGCAACACATAGGCGGCGACGTAGGGCGGCTTGATCCGCTGGCCGAGGAACGGCACGTTCACGATGCAGAAGGTGGTCACCGTGCCCTTGTCGGGCAGTTCCACCAGGTCGTCGGTGGGGGTGCCGTCGGTCGGGTTGGCACCGCGCGGCGGGAAGTACACGGCCCCACCGGTTTCGGAGCGGCCACCGATCAGCTTGCCCTCGGCGAGGCCGCGCAGGTATACGCTCTCCTGCGGTGACGCGGTGTGCTTGTAGCTCATGTCGACCGGCGTCACCAGCATGGTGACCGGTTCGGCGGCGTCCTCGGTTGGCGGTGCGGTCGCGCCCTCGCCCGGTTCGAAGCAGGCGATGTCGGCGATGGTGCCGGTGCGTTCCTCGGCCCAGCGCACGCGCACCCGCATCCCGGTGCTCACCTGCGCGGGTTCGGTGACGTCCAGGGCGTGCAGCATGCTGGTGTCGGCACCGTCGAGCTGCACGAGCGCCCACGCGAACGGGCGGTCGAACGGCTGACCGGGCAGCGGCTCGGCCACCCACGTCCAGGACCGCACCGTGCCGGTGGTCTCGACCCGCACCAATTCGGCCAAGGGGGCCGAAGTGATGGGATCGTATTCCTGGGCGGGTACCAGCACCCGGCCGTCACTGCCGCGCACGCCGAGTATGCGGCGCTCGCGCAGTCCGGTCAGGAAGGCTCCGATGATCGGTCCGACGGATCTGGTGTAGTCGAACTGCACCCGAAGGGGTGCACTCAATACTTCCACTGCGGTATTCCCCTTGGTCACGATATCGAGTAGAACAGGTTCTTATTCTGCACGCAAGGATTCGCCGGAAAGGGCGTCGGCCATGAAATTCGGACTGCAACTCGGATACTGGGGTGCGCAGCCGCCCGTAAACGCGGGCGAGATGGTCGTCGCGGCCGAGGAGGCCGGGTTCGACGCGGTGTTCGCGGCCGAGTCCTGGGGGTCGGACGCCTTCACTCCGCTCGCCTGGTGGGGCTCGTCCACGAAGCGCGTGCGCCTGGGCACTTCGGTGGCCCAGCTGTCGGCGCGCACGCCCGCCGCGGCCGCGATGCACGCGCTCACGCTGGATCACCTCAGCGGTGGCCGGGCCATTCTCGGGCTCGGCGTGTCCGGTCCGCAGGTGGTGGAGGGCTGGTACGGGCAGCCGTTCGCGCAGCCGCTGCGGCGCACCCGCGAGTATGTCGACATCGTGCGCAAGGTGCTGGCGCGCGAGGCCCCGGTGACCTCTGACAGCCAGGTCTACGGCCTGCCCTACACCGGGCCCGGCGCCACCGGCCTGGGCAAACCGCTCAAGCCGATCGTGCATCCGCTGCGCGCCGACCTGCCGATCTGGCTCGGCGCCGAGGGTCCGAAGAACATCGCGCAGACGGCCGAGATCGCCGACGGCTGGCTCGCGATCTACTACGCCCCACGCCTGGCGGGCATGTACAACGAGTGGCTCGACGAGGGCTTCGCGCGGCCGGGTGCCCGTCGTTCACGGGCGGATTTCGAGATCGCGGCCAGCGCCCAGGTGGTGGTCACCGACGATCCGGCCGCCGAGATCGAGCGGATGCGTTGGGTCACCTCGCTCTACATCGGCGGCATGGGCGCACCCGAGCTGAATTTCCACGCCCAGGTCTACAAGCGGATGGGCTACGACAAGGAGGTCGACGAGATCTCGACGTTGTTCCGGGCCGGGCGCAAGGCCGAGGCGGCCGCCGCGGTGCCCGACGAGCTCATCACCGATACCGCGATCTTCGGCGACGAGGCGCACGTCCGCACCCGATTGCGGGAATGGGAGGACGCCGGTGTGACCATGATGCTGATCTCGGTTTCCGATGCCGAACAACTTCGTCGGCTCCAACCCCTTGTTACGCAGTAGAACACGTTCTAAATTCGTAGGGGTGAGCAGTCAGCAGACAACGGAAATCCTCGGACTGTGGAATATCGCCGCGGCCGAACCCGAGCGGGTCGCCGTCGTCGACCCGGACGGCCGGGAGATCACCTACCGAGAATTGGCCACTCTCGCCAATCGCTACGCCAACGGACTACGCGGGATCGGATTGCGGACCGGAGACGTCGTTGTCAGCATGCTGCACAACGGCGTCGAGGCGATCGCCGCGTACTTCGCCGCCTACCAGGCCGGTTTCTACATCGTCGCGGTCAACTGGCACCTGACCGCGCCGGAAATCGCCTACATCCTCCAGGACAGCGACGCCTCCGCGTTCCTGGCCAGCGAACGGTTCGCCGCCACCGCCGCCGCTGCCGCCGAGGAGGCCGGACTACCCGCCGACGCCCGCTTCTCCGTCGGCACCATCGATGGCTTCCGGCCGGTGTCGTGGCTCGGCGCCGCCGATACCGGCAGACCCGACGAGCGGTCGGTCGGCGCGCCGATGCTCTACACCTCCGGGACCACCGGTCGGCCCAAGGGCGTTCGCCGCCCGCTGACCGGCGCCGATCCCGACGAGGTCCCCGCGCCGAACAAGGCGTTCTTCAGCCTCTTCGGCCTGACACCCTACGACGACCACGTGCACATCTGCGGCTCGCCGCTCTACCACACCGCCGTCCTGAACTTCTCCACCATCTCGATTCAGTTGGGCCACAAGCTCGTTCTGATGGACCGATGGGATGCCGAGGACATGCTCGCGCTCATCGAACGGCACCGGGTGACCCACTCGCACATGGTGCCCACCCAGTTCCACCGCCTGCTCGCCCTGCCGGAAGAGGTGCGCGCCCGCTACGACGTGTCGTCGCTGCGCAGCATGGTGCACGGCGCCGCGCCGTGCCCGCCGCAGACCAAGCGCCAGATGCTGGACTGGTGGGGTCCGGTCGTCACCGAGTACTACGCCGCCACCGAGGGCGGCGGCACCGTGATCTCCGGGACCGAATGGCTGTCCAAGCCGGGATCGGTGGGTAAGGCCTGGCCGTGGTCGGTGGTCAAGGTCCTCGACGAGACCGACGGCAGCGAACTGCCGCCGGGCAAGGAGGGCCTGGTCTACATGAAGATGGGCGCCTCGAGCTTCGAATATCACCACGCCAAGGAGAAGACCGAGGAGTCCCGCGTCGGTGACCTGTTCACCGTCGGCGACATCGGCTACCTCGACGAAGACGGCTATCTGTTCCTCTGCGATCGGCGCTCGGACCTCATCCTCTCCGGCGGGGTGAACATCTACCCGGCCGAGATCGAAGGCGTGCTGATGAGCCACCCGAAGGTCGCCGACGTGGCGGTTCTCGGTGTGCCCGACCCGGATTGGGGTCAGCAGGTGAAGGCGTTCGTGCAGCCGGTGCCCGGTGTCGTTGGCGACGACGAACTGACCGCCGACCTGCTCGGCTTCGCGGCCGGGCAGCTCGCCAAGTACAAGCTGCCCCGCACGGTGGAATACCGTGCGGAGCTGCCCCGCGACCCCAACGGCAAGCTGTACAAGCGTCGGCTGCTCTGAACTAGCCTGTCGCTCAGGCGGCTTCGCGCCACTCGGGCGGCAGGCCGAACAGCGGGAACAGGCGCTGGGTGTCGAGGAAGAAGTTGAGGCCCGCGATGGTGTCGCCCTCGAGCTCGAGCACCGTGATCGACCACGGCACCCAGACGCCCGGCTCCTCGCTCGGCTTGTAATGGCCGAACGCGGGCAGGCCGTTGGCGCCTTCCAGCGGAACCATCCGCGAATCGCGGCAGGCACTTCCCGTGCCGAGCATGAACGCCGCCACGTTCTCCGGGCCGGAGATCCAGAGGTCGAAAGGCGGCATCGACAGCGCCACATCGGCTTTCAGCAAAGTGGTGAGCGCGTCCATGTCGTAGGCCTCGAAGGCCTTGACGAAATCGTCGACCAGTTTGCGCTGATCCGGGTCGGTGTCGTCGAAGCCGTCGGTGACCGCCGGTTGCACCTTCGACATCGTCGAGCGGGCGCGTTGCAACGCGCTGTTCACCGACGCGGGCGACATCATCAGCGCCTCCGCGGTCTCGCTCGCCGAGAAGCGCAACACCTCACGCATGATGAGGATCGCGCGCTGGGTGGCGGGCAGGTGCTGACACGCGGCGACGAACGCGAGGCGCAAGGTGTCCTTGGTCGAGGCGTGGTCGGCCGGATCGGCGCCGAAGGCGAGCGCGTTCGGGATCGGCTCGATCCACACATAATCGGGCTGTGGCATCGGCAGCGGGGAATCCGGGCGGCCCGGGCCGTTCAGATCCATCGGTCTGGCTCGGCTCTGCGGGCGATCGAGCATGTCCAGACAGATGTTGGTGGCGATCTTGTAGAGCCAGGAGCGCAGACTCGCGCGGCCCTCGAACGAATCGTAGGAGCGCCAGGCACGGGTGAACGTCTCCTGCACCGCGTCCTCGGCCTCGAACGAGGAGCCGAGCATGCGGTAGGCGTACGCGCACAACTCGCGCCGGTGGGTTTCGAATTCGGCGAGGACCTCGGGGTCCGGCCCGGTGGTTGCGGTTGTGGCGTCGGTCATAGGTGTCACGATGCCACAGGGGTCCGACAGCCGACAGGGGACGAATCGGACTATCGAGATTTCGGGAATCTTTCGGTTCGGCGATGAATCCTCAGCAGTCACAGCGTCTACATGAACGAGACCGCAACAACGCTCCGAAAGGCTGAAACCATGAGCAGCAAGATGATCTTCATCAACCTCCCCGTCGCCGACCTCGACCGCTCCAAGGGGTTCTACGAGGCACTCGGGTGGAAGGTCAATGAGGATTTCACCGATCAGAACGCGGCCTGCATCGTCGTCGACGACAACATCTGTCTCATGCTGCTGACCAAGGACTTCTTCACGACCTTCAGCAAGCGGCCGATCGCCGATACCGGCAGCCAGGTCGCCGCGGCTTACGCGCTGTCGCTGGGGAGTGCGGCGGAGGTCGACGCGCTGACCGATGCTGCTGTTGCGGCTGGTGCTCGGGAGGAAGTCAACGACGACAAGCGGGCCGAAGAGGCGCAGGTTGGGATGCATGGGCGGACTTTTGTCGACCCTGATGGGCATCAGTGGGAGCCGTTTTTCATGGACTACCCGGGGGCCTGAACTGCCTTGGTGTTTTGTGCACCAGAA
>NZ_BDBE01000046.1 GCF_001612825.1 Nocardia caishijiensis NBRC 108228 | reverse complement strand
CTGGGGATCCCATTCAGGGCGGGTATTGCTCGAGTGCACGACCTGCTGCTTTCCCAACCACGGCAGCACCGGAGTCCACCACCTACGGTGCACCCGCGACCACACAGCACCACTCGAGAGCGTCACCTACCGCGCCCCCGGCCCTACGGCACTACTCGAGTCCGTCCGCTACCGCACTCCCAGCCAAAGCGGCGTCACTCGAGTCCGTCACCTTCCGCAGTCCCGGCCGAGGTGGCGGCACTCGAGTGCGCTACCTGCCGCGCCCCAGACCCTGCGGCACTACTCGAGCCGGTCAGCTACCGCAGTCCCGGCCGAGGTGGCGTCACCCGAGTGCGCTACCTACCGCGCCCCCGGCCCTGCGGCACTACTCGAGCCCCCATCTACCGCACTCCCAGTCAAAGCGGCGTCACTCGAGTCCGTCACCTTCCGCAGTCCCGGCCGAGGTGGCACCCAAGTTCGCTACCTACCGCACCCCCCGGGCCCTGCGGCACCACTCAAGTCCGCCATCTACCGCACTCCCGCCCAAAGCGGCACCATCTAAGTCCGCCATGACCGCATT
>NZ_BDBE01000045.1 GCF_001612825.1 Nocardia caishijiensis NBRC 108228 | reverse complement strand
AACAAACACAGTCCAATACCTTTGTGGTGCACAAAACCCCGAGGTAGTGCGATACGGCTGAAAGCGCGACCGGCGGCCAACTCGAGTAGCGCCATGCGACTGAGACCGCCGCGACAGGACGCTATTGCCCGGTGAAGTTCGGCTTGCGCTTCTCGGCGAAGGCGCGAGGGCCCTCCTTGGCATCGGCGGATCTGAACACCTCGATGCCGATCTTCGCCTCGATAGGAAAGGCCTCGTTCTCCGGCATGGCCTCGGTTTCGCGCAGAGTGCGCAGCATCGCCTGGACGGCGAGAGGGCCATTGGCGGCGATCTGAGCGGCCAGTTCGAGCGCCTTGTCGAGGGCGGTGCCGTCGGGGACCACGTGGCCGATGAGGCCGATCTCCTTCGCCTCGGCGGCGGTGATGTGGCGCCCGGTGAGCAGCAGGTCGGCGGCTACGGTGTACGGGATCTGGCGGGCCAGGCGCACGGCGGAACCGCCGAGCGGGAACAGGCCCCAGCGGGCCTCGGAGACGCCGAACTTGGCGCCTTCCCCGGCCACGCGCAGGTCGGTGCCCTGCAGGATCTCGGTGCCACCGGCGATGGCCGGACCTTCGACTGCCGCGATGAGCGGCTTGCTCAGGCGCCGTCCCTTCAGCAGCGCGGGGAGGTAGGCCGGATCCCAGCCGCCGCTGGAGGCGGTGTCGCCGGGGTGTTGCGAGCTCATGGCTTTCAGGTCCATGCCCGCGCAGAAGGCACCGCCCGCACCGGTCAGGATCGCGACACGGATGTCGGGATCGCTGTCGACCTGGTCCCAGGCGTCGCGCATGATCGCCATCATCTCGCCGGACAGGGCGTTTCGCGCCTCCGGGCGGTTCATGGTGACGAGGAGGACGTGGTCGCGCTTCTCGACCAGACAGTGGGCCATCTGAATATCTCCTGACAGTTGAGCAGAGTCATCTGCGCGCTGGCGCGCGCAGGCTTTCGGCCTGATGTCGTCGCACTCTCCGGTCAGTCCAGAGCAAGACGCCGAAAACCTTGCCAGAAACAGTAACACGTTCTATTTTTGACACTGTGAGCTACAACATAGCCGATCTCGTCGAACATGCCGTCGACTTGATGCCCGACCGGATCGTGCTGGTCGGCGAGCATCGTGAGTCGACCTACGCCGAACTGGAGGAGCGGGCCAATAAATTGGCCCACTACCTGCAGGAACAGGGTGTGCGTCCCGGCGACAAAGTCGGAATCTACAGCCGGAACACCGTGGAGGCCGTCGAAGCGATGGTCGCCGTCTTCAAGGCGCGGGCGGTGATGATCAACGTCAACTTCCGCTACGTCGAGAACGAGTTACTACACATCTTCGACAACTCGGACATGGTCGCGCTGATCCACGAGCGCCGCTACACCGACCGGGTGGCCGCGGTCCGCGACAAGGTGCCCGCCCTGAAGACGGTGGTCGTCGTCGACGACGGCACCGACGGCCCGACCGCCGCGGGCACGGTGGAATACGAGGCGGCGCTGGCCGATTCGTCGGGCGAGCGCGACTTCGGCGAACGCTCACCCGACGACATCTACATGCTCTACACCGGCGGCACCACCGGCCTGCCCAAGGGCGTGATGTGGCGCCACGAGGACGTGTGGCGGGTGCTCGGCGCGGGCATCAACTTCGTGACCGGCGAATACGTCAAGGACGAGTGGGAGTTGGCCAAGGTCGGCGCCGCGAACCCGCAGATGGTGCGCTACCCGATCCCGCCGATGATCCACGGCGGCTCCCAGTGGGCCACCTTCCACAGCCTGTTCGGCGGCGGCAAGGCCGTGATGATCCCCGAGTTCAGCGGGCACGGTGTCTGGCAGGCCGTCGACAAGCACGGTGTGAACCTGCTCTTCATCACCGGCGACGCCATGGCGCGGCCGATGCTCGACGCGCTGGCCGAGGGGAACCCGGAAACCGGTGCGCCCTACGACCTCTCGACGCTCTACGTCCTCGCCAGCAGTGCGGCGCTGTTCTCGCCCTCGCTCAAGGACAAGTTCCTCGAGGTGCTGCCCAACCGGATGATCTCCGACTCGATCGGTTCCTCGGAGACGGGCTTCGGTGGTCTGGCGCTGGTCGCCAAGGGCGCCACCCACACCGGCGGCCCGCGCGTGAAGATCGACGCGGCCACCCAGGTGCTCGACGAGGACGGTAAGCCGGTTGAGCCGGGTTCCGGCGTCGTCGGCCTGCTCGCCCGCAGTGGTCACATCCCGCTGGGTTACTACAAGGACGAGGTGAAGTCGGCCGCGACCTTCAAGGAGTTCAACGGGATTCGCTACGCCATCCCGGGTGACTTCGCGCGCGTCGAGGAGGACGGTTCCGTCACCATGCTCGGGCGCGGCTCGGTGAGCATCAACAGTGGTGGCGAGAAGATCTACCCCGAAGAGGTGGAGGGCGCGCTCAAGGCCCACCCGGAGATCTTCGACGCGCTCGTCGTCGGTGTGGAGGACGAGCGGTGGGGGCAGCGGGTGTGCGCCGTCGTCCAGTGTCGCGGCGACAAGCGCCCGACCCTCACCGAACTGAGGCCGCTGCTCGCCCAGGAGATCGCCTCCTACAAGCAGCCGCGCAGCCTGTGGTTCGTCGACGAGATCAAGCGCTCGCCCGCCGGTAAGCCCGACTACCGCTGGGCCAAGGCGCAAACCGACGCCCGTGCGGCCGACGAACACGCCGACGCGGGCACTTCCTGAGTCCCATCACCGAATCGGCCCGTCCGGCTTCCCGCCGGACGGGCCGATTCTTTTGCGCGGATGTCCAGGACCGCATCTTTCACCGCTCAGAGCTTCGCGCTACCTGCTGGACATCTGATCACCACGCTTTGGTGGCGGAAGCCTCGCACGTTGCCGTCACCAGGGCGTGGTGATCGGGTGACAAGCTCAGCGGCTGCCGAGTTCGGCGAGTTGGTAGGCCAGTTTGGTGCGGATGGCGGGGATTCGGGTGAGGACGCTCATTGCGGTGTTGCGGAGGGTGCGGGCGGGGGCGGAGCCGAGGGTGGCCATTTTCGTCATGCGGTCGGTGAAGGCGACGACCTCGGTGGCGATCGGTCGGCGGATGGTCTCGTAGGTGTCGAGTACGGAATCCGGTTCGCCTGCGGCAACTTTCGCGAGGAGGGTGCCGAGGAGCGCGGCGTCCTGGATGCCGGTGTTCATGCCCTGACCGCCCGCGGGGCTGTGGACGTGGGCGGCGTCGCCCGCGAGGAGGACGTGACCGGCGCGGTAGTGGTCGGCGACGCGGTGGTGTACCCGGAAGCGCGAGCTCCACAGGACCTCGTCGACCTGCACCTCACCTGCCGGGCCGCGGGCATCGAGGAGGGCCTGGATGTCCTCGCGGGTCGGGTGTTCGGGCGCTTCGTCCACGGTGGCGACGACGCGGTAGCGCTCGTCGTGTGGGTCGGGCAGCGGGGCGACGACGGTGACGCCCTCGGGCGAAAGGTGCAGGGACACTTCGCTGCGCGGCGAGGGCCAGGCCATGCGGACGTCGGCGAGGATGAACGATGCGGGATAGGTGTCGCCGGTGAAGCCGATACCCGCGTGTTCGCGGACAACGCTGTGCATGCCGTCGGCACCCACCACGTAATCGGCGGTGATGCTGCCTGGCGTGCCGTCGACACCCACATATTCGACGGTGGCCGAGTCCTTTTCGTTGCGGACGGCGGTGACGGTGATCGGGCGGTGCACCTGGCCGCCTGCCTTGTGCAGCCGGTCGAGCAGGACCCGTTCGGTGACGTCCTGGGGCACCATCAGGGTGTACGGGAACGCCGTCGGCAGGCCGCCGAATTCGACGGTGGCCAGGGTTTTCGGGCCGTCGTGCATCTTGAACGTCGGGACCTTGATGCCGAGTCCGACGAGTTCGTCGGCAATGCCGAGTTCGTCGAGCACCTCGAGTGTCCTGGCGTGTACCACCGCGGCGCGAGAAGTGTTGGCGCCCTCGGCAAGACGGTCGATCAGCACGTAGTCGACGCCCGCTTCGGCGAGCACGATCGCGGCGGTGAGGCCGACGGGGCCCGCGCCGACGATGACGACGGAACTGGTTGCGGGGAGGGTGGTGACGGCCATTTCGACTCCTGGTCAACGTTTGTTTGCCAACGCTTGTAGGCATAACGATAAGCCCGGCCGCGCTAGGAAGTCAACAGTTGTTGGCCTACAATCGTTGGCATGAAATCCGCCCAGCAAGAGCATCCGATTCGCCGCTCCGACGCCACCCGTGCGGCCATCCTCGCCGCCGCCCGCACCCGCTTCGCCGCCGACGGCTATGCCAAAGCGACCATCCGTGCCATCGCCGCCGATGCCAAGATCGACCCGTCGATGGTGATGCGCTACTTCGGTTCCAAAGACGGACTCTTCGCTGCCGCGGCCCAGATCGATCTGGACCTCCCCGACCTCCGCGCGGCCGACCCGAACACGCTGGGGGAGCTCCTGATTCGCCGTTTCCTCACCATCTGGGAGGATAACGACAACACCGTCCTGCTGATCCTGCTGCGCACCTCGATCACCGATGAAGCGGTAGCGGCCCGCGTGCGCGAGATCTTCGCCGCGCAGGTCCTCCCCGCGGTCCTGCGTGTCGGTGACCCCGCCGACGCCCCCCGCCGCGCCGGTTTGATCGTCACCCAACTCCTCGGCCTGGCTCTGTGCCGCTACATCCTGCGTCTGCCCCCGGTAACAGCACTCGAGCCGGATCAGATCGTCACTGACATCGCGCCGACGCTCCGGCACTACCTCGCCGCAACGTAGCGTCAGTGCTTCAGGACGGCAACAAGTCCGGCGGCGATCGCGGCGACCTCGCTGGTCGTTCCGGTGGCCACGTCGATCATCAGGTCGTAGGCGAGTTCCTCGTCGAGTTGGCTTGTATCGATGCCGTTCCGGGCGAGGAAGACAATCGCTCCGGCGATGGCCAGCCTCTTGTTGCCGTCGACGAGTGGATGATTGGAGGCAATGGAGTGCAGCAAGGCTGCGGCCTTCTCCCGCAAGGTGGGGTACGCATCGACGCCGAAAACGGTTGTCGCGGGTCGCGCCGCCGCGGAGGCGAGTAATCCGACGTCTCGAATGGCATACTGCCCGGTGACGTCATGCGCAATGGCTCTGAGGTCGGCGACCGTGAGGTAGTAGATCGCCGCTTCGGTCATTCGGCGAGCCTGTCGAGCAGGCTCCTGTGGCGTAGGGCGAACTGCTGCGATAGGGCACGGACCTGTGCGTCTGCGGTCTCGGCCATGGCTTCCGGCACCACGGCTGCCACTCGACGGCCATGTCGGGTCAGGTGTACGACTTTGCCCGACTCCGCGGCGGCCAGCACCTCGGCCAGCCGCTCGCGAGCCTCGCTCACCGGGAGCTCCCAGTTCTCAGGTACGGGGGCACTTGTCATGCACAAAATTGTACATGTACAGCCAGATTCCGTACAGAATGCAGCGTCTCGGGTCTACCTCGCCAGTTCGGCGCCGAGGGCTAGGAGGTGGCCGGTGGCGGCGCCGAGGGCGAATTCGTGGTGTTTGGCGGCGGTGAAGTAGTTGTGGGTGATGTGGTCGCGGTCGATGCCGAGGCCGCCGTGGACGTGGACGACGGTATGCGCGACCTTGTGGCCCGCTTCGGCGGCCCAGAATTTGGCGATGTGAACCGCCTCGGTGGCGGGCAGGCCCTCGGACAGGCGCCAGGCCGCCTGGGTGACGGTGAGGCGGAGGCCGCCGATGTCGATGTAGGCGTCGGCCAGGCGCTGGGCCACCGACTGGAAGGAGCCGATGGCCTTGCCGAACTGTTCGCGGGTGCGGGTGTGTTCGGCGGTGATGTCGAGTGCGCGTTCCAGGGTGCCGAGCTGCAGGGCCGAGAGGCCGAGCCAGGCGCGCTCGCGTAGCCAGGTGAGGATGTCGGCGCCGGATTCCACGGTGCCGAGCAGTTCGGCCGGGGTGTCCGCGAACTCGACGAGGAATTCGGGGGACAGGTCGACGACCTGTTGCGGCCTCACCACGGCATTCGCCGGGTCGACCAGGAAGACCGCCACGGGCGCCGACGCTTCGCCGGAGAGCGACGCCGGCACCAGGATTCGCTCGGCACGGTCGGCATACGGGACGGTCGTCGCGACGCCGGACAACACCCACGCGGGTCCTGTGCGGCCAAGGGCTGAGCCCGCACTGACTGAAATAGCGGCCGATGCGGTGTCCGAGTCGGCGGCCGTAGTCACTGTCCCGACGGAGCTGCCGCCCATCGGATCGGCCGCAGTGGCGTTGTCGGCAGAAGCGGGGGTCGCAGTGATCCCCGGCGCGCCCATCGGATCGTGCAGCGAAGACGACAGGGCCGCCGTCAGCACCAGTTCGCCCGCGCCCGCGCGCTGCGCCAGTACCCCCTGACCCTCATCCCCGAACCGGGCGAGCGCACCCGCACCGAGCACGATCGACCACAGATACGGCACCGCGGCAACGACACGTCCGAGCTCGCGCAACACCGCGGACTGCTCGAGCTCGCCGAAATCGCTGCCGCCCAACGACTCCGGCAGGGCGGCAGCGAGAACACCGGTCTCGCCGAGCGCCTTCCAGAGCTGTTCGTCGAAACGGCCCGGTGTGTCGAGCTCACGCAACCGATCGGCGGTGACGAGTTTGGCGCACACCTCACCGGTGAGGCGGGCGAGGTCGGTCTGGGCTTCGGTGGGAGTGAAATCCATGGCGGGTTACCGGCTTTCGGGGATCAGCGGGCGGCGGCGGGCTGGCGCAGGGCGGTCATGGCGATGATGTCGCGCTGCACCTCGTTGGTGCCGCCGCCGAAGGTGAGGATGAGGGCGGCTCGGTGCATCCGCTCCAGCCTGCCGAGCAACACCGCGCCGGGGGAGTCCTGGCGCAGGTAGGCGTCGGCGCCGACCACTTCCATCAGCAGTCGGTAGGCCTCGGTGGCCAGCTCGGTGCCGTAGACCTTGCACGCGGAGGCGTCCCACGGGCGCGGCGCGGCCTCACCGCCCTGATCGGCGCGGCTGGCGATCTCCCAGTTCAGCAGCTTCAGATATTCGACCTTGGCGTGCACGCGGGCCAGATTCAGCCGTGCCCATTCCTGGTCGATCACGCGAGAACCGTCGGGCAGCAGCGTCTCTCGCGCCCACGCGGTCGTCTGCGCCACCGCGAGCGACAGCGGCCCGGCCGAGGTGAGCGCGACCCGCTCGTGGTTGAGCTGATTGGTGATGAGCGACCAGCCACCGTTCTCCGGGCCGACCATCGACGACGCCGGAACGCGAACATCCTGGTAGTAGGTGGCGCTGGTGTCGGGCCCGGCCATGGTGTGCACCGGCGTCCAGGAGAAGCCCTCGGCGGAGGTCGGCACGATGAACATGCTGATGCCCTTGTGCTTCTTGGCGGTCGGGTCGGTGCGCACGGCCAGCCAGATGTAGTCGGCGTAGGCGATGAGGCTGGTCCACATCTTCTGCCCGTTGACGACGAAGTCGTCGCCGTCGCGCACCGCGGCGGTGCGCAGCGAGGCGAGGTCGGTGCCCGCGCCCGGCTCGGAATAGCCGATGGCGAAATGCAGTTCACCGGCGGCGATGCGCGGGAGGAAGAACTTCTTCTGCTCCTCGGTGCCGTACTGCATGATGGTCGGCGCCACGGAGTTGAGCGTCAGGAACGGGACGGGCGCGCCCGCGATGGCGGCCTCCTCCACGAAGATCAGCTGATCCATGGTGGTCCGGTCCTGGCCGCCGTACTCCTTGGGCCAGCTCAGCGTGAGCCAGCCGTCGCGGCCCATCTGCCGCACCACCTCGCGGTACACATCGCCCTCGCCGTACTCGCCGGTCTGCAGGCTCAGCGCCTTCTTGCGCTCGGGTGTCATGAGCCCGGCGAAATACGCGCGCAGCTCGGCGCGCAATTCTTCCTGCTGCGGCGTGTACGCGACGCGCATGCTTCCCACCTCGGTGTCGAACTCCAGCTTCGGTGAACCGATCATTGCACAGCAACTGGAACATGTTCCAGTATTGACGGTGAATCGGTGCCGGTTCTCCCCGCGCGGGGTATGCCATCCGGGTTACTCTCGCCGAGACCGTCTGGAAGGAAGATCGCATGAAGATCATCGTCGATTTCGACCGCTGCGAAGCGAACGGCGTCTGTGTCGGAATCGCCCCTGACATGTTCGAACTCGATGACGACGATCAGCTGACCGTCATCGAGGGCGATGTCGCCCCCGACCGCGTCGCCGATGCGGAGGAAGCGGTGGCGCAGTGCCCGAAGGCCGCGCTGAGGTTGGCGTGATCGCCTCTTGTCGGATGGTGAAACACGTTCTAAAGTCGGCCCGATGAGTGTGATGAAGACTTCACTGGAGGGCCGGGTCGCCATCGTCACCGGTGCGGGCGCGGGTCTCGGCCGGGCCGAGGCGCTCGCGCTGGCCTCGGCGGGCGCGGCGGTGGTCGTCAACGACCTCACCGAGGATGCCGCGGCCGAAACAATCGCCGCGATCGGTGAACTCGGCGGAAAAGCGGAATTCGTCGGTGGAAGTATCGCCGAACGAGCCACCGCCGACGCACTGGTCGCCACCGCGCGAGAATCGCTCGGGGGCCTCGATATCGTCGTCAACAATGCGGGCATCACACGCGATCGCATGCTGTTCAACATGTCCGACGAAGACTGGGACGCGGTACTCGCCGTTCATCTGCGCGGCCATTTCCTTTTGTCGCGCAATGCTTGCTCGTATTGGCGAACGGCGTCCAAAGCGGCGGGCGAACCGGTGTACGGACGGCTGATCAACACGTCGTCCGAGGCCGGTCTGCTCGGGCCGGAAGGGCAGGCGAACTACGGTGCGGCCAAGGCGGGCATCACCGCGCTCACCCTCTCGGCGGCGCGTGGCCTGTCGCGATACGGCGTGCGCGCCAACGCGATCTGCCCCCGTGCCCGCACGGCCATGACCGAGGCGGTTTTCGCCGACGCGCCCGAGGGCGGGGTCGACCCGCTGGCTCCCGAGCACGTCGCGAAACTGGTCGCCTACCTGGCCTCCCCCGCGGCCGACGAGGTGAACGGCCAGGTCTTCGTGGTCTACGGCCCGATGGTCGCGCTGATGGCGCCGCCGACGGTCGAGCAACGCTTCGACGCCGCAGGCGAGCAGTGGGCCGAGGACGATCTCGCCTCCACCCTGCGCGAGTACTTCGCCGGGCGACCCGTCGACCACACCTTCTCGGCCCGCGCGCTGCGCGACCTCGGCTGAGATTGCCGGATGTTGGCCGGGCGGAAGGTTGCCGTCCCGGCTCGTCCCGCATCTGTTGTACGCCGGTCCAGGTATTGGTAGACATGGACGTCGGCATGTGTGGTGTCTCACAGGAGGTCTGGATGAAACGGTCAGGAGTCGTTTCAATTCCGGCGGCATTTTCCGGGAAAAACTCCTGGTACAAGTCTCCTGAAATCGCAGACATTCGTGAGAACGTGTTCTAGTCTTTGGGCAGTCTTCAGATCGGGGTGGCGGTGAAGTACGGAAACGCGGACGCCATGGTCCGCCCGTCCAACGAGGAGGATTGCCGGTGAACGACCTCCTTGCTGTCCCGTTGCGGGCGGTCGGTGGATTCTTCGAACTCGGCGCGGAAGTGGCAAGGGCCGCCTTCCGCAGGCCGTTCCAATGGCGCGAGTTCGTCGACCAGTCCTGGTTCGTCGCCCGCGTCTCCATCCTGCCGACGCTGCTGGTGGCGATCCCGTTCACCGTGCTCGTGGTCTTCACGCTCAACATCCTGTTGCGCGAGATCGGCGCGGCCGACCTGAGCGGGGCGGCCGCCGCGTTCGGCGCCGTCACCCAGGTCGGTCCGATCGTCACGGTGCTGATCGTGGCCGGAGCGGGCGCAACCGCGATCTGCGCCGACCTCGGTGCCCGCACCATTCGCGAGGAGATCGACGCGATGAAGGTGCTCGGCATCGACCCGGTGAGCCGACTGGTCGTGCCACGCGTGCTCGCCTCGATGTTCGTGGCGCTCATGCTCAACAGCCTGGTGTGCACGGTCGGCATCGTCGGCGGGTTCGCGTTCTCGGTGTTCCTGCAGGGCGTGAATCCCGGTGCTTTCGTCAACGGCATTCCGCTGCTGACCAATCTGCCGGAGCTGATCATCTCCGAGATCAAGGCCGGATTGTTCGGGCTCATCGCCGGAATGGTCGCCTGTTATCTCGGGCTGCAGGTGAAAGGCGGACCCAAGAGTGTCGGCGACGCCGTGAACCAGACCGTTGTCTTCGCCTTCATGGCGCTGTTCGTGGTGAATGTCGTCGTCACCGCGATCGGCCTGAAATTCACGGTGCGGTGAACACATGGCCTTTGTCGTTCGATCCAAATTCCCCCGGGCGGTCCGCCGGTACGAGCGGGCGTCCAAAGCGCTGGACTCCCTCGGTGACAAGGCGATCTTCTTCGTCAAGGCACTCGGCTCGGTACCGCGCGCCCTGGTGCACTACCGCACCGAGACCATCCGGCTCATCGCCGAGATCAGCATGGGCAGTGGCGCTCTCGCCGTGATCGGCGGCACCGTGGTGATCGTCGGCTTCCTGACGCTGATGGCGGGCGGCACCATCGCGGTGCAGGGCTACAGCTCGCTGGGCAATATCGGAGTCGAGGCGCTCACCGGCTTCTTCGCCGCCTTCATCAATGTGCGCATCGCGGCGCCGGTGATCTCCGGGATCGGCCTGGCCGCGACCATCGGCGCGGGCGCGACCGCCCAGCTGGGCGCGATGCGGGTGGCCGAGGAGATCGACGCGCTGGAATCGATGGCGATCCGGCCGGTGCCGTTCCTGGTCGGCACGCGGGTGCTGGCGGGCATGATCGCGATCGTGCCGCTCTACGCCCTGGCGGTGATCGCCTCGTTCATCGCCAGCCGCTTCGCGACCGTGGTGATCTACGGGCAGTCCGCAGGCGTCTACGACCACTACTTCTCGACCTTCCTCATCCCCAGCGACATCCTGTGGTCGTTCGCGCAGGCGATGGTGATGGCACTGGCCGTGATGCTGATCCACACCTACTACGGCTTCCACGCCGCGGGCGGTCCGGTCGGCGTCGGGGTGGCGGTCGGCAACGCGGTGCGGGCCTCGCTGGTCGCGGTCGTCACCGTGACGCTGCTGATCTCGCTGGCCATCTACGGCACCTCCGGCAACTTCCACCTCTCGGGATAGCGGTATGGACACCTCACGGATCGTTGCCGCACTGCAGGGCGGGCTCGGGCGCAAGCTCGCGGCGCTTGCCCTCGTCGGCCTGCTCGTCGCGGGCACCTCGCTCGCGATCGCGCTGTTCCAAGGCGCGTTCACCAACACCGCGGTGGTGCTGGTGAACGCGCCACGCACCGGCCTGGTGCTCGACCCCGACGCCAAGGTGAAGGTGCGCGGCGTCGAGATCGGCCGCGTCACCGATATCGACCTGCGCGACGACGGGGCCCGGTTGCGGCTGGAAGTCGACCCCGACCAGCTGAAGCTTGTGCCAGCGAATGCGGGCGTCGACATCCGCTCGACCACGGTGTTCGGCGCCAAGTATGTGAACTTCGTCGTGCCGGAACAGCCGTCGTCGACGGCGTTGGCCGCGGGCAGCACCGTCGAGGTGAGCGCGGTGACCGTCGAGTTCAACACGCTGTTCCAGCATCTGTCCGACGTACTGGCCCAGGTGGAACCCGAGAAGCTCAACGCGACGCTGACCGCGCTCGGCACCGCGCTCGAGGGGCGCGGCGACAAGTTCGGTGACCTGCTGGTGCGCTCGGATCGCTATCTGCGAGAGATGAATCCGTACCTGCCGACATTGCAGTCCGACCTGGACAAGACGGCCCAGGTGACCGATCTCTACAGCGAGGTCACCGACCCGCTGCTGCGCACCGTCGACAATGCGACCGTCACTTCGCAGACCATCGCCGAGATGCCGGGCCAGCTCGACAACGTGCTGGTGAACGTGATCGGGCTGTCCGACACGGTCGGCGCGGTGCTGCGCGAGAACGAACACGATCTGGTGACCGCGCTCGACCTGCTGCGGCCGACCACCGCCGTCCTCTACGACTACCGGGCCGCGGTCGGCTGTGTCGTCAACGGGCTCGGCCCGCTCATGCCCATCGCCGAGGAGATGATGGGCGGCCTGCTGCCTGGTGTCGGCATGAACGCGAGCTTCATGCTCGGTGCCGAGCCGTACTCGTACCCCAACGACCTGCCGAAGGTGAACGCCACCGGCGGCCCGCGCTGCGAGGGCGTGGTCGACCGGGTACCGGAGAGTCATTCGGACTACCTGGTGACCGACACCAGCGAAGGCGCACCGTACACGCCGAGCACCGAACACCAATTCAACGGTCTACCAAGGGTTTTCCAGCTGATGTTCGACGGGATGCCGGGAGTGACACGGTGAGGAACACGGGGACGACGATCAAACTGGCGATCTTCACCGTGGTGATGACGCTCGTTTTCGCCGGGCTGGCAATCGTCTTGAGTCAGGCGCGGTTCTCCAGCGAGAACGGCTATCACGCGGTGTTCACCAGTTCCTCGGGGATGGTGCCCGGCGCCAAGGTACGCATCGCCGGTGTGCCGGTGGGTTCGGTGACCTCGGTGGAGGTCGGCGACGACAACCGCGCGCACGTGGCGTTCGACGTCGACACCGAGTACGCGGTGCTGGCGAGTACCCGGCTCGCGATCCGGTACGAGAACCTGGTCGGCGACCGCTACCTGGAACTGCTGGAGGGACCCGGCTCGGCCCGGCGGCTCTCCGACGGTGACACCATCGGCCTCGAACAGACCGAGCCCGCCCTCGATCTGGATCTGCTGCTCGGCGGATTCAAGCCCCTGCTGCGCGGATTGGACCCCGCCCAGGTCAACGACCTGACCTCGGCGCTGCTGCAGATCTTCCAGGGCCAGGGCGGCACCCTGGTCTCGCTGCTGAACAGCGGCGGCAGCTTCGCCAAGACACTGGCCGACCGGGACGCGCTGATCGGCAGCGTGATCGACAACTTGAACACTGTGCTCGCCACCGTCGCCGATCGCGGCGACGAATTCGCCACCACCATCGGCGAATTGCAGCGCCTGGTCAGCGACCTGTCCGCGCAGCGCGACCCGATCGGCAACGCGCTGCCCCGGATCGCGGGCGCGACACAGGAGATCAACGACCTGCTCGTGCAGGCGCGCCCCGATCTGCGCGACACCATCGAACAGACCGGCAGGCTCGCCACCAACCTGGACGAAGGCTCCGACCACATCGAATGGGTGCTCGGCAAGCTACCGGAGACCTACAGGAAACTCATCCGCATCGGTTCCTACGGTTCCTTCCTGCAGCTGTATATCTGCGGCACCAACATCCTGGTCACCGGCCCGGACGGCAAGCCGATGGAAGTCCACCTGCCGGGTCTGCAGGCGACCGGAAGGTGCGCGCCCAATGAATGAGAACTCCTCGCCCGCGGCGACGATCGGCATCGTCGGCGTGGTGCTCGCCGTGACGATCTCGCTCGCGACACTGCAATTCACCGACCTGCCCTTCATCCGCTCCGGAGCGAGTTTCACCGCGAACTTCCTCGACGCCGGTGGCCTGGTCCCCGGCGACCCGGTGCACGTGGCCGGGGTGCGCTCCGGCGAGGTGCGCCAGGTCAGCCTCGACGGCGACAAGGTGCTGGTGAAATTCGACCTCGACGAGTCGATCGTGCTGGGGGAGAAGACCACCGCCGCGATCAAGACCAACACCGTGCTCGGTCGCAAATCGCTCGACGTGGTGCCGGACGGGCCGGGCGCGATCGGCGCCCGCGACACCATCCCGCTCGACCGCACCACCTCGCCCTATTCGCTCAACGAGGCGCTCAGCGAGCTCGGCGGGACGGTGCGCGATCTGGACCTGGCGCAGGTCGACCAGACTCTGGACACCCTGTCGTCGGCCTTCGCCGACACACCGGGCCCGCTGCGCAACGCGCTCGACGGTGTCACCGCGCTGTCGCGCACGATCAATGTGCGCGACCAGGCGCTGACCGACCTGCTGGCCCGGGCGCAGAAGGTCACCGCGATCCTGGCCGACCGCAGCGGCCAACTCAACACGCTGCTGCTCGACGGCAACGAGCTGCTCGGCGAGCTCGACCGGCGCCGGGCCGCGATCAACCAGCTCGTCGTCTACATCGACGACGTGTCGAGACAGCTCTCGGGTCTGGTCGCCGACAACGAGCCACAGATGCGGCCGACACTTGACCGCCTGAACTCGGTCCTCGCCCTGCTCCAGCGCAACGAACAGAACCTCAACGACGCCATCGACGGTCTCGGCCCCTACGCCGCCGCCCTCGGTGAGCAGGTCGGCAGCGGGCCCTGGTTCAACGCCTACGTGGTGAACGCGACGAGTACCGAATTGCGTCCGCTCGTCGACGCGCTGGTCTGGCCGGAACAACTGCCCCAGGACGTGATCGACATCTTCACCCATCCCAGGGCGCCGTACATCGCTCCTACCGAGGAGGATCCCCCGCGATGAGCTGGACTCAGCAGATGCGTGGATTGCCGCGCTGGACGATCGCGGTGGCGGCGGTGGTGATCGCGGCGCTGGTCGCGGTCGGCGTCTATCTCGTGACCGGTACCGGCAAGAACACCGTGACCGCCGCGTTCACCTCGACCACCGGCCTGTACGAAGGCGACGAGGTACGGGTGCTCGGTGTCACCGTCGGGCGCATCGACTCGATCGAACCGGGCCAGGGCCAGGTCCGAGTGCGGATGAGCGTCGACAGCAGCGTCGACCTGCCCGCCGACGCCCGCGCCGTCATCATCGCGCCGTCGCTGGTCTCGGCCCGTTTCGTGCAGATCGCGCCCGCCTACAGCGGCGGACCGAAACTTCTCGACGGTGCCCAGATCCCGCTCGAACGCACCGCTGTGCCGGTGGAGTGGGACGAGATCAAAGCCGAACTGACCAAACTGTCGGCGGCCCTCGGTCCGGTCGGTGACGACGCGCAGGGCTCCTTCGGTCGCTTCGTCGACACCGCTGCCGACAACCTCGACGGCAACGGCCAGAAGTTCCGCGACACCCTGCGCGAGCTGTCGGCGACCATGACCACACTGTCCGACGGGCGGACCGACCTGTTCGGCACCATCCGCAACCTGCAGAAGTTCGTCGAGGTGCTCTCGGCGAGCAACGAGCAGATCGTGCAGTTCAGCGGTCGGCTGGCGTCGGTGTCGTCGGTGCTGGCCGGTGCCTCGGCCGAACTCGGTGCCGGACTGGACAGCCTCGACGTGGCACTCGCCGATGTGCGGCGCTTCCTCGACGGCACCGGCGGCGAACTCACCGAGGGCGTGGAGAAACTCGCCGATGTCACCCAGACCCTGGTCGACAAGCGGCCCGAGATCGAACGGGTGCTGCACTCGGCGCCGACCGCGATGGTGAACTTCTACCAGCTCTACAAGCCCGCCCAGGGTTCGTTCACCGGCTCGGTGTCGCTGAACAACTCGGCCAATCCGTTGAGTTTCCTCTGCGGCTCGATCCGCGCACTCGAGCACAACAACTCGGACCGATCCGCGGACCTGTGCGCGGAGTTCCTCGCCCCGGTCATCAGCTCGCTGGCGATGAACTACGTGCCGATCATGACCAACCCCGCCACCGGCGTGACAGCCTTCCCCGAGCAGCTGGTCTACAGCGACCCGAGCCTGGCCGGTGCGGGACAGCCGAACCAGGCGCCTGTCGCCGCGCCGATCACCGTGCCCGAAGGTCTTGCCGGGCTTGCCGTTCCAGGAGGACCGCGGTGAACATCAGCGGCTGGCGCCGCGGGCTCCCGGTCCGTCGGCCTCGATTCCTCCCTCCCTCCGGGCACTCCTTCGTCGCACCCTCCAGTCAGTCCAGAATCGAGGCGGCCGTGAGCCTGAGGCGCCACCACACCATCGCCGCGCTGGCCGTCGCCGTCGCGCTCGGCGCCACCGGCTGTCAGTTCGACGGACTCAACTCGCTGCCCATGCCCGGCTCCGAGGGCCGCGCGCCGGGTTCCTATACCGTGCGCATCCAGATGCCCAATGTCACCACCCTCACCCGCAATTCGCCGGTGCGGGTGGACGACATCGAGGTCGGCAATGTCACCGGGATCGAGGTCGAGGGCTGGCACGCGCTGGTGACGGTCTCGCTCAACCCGGAGGTCCGGCTGCCCGCCAACGCGGTCGCCAAGATCGGCCAGACCAGTCTGCTCGGCAGCAACCACGTCGAGTTGTCCGCGCCGACGACCGGTGCGCCGACGGGCGAGTTGCGCGACGGCGATGTCATCCCGCTCGAGCGGGCGGGCGCCTATCCGACCACCGAGCAGGTGCTGTCCTCGCTGTCGGTGGTGCTCAACGGTGGCGGTATCGCGCAGCTCGAGACGATAACCACCGAACTGAACGCGATGCTCAACGGCCGCGAGGACGAGATCACCGACCTGCTGCCGCAGCTCAACGAGCTGACCACCGGGCTGGAACGGCAGACCGGCAGCATCATCGCCGCCATGGAGGGGCTCGACCAGCTCTCGGTCCAGCTGGCCGGTCAGAAAGCGGTGATCGCCGAGGCGATCGAGCAGATCCATCCCGCGCTCACCGCGTTGGCCGACCGCTCGGCGAACATCACCTCGGCGATCACCGCCCTCGGTGAGCTCGGTGACGTCAGCGAACGCCTCATCAAGGCCAGCGGCGACGACCTCGTCGCCAACCTGCGCAGCCTCGGTCCGGTGCTGCGGACGCTGGCGGACACGGGTACGAACCTGGTGCAGGCGATGGGCATCCTGCCGTCCTTCCCGTTCCCGATCAGGAACATCGACAACGCCATCAAGGGCGACTACATGAACCTGTTCATCACCTTCGACCTGACCGCCAGTCGACTCGACAGCAACTGGCTCACCGGCACCCCGCTCGGCGGACGCTTCGGTGGCGTCGAGGGTGTCGTCGGTTCGTTCGCGCCCTCGACCGCCACCGACGCGGGCGACCCGGCCACCGCGCCGTTCGCGGCCCCACCGACACCCGCCCCCGCACCGAGTATCCCTGGGCTGCCGTCCATTCCTGGCCTGCCCGCGATTCCCGGTATCACCGCGCCGCTGCCCGGCCAGGAAGGGGCGGGTCGATGAAACTCACCCGGTTCGTGCGAGCCCAGCTCGCGATCTTCGCGGTGCTCACCGTGGTCGGTCTCGTCGTGATGGGCGGCACCTACCTGCAGGTGCCCGCGATGTTCGGGATCGGCCGGTACGCGGTTACGGTGCGACTGGCCGCCACCGGCGGGCTCTATCCCACCGCCAATGTGTCCTACCGTGGCCAGAACATCGGCAAGGTCGAGGCGGTTCGCCTGACGACGGCCGGAGTCGAAGCCGAGCTGTCGATCGACAGCGATTACCAGGTGCCCGCCGATTCGAGCGCCTGGGTGCGCAGTGTCTCGGCCATCGGCGAGCAGTACGTCGATCTGGTGCCGAGCGAGCAACCGGCCGACGGACATCTGCGCGACGGCTCGGTGATCCCCGAGCAGCGCACGCACCTGCCCCAGGATGTCGGCGCGATGCTCGACCAGGCCGACAAGTTGCTGGCCACGGTCGCCGACACCCGTCTGCGTCAGGTGATCGACGAGGCGTTCCTCGCGTTCAACGGTGCCGGACCCGACCTGCAACGTTTCATCGATTCGGCGGCGCTGCTGGTGCAGCAGGCCGAGACCGATATCGAACCCACCAAGAAGCTGCTCGACCAGATCGGTCCGCTGCTCGACACCCAGACCCGATCCGCCGACGACATCCGTTCCTGGACAGCGGATCTGGCCACCGTCACCGATCAGCTGCGCGAGCACGATCCCACCCTGCGCAACCTGTTGAACAACAGCCCCTCGGCGATGGAGACGGTGAACAAGCAGTTCCAGGACCTGCGACCCACGCTGCCGTTGCTCGCCGCCAATCTGGTGAGCCTCGGGCAGGTTGGCGTGACGTACAACGCGAGTGTGGAACAGCTCATGGTGGTCTTCCCGCCGCTGATCGCGGCGCTGCGAACCGGCATCCGTGGACCGACGAAGTACGGCCTGATGGTCGACTTCATGACCGCGGTGCACGACCCGCCCGCCTGCACCACCGGCTTCCTGCCCTCGGAGCAGTGGCGCGAGCCGAGCGACCTCACACAGATCGACACCCCGCCCGGGCTGTACTGCAAGGTGCCGCAGGACTCGGAGATCGCCGTGCGCGGCATCCGCAACACGCCGTGCATGGAGTTCCCCGGGCGTCGCGCACCCACGCCCGAACTGTGCCGGACCGGGTACGTGCCGCAGGGCAACAACCCGCCGTTCGGTGAGGTCGAGCCGGTCGCTCCGGCCTCGGCCCCGGCAGGCGCATCGACGGGAACTGTGACGCCCGCCGCAGCGCGCCCCTATGATCCGTCGACGGGTACGTACCTCGGAACCGACGGACGCACCTACCGCCAAGGTGATGTCGCCACCGACGGCTCGGGCACCGTTCCGGCCAGCTGGCAGGCGATGTTGGAGGAGCAGCAACGATGAACGACAACGACAACCGCCGCCCCCGGCGGCGGGCCGCCCGCTCGGCCGGACCGCCGGTCGAGGAGACGGCGGCCGCGACGGACGCGACCGGGCCCGCCGCCGTGACGGTGAAGTTCGACATGGTTGCCGCGGAGCCTGCCGCACCGGCGGCGAAGAAGGACGAGGCCGCCGTCGATTCGGCTGCCCCGACCGTGAAACTGAACAAACCCGTCGGAGACCCGCCCACGCCGATCGCCGACGCGACCGTCCAGATCGTCCGCGACCCGGAGAAGAAGGCGCGCGTGCGGCGCGTCCTCGCGGTGGTGGCGGCGGCCGTTCTGGTGCTCGCGCTGATGGTCGGTGCCGGAGTCTCCGCCGTCGCCGCGTTCATGACCGACGCCGAAGAGGACCTGCGCGCCCAGTACACCGACACCGCCCGTCAGGCCGTGCTGAACCTGACGACCATCCGCGCCGAATCGGCCAAGGAAGACATCGACCGCATCCTGGCCGTCGCCTCGGGTGACTTCAAGTCCGAATTCGACGGCCGGGTCGACCCGTTCATGGACGTCGTCAAGCAGGCCAACGTCGTCTCCAACGGCACCGTCGTCGAGTCGGCCATCGTCTCGGCCGACTTCGAATCCGCGCAGGTGCTCGTGGCCGCCAAGCAGACCGTGAGCAACAACGGTTCCCGCGAACCCCAGGCGCGCCAGTACCGATTCCGGATCACCGTGTCCAACGGTGAGTCGGGCATGACCGTGTCGAAAGTGGAGTTCGTCGGATGAGCCGCACCAGCGCCCAGATCTTCTGCGGCATCCTCGCGGTCTTCGGGCTGCTCGCCGCCGCCGTCCTCGGCATCAGCAGCTACCAGATGTGGCAACACGACCGCACCGAACAGGCCCGCAGCGACGCGATGAGCACGGCCAGCCGGACCGTGAGCGCGATGTTCAGCTACGAAGCCGCCACCGTCGACACCGAACTCCCCAAGGCGGCCGACGGTCTCAGCGAGTCCTTCCGCAACGACTACCTGCGGCTCATCGAGGAAGCCATCGCGCCCGGCGCCAAGGAGAAGCAGCTCACCGTCAAGGCGACCACCCAGGCCGAAGGTGTGATCTCCGCCGAACCGGAGCATGCCGTGGTGCTGCTGTACCTGAATCAGGTGACCACCAGCAAGGACACCCCGCAGGGCACCGCCTCGGGCAGCCGGGTCCGGGTCGCGCTGGACAAGACCGGCGATCGCTGGCTGGTTTCCCAGGTCACGCCGGTCTGAGTCCTATCGACTGGTGTCGGGGTAGTTGTCGTCGTCTTCGCTGAGCAGTGCGGAGCCGGCGACATTGCCCTGGGAGAGCGCGTCGAGGAACGCGCGGGCCCAGCGGTCCACGTCGTGGGTGAGGACCTGGCGGCGCATGGAGCGCATGCGGCGGCGTTTGGTGTCGCGGTCGTCGTCGAGGGCGCCGACGATCGCGTCCTTCACACTGTCCAGGTCGTGCGGGTTGCACAGGTAGGACTGACGCAATTCGGCTGCGGCACCGGTGAATTCGCTGAGGACCAGCGCGCCGTTGAGGTCGCTGTGGCAGGCCACGTACTCCTTGGCGACCAGGTTCATGCCGTCGCGCAGCGGCGTGACGAGCATGGCGTCGGCGGCCACGAAGAAGGCGATCAGTTCGTCGCGCGGGATCGGGCGGTGCAGATAGTGCACCACCGGATAGCCGACGCGGGCGAATTCGCCGTTGATCCGACCCACCTGACGTTCGATGTCGCCGCGCATTTTGATGTAGCTCTGCACGCGCTCACGCGAGGGCGTCGCCAGCTGGACCATGACCGTCTCGGCGGGGTCGACGCGGCCTTCCTCCAGGAGCTCCTGGAGGGCATTGAGACGGATGTCGATGCCCTTGGTGTAGTCGAGGCGGTCGACGCCGAGCATGATGTTCTTCGGGTTGCCAAGTTCGGCGCGGATCTTGGCCGCGCGCTCACGCACCGATCGGCGACGGGAATGCTCGTCGAGTTCGGCGGAATCGATCGAGATCGGAAACGCGCCGACGCGCACCGTGCGGAAACCGACCTGGACGACACCCAGCTTCGACCGCACGCCGATGGTGCCGCGCGAGGTGGGCTGACCGGCCAGCCTGCGGGCCAGGTACAGGAAGTTCTGCGCGCCGCCGGGTAGGTGGAAACCGATCAGGTCGGCGCCGAGCAGGCCCTCGACGATCTCGGTGCGCCACGGCATCTGCATGAACAGCTCGACCGGCGGGAACGGGATGTGCAGGAAGAACCCGATCGTCAGATCCGGGCGCAGCATGCGCAGCATCTTCGGCACCAGCTGCAGCTGGTAGTCCTGTACCCAGACCGTCGCGCCCTCGGCGGCCACCTTCGCGGTCTCCTCGGCGAAGCGCCGGTTGACCTCCACGTAGGCGGCCCACCAGGCCCGGTCGTACACGGGCCGCACGATCACGTCGTGGTAGAGCGGCCACAGGGTGCCGTTGGAGAACCCCTCGTAGTAGTCCTCCACCTCCTGCGACGACAACGGCACCGGATACAGCTCCAGCCCGTCCTCGATGATGGGCTCGACGTCCACATCGGGAACGCCCGCCCAGCCCACCCAGGCACCCTTGTTGCTGCGCAACACCGGTTCCAGCGCGGTCACCAGGCCGCCGGGGCTGCGCTTCCACCGGGTGGTGCCGTCGGGCAGTTTCTCGAGGTCGACCGGGAGCCGGTTGGCGACGACGACGAATCCCGACCCCGCACCCGAAGGTGCCACGGATTCCTCGGACGGACGGTCGCTGGACTGTTCATCGATCATCTGGTCCATTCACGCATCCTTTGCGTCGCAGGGTGCCGTTTTGAGGTTGTAGTGACGCGTTCGTCAGCTGGGGCCGATGCCGAGCATCGACAGCAGCATGCGGCACTCGTCGGCGTCCTCGGCATATGCCGCGACCACGCGCTGTGCCTGCCGAGCGGTCTCGTCGGCCAGCGGCTCGAGCTCGTCGTCGGCGATGTCGTTGGCGGTGCTCTTCGCGGCCATAGTGGTTCGTCCTCCCGGTTTTCCAACGCTCTTCGTGCGAGTAGTCAATAGTATCGGGCGCCGGTTACCGTGGATTGGTTCGTCAACCCGACCGAAAGGTTTCCCCCATGCCACTGGCCACGGTGAACGGCATCGCACTGAATTATCAGGTCAAGGGCGACCGTACCAAGGGCACCGACGTCAAGGGCGGCGGTCCGCTGGTGGTGTTGATCATGGGGACCGGTTCGCCCGGACGGGTCTGGGAACTGCACCAGGTGCCCGCGCTGATCGCGGCCGGATACCGCGTGTGCACCTTCGACAACCGGGGCATCGCGCCGTCCCACGAGGCCGAGGGCGGTATGCGCATCGAGGAACTGGTCGCCGACACCGCCGCGCTGATCGAACTCCTCGACGAGGGCCCGGCGCTGGTCGCGGGCACGTCGATGGGTGCGCGGGTGGCTCAGGAATTGGCGCTGGCCCGCCCCGATCTGGTGCGCAAGGCCGTGTTCATGGCCGGTCACGGTCGCCTCGACCAGTTCCAGAAGACCCTCTCCGCCGGTGAGCAGGACCTCGACACCGCGGGCGTGCGACTGCCCGCCAAGTTCGAGGCGGCCGTCACCGCGGTGATGAACCTGTCCCCGGCGACCATGGCCGACCGCAACGCCGCCCGCGACTGGCTCGACCTGTTCGAATTCACCGGCGGACCGGCCACCGCCGGAATCCGCGCCCAGCGCGCCATGGACCACGACTTCGACCGCCTCGCCGCCTACCGCGCGATCACCGTGCCCTGCCTGGCGATCGGTTTCGCCGACGACCGGATGATCCCGCCGTACCTGTCGCGCGAGGTCGCCGAGGCCATCCCCGGCGCCCGGTACCAGGAGATCCCCGACGCGGGTCACTTCGGCTACCTCGAGCGGCCCGAGGCCGTGAACAAGATCCTGCTCGATTTCTTCGCGAGCTGAGGTAACCGCCTACGCGTAACGTATCCCTTGCTAGGGTCGACATAACGCTCGGGGCTCGAAGGCCTCAGCGATCCCGTACACAGCGCCAGTATCCAGTGAGGTGAAATGAGCACCAACCCCTTCGACGACGAGGACGGCCGCTTCTTCGTTCTGGTCAACGATGAAGAGCAGCACTCCCTGTGGCCCGCGTTCGCGGAGGTCCCGGCGGGTTGGCGCGTCGTGTTCGGCGAAGAAAGCCGGGCCGCGTGCGTCGAGTATGTCGAGAAGAACTGGACCGACATGCGTCCCAAGAGTCTGCGTGACGCCATGGCCGCCGACGATGCGGCACGCGCCCAGTCCTGACCGGTACCTTTTCGATACTGCGCCGGGACTCACTCGCTGAGCGCCGCCGCGTGACACCGAACTCGGTGTCACGCGGCGCACGCGCCCAGCTATGATGGTCGCTGCCCTCCGGGGCTCATCAGTACCCGCCTCCTTAGCTCAGTGGTAGAGCACCGCTCTTGTAAAGCGAAGGTCGTCAGTTCAATCCTGACAGGGGGCTCTTCCCGCCCTGGCCCGAAGTTCGGGTCAGGGCTTCGTCTTGCGAGGCCGACCCTGTGCTCGGTCTGTGGGAGGTAAAGAAATCCGACGCACCATCGAGCAGGTGGAGGGAATCTGGCCCCCGCCGGATCGCGATGCCACACGACTGATGCGACGGGTGAGCGAGCTGCGGTGTGCGCCGATCTCCGAGCTCGAGGTCGAGGATTTGCGACTTCTGGTCGGGCAGCGTGTCGGTCTTCCTGTCATTCTCACCCGGGTTCTCGAGGAGCTCGAACGGAATCCGCTGGCATCGGGGGACATGTATCCCGGCGACCTGTTGGTGAACGTCTTGCGGAAAGCCGGTCCCGATCTCGACCCTTCCCAGCGACGGCGGCTCCGAGCTGTCGCCGAGCGCGCTCAGCGAAACGATGCCGAGGCGACGCCCGCGGAGGTCTCGGAACTACTTCGACTGCTCTGACCGCGCCGGTTAGGTGCGCGCTGCCGCCGGGGCGATTCGCTGTCTACTGTGACAGGGTGAGTTCGTCCTGATTCATCGGTGCGGTAGCGACGGGATGGAGGATCGGCATGGCTGTGTACGAGGTGGGGAACCGGTCGGCTGTGGTGAGTGGGGCGGGGTCGGGGATCGGGCGGGCGGTGGCGCTCGGGCTGGCGGGGAACGGGGCGTCGGTGGTGGTGTTCGATCTGAACGAGGGAGCGGCGCGGGAGGTCGCCGACGAGATCGTGGTCAACGGGGGGACGGCCGTCGCCGTGGCGGGAGACGCGGCCGACCCGGGGGATGTGGCCAGGAGTGTGGCGGCGGCGCAGGAGATGTTGCCCCTGGGGATCGCGGTGAACAACGCGGGGATCACGGGGGAGCGCAACGCGATCGGTGACTATTCGATCGAGGGGTGGCGCAAGGTGATGGCGGTGAATCTGGACTCGGTGTTCTACGGGATGCGCGAGCAACTGCCGGTGCTCGCGGCCAACGGCGGCGGGGCGATCGTGAACATGGCCTCGATCCTGGCCAGTGTCGGAAACCCGGAATACGCGGGATATGTCACCGCCAAACACGCCCTGCTCGGTCTGACGAAGAACGGTGCGCTCGAATACGCCCGGCGCAACGTCCGTGTGAACGCCGTCGGTCCCGGCTACATCCGCACCCCACTTCTGGCCGACGACCCCGAGACCACGAAATTCCTGGAAGACAAGCACCCGATCGGCCGCCTCGGCACCCCGGAAGAGGTCGCCAACCTGGTCCTGTTCCTGGCCAGCGACGCCGCCGGCTTCATCACCGGTAGCTACCACCTGGTGGACGGTGGTTACACCGCGCAGTGAAAGTGACTGCCTACCACGCTGACTGGCGTTGATTCGCGGTCGCGCGAGTGACGAGGTCCTGTAGTTCGTTGTTCAGGTGGTCGGAGGTGAGCGGGTGGGCCGAGACGCGGTCGGCGTCTCGGAGGAGGTAGCGGCCGTCCTCGACATAGTCGATGACCTGGAGCGTGGTGCCGCCCTCCTGCCAGCCGTCCAGTGCCGGTCCGGTGTCCACACGGAATTCGGCGTAGGTGCGGAACGGGCGTTTCAGGAAGGCGAGGGCGTGTTCGGAGGGGGTGCGGCGGCGCGCGTAAGGGTCGGGGGTGGTGGTGAATTCGTCGCGGTGCAGATCGAAGCCGGGGGACGAGCCCGGGGGAACCGTCGGCAGGATCGCGACCAGCCGCTGGGTGACGGTGCGGGCGGATCGCAGGTAGATGAGGATGTTGCCGCCCTGGCCGTATTCGGGGCCGGGGAGTTGGGCCGCGACCGTCCCGTTGGTGGATTCGGTTGTCGCGCAGGCCCGGATCATGCGGGTGCGGCCGTCGAAACGGTGACCGAACAATTCGACCCGGACTTCCGGATGCGCCAGCGCGTGCAGGGCGTGGTAGAGCGACTCGTCGTCGCCGATCTTGGCGATGAGGGAGTCGGCGGCGACCCGGCACTCCCGGTCGAACTCGGCCTGGGTTTCCACGCCGGTGGTGAAGGTCAGCGGCCACGGCATCCGGTCGCGGCCGAGAGTTTCCCAGGCGACCCAGAATTCGAACTGGGTGAGTTCCCAGTTGTCGGTCATGCGTCGCCACCGATGACCGGCGGAACATGTGCTCGGTCCGGACCGAGCAGTTCCTCGTGCACGCCGCGCAGATAGTCGGGCGCCGAGTGCTCGTTCTCCTCGTCCTTGCCGCCGCGCGCGCCCGGTGCGCCCATGCCACCCATTCCGGGCATCCCCGCCCGGCCCGACCCGCCCGCTGACGCGGCGAGCTTCTGACCGGCCCCGGCGCCGGGCGCCGCACCGCCCGCGCCGGGGAGGGAGCTGCCCGCGCCGGGAACGCTGGGGCTGCCGCCACCGCCACCCGCGCCCCCGCCCGTGCCAAGGCCGTTCGGTGTGGTGCCCGCGGGTGTGGTCGTCGCCGGTGTCGTGGCGGGCGCTGAGGCGGGTGTGGTGTCCTCGGGCGTCGTGGCGGCGGGGTCGTCCGTCGACGGCGAGGAATCGTCGCCGCTGTCGTCGTCGCCCGGATCGGTGGTGGTCGGGTCTTCCGGCTCGCTGATGTTGGCCGGGTTCGTGCCGGGGGCGCCATTCGAGTTGTTGTTGTTGTCGTTGGTGTTTCCGCCACCGGGACCGGCACCGGGATCGCCGTTCGCCGGATCATCCTGCTGGGGGTTGGCCGGTTGCGGCACCTTGGGAACCTGGGTGTCGGCCTGTTCGGCGACCGGTTTGTACACGGTCTGCATGACCTGGCGGGCGGCGGCTTGGGCTGCCTCGGCTCGGCCCGCGCTCTGGCTGTCGATGATCAGGCCGGTGACAGGAGAAAGCACCGAGACAACCGTGCCGAGCACGGTGTCACCCTGATTCTCGGATTCGTGCGGCACCGAGTACTTGACCTGCTGCAAACCGGAGCGAGCCTCGTCCATCTTGTTGGCGATCAGCTTGGCCGCCTGGTCGACCTTGTGGATGTCGGCGAGGTACGCCTTCGTGCTGGCCAGCGCCTGAGTGGCGGCGCTCCCGGCCCAGCCCCGCTCCATTTCCTTGCTGATGTTGTCGTGGAAGGCGGTCGCTTTGGCCGTGGTGTCGGTCGCCAACTGGTTCCAACCCTGGATGCTGGTGCTCAGCTGACCCACATCGATCGATTCGACGAATTGCATGATGCGGGAATGCGACATGTCGACGAAGCTTTCCATCACCGGCGGCACCACCTGCTGGGTGTATTCACCGGAGAACCCGGAAGCCAGCGCCTGGTTCTGGGCATAGAGTCGCGTCCGCTCCGAGTTTCCGTCCGCCTGCGCGTCCAGCTCGGACTGCGTCGGCGCGATATCGGAATCGAACAGCGAACCAACGCGCTCCGTGACGGTGCTCGCGAAGGTGCTCGGATTCGAGAGCCCTACCAGAAAACTTCCGAACGACATGTTTCCCCCAGTTGTCAGTCGAGCTTGTTGGTCTGCTGCTTGATCGCCTGCTGAGAGGCTTCGTCGCAGGCTTGGAAGGCGGCGCCAGCTTTGCGGTACATATCGGCCATCGCCTTGAGAATCTCCTGGTGCTGGCGGATCGCCTCTGTGTACGAGCCGCTACCCGGCCCACCCTGTGCCAGCTGAAAGAACTTGTCGCCGAGTTCAGCCGCCGAGTTGAGGTCTCCGAATGAATCGACGAAGACCATCGATTTCGCCCGCTGGCTGAGCGCATCGAGTTCGGTGATGTAGTCGTCGCACCATTTCGCACAACGTTCAGCTGCGTCGTGCTCTATTATCAAGCGGCCACCGGCCGCCTCACCGGCCAGTCTCTGGAACTCTTTGGCCGTCTCATTCGCCTCTGCCATGGAAAACTCCCTCGGATCTGACGTTGCTACTTCGGAAGCACTTCAACGAAGTGCGGGGCAGCATTGTTCAGAACCAGACATGGATCAACCGTCGAATCGCTGCTGGAGGCCTTACTCGATTGCAGGGTTATGGTGCCTTGGCCGGACGCGAAGACCAGCCCGCATTCCTCCGGTGGATTTCTGTCTCCGATCAGGTATTGGCTGCCTGCTCGCCCCTCGACAGTCACCTCCTGGAAATCGCGAAGGAGGGTGTTCTCCCGAAACTTCTCCATCGTGTAGGTGGTCGAGAAGATCGAGATGAAGAAGTCGCTGGCACGCCATCCGCACCCCTTCCACTCAGCCCTCGGCACCGAGAACGGATTGTCGTCCTTGGACGCGGGATCAGCCCCCGCCGCGACCAACGCACTCTCCGGCACCGTGCACGGATCGAACAACTGCTCCTTCGTGAGCGGAGCCCCACTCACCTCGGGCTGCCCGTCCACACTCTGCCCACACCCGGAGAGCACGAGCACAACGCCCACCCCCGCGGCGAACCCCACCAGTCGCATCGTCTCTCCTCTTCGCACAGAACCACTCGATATCTTTGGACGCACGCCACCCCACTTCGGTTCCATCCGCTGTGCGGTGATGCCCGCGTGGAGGCGGGCACCGGAGGCGATCAGTCCGGGACGTTGGCGCCGTAGCCCAGGTCGCGGAGGGCGGCTTTGATCTTGGATTGGGCTTCGTCGAGGGATTCGGTGGTGGGGGAGGGGTCGGCTCCTGAGATGTCGAAGTTGCCCATGGAGTAGGCGGGGAAGACGTGGGTGTGCAGGTGGGGGACCTCGAGACCGGCGATGAGCAGGCCTGCGCGCGGGGCGTCGAAGGCGGCGCGCACGGCTCGGCCGATCTTCTGGGCGACCCCGGTGAGGCGGGCCATCACGGCGGGGTCGATGTCCTGCCACTGGTCTATCTCGGCGCGGGGCACCACGAGGGTGTGGCCCTGGGTGACTGGGGCGATGGTGAGGAAGGCGACGAATTCGTCGTCCTCCCAGACGAACCGACCCGGAATCTGACCTGCGATGATCGCGCTGAAAACGGATGCCATAGAGCGAGCCTAATGCGCCTCGGGCGCCCCCGACGGCTGACGTCGAGAGCGAGTGGTCACCTCCCGGTGTTGTCTGCCAGGCCAACATCGATCTGCGACGCACCCCGGCTCGGGTTGGTTCGCGGTCGGGTGTCAAGGGCGTGGTCATGGGGCCGCATGAGTGCTCGGGCAGGTGGCCCGCGACGGATCGACCGCCGAGCATCGCCTGACGGGTCGACGGTCCTGCATTACAGTACTGTCGGCACGATTATGGCGGGGAGGTTCGCTTGCCAGATGTACACGCTGGTGAATGAGAGTTCGGCGAACGGAAATACGGAGCATCGGCATAACGATGGAACAGTCTGATCCCCAGCGGCCACCTCTGCCGATGGTTTGGAAAATTCCGATATCGGTGGCCACGGTCGCGACGCTCGCTAGCTGCGCATGGTTTTTGTGGGCGTGCTACAAGGTTTTCGATGATGACGAGGTCGAGTTTTGGGCAGGGGTGGCCGCTGCCGTTCCGATCATGGTGTGGCTCGTAATGTCGATCATTTCTGCCCTGCGGTATTCGGGGTGGTGGCGCTGGAGTTCGGTTCTGCCGCTGTGCGTGATCATCACCGTGTTGCTGACCGAGTTCTATGTACCTGGTCGAATCGGCTGGAAGATGTCGCGAGGTGATATGGAAAGTGCCGCAGCCGAATGTGAAAGACTGGGCTCCCAGTACAGGGATGCGACGTCCGGCGACCCCGCCGCACTGATCGGGCAGTATGAATTCCACCATGTAGAAGACGAGCCGGACGGAGAATGTGAGTTTCATTTTCCGAAGGGCTATCAGGGTGTCGGCAACGGGTTTATTTATGTCCCCTCCGGCCGAAATCCGGACGGAAGTGGTAGTGGTGATACAAGTTATGTCCACTTGGGTGGATACTGGTATTACTACAAGTGACTCACACGGCGACGTAGTGGGACAGGATGGCCTGTACCTCGTAGATGTCGACCTGACGGTTGAATCGCTGCTTCACCGGGTCGTGGCTGCCGCTGAGCCAGATGTAGAGCTCGGCGTCGAGGTCGAAGGTGCCCGCTGTTTCGACGGCGAAGTGGGTGATCGACCGGTACGGGATGCTGTGGTAGCTCACCTTGCGGCCGGTGACGCCCTGTTTGTCGATCAGGATGAGACGGCGGTTGGTGAACAACATCGCGTCGCGGACCAGGATGTAAGCGGCGTACACCTGCTCGCCCTGGCCGAACAGTTTGGCGTACTCCTGCTGGGCGGCGGCGGGGTCGATGCGACCCGCGTTGCCCATCATGCCGTCGAGCAAGCCCACGATCGTCCCCCGCTTCCGCCGTTGGTTCCATTGTGGCCCAAGCCGACCCGATACGGCCAGGGTGAACTGTGGTGAACGGGCAGATGTCGGGATCAGGGGGTCGCGAGTGGGCGCGCGGCGGCGCGACTAATCTGTTGCGGTGCGCGTACTCGTCATCGGTTCCGGAGCCCGTGAACATGCCCTCGTCCTGGCCCTGCGCCGGGATCCGTCGGTCACGGCGGTGATCGCTGCCCCGGGAAACCCGGGTATCGGCCAGCAGGCGGAGCTGCGGCCGGTTGATCCCTGCTCGGCCGAGGACGTGACCGCGCTGGCCCGAGAGGTCGCCGCCGACCTGGTGGTGATCGGGCCCGAGGTGCCGCTGGTGCTCGGCGTGGCCGACGCGGTGCGCGCGGCCGGGATCCCCGTGTTCGGCCCGTCGGCCGACGCGGCGCGGATCGAGGGGTCGAAGGCGTTCGCCAAGGATGTGATGGCGGCGGCTGGTGTGCGGACCGCGCACAGCGAGATCGTCGACAACCCGGCCGACCTGGATGCCGCGCTCGACCGCTTCGGCCCCACCTGGGTGGTCAAGGACGACGGCCTGGCCGCGGGCAAGGGTGTTGTGGTGACCGCCGATCGCCGGGCTGCCCGCGATCACGGCGCCGAGCTGCTCGAGCAGGGGCATCCGGTGCTGCTGGAGTCGTTCCTCGACGGGCCGGAGGTGTCGCTGTTCTGCCTGGTCGACGGCGAGACCGTGGTACCGCTGCTGCCCGCCCAGGATCACAAGCGCGTCGGTGACGGTGACGCGGGCCCCAACACCGGCGGCATGGGCGCCTACACCCCGCTGCCGTGGCTGCCCGCCGAGACGCTCACCGAGATCGTCGACGATGTCGTGAAACCCGTTGCGGCCGAACTGGTTCGGCGTGGCAGCGGGTTCTCCGGGCTGCTGTACGCCGGTCTGGCGGTCGGCACGAACGGTCCAGCCGTCGTCGAATTCAACTGCCGCTTCGGCGATCCCGAGACCCAGGCGGTGCTCGCACTGCTCGACAGCCCGTTCGCCGAACTGCTGCACGCCACCGCAACCGGCCGACTCGCGGAGGTCGAACCGCCGCGCTGGAAGGACGGTGCGGCGATCACGGTCGTTCTCGCCGCCGAGAACTACCCGGCCCGCCCGCGCACCGGCGATGTCATCACCGGCGCCGAGGAAGGCGCCCTCGACGGCGACACCCTCGTCCTGCACGCGGGCACGGCCCTGCGCGAGGACAAGGCCCTCCTCTCGGCCGGTGGCCGCGTCCTCAATGTCGTCGGCATCGGCGAAAACCTGGCCGAGGCCCGCGAACGCGCCTACGCCCGCCTCGCCAAGATCAAGCTCCCCGGCAGTCACTTCCGCACCGACATCGGCGCCACCGAAGTCGTTGTCCCGGAACGGGCGTCCGCCGAGTAGGCGTGAAAGCTATTTACGGGCAACACTATTCACGGTAGCTCTCGCCTGGCCGGATTGGTTTTGCCACACCGTCGGCGTACGGTGTGGCAATGCCTGAGCGGCCGACGAGCCCGCATGACGCGCTGTGCCGTCGTATTCTCGGCCAGCCCGAGAACGCGACGGCCGAGCTTCGTTCCGCATTGCCGGAAGCCTTTGTCGTGCAGGCGGATTGGTCGACCTTGCGGGCGCTGCCGTCCGGTTTCGTTTCCGATCATCTCGACCCCCGGTATGGCGACATGCTCTTCTCGGTGGAGGTCGATGGCTAGGGAACATACAGAGCTGTCCGAACTTTTCGGACTCACGCCGAGCGTTCGAAAGTCTCTCGGTGACCTCGTTCCGAGGATGCGCTATCTGGTCGACGATATCGCCGCCACCGATCTCGCGGCCTTGCGCAAGCGTGAGATGACTCCCGCCGTCGTGGTGCTGCTGTACGTCCTGTCGGTGGCGCCGGGTCGTACCGACGCGGGCGAGCGGTTGTTGCCGCTGGTCGACGACATTTCGGCGATGTTCGCTGCCCCGAATGGGCACCGTGACCTGCGGGCGGTGGTGGAGTACATTATGACTGTCAGCGAGACGAATCCATCGAGTCTGAATCCGCTGCTCGATCGACTCGAGCCGCAGGTAAGGGAGGCTGTCGTGACTACCGCTGAAATGTTGGAGGTTCGGGGCGCGGCGAAGACACTGCTTCGTCAGCTGGATCGTAAGTTCGGCACGCCGTCCGAGGCGACGATCGCGCGGGTGCGTGCGGCCGACATGGGCGACCTCGAGCGGTGGGCCGATCAGATTCTGACGGCGGAGACGGTCGAGGAAGCGCTGGCCTGAGATCAGGTCAGGCTGAGGCCGTGGCGGGCCAGCCAGGCTTGGGGGTCGACGTGTTGGCCGTTCTGGACGATTTCGAAGTGTAGGTGGGGGCCGGTGGAGTCGCCTCGGTTGCCGATGCGCGCGATCTGCATGCCTGCGGGGACGCGTTCGCCGGGGGAGACGAAGAAGTCGTACATGTGGCCGTAGATGCTGATGGTGCCGTCGTCGTGGCGGATGCGGACCCACAGGCCGAAGCCCTGGGCGGGGCCCGCCTCCACGACGGTGCCATCGGCGACCGCGTAGATGGGGCTGCCGATGGGGCCGGCGATGTCGATGCCGCGGTGCATGGTTCCCCAGCGTGAACCGAAGCCGGAGGTGAACAGGCCCTTGGCGGGGAGGCTGAATCCGCCGATCGAGGGGGTGCTCGCGCCGGGAACGAGGACGCCGGGCACCACGGGGGCGCGTTCGCCCATCCAGTCCTGCCACTGGCCCGACGACGCGGCCGCCGCCTCGGCCTTGGCCCGTTCCAGGGTGGCGCGGGCCGCGGCGGCGACCACCGCGGCCTCGCGACGCTTCTCGCCGTTGTCGATGGCGACGAGCAGGCGGCGCACCGACTGCGGGTTGGGCGGGATCTGCGGGGGATAGGCGAAGGCGACACGCTGGGCCTCGCCCGGGGCGAGCGGCCGGTCGACCAGCCCGTTGAACTGTCCGTCCGACGCGACGAGCACGGCGACGACCGCGACTCCCGCGATGAGCACACGCCGCTCGATGAGCACCGCACGCACCCGCTCGCTACTCGGCCTGCGTGCCCACAGGGCCGCTGCCCGCCGAGACGGGCGCTCCCAGAACGCTTTCCGCATGTCACCGCGACGCACATCGGCCGCGATCTCCCCGAGCATCGGATGCTTCGCGACCCATGCCGCCGACCGCTCCCGCAGCGGAACCCGTGCGGGCAGGTGCTGACGCCAATCAGCCCGCAACACACGCCCGTTCATGCTCACGCGGCGAGCGGCCAAGGCGCCCAGCGTCTTCGGCGGAAGGGATATCTCCGCATCGTCGGCCGACTCCGGCTCGGTCGATTGCTCTGCGGTGATGGTCGCGGGGGTTGCGACTGGGCAGGCGGCATCGGCGGTCGGCTTTGTCGCGCGCTCGGGGTTAGTCGCCGCTTCGTCTGCCCCCACCTTGAAGGCGGTGCAGCCGATCTCGGTTGCCGCGCCGATCTCGGTGGCTGCGCGGGACTCGGTGGCTGCGCCGGACTCGGTGGCTGCGCAGGACTCGGCATCGCTGCTCCCCGGCACGGCCGTCCGGCCGCCCTGGACCTGCGCCCCATTGCTAGGACCTACAGCCGCACTCCTACCGGACGCGAGGTCGTGCACCTCGCCCGTCTCAGCTCGCCTCATACCGCCCCCCACGACCCTGCCCGGCGCCCCACTGACCGGGGCGTCGGTGCCTGCGTACTCGCTGTCGGAGCCATTGTGCCGACCATATCCGCGCAGGCGCGCGATCGGGTGATCTACCGTCTCTCGGGTGTCCAGAGAATCGCTACGATCGACCATCCCGCCCTTCTACGTGATGGATGTCTGGAAGGCGGCCGCCGAACGGGCCAGGTCACACGGTGATGTGCTGGTATTGGCGGCGGGCCAGCCGTCCACGCAGGCGCCCGCTCCGGTGTTGCGGGCGACACGGGCGGCGATCGATCACGAGCTGCTCGGCTACACCGAGACGTTCGGGATCCTGCCGCTGCGCGAGGCGATCGCGGGCCATCACAGCGAGACCTACGGCTACGATGTGCACCCCGACGAGGTGGTGGTGACCACCGGGTCGTCGGGCGCGTTCACGCTGATCTTCCTCGCCGCCTTCGACGTGGGTGACACCGTGGTGGTCGCCCGGCCCGGCTACCCGGCCTACCGCAACACACTCACCGCCCTCGGCTGCCGGGTCGTCGAACTCGACTGCGGACCGCAGACCCGTTTCCAGCCGACCGTTGCGATGCTGGAGGCGCTCGCGGAACCACCCGCCGGACTGGTGCTGGCGAGCCCGGCGAATCCGACCGGAACGATGATCGACCCGGCGGAGCTGGCGGCCATCGCCCGCTGGTGCGAAACGCACGGCACCCTGCTGATCTCCGACGAGATCTACCACGGCATAACCTACGCGGGCGCGAGCACACCGACCTCCTCGGCGTGGGAATTCTCCCGGGACGCGGTGGTGATCGGCTCGGTGTCGAAGTACTTCTCGATGACCGGGTGGCGACTGGGCTGGATGCTCGCGCCCGCCCACCTGCGTCCCGCGTTGCAGCGGCTGGCGTCGAACATGACCGTATGTCCGCCCGCGATCTCGCAGTACGCGGCGGTGCACGCCTTCGGTCCCGAGGCCAAGGAGGAACTCGACGGGCACGTGCGTCGGTACGCGACCAATCGGGCCCTACTGCTCGAGGGTTTGCCCGCGCTCGGCATCACCGATCTGGCACCGGCCGATGGCGCCTTCTACGCCTATGCCGATATCGGTCATTTGACCAGTAATTCACTGGAGTGGTGCGCGCGGGTTCTCGCCGAAACGGGAGTGGCCGTGGCACCGGGTCTCGACTTCGATACCGAGCGCGGTCTTCGCACGATTCGCTTTTCCTTCGCAGGCGCCACAAACGACATTTCCGCAGCGCTGGACCGGTTGTCAACCGTGATGTCGCACAACAACTTTCCCTAGTACGAACACATCGGTGCCGGGATGCGGTAAAACTCAGATATCCCGAATTCCCAGCTTTCCCCGATGACGATTGCGCACGGTTGAACTGATGATGACTGGCACGATGGCACGGTGACCACCGCGACGACTCCGAAAGGCGAACGACGTCGCCAGGCTCTGGTGGCGGCGGCGGCTGAACTGTTGCTCGAAGGCGGCTTCGACGCCGTGCGACATCGTTCGGTGGCCTCGAGAGCCGATCTTCCCCTCGCGTCCACCACGTACTACTTCGCCTCCCTGGAAGATCTGATCGCCAGCGCCGTCGAGTTCAGCGGCGCCCGCGAGCTCGACGCGATGCGCCGCCGCGTCGGCGATGTGAGCCACCGCCGACGCGGTACCGAGGCGACGGTCGACCTGGTGCTCGACCTGTTGGTCGGCCCCGACGACAGCGACCTGGACGCCCGTGGGCAACTGATCGCCCGCTACGAACGGTCGGTCGCCTCCGCGCGGCACCCCGAGCTACGCGAGGTGCAGCTGCGACTACGCACCCAGCTCGAAGACCTGCTCGCCGACGTGTTGCGCCGCTCCGACCGGGTGGTGCGCCCCGAGCAGTTACGCAGGCTCGTCGCCGTCGTCGACGGTGCCGTCGTCGCCGCGCTGATCGAGGGACACCCCGAACCGCGCCGCCCCGCCCGAGCCGGATTGCTCGAGATGATCGACATCGTCGCCCCGCCCGTGGTGCCCAACATGATGCCCCAGCAGGGCGAACGGGTCAGGCAACTAGACTGAGTGCTCGTGAGCCTCGTCCCGAATGTCCTCGCCACCCGATACGCCAGCCCGGAGCTCGTCGCGCTCTGGTCGCCCGAGAACAAGATCGTGCTCGAGCGCAAGCTGTGGCTCGAGGTGCTGCGCGCCCAGTCGCAGCTAGGGATCGACGTTCCCGCCGGGGTGGTCGAGGACTACGAGCGGGTCATCGAGCACGTGGACCTGGCCTCCATCGCCGAACGCGAGCGGGTCACCCGCCACGATGTGAAGGCGCGCATCGAGGAGTTCAACGCGCTGGCCGGGCACGAGCACGTGCACAAGGGCATGACCAGCCGCGACCTCACCGAGAACGTGGAGCAGTTGCAGATCCGGCTCTCGCTCGAGCACGTCTACGACCATGGTGTCGCCATCGCCGCGCGGCTCGGTGAGCGGGCGGCCGAATACCAGGCGCTGGTGATGGCGGGTCGCTCGCACAATGTCGCCGCGCAGGCCACCACCCTCGGCAAGCGCTTCGCCTCGGCCGCCGACGAGGTGCTCGTCGCGCTGACCCGGCTGCGCGAACTGATCGACCGCTACCCGCTGCGCGGCATCAAGGGCCCGATGGGCACCGCCCAGGACATGCTCGACCTGCTCGACGGTGACGCGGGCAAGCTCGCCGCCCTCGAACAGCAGGTGGCCACGCACCTCGGCTTCAAGAACGTCTTCACCAGCGTGGGCCAGGTGTACCCGCGCTCGCTCGACCACGACGTGCTCTCGGCGCTGGTGCAGCTGGGTGCCGGGCCGTCGTCGTTCGCGCACACGATCCGTCTGATGGCGGGCCACGAGCTGGTCACCGAGGGGTTCCAGCCGGGTCAGGTCGGTTCCTCGGCCATGCCGCACAAGATGAACACCCGGTCCTGTGAGCGGGTGAACGGTCTGCAGGTGGTGCTGCGCGGTTACGGCTCGATGGCCGCGGAGCTGGCGGGCGCGCAGTGGAACGAGGGTGACGTGTTCTGCTCGGTGGTGCGTCGCGTCGCGCTGCCCGATGCCTTCTTCGCCATCGACGGGCAGATGGAGACCTTCCTGACCGTGCTCGCCGAGTTCGGCGCCTACCCGGCGGTCGTCTCGCGCGAGCTCGACCGGTACCTGCCGTTCCTGGCCACCACTCGCATCCTGATGGCGGCGGTGCGCGCCGGGGTCGGCCGCGAGACCGCGCACGAGGTCATCAAGGAGCACGCGGTCGCCGTCGCGCTCGCCATGCGTGAGCAGGGGCGCGAACCCGATCTGCTCGACCGTCTCGCCGCCGACGACCGGATGCCGCTCGATCGCGCCGGGCTCGACGCCGCGCTGGCCGACAAGTCCGCGTTCATCGGCGCCGCCACCGATCAGGTGTCGGAGGTGATCGCCCAGGTGCAGAAGCTGGTCGAGGCCAACCCGGACGCCGCGCGGTACACGCCCTCGCCGATTCTGTAGAGCCGTGCGCGTGAGCCCGCCACTGCCCGCCCTGCGGCGGCGGTGGCGGGCTCTTGCGCGTTTTCGATACCGTGCGCGAATGAATCCCTACACGATCTTCGCCGATATCGTCGCCGGTCGGGCGCCCGCTTCCAGGGTGTACGAGGACGATGATGTGCTCGCGTTCATGGACATTCGGCCCGTGACGCCAGGGCATGTACTCGTGGTGCCGAAGGTCGCGGCGACGAGTCTTGCCGAACTCGATCCGGCGTTGGGCGGCAAGCTCTTTCAGGTGGGTCAGCGGATCGCGGCGGCTCTGCGTGACAGCGAGGTCGCCGCCGACGGGGTGAATTTCTTTCTCGCCGACGGGGTCACGGCCGGGCAGGAAGTCTTCCACGTGCACCTGCACGTCATTCCGCGTACGCCGGGAGACGGCTTCGGGCTGCGCGCACGACCCACCTCGCCCGCCCGCGCTGATCTGGACTATCTCGCGGGGTCGATTCGGGGCGCACTCACCCGCTGAACTGCAATTTCGGACGAAGCGGTCATCCCATACCGGAAAGTTTGCTGAAGAAACGCCCAAATCGCCGAATGCTTCCTTGACGTTCATCGGTGGGTTACTTTGGACTGTCATTGGCATGCGGTTATGGAGGGTGGATCGTGCGTCGTACAGGTGTTGCTGCTTCAGTGCTGGCATTCGCCATAGCGTTCATCGGTCCGGGAGTTCTACAACCCGCACCCGCCGCGGCCGCGGACATCGTCGGAGAGCGCGCGCTCACCCCGAACCGCACCGCGATCACCGTCACCTCGCCCGCGATGGGGCGCAATATCGAACTGCAGGTCCTGCACCCGGCGGGTGGCGGCGCGCGTGGCACCTACTACCTGCTCGACGGCCTGGATCCGGGCATCGGCCAGAGCACCTGGACCAATGCCACCGACGCCGAGGCGTTCTTCCGCGGCAAGCACGTGAACGTGGTGCTGCCGATGGGTGGGCAGGCCAGCTACTACACCGACTGGATCGTCGACGACCCGCGCTTCGGCCGGTACAAGTGGGAAACGTTCCTCACCCGTGAACTGCCCGGCCTGATCGACGCCCGCTTCGACGGCAACGGCGTGAACGCCATCGGCGGCCTGTCGATGGGTGGCAACGCGGCCTACATCCTCGCCGCCCGCAACCCCGGCCTGTACCGGGCCGTCGCCGGGTACAGCGCGTGCCCGGACATGGGCATGGCCGCGGGCGCGATGATGTTCTCCATCACCAATCGCGGTGGCAATCCACTCAACATGTGGGGCGCGCCGGGCAGCCAGGAATGGGCGGCGCACGACCCGGCTCAGCTGCTCGACAACCTGCGCGGCAAGGCGCTCTACATGTCGACCGGGACCGGCATCCCCGGCCCCTACGAAGCCCAGCTCAAGCCGCAGTTGCCGGAGAACATCGTGCTCGGCGGGCCCATCGAGGTCGGCGTCAACGGCTGCATGGCCGCCTTCGGTCAGCGTCTCGCCGCCGCGGGCATCGGCGCCGAGATCGACTACCACCCCGTCGGCACCCACTCCTGGGGCTACTGGCAGGACGCCCTGCACCACTCCTGGCCGACCATCGGGCCCGCGCTCGGGGCCTAGCGGGCCGAGCGGCGGCGCAGCAGTGCGCCGCCGACGACGGCCAGGATCGCCGCCGCGACGGTGATCAGGACGTACCCGGCGGGGAAACCGAGGAGCTCGACATACTCCTTGCGCACGACGCGATCGCGCACGGGAGCGTCGGTGGGAGACACCGCGAAGGTGAAGTCGGTGGTGATGGTCGCGGGTCGGGGGATGGAGATCGACAGCTCCGTCAGGTAGGTCTTGCCCGCGGCGAGGGTGACGAGGTCGGGGTCGGTGAGCGCGGGCACCGGCGAGGCGAATTCGGTGATCGTGGACTGGGATTCGGTGTCGGCGTCGGTGCGAGTGAGGCGCTGGTCGCCGAAGACATAGAGGTGGACCGACTGCGGGGTGGTCGCCGCGGCGGACATGCGCATCGGGTAGACGAGACGGTCGGAATCGAAGGTGAGGCGGACCGGGTCGAGGGCACCGTCGAGCGGATCGGTGCTCGTCAGACGCATGGCGACGAACGACCACCCCTCGCGCAGGTACGGGTCGAGCGTGGCGCTCACCTCGGGGCGTAGCTGATAACCATTGGCGGACAACCATTCCCGTACGCCGGTGAGGTCGCCACCGCGCAGGGTGGTCGCCTCGAGTGGTCCCAGCTGTACTCGGCCGAGCACCTCCGGGCCGGAACCCGGTGCGGCGCCCGAACTCTCGTAGTCCGAGCTGTCGAACCAGTGGCGTTCGGTGACCACCTCCGGCGCGGTGAGCCGCGACAGCTCGGCGAACGCGGCCGCACTTCCGGTCGACACCGTGGCCGGGGTGGGAGTCGGCACGATGAGCGCCGCGTCGCCACCGGCGAACCGCATTCCCAAGCGCATCAGCACGGTCTCGCGTCGCCCGTCCCAGCCGAGCACGGCGGTCTCGCTGTCCACCCGGGCCGAACCGTCGCCGCTCACCACCCCGCCGCACGCGCACGCCACGGCAGGCGCGACCACGACCGAACCGGAGGCGCACAGCACCGCACCGGCGACAACAAGCGAACGAACCGCTCCGCGAATCCCCATGCGAGCAGGCTACGGACCCCGCCACGACCTGCCATCCGCAGAAATACTCACCCCGACGAGCACCCCCGGAATCCGCTGACGGCCGAGTTGGCGGGCCGGTGTCGAGGTCGGCGACTACGGTGGACCCATGGCTGGCGAGAATCAGACGGTGGTGTCGGCGCCGATCGCGAAGAAGGTGCCCGTGGAACGGGTGCACCACGGCGACACGTTCGTCGACGAGTACGAGTGGCTGCGGGACAAGGAAGATCCCGAGGTCATCGCGTACCTGGAGGCCGAGAACGCCTACACCGCGACGCGCACGGATCAGCTGCAGCCGTTGCGGGACAAGATCTTCGACGAGATCAAGGCGCGGACCCAGGAAACGGACCTGTCCGTGCCGACCCGGCTGGGGGAGTACTGGTACTACTCGCGCAGTTTCGAGGGCAAACAGTACGGCGTGCACTGCCGCTGTCCGATCGACGCGCAGGCCGGGGGCATCGACGCCTGGACGCCGCCGCAGCTCGAGGCCGATACCTCCATCGACGGTGAACAGGTGCTGCTCGACAGCAATGTGCTCGCCGAAGGGCTCGACTTCTTCTCCCTCGGCGCGTTCTCACTGAGCCACGACGGCAACCTGCTCGCCTACTCGGTCGACAGCACCGGCGACGAGCGCTACACCCTGCGCATCAAGGACCTGCGCACCGGTGAACTGCTGGCCGACGAGATCGCCGGGGTGGCGCCCGGGGCCACGTGGTCGTTGGACGGCACGCACATCTTCTATCAGACCGTCGACGAGTCCTGGCGCCCCGACACGGTCTGGCGCCACCGCGTCGGAACCGCCGCGGGCGAGGACGTGACGGTGTTCCACGAGCCCGACGAGCGCTACTGGGTGAGCGTCGGCGCGACCCGCTCCGAGAAGTACCTGATGATCTGGCTCGGTTCCAAGATCACCACCGAGGGCTGGGTGCTGGAATCGGACAACCCCGAGGGCGAGTTCCGGGTGCTGCTGCCCCGGCGCGAGGGCGTGGAGTACTCGGCCGAGCACGCGGTGATCGGCGGTGAGGACCGCTTCCTGATCCTGCACAACGACGTGGTCGACGGCGTGAAGGCGGAGAACTTCGTGCTCGCCGAGGCTCCGGCGAGCGACCCGTCGCGGATGACCGTCCTGATCGGGCACCGCGCGGACGTACGGCTGGAGGACATCGACGCCTTCGCCGACCACCTGGTCCTCGGCTACCGTCGCGACGCGCTGCCCCGCGTCGCGGTGTGGCCGCTCACCCCGGCGGGCTACGGCGAGCTCACCGAACTCGAGTTCGGCCTCGAATTGTTCTCCGCCGGTGCGGGTTCCAGCCCGGAATGGGAGCAGCCGACGTTGCGGGTCGGGGTCACCTCGTTCATCACCCCGACGCAGGTGTTCGACTACGTGCCCGCCACCGGCGAGCTGCTGCTGCGCAAGGAGCAGCCGGTGCTCGGCGGCTACAACGCCGAAGACTATGAACAGCACCGTGATTGGGCACTCGCCTCGGACGGCACCCGAATCCCGATCTCGATCGTGCAGCGGCGCGGACTCCCGGCGGGCCCGAAACCGACGCTGCTCTACGGCTACGGTTCCTACGAGGCCAGCATCGATCCGTCCTTCTCGGTGTCGCGGCTGTCGCTGCTCGATCGCGGCATGGTGTTCGCGGTGGCGCACGTGCGCGGCGGCGGTGAGATGGGCAGGCTCTGGTACGAGCAGGGCAAGACGCTGTCGAAGATGAACACCTTCACCGACTTCGTCTCCGTCGCAAGTCATCTCGTCGACGCGGGCGCCACCGCACCGGACCGGTTGATCGCCGACGGCGGCAGCGCGGGCGGGCTGCTGATGGGCGCGGTGGCCAACCTGGCGCCGGAACTGTTCGCGGGCATCCTGGCCAACGTGCCGTTCGTCGACCCGCTCACCTCCATTCTCGACCCGTCGCTGCCGCTGACGGTGATCGAATGGGACGAGTGGGGAAACCCGTTGGCGGACAAGGACGTCTACGAGTACATGAAGTCGTACTCGCCGTACGAGAACGTCGCGGCCAAGGACTATCCGCCGATCCTGGCGATCACCAGCCTCAACGACACCCGCGTGCTGTACGTGGAACCGGCCAAGTGGGTCGCCAAGCTGCGCGCCACCAAGACCGGCGACAGCGAAGTGTTGCTGAAGACCGAGATGAGCGCCGGTCACGGCGGGGTGAGCGGTCGCTACGAGAAGTGGAAGGAAGTCGCGTTCGAGTACGCCTGGGTGCTCGACACCGTCGGCCTGGCCGACGAATAGACGCTCGCCAGGTGTTCATCACACAACCACGCGGTCGTCATCTCAGGCTGCCATCGTTGACACATGAACGGCGAGCTGATCGTTTCGGTCTCGGGAATCCGGGATACCACGCGCGATGCCGCGATCGAGTTCGCGGAGCTGATGGATCAGCGTGGAGTGCGGCTGTCGCTGCTGGTCGCACCCCGGCTGAAGGGCAAGTACCGGCTGGTCGACGATCCGGCGACGCAATCCTGGCTGCGCGGACGGCGGCTGGCCGGTGACGCGATCGTGCTGCACGGCTACGACCAGGCCGCGACCAAATCGCGGCGCGCCGAATTCGCCGCTTTGCCCCGGCACGAAGCGACCTTGCGGCTGAAGGCGGCCGATCGGGTGATGGAGCGGGTGCAGTTGCGTACCCGGCTGTTCGCCGCCCCGCGCTGGGATGCCTCGGCCGGTGCGCTCGCCGCGCTGCCCGAGGTGGGTTTCCGCCTCGCCCTCGGTCTGACCACCATGCTCGACCTGGAGAGCAATATCGCGCAGCGTTCCCGGGTGTACGGCATCGGTGAGGGCTTTCGGGCCGAGCCGTGGTGGTGCCGGGCGCTGGTGATGGGCGCGGCCCGTACGGCCAGGCGCGGCGGTGTCCTTCGCCTGGCGATCTCGGGTGCGCAGTTGCAGCGGTCGGGTCCGCGCCAAGCCGTGCTCGACGCGGTCGACCTCGCGCTGTACCACGGTGCCCGCAGCAACGTTTATCGCTGGGAGCCGCTCCCGGCGAGCAGAGCCGCCTGACCGGCCCCCGCCGCGCGCGAATCGGCGATCACCCGCGCGCGGCGGTGGCCTATCGGCTGCCCTCGGTCTCGCCCGCCCAAACAATCGCGCTGTAATCGTGCCCGTTTCGAAGCCGTCGAACTGCTGCCATCCGGTTACGATCCTCGAGCGTTCTTCGAGGGTTTCCGCTAGTTGTGTGAGCACAGCAGGAGGCAGCGCTGATGACGGGCACCGCGACGAAAGCCGCGACCACCACGAAATACCTGTCCTGGGTGACATTGGCGCTGATGACCACGAGTTCGGTGGCCAGCCTGCGCTCCGCCCCGACAATGGCGGTCTACGGACTGGCCTGTGTTTTCCTCTACATCGTTCCCGCCGTTCTGTTCCTCATGCCGACATCGCTCGTGGCGGCGGAATTGGCTTCGGGCTGGGACGGTGGGGTCTACAAATGGGTGGGCGACGGGTTGAGCAAACCGCTGGGATTTCTCGCGGTGTGGTGTCAGTTCGCCATGACGATTTTCTACTATCCGAGCCTGTTGGCTTATGTGGCAAGTACTTTTGCCTACATCATTCATCCGTCGCTCGCCTCGAACGGGCCGTATGTCGCGATCGTCATCATCACCATCTATTGGGCCGGGGTGTACGTGTCCTCGCGCGGCACCAAGACGGTGGCGGGCTTGTCCAGCATGGGGTTGATCATCGGCACGCTGATTCCCGGCACGCTGTTGGTGGTGCTCGGGCTGGTCTTTCTCGGGCAGGGCAATGCCTCGGCGGCGCCGATGGATTCGGCGCATCTGCTGCCCGCGTGGACCGGGTTGGCGAGCCTGGTGTTGATCGTCAACAACTTCCTGTCGTACGCGGGTATGGAGATGAACGCGGTGCACGTGTCGTCGCTGCGCGACCCAGGTAAGGAATTCCCCAAGGCCATGGCGTTGGCGGTGGGCCTGGTGCTGGTCATCTTCATCCTGCCCGCGCTGGCGATCAGCTGGGTGGTGCCCTCCGCGAGCCTGAGTCTCACCGCAGGCGTTATGCAGGCGTTCGACGGCTTCTTCAGCCATTTCCACATCGGATTCCTCACCCCGATCGTCGGCATCGCGCTGGTCGCGGCCGCGCTCGGTGGGATGCTCACCTGGCTGGCCGGACCATCGAAGGGGCTGCTGCTGATCGGGCGCAGCGAGGGGTATCTCCCGCCGATCCTCACCCGGCTCAACAAGCACGGCGTGCAGCAGAACATGCTGGTCGCGCAGGGCGTGTTCACCACGGCCATCGCCTTGCTCTACGCACTGATTCCCAATGTGTCGAGCGCGTACTGGATTCTGTCGGTGATCACCACGCAGGTGTATCTCATCATGTATGTGTTGATGTTCGCCGCGGCCGCGAAATTGCGCCGCGACGATCCGGATCATCCCCGAGGTTATCGGGCTCCGGCGTTGTACGCGCTGTGCCTGCTCGGTGCGGTGTCGTCGGTGGCGGCATTCGCCATCGGTTTCGTACCGCCCTCGCAATTCGGTAGCGGGAGCCCGCTGGTGTATGTCGCCATTGTCGGCGGCGGGATGGGAATCGTCGGGTTGCTCATTCCGTATCTGTTCTATCGGAATCGTCGGGAAAGCTGGAAAATCGCCGTTCCGCAGGAGGCCGAGTGATGAGTACCGCCGTAGACCACGGTCACCCCGCGCGCTGGATCTATATCACCGCCGCCGTTCTGCTCGTCGTCTTCGCGGTGATCGCCGTGCTCACCTTCGACGAGATCCATCAGAACAACGAGGCGAACGCGAAAGCCGAACAGCTGCACAGCAATCTGCTCGCCGCGGGTCTGCCCGCGCCCGAGCCGGATGTCATCGCCTCGGCGCTCGGCGACAACGGCGGTTCGGTGTGTCAGGACCCCGACGCCGCCCACATCAAGGCGAAGTACCAGGCCGCGCTCACCAATGGCGCCGCCGGACCGGGGCAGCGTCCGGTGATCGGCTCGCGGGAAGCCGCCGAGGCGGTCGGCCAGGCCATCGCCGTGTACTGCCCGGAGCACCTGGCCGACTACCGTGCGCATCTCGACTCCCTGAATCTCGACGACACGACGAAGTGAGGCGACCTATGACCGACGCTCCCGATGTCGACGCACTGCGCGCAAAGGTCTCCGCGCTGATGGGCGAGGCTAAAAAGGACCTCGCCCAACTGGTTTCGTTCAAATCGGTGGCCGACCCGCGCCAGTTCCCACCGGCGGGATGCGCGCAGACCGCGCAGTGGGTCGCCGACGCCTTCACCGCGGTCGGGTTGACGGTCGGCTTGCACGAGACGCCCGACGGCAGTCAGGCGGTGATCGGTCACAAGCCCGGTCCGCCCGGCAGTCCGACCGTGCTGCTGTACTGCCACTACGACGTACAACCGCCGCTCGACGACGACGCGTGGGAAACCCCGGTCTGGACCCTCACCGACAAGGACGGTCGCTGGTACGGGCGCGGGGCCGCCGACTGCAAGGGCAATATCGTCACCCACCTCACGGCGCTGCGGGCGATCGGCCCGGACTTCCCGGTAGGCATCAAAGTGGTGTCGGAGGGCTCGGAGGAGCAGGGCACGGGCGGGCTGGAGAAGTTCGTCGTCGCCAACCCCGAGTTGCTCGCCGCGGATGCCATCCTGGTCGCCGACTGCGGGAACTTCGCCGTCGGCCTGCCGACCTTCACCCAGACGCTGCGCGGGTTGGTGAATGTCGTGGTCACCGTGAAAACGCTCGACGGTCCCGTGCACTCGGGCATGTTCGGCGGGCCCGCGCCCGATGCGCTCGCGGCGATGATCCAGCTGCTGTCGACACTGCGTGACGAGCACGGCAACACCACCATCGATGGACTCACCACTGACCAGCAGTGGACCGGGGTGCAGTACCCGCCCAAGGACTTTCGGGCCGACGCGGGTGTGCTCGACGGGGTCGACCTGGTCGGTGGCGGCACCGTCGCCGACATGCTGTGGGCCCGCCCCGCGCTGACCGTGCTCGGCATGGACGTGCCGGCGGTGGTCGGCTCGTCGGCGGCGATCCAACCGAGCGCCAGAGCCCGGCTCAACCTGCGCATCCCACCCGGCACGGACCCCCGACAGGCCTACGACCTGCTGGACAAGCACCTGCGGGCACACACCCCGTGCAACGCCAACCTCGACATCGAACTGGAGGGTCTGGGCGAACCGTTCGTCGCCGCCGAACACGGACCCGCCCGCGACGCCCTGTCCGAGGCCATGGAGACCGCGTACGGGCGCCCGACCACCACCGAAGGGCAGGGCGGTTCGATCCCGCTGTGCAATGTCTTCGCCGACACCTATCCGAAGGCCGAGATCATGCTGATCGGGGTCGAGGAACCCAAGTGCCTCATCCACGCGCCGAACGAGAGCGTCGACCCGAGCGAGATCGAACACATGGCGCTGGCCGAGGCGTTGTTCCTGAGCACCTACGCGCGCTAGAACTGCCCCTGGTCCTCGGGTTCGATCACCCGGAACTCGGTGCCCGCCGGGGCCATCTCGGCGAGGCGGCCGAAGTAGATGCCGTAGGCGGCCTGGTCGATGATGCCGTAGTGGATGGGCACCGCGGTGCGTGGGTTGACCGCGCGCAGGTAGTCGACCGTGTCCCAGATCCGCATCCAGGGGGCGACGGCCGGGATGGCCAGCACGCCGACCGGGACCGGCGGCACCCACAGCGAGTCGCCCGGGTGCACGAGCTGGGCGGGATCGGCGGCGGTGCCGAGCTGGAAGACGGTGTTGTCGATCACGGGGAGCTCGGGGTGGATCACCGCGTGACGGCCGCCGCCACCGGTGATCTGCAGGTCACCGATGTCGAGCACCTGACCGGCCGACACCGGCTCCCACCCCTCGCTGCGCTGCTGGGCGGTCTGCGGGTCCGACAGCAGCCGGGCACCCGGATTGGCGTCGATCAGATCGGCGATCCGGTTGGGGTCGATGTGGTCGGGGTGCTGGTGGGTCACCGCGATCGCGTCCAGACCGGTGATGCCCTCGAAACCGTGCGCGAAGGTGCCGGGATCGAACAGCACTTTCGCGCCGTGCAGTTCCACGAGGACGCAGGAATGGCCGAAGTGGGCGATACGCATGCCCCGATGCTAGGCCGATCCCGGTGGAGCCGGAGGAGGTAGCGCAGCGTGTCCACGCAGGGGCCTCGGGGGTCGGCCTCATCGAGCACAGCGCCACAGACCCCGGAGGGCTGGCACGACGGCCGGGTCAACTAGGATTTCTGCTGTAACCCCCACACCACATGAGGAGCATTGCGTGGCACGAGTCGTGGTCGAGGTCATGCCGAAGGCCGAGATTCTGGACCCCCAGGGGCAGGCCGTGGTCGGCGCGCTCCCCCGTCTGGGATTCGCCGGTATCTCGGATGTGCGGCAGGGCAAGCGATTCGAGCTCGAGGTGGACGACAGCGTCTCCGACGCCCAGCTCGAGCAGATCGCCGAGGCGCTGCTGGCCAATACGGTGATCGAGGACTGGAAGGTCGTCCGGGTCTCATGAGTGCTCGCATCGGGGTCATCACCTTCCCGGGCACGCTCGACGATGTCGACGCGGCCCGCGCGGTGCGCCTGGCCGGTGCCGACGCGGTGAGCCTGTGGCACGCCGACGCCGACATCAAGGATGTCGACGCTGTGATCGTGCCCGGCGGCTTCTCCTACGGCGACTACCTGCGCTGCGGTGCCATCGCCCGGTTCGCGCCGGTGATGGGTGAAGTGGTTCGCGCCGCCGGTCAGGGCCTGCCGGTGCTCGGCATCTGCAACGGTTTCCAGGTGCTGTGCGAGGCCGGGCTGCTGCCCGGTGCGCTCACCCGCAACGAGGGCCTGCACTTCATCTGCCGGGACGAGTGGCTGACGGTCGAGGCGACGAACACCGCCTGGACCTCGCGCTACGAGCCGGGTGCGCAGATCCTCATCCCACTGAAGTCCGGTGAGGGCCGCTACCAGGCGTCGGCGCAGGTGCTCGACGAGCTCGAGGGCGAGGGCCGCGTGGTGTTCCGCTACGCCGGTGCCAACCCGAACGGTTCGCAGCGCGGCATCGCGGGCATCTCCTCGGCGAACGGTCGGGTCGTCGGCCTGATGCCGCACCCCGAGCACGCCACCGAGGCGCTGACCGGGCCGAGCGACGACGGTCTCGGGATGTTCTTCTCCGTGATCGACAGCTTCGTCAACGCCTGACTCAATCCAACCGGTCGATGATGTCGAAGTCGACCCCGTCGGCCCGCGCCAGGTGCGTGGGACCGACGGCCTGATTGCCGAGGAAACCGCGCCGGGTGACCGGTCCGTCCACGGCGAGACCTTCGGCCAGCCGCGCCCGCACGGTCGGCACATCGAGCGTGCCGACGGTGTCGGCCACGCCGCGTAGCAGATGCACCGCCTCGTAGGTGGAGTTGCCGAACGTGGTGAGCACCGGCGCGAATTTGCCCTGGTGGTGGCGGTAGCGGGCGCGACGACCGTCGTTCTCGTCGAGGAAGAAGCTCGAGGCGACATACAGGTTCTTGTTGGCTCCGGGGCCCGCGCTGAGCAGCACGTTCTCGTCCACCGCCGGGCTGAGCCGGGGCAGGAAGTCGGCCAGACCCACGGCGGTGAACTGCTTGTTGAAGCGGGCGGTGTCGGCGCCGACCATCAGGATCAGGACGGCATCGGCGAACAGCAGGGCCGGTTCGCCCAGGAAGCTCGCGAAATCCGTGGTGCCCATCGGCACATACCGTTCCAGCACGATGTCGGCGGGCGTCGGCAGGGCCCGGCGCAGCGCGTGCGCGGTGTGGCGCGGCCACACGTAGTCGTTGCCGATCACCGCCCACCGCCGCACCCCGAGTTCACGGCGCATCCACGCGGCGGCGGGCACGGTCTGGTGATCGGGATGTTCGCCGACCATCAGCACCCCCGCGCGTTCGTCGGGCAGACCCTCGTGATCGGTGGCGTACAGGTACGGCACCCGGCCGCCGACGGCGGTGGCGACCGCCCGCCGCACCGCCGAGGTGTGCCAACCGGTGATCGCACCGACCATTCCGGTGGCGAGCAGAGCCTCGACTTCGGTGGCGACCACGCCGGGCGGGCGGCCGCCGTCGATGGTCGTGAGCCGGATCTCGCGGCCGAGAATTCCTGTGCCGCTGTTGATTTCGTCTACCGCCAGGGATATCGCCGCAGTACACGACGGGGCGATGATGCCACCCGGGCCCTGGGTAGGCACGATCGAGAGGATCTCGATCGTCTCATCCCGGCTCTCGTCGAAGGTGGGCATTCTGTACTCTATCGCCTAGCTCGAGCAGCATTGTTCGAATGAATTTCTCGGCAGGTGGGAATGCGATCGGTGTCCATCATAAGTGGCGGTTCCACGCTGCACGGCGCGCTGCGCTCGGCGGAGCGTAATTGGGTGCGCCGATTAGACGCGGCGCTGTCGGCCGACAATCTCACCGACGACCACTGGGCGATCCTCACCCAGCTGTCCACCGAGCACGGCGTGACCATGTCGGAGCTGGCGTCGCAGGCGCGCCTGGCCCCGTCCTCGGCCACCAGGCACGCCGACAATCTCGCCGAACGCGGACTGATCTTCCGCGTCGCGGCCACCGACGACCGGCGGCGGATTCTCATCGGGCTGAGCAGCCTCGGCGCCAAGCTCGTGGCCAGGATCCGGCGGGAAGAACTGCTGGCCGAAGAGGAATTGAAGGCCCGTCTCGGAGCGCGACGGTACAACGATCTGTTCGCCGCGCTCACCGTGATCGCCGAGCAGTAATTT
>NZ_BDBE01000044.1 GCF_001612825.1 Nocardia caishijiensis NBRC 108228 | reverse complement strand
CTACGCCGCTTTGCGGCGGACCCTCCTCGAGGTCGGGTCGTGTGGGGCTGGGGATGCGGTAGGTGACAGAACTAAGGGCTTCGGTGCGGATGGGATGGCCCTAGGATCGGGTTCATGCCGGTATCTCTGACTGCGGCCACGGCCAGTGGATTGTGTGCGTTCGTCGATGCTTCGCCGTCGCCTTTTCATGTGTGTGCGACGGTCGCGGCGGAATTGGACGCCAATGGTTTCACGCCGTTGACGGAGGCGCGGTCCTGGGACGACGCGGGTGGGAAGCACTATGTGGTTCGGGGGGGTTCGCTGATCGCGTGGGCCGACTACGACGCGGCGCCCGCCGACCCGTTCCGGGTGGTCGGGGCGCATACCGACAGTCCCAATCTGCGGGTGAAGCAGCACCCCGACCTGGCCGCGGCTGGCTGGCAGCTGGTTGGGTTGGAGCCGTACGGCGGGGCCTGGCTCAATTCGTGGCTCGACCGGGAGTTGGGGATCTCGGGGCGACTCAGTGTGCGCGACGGTGCGCGGATGCGCGACGTCCTGGTGCGCGTCGACGAACCGATCCTGCGGGTGCCGCAGCTGGCGATCCACCTGTCCGAGGACCGGCGCGGGGTGACGCTGGACCCGCAACGGCACGTGAACGCCATCTGGGGGGTCGGCGATGCGCCCGACTCCTTCCTGGATTTCGTGGCCGAGCGGGCGGGGGTCGACGGTGCCTCGGTGCTCGGGTGGGAACTGATGACCCACGATCTCGCGCCGAGCGCGATCGTCGGCCGTGACCGCGACCTGGTGAGCGCCCCGCGCCTGGACAACCAGGGCACCTGCTACGCCGGGTTGCAGGCGTTCCTCGCCGCGGCCGACGACCCCGGCGCCGCGACGGCGGTGCTGGTGATGTTCGACCACGAGGAAGTGGGCAGCCAGTCCGACCGGGGAGCCCAATCGGACCTGCTGCCCGCGGTGCTCGAGCGGATCGTGCTCGCCAGGGGCGGTGGTCGCGCGGATTACCTCGCCGCCCTCGCCGGTTCGGTGGTCGCCTCCGGTGACATGGCCCATGCCACGCACCCGAACTACCCGGAACGGCACGAACCCGCGCATCGGATCGAGGTCGGCGGCGGGCCGGTGCTCAAGGTCAACCAGAACCTGCGCTACGCCACCGACGCCGCCGGTGCGGGGGCGTTCGCGCTGGCGTGTGCCGAGGCCGAGGTGCCGTTGCAGCGGTATGTGCACCGCGCCGACCTGCCGTGCGGCTCGACCATCGGCCCGATGACGGCGGCCCGCACCGGCATCCCAACCGTCGACGTGGGCGCACCGCAGCTGGCCATGCACTCCTGCCGCGAACTGATGGGCGCCGCCGACATCCCGGCCTACGCCTCGGCGCTCGCCGCCTTCCTCACCCCCACGCCCCTGGACTGAGGACGATAGGTCGCGACCGCGTACCCCAGGACCGCGAAAGTGGCCCACACGTAGGTGCTTCCGATGATCTGCTGCCACCACGCCCAGTCCAGCTCGTGATCGCGGTTGTGCGGCAGCAGCCATTGCGGGCCGACGATGAACACCACGGTGAACACCGCGACCAGCGTCGTGAACGCCCGCGAACGCCTGCGCACCGCCAGGTCGACGGCGACGACCAGCGCCAACGCCACCCACACCCAGTGATGCGACCACGACACGGGGGAGACGAGCAGGATCGCGGCGGCGTTCACCAGCAGCGCCGCCACGTCACGGCCCGCCTCGATGAGCCGGTACATCCACACCGCCGCCAGGGTGATCGTCAACGCCGACAACAGAACCCAGAGTGTGGTGGCCACCGAGGCGTCGATGCCGAGCCGGTACAGGGTGCCCTTGATCGACTGGTTCCCGGCGAAATACGGCGTGCCGATGCGGCCGGTGTCGGTGACGGTGTGGAACCAGTATTCGACCGAGTCCTTCGGGAAGAGCAGGAAGCCGACGCCGATGGCGCCCGCGGCCGAAACCACCAGTGTGGCCGCGGCCTTCCAGTCCCGGCGAAGCAGGAAGTACAGCAGGTAACCGGCCGGGATCAGTTTGATCGACACCGCGACGCCGATCAGCATGCCGCGCGGCCAGAACGGTTTGCGCACCAAGACGTCGACGGTGACCGCGGCCATCAGGATCAGATTGATCTGCCCGAAATTGACCGTCTGCCGCACCGGCTCCAGGAACTGCGCCAAGCCGAGACCGCCGATCACCACGGCGAGCACCGTGATCCGGTCGAACTCGGGCCGCACCCGGATCAGCACCAGCCACAGCGCGATCGCCAGGCTCAGCAACGAGGTGGTGAGCACCAGCACCTCGGCCGCGACCAGCGGCAGCAGGGCGAGCGGCACGAAGAACAACGCGGCCAGCGGGGGATAGGTGAAGGGCAGCCCGAGCCCGCGCACCGGCGGCATCGGTCCGTAGAGGTCGCCGCCGTCGAGCCAGACCCGGGCACCGGTGCGGTAGACCTGCAGGTCGATGAAGCCGGTCCACCAGTTCGCGACGAACGCGATCACACCGGAGACCACGAACAGCGCGATCGCCGCGGCCAGCAGCCGACGTTGCCGCGAGTTCTGTTCCGCATCTCGGGCGCCCGACCCCTCGGGCGCGGAGAACGGCGGCTCCACCTGCTCGGCAACCCCCGGACTTTCGTTCACGGCGCCAGCGTAACGGGTGCTCACCGCGCCGAACCGCAAGTGTGATGAGACCGGATCCGCGCACCGTCGGCGGGCGGGGAGTACAGGCGGCGGGCGGCAACCGTGCTACCGATAGACTCGGAGCCAAGTTCCCCCGGCCGAAAGGACCCTGGTCTCCCGTGACACTGCAGGTCGACACCGTCGCCACCGCCGCAGCCACCCCGGATGCTCCGCAGCCGTACAAGGAACTCGGTCTCAAAGACGACGAGTACGCCCGCATCAAGGAGATTCTCGGCCGTCGCCCCACCGACGCCGAGCTGGCCATGTACTCGGTGATGTGGAGCGAGCACTGCTCCTACAAGTCCTCGAAGGTGCACCTGCGCTACTTCGGTGAGACCACCACCGACGAGATGAAGGCCTCGATGCTGGCCGGTATCGGCGAGAACGCCGGTGTGGTCGACATCGGCGACGGCTGGGCTGTCACCTTCAAGGTCGAAAGCCACAACCACCCGTCCTACGTGGAGCCGTACCAGGGTGCGGCCACCGGTGTCGGCGGCATCGTGCGCGACATCATGGCGATGGGCGCGCGCCCGATCGCGGTGATGGACCAGCTGCGCTTCGGCGCGGCGGATGCCCCCGACACTCGTCGCGTGGTCGACGGTGTGGTGCGTGGCGTCGGCGGTTACGGCAACTCCCTCGGTCTGCCGAATGTCGGCGGCGAGACGGTGTTCGACGCCTCCTACCAGGGCAACCCGCTCGTGAACGCGCTCTGCGCCGGTGCGATGCGGGTGGAAGACCTGCACCTCGCCTTCGCCTCGGGCGCGGGCAACAAGATCATCCTGTTCGGCGCGCGCACCGGCCTCGACGGCATCGGTGGCGTCTCCGTGCTCGCCTCCGACAGTTTCTCCGGCGACGAGTCGGGCACCGGCCGCAAGAAGCTGCCCGCCGTGCAGGTGGGCGACCCGTTCACCGAGAAGGTGCTCATCGAGTGCTGTCTCGACCTGTACAAGGCCGGGCTCGTGGTCGGCATCCAGGACCTCGGCGGCGCCGGACTGTCCTGTGCCACCTCCGAACTCGCCGCGGCGGGCGACGGCGGCATGCACATCGATCTGACCAAGGTCCCGCTGCGCGCCGCGCACATGACCCCCGCCGAGATCCTGTCGAGCGAATCGCAGGAGCGCATGTGCGCGGTGGTCACCCCCGAGAACGTCGACGCGTTCATGGCGGTGTGCAAGAAGTGGGACGTGCTGGCCACCGTGATCGGTGAGGTCACCGACGGCGATCACCTGGTCATCAGCTGGCACGGCGAGACCGTTGTCGACGTGCCGCCGCGCACCGTCGCCCACGAGGGCCCGGTGTACGAGCGCCCGGTGCGGCGTCCCGACACCCAGGACGCGCTGATCGCCGACACCACCGCGAACCTGACCCGGCCCAAGACCGCCGACGAGCTGCGCGAAACCCTGCTGACGCTGCTGGCCAGCCCGCAGCTGTGCAGCCGCAAGTGGATCACCGAGCAGTACGACCGCTACGTGCGCGGCAACACCGTGCTCGCCGAGCACGCCGACGCGGGCGTGGTGCGTATCGATGAGACCTCCGGTCGCGGTATCGCCCTGGCCACCGACGCCTCGGGCCGCTACACCAAGCTCGACCCGTACACCGGCGCGCAGCTGGCGCTGGCCGAGGCCTACCGCAATGTGGCGACCACCGGCGCCACCCCGAAGGCCGTCACCAACTGCCTGAACTTCGGTTCGCCGGAGGACCCGGGCGTGATGTGGCAGTTCCAGCAGGCCGTGCGCGGTCTCGCGGACGGCTGCGCGGCGCTCGGCATTCCGGTCACCGGCGGCAACGTGAGCTTCTACAACCAGACCGGCAAGGACGCCATCCTGCCCACCCCGGTGGTCGGCGTGCTCGGCGTGATCGACGACGTGCACCGCCGCATCCCCACCGGCCTCGGCCTCGAGCCGGGCGAATCGCTCATCCTGCTCGGCGAGACGCACGACGAACTCGACGGTTCCATCTGGTCGCAGGTGGTCCACGACCACCTCGGCGGTGTGCCCCCGAAGGTCGACCTGGCCAGGGAGAAGCTGCTGTCGGAGGTGCTCGTCTCCGGCTCGCGCGACGGCATGATCTCGGCCGCCCACGACCTGTCCGAGGGCGGTCTCGCGCAGACCGTCGTCGAGGCCGCGCTGGCCGGTGAGACCGGTTGCCGCATCGTGCTTCCCGAGGGCAGCGACCCGTTCGTGCAGCTGTTCTCCGAGTCGGCCGGACGCGTGCTCGTCGCGGTGCCGCGTTCGGAGGAGACCCGGTTCACCAAGATGTGCGACGCGCGTCAGCTGCCGTGGGTGCGGATCGGCGTGGTCGACCAGGGTTCGGACTCGGTCGAGGTGCAGGGCCAGTTCTCGGTGACACTCGAGGAATTGCGCGAGGTGTTCGAGGGCACGCTGCCTAAGCTGTTCGGAGCGCACACCTAGCAGGAGGAGCCGGGCTTTGACCACATCGGAGACGAGCCCGGCACCCACCGGCGCCACCACCGCACCGGCCGACAACGCGCTGCTGCGCGGGGTGCACCTGGTGGAACGGTTCTTCCACCCGAACTACACCGGGCTGGTCGTGGCGACCGTGCTGTTCGCCTGGTCGATGACGCCCTCGCTGCTGCCGCGCGACTGGTTCTTCCAGGGCCTCATCAGCGGGATCAACGCCACCATCGGCTACGGGCTCGGCTGCCTGCTCGCCTGGGCGTGGCGTCGCTGGGTGGTACCGAAGGTCACGGTGCCCGCTCGGTTCGCGCGCCTGTGGGCCGAGCGCCCGCCGTGGACCCTGCTCGCCGTGCGGATCGTGATCGTGGTGATCGCGGTGATCGTCGCGGTGCTGATGACCATGCAGTCCGCGCGCTGGCAGCGCGAGATCACCGACCTGATGGGCATGGAATCGGTCTCGGATTCGGGGTATCTGCGGACCGCGCTGCTCGGTGTCGCCGTGGTCGGCGTGCTCATCTGGGTCGCGCGGCTGATCGCCCGCGCGGTGCGGGCGGTGTCGAACGCCCTCAACACCTGGGTGCGGATTCCCGCCTCGTTCGCGCGGCCGCTCGGGGTGGTCGTCGTCGCCGTGGTCGCGGTGCTGCTGTTCAACGGTGTGCTCGCGAAAACCTTTTTCGCCGTGGCCAACTCGGCGTTCAGCGCGCGTAACAGCCACACCTCACCGCATGCGGTGCAGCCGGTGCTGCCCGAACGGTCCGGCAGCCCCGAATCGTTGGCGAAGTGGGAGACGCTCGGCTCGGAAGGGCGCTGGTTCGTCGCGAACGCGCCGACCGCGCTGGCCATCGGACAGGTCACCGGCAAGCCCGCCCGGGAACCGATCCGGGTGTACACCGGACTGGAGTCGGCCGACGGATTCGAGGCGCAGACCGATCTCGCGGTGGCCGAACTCGACCGGACCAAGGCCTTCGAACGGGAAGTCCTCGTGGTCGTCACCACCACCGGGACCGGCTGGGTCGACTCGACCAGTGCCGAGTCGGTCGAGTTGATGTTCAACGGCGACACCGCGCTGGTCGCCACCCAGTACTCGTATCTGCCGAGTGCGCTGTCGTTCCTGTCCGACCGGGACAAGTCGATGAGTATGGGCCGCATGCTGTTCGACAAGGTGCACGAGCGGTGGTCGGCGCTGCCGCCCGAAACCCGGCCCAAGCTGCTGGTGTACGGCGAGAGTCTCGGCTCGCAGGGTTCGGAGGGCGCGTTCTCGGGGCTGGCCGACATCCGTAACCGCACCGACGGGGTGCTGTGGGTCGGGCCGCCCAATTCGAACCGACTGTGGTCGGAGTTCGTGGCTCGGCGCGACCCCGGCACCGAGGAGATCAGCCCGATCTTCGCCGACGGGCTCTCGGTGCGGTTCGCGATGACGAAGGACGACCTGGCCCGCCCGTCGGAGAACTGGACCGAGCCGCGCATCGTGTATCTGCAGCACGCGTCCGACCCAGTGGTGTGGTGGTCGCCGGATCTGCTGTTCAGTCAACCGGATTGGCTCGGGGAGAAGCGCGGACCCGATGTGTCACCGGCGATGTCGTGGTATCCCATCGTCACGTTCTGGCAGGTGGCGGCGGATCTGCCACGGGCGCAATCGGTATCGAACGGGCACGGCCACAACTACGGCAACCTGGTGCCCGACGCGTGGGCCGCGGTGGCCCGACCGCCGGATTACACACCGGAATTGGCGCAGCGGATCCGCCTGTTCCTCGAAGAATCCGCTGCCACCGAGCATCAGCTGAAGTAGCCGAACCCCTCGATCGGCTACGTCACGCTAGGACACCGATTTGAACGGATTGTGTTCGGCGATCAGCTGTTCGATGCGCGCCTCGTCCAGTCGGCTCATCACGGTCTGGGTCTCCTGCTGGTCACGCACCACCTTGGCGAGGGTGAAGCAGCTCGTCACCAGGAACAGGCCCGACATGGCGAGGAAGGCGCGCTGCCAGCCGTCCAGCGGCAGGTAGGCGATGCCCGCGCCGGTGCCGAACAGGCTGACGGCGAAGGCGATGGCGGCCTGGGCCATGTAGGCCGTGGTGTTCTTCGGCTTGGCATTGGGTGTACTCATGGAACAAGCATGGGCGGCGCGGGATTCGCGCGGGCGCGTGAAACTACTCGAGGCCGATGGGTAGTTGCCGACAGTGACCGACCCGCCACTCACAACGACCACCCCGGCGCGGCCCGCCAGCCATACTTGACCGGTGTCTGCGACCGGGTCGGCCCTCGTCACGCTGCGTACGCGCGGCAAGCGGGTGGTGCGCCGCGTCGAGGACATCGTCGACCTGAACTATCCCGGCCTCGTGGTCGCCACCCTGTTCTTCGCGTTGTCGGTGACGCCGTCGCTGGTGCCGCGCGACTGGTTGTTCCAGGGTCTCATCAGTGGGATCAACGCTGCCATCGGATACGGGCTCGGTTGCGTGCTGGAGTGGGCGTTGCGGCGGTGGGTGCGGCCGAGGATCCCGCTGGCCGGGCCGCCGGACCGGGTGCGGTACGCCGTCAAGGCCGCGGTGCTGGTGGCGTGCGCGATCGTGGCGGCGGGGATGCTCGTGCAGTCGGCGCGCTGGCAGCGCGAGATCACCTCGCTGATGGGCATGGAGGGCACGACCACTCCCGCGTATCTGCGGACCGGGCTGCTCAGTGTCGCCGTCGGGGTGGCGGTGGCCGCGGTGTACCGGACCGTGCGCGAGCTGATCCTCGTGCTGGCCCGCCAGCTCAACCAGTGGGTGCGGGTGCCACGCGAATTGGCGCCGTCCGCCGGGGCATTGGTGCTGGTGGTGTTCGCGGTGACGCTGTTCAACGGTGTCGCGTCGCGGGCGTTCTTCGCGGTGGCCAACTCCGCGTTCAGCGTGCGCAACGACCGGACGACCGAGCACGCGGTGCGACCCGTCGCACCCGAGAAGTCCGGGAGCCCGGCCTCGCTCGCGCCGTGGGAGACGCTCGGTTTCGAAGGACGATGGTTCGTCGCCAACGGTCCCGATGCCACCGAGATCACCGAGGTGACGGGAAAGCCCGCGCGCGAACCGATTCGGGCCTACGTGGGGCTCGAGTCGGTGCGCGGGGAGCAGACGGCGGCCGAGTTGGCGGTCGCCGAACTCGAACGAACCAAGGCTTTCGAGCGGGCCGCGATGGTGGTGGTGACGACCACCGGGACCGGGTGGGTGAACGGGATGGCGGCCAGTTCTCTCGAATATCTGTACGGGGGTGACACCTCGATCGTGGCCACCCAGTACTCGTATCTGCCAAGCGTGCTGTCGTTCCTGTCGGACCGGGAGAAGGCCGCGGCGGCGAGCCGGGAGCTGTTCGACGCCGTGTACCGGCGGTGGTCCGCGCAGCCGGAAGGCTTGCGGCCCAAGCTCTTCGTCTACGGGGAGAGTCTGGGATCGCAGGGTTCGGAAGAGGCGTTCGACGGGTTGGCCGAGCTGCGGGAGAAGGTCGACGGGGCGCTGTGGGTCGGGCCACCGAACTCCAATCGTTTGTGGCGGCAGTTCGTGGCCAGGCGCGATCCGGGGTCGCGGGAGGTGGCGCCGGTGTATGCGGATGGTCTCGTCGTCCGCTTCGCCGACGACGCGACAGATTTCGACTCACCCGAGGTATGGCGTGAGCCGCGCATCGCCTACCTTCAGCATCCGTCCGACCCGATCGTGTGGTGGTCGGCGGACCTGATCTTCACCCGGCCCGACTGGTTGCGCGAACCACGTGGTGACGATGTGTCCACACAGATGCGGTGGGCGCCGTTCGTGACGTTCTGGCAGGTCACTGCCGATCTCACGAACGCACAAGGGGTTTCGGATGGGCACGGTCATCGGTACGGGAGTCTCGTGCTCGACGGTTGGCTGGCGGTGACCGGGCTGTCGGTCAACCCGGATGTGATCGAGAAGGCCAGGGCGGCAGTCGAATCCGCCGAGAAGCTGGAGCGGGAGGTGAAGTGAGGGCCGAAGCGAGCGTGGTCGGTGCCGAGCGGGAAGCGGGCGCCGGGATCTGTGTGGGAGCGTCCTGGGGCGGGCGGTGCCGGTAAGAGGCGGTCCCGGGGGAGTGAGAGCTGGGTTGGTTGGCGCGTTCGTGCGTCGGCGAGCACCCGCGGGGCGCACTCGGGTGCGCCGGGTGGTCGAAGTTGGTGCGGCGCTGTTTATACCGCCGGTGTGGAACACCTGGGTGCTGCCTGCCCTCGGCCTGCCTTTGCGCGGTCGATCGGTGGCCAACGTACTGTTCGCGGGAGCGTACACCGGGGTGTTCCGTGGTCGGCCGAACTGGTTGTCCGCCAGTGGTTTACGGTGGGGTCTTGGTGGTTCGGCGATAGTTCTCGCGGGTTACGGTGTGGTGCTGGCAGTTCCGGCGCTGCGCAAGCTGCCCGCCGAAGTCGCGGTGCGCGTCCCCGAAACCTCCACCCTCGAATGGATCGCCGTCCACATCCCCGTCGGCACGGTGCTCGCCGAGGAAGCCGTCTTCCGCGCCACCCTCGACGCCCTCCTCACCGCCAACTCCTGCCCACCGGCACTCGGCGCCGTCGACTTCGCCCTCTGGCACATCCACCCCGCCCGCACCGAGGGTGACTCGGTGCCCGTCACCCTCGCCGCCACCACGATCGCCGGACTGATCTTCAGCGCCCTGCGCCGCCGCGCCGACAGCGCCACCGCCCCAGCGCTCCTGCACCTCGCCGTCAACGCGGGCGGCGCGCTACTGCCCGCCCTGGCCACCTACCTCGGAAGCCGTCGGCCGCGCCCTGTGTGACATTTGGGTCCTGCGTCTGCTGTCGGTGGTGGTCGGTAGCGTGGCGCGTTATGGCTGGTCGGAATGTGGTCGATCCCGCTCAGGTGCGGGCAGCGGTGTTGGCGGTGGCGGAGTGGTTGGGGGACGAGGGGGTGCCCGGGCCCGGGCGGGCGGAGTTGGGGGCGGCGGTGCGGGGGACGGCGCGGGCGTTGGCGGCTAGTGCGCCGGGACATTCGGTTGAGGTGCGGGTGCCGCCGTTCGTCGCGGTGCAGTGCGTCGAGGGGCCTCGGCATACCAGGGGGAATCCGCCGAATGTGGTGGAGACCGATGCGCGGACGTGGTTGCTGCTGGCCACCGGGCTGCTGGACTTCGATGCCGCCGTGGCCTCGGGCGCGGTCTCCGCTTCCGGGAGCAGAGCGGCGGAGATCGCGGGGTGGCTGCCGATCGTGCCGCTGCCGTCGCCGCGCTGAGCCGAGGACTTCGCCACCCTCGGCGACAGCGATGCGCCCGACTTGTTCGAGAGCGTGCTCAGGCGGTGAGCTTCTTGCGGTGCAGGCCCTTGTAGTCGTAGTAGCGGGTGATGATCGTGCCCGCGACGACGGCGATCGCGATGCCGAGCAGCGCCATCCAGATGCCCCGATCGAGCCCGGCCGAGTAGTTCGCCTCGAAGTACAGGATCGAGCGGACACCGAGGAAGACCTGGTGCATCGGTTCGAACTCGGCCAACCAGGCCAGCGACGTCGGCGTCGCCTCGATGGGCACCGTGCCGCCCGACGACGGCAGGCCGAGGATGACGAACAGCACCAGATTCACCAGCAGACCCGCCGTGCCGAGCGCGGCCAACGTCATCAGCGCCGTCCAGCCGACCGCGACCATGGCGAGCACCGAGTACAGGTACAGGGCGAGCGGTTTGTCGACCGGCATCCCGACCAGCTTCGCCGCCAGCAGGAAGATCGCCGACACCACCACCGCGACCACCGTCGACACACCCCATTTGATGAGCAGGGTGTGGAACCGGGAGATCGACGACGTCGGATAGTGCACGTACCAGGGCCCGTACTCGGTCGGTACGAAACCGAACTGCGCGTCGACCATGGTGTGGATGACCATCGCCCCGACCATCCCCGCCAGCAGCAGGAGCAGCGCGTAGAAGAAGGCCGTCAGGCCCTGGCCACTGCCGGGGGGCAGCGGCCGGTACTCCTGGTCGACGATGTCGACGGGGCTCTCGAGACTCAGCATCGCCGCACCGGAGATTTCCGGCGCGGGCGCTCCCTCGGGCGTCTTGGCGAGGGTGGCCCGCACCTGATCGACCAATTGGACGCCGACCTGCTTGTCGACCTCGGTCAGCGCCTGCTCACCGATCCGCTGCACGATGGCGTCACCGTAGGCGCCCATGCGCGGGTTGGTCTGCAGGGTGATGATCGGTTTTTCCATCTCGCCGGGCACGATCGAGCCCGCGCCGAGAATGCCCAGACGTTTGCTGAAGTCGCCGGGGATGATGATCGCGCCGTACACCTGGCCGGTGCGCAGCAACTGCTCGGACTCCGGTTTGCCGACCACCCGCAGGTCGATCTTGTCGGCGGGCACGTTCGCGACGAGCGCGTCGGTGACCTGTTTGCCGAAGTCGACGCGGCGCTGCTGACCACCGGTGTCGAGGACATCGCCGACATCGAGGTTCACCAGCGCGACCGGGAAATCGTGCAGATTCTTCTCCGGATCGGCCACATAACCCAGGTACATCACGCCGAGCAGACCGGTGAGCACGGCGAGCACCAGTGTCGGGGCGAACACAATCTTGGCCCAGTGACGCCGCGGGCGCGTCGATGTGTCGAACATCGCTCCACGGGCGGACGTCTTGCGGGAATCACTCGGCGTCGACCTGGCGTTTTCACTGTTCGAACGCGATTCACCGGCTGCAACGTCTGCACTGTCGTCCGTCGTCACAACCGGCACGGTAACAGCTCCACGCGGCCGATCAGCGCGTTCCGCGCGGAGATTGCTGCCGGGATGCGAGCACCCGTGGTACGCACCGGCAATTCACCCGTAGACTGACGGGTGCCCCCAGCCCGCCCGAACAGGGAGCAAACGGTGACCGACGCCGATCCGACGATCGACAGAACATCCGCCATTTCCGACGAGCCCGAGAACGAGCCTCGCGAGGAGTGTGGCGTCTTCGGCGTCTGGGCTCCCGACGAGGACGTCGCCAAACTCACCTATTACGGCCTGTACGCGTTGCAGCACCGCGGTCAGGAGGCGGCCGGTATCGCGGTCTCCGACGGCTCCCAGATCCTGGTTTTCAAGGATCTCGGTCTGGTGTCCCAGGTCTTCGACGAGCAGACCCTCGGTGCGATGCCCGGCCATATCGCCGTCGGCCATTGCCGCTACTCCACCACCGGTGGGGTCACCTGGGAGAACGCGCAGCCCATCTTCCGCACCACCGCCGTCGGCTCCGGCCTGGCCCTCGGCCACAACGGCAACCTGGTGAACACCGCCGAATTGGCCGGTCGCGCACGCGAGCTCGGCCTGATCGGTGCGGGTGTGGTCAACGGCCGCCCGCAGATGACCGGTGCCACCTCCGATTCCGACATCGTCACCGCGCTGCTCGCGCACGCCTCGGCGGATTCGAGCATCGAGCAGGCCGCGATGGAACTGCTGCCGCAACTGCGCGGCGCGTTCTGCCTGACCTTCATGGACGAGCACACCCTCTACGCCGCCCGCGACCCGCACGGCGTGCGGCCGCTGGTGCTCGGCCGCCTCGATCGCGGCTGGGTGGTCGCCTCGGAGACCGCCGCGCTCGACATCGTCGGCGCCGCCTTCGTGCGTGAGATCGAACCGGGCGAGCTGCTGGCCATCGACTCCGACGGTGTGCGTTCGCTGCGCTTCGCCAACCCCGAACCCAAGGGGTGCGTCTTCGAATACGTGTACCTCGCGCGTCCCGATACGACCATCGCCGGTCGTTCGGTGCACTCCACCCGCGTGGAGATCGGCCGCAAGCTGGCCAAGGAGAATCCGGTCGAGGCCGACCTGGTGATCCCGGTGCCCGAGTCGGGGACGCCCGCCGCGGTCGGGTACGCGCAGGGTTCCGGCATTCCGTACGGCCAGGGCCTGATGAAGAACGCCTATGTCGGCCGCACCTTCATCCAGCCGAGCCAGACCATCCGCCAGCTCGGTATCCGACTCAAGCTCAACCCGTTGCGCGAGGTGATCCGCGGCAAGCGGCTCATCGTCGTCGACGACTCCATCGTGCGCGGCAACACCCAGCGCGCCCTGATCCGGATGCTGCGCGAGGCCGGTGCGCTCGAGATCCACGTGCGCATCGCGTCGCCGCCGGTGAAGTGGCCGTGCTTCTACGGCATCGACTTCGCCTCCCGTGCGGAGCTCATCGCCAACGGCGCGGGCGGCTCCGACGACAGCTACGAGGCCATGGTCGAGAACGTGCGCCGCTCCATCGGCGCCGACTCGCTTGGCTACATCTCCACCGAGGGCATGATCGCGGCCACCGAGCAGCCCGCTTCCCGGCTGTGCACCGCGTGCTTCACCGGCGAGTACCCGATCGAGCTGCCGCAGGAGGCCGCCATCGGCAAGAACGTGCTCGAGGGGATGCTCTCGGGGCAGTCCGAGGCCGCGTTGCTCGGCGGCAACGTGAACGTCGACGCGCTCAGCCGCCCGTAATCCGTCGCATCAGGGGCCGGTCAGGATAAACCTGACCGGCCCCTTTTGTGTTGTGTACCTACAATTTTCCGGCCTATCCGAATTACGTAAGATTTGTTCATAACCTCCGCGTAATTTTTCGCTCGATTTGAAACTGGGCGGTAATGGTTCGCCTGTACGGTCCCTCGTTATATCGCTAGCTCACCGCGTCGTCGCCGCTCCCGTGATCCGGGTGCGGCGACATCGCGGCGTTCGAGAATGGGACCTGATGTTGAACAGTGCAAAGAGCGCTCGCAAGAATCGCGCGAAACAAGCTGCCGCAGTGGGTGTTGCGGCTGTTGTGGCCGCCTCGCTCGCGGCCTGCGGGTCGGGACGCACCGATGAGGCAGGGTCCGGCGCGGGGCTGGTCGTCGGCACCACGGACAAGATCTTCTCCCTCGACCCGGCCGCGGCCTACGACAACGGTTCGCTGCTCGTCGAGAACCAGATCTATTCGTATCTGCTGAACTTCGCACCCGGTGATACCACGCCGAAGCCGGATGCGGCGGAGAAATGCGAATTCAGCGGTCCGACGGTGTATACCTGCAAGATCAAATCCGGGCTGAAATTCGCCAACGGTAATCCGTTGACCGCCAAGAGCGTCAAGTTCTCGTTCGATCGCATGGTCGCGATCAACGACCCGCACGGTCCCGCCTCACTGCTCGGTAATCTCGAAAAGACCGATGTGGTGGACGATCTCACGGTCGCCTTCACCTTGAAGGTCGCCAACGATCAGACCTTCCCGACCATCCTGCCCACCCAGGCCGGGCCGATCGTCGACGAGAAGGTGTTCCCGGCCGACAAGGTCGCCACCGACGAGGAAGTCGTTGCCGCCAAGGGCTACTCGGGTCCGTACACCATCAGCAGCTACGACAAGAACAAGCTGGTCGAGTACAAGGCCAACCCCGACTACAACGGCATTCTCGGCACGCCGAAGAACGACTCGGTGTCGACCAAGTACTACGCCACCTCCGACAACCTCAAGCTCGACCTGCAGAACGGCGCCATCGACGTCGGCTACCGCTCCTTCACCCCGACCGACATCGACAGCCTGCGGGCCGATTCCAAGGTGAAGGTCACCGACGGGCCCGGCGGCGAACTGCGCTACATCGTGTTCAACATGAACACCATGCCGGGCAACACCCCGGAGCAGAAGCTGGCGGTGCGCAAGGCGATGGCGTCCTCGGTGGACCGCGAGGCGCTGGCCACCGGTGTGTACAAGGGGACCTACCAGCCCGCCTTCGGTTATGTGCCCCAGGGGATGACCGGTGCCGCCGAACCGTTGAAGGACCTCTACGGCGCCAAGCCCGACAAGGCCAAGGCCGCGAAGTTCCTGGCCGACGCGGGTGTGGCCACCCCGGTGACGCTGAACCTGCAGTACAACCCCGACCACTACGGCTCCAGCTCCTCGGAGGAGTACGCGGCGGTCAAGTCCCAGCTCGAGGCGTCGGGCCTGTTCAAGGTGAACCTGCAGTCCACCGAATGGGTCACCTACCAGAAGGAACGTGCCTCCGACGGCTACCCGATGTACCAGTTCGGCTGGTTCCCGGACTTCCCGGACGCCGACAACTACCTCACCCCGTTCTTCGGCCCGAACAACTTCTTGCAGTCGCACTTCGAGAACCCCGGCATCAACGCCCAGCTCACCGCCGAGGCCACCGAGTCCGACCCGGTCAAGCGTGCGGAACTGATCAAGAAGATCCAGGCCGACCTGGCCCAGAACCACCTGCCGACGCTGCCGCTGCTCTCGGGCAAGCAGGTCGCGGTGTCCAAGCCGGGTGTGACCGGTGTGGACGAAACCCTCGACGGCTCCTTCAAGTTCCGGTTCACGGTACTGAGCAAGTGAGTGACGTTCCCGTCGCGCCCGGATCACCGGTCCGGGCGCGACGTTTCGGGTGGATGCGCGGCGGGGGTTCCCGCCAGGTGGCTTTGCTGCGGTACCTGCTGATCCGGCTCCTGCTGATCGTGCCGACCGCGTGGTTGCTGGTGACAGTGGTGTTCTTCCTGATGCGGGTGATCGGTGACCCCATCAGCGCGGCCATGGGTGGTCGGCTGACTCAGGAACAGATCGAGGAACGCAAGGACGCGGCCGGGTTGAACCGGCCGATCCTGACCCAGTACTGGGAGTACATCACCGGGTTCCTGCGCGGTGACTTCGGGCGCACCCAGGACAACGAGGCCATCGCCGATGTGGTCGTCACCTACGGTGCGGCCACCTTCGAGCTGGTGTTCTGGGGACTGCTCGTCGCCTTCGCGGTGGGCATCCCGCTGGGCAGATACGCTGCGACACACCGGGATACGCCCGCCGACGCGGTCCTGCGTTTCTCGGCGGTGCTCGCCTACGCGGCGCCGGTGTTCTTCGTCGGCATGCTGTTGAAGCTGGTGTTCTCGGTGTGGCTCGGGTGGTTCCCGGTCGGTGGCCGGGCCAGTACGGATGTGGAGCTGGCGCTGCAACACGTGTCGCCGAAGACGAACATCCTGTTCATCGATTCGATCCTGTACGGCGAACCGTCCTATGTGCTCGACGTGCTCGAACACGCGGTGCTGCCCGCGGTGGCGCTCGGGCTGCTCACCGGCGGCATCTTCCTGCGCCTGGTCCGGGTTAACCTCATCCAGACCCTGCGCAGCGACTACGTCGAGGCGGCGCGGGCGCGCGGGTTGTCCTCGCGGGTGGTCACCGGGCGGCACGCGGTGCGCAACGCGCTCATTCCGATCATCACGGTGATGGGCATGTGCATCGCCATGATGCTCGGCGGCGCGGTACTCACCGAGACCACCTTCGAATGGAAGGGCCTGGGTTATCAGCTCGCCGAGTACCTGCGGGCGCGTGACTTCATCGCGGTGCAGGGCATCGTGGCGTTCATCGCGCTGCTCGTCGCGGTGATGAGTTTCGTGGTCGACGCCGTTGTCGCACTGATCGATCCGAGGGTGAGGTTCTGATGAGTACGGCGATCACCGAACGCAGGCGTCTGCCCGGCGCCGAGCTGTTGTCGAAAACTGCTGGGATGCAACGGGTCACGCTCATCATCGGGCTGGTGTTGGTGGTGGGGTTCGTCCTTGTCGCGGCGTTCGCGCCGTTGCTCGCACCTTACGACCTGGCCCAGAACAGTTCCGACGGTGTGGCTTTCGCCTCGCAGCAGGGGCCGTCGGCCGAGCACTGGTTCGGCACCTCGGTACGCAGCGAGGACGTGCTGTCGCGGGTGCTGTACGGTGCCCGCACCGCGCTGCTGGTCATCGCGATCGCGGTGACATTGTCGCTGCTGGTCGGGGTGCCGCTCGGATTGCTGTCCGGGTATGTGGGCCGGTGGGTCGACCGGGTGCTGGTGTTGGTGATGGACGCGATCTACGCGTTCCCGTCGCTGCTGCTGGCCATCGTCGTGTCGATCGTGATCGCGGGCGGCACGTCGAGCAGTCTGGGCGGCATGCTGTCGGCGGCGATCGCGATCACCGTTGTGTATGTGCCGCAGTACTTCCGGGTGGTGCGCAACGCGACGGTGGCGGTGAAGACGGAACCCTATGTGGACGCGGCGCGGGTGACCGGCGCGTCGACGGCGCGAATCATGTTCCGCCACATCCTGTCCAACGTCACCGGGTCGCTGCCGGTGATCGTCACCATCAACGCGGCCGACGCCATCCTCACCCTCGCCGCGCTCGGCTTCCTCGGATTCGGTATCGAACCGACCCAGGCCGCCGAATGGGGTTACGACCTGAACAAGGCGCTCAACGATGTGTCCAACGGCATCTGGTGGACCTCCATCTTCCCCGGCACGGCCATCGTGCTCGTGGTCCTCGGGATGACGCTGGTCGGGGAGAGTCTCGACGAATCGCTGAATCCGTTGCTGCGCACCAGGCGTGCGGTCACCTCGAAGGAGTCCGTCGATGAGTGAGAAGACCTCGGCGCTGGCCGTGGCCGGTCTGTCGGTCACCTTCACGACCGACGCGGGCCCGGTGCACGCGGTCCGCGACGTGTCCTACGAGGTGTTTCCCGGTGAGGTGCTCGCCATCGTCGGTGAGTCCGGGTCGGGCAAGTCGGTGAGCTCGCGCACGGCGATCGGGTTGCTGCCGCATTCGGCGTCGGTGCGTGGGCTGGTGACCATCGGCGATCGACCGGTCACCGCGATGACCGAGAAGCAACTCACCGCCCTGCGCGGCGGCGAGGTGTCGATGGTGTTCCAGGAGCCCGCCCGCGCGCTCGACCCGCTGTTCACCGTCGGGTTCCAGATCTGTGAAGCGCTGCGCGCGCACAGCGGGACGAGCCGGAAAGCGGCGCGCGCCAAGGCGGTAGAGCTGCTGCGGTCGGTCGGGTTGCCCGATCCGGAACATCGGGTCGACTACTACCCGCATCAGCTCTCGGGTGGGCAGAAGCAGCGCGTGATGATCGCCATCGCCATCTCGTGCGAACCCAAGGTGATCATCGCCGACGAGCCGACCACCGCGCTCGACGTCACCGTGCAGGCCGAGATCCTCGACCTGCTGCGGGACCTGCGCGACCGGCTCGGCAGCGCGATCGTGCTCATCACCCACAACATGGGCGTGGTCGCCGACCTCGCCGACCGAGTGGTGGTGATGCGCGCGGGTGAGGTGGTGGAACAGGCACCGGTGCACGAACTGTTCGCCAGTCCGCGGGCCGAGTACACGCGCGCGCTGCTCGACGCGGTACCGCATCTGGGGTCGGCGACGGCGCGGCCCACGCCGGACCGGACCGTGGAGCCGGTGCTCGATGTGCGCGATCTGGTCGTCACGTTCCCCGGGCCGTTCGGGCGACCGCCGTTCCGGGCCGTCGACACCGTGAGTCTGCAGATCCGGCCGGGGGAGACGCTCGGGCTGGTCGGCGAATCGGGGTCGGGCAAGTCGACCATCGGTCGGTGCGTCGCGGCGTTGCAACGGCCGACCGAGGGTCAGGTGCTGATCCGGGGGCAGGACATCGCCGACCTGTCCCAGCGCAAACTGCGCCCGATCCGGCGGCGGTTCGGGTTCGTGTTCCAGGACCCGGCGGGCTCACTGAACCCGCGCCTGACGGTCGGTGAGTGCGTGGCCGAACCGCTCGTCGTGCACGGGGTCGGCGACAAGGCGAGCATCCGCGAACGCGTCCGGCACATGCTCGACGACGTGCACCTGCCCGCCGGTACCGAGAACCGGTACCCGCACGAGTTGTCCGGTGGGCAGCGTCAGCGGGCCAGCCTCGCCCGCGCCCTCGTCCTCGACCCCGACCTGCTCGTCGCGGACGAACCGACCAGCGCCCTCGACGTGTCGGTGCAGGCGGCGGTCCTCGAGCTGTTCGCCGAACTGCAGCGCGGCTGCGGCTGGGCCTGTCTGTTCATCAGCCACGACCTCGCCGTCGTCGACCAGCTGGCCGACCGGATCATGGTGCTGCGCAACGGAACCTGCGTCGAGGAAGGCGACAACGAACAGATCCTGCGCAACCCACGCCACGAATACACCCAGCGCCTGGTCGCCGCCGTCCCCGTCCCCGACCCGGTAGAACAACGCCGCCGCCGCACCGACCTGGCGGCGGGCTGAGGTCGGCTGCCGAAGACCAGCGAGGAGCCGCACGACGGAGAGGCGGGTGGATCACTTAGAGTTGGTGTGCATCTATCCGCCGATTCGGTTTGGAGCTTTCCCCACAATGACTGAACAGACACCCAGCGGTGCAGGCGCTTCCTATGCCGCCGCGGGCGTGAGCATCGAAGCCGGTGACCGCGCCGTCGAATTGTTCGGACCATTGGCGAAGAAGGCCAGCCGACCCGAGGTGCAGGGTGGGATCGGCGGGTTTGCCGGGTTGTTCGCGCTCAAGGGCGGGTACCGGGAGCCGCTGCTCGCCGCGTCGACCGACGGGGTGGGCACCAAGATCGCCGTCGCGCAGGCGCTGGACAAGCACGACACCGTCGGGCTCGACCTGGTCGCCATGGTCGTCGACGACCTGGTGGTGTGCGGCGCCGAGCCGCTGTTCCTGCAGGACTACATCGCCATCGGCAAGGTCGTCCCGGAGAAGGTCGCCGAACTGGTCTCCGGCATCGCCGAAGGCTGCATCAAGGCGGGCTGCGCGCTGCTCGGTGGCGAAACCGCCGAACACCCTGGTCTGATGGACCCCGACGACTACGACCTGTCGGCCACCGGTGTCGGTGTGGTCGAGGCCGACTCCGTGCTCGGCCCCGACCGGGTGCGCCCGGGCGACGTCGTGATCGCCATGGGTTCGTCCGGTCTGCACTCCAACGGCTACAGCCTGGCCCGCAAGGTGCTGCTCGACATCGACCGCATGTCGCTCACCGGGTACGTCGAGGAATTCGGCCGCACCCTCGGTGAGGAACTGCTCGAGCCGACCCGCATCTACGCCAAGGACTGCCTGGCGCTGATCGCCGAAACCGATGTGCGCACCTTCTCGCACGTCACCGGCGGTGGCCTGGCCGCCAACCTGGCGCGCGTGCTGCCCGCGGGCCTGGTCGCCGAACTGGATCGCGGCACCTGGAACCCGGCGCCGGTGTTCAAGATGATCGCCCAGCGCGGCCGCGTCGAACGGCTCGAGATGGAGAAGACGTTCAACATGGGCGTCGGCATGGTCGCGATCGTCGCCCCCGAGGACGCCGATCGCGCACTGGCGGTGCTCACCGCCCGCCACATCGACTGCTGGACGCTGGGTCAGGTCAAGAAGGCCGCCGACGCCGACGCGCCGCGCGCGGTGCTGCTGGGCGACCACCCCAGGTTCTGATCACCGACGACGAAAGCCGGGCCGCCCAGCGCGGCCCGGCTTTGTCGCGTTCAGGGGTTTGCCGACCGGCCTGCACGGTTACCCGACAGACGTAGGGTCTGCCACTCGAGGAGGTCGGGGTCTCGAGCCTGGCGAACACGACGAGCGTCCTGTGGGTGCACAGGACGCTCGTTCGTGTATTCGGATGTTCGCCGTACTGCTGCGAGCCTGCGGCGCTGCGCGGAACAACGGCTGAAGGGGGAGGCCACCACGAGCCTCCCCCTTCACCGGCGTTCGGTCAGCGACGCCAGCTGTCGTAGTCGTCGTCCTCGTTGTTCCAACGGGACGGCGAATCATCTGCGTCGTGCTCGTCGGATAGCACGCCACCACTCCCTCGGGAGTGGAGCGGAGTGCTATCCGCCAGCTCGCGCTGAAGGCTCGCGAAGTCGGTCGGCGCGGAGCTGTACTTGAGCTCACGTGCGACTTTGGTCTGCTTTGCCTTAGCCCGGCCACGGCCCATGGCTGACCCCCTCGCGTCACTGCGGGGCGGCCTGGGGTTTGTTGGCGGCCCCGTTCGAATTAATACTCTTCCTGACAGACACTTTAGCGTGTGTCAGGCGGTCGCGCTCCCAGGAGTGGGTGAAGAGCTGTCGAACGGGTGTCAGAGCACTCCGGGGATCGCCCGGATCACCCCCACGCGGGCGTCGCCCCCGAGGACCGCGGTGGCCGCGAGGTCGGTGTGCTCGTCGGTCCATTCGATGCCGAGTTCGCGCAGAATCGCCAGCGTCAGGGGCATTCGGGCACGGTCGTGACCGTCATCGATCTTGTAGGCGAAGGCCCGTCCGTCGGGCAGCGCACCCGCGTGCACGCCGTCGGCACCGATCTTGCAGAACAGTCCGGGCGTGGCCGACATCGCCAGCAGATCGGGACCGTTCGTGCCGGAAATCACTCGCGGATTGCTCCGCACGGCGTCGGCGATCCGGCGTTCGTCGGTGCCGGGCTCGGCGGTGGTGAACGTCGCGAACGCGCGCGCCAGATTGATCAGCGAGACGGGGACGATCGGCAGGCCGCAACCGTCGATCCCCAGGTCGGTCTCGGGTTCGCCGGTGACGTCGGCGATGGTGGCGAGAACCGCCTGTTGCAAGGGGTGTTCGAGGTCGAGGTATCCGGTGCGCGGCCAGCCGTTGATCGCGCAGGTCGCCAGCATCGCGGCGTGTTTGCCGGAGCAGTTCATGTACAGCGGGCTGCGGCCCGCGCCGGTGATGGCGGCGGCGCGGGCGTTCTCCTCGAACGGCAGGTCGGGTGGGCAGGCGAGGTCGTCGGGGGTGTGGCCGAAGCGCTCGAGCAGGCGGGTGACCAGGGCGACGTGATCGGGCTCGCCGAAGTGGGAGGCGGTGGTGACGGCGAGTTCGTCGTCGTCGACGGGCTCGAAACCGTTGCGCAGCAGGGTGAGTGCCTGCATGGGTTTGTTCGTCGACCGAGGGAAGATCGGGCCGTGTACTTCGCCGAGCTCGACGGTTGCGGTGCCGTCGGCGTCGAGCACGACGACCGAACCCCGGTGCACGCACTCACGGAAACCCGACCGCACCACCTCGACCAGTTCGACGCTCATGCGGTGTCCCTCCGGGGTGCTCGGGCGCCCTGCGTGCTGACGCGAACTCGCGCGCTCACGCCCGGACCTCCACGGATCGTTTCCTGGTGTGCCGGTCGATCTGCATGCGGATGTCGTCGGAGATGGTCGGTTCCTCCGTGCGCAGGCGGGTGAGCAGGGCGGGGTCGGCGCCGGTGAACAGGTCGCGCACGGTGATGCCGTGGGCCGGGACGTGCACCACCCGAACCTCGTCGCCCGCGCCGATCGTGCCCTCGGTGAGCACCCGGAAGTAGGTGCCGGTGTCGGCGCGCAGCGCGAAGCGTTTCACCCACTGCTTCTCGCCGGACCACTGCTGGAAGGTCGCGCACGGGACGCGCGGTCCGCTCACCTCGAGCAGGGTGTCGCCGATCGCGAAGCGGGCACCGAACACCGCGTCGCTGAGCGGCAGACCGGTGACGCGCAGGTTCTCGCCGAACCACCCGGCGGGCAGGTCGCGGTCGAGTTCGTCGGCCCAGCGCCGGGCGTCGTCCTCGGCGTAGGCGTAGACGGCCTGGTGCACACCGCCGTGGTTGACGGTGTCGCACACGTGATCACCGTCGAGTCCGAGCGCGCGCACGCCGACCCGGCCCGCGACGGGCCGCTTGTCGATGGCGGTGCGACCCACCCGGGTGCGCACCTCGAGTTCGGCGTGCACCACGCACACGGCCTCGACGCGGCCGGTGTCCCCGGCGCGCAGCGGCGGGCGACTCATCGACCACGCAGACGGTCGACGGCGGCCCGCCCGGCTTGTACGCCCTCGTCCGAGGGAATCGAGTCGGGGTCGATGGCGGCGGCCATGCTGCCGACCACGAGTTCGGTGCCCGCCGGGACGGATCGTTTCACCAGGGCCAGGGCGATCGGGCCGAGTTCGTAGTGGTCGACGACGGTGCCGAGCCGACCGACGGTGCGCCCGCCCGCGGTGACGTCGTCACCGGTCGACGGTCGTTCGTCGGCGGAACCGTCGAGGTGGAGCAGCACCAGGTTGCGCGGTGGTTTGCCCAGGTTGTGCACGCGCGCGACGGTTTCCTGGCCGCGATAGCAGCCCTTGTTCAGGTGCACCGCGCCCTGCTCGTCGATACCGCCGATCCAGCGGGCCTCGTGCGGGATGGTCCGCTCGTCGGTGTCGACGCCGACGCGCGGACGCAGGGCGGCCACGCGCAGTGCCTCGTAGGCCCACATGCCCGCCGGGCGAGCACCGGCCGAGGTGAGGGTCGTCCACCAGGTGGAGAGGTCGGCGCGGGGCACGAGCAGGTCGAAGGAATCGCCGGGCATCCGGCGCAGGAATCCGCCGCCGGGCACCGCGACGGCCACGTACAGCCCCGGCAGCTCGCCGAGGCCGAGGGCGGGGAGCAGGGTGGCGGTCTCCGGACCGAGCAGGCTCAGGACGGCGAGATCGGCGGCCTCGGGCTTGGCATCGGCCCAGAACACCATCTTCTGCAGGAAGGCGAGCAACTCGGTGCCGCGCTCGCCCTCGGTGTCGAGCCAGACCGTGCCGTCGAGGTCGGTGAGCACGAAGTGGTGCTGCACGCGACCGTTGAGGTCCAGGTCCAGCGATTCGGCGCTGTGGCCGTCGGGCAGTGCCGCGATGTGCTGACTGGTGATGGTGTGCAACCAGCTCAAGCGCTCGGCCCCGGTGATCCGGGACACGCTGCGATGCGAGCGGTCGACGACGGCGACGCGCCGCGCGGCGGCCTTCTGCTCGCCGAACGGGTCACCGTAATGCCATGCGACCGCGGCATCCGGGGAGCCCGGCGCGCCCGCGACGGCGCCAGGGGTTTGGAGAACAGGACTGGGGGCGACGTCCACGGACACACCACCACTGTAGGCGTGTCCGCCCGCACGCGCCGAGGGTGGGCGGTCGGGCCGCGTCGGATCCGCGGCAGCCGTAGGCATAACGGAGCGATAACGCCTACGCTCGTCACATGGGAGAACGGGTTCTTGTGACACTCGACGGTGTGGTCGCCGACGCGAACACGCCGTCGTTGTATGCCGACGACATCGGAGCGCTGCGCGGCGACGGTGTGTTCGAAACGATATTGGTGCGCGGCGGCACGGCCACCGCGCTGGAATTCCACCTGGCCCGGCTGCGCCGCTCGGCCCAGGCGCTCGAGCTGCCCGAGCCGGGGCTGGCGAAGTGGCGCAGCGCGGTCGAGCTGGCGGTCAAGGAGTGGGGCGCGGAGGAAGAGGGCGTGCTTCGCCTGATCTACACCCGTGGTCGCGACTCCGAACTCGACACCCCCGGCTCCGGCCTGGTGCCCGACGAACCGACGCCGACCGCGTACGTGCTCGTCTCCCCGGTGTCCGCGCGGGTCGCGCAGGCGCGCGCCGAGGGCGTGAAGGTGATCTCGCTGGCCCGAGGCATCTCCGTCGACCTGGCGCAGGCGGCGCCGTGGCAGCTGCTCGGCGCGAAGACGCTGTCGTACGCGACGAACATGGCCGCGCTGCGGTTCGCCCGGCGGATGGGCGCCGACGACGTGATCTTCCACAGCACCGAACACCGGGTGCTGGAGGGTCCGCGCTCGACCGTGGTGATCGCGCGCGACAAGCAGCTCATCACCCCGCCCGCCAAGATCGGTGTGCTGCCGGGCGTCACCCAGCGGGCGCTGTTCACGGTGGCGGAGAAGAAGGGCTGGGAGTGCAAGTACCAGTCGATCTTCACCGCTGATCTGTTCGATTGCGACAGCATCTGGCTGCTGTCGAGCGTGACGCTGGCGGCGAGGGTGAACCAGCTCGACGGTGTGCGGCTGTCCGCGCACGACAATGTCGAGGAGATCAAGGACATGGTCGACGCGGGGATCGACCGGCCGGGGACCATCGGCGACTGGTGAGCGCCCACGGGGGCGCGGGTGGGCGCGCCCCTGCGTCGAGTCGTGGCGGTTGTCACCCTTGATCGGGGTATCCGTACGCGTACTCTCTACTACGAGACGTCGTAGTAGAGGATGGAGGCCGGATGGACACCCTGGACATCTCCCGGTGGCAATTCGGAATCACCACGGTCTATCACTTCGTCTTCGTTCCGCTCACCATCGGATTGGCGCCGCTGATCGCCATGATGCAGACGGCGTGGGTCGTCACCGGTGACGAGAAGTGGTACCGGCTCACCAAATTCTTCGGGAAACTGTTCCTGATCAACTTCGCCCTCGGCGTCGCCACCGGCATCGTGCAGGAATTCCAGTTCGGGATGAACTGGAGCGAATACTCCCGCTTCATCGGTGACGTGTTCGGCGCACCCTTGGCGCTGGAAGCGCTGGTCGCCTTCTTCATGGAATCGACCTTCATCGGCCTGTGGGTGTTCGGCTGGACGCGGTTGCCGAAACTCGTTCACCTGGCGACCATCTGGATGGTCGCGATCGGGGTGAACGCCTCGGCCTATTTCATCGTCGCCGCCAACTCGTTCATGCAGCACCCCGTCGGCGCCAGGTACAACCCCGAGACCGGGCGCGCCGAACTGGAGAGCATCTGGGCGCTGCTCACCAACAACACGACGCTGGCCGCGTTCCCCCATGTCGTCGCCGGATCCTTTCTCACCGCAGGCACTTTCGTCGCCGGTATCGCCGGTTGGTGGATGGTGCGCAACGCGCGCAGTGGCGACGCGGACAAACTCGAGCAGGCGCGCACGATGTGGCGGCCCGCCGCCCGCGCGTCACTGGTCGTCATCGCGGTGGCCGGGAGCGCGGTGCTGCTCACCGGCGACATCCAGGGCAAGCTGATGTTCGAACAGCAACCGATGAAAATGGCGTCGGCGGAATCGTTGTGCCACACCGAGACCGATCCGGACTTCTCCGTTCTCACCGTCGGCACGCACAACAATTGCGACAGCGTCGTGCACGTGCTGAAAGTGCCGTACGTGCTGCCCTATCTCGCCGAAGGCAAATTCGACGGCGTGACCCTCGACGGTGTCGTCGACCTGCAGAAGACCTACAACGTGAAATACGGTCCGGGCGACTACCGCCCCAATCTGTTCGTCACGTACTGGTCCTTCCGCGCCATGATCGGGCTGGCCGCCGGGTCGGTGCTGCTGCTGTTCGTCGGATTCTGGATGACCAGGGGCGGGCGTGTTCCCGACCAGCGCTGGTACTCGTGGCTGAGCCTGCTCGCCATCCCGGCACCGTTCCTCGCCAACAGCGCGGGCTGGGTGTTCACCGAGATGGGACGCCAGCCGTGGGCGATCGTGCCCAACCCCACCGGCGACCCGAACATCCGGATGACGGTGCAACAGGCGGTCTCCGAGCACGCGCCGGGCACGGTGTTGTTCTCACTGATCGTGTTCACGCTGCTCTACGGTGTGCTCGCGGCGGTGTGGTTCTACCTGATCCGCCGCTACACGATCGCCGGACCCGACGAACCGGCGCGTCACGATGGTCCGCCCGCCGATGAACAACTGTCCTTCGCGTACTAGGAGACGGCGATGAGTCTGCAACTGTTCTGGTTCATCCTGATCGGCGTGCTGTTCACCGGCTACTTCGTGCTCGAGGGTTTCGACTTCGGCGTCGGAATGCTCATGCCGATCCTCGGCAAGGGGTCCGACACCCGACGGCGCGTGGTGCTCAACACCATCGGACCCGTGTGGGACGGCAACGAGGTCTGGTTGATCACCGCGGCCGGTGCCATGTTCGCGGCGTTCCCCGAGTGGTACGCGAGTCTGTTCTCCGGGTTCTACCTGGCGTTGCTGCTGTTGCTCGTCGCGTTGATCCTGCGGATCTGCGCGATCGAGTACCGCGCCAAGATCAACGATCCGACGTGGCGGGCGTGGTGCGATCGCGGCATCGGGATCGGTTCCTGGATTCCGGCACTGGCCTGGGGATGGGTGTTCGCGAATCTGGTGCGCGGTGTGCCGTTGAACGAAGACCATCAGATCGTCGGCTCGGTGGGGGACCTGTTCAGCCCGTACGCCCTGCTCGGCGGGCTCGCCACCGGCACCCTGTTCCTGCTGCACGGCGCGGTGTTCCTGGTCCTCAAAACCGGTGAGGAGGTGCGCGCGGACGCCGAGCGGGTGGTCCGGCTGCTGCTCGCGCCGACCGCGCTGGTCGTCGGCGGGTTCGGGCTGTGGACGCAGCTCGCCTACGGCACCGGCTGGACCTGGGCGGCACTGGGCGCGGCCGTGCTCGGACTCGCCGTCGCCGCCGCGGCGAACACGCTCGGACGCGACGGCTGGGCCTTCGTCGGCACCACGCTGACGGTGATCGCGGCGACCGCGCTCATCGTCGGCTCGATGTACCCGAACGTGCTGCCCTCCACCATCAGCCCGATGTTCGACCTGACCATCGACAACGCGTCGTCCTCGCCGTACACGCTGAAGGTGATGAGCTGGGCCGCGCTGCTCGCCACGCCGGTGGTGCTGATCTACCAGGGGTGGACGTACTGGGTGTTCCGCAAGCGGCTCACCGTCGGCCAGATCCCGGCGCACACCGGACTTCCGTTCGTCGGTAAGGAGTGAGGTGATGGGCGCGCTCGACGATTCGGCGGGGGCGCCTGGAACCCACGCCGGAACTCAGGTCACGGAGGTAGGACACGAATCGGACGCGCGGCGGGTGCGCGGGCCGATCGACCCGAGGTTGCTGCGCTATGCGCGATCGGCGCGGCCGCATCTGGTGGTCTCGGTGCTGATCGCGCTGGTCATCACCGGGACCATCGTGGTGATGGCGGTGCTGTTGGCGCGGGTGCTCGCCGGGGTCATCACGGATCCGGCACGGCGTGACTTCGGTTCGTGGACGACCGAACTGGTCGTGCTCGGTGTCGTTGTCGCGGTTCGTGGGGTGGCGAGTTGGTGGCAGGCGCGGCTCGCCCATCGCGCGGGCAGCGCCGTGGTCGCCGAACTGGAGAACAGTGTGCTGCGGGCGGGGGCGCAACTCCGCCCCCGTGAACTCGACGCGCGCCGCACCGAGCTCGCGGTGGTGGTCGGCAACGGGCTCGACGGGTTGCGCGGGTGGTTCACCGGGTACCTGCCCGCGTTGCTGCTTGCCTGCCTGGTGCCGCCGATCGTGCTGGTGGTCATCGCTTTTCACGATCCGACGTCGGCCCTGATCGCCGTCGTCACGGTGCCGCTGATCCCGCTGTTCATGGTGCTCATCGGACTGCTCACCCAGGGTCGCGCCAAGGCGACCCTCGCCGCGAGCACCCGGCTGTCGGATCAGATTCTGGACCTGTTCGCCGGAATGCCGACGCTGCGGGCACTCGGGCGCGAAGGCCCGGGCGTGAGCGGCATGGCGAAACAGGTGGCGGCCCTCGGGGATTCGCTCCGGCAGCGGACCATGCAGTCGTTGCGGATGGCGTTCCTGTCCTCGATGGTGCTCGAGGGACTGGCCACGCTGAGCGTCGCGCTGATCGCGGTGGCCATCGGCTTGCGGCTGGTGTTCGGGGAGATGACGCTCTACGCCGGGCTGGTCGCCTTGATTCTCGCGCCGGAGGTGTACTGGCCGCTTCGTCAGGTGGGGGAGAAGTTCCACGCGGCGCAAGACGGGATGGCGGCCGGGGAGCGAGCCTTCGCCGTGCTCGATTCGGTCGGCGCGCGGCAGCGGAGCCCGTCGGTCGGGCAGCCCTCGGTTTCGGCGGACGGCGGTGCCGTGCGGGTGGATCCGGTTTCGGCGGACAGCTGTGCGGTGCAGGTGGAGCGGCCCGCTGGCGCAGTGGAGTCCGGCGGTGGCCCGAGTGGATCGCGAATTCATTTGCGCGACTTGACCGTCGCCGCGCGAAGCGGAACCGCACCGCACCGGCTGTCCGCTGAGCTGATGCCGGGCGCGGTGACCGTGCTGACCGGACCGAACGGCTGCGGGAAATCGACCACGCTGCAAGCGATTCTGGGACTGATCGAACCCGACAGTGGGGCGGTGCTCATCGACGGAACCGATGTCCGCGACCTCGACGACGACGATCGGTGGGCGCGCGTCGCCTGGTTGCCGCAGCGCCCGGTGCTGGTCCCGGGCACCCTGCGCGAGAACATCGAACTGCTCGGTGCGCCTGGCACCGCCGCCGACCTCGATCGGCTGGAACAGACCAGCGCCGCAACAGGATTCGACGGAGTCCTCGACGAACTCCCACAGCGCTGGGATACCGTGCTCGGCCAGGGCGGCACCGGCCTGTCGCTCGGCCAACGCCAGCGCCTGGCCCTCACCCGCACCCTCGCCGCCCACCGCCCGATCCTGCTCCTCGACGAACCGACCGCCCACCTCGACGCGACGAGCGAACAGCGCGTCCTCACCACCCTGCGCGCCCTAGCCGCCGAAGGCGCGACCGTGGTCGTCGTCGCCCACCGCCCGACGATCCTGGCCGCCGCGGACGTGGTGGTCGAGGTCGTCGGGGTAGGTGCCGGACGTCCGTCGGCCACGACCGCTCAGGAGTGGGCGCATGTGTGTGACCGGTGATGACCGAGTGGCTGTGAGTGCTGAGGGGCGGGTGCACGCGTGTGCGACCGGCGATGGGCGAGGGGCAGTGAACGCTGAGGGGTGGGTGCGCGCGTGCGTGACCGGCGGTGACCGAGTGGCTGTGAGTGCTGAGAAGCGGGCGCATGCGTATGCAACCAGCGATGGGCGAGGGGCGGAGAACGCTGAGGGGTGGGTGCGCGCGTGCGTGACCGGCGGTGACCGAGTGGCTGTGAGTGCTGAAAAGCCGGTGTATGTGTACGCGACCGGCGATGGGCGGGGCTCAGTGAAGGCTGAGCGGCGGGTGGATGCGTGTGCGACCGACGATGGGCGAGGGGCGGCGAAGGCTGAGGAGCGGGCGCATGCGTGCGCGATCAGCGGTGAGCGAGGGGCTGTGCGGGCTGAGGAGCGGGGGACTGTGTGTTCGGCGAGCGGCGAGCTGCGGTTGTCGAGGTCGGCTGCGGTGGGAGCCGGTGATGCCGATAGCGCCAGTTCGCGGTGGGAGGATTGGCGAGGCGGTACGGGTGGGAGGGTGTTGTGATCGCGGATCTGCGGGCGATGTGGCGTCTGCTGGGGCTGTCACCGTGGCGGGTGGCGGTCGCGGTGGCGTGGGGTGTGCTGGCGCTGGGGAGCGGGCTGGGGCTGGCGGCGCTCGCGGCGTGGTTGATCGCAAGGGCCTGGGAGATGCCGCCTGTGCTCCATCTGAGTGTGGCGGTGACGGCGGTGCGGGCGCTCGGTATCTCGCGGGGCCTCGCGCGGTACCTGGAACGGCTGGCCACCCACGACGTCGCCTTGCGGGCCATGACGACAGCGCGCACCACGGTCTACCGCACCCTCGCCCACTCCGACATCTGGCGGTGGCGTGACCGGACAGCCGAGGCGATCGAAGGCGGCTCGGCCGGGCCCGGCGGGGCGGGCGTCGACAGCAGCGCGCGCTGGGGCGACTTGCGGCGCGGAGATCTGCTGGCACGGGTGGGGGCCGACATCGATGACCTCGGCGCCGTGGTGGTGCGGGTGTTCGTCCCCGTGGCCGTGGCGGTGATCCTGTCGGTGGCCGCGGTCGGGCTGATCGCGACCATCTCCGTGACCGCCGCCGCCGTTCTCGCCGCGGCACTCGCGGTGTCGGGGGTGGCGGCACCGTGGTTGTCGGCGGTGGCGGGGCGGGACGCCGAGCGCGCGGTGCGGCGGGACCGGGGCGAATTCACCGCCGAGGCGCTCACCGTGCTCGATCACGCGCCCGAACTGCGGGTCGCCGGACGGTTGGACGCGACGCTGGCAGTGGCGGAACAGGCCTCCACGCGCGCGGTCGCCGCCGAGGACTCCGCCGCCTCGCGCAGCGCGTGGGCCGCCGCCGCGACCCCGCTGTCGATCGGCATCAGCGCCCTCGGCGCCCTGCTGGTCGGCATCGCCGCCTACGGCCCGACCGGCGGCCTCCCCGGCGGAATGACCCCCATGGCCCTCACCATCCTGGTGCTGGTCCCCCTTTCAGCTTTCGAATCCGTCGCCACCCTCCCCGCAGCGGCAACCACCCTCACCACCTCCCGCGCAGCCCTCCACCGCCTCCGCTCCCTCGCCACCACCCCACCCCCTTCACAGCACTCGCCCACCCGGGCGGACTCGTCGGTCGGGGCGCCGGGTGCGGGACACCGTTTGCCGCTCGCGTTACCTGCGGGGCAGCGGATCGCCGTGGTCGGGGCGAGCGGGGCGGGGAAGACGACCCTGCTGATGAGCTGGGCCGGGTTGTTCGATACTCCGCGTGCGGGGGTCACCTTCTTCGCCGAGGACGCGCACCTGTTCGGGACGTCGATCCTCGAGAACCTGCGGGTCGCGCGCGGTGATCTCACCGAGGACGAGGCCGAAAGTGCCCTGCGCACGGTCGGTCTCGGCGCCTGGCTGGAGACCCTGCCGCAGGGCGTGCACACCGCGCTGACGGCGGGGGCGGCCGCTGTCTCGGGTGGTCAGCGCAGGCGGCTGCTGCTGGCGCGGGCGATCATCTCGCCAGCCGACACCCTGCTGCTCGACGAGCCGACCGAACACCTCTCCGCCGCCGAGGGCGAACAGCTCCTGCGCGATCTGCTCGACTCCGACAGCGGTCTGGTGGCGCCGCGCCGCCGCGTCGTCGTGGTCACCCATCAGCTGCCCGCCGACCACCGCGCCGACACGGTCGTCACAGTGGACCGCACCGGGGCGTGCCGTGTCGAGCGTCGGTCGCTGTCCGGTCAGTGAAGCGATCTACGCAGGTCAGAGCCCTCGAAAAATCAATTGCCGACCTCGCGGCGGCCCGCTAGATTCATCGGTACACAAGAGAGGAGGTGGTCTGAAGAATGTATGTTCAACGGATGCGTGAGGTGGCTGCCCGCTAGCAGCACCCCTGTGGGAGATTCCCCAGCGGTGCGCTGAGCGAATCCCAGGCAGACACCCGACCCCCGAGCCCCCGGACTATCCACCCGGGACCGCCACGTTCTCCGGAACGAGACGGTACGGCTCGGGGGTCGCTCCATGTTCGGGGCGGGGAAATCGCCCTGCTCGGAGGTGGTATCAGCCGCTACGATGAGTGCATGACCGTCGACCCGGTGCGCGACTGGCCGATTCCGCCGAGCGGTGGCTTCACCGTTGACGACTTTCTCCAGATGCGCGACCTGCCCAAGCACACCGAGTTGATCGACGGGGGTCTTGTTTTCGTGAGTCCGCAGCGGAAATGGCACCGGCAGGTACTGGACATGTTCCGTTTGGCACTCGACGCACAGGCACCCGAGGGTTTGCGGGCCGACCGGGAGATGGCGGTGCGGCTCGGGCCGCGGCAGATGCCCGAACCTGACGTACTCGTTGTTACTTCCGAGGCGTTCGACCGCCCCGAGCCGGAGAGCTACTACTTCGCCGACGACCTCGTGCTCGCAGTCGAGGTGGTGTCTCCTGACTCGGAGGAGCGCGATCGGGACACCAAACCAGGAAAGTACGCGCGGGCGGGCATTCCCCACTTCTGGCGGGTCGAACGCAGCTCGGACGACCGTGTCGTGGTCTACGCCTATGAGCTGGATACCGTCTCCACCTGCTACGTCCCGGTCGGGATCTACCACGAGCGGTTGAAGACCGTTTCCCCGTTCGACATCGACATCGACTTGACCACCGCCAAGGAACGCAGCTGAACGATTGTGCTCCCAACCCGGGAGCAGGGTGGGACCCCGGGAATCCTCAGCCGATGTAGCGCTGCAAACGGGCAGACAAACGGGGGATGAGCGCGCCGTCGGGGTCGACTCGTTCCTCGACGTAGGCCAGGTCGCCACCTTCGACGATGCCGTACAGACGTTTCGCGCCGCCGACGACAGCGCCGGACTGGCTGCGGATCACCACGTCGGTGGCCAGTTCCCAGGACGACTGGGTGCGGGCGGTGCCGTAGAACAGTTCGACGACGCCGGAGCTGTGGGTGAGCAGCAGTTCGAGCATTTCGGTGTCGGCGTCGGTGCCGACCCGCCAGTACCCGCTCTCACGCAGGTCGGGGCGCTCGTAGTTGCCCTCGGTGTCGAGCTTCCAGGTCTGCGACTCCCAGACCAGGTAGTCGCCACCGTCGTGGGAGACGACGATCTGCTGCCCGAAGCGGTAGTCGCCGTCGGCGGGGTGGTGGCCTTCGCCCTCGCCGCGCCACACACCGACCATCGGCAACAGGGCGAGCATGGCGTGGTTCAGATCGGGACCTTCGCGCAGATTCGCGGTGTCCTCGGGCAGCGGAAGTCCCGGCAGGACCGAAATGTTTCGGACGCCGGTCTCTTTCGCTCTTTCGGCGGCGACGTTGACCGCCTCGTCGCCGCTGCGACGCTCGGCCGGAGCGCCTGGTACTTCGCTCGCTCGCTCGGCCGGATCGGAACCCTCGCTCGCGAGCCCGCTCATGACACCGACTCCATGGAGCCATGAGCTGTGGCCTGCGTGGTTACACTGCGCTGCCGCCTCCGGCCACTGACGCTCATGACTCGGTGAACAGCCGGTAGAAGACGTACAGGCCGAACCAGCCGATGAGGATCGACACGGCGATGAGGAGAATCTCGAAGAAGAGGACCACGGATCGAAGTCTAGCGACCCCGCGACCGAGATACGAAAACGACCCTGGTAGTTCCCGCACAGGAACTACCAGGGCCGTTGTGAGGACTTACTTGGCGACCGCGACGTCGACCGAGTGGATGCCCGCGCCCTCGGGGCGGACCTCGGCCGAACCGTTGCCCGACGCCGACAGCGCGCGCAGGGTCCACGAACCCGGTGCGGCGAAGAAGCGGAAGTCACCGGTGCCCGACGCCACGACCTCGGCGGTGAAGTCACCGTTGCCGTCGAGCAGGCGCACGAACGCGCCGCCGACCGGCTGACCGTCGGTGCTCAGGACGCGGCCGGTGATGACCGTCTCCTTCTCCACGTCGACGCCGGCCGGGATGGCCTGTCCCTGGGTAGGTGCTGCACACATGTTGATTACGCTCCCAACTCGATAGGTGCACCGACGAGCGAACCGTATTCGGTCCAGCTGCCGTCGTAGTTCTTGACGTTCTGGTGGCCGAGCAGCTCCTGCAGCACGAACCAGGTGTGCGAGGAACGCTCACCGATGCGGCAGTAGGCGATGGTCTCCTTCTCGCCGTCCAGGCCCGCGTCCTTGTAGAGCTCGGCGAGCTCGGCATCGGAACGGAAGGTGCCGTCCTCGTTCGCGGCCTTCGACCACGGCACGTTGATCGCGCCGGGGATGTGGCCGGGGCGCTGCGACTGCTCCTGCGGCAGGTGCGCGGGAGCCAGGATCTTGCCGGAGAACTCGTCGGGGCTGCGCACGTCGACCAGGTTCTTGGTGCCGATGGCGGCGATGACCTCGTCGCGGAAGGCACGGATGCTCAGGTCGGGGGCGGCGGCCTTGTACTGGGTGGCCGGGCGGTTGACCGCGTCACGCGAGAGCGGACGACCGTCGAGCTCCCACTTCTTGCGGCCACCGTCGAGCAGCTTGACGTCGTTGTGGCCGTACAGCTTGAAGTACCAGTAGGCGTAGGCGGCGAACCAGTTGTTGTTGCCGCCGTACAGCACCACGGTGTCGTCGTTGCCGATGCCGCGCGCCGAGAGCAGGTCGGAGAACTGCTCCTGGTTCACGAAATCGCGACGGACCTGATCCTGCAGGTCGTTCTTCCAGTCCAGGCGAACGGCGCCTTCGATGTGGCCACCCTCGTAGGCGGAGGTGTCCTCGTCGACCTCGACGAAGACGACGCCGGGGGCGTTGAGGTTCTCTTCGGCCCAGTCAACGGAGACCAGGACATCGGAGCGAGCCATGTTGTTCCTTTCAGAGTGACGTGCAGGAGGTCAGTTCGGTGCCGGGGCGGGAGTTGTCCGGCGGAAGCGGGCTACCAGCGGATAGATCTGGCAACCCAGGCAGACCCCGAACGCCGCGTTCAAGAACGCCGCGAACAGGGCGAAGCCGGCGAACACCGCGCCGACGATCGGGGAGCCGAGCGCGAAGCCCAGCAGGGAGACACCGGCGAACACGAAGCCGAGCGCCTGCGCGAAACGCAGCGGGGGCACGGGTTCGGTCTCGGTGGGCGGGCCGAGTCGCGGCGCGACGAACGCCGCGTAGATCCGGCCGTAAGGGTGCTTGGCGGGACCGGCCGCCGCGCCGATCGCGAACACCACGGCCTGCAGGCCGATGAGGATCGCGGCGGCGACGGGGGAGACGGTCGCGACGAGCAGTACCGCGACGAGCACGCCGGTGGTCACCCAGGCCACGAAACGTGGCCCTCGGACATCGACGCGAGGTGGTGGATCGGAAAACGAGGTCATGGTGCGAACTCCTGCGCTGAGACGATTCAGGGGGATCTGCCAGTACGCCGGGGGATCGAAACGATCACTCGCGCGGCGCACAGAGGTCGGCGTCAGGAATCTCGGGAGAGAAGCCGACCGGTCAGCGGCACAGGCAGCAACAACCACCGAGGCGACACAGGTCAACTGTGCGGCGTCGGGTGAGCATCAGCTCGTGGTCGGTTTGCACGAGGAACAGTTTACCCGGTCTCGCCGGGGAATGGGCAGGCCCCCTGGAAACCGGGGACAACGTCACACTGTGAGCGGCTCGAGGGCGGTGCGCAGATCGCCCGCCTTCGGCACACCGGAGATGCGGAAACGTTCCCGGCCCTCGGCGTCGAAGACGAAGGTCGTGGGCAGGGAGAGCACGTTGAGTTCGCGGGCGAGCGCGGGTTCGGCGTCGATGTCGATCTCGATGTCGCGCGGCGCGTTCGGCGAATCGGCCAGTTCCGCGGTGACACCGGCGACCACCCGGCGCACGGCGTCGCACGGACCGCACCAGTCGGCCGAGAAATGCAGGACCGCGGGCACCGAACCGGAGACACCGACCGCGTCGAGCAGGCGGGCCCGCTGTTCGGTGTCCGGGTCGAGCGTGGCGGGCCGGACCCGGCCCTGGTTGCGGCGCAGCAGCAGGCCGACCGCGACGGCGGCCAGCACGACGGCGGCGAGTACGGCGAGTTCGATCATGGTTGCTGCAATCGGTCCAGGTCGATGGTGACGTTGCGGCCGACTCCCTCGACGACGATGTGCCCACCCAGCGCCTCGACCTCGGTCGGCCGGACGCCGAACGGCAACTCCTTGGTATCGATCGTACGGCTGAAGCGCTCGAGCACCGCCCCGCGATCGGCCTCGAGGATCTCCGATTCGCTGGTCTTGGTTGTGTCGGCCGGACCGCTGTTCTTGTCCTGATAGAAGCCGGTGGCCTGGATACGCACCAGGTCGCCGTCGAGCATCAGGTCGGCCTGGATCTGCACCCGCACCCGGGGCGCCGAATTCGACGGGGTGACTCCCGCGCCGAGAACGCGCCCGTTGGGCGCGGTCGGCAGGGTGCCGGTGAGCACGAGCGCGCCCCCGGTGGTCATGCCGGAACCGCCGGAACCGCCCGTGCCGTCGGACTTGTCGGCCGGTCGGGTGTGGACCTGCAGGTCGGGGATGCCGAAGAGCCTGCCGAGCTCGGTCGGCTCGATGCGCATACGGGCGTCGACCCGGTCAACCTGCACGCTGCGCGCCTCACCGTCGAGCAGCTGACTCGCCGGGGCGTGCAGACCGTTCAAGGTGGCCTCGATCCCGATCTCACCGGGGATGTCGGGGCGCATGCTGCGGGCCCGGATCGCCACGTTGTCGTAGCGACCGGCCATGGCCTGGGCGGTGAAGGGGAAACCGTGGAAGGTCACTTCGGGATCGGCCGACAGATCGGCACCGGTCCGCAGCTGCCGCGACACGTGGTACTCGGTATAGGCGGCGGCGCCGAAATCGATGACCACCGCCAACCCGGCCAGGCACAGCAGCCCGATGATCAGCTTGCGCATGAGGTGAGACTAGCGCCAAGGCGACGGGCTACCGGGCGCCCGGTAGCGGCCGGACACTCGTAAGTGCGCCCGTGTTGCGAGGTCATCGACTGTGACGCGCTAATGTTGCACCGACTAACCCTGTGTTTCGGCGACGTAGCTGTGCGGCTGCTGTCGTCGCGCAGATACGAGATAGGAGGAGAGCCCGGTGGAGCTGCTCCTACTGACTTCCGACCCCAACCCGGACGCGGTGCTGCCCTCGTTGACGCTGCTCGCGCACAACGTCCGGCCCGCCCCGACCGAGGTGTCGTCCCTGCTCGAGGCGGGTAGCGCCGATGTCGCGCTGGTCGACGCCAGGACCGACCTGGCCGCCGCGCGCGGACTGTGCCGGTTGCTCGGCAGCACCGGTTCGTCGGTGCCGGTCGTGGCCGTGCTCACCGAGGGCGGACTCGTCGCGGTGAACGCCGACTGGGGCCTGGACGACATCCTGCTGCCCGGTACCGGGCCCGCCGAACTGGATGCTCGGCTGCGGTTGCTGGTCGGGCGCAACGGGGGTGTCGCCAGTCCTGAGAACACGGGCAAGATCACACTGGGTGAGTTGGTGATCGATGAGGGTACCTATACCGCCCGCCTGCGTGGTCGGCCGCTCGACCTCACCTATAAGGAATTCGAGCTGCTCAAGTACCTCGCCCAGCATGCTGGGCGGGTCTTCACCCGGGCCCAGTTGCTGCAGGAGGTCTGGGGTTACGACTTCTTCGGTGGTACTCGTACCGTTGATGTGCATGTTCGACGCTTGCGGGCCAAGCTCGGTAGTGAATACGAGTCCCTGATCGGTACTGTTCGCAATGTGGGCTACAAGGCGGTTCGTCCGGCCCGTTCCAGTGCGGCCAAAGGTGAAACGGTGAGCTTCGCCGACGAAGACGTGGACGGTACTGATCTCACGCCTGTCAACGGTACGGGGACGCCCTGACTCGGGTCCCACCTGGGCAGTTGTTCACCACGTTTTGGTGGCGGAAGTTACTCGGGTGATGCCGTCGCCGGAGCGGGGTGAGTGGCTGTCCAGGAAGCCGCGGCCGTTTTCCGACCGCGCGGCACCAG
>NZ_BDBE01000043.1 GCF_001612825.1 Nocardia caishijiensis NBRC 108228 | reverse complement strand
AATGCTGTCATGGCGGACTGCGGGGAATCTTGGTCGGGCGGTATAACAAATGGTGATAGCTCGCCAGTCGCGTGCCGACAACCTAAGGGGCAACCTTGAAGTGGACCGCTGATCTCGACCCGAGTACTGCCGATCGCATCCGCGCTCTGCTCGGGCGCGCGAAGTCCACCGACGGCGTCGCCCCCGTCTCCGAACAGGCGGTGCTGTCGCTTGCCGAAACCGATCCCCACACAAGGCATCTGATCGCCGAACGGAACGGCGACATCGTCGGTTACGTGAATCTTGTTGCCGCACATGGGGATCACCCGGCGATGGCCGAGGTGGCCGTCGACCCCGACGCGCGTGGACAAGGCATCGGCACCGATCTCGTCCGCGCGGCGCTCACCGAAGGCGGGGAGGGTGCGCGAGTGTGGGCGCACGGTGATCTGCCCGCCGCCAAGGCGCTCGCCGCCAGCCTGAAACTGACTACAGCACGCGAACTGTGGCAGATGCGCCGCAGTCTGGCAACCCCGGAGTTACCCCCACTGGAGGTGCCCGAGGGCCTCGTCCTGCGCACCTACACCGGCCCTGCGGACGATGCCGAACTGTTGCGGGTGAACAACGCCGCCTTCGCCTGGCATCCTGAGCAGGGCGGCTGGACCGAACGCGATATCGCCGCCCGCCGCGCGGAATCCTGGTTCGATCCGGCGGGGCTCTTCCTGGCGTTCGACGCCACCGACCGGGCCCGCCTGCTCGGCTTCCACTGGACCAAGGCCCACCCCGACGCCGCCCCGGCGGGGGAGGTGTACGTCGTCGGCATCGACCCGGCCGCGCAGGGCCGTGGCCTCGGGCGCCTGCTCACCCTGGCGGGGCTGCACCACCTGCGCGACACCGGTCTGACCGAGGTGTTGCTCTACACCGAGGCGGACAACCGAGCCGCGGTGCGTACGTACACGAAACTCGGCTTCGCACCGGCTCATATCGACGTCGCCTACACGCTGAGTTGACCGGCTGCGAGACAGCTCACAGTTCGGCGGCAACGCTGAATAGTGTGCGGATGACCGGGTATCGACGAGTAAAACTGGGGCAAACATCACAGGCTCGGTCTAATCGCGCCGGGCTGTTCATTCTCCGTTAACCCACCTCGGGCCAACTGTCAACCGGGCGAACCTAGGTTACTTCTGGGCGGCACAGTCGTCGCCTGGTGCTCGCGTTCACCCGCGATCCGCACCACCCAACTCGCCCGGGCCGGTGAGGGACCGAGCGAGTTCGTCAGCAATGTCGGAGGAAAAGTGAACTTCAAGCGCACCAGCGCCCTTGTCGGTGTCTTCGCCGCGGGTGCCATGTCTCTGGCCGCCTGTGGCAGCGACGACAACACCGGTGGTGACACCAGCAACGCCGCCAACACCAGCATCGAGTGCGGCGGCAAGAAGGCGCTCAAGGCGTCCGGTGCCTCCTCGCAGAAGAACGCTATGGAGCGCTTCGTCGCCGCGTACGAGACCAACTGCGACGGCTACACCCTGAACTACACCTCCAGTGGCTCGGGCGCGGGCGTCAACGAGTTCATCGGCGGCCAGACCGACTTCGGTGGCTCCGATTCCCCGCTGAGCTCCAAGAAGGACGAGCCCGCCAAGGCACAGGAACGCTGCGCGAGCCCGGCCTGGAACCTGCCGACCGTCTTCGGCCCGATCGCCATCACCTACAACGTGGACGGCGTCACCGACCTCGTGCTCGACGGCCCGACCGCCGCCAAGGTGTTCAACGGTGCCATCGCCACCTGGGATGCCCCCGAGATCAAGGCGCTCAACCCGAACGCCAAGCTCCCCTCGGAGAAGATCGCCGTGATCTTCCGCTCCGACGAGTCGGGCACCACCGACAACTTCCAGCTCTACCTCGACGCCGCGTCCGACGGTGCCTGGGGCAAGGGCGGCGGCAAGTCGTTCAACGGCGGTGTCGGTGAGGGTGCCAAGGGCAACGAGGGCACCTCGGCCGCCATCAAGAACACCAAGAACTCGATCACCTACAACGAGTGGTCCTTCGCCAAGGCGCAGAGCCTGTCGATCGCCCAGATCATCACCTCGGCGAGCAAGGACCCGGTGGCGCTGTCGGCCGAGTCGGCGGGCAAGTCCATCGACGGCGTGAAGATCAAGGGCGAGGGCAACGACCTCGTGCTCGACACCAGCTCGTTCTACAAGCCCACCGCCGCGGGCGCGTACCCGATCATGATGGCCACCTACGAGATCGTGTGCTCGAAGTACGCCGACGCCGAGACCAGCAAGGCCGTCAAGGCGTTCCTGTCCTCGGTCGTCACCAACGGCCAGAACGGTCTGTCCGACGCCGGCTACGTGCCGCTGCCGGACGCGTTCAAGACCAAGCTGACCACCGCGATCAACGCCATCTCCTGATCGCTGCGTAGGCCATGACCATGCACCCTGAGGTGACCGCACCGGGCTCGTCGGATTCGACGGGCCCGGCGGCGGCCGGAGATACTTCGCATATGCCGACCGAACCGACATTCGACAAGGCCCCGGAGAAGGGTCGTTCCGGGCGCCTGAACGCCGAGACGATCTTTCGGTGGCTGGCCACCGCGGCGGGCGCGACCATTGTCGCGGCCATCGCGTTGATCGCGTTGTTCCTGCTGATCCGCGCGGTCCCCTCGCTCATGGCCGACAACGCCAACTTCTTCACCAGCACGGAATTCTCCACCGGTGACGCGAACAACCTGCGCTTCGGCATCCGTGACCTGTTCATGGTCACGGTGCTGAGCTCGGTGTTCGCGCTCATCGTCGCGGTGCCGATCGGCGTCGGCATCGCGCTGTTCCTCACCCAGTACGCGCCTGCGCGGCTGGGCAAGCCGTTCACGATGCTGATCGACCTGCTCGCCGCGGTGCCGTCGATCGTGTTCGGTCTGTGGGGCTTCCTCGTGCTCGCCCCGCAGATCTCGCCGGTGCAGCAATTCCTCAACGACAACCTCGGCTGGTTCTTCCTGTTCTCCGACGGCAATGTCACGATCGCCGGTGGTGGCACCATCTTCACCGCCGGTGTGGTGCTGGCCGTGATGATCCTGCCGATCATCACCTCGGTGGCCCGCGAGGTGTTCGCCCTCACCCCGCGCGCGCACATCGAGGCCGCGCAGGCCCTGGGTGCCACGAAGTGGGAAGTCGTGCGGATGACCGTGCTGCCCTACGGCCGCAGCGGTGTGATCGCCGGTTCCATGCTCGGCCTCGGCCGCGCGCTCGGTGAGACGATCGCCGTGCTCGTGGTGCTGCGTACCGCGAGCAACGCGGGCACCTGGTCGCTGTTCGACGGTGGTTACACCTTCGCCTCCAAGATCGCCTCGGCCGCCTCGGAATTCAGCTCCCCGCTGCCGACCGGCGCCTACATCGCCGCGGGCTTCGTCCTCTTCGCGCTGACCTTCGTGGTCAACGCACTGGCCCGCCTGGCCTCCGGTGGAAAGGTGAACGGCTGATGACCACCACATCGACCCTCGACAAGCCGGTCAAGGCGCCGACGTTCCGTCACGTCAGCAGTGGTCGGCGGATCAAGAACAACATCGCGACCGCCCTGGTCACCCTCTGCTTCGTGATCGCGCTGATCCCGCTGGTGTGGGTGCTCGGCCTGGTCGTGGTCAAGGGTTTCAGCTCGATCGTCACCGCCGACTGGTGGTTCAACTCGCAGAAGGGCATCCTGCCGGACCAGTCCGGCGGCGGTGTGTACCACGCGATCTACGGCACCATCGTGCAGGCGCTGATCGCGACCGTCATCGCGGTGCCGCTCGGTGTGATGGCCGCCGTGTACCTGGTGGAATACGGTCGCGGCAAGCTGGCCAAGGTCACCACCTTCATGGTCGACATCCTCGCCGGTGTGCCCTCGATCGTCGCGGCGCTGTTCATCTTCGCGCTGTGGATCGCCACGCTCGGCATGCCGCAGAGTTCCTTCGCGGTGTCGCTGGCCCTGGTGCTGCTGATGCTGCCGGTGGTGGTGCGCAACACCGAGGAGATGCTGAAGCTGGTGCCCGACGAGCTGCGCGAGGCCTCCTACGCGCTCGGTGTGCCCAAGTGGAAGACCATCCTGCGCATCGTCATCCCCACCGCCGCGCCGGGCATGATCTCGGGCATCCTGCTCGCCCTTGCCCGCGTGATGGGTGAGACCGCGCCGGTGCTGGTGCTCGTCGGTTACTCGAAGTCGATCAACCAGAACATCTTCGACGGCAACATGGCCTCGCTGCCGCTGCTGATCTACCAGGAGCTGGCCAACCCGGAGCCTGCCGGTCGCGCGCGTGTCTGGGGAGCGGCGCTCACGCTGATCCTGCTCATCGCGCTGCTGTACCTGGCCGCCGCCGCGGTCAACAAGCTGCTCACCCGGAACCGATAGAAGCGAACGGAAAACTCCCATGGCCAAGCGGATCGACGTCAAAGATCTCAACATCTACTACGGCAGCTTCCACGCCGTGTCGAACGTGGACCTGACCGTGCTCCCGCGCAGCGTCACCGCCTTCATCGGTCCCTCCGGTTGCGGCAAGTCCACCGTGCTGCGCTCGCTCAACCGCATGCACGAGGTGACCCCGAACGCCCGCGTCGAAGGCGCGGTGCTGCTCGACGGCGAGGACATCTACGGTTCGGCCATCGACCCGGTGGGTGTGCGCCGCACCATCGGCATGGTGTTCCAGCGCCCGAACCCGTTCCCAACCATGTCGATTCGCGACAATGTGGTGGCCGGGCTGAAGCTGCAGGGTGTGCGCAACAAGAAGGAACTCGACGAGGTCGCCGAGCGCTCGCTGCGCGGTGCGAACCTGTGGAACGAGGTCAAGGACCGTCTCGACAAGCCCGGTGGTGGCCTGTCGGGTGGTCAGCAGCAGCGTCTGTGCATCGCCCGCGCGATCGCGGTCTCGCCCGACGTGCTGCTCATGGACGAGCCCTGCTCGGCGCTGGACCCCATCTCCACCCTCGCGATCGAGGACCTGATCACCGAACTCAAGAAGGAGTTCACGATCGTCATCGTCACGCACAACATGCAGCAGGCCGCCCGCGTGAGCGACCAGACCGGTTTCTTCAACCTCGAGGCTCAGGGCAAGCCCGGCAAGCTCATCGAGATCGACGACACCGAGAAGATCTTCTCCAACCCCACCCAGCGCGCCACCGAGGACTACATTTCGGGCCGCTTCGGTTAAGGAAAACAACGAGAAAGCCCCCGCCCTCCCGAAGGAGTGCGGGGGCTTTCTCGTTGCCTTGCTTCAGTTTTCGATTTCGCCGTCCGGGAGCACACCGGTGACCAGGAAGATCACGCGGCGGCCGATCTCGACGGCGTGGTCGGCGAAGCGCTCGTAGTAGCGGCCCAGGAGGGTGACGTCGACGGCGGCGGCGACGCCGTACTTCCACTCCCGGTCCATCAGGAGGGTGAACAGGTGGCGGTGGAGGTCGTCCATCGCCTCGTCGTCCTGGTTGAGCTGCGCGGCGCGTTCGGGGTCGCGGGTTTCCAGGACCTCCTTGGCGCCGGCGCCCATGTTCACCGCGATGCGGCCCATCTCGGCGAAGTAACCGTTCACCGACTCGGGTAGGGCGTGGTTGGGGTGACGACGGCGGGTCACCTTGGCGACGTGCAGAGCCAGGGCGCCCATCCGGTTGACGTCACCGACGATCTGGATGGCACTGACCACCTGACGCAGGTCGCCCGCGACGGGGGCCTGCAGCGCGAGAAGCGCGAACGCCTTCTCCTCGGCCTCGGCGATCATCACCGAGATCCGATCCTGCTCACCGATGACCTGCTCGGCCAGCGCGAGGTCGGCCTGCAGCAGCGACTGGGTGGCTTGCTCCATGGCCTGGCCGGCGAGCCCGGCCATTTCGCCGAGCAGATTGGCGAGCTCGGCCATTTGCTCGTTGTAGATGACACGCATAATGGCTGACCCTAGTGGGTACCGGTACCCCTGTCACCCAACAGCGGGTTAATGCCGTGTGGCACAGTCGTGCCAGCTCAGCGCACGTCGTGAATCGCGCAGGCTCAGTCGCAGCTGGTGTCGGCGGCGTTCATGTGCTCGAGGTCTGAGGGCAGGCGCACCGGCGCGGCGGAGACGGGTTGCCCGTTCGCCACGTCGGGCAGTTCCGCGCCGACCGCGGTCGGGGTGCGGAGCTGGCCCGAGTAGTCGGAGCCGATGACCACTTCGATGATGCCGCTGAGTTCGTCGTCGCGTTCCAGGGTCGCGCCGGGGATGGCGCTGGCGACGGTCGCGGCGGCCGCCTCGTTGCCCTCGGAGTACTGCACCTTGGTGGTGTCGCTGCCCGCGGGGTCGTTGGCCACGTTGTAGATGCCGAAACCGTAGTTCGACAGCTTGTTGGCCGCCTGCCTGGCCATCCCCGCGGTCTGGGTGCCGTTGGTCACCAGCAGCGACACCGACGACGGGTTCACCGCGTACATCTTGGGCGCCGGGGTCGGCGCCGCGGGCGAGCTGGAGCTGGTGATCGGCGGGGCGGTCTGCTCGCCGGGCAGCGGCTGGTCGTCGATGATCGCGCGGAAGATCGCCTTGATGTCGGCTTCGCGTGGAATCTCGTTGCCGTAGGCGGTGGTTCCCGCGGTCGGCGCGGTGATGAAGGTGACCGCGCCCGCGTTGACCTTCTGCAGCGACCGGCCGAGCAGGATCAGGTCCTTGGTCTCGACGCCGTCGACGAAGGTGTGCTGCCGGAACGCCTCGACGAAGCCCTGCAGTTTGGCCGGGTCGAGCAGCACCTGACCCGACAGCGCACCACGCAGCAGAGCCGCGAGGAAGGTCTGCTGCCGGTGGATACGGTCGTAGTCGCTGCGCTCCTCGCCCACCACGTGCCTGGCCCGCACATAGTTGAGGGCCGTCTCGCCGTTCACCCGCTGCTTGCCCGAGCTCTCGAGCACGGTACCGAGCACACCGTCGATGATCGGTTTGGTCGAGCACACCTCCACGCCACCGATCTGATCGACCATCGCCTCGAACCCGGCGAAGTCGATGCCGATGAAGTGCCCGATGCTCAGACCCGACATCTTGCGCACCACGTCGACCAGGCAGCGCGGCCCGCCGACCGCGTAGACGGCGTTGAGCTTGTCGCCGATGAACGCGGGGAACTTCTGGTCGGTGTATTTGCCCTGGTCGTTGTCCCAGCCCGCGCAGGTCGGCCGGGTGACGTCGAGGTCGCGGGGGAAGGAGACGACGACCACGCGGGAGCGGTCCTTGGGAATGTGCACCAGCATGGCGGTGTCGGCACGCGCGCCTTCGGCGTCGACGGTCGAGCCCGCGCCCATCTCGGCGTTGAGACCGGCCCGGGTGTCGGTGCCGACGATCAGGTAGTTCTCGTCACCGAGCTGCATGTCGCCGTCGAGCACGTCCTCGGTGGCGCCGTCGAGGGCCGACACCTGGGTGAAGCCGTTGTTCGTCGCCCGCAGGTAACTCCAGCCACCACCGGTGACCACCAGCGCCAGCACGGCGAAGAAGGTGACCGCGACCCGTCCCGCGAGGCGTGCCTGCTTCACGCGGCGCCGTTCGGGTGTCCTGGCGGCGGCGGACTTGGTGTCGACCCGCTTCGGCTCGACGCGCTTCGGTGGGGCCGCCGGGGTCTCGGTGACGGCGGGCAGGATATCGGTGACCTGCTCGTCGACCCGACGAGCGGGCGGTGCCGTGCGGACCGTCTTACCCTTCGCCGGGGCGGTACTGCCCTGGGCGGGGACGGTCTTGCCCGGCGTGGGAAGAGCCTTGCCCTGCGCGGGAATCGCGGTGGTCGCGATGCGGTCGGCGGGGGAGTCGGCGCGATGTGGTGCGGCGGGGGCGTCGCCGGGCGGGGCGTCGGCGCGTGCCGCGAGATCGGGGCGGGGCGTCGGGCGGGGTGCCTGGTCACGGGCGCGGCGGCCCGCGCGGGAGGTGCCGGAGGTGTCGGCGGGGGCGCGGCGGCTGCGTTTGGTTCGTTCGCTGTCGACCCGGTCGACGAGGTCCTGGACGGTGAGTGGGGCCGCGTCGGCGTCGGCGTCGGCGTGCCTGGACCGGCGCGAACCGGTGTCCCTTTGCGCGGGCGGTTCGGCAGCCGGGTAGCGCTCCCACGGGGCGCGACCTCCGGGCCGGGGCGTACGCCCGCGCCGATCGTCACCCACCAGCGAACCTCACTTCTCTATCTGCCGCATGCGCGTCATCGTTCGGCCGCACGGGTCGATCCGGAGCCGAACGATGTCCGCAATGATAACGATTCCGCCACGAGTAGCCACTCCTGTGCACAACAGATTCGCGAGGAATCGTGTTGCGACGCGCTGACCAGCGCCGGAGCTCAGCCCCCGCTGTGCATCACGTCGGCGGCGGTTGGCACGGTGTCGTCCTCGGGGTCGTCGAGCCACCCGTCGGGCAGCACGACCTTGGTCTGTGGCGAACCCTGACGTCCGCGCGGGCCGAGGGCGTCGGTGGGGAACGGCACGTCCGGATCGAGCTGGGCGACGAGGTCCTCGATCTGGCTCAGTGCCGACACGGTGGCGAAGCTGCGGCGCAGTTGCGAGCCGACCGGGAAACCCATCAGGTACCAGGCCATGTGCTTGCGGATGTCGCGCATCGCCTTGTCCTCGCCGTCGTGTTCGGCGAGCAGGGTGGCGTGGCGGATCAGGATCTCGCCGACGCGGCCGAGCGTCGGTCCCTCGGGGATCGGTTCGCCGCGCAGGGCGGCGCTGAGCTCGGCGAACAACCACGGCCTGCCGAGGCAACCACGGCCAACGACCACGCCGTCGCACCCGGTCTCGTTCATCATGCGCAGTGCGTCGTCGGCGGTGAAGATGTCGCCGTTGCCCAGCACGGGGATGGTGGTGACGGCTTCCTTGAGCCGGGCGATGGCCGACCAGTCGGCGGTGCCGGAGTACAGCTGTGAGGCGGTGCGCGCGTGCAGCGCGACGGCGGCGGCGCCCTCGGCCTCGGCGATGCGGCCGGTGTCGAGGTAGGTGTGGTGGTCGTCATCGATGCCGATGCGGAACTTGAACGTCACCGGCACGCCTGCCGGTTCGGCGGCCTTGACCATCTCCTTGACGATATTGGCGAACAGCCTGCGCTTGTAGGGCAGCGCGGACCCGCCACCGAGCCGGGTCACCTTGCGCACCGGGCAGCCGAGGTTCAGGTCGATGTGGTCGGCCCAGCCCTCGCCGACGACGATGCGCACGGCCTCGCCGAGCGTCTTCGGGTCCACACCGTAGAGCTGCATCGAGCGCGGATGCTCGTCGGCGTCGAACGACATCATGTGCAGCGTCTTCTCGTTGCGCTCGACCACCGCGCGGGCGGTGATCATCTCGCACACGTAGATGGCGGTCTTGCTGCCGAATTCGCGGCACAGCTTGCGGAAGGCCAGGTTGGTGATGCCCGCCATGGGTGCGAGCACGACGGGCGGATCGACCGGGTAGGGCCCGATCCGCAGCGTGGTCGGTGCCTGGGGCATCGTGGTAGTCACGTCTGCCATTCTCGCATCCGGTCGACTGTGATCGATCTCGCGTACCGGCGTCTTCGGCCGGGTCACGGCGGGGTTGCGGTACGTGTGACGACGTTTATGTGGTACTCGGCGTTCGGGATATGTCCGTCGGCTCAGTAGCCTGAGCTTGCCGCTCCCGGCGGCGCGCTGCCCCCACATCATCGGAGAAGACCCCCATGGCCGAAGACGCCACGACCACCACCCCCGCCGCGCCCGGTAAGGCGACCGTGGCGATCAGTGTCTCGTTGCTGGTCGGCGGCGCCGCGATCGCCGTGCTCGCCGTTGTCGCCGTCGTGCTCGGCGTGCTGTACGGCTCGGCACGCTCGGATGTCTCGGATCTGCGCGCCGAGGCCGCCGACGACGCGAAGGCCGAACAGATCGCCCTGGACTACTCCGTCGGCTCGGCGACGCTGAACTACCAGGACGTCGACGCCTGGGTGGCCAAGCTCAAGTCCGGCACGTCCACCGAACTGGCGGGCAAGTTCGCCGTCACCGGCGACAAGCTCGAGGAGATCGTCGTCCCGCTGCGCTGGGCCTCCACCGCCACCCCGATCACCGCGAAGGTGCTCGAGCGCGAGGGCCAGGTGTACAAGGTCGCCGCGTTCGTCGACGTGAGCACCACCAACGCGCAGAACCCCGACGGCCTGCGCAACACGGTCACCTACAACATCACCGTCGACGCCGGACAGGACTGGAAGATCACCGATGTCGGCAGCGCCGACGGTGCCCTGCCGATGAAGTAACCGGCTGTACGAAAAAGCGCCGCCCACCGGAACTCCGGTGGGCGGCGCTTTCTCACGCGCGGGCTAGACGCTGGCCATCTCGCGCTTCTTGGCTTCGCGGGCGAGCATCCGGTCGCGCTGCTCCTCGAACTTGACGACGTCCTGGCTCAGCTTCTCCAGGAAGTCGCCGAGGCGCTCGCGGGTGGCCTCGCCGCGGGCGGTGAAGTCGGTGCGCTCGAAGATGTTCCACTTCTTGAGCACCGGCTGCACGACCTCTTCGAGGTGCTGACGCAGGTCGTAGATGCCGTGCTTGGCCATCAGCACGCCGTTGCGCCGGAAGTTGGGCATCCCGGCGCCGGGCATCTGGAAGTTCTCCACGATCAGGGAGATGGCCTCGATCGCCTGGTCGGGCGACAGGTCGAGCGCCGCGCCGCAGAGGTTGCGGTAGAAGATCATGTGCAGGTTCTCGTCGGCGGCGACGCGCTGCAGCATGCGGTCCGCGATCGGGTCGTCGCACACCTTGCCGGTGTTGCGGTGACTCACGCGGGTGGCCAGTTCCTGGAAGGTCACGTAGGCGACCGAGTGCAGGAAACCGGCGTCCACCTCGGTGGGGGAGGCGAATCCGTTGGTCATGTGGACCATGCGGGCGTTCTCGAGGGCCACCGGATCGACGCCGCGGGTGACCACGAGGTAGTCACGCATCACGATGCCGTGGCGGTTCTCCTCGGCGGTCCAGCGACCGACCCAGGTGCCCCAGGCGCCGTCCTGGGAGAAGTTCTCGGCGATCTCACGGTGGTAGGACGGCAGATTGTCCTCGGTGAGCAGGTTGGTGATCATGGCCGCCTTGGCGACCTCGCTGAGCTTGGACTGCTCAGGATCCCAGTCGATGCCGCCCATGGCGGCGAAGTTGCGGCCCTCGTCCCACGGGACGTAGTCGTGCGGATGCCATTCCTTGGCCAGCGACAGGTGCCGGTTGACGTTTTCCTCGGCAACCGGCTCCAACTCCGTGAGCAGTTCGAGTTGAGTCAGATCCCTTGCCATGTAAAAACCCTTCGCTGTCGTGCTTGCGGTCGAACGTCGCGATGCGGCCATACCTTACGGCACCGTAGGTGTGATGCGAAACGCAACTGAGCGTAAAGCCGATGAAGTTGAACAACGCCACAACATCGGCAGCTGCCGGTAGGACGTACTGACGAGTCTAGGTGTTCGGTCCGCAGCGTAGGGACTATCGCTGTAGGGGCGACGACGTTAGCGGTCACCGGATGAACTCTCGGTGTGGCGGCGTCGGGGAGGGCTGAGGGCGAGGTCGTTCGCCTGTTCAGGGGGCAGGACGACCAGTGCGATCGGGGCGGCGGGATAGCGCCACGTGACAGTGGTCACGATGAAGTCGTGGTGCCCCCTGTAGGACTCGAACCTACGACCTAGTGATTAAAAGTCACCAGCTCTACCAACTGAGCTAAAGGGGCGCGCAGCGGAGTCTAACCGACGTCGCGCCCGGACGCCGAATAGTGGTCGTCGATCGGCCGGTCGCCCGGCGGATCGCCGCCGGTCGTCCCGGGTAACGGTGGCGTGCCGCGTGGCGATTCCGGCTGAAGAGCTGTGGCTCATCACCGTTCCCGCTTTCCGTCCGGCCGAGTTATCGAATACTGTTGCTAGTCAACAGGTTTCGTACGACGAGGAGGATGTGGGTGATGCCGGAGTCCGCGAGTGCGCCGCAGGGGGTCGCCGAGCGGGTCAACGATGCTGTGCGAGTGCGGCTTTCGTATTCGTTGCCACGGCTCACGGTTGCGCCCGGTTTGCCTGTCCGGAAAAACGGACCGGGTGTCCCATTCGTATGTCGCTGTTCGGAGAATACGGGTACGGTGATTGCCTGGTGAATTTCGAAACAATCACCGGGGCCGCACTTTCCGGCGCCCGGCGATGGGTGCGGTGTCGCGGAATTCATCGGGGGTTCGATGTACCGGGGTGAACGCGATGGTGCGCGAACTCCTCGCAAAGGGGCAGTCGCTACCGCAGGAGGAGGCGGTTCTCACAGGTATTGAGCCCGAGTGTGCACCCCCTGTGGCGCACCCGGGCCGGCGAACTATACCAGCCGGAGGGGTACCGGCATTCGGCGAGTTTACATACCAAAAGTATGAAAAATAACCACAATTCGCGTCGCGGGTCTGTCATTGATCGGCGGCGGCGAGAACGTTCGGAGGCGTTTCGAGCATGGCACGGCAGCAAGAGCGGGCGCGCCGCACGCGCGCCGCGATAATCAAGTCCGCGGCCGTCGAGTTCGGCAAGAGTGGGTACGCGGCGGCATCGCTCAACCGCATTCTGGAAGGTTCGCGCGCGACCAAGGGGGCGATGTACTTCCACTTCGACTCCAAGGAAGACCTCGCGCGCGCGGTGCTCGACACCGCCGTCGAGCGGTACCGGCTGTGCGCGGAGCGCTGGCTGTCCCGTACCGACCTCGGCCCACTCGACGTCCTGCACGGCATGGTCGACGAGGTCGCGTTGCGGCTCGAACACGACACCATCGTGCAGGCCGAGTACCGCCTGGTGATCGAACCCGACTTCCATCGCGACGCGGGCAACGGCGGCGGTCGCATCATCGGCCGCGCCACCCGGGTGCTCGCCGTGCGCGCCATCGACGACGGTCAGCTGCGCGCCGACGCCGACCCCGACCGCTTCACCAGAACCCTCGCCGCGGCGCTGGCGGGGCAGCGTTACCTCGTCGATCCGATCGGCACCGGTTCGGCCGCCGACCTGCGTGCCCGCTTCGCCGAGGTGCTCGAGGTGATCGTCGAGGCCATGGCGACACCGCTGTGGATCCAGCGCTTCCGCGCCGACGGCTGGCGCGCCCAGGCCCGGCTGGACGACCTCGGTTTGGGCGCCTGACCAGGCGATTTGGTGGACCGCGCCGCAGTGTCATAAGCTATGCGAGCTCCCAACGGAAACGTTGAAGCCGCCCCGGAGAGATTCGGAACGAGCCCCCTTCGTCTAGCGGCCTAGGACGCCGCCCTTTCAAGGCGGTAGCGCGGGTTCGAATCCCGTAGGGGGTACAGTCTTCGGACTGTAGAGTAGGAAAAGCAAGGCCCTGTGGCGCAGTTGGTTAGCGCGCCGCCCTGTCACGGCGGAGGTCGCGGGTTCGAGTCCCGTCAGGGTCGCAAGTAAGCGCCGGAGCAATCCGGCGCTTCGCGTATGGCATTCCGTACGGGTGCCTGCGGCCAGGTAGCTCAGTTGGTACGAGCGTCCGCCTGAAAAGCGGAAGGTCGCCGGTTCGATCCCGGCCCTGGCCACCACAATCCCCTCGCCAGTATCTGGTGGAGGGGATTTTTGTAAGAGCAAGGCCCTGTGGCGCAGTTGGTTAGCGCGCCGCCCTGTCACGGCGGAGGTCGCGGGTTCGAGTCCCGTCAGGGTCGCACGAGAAATCCCCCGTACCGGTCGGTGCGGGGGATTTTCGCGTCAACGGCGGTGATCGATGCTGGTGATGCGGTAGCGGCCGGTCGAGATCTCGGTGGTCTTGATGGTCTGGTGGACCTTCTCGATGGCGGTGTCGCCGGGCCACTGCTGATGGATGGTGACGTGCCAGATGGACGTGTCGGTGGAGTCGCCCCGGGTGATGTGGGTGCAGTACTTGACGTTCGAGGGCAGGGTGGCGATCCCGGCGGCGAGGGCGGCCTCGTCGCCGACGTGGGCGTTGTCGGTGACGAAGGACCTCGCCTTGGCGGCATCGCGGTCGACGTAATAGCTGTACTCGAAACCGAGGATGGCACCCTGCGGTGAGCTGGCGTCGCCACGTTCGGCGCTCACGGTGATGGACGTGGTGCGGAACTCCTCACAGCCCGGCAGGGCGTGCGCGGGCAACGGCGGGGTGGTGCTCGAGGTGGTCGCGGTCGAACCCGACAGCGCGGCCTGCCGTGTGCCCGAGGCCGATTCGTCGCCGGGGCCGAGGAAGATGGTGGCGGCCAGGCCGAGCAGCACGACGAACGCCAGCGCCCCGACCACACCCTTGATCGCGGCGGCGGCCCTGGTGCGGCCGTGACCGTCGTCGAAGCGTTCGTCGTTGTAGTTCTTGCGCGGTCTTCGGGCGATGGGGCCGCCCCCGCCGAAGTCCTTGAGCTTAGGCAGCACCGGCATCTCCACGTGGTCACCGCTCTGCTCGGTGGCGGTTGTCGTCGCCCAGTCGTTCCAGTCCACGTCGTCGGTGCGGACCGGTTCGACGGGAAAGTCGGCGTCGGTCCAGTCGTTCCAGTCGCCGGTGAACCCGTCGTCGTCCTCGTCGGGATGGCGGTAGACGGGTTCGGGCGGCAATGGCGTCGTCGGGGCGTCGGTGAACGGTTCCGGGTCCGGCGGCGGCCACAGCTCCGGGTTGGACCCGATGGTCTGCGGCTCGGCCTCGCGGCGCCGCCTGCGCCGCCGCTTGCCCTGCGGGCGACGGCGCCCGGTCGCGTCCGGCGACGAGAAGTAGGCACCGAACGGGTTGTCCATGCGCGCGGCCTAGGCGTTCGCCGGGACAACTCCGGGTTGCCCGTGTTTGGGGGCGTTCGACGGCCGTTCGCTCTCCTGATCCTGTTGTGGGCGCGCGGCGGGGGGAATCACCCCGCCCTGCATCGGCTGCTGTGCGGGCGCCTGCTGGAACGGAGCCTGCTGCGGCGCTTCGGGTTTCGGGACCTGGTTGGCAGGCGCGGGTGCGGGTGCCTCCGGTTTCGGCGCCGCGCCACCGGAGTTCGCACCACCGGAACCGCCCGGGTTCGCGCCGCCCGTGCCGCCGGAATTGCCGCCGAGTCCGCCGAACAGGGTGTTCGAATTGCCGTTGGCGCCAGCGCCGTTGGTGCCGGGCGTTGTCGTCGCGGGGGAGGTGTTGGCCGGAGTCTCCGCAGTGCCGTCCACCCCGGCCGCCAGGGTGTCGATGCCGGTCGTCGCCAGCTCGGCGCCCTTGTCGATGCCGTGCATCGCGACTTCGGCGATCTTGTCGATCAGATGCGTGCCGAAGGTGACACCGGCATCGATGGCCGCCGTGCCGAGGCTCACCCCACCGTCGATCAGCGCCTCCTGCAGGGCGATCTGCGCCGCGACCGCCGGGTCGGTCGTCTTGTCGTCGTTCCAGGTCGACGTGTCGGTGCCGCCGGTGCCGAGCACGTACACCCCCGGCGCCACCTCGGTCGCCCCCGGCGGAACCGTGACCCCGTTGGTTCCGCCGAGATCGCTGGTGAGGTTCTGGGTGTCGCGTGTGTGCTGGTCCATATCGGTGCTCGCCGCACCGACCACACCGACGGCCTCCTGGATCGCCTCCTCGGCGAGCTCGACGATCGCGTCGAGGTTGTTGCTGTTCACGGCGGGTGCGGCGGTCTTGGCCTTGCGCCGGAACTCGGCGATGATCGCGTCCACCTTGGCGGCGGCGTTCGCCTGTGTCGTATGTGCCTGGCCGAGCAGGGTGCTGAGCCGGGCGCCGCGGTCGGCCGCGGCCGACACCTCGGTGGCGGTGCGGCGCAGTGCGGGGGTCGCGGGTGCGGCGGTGTCGGTGGACTCGAGTGCGTAGAGGCCGAGCCGGTGCGGGTCTTCGGTGGCCGTGGTCGCGGCCGATGCCGAGCTGAGTGCGGCAACGACGGCCGGATCGGGATCGGCGGAGGTGTTGCTGCCGAGCGCTTTCCGTAATTCCAGTAGTGGCACTTCCAGCAGTGCGATCACCGGTTCGAGCTTGGCCTCGGCCTCCTCGGCGGTGATGGTGCTCAGGGTGTTCTCGGTGACAAGCGATTTCGTGCGCATCAGGCCACCTCGTTCTCGGTCGCCCGCAGGTCGGCGGCGACGTCCGTGTCGACGCCGGTGACGTCCGCGCCGAACCGGCCGAGGATGTCCTGGTAGGCGGTGACGAGATTCCCTGCCGTGTTCAGGGTCGAGGCGTGTGCGCCCGCGGCCTGTGTCCACGCCGCGGCGAATTCGCGCCCGAGTACACCCAAGCCGGAGAGATCGACCCCCGCGGCGGTGGTCGTCTGGGTGGCTGCGGTGCCGAGTAGTTCGGAAACCCGAGCTGCCGCACGCTGATAAGCGTCGAGCGCTGACGGGTCGAATGACATGTCTGCCACGATGTCTGCCCCTTCACGATCGCGGATCCCGGCGCTGCCGGCACTGAAAAGCGTAACCACCGGGGGCCGTTCGCGGGGCCATCCGTTGCTCTTGGACGGTTGGATCTCGAGAATCCCCTGGTCGGCGCCGAGCTGACCGACCGGTAGGGTCGGCCGAGATGGCTGTCCTCCTGCTCACGCTGCTCGGGTTCGCCCTGCTCGACGCGCTCGACGTGCTGCTGGTGGCGATCACCACCGCCGTGGTCGCCGACAGCAGGCTGGCCAGGCGTTCGCCGCTGGTCGGTGTGCTGAGCTTCCTCGGCGGTGTCTTCGCGGTGTCGGTGCTGTTCGGTGTCGCGACGGTGCTCGGCATCGACTTCCTCGTCCGCCTGCTCGACTTCGACCTCACCCCCACCCTGCGCTACTGGGGTGAGTTGGTGATCGGGCTCGTCCTGATCGCCGTGGCGGCGCTCCCGGTCGACACGGGCGCGGCGCCGGGTGGGCGCTGGGTCGAACCGGTGCGCAAGTACCCGTGGCTGATGGGCGTGATCGGTTTCACCCTCGGGCTGGCGAAAGTGCCGACCTCGGTGCCGTATCTGGCGGCGCTGGCGATGATCTCCGCGCAGCGTCCGCTGCCCGCGATCTGGCCGGTGCTGGTGGCCGCCTACTGTCTGGTGGCGCTGGTGCTGCCGTTGGCCGTGCTCGCGTTGGCGTTGCGCAGAACCACTGGGGCACGGCGGATGTACCGGGTGCTGGTGCGCGGGGTGACCCGGTTCGGGCCGCCGGTCGTCCGGGTACTTTTCGTGGTGTTCGGTGTCGTGTTGGTGGTGGACGCGCTGGTCCACGCCGGACAGCTGTGGTGAGGGCCCCGGACGGCCGCTCAGGAACACATCAGGTCCATCGAGTACGGTCATAACGAATCGATGACGTGCCTCGGCGCCCGTACCCTGGGCCGCCGGGCGTTACCAGGTGAGCAGGGAGGGCGACCCTTGAGGGTTACCGTTGTTGTGCCGACCTACAACGAGCGGGAAAATCTGCCGGTGGCGGTGGAGCGGCTGACGGCGCTGCCGGTGCCCGATCTGCATGTGCTGGTGGTGGACGACAACTCACCCGACGGCACGGGCGAGGTGGCCGACAAGCTGGCCGCCGAGCTGCCGACCGTGGTGAGCGTGCTGCACCGCACCGAGAAGGACGGCCTCGGCCGCGCCTACATCGCGGGCATCACCCAGGCTCTGGCCGACGGCGCCGACGTGGTGATCCAGATGGACGCCGACCTCTCGCACCCGGCCGAGGTGATCCCGGCCATGCTAGAGAAGCTGAACTCCGAGGACGTCGGCGTGGTGCTCGGCTCCCGCTACGTCCCCGGCGGCTCCACCGCCGAGGAGTGGAAGTGGTACCGCAAGGCCCTCTCGGCCTGGGCCAATTTCTATGTGAACCTGATCCTGCGCCTGGGCGTCAAGGACGCCACGGCCGGTTTCAAGGCGTGGAAGGCCGACACCCTGCGCGCCATCGACGTGGCCTCCATCCGCAGCAACGGCTACTCGTTCCAGGTGGAGATGAACTACCGCGCGATCAAGCGTGGCTACACCATCGCCGAGGTGCCGATCCGTTTCGAGGAGCGCACGGTCGGCGCGTCGAAGATGAGCCTGAAGGTGCAACTGGAATCGGCGCTCATGCCGTGGAAGCTGCTGTTCGGCCGCGCGGTCTGACCTACGTACGCGAAAAGGCCCCGCCGATGATTCGGCGGGGCCTTTCGCTGTGTGTCACTGCTCGGTGATGGTGCGGCGCACGCCTTCCAGCGCGATCACCATGACCGGCACCAGCACCACGTGCATCAGCGACAGGGCGATGGTGGAGGCGGTGTCGAAACCGGCGGTCAGGGTCATGCCGATGGTCGCGATCGACAGCACCGAGCCGACGACGGCGGCGACCCGCAGCACCCCGGTCCACTTGTAGGACACCAGCACGGCGGCGGTCAGACCGATCAGCAACGGCACTGTCGACATCAGGATCACCCCGCCCGGCGCCACGTCGGACACCTTGCCGTCGGCGACCATGGTGAACGTTCCGCCCGCGGCCGCGCCGATCGCCCAGACGATCAGGTTCGCCACCAGGGCAGTGGCGACGGCACCCAGCACGGCGACGGGTCGGTTCAGGGCGGGCAGGGTGCGGGTGGTGGTTGCGGTGGCGGTGGTCATGATGTTCTCCCTCATTCGCTGGTGAGACCATCTTCAAACCTGAATAATGGTTCAGGTCAAGCGAAGAGGGCGCCCGCCGCCTGAGACGCTCGTCACATCGCTGTGGTCGGCCAGTTCAGGAGGGTGTGCTCGTAGAGCCTGCGCACACCCTCGACCTCCTCGTCCATCGCGGCGGGATTCCACGTCGACACATCGATCGGCGGCAGGATCGCCACATCCACGACACCGCTACGGGCGATGGGTGAGTCGCGCCAGGCGATGTCACCCGCATTGCGGATGACGATCGGGATCACCGGCACACCCGCCTGCTTGGCGATATGGAAGGCACCCTTCTTGAACGGGCCGAGCCCGCGCGTATACGACCGGGTGCCCTCCGGCGCGACCGCGATCGACAGCCCTTCGCGCAGCGTCGAAACAACCGGTGCCAGCGCGGCTTTCGCGCGCTCGGTATCGGAGCGGTCGATGAAGGTGACGCCGACGAACCGCATGAGCGGCCCGAACAGCGGATGGGAACGCAGTTCCTTCTTGCCGATACCGGTGACCCCGCCGTCGAGCACCTTGGGAACGATGATGACGTCGAACTGGCTCTGATGGTTGAACAGGAACACGGCGGGCCGTGGGGCACGGGCGTTCTCGATGCCGACCACGCGCAGCTCGACGCCGAGGGTTCGCAGGGTCGCGGTGGTCGCGTCGTGCATCAGGGCATCGGCCATGGCCTGGCGGTCGCGGGTGTAGGACTTGCGGACCACGCCGGTCAGGGCACCCGCGACGAGCGCGACGAAGGCGATCACGGTGCGCGCGTAGTCGACCGGGCTCGGCGCTGTGCGCGACCGGAAAGAGCTCGGATCGAGTGCCGGGGTACCTGCCACGTGGAGCGCGGCGGTGTCGGCGTACACATGCCCGATCTCGCAGTCGCGTGCGGCGGCGAATTTTCGCACCGCTTCGGACTTTTCGGTGCCCCACAGTGCGGGTCCCGCGAGATCGCCGGTGAGAACACCGTCGTCGGTGGCGAATTCGGTGCACAGCACGTCATCGATGCCGAGTACTTCGGCGAGCGAACGCACCTGGTAGATCGATAGGTCGCTGACCAGGAGCACGGTGTGGCCCGCTGCTCGGTGTTCGCGGACGAGCTGCCAGGCCTCGGGAAAGATCCGGCCGTACATCTCCTTGCGGAAAACGCCGCGGCCCAGCTGCTCGAGTTCGGCTTCCGGGACACCGGCCCACGCCTGTTCGGTTTCGCGCAGGAACCGTCGGTGGTCGCGCCGGAAGCCGGTCAGCATGGCGTTGCGTCGCGCGTCGCCGCGCCGGAAAGCTCGGCCGGGGAATCGTTTTCGCGGCAATGCGTCCACCACGGCTCGCGTGTCGAAGACGGCGAGCACATGCTGTCCCCTCGGGCCGTTTCGGACGGCGGCGACCGCCTCGTCGATGCCGCTCACAGGGTGTTCCGGTTCGACGGGTCGAGGGATGCGGCGCGAGCGATGCGTTCGCCGAGGTCACGTAATTGCTGGGCGAATTCGTTGCGGCGCGCCACCAGGTCGGCTGTTTCTCCGGGCGCGGCCGGGGCGATCAGATGGTGGTTGTCCGCCAATTTCCACGCACTGGTGAACAATTCCGTCGACACCGACTCGGGGCTGTGCAGCCGTTGCTGCAGCAGCATCTGTTTGCCGACGGCGACGCATTCGTCGATGAATTCCTTGCGGTCGATCTCCGTGTCGGCCGGGCGGGCCGCGAGCCGTTCGGCCACCACCAGTTGCGCGTCGAAGAACGAGCGAAGCACGCGGTGCGCCATGACGAAGCCGGACTCGGTGAGGGCGCCGAGGAATTGTTGATCGAGGCGGTCGTCGGGCGTGTTCTCGTCCCATTCGGGGACGATCACGCGCACCTCCTCGATGATCTGGTCGGCGAACTCCTCCCGTTCGGGAAAGAAGAATTCGAACTTCAGCAGGTCGCGCAGCGCGAACGCGGCCCGCCACGCCGCCCGCAGCGGGTCGTCGCCCGGCTGCTCGACGGCGGTGAGGGCGGCCAGCTCGAGAATGGCGCGGTTGACGAACCAGTGCACCGCGCTGTTGCGGTAGAACGCCGCCTCGAGGTGGGCGCCCGGTTCGATGGAGTAGACCGGTTCCAGCCCGCCCCGATACACGGTGACGACACCGGCCAGCGCCAACTGTTCGAGGACCACCTGCAAGCCCTGCTCGTCGCGCAGCTTGGACAACTCGCCCGCGGGCAGCCCGCGCCGATCGATGTAGCCGAGCACCGGATCGAGCACGGTGCGTACCTGGCCGAGGGTGAGCGCGCGCTCGTGCACACCGAGCAGTGCCAGGGTGACCAGGGCGTTGACGGAGATGGGGGTGACCGCGTTGATCCGGACCGCCACGTCGAAGGCCAAGCGCTGCACAGCCTTTCGCTCGGTCTCGCTCAGCGCGGACTCGTCGGGCACCTTGGTGGCCCCGGTCGTGGTGTCGTGCAGCGGAATGGTGCGGGGACGTTCGCCGAGCGGGTCGCCGTGGGTTTCCAGCCGTTCGCGCGCCGAAATGGCCTCGCCGAAGCGCACATACACGCGACCGGCCGAATGCTGCTGGCTGCGAACATATCTGGCGAGCCAGGCGATACCCTCCGGCTTCTTCTTCCCGCCCGACTGCTCGCTGGCGATGGCGCCCAACTCGTTGAGCCGCTCGTAGGTGATCGACACCGGCACCAGCATCACGTCCTCGACGCGGCCCGAACGCACCGCCGCCGCGAGATAATTCAGCAGACCGTACCGGGGTGGGCGCAGCTTGCCGGTTCTGGTCCGGCCGCCCTCGAAGTACCACTCCATATTGAATCGCTTGGACAGCAGGTAGGCGAAATACTCCTCGACCACCGCCTTGTACACCTCGTCGTCGCCGAAGCTGCGCCGGATGAACACGGTGCCGGTGCGCCGGGCGATCGGGCCCATCGGCCAGAAGTTCAGATTCGCCCCGCCGATCACGTGATTGGGTGGGAAATCGTTGCGGGCCAACACATCACCGAGGACGAAGGCATCCACATACGAGCGGTGCGAGGGCAGGAAGACCAGCGGATACTTGCGGTTGAGCGAGCGCAGGGCGTCCAGGCCGCTCAGATCGGTGTCGACCTTCCAGGTCGAGGCGTGCACCGGGCGCATGGCCTGGGTGAACAGGTCCGACACCAGTCTGCTCTGCGCGGCGACCAGCTCACGCAGCGCCTTCTCCGCGCTGCGGTGGACCTGGGCGGGGTCCGAGCCCAACTCGTCGGCGAGGTAGTCGAGCTTGCGCTGGAATTCCGGTGAGTCGAGGATTTCCTCGGCCACCAGCTGCGGCACCTTGTAGCGGTCGCCGATCACGGTGCGTTCGGCACGTTCGAGCGCGACGACCGCCGCGCGCAGCACCGAGCGGGCGAACGCGTCGGGCGAGCCGGACCGCAGCAGGGCGGCGGCCTCGGGATAGTTGGTGCGCAGCTCGCTCAGCCGCGCGGGGGCACCGACGAGCACCTGGTGGCGGTCGGGCTGCGTCCGCAGCAGGCGGCGCTGAGCCAGGCGGTTGGGCTTGCGTGGGTTGGTGAGCATCGCCAGGTCGGCGAAGGTCACCCGGCGCACACCGTCGCGTTCGGGCGGCAGCCACAGCACGCGGACCGGGACGACCAGGGGGTCGTCGCGGCGGTTCACCAGGCGTTTGATGAGAGCTTTGGCGTCGAGGTCCACCTGCGTGACGGGGGCGCGGGAGTCGATCTCGGCGGCCAGCCCACCCTCGGCGATCCAGGCGCCGATCACCTCGCGCTCCACCCCGGAGGCCGCGTCGACCAGGGCGACTACCGAGTCCGCCTGCGGAGCCGTTCGCGTGGGCCGCCCATCGTTGTCGATCATCTCTCCATTGAAGCCGCAGATTCGCCGCAGCGCACCGAACTTCGCCGACAGTGGGAGCGCGGGATGAGAACGAGTGGGCAAGGCTACCCCGCGACCGGGTAGCCAAACGTGGAGGTAATGCTAACCTAACCACGCTAAATTAGGTCAGCTTTACCTTGGAGGATCGTTGTCGTCGACGGAACAGCCCACGCGGGTGGAATATGTGACCGACCCGGCCGCAGCGATGTCGTGGTTGGCTTCGGCCGACCGATTCGGCGAGTACGTGATGTACGAACAGCCCGGTGTCTGGGTGTTTGCCGCCGACCCCCTCGGCAGCGTCGAACTCGACGCGGGCGAATTACGCACCGCCTGGGGTGAGCGGACCACCGCCCGCGCCTGGACCGGCAGCCCCGCGGCCACCGTCGACGCCGCCCTGGCGAGCCTGCCCCTCGACGGCCGCAACGCCTACGGCTGGATCGGTTTCGAATTCTGCGCCTATTCCCTCGGCGCCACCCACTACCTCAACCCGCTGACCTCGCTGGCACACCTGATGATTCCCCGCATCGAGGTGCGCATCGACGCGAGCGGCGTGCGCATCAGCGGCGCCACGCCCGCCGAGACCTGCGATATCCACGACCTGATCGCGGCCTCCCAGGGCTCCGAACTGCCCTCGGCGCACCCCGTGGACGTGCGGCCCGACAGCACCGGATACCAGGACCGCGTCGCGGGCGCGGTCGAGGAGATCCGTTCCGGCAGCTATCAGAAGGTCATCCTGTCGCGCAAGGTCGCCCTGCCCTTCGCCGTCGACGTGCCCGCCACCTACCGGCTCGGCCGCGCCAACAACACTCCCGCCCGCTCCTTCCTGCTCCGCCTCGGCGGCCTGGAAGCGGCCGGATTCAGCCCCGAACTGGTCGCCTCGGTCGACGACGACCGGGTGGTCACCACCGAACCGCTGGCGGGCACCCGCGCCTTCGGTCTCGGCGCCGACGCCGACCGCGCCGCCCGCGTCGACCTGCTGGCCGACCCGAAGGAAATCGTCGAACACGCCATCTCGGTCCAGACGTCCTTCGCCGAGATCGCCGAAGTAGCCGTCCCCGGCACCACCGCCGTCTCGGACTTCATGGCCGTGCGCGAACGCGGCAGCGTGCAGCACCTGGCCTCGACGGTCCGCGGCGAACTGGCCGCCGACCGCACCGCATGGGACGCACTGGAGGTCCTGTTCCCCTCGGTCACCGCCTCCGGCATCCCCAAGCGAGCAGGCGTCGATTCCGTCTTCCGCAACGACCACGACGAGCGTGGCCTGTATTCGGGCGCGGTGGTGTGCGTTTCGCCGACCGGTGCGTTGGAGGCGACACTGGTGTTGCGGGCGATCTACCAGACCGGCGAGGGTGCGTGGTTACGTGCCGGTGCGGGCATCGTCGGACAGTCGCGACCGGAACGGGAGTTCGAAGAAACCTGCGAGAAGCTGGGAAGCGTCGCGCCGTATGTGGTGAAGGCTTGAGTTGAAGGTTGGGCGGGGCAGGGTGAAGGCTCGAGTCGAGGGTGGGTCGGGCCGGGCAGGGTGAAGGCTTGATTTGAGCTTGGTGGGGGTGGGTGCGCTGGGGAGCGTGCCCGGCTCTTCAGGAATTGCGCCCACAGGAGTACTGGCTGTGTTTTT
>NZ_BDBE01000042.1 GCF_001612825.1 Nocardia caishijiensis NBRC 108228 | reverse complement strand
GCTGACTGTCGCGAACATGTGGCATCAACCGGCCGAAGACATCGTGCGCCTGGTGCCACGAACCGAACGCCGTCGTCTCGTGCTGGATGCGGTCGCAACCCTGATCTCACCCGCCTGATGTGTCCGCGGCCGCCGCTCGCCCGGTATCGAACTCTGAGGGGCGGAGCCCGGGTCAATGCTGGATCAGGCCACCGACCGGAGTAGACGTGACGTGGCCGGTCGGCGGAACGGTCTGTGCCAGAGCCAGACCCGAATCCACGAGCGATGATCGTCGCAGGTGCGTCACTTCGGAAATCGGAGTCCAGGTCGGCTCGACGGTCGCCCCGTTCGGTTCGGCCCTGAGACCGCCACCGATGACGCGGAGGAGATAGTAGATCCCGATGTTCTGGTGCACTACGCCCGAGTATGCGACATGTGCCGGAATGAGCCTCGAATCCACCCCGAGCAGGCGTTCGACGACGCCTTCGAGTCCGGTCTCCTCCGCGAGTTCGCGGGTCACCGTATCGAAGGGATCCTCGCCGTGCTCGACCCCGCCGCCCGGCAGTGTCCAGTTGGTTTCGCCGCTGGGCGCTACATGTCGAACAAGCAGTACCCGATCCTGTTCGAGGCAGACCCCGTATGCCGCGATTCTCGAAGTCACCGCTGAACTCTATTCCCGGCGCCGACGTTCGGAAAGTGTTCGATGAGTAGTCGATTCGATCCGGCCGATGCGGACGCCAGCGTTCATGCGGCGCCCTCCCGCGCGCTTTCAGAGAAGCGGAATGGTGGCGGTGGCCCATTCGGGCAGCGGTTCGCAGCGTGTGAGCCAGTCGGGCGGTACGACGTCGATGCCGGGGCCTGCACCGACGATCCCGCCGATGATCGCGCAGGTGGTGTCACTGTCACCTCCTGCCGAGGCGGCTGTCCAGCACGAGTCTGCGAAATCGTGCCCGTGGTTGGCCACGACCCAGAGGCAGAACGGGACGGTGTCGAGGGCGGAGGTTTCGTGTCCGACGCCCAATTCCGCAGCGGCCGTGCTGGAATCGCTGACGAAACGGGCCTCCCTGATCTTGCTTCGGACCGAACCTCGGGGCGTCCGGGCCGCGACCGCGTCGAGAAGCTCGACTCCGCGTACGTGTGGTTGCGCCGAGGACAAAGCGGCAGCGACAGCCACCGCGACCGCACCGGCTACGGCGTCGGGGTGGGTGTGAGTGACGACCGCCGATGCTGTCGCCTCTTCGACGACTCGGTCCAGATCGTCAGCGAACCACGCACCCAGGGGTGCCACGCGCATAGCGGCGCCGTTGCCCCAGGATCCCCGCCCACCACGTGCCTGTCTAGCGAGTTCGCCCCAGTGATAACCCTTCTGGCGCATGAGCCGCAGTATCCGGCTCGTCCCGGGCCCGTATCGGCGATAGATGTCGTAGTGCTCGGCGAAGGAACGCGCCAGCACCTCCTGATCAATTCGGCCGTGGGCGTTGAGCACAGCGAAAATCGAGCACGCCATCTGTGTGTCGTCGGTCCATAACCACGGTCCCGGTAACAGGGTTCGCGACCGCAACGCGCCGTGATTGATCACGTCGTCGAAACATGCCCCGAACGCGTCTCCGACCGCCGATCCACGCAACGACGACAGTGCCCGCGCCCGTCTGTCAGGGTTCATTCAGCCAGTTTGACAGTCGCCGCGACCACCGACTCGCGTCGGAGGTTGCCTCACCGGTCGGGCATCTCGCCTCGGCGAGCCCATGCGCGGACCGTGGGCGGGGCGAAGTGCCATCGTCGGTTGTCTTCCAACTCGGCCTGGGCAGTGGCGATCACTTCGGGTCGGACGCCGCTTCCGACCAGGGCGTCGTGGGCCTGAGTCCAGGTCAGGTTCCACATGCGCGCCGTCGGTGAGCCTCCGCGAAACATCGGGATGTCCGCTTCGGCATGAACATCGACGAGTCCGAGCGCGTCCAACTGCGTCGGCAGGTTCCGGGCCCAGGATTGACTCGCGCCTGCGGTTTCGGTCGAGCGCGCGAAGGCGCGCCAGACCTCGCCGAAGGCAGACGGCATGGCGTCGAGTACGCCGAGCCCGTCGCCTTCTTCGAGCATGAGCACGCCGCCGGGTGCCAATGCTCGCACCAATCGCTGGACGACGACGTCTCGATCGGCGATGTGCAGTAGGACGAATCTGGTGTGGACGAAATCGAATGCGCCCGAGGGGATGTCGTCGGCGACAAGGTCGAGCTGGGCGACTTCACCACCGAGGCCGGGCAGGTCGGTGAGGTGGCGTGGGTCGGCATCGACCGCGAGTACTCGACCGCCGGGCAGCACAGCGCTACACAGCCATCGCGCGAATGATCCACCCCCGGCCCCGGCTTCCAAGCACCGCCATCCCGCCCGTACCCCCAGCCGCTGCGCGAGCGCGATACTCGCTGGGTCGTAAGCCGCGCCGAGCAGGGCGAGACGCTCGTCGGCGAAATCCCATCCGTTCGGGAGCGTGTAGTAGGACAGTTCGTCAACGTTCGTACCGACGAATGGAGGTCCAGTTTCCGAATTCGGGGACAGGCTCGAAGTGCGCGCTCGAGTCGACATCGAAGTATTCGGTAACTTTGTCGTAGGCCCCATCCCTGGGAGAAACTATCTCCGTCATGGATCCGTCCCTCGTGTAGAGATAACTGGTCATCATGTCAGCCCTTGCGGAATCGACGTAGCCAGGGGAGGAATACTCATACATCACAATGTCGCCGAGAAATAGAACGCTTTCTGTGACGCGATAGAACGTGTATCTCAGAGACACTCTACTGAACTCATCCAAGAAGTAGGTGCTCAGATTGTCCTGGTTCCAGTAGGCGTGCAAGACTCGCGCGAGGCCGGGGATGTCGTCGAAACCGACACTGTACGGACGGCCGCTACCGTTTCGGGAACGGGCTGCTTTTCTGGACATCTCATCGATCGGAGCCCCCGACGCGAAGTTCCATGATTTTCCGAAGACTTCTCCGGGCACATCGACCACCTTTCGTCCCGTACTCACAGCCACTTTCTACACTCGTCGCCAGAAATTGGTAACCGGCGGGTCGGCGGTGGGATCGGGTTCGACCGGCGACGCTCCCGGTGGGTGGGAAGTCTCGTCGTGTCGTCCGCTCACCGGGAGGGTCGGGGGATGTGGGGGAGTGGCGACTTTAGCGTCGGGCGGGTGGACACTCGATCTGGTAGGGGCGACCGATGAATCGCATGCAGGGCAGGGTGGCGCTGGTCACCGGGGCGGCCAGAGGGATGGGGCGCGCGCACTGTGTGCGGCTCGCCGAGGAGGGTGCGGACCTGATAGCCCTCGACATCGACGGCGCCGCAGCGGAATTGGCGACGACGAAACAGGCGGTCGAGGCGCTGGGGCGTCGGTGCGTCACCGCGACCGCCGATGTGCGGGAGGCGGACGCGCTGGAGGCGGCGGTGACCGGCGGGGTGGGTGAGCTCGGCAGGCTCGACGTGATCGTCGCCAACGCGGGCATCTACACCGACCTCGCGCCGTCGTGGGAGCTGACCGACCAGGCCTGGCAGCGCACCATCGACATCAACTTGACCGGCGCGTGGCACACGGTGCGTGCCGGTGCACAGGCCCTGGCCGACGGTGGATCGATCGTGCTCGTCAGCTCCGTCAACGGCATCGTCGGCGGCGCCATGGCGGCGCATTATTCGGCGAGCAAGCATGCCGTGGTCGGGTTGGCGCGCACGCTCGCCAACGAGCTCGGCCCGCGTGGCGTCCGGGTGAACACCGTGCATCCGGGGTCGGTGGCGACGCCGATGATTCTCAACGACGAGGTCTACGCGAAACTGCGCCCGGACCTGCCGAATCCGACGCGGCAGGACGCGGCCGAGGCGCTGGCCCGGCGCACCCTGCTGCCGGTTCCGTGGGTGGAACCGGTCGACGTCAGCAATGCCGTGCTCTTCCTCGCATCCGACGAGTCCCGTTACGTGACGGGAACCCAACTCGTGGTGGATGCCGGACTGACTCAGAAGGTGTGACATGGGACGGGTTTCGGGCAAAGTAGCGGTCGTCACCGGCGCCGCGCGCGGTATCGGCCGCGCGCAGGCGATCCGGCTGGCCGAGGAGGGTGCCGACATCATCGCGGTCGACCTCTGCGGACCGGTCGACACCGTGGTGACACCACCGGCGAGCCGTGACGATCTCGACGAGACCGTCCGTGCCGTCGAGGCGACGGGTGCGCGGATCGTCGCCACGGTCGTGGACGTGCGCGACGGGTCGGCCTTGCGGGCCGCCGTCGACGCCGGGGTCGGCGAACTGGGCGGACTCGACATCGTCTGTGCCACAGCCGGTATCAGTTCGAGTGCGTTCGCCCTCGAGCTGACCGAGCAGCAGTGGCAGACCATGATCGACGTCAACCTCACCGGTGTGTGGCAGACCTGCAAGGCGGCCACACCCCACCTCATCGCCGGTGACGGGGGAGCGATGATCCTGACCAGTTCCATCGCGGGCTTGCGTGGGTTGGTCGGCGTCGCCCACTACGTCGCGGCCAAACACGGTGTCGTCGGTTTGATGCGCTCGCTGGCGAAGGAACTCGCGCCGCACCATGTCCGGGTGAACACCGTGCACCCGACCAACGTGGACACGCCGATGATCCAGAACGACATGGTGCGCAAGGTCTTTCGGCCGGACCGGGAGAATCCGACCCGCGAGGAGTTCGCCGAGGCCGCCACGTCGATGAACATACTGCCCATCCCGTGGGTCGACCCCGTCGACATCGCGAACGCCACCCTGTTCCTGGCCTCCGACGAAGCCCGCTACATCACCGCGGTCACTCTGCCGGTGGACGCGGGCAGCACCCAGCGTTAGGTCGATCGCCGTGCGGGCGGCGGTACTGCCACCCCCACGCGGCGGGGGTCGAACCGGCCCCCGGCCCATGACCGGGGGCCCAGTGCCTGCCGCAAGCCGATCAGCCCGCCCTACACGCCTGACCCGATCCGCCCATAAGTGCCGCATGGTTCGGCGTAACGATCACCGGGTCGAGAAGGGGGCTGGTGCCTCGGCGAGGCCCCTGAGTGCGTCCGGGAGGGGCTCGTGGTGGACGACGCCAAGGCGCTGAGTGGCGCGGGTGAGGGCCACATACAGCTCCGCCGCGCCGCGCGGCCCTTCCGCGAGAATCCGGCCCGGCTCGACCACGAGCACGGAATCGAACTCCAGACCCTTGGTCTCCGACGCGGGCACCGTGCCCGCCATTCCAGCAGGCCCGATCACCACACTCGTTCCCTCTCGGTCGGACTCGCCACGCACGAATTCCTCGATACATGAATCGATGTCGTCCGCGCAGACCTGCTGCGACCACGGCCGCACCCCACAGGCGCGCACCGAATCCGGCGGCCGGACATCGGGTGCGAACTCCGCGAGCACGGAGGCGGCGACCGCCATGATCTCGGCGGGGGTCCGGTAGTTCACCGTGAGCGAGCGGTACACCCAGCGACTGGAAACATACGGTTCCAGCACCGTTGCCCACGAGATCGCCCCGGCCGGTGACCGGCGCTGGGCCAGGTCGCCGACGATGGTGAACGACCGGCTCGGGCAGCGGCGCATCAGCACCCGCCAGTCCATCTCCGAGAGCTCCTGGGCCTCGTCGACCACCACGTGCCCGTAGGTCCAATCACGGTCGGCGGCAGCGCGTTCGGCGAGTTCACGGGTGTCGCGTTCGAGGAAGCGCTCGGCCAGGTCCTCGCCGTAGAGCAGGTCCGTGGCGAAGAGGTGGTCCTCGTCGTCCATATGGTCCTCGCGGGCGACCAAGGTGTCTTCCAATACGCGTGCGGCATAGGCTGTTTCGGCGCGGCGCTCGCGTTCGGCGGTGTCGTCGGCGGGCTTGTCGCGACCGAGCAGGTCGACCAGTTCGTCGAGCAGCGGCACATCCGAGACCGTCCACGCGGTACCGTCGGCCCGCCACAGCGACTCGTCCGCGTTCGCGGCCCGAAGGCGCTCCGAGGACGAATACAGTTCGCCGAGAAGACCTTCCGGAGTCAGTACAGGCCAGCATTCGTCGAGCACAGCGACGAAATCGTCGTTCTCGGCAAGTTCGGCGGTCAGGTCGGCGCGCAGTTGCTCCCACGCCTCGCTGTCCTCGCGCGTCAACCAGCCCTTTCCGATGCGGGCGATCGCGCGTTCGCTGAGAACATAGGTGACGATTTCGGCGAACACCGCCCGTGCCTCGTTGTGCGGTCGTCCGCTTGCCCGCGCCTCCTCGCGCGCCCATTCCGCGACGGCCGCGTCGACGCGCACCGTCGCATCGGCCAGTTCGATGTCCCGCGGCGCCGCGGGGAGGCGTTGCCGGTCCGCGATCGCTGCACCGAGCACATCGAGAACGCGCAGCGAGCCTTTGACGCGCGCCGCTTCCGGTGTGTCCTCGGCGGTGGCGTGCAGCCCGGGCATCAGATCGGCGGTGGTGACGAAGACGACATTCGTCTCACCGAGCGCGGGCAGCACGTGCGCGATGTGGTTCAGGAACGCCGGATTCGGGCCGACAACCAGCACGCCTTGCCGTTCCATCCGCTTGCGTTGGGTGTAGAGCAGATAGGCCACCCGATGCAGCGCCACGACGGTCTTGCCGGTACCGGGGCCGCCCTCGATCACGGTGACGCCCGGGTGTTCGAGGCGGATGATCTCGTCCTGTTCGGCCTGGATGGTCGCCACGATGTCGCGCATTCCGTCCCCGCGCGGTGCGTTCACCGCCGCCAGCAGCGCCGCGTCGCCGCCCTCGCCCGCGTCGGGCCTGCCGAGGACCTCGTCGGTGAAATCGAGCACCCGGCGATCACGGGTGTGGAACTGCCGTCGCCTGCGCATGCCCTCCGGGTTGGCGGCCGTGGCCACATAGAACGCGCGCGCGGCGGGCGCCCGCCAGTCGAGCAGCAGTGGCTCGAAGTCGTCACCGGCATCGAACAGGCCGATGCGGCCGATGTAGGACCGTTCGCCCGACACCGCGTCCAGCCTGCCGAAACACAGACCGTTGTCGGCGACGTTCAGACGCTGGATCTCCTTCCCGAGCGCGCGCACCTCGTTGTCGCGTTCCATCGGGGAGTTACCGGTGCCGCGCAGTGCGGCGTTGTAGCGGCCCTTCACCTGTGCGCGCTCGGCGTCGAGCCGCGCGTACAGGCGCGCCACGTACTCGCGCTCCGACCGCAATTCCTCGTCGTGACCGTGTTCCGGCACAAGCCCTCACTTTCGGTGTTTCCGCAGGTGAAATGCTGCGGCCGACGATTATGCGCCACAAAGGGGGCCTTGTGGCAAGGCCCCCTTTACGGTATACAGTGAAGGTGGAAAGAGGCGCTGTCAGCGCGTGAGGAACGCCAGCACCGTCGATTCGAATTCTTCCTTCCGCTCGATCATCGCCCAGTGCCCGCAGTTCGGGAACACGTGCAATTCGGCGCGCGGAATCGTGCGCATCGGGATCAGTGCCATGTCGAGCGGGCTCACCCGGTCGTCGCGGCCCCAGGTGACCAGCGTCGGCGCCTGCACCTTGTGCAGCATGGCCCAGGGCGGGGGCGCGTCGGCGGCTTCCATCGCCCGCACCATCGCCGTGAACGCCGCCTTGCTGTACATGCGCCGGGCACTGTCCAACGTCGGGGGATCGGTGGCCTGGGTCCAGCGCTCCTCCACGAGTTCCTCGGTCACCATCGCCGGATCGAACACCATCGAATGCAACCACTGCACGAGACGTTCCCGCGTGGGTTCCTCGGTGAACTCCTGCAGCAGTTTGATCCCCTCGCCGGGGCCGGGGCTGAACAGGTTGCGCCCGATCCCGCCGATGGTCACCAGCTTGCCCACCCGATCCGGTTGCGCGATGGCGTAATTCAGCGCCACGCCACCGCCCATCGAGTTGCCGATGATATCGACCCGGTCCAGGTCGAGTCCGTCGACGAAGCGCGCCACCGCGTCCAGGGCGGTCACCATCGGGTGCCCGCCGAAGTCGTCGCTCACGCCGAAACCGGGGAACTCGAGAACCAGGCAGCGGAACCGCTCGGCGAAGGTGGCCAGATTGCCACGGAAGTTGCGCCACCCGGTCACCCCGGGACCGGAGCCGTGCAGCAACAGCAGGGGCGGGCCGGCACCGGCCTCGTGGTAACGCAGAACCCCTGCGTCGGTGGGCAATTCGCGCAACGTGCCGTCATAGGTGATGCTCATCAGGCGTGGGTACCCCCGTCGATGCGGATCTCGGTGCCGGTGATGAACGCGCCGTCCTCGGACACCAGCATGGCGATCACGCCCGCCACCGCGTCCGGGTCGCCCATGCCCGCGCCACCGGACTCCAGCGAGGTCGGCAACACGGGGGAGAGCTTGGCGAATAGCGACCAGTCGGCATCGGCTGGCACGTAACCACCGGTGGCATCGGTTATCCCGGATTTGATGCTGCCCGGCGCCACCGACACCGCACGCACACCCTTGCCGCCGTACTCGAGGGCGATGGCATGGGTGAACGACTGGATACCGCCCTTGCTCGCCGCGTACGCCGCCATGTACGGGTGCGCGAAGGCCGCCGAGGTGGAGCTGAAGTTCACGATGGTCGAGCGCGGATTGGTCAGCAGCGCGGGCAGTGCCTCACGGACCACCAGGAACGTGCCGGTGAGATTCACCCCGATGATCTGGTTCCACAACTCGAGGGAGGTCTGCTCGGTGTGCGAAGCGCGCAGGATGCCCGCCGCGTTCACCACCGAATCCAGGCCGCCCAGGGTGGCGGTGGCCGATCGGACACCCTCGACCACCGATTCCTCGCTGCCGATGTCGAGGGTGAGGACGCTGAAACGATCGGCCGTGCGGCGGTCCTTCGCCTGCGTGGCGGTGGTCGCGAGGCCGTCGGCCGACACGTCGGCGCCGATGACCGTGGCGCCCTCATCGAGCAGGCGCAGCGCCGTCGCGCGGCCGATACCGGATCCGGCGCCGGTGACCAACGTCCGGTGACCGTCGAGTCTGTGCATGATGTTCTCCTGGTTCTGGGGGTCAGCCGAGGCGGCCGGGGACCGGTTCGTTGCGGAGCTGATCGGTCGCCAATTCGCCTGCGGCGACGGCTCGTTCGATGGAATCGCGCAGGGCAGAGCAGGTGGGGATCCAGCTGCTCGGCTCGCCGAGGGCCGCCCGGCGGGCGAACTCCGGGCAGGCGGTCTCGGCGTCGTCGAGCCACTGCACGCTGGTGTGACTCGGGCTGAACTTCTCGGCGAGCACCCGGTTTCCGCAGGTGGCGCACTGGATGGGTTGCATGATCTTTCCCCGGGTCAGCGCGCGGCCGCGGCGTGGTCGGCGGCGACGTACCCGAACACCATGGCCGGACCGATGGTCGCGCCCGCGCCCGCGTAGTCGTTGCCCATCACCGCGGCCGAGGTGTTGCCCGCCGCGTAGAGCCCGTCGATGACGGAACCGTCGGCGCGCAGCACCTGGGCGTTCTCGTTGTAGACCAGCCCGCCTTTGGTGCCGAGATCACCGATGCGAATCCGCAGCGCGTAGTACGGCCCACGGTCGAGCGGGTCGAGGGTCGGCTGGGGCAGGGTCGGGTCGCCGTAGTAGTTGTCGTACGCGCTGTCGCCGCGCCCGAAGTCGTCGTCGTGGCCGTTGCGGGCGAACCCGTTGAACCGCTCGACGGTCGCGCGCAAGCCGAGTGCGGGCACCCCGATGGCCGTGGCCAGCTCGTCGACCGTCGCGCCGGTGCGCACAAGACCGCTCTCGAGCCAGGACGCCGGGAACTTCTGGCCCGGCACGATGCCGCCGATCGGATACCGGCTCTTGGCTTTCGCGTCGAAGATCAGCCAGGCCGGGTCGTGCGATCCGGCCAGCTGGGCATGCACGAAGGTGACATAGGGCGCGGCCTCGTTGGTGAAGCGGGCGCCCGAGCTGTCGACGATGATCGAGCACGGGATCGACCGCTCCGACACCAGCACCTGGTTGACGCCCTCCGGGCGCTGGAATGACGGCATCCACCAGGCGTCGTCCATCAGATCCACTGCGGCGCCGACCTTTTCACCGGCCAGGATGCCGTCGCCGGTGTTGTCTGCCGAGGCCGCGCTGAAGTTGTCGCGGCCCCCGTCGGGCAGGTGCTGCTTGCGCATGGCCTGGTTGTACTCGAACCCGCCGGTGGCCAGCAGGACGCCGTCGCGGGCGCGGATGCGGATTTCGCGGCCGTCGCGCTCGGCGACCACACCGATCACCGCGCCGGTGTCGTCGGTGATCAGCGACCGCAGCGGGGTGTTCAGCCACAGCGGTACCCCCGCGTCCCGCAGGGCGAGGCGCAGCCGGGCGATCAGTGCGCGGCCGAGGGTGTCCATGTGCCTGCGCAGCACGATGGCCTTGATCGCGCGCAACCCGGTGAGCAGCGCGGTCCAGCGCGCCCTCCAGGTGCGGGTGACCATATTGAGCTGGACGAAGTCTTTGGAGGTGATGAACAGACCCGGCGGGGTGGCGAGGGCGGCCGGGCGGAGCAGGTTCTCGTCGGGGCCGAGCTGCTTGAGATCGACGGGCAGCGGTTCGATCGACCGGCCCGCCGGGCGGCCACCCGGTGCCTCGGGGTGGTAGTCGGAATAGCCTGTGCACCATTGGAATCGCAGGTGCGGGCTGGTCTCGAGGAACTCCAGCATGCGCGGGCCCTCGTCGATGAAACGGTCGAGATTGGCGGTCGGCACGCGGTCGCCGACCACCGCATCGAGGTAGGCGCGTACGTCGGCGCGATCGTCACGCAGACCCTCCCGCAGCAGGGTCGGATTGTTCGGTACCCAGATACCGCCACCCGAGAGCGCGGTGCTGCCGCCGTAGTAGGCGGCCTTCTCGATGACGAGCGTGTCGAGGCCGCGGTCGGCCGCGGCGAGCGCGCCCGTGAGCCCACCCGCACCGCTGCCGACGACGAGGAACCCGACCTCGTGATCCCAGTGTTGCTGATTCGCAGTCATTCCCGGTTCCTCAGCTCACGACCATGTCGTCCTGCGACCAGAACGCGCGCATGCTGGTGATGCGCCCGTCCTCGTCGAAGGTCATCACATCGATCGGTTCGAGCGTGAAAGTCTGCTCGCCGAAGCGGGTGATCACCCGGAAGTTGAACGCGGCGCTGTTGCCCGCGACCCGGATGCTCAGCAGTTCCGTCGACGTGTCGAGGGACTCGATGGCGGCGTAGAACTCGGTGATCGCGGCGTGACCGACTCGCACCTCGCTGCCGACCGGGTCCTCCACGGTGGCGTCCTCGCGGTAGAGCGCGACGACGTCGGCGGCCGTCCCGGTGCCGACGGTCTCCACATACCGCCGCACCGTGTCTCGAATGTGGTCCGCTGATGTCATCGTGTCGCTCCTGGAGATGGGTGATGGAGTGGTCGATGAACGCAATCACGGCAGGTGGGCGGGTGGGCGGCGGATTCCCAGCCAGCGGGAGATCTAGGTCGCGACGCCCGTCGCGATGCTGCCGACCATCAGACCGGTGAGGGCTCCGATCGCGGCATCGAGGGAGCAGCGCCGCGCGTTCAGCTCCTCGGCGATCGTTTCGGCCGCACCGAGAATGCCGACGCACCGCAGTCGAAGAGCGCCGGCCGCGAGGTCGCTGTGCGGGATCAGCGCGTCCGTCATCAAGGTGAGATAGGCATCGAGCAGGTCCCGCTGGATCGTCTCCATGTCCCGATTCCCCTTGAGCGCGGCGGAGACCGCGCTGAATTCGGGCATGTCGGTGGCGCACGCGAAGTACGCGCCGCTCAGTACGCGCGCGATCCCGGCCGGGGTGGGGGCGGCGCTCGCCAGCGCGGTGGCGGTGGCGGTCCGATGGCGTTCGTCGAGCCGTCGATACAGCTCGAGCAGCAGCCCGGGACGGGTGCCGAAGTGGTCGTACACGATCGGCCTGCTCACCCCCGCGGCCTCGGCGAGGCTGAGCAGGGTCAGTGCGTCGGCACCCTCGGCGCGCACGATCGCCAGCGCGGTCTCGATCAATTGTTCGTGCCTGGCGGGTCTGGACAGGCGCGTCGACGTGGTCGGCAAATCTTCCTCCCTTGCGTTGTCGCCCCAGTTTAGCTACAAAGTGTAAGTTACAAAATGTAGCTTGATTGATCGAAGGAGAAGACGTGACGCGACAGGCGACATCGGTACTGATCATGGGTGGCTCGGGGCAGGCGGGCGCGGGGACGGCGGCGCTGCTGCGCCGGTGGTATCCGGAACTCGAACTCACGATCGCGGGCCGTGACATCGAACGCGCGCGGCGGGTCGCCGAGAGCCTCGGTGGCGCGAACGCGGTCACCATCGACATCACTCGCGCCGACCTCGGTCTGCCCGCCGACGTCGCGTATTCCGCGGTCATCGCGGCACTGTGGGACGACCATCTGCACGGGCTGGGCTTCGCCGCGCGCCACGGCGTGCCCTATCTGAGCCTGTCCAGCGGTCTGCTCGACATCGCTCCGGAGGTCGTGGCGGGCAGTGGGCGGGCGAGTGCGGCGCCGATCCTGCTGGCCAGTCACTATCTCGCCGGGATCGTCGTGCTCGCCACCCTCGCTGTCGCGGCGGAGTTCGATCGGGTCGAACGCATCGGAATCGCTGCGGCACTGGATGATTCCGATATCGGGGGACCGGCGGGCATCGCGGATCTGGAGCGCTGGTCGGCAGTCACCACCGCGGGACTGATCCGCCGCGACGGCGTGTTCACCTGGGTGAGCGGCGACGACGCCCGCGCCGACGTACGGGTCGGTGACGGGGTGGTGCTCGCCGGGCAGAGCATTCCGATTCTGGACGTGCCGAGTCTCGCGCTGGCCACGGGCGCGCCGAACGTCCGGTTCGACCTGGCGGTCGGCGAGTCCGCGGGCCGACGGCGCGGCGCGGGAGCGTCCCTCGAGGTCGTCATCGACGTCGAGGGAACCGACTTCTCGGGCGCCGCTGCGCGAGTGCGTCGCACACTCGCGCATCCGGACGGGCAGCGTCCGCTGACCGCGCTTGGGATCGCCCTCGGGGTCGAACGGTTGCTCGGGCTCCGCGGTGCGGCCGTGCCACCGGGTGTCCACCTGCCCGAGGCACTGATCGACCCCGCCTACGCCCTCGAACGGATGGCACACAGTGGCGCCACCTTCGAGGAGACCGCGGCCTAACTGCCCAGCATGTCCAGGACGGCGAGGTGGCTGAACAGCATCGACGCACCGATCGGGTTGCCGCCGCCGGGGTACACCTCGCCGCTCACCGCGGCCATGGTGTTGCCCGCGGCATACAGGCCGGGGATCGGTCGCCCGGCGCGGTCGAGCACGCGCGCGGCGCTGTCGGTGCGCAGGCCGCCCTTGGTGCCGAGATCGGAGATGCCGAAGGCGGCCGCGTGGAACGGGCCCTTGTCGATACGAACCAGCGGTGGTTCGCCGTTGGAGAAGGCGCGGTCGTAAACCTCGTCGCCGCGGCCGAAGTCCGGGTCGACGCCGGTGGCGACCATGCTGTTGAACCGTTCGACGGTGGCCTCGAGCTTGTCGGCGGGCACTCCGATCTTCGCGGCCAGTTCGGCCAGCGTGTCGGCGGTGTGCCACAGGCCCGCGGCGACGTACTTCTCGGTCTCGACCATGGATACGTTGGTGGCCTTGATCGGCGGCACCTCGCCTTCGGTGTCGTCGTAGATCATCCAGAACGGCACCGTCATCTCGCCAGATTCGAGTCGCCGGATCACGTCGCGGCCGAGCCGGTCGTAGGGAGCGGACTCGTTGACGAACCGTTCGCCGTTCCGATCGACGAAGATGCCGCCGGTGAACCACAGCGCGAACGCCGAACGCCCATCGGGGTGGGTCAGACCGGGCGACCACCAGGCCTGATCCATCAGGTCGGTGTCGGCGCCCGCGGCGATCCCCGCCTGGTGCGCCAGTCCCTGATTTCCCCAGGGGCCCATGGTGTCTCGTGCGGAACCGGGCACACCGTACTGCTCGCGCAACTGCTGGTTCTGCTCGAAACCGCCTGCCGCGAGCACCACGCCCCGGCGAGCGCGGATGGCGTGACGCTGCCCGTCGCGCTCGACGATCGCGCCGGTCACCACCCCGTCCTCGACCACCAGCTCGACCAGCGGCGCGGACAGGTGCAACGTGACGTTCGGATAGGCCGACAGCGCCCGCAGGAACCGCCCGATCAACGCTTGTCCGCCGATCAGCAGGTCGGGCAGCGGTGCCCCGAGCCGGTCGGTGTCGAGCGGCCCACGCAGGGATTCCCGCAGATCGCCCAGCTCGGCGGCGGGCAGCGGTGTCGGCATGATGTGGCGCCGACCGTCGAGCCGCGCCTTGGGCGCCTTGCCGAAATAGTCGGGCCAGGGCAGCATCTGGAACGCGAAATGCTCGTCGGCTTCCAGGTATTCGATGAGGTCGCGGCCGCGCCGCACGTAGGTCTGTTGCAGGTCGGCCGGGGTGCGGTCACCGACGACGGCACGGTAGTAGGTGAGCGCGTCGTCGAGGGTGTCGTCGGTGCCCGCCCGCTCGAGGACGGGGTTGCAGGGAAACCAGACGCCGCCGCCACCGGAATACGCTGTCGTGCCGCCGAACTTGTCGGTCGCCTCGACCACCGCGACGGTGAGCCCCTCGCGGGCCGCGGTGTACGCACCCGCGAGGCCGCCGCCGGAGCCCGCGACCAGCACGTCCACCTCGTCGTTCCAGTCCACCACTGTTCCTCCTGATACCGCCTCGACTCGTCCCCGACGGTATGCCGGGGTGCGGCCGGTGTGATGGGGGTCATCCCGATCACCGGGAGGCGACAACGATCCGGCGAACGTGCCGGTCAGCGGGAAGACCACCTGCTCGGACGCCACGTGGATCTCTACCGTCGCGGCGGAGAACCGGTCTCCATCGAAAGGTAGGCACAGTGAAGACCCCATCGTCACCAGGGAAGGGTCTCGCCGAGGTCGACGTGGTCGTCGTCGGCGCGGGCATCGCCGGGCTCTACGCCCTGCACAAGTTCCGCGAACAAGGACTCACCGTCCGGGTGTTCGAGGCCGCCGATGGTGTGGGCGGCGTCTGGTACTGGAACCGCTATCCGGGTGCCCGCTGCGATGTCGAGAGCGTCGACTACTCGTACTCCTTCGACGAGGACCTGCAGCAGGAATGGAACTGGAGCGAGAAGTACGCCACCCAGCCCGAGATCCTGGCCTACCTCGACCACGTCGCCGACCGCTTCGACCTGCGCCGCGACATCGAATTCGGTACGCGCGTCACCGATATCGTGCTCGACGAGCCGACGCTGCGCTGGCAGGTCGGCACCGACACCGGGCGCGCGGTGTCGGCCCGGTTCGTGGTGCTGGCCACCGGCCCGCTGTCGAACGCCAACACCCCGGCCATCCCGGGCCTCGACACCTTCGCGGGTCGGGTACTGCACACCTCGCACTGGCCGCACCAGGGCGTGGATCTGGCCGGTCAGCGGGTGGGTGTGATCGGCACGGGTTCCTCCGGGATCCAGACGATTCCGTGTCTGGCCGAGGAGGTCGCGCGCCTGCACGTCTTCCAGCGCACGCCCAATTACAGTGTCCCGGCGGGTAATACGCCGCTCACCGAACAACAGCGGCAGGCGCAGAAGGCGAACTACGCCGAGCGTAGGCGGCTGTCGATGGCCAGTGGCGGCGGCTCACCGCACCAGCCGCACCCGAAGCTCGCGGTCGAGGCGACCGAACAGGAACGTCGCGAGGCGTATCAGCGCCGGTGGGAACTGGGTGGGGTGCTGTTCTCCAAGACCTTCCCCGATCAGCTCCTCACCCGCGAGGCCAACGACACCGCGCGGCTGTTCTGGGAGCAGAAGGTGCGCGCGGTGATCGACGACCCGCGCGTGGCCGACATCCTGATCCCGCGCGATCACCCGATCGGCACCAAACGGATCTGCACCGACACGAACTACTACCAGACCTTCAACCGCGCCAACGTCGGCCTCGTCGACCTGCGCGCCACCCCGATCACCCATATCGATGCCGAGGGCGTGCACACGAGCGAGACCCATCACCGCCTCGACACCCTCGTCCTCGCCACCGGGTTCGACGCCATGACCGGCTCGGTCTCGCGGATGAACATCGTCGGCCGGGGCGGAGCCTCCCTCAACGAGACCTGGGCGGAAGGGCCCAAAACCTATCTGGGCCTGGGTATCTCGGGATTCCCGAACCTGTTCAATCTCACCGGTCCCGGCAGTCCTTCGGTACTGGCGAACATGGTGCTGCATTCGGAACTGCATGTCGACTGGGTGGCCGAGGCGATGCGGTTCCTCGACGACCGGGGCGCGGTGGCGCTGGAGGCCCGGCCCGACGCGGTCGCCGGTTGGGTGCGCGAGTGCGCCGATCGGGCAGCGGGAACGCTGATGCTCGAGGCGAATTCGTGGTACCTCGGCGCCAACATCGAGGGCAAGCCCCGGGTATTCATGCCGTTCGTCGGCGGTTTCGGCGTGTACGGACAGATCATCGCCGAGGTGGCGGCCGCGGACTACAAGGGCTTCGACGTTCTCGAGGCGTGATCCGCCCGGTACGGGGTGGTCGGCGGCGGACGACCACCCCGTTGCCGGGTCAGCTGGCGAATCCGCCGAAACCGCCCCGGTAGTACAGCAGTGGGCGCGCGCCCTCGGCGGCCCGCAGACCACTGATCCGGGCGAGCACGACGGTGTGGTCGCCCGCATCGTGCTCGAGCTCCACCGACGCCTCGATGTGGGCGAGCGCCCCGTGCAGCGCGGGCGCGCCGTTGCCCGCCGGACTCCACTCGACACCGGCGAACTTGTCGCCGCCGCTCATCGCGAATCGGCCGCACACTGCCCGCTGATCCTCGGCCAGGATGTTGATGCACAGCGTCCCGGTGCGCCGCAGCAGCGGCCAGCTCGTCGAGCTCTTGGCCGGACAGAACGACACATACGGCGGATCCAGCGACACCGACACCACCGACTGACAGGTGAAACCGAGCGGGCGGGTGCCGTCGTGCGCGGCGATCACCGCCACCCCGGTCGCGAAGTGCCCGAGTACCGCGCGCAGTTCGGCCGGGCTGGGGACACCTGTGTCGACGACGACATTGTCTGCGTTCATACCCTCAGAATCGGGGCACGGCGGTGCGGCTCTCAAGATGTCCTCCCGGTGAGCGGTTGCCGACACAGCCGAGGTGAGCGGCCCGGTTGCTACCATGCACCGGTGCCGACCACCGACCCCGACCCCGGCGTGCCCAACCTGCCGCCGACCAGTTGGGCGGTACTGGCGATGCTCTCGTTCGAAGAGGAGATCTCCGGCTACGACCTGAAGAAGTGGGCCGATTGGAGCCTGCGCTACTTCTACTGGACCCCGTCCTACAGCCAGATCTACGCGGAACTGAAGAAGCTCGAACAGCACGGTTTCGCCTCCTCCCGGCTCGACAGCGACAACGCCATGCGCGGGCGCAGGTTGTACCAGATCACCGACGCGGGCCGTGCCGCCGTCACCACCTGGTGGAACGAGGCGCCCGTCGATCCCTCGGTGCTCAAACACCATGTGCTGCTGCGCGTCATGTTCGGCCACCTCGGTTCGCCCGACCGGCTCAAGCAGATCCTGCGCGACCACATCGCCGACGTCGACCAACTCGAGCAGCGCGCCGCCGTCGACGCCGAGGCCGCCAAATCCGAACCGGGCTGGGCCTATTCGCAGATCGTGCTGCAATGGGCCCAGCGTCACTATGCCGCCGAACGCGAACTCGCCCAGCAGCTGATCGACGAGATCGACCAGGCCGCGACGATCCTGGCCGGTGCCGAACACGACGATCGCGCGGAGTACCCACATCCCACGCCGGGGCGCTGGCGGGAGATCGAGCAGCGGGTGCAGGCGGCGGGTGGGCACCCGGACGCGCCCGCATAGGTCGTCGACCACAGGCCTCCGAAAGTCCCGGAGGTTGGCGAGGAGCGGGCGCGTCGTTCACACCCTCACCCGCCGTGGCGACGAGCCATCGACCGTTCACACGCTCCCGCCAACACGCGCGCCACACGGGGCAGGGGATTCCAGACCATCTCCGAATCCTGGCTCGAGCTCAGTCGATTGCAGACACCAGGCCCGTTCGACCTGTAGTGGAAGGGCTGCCACCGACATCGGGTCGGCGTTGAGCGTCTCGTCTGGACCTAGTCGAGGTTGAGGACGTTGCGGATCATCGACCAGATCTCCGTGCGGGCAGTTTGGGTCGCGGCGAGGGTGGGGATGGTCAGGAAGCCGTGGAACAGGCCGTCGTAGCGGCGGTGGCGGACGGGTACGCCGTCGGCGGCGAGGCGGGCGGCGTAGGCGTCTCCCGCCGAGCAGGGGGGATCGAGTTCGGCCGTCACCACCAGCGCAGGCGGGAGGTCCGCGAGGGTGTCGGCGCGGGTGGGGATCAGGCGGACGTCGTCGGTGCCGTGGGGTGCGTACTGCCGCCAGTACCAGCGCATCGCGCGGGTGGTGTTGTAGTGGCCGGTGCCGAAGCGGCGGTAGGACTCGGTGTCGAAGTCGTCGTCGATGACGGGATAGAGCAGGATCTGGGCGGCCACCGGCGGACCGCTGCCGTCACGCAGGGCGATCGCGACGGTCGCGGCGAGGTTGCCGCCCGCGCTGTCACCGGCCACCGCGATGCGCGCGGGGTCGCCGCCGTGTGCGCCGATGTGGTCGGCGGCCCAGGCCACAGCGGCGAGCATGTCCTCGTGGGCGGCGGGGCCGGGATGTTCCGGGGCGAGGCGGTAGTCGATCGCGACGATCACCGCGCCGACACCCATCGCCATCGAGCGGCAGAACTCGTCGTGGCTGTCGAGATCGCAGAACACGAAACCGCCGCCGTGCGCGAACACGATCACCGGTCGGGGTGGCGCGTCGTCGTGGGGCCGGTACACGCGCAGCGTCAACGCACCGCCCGGTCCGTCGATGACCACGTCGCGGACCGAGGCGAGTTCGGGAAGTCGCGGTGGCACACCACGTCTCGACCGGGTCGCGGCGCGGGCGTCGGTGGCCGACATCGCGGCCACGTCGGGAAATCCCGCGTCGAGGGCGGTCAGCATCGCCGCCACCTCGGGGTCCGGCACGGCACCCGGGCCGGTAGTCGGGTAGTCGCGGATCGTCACTGGTCCTCCTGTGCGTGCGCCGACGCGGCTCGCCGGTCGTGCGCCTCACCGTAGGGCCGATGCCGCGCGGGTCGGACCCGGTTCTCCCGCTGGGCGGACACAACCCACCGGCCTGCCGCAACGGCTGCCTATCGTCGGCGAATGGACACCACGAACGTCTATGTCATCGACACCGTCGTCACGAAACCCGGCCGGGCGAAGGAATTCGTCGACACCTACCTGAGCGGGTACGCACCGGGTGCGCGGGCCCGAGGCATGACCTTGGAACGGCTGGTCGTGAGCCCGCCCGTCTGGTTCCCCGACGAGTCCAACACGGTGACCGCCACCTGGGTCCTCGACGGCGCCGCGGGGTGGTGGGCGATGACCTGGCAGGGCCGACTCGACGAATCCGTGCGGCACTGGTGGGGCGGCGTCGATGATCTGGTCCTCGAACGCACCCGAACCACCGGCGCCGCACCTGCCGACATCGACAGGCTCGGCGATGTCTGACGTCGTCCGGCTGCTGCACCTGACGCCCACCGCCGACACCGACCGGGTGCTCGCGGAGCTTCGTGCGACAGCGCTCGCCTCACCGGCTCGCCGCGTCCTCGTCCAGCCGACCCTGCCCGGTGTGCGCAACGGCGGAGACATCCTGGTGCACTTGCGTTTCGACGACGCGACCGCCTGGAACACCGTCGCGTCGCAGTGGGAGTCCGCGGTCCCCGGCATCGCCCGTGTGGACGGCGCCGAGTATGGAGCCGGTGTCGGAGGTACCGAACCGCCGACCGGATCGGTGTATCGCGTGCTGCTGCTTCGTGTCTCACCCGACGCCGCAGCGGAGACGACCGATCGGTTCGAAGCCGATCTGCTCCGCATGCCGCGCTACATCTCGACCATTCGGTCCTGGCGGCTGAGCCGGACCACGCGCGCGCTCGGCTCCGCGCCGTGGACTCATGTCTGGGAACAGGAGTTCACCGACCTCGACGGACTCGACGGCCCCTACCTCATGCACCCGGTCCACTGGGCTCACGTGGACCGCTGGTTCGACCCCGAACATCCGGAAGTCATCGTGCGCGACCGCATCTGCCACAGCTTTTGTCTCAACGAACCGTTGCGGGGGTGAGCGCGTACACCCCCGCGAGGATCCGCGCGACAAAGTGAGCCCGCGCTTCTCGGCGGGATCCACCACGCCGCTGCTTCGGCGGGATCGCGTGCGTCCGCAGGCTCTCAGGCGTAGTCGCGTGCTCGCCGGTCCACCGGGGCGAGCGGTCGTGGCCCGACATTGAGCGGTCGCGCGTGCTGTTGCAGGGTCGGGCGCACGCGCACCTGCCCGTCGTCGACGTGACGCCAGATGTTGAGCGCGGTCGTGCGTACCGGGGCGCTGAGGCGATGGTCGAACAGCATCCGATCCACCGGGCCGCAGACCGAGACCGCGGCCACGGCGGCCTGGCCGAGGTCGCCGATCGGGGCGGCGATGCAGCCGAAACCGGGCAGTGATTCCTCGCGTTCCACGGCGACGCCGTGCGCGCGCACCTTGGCCAACTCCGCGTCGAGTTGGGCCCTGGAGTTGATCGAGTAGCGGGTTCGTGAACCCTGGGTGGTGAGGATTTCCGCGAGGCGGCGCTCGGCGGCGGAGGCGAGGATCGCCTTGCCGACCGCCGTACAGTGCGCGGGCCGTCGGCCGCCGACCCGGGTGGGCACGGCTGCGGCCAGGTCGCCGCCCACCTTGTCCAGGTACACCACGTCCGACCCGTCGAGCACCGCGAGATGGACGACGAAACCGGTGGCGCGGTGCAGTTCGTGCAGGAACGGCATGGCGGCGCGATGCAGCCGATCTTGGTGCACCGCAAGCGAACCCAGCTCCATCAATCGGATGCCGAGCTCGTAGTCGCGGCCCTCCCGGCGTAGCCAGCGCAACTGGACCAGCCGCTCGAGCATGCGGTGTGCCGAGGACCGGGGTAGGCCGGTACGGCGCACGATCTGGGCGAGGGTGAGCCGACCCGGGCCGTCGAAGGCGTCGAGCAGCAGGGACGCGCGATCGAGGATCGCGCTCGGGGTGTTGGTCTCGGCCTGGATGACCATGAGCTCTCCATTCGGATCTCCGAGCTGATGCCCAGTCACATATTTCGATTAGGCATATGCCTATTTATATCATCTGCTGTGGTCGCTGTCACAGGGATCGGACGATCGCATCGCGACAGACCGACGGCCCCCGGTCCGAGCTGAGCTCGGGCCGGGGGCCGTGGTGAAGGGCGTGCCGGACTACATCGCCGCGAGCGGCTCGCTGCCGGACCAGTCGTGGCCCCAGTAGCTGTCGGCGGTGATCTCCTCGGCGGTGTAGTACCGCTCGTCGACCCGCATTCCTTCGGTGCCGAACTCGATGTCCCACCCGCCGGGGGCGCGCACGTAGAACGACACCATCTTGTCGTTGGTGTGCCTGCCAAGCGTCGAGGACACCGAGAAGCCGTCCTTGCTCACCCGGTCCAGGGCCTGGCCGACCGCGTCCAGACTGTCGACCTCGACCATGATGTGGATCAGGCCCGGCGCTCCGCCGTGCGGCGCGGGGCACAATGCCAGGCTGTGGTGGCGCTCGTTGACGCCGAGGAACCGGATCCGCACCGGTCCGTACTCCGGCGGGGCGGGGATGCGGAACGCACCGCGCGGCAGGAAGCCGAGCACCTCGGTGTAGAACTCGAACGCACCGCCCAGGTCCATGGTCGGCAGCACCACGTGGCCCAGGCCCTGCGCGCCGGTGACGAACTTCGCGCCGAACGGGGTGACCACCGGGCTGTGGTCGAGCAGGGCGCCGTGGAACACCTCGACGGTGGTGCCGGTGGGGTCCTGGAAGGTGATGACCTCCTCCACGCGCCGCGCGTCGGCCTCTTCGACCGACAGCGGCTTCACCGCGACACCCGCCGCCGTCACGGCCTCCTGTACCCGGACGAGCGCCGCGTGGTCGCGCACCTCCCAGCCGACGGTCACCACGGCGTCGGACTCGCCCGGCACGATCACCATCCGGGCGGCGCGCTCGTCCATGCGCAGGTACAGCGCGCTCTCATCGGGGCCGCTGCCCTTGGCGAAGCCGAGGACATCGAAGGCGAAGGTGCGCCAGCGGTCCATATCGGCGGTCTGGATCTTGACGTAGCCGAGGCTCTTGACATCTGTCATTTCCGTTGTCCTTGTTCGGTAGTCGCTCAGATCATCGAGCGCAGGTTCGGGGCCGGGTCGAGGCCGAGCGAACTCAGCGCCGAGGCGTGATACACCGTGCTCGGCACGTGGATGGCGTGGTTGAGCCCGGCGTGCGCGTCGCGCCAGAAGCGCTGCAACGGCTTGTCCATGCGCAGCGCGTTACCGCCGGAGCGGGCGAAGATCTGGTCCACGGCCATCACCGCCCGCCACGCCGCCCGCACCTGGGTACGCCTGCCCGCCGCGCGATCGGCGAAGCCGACCTCCGCACCCGCCTCGACCATGCCCCACACGCGGTCGACATTGGCCAGCAGCTCCTGACGGGCGGCGTTGATGTCGGCCGCGGCCTCGCCGATGGCGAACAGCACATACGGGTCGTCCTTCACGGCAGTGCCCTGGGCGCCGACCCGTTCACGCTGGTAGTCCAGGTGTGCGGCCAGCGCGCCCTCGGCGATGCCGACCACGGCGGCGCTGATGCCCAGCGGGAACATCGTCGACCACGGCATCTTGTAGAGCGTCTCGGTGACGCCGTACTCGCGCTGCGCGGTCCCGTCGATCACGTGGTCGCCGTTCATCACCCGGTAGGACGGGACGAAGGCATCCTTGACGATGATGTCCTTGGAGCCGGTTCCCTCGAGCCCCACCACATTCCACGAATCCTCGACGATGGTGTAGTCCGAGCGCGGCAGGATCATGTGCAGCATCGTCGGCGGCGTCGCCATCTTGCCCTCGGCGTCACCGAGCATGGCGCCGAGGAAGATCCAGTCGCAATGATCGGTGCCCGAACTGAACTGCCAGCGGCCGTTGAAGACGTAGCCGCCCTCGACCGGTCGCGCGATGCCCGTCGGGGCGTAGGGCGAGGCCATCCAGGTGTCACTGTCGGAGCCCCACACCTCCTCCTGCACCTTCGGATCGGCGAAGGCCAGCTGCCACGGGTGCACGCCGACGATGCCGCAGATCCAACCGGTGGCCGGGTCGAGCGAGGCGGCGGCCATCACCGTCTCGGCGAATTCGCGCGGATGGGCCTCGAACCCGCCGTACTTCTTGGGCTGTAGCAACCGGATCGGACCGGCCGCCTTCAGCATCTTCGCGGTGGCGTCGGGCAGTTGGCCGAGGCGTTCGGCCTCGGGGCCCTGATCGCGCAGGCGGTCGGCGATCGCCATGATGTTGTCGAGCACGTTGGTCATGGGTGGTGCTTTCTCTGAGGGTGGGGCGGATCAGGCGGTGGTGTCGACGACCCGGCCGCGGGCGATGTTGTCGGCCACCTCGGCCTCCCAGCTGGTGACGGCCCGTTCGGTGTCGATCTCGAATTCGAAGCGCTTGGTCATGTCGTCGGTGACCTCGTCGACGTCGACGTAGAACTGCTTGTACCAGCGGCGCAGCTGGTAGACCGGCCCGTCCTCCTCCGAGAGCAGCGGATTGTCGATGGGCGCCTTGTTCTTCCAGATCTCGACGTCCTGCTCGAAGCCGACCTCGACACCGCGCGCGAACTGCGCGGCCATCGCCTCGGCGTCGGCATCGGACATGCCCTGCGGCTTCTTCACCATCGCGCCGTACTGCAGCACGAAGGAGTTATCGGAGACGGGGTAGTGGCAGTTGATGAGGACCGTCTCGATCGTCATGCCGTTGGCCTCGCTCCACAGCCAGTCGATCATGTAGGAAGGGCCGAAATACGAAGCGTCCGAACGCAAGGTCGAGTTCGGATCGTCGTAACTGGTGCCGACCTCGATATCGTGGCGCGGGGTGGAGCGCATGTACTGGGTGGCGACGTGGCCCTCGAAGACATTCTTGAAATAGCGCGGGAACGCGTAGTGCACGTAGAAGAAGTGCGCCATGTCGACGACGTTGTCGACGATCTCACGACAGTGTGAGCCTTCGATGAGCATCGAGTTCCACGTCCAGTCTGTCCATTCCGGGCTGCCGTAGCCCTCGATCTCGGGAATGGTCACCGCGTCGGTGGGCAAACTGGCCTGCGGGTCGTGCCAGATGTAGAGCTGGCCGTTGCGTTCCAGCGTCGGCCAGGAGCGGGTCTTGGCCAGCGGGGGAACCCGGCGCGCGTACGGGATCGCCGTGCACTTGCCGTTGCCGCCCCAGCGCCAGTCGTGGAAGGGGCAGGCGATCGAGTCGCCCTTGATGGTGCCGTGGGCGAGGTTGCCGCCCATGTGCCTGCAGAAGCCGTCGAGCACGTGCAGTGCGCCGTCGGTCTCGGACTGGAACACCACAAGGGTGGTGCCGAAAGCCTTGACCTCGTGGGGCACACCGTCGCGGAACGACGAGAGCAGACCGAGGCAGTGCCAGCCGCGGGCGAAGCGGGTGGGCGCGGCAGCGGCCTCGATCTCCCGGAATTCGGGTGTGGCGGACTGGGTTCGGCCGTTCGGCGGGTTCTCCGGCATCGAAACCTCCATGTTCGGGCGGAGTGGGGATGAGCTGCGCCGATGGTGTGCCCGCGCGGGGTAGGCGGTGACGGGGCCGTCCCGGTCAGTGGACATGTTTTCCGGTCGGGGTCGCGATGTCCCGGTCAGCGGGAGAGGAACCGGTCACAACATCGACGGCCGCCTAGCTTTACCGACCAGCAGGACGAGAGGAGCGGACGTGAGTGAGCACGCGGGCAGGGCGGTAGCCATCGATCTGGACAGCGAGGCCATCCGGCTGTTCGCGGCCCGGGCCCTGTCGCGGGACCCGGCCTACCGGCTCGCCGAACGCCCCGTGGTCCCGCCCACGTTCCTGCCCGCCGGTGAGCGCCTCACCGGCGGACGCACCGAGACCGACCACCGGTTCTTCGGGCCGCCGCCGCGCGCCGGGGACCGCTTGACCGCCATCCGCGCCATCGATCGCCGCGATCCGGACGGCTCCGAATCGCTGGTGCGGTATTTCGACCGCACCGGCGGACTGGTCGCCGAGTCGTGGTCGGCCGCGACCGAAACCGCTGTCGCCGAAGACATCTCGCCGCGCTCGGCGGCACTGCTCGCCGCCTATGCCACCGACTGGCTCGGCGCCGAGAACATCCGCCGCTTTCGCACGCGCGTGCTGCGCGCCCTGCCGTCGGGCGACACCGTCACCTGCTCGGGCCACGTCACCCAGCACTACGTCCAGGACGGTGAGCCGCGCGTCGACGTCACGCTCGCCGGTGCCGACGCCGCGGGGGAGATCGTCGTCCGGGCGTGGGCGAGCTTCGCCCACGATCACGCGGCCCGGCACGGCTAGGACGCCGTCGGAAATCCGGTTTCGTACCGCACGGCACGTTCTGCGGTGGTGAAGTGTTCATGAAGGACGACGAGGTTCGGAGGTAGGAACGTGGCACGACGGTTCGAGGACAAGGTGGTCTTCGTGACGGGCGCGGCGCGCGGGCAGGGCAGGGCGGAGGCGGTGCGGTTCGCCGAGGAAGGCGCCGACGTGATCGCCGTCGACGCCTGCGCGGAATTCGGCAGCACCGGGTACGCGGGAGCGACCGAGGACGATCTGGCCGAGACGGTGAAGCTCGTCGAGGCGGCCGGTGGCCGGATCGTCGCGAGCAAGGTCGACGTGCGCGATTTCGACGCACTCTCGGCGGCGCTCGCCTCGGGGATCGAGGAACTCGGCAGGCTCGACGTGGTGGTCGCCAACGCGGGCATCTGCTCGGCGGCGCTGTCGTGGGAGATCACGCCCGAACAGTGGCGCGAGACCATCGACGTGAACCTCACCGGGGTGTGGCACACCGCGAAAGCCGCTGTGCCCCACCTGATCGCCCAGGGCAGCGGTGGTGCGATGGTGTTCACCAGTTCGGTGGCCGGACTCAAGGGTATGCCGTTCGTCGGCCACTACGCGGCGAGCAAACATGCCATCACCGGACTCGCCAAGACCATGGCCAACGAGCTCGGTGGCTACGGCATCCGGGTGAACACCGTGCATCCGGCGGGCGTGGCCACCGGTATGCAGATGGGTGAGATGGGCCCGCTGCTCGAGCAGCACGCGAGCACCCTCGGACCCATCTTCATGAACGCGCTGCCGAGCTACATCTGTCAGCCCGAGGAGATCGCGGCGGCGGTGGCGTGGTTGTGCTCGGACGAGGCGGGTCAGGTGACGGGCGCGCAGATCCCGATCGATATGGGCAACCTCAACCGCTGAGCTTGGTATTTTTATACCGGCACGGCTAGTGTCGGTATGAAAATACCGAGTGGAGGCGTGATGGTGGAGTTGAAGACTCCCGAGGAGATCGAACGAATGCGGGTGACCGGCCGGTTCGTCGCGGACGTGCTGGCCGGAGTGCGCGAACGGGCGCTGGTCGGGGTGAATCTGCTCGAGCTGGAAGCCTATGTGCGCGAACAAATTCGCGAGCGTGGTGCGGTGTCGTGTTACTGGGACTACGCGCCCTCGTTCGGACGCGGGCCGTTCCGCAACACGGTCTGTCTTGCCGTCAACGACGCTGTCCTGCACGGACTTCCGCACGACTACGTACTGCGCGACGGCGATCTGCTCACCGCGGACCTGGCCGTCACCATCGACGGCTGGAGTGCGGATTCGGCGATCTCGTTCACCGTCGGTACCGGCTCGGCCGATGATCAGCGGCTGGTGCGGGCCACCGAGGAGGCCCTGGCGGCCGGGATCGCGGCCGCGCGGCCCGGTAACCGGCTGGGCGACATCTCGGTTGCCATCGCGAACGTCGCTCGCGGATACGGATATCCGATCAATACCGAATACGGCGGGCACGGCATCGGGCGAACCATGCACGAGGACCCGCATGTGGCCAACAACGGCCGCGCCGGTCGCGGCTTCCTGCTACGGCCCGGACTCACCCTCGCCATCGAACCCTGGTTCGCGGCAGGCACCGACAAGGTCTACACCGATGCCGACGGGTGGACCATTCGCTCGGCCGACGGGTCGCGTTGCGCGCACAGTGAGCACACGATCGCCGTGACCGCCGACGGTCCGAGTGTCCTCACCTCACGAAACTGATCGGTATCTCTCTCGAATGGCCGCCCACTCATGGTCGCCGCGACCGGCATCACCGCCGCCACCGCATCGAAAGCCGCGATCGCGCACCGTGTTTCCGGTGTCGGGAAGCACGGCGAACAGCATCTTGCTCCCACCCTGCGCAGGTGGCAACCTACTGGTCGGCCCCGTGCGGTGCGGGGCGAAGTCCGGCGACGGTGGTGTCGGTCACCAGGGCGGCACGTTCCGCGGGAGTGAGAGCCACGCTGTTCAACGCGGATTGCCACTGGGTGATGCGTTCGGAATCGCCTGCGGCGACGGCGAGTTCGGTCAGGGCGGCGTATGCGCGAGCCAGGTCGGTCGTGGCCGCGGTTGCGCCGAAACGGCGTAGACCGGTTTCCAGGGCGCGGGTGGCGGCGCGGTCGTCGTTCTTGAAATCCCGGAGGATGCGGGCATTGTCGAGCACGCGGGCCAGGCCTTCGAGGTCGCGGGAACCACCGTATTCGAGGGACTCCGGTTCGTCACGCTGGATCACCAGCACCGTGTTGCCGACCGGATCGACCAGCGTGAACCGTGACTGGCCCGGTCGGAAACGGGTGATCCTCGGACAACCCTTCGCCGGGACCTTGCCGTAGGTGGTGCGCAGGGCGGCGGTGAACGTCGCGTGCCGGTCGGCAACATCATCGACCAGCAGCAGCGCCGCCACGCGTTCGAGTGGCAGCTCGACTCCGCCGGGGGCCGGGGAGAAATGCAATGCGGTCCCGTGCCCCTCGACCACCCCGTACGCATAGGGTCGGGTCTGTTCGTGGGTCACGGTCCAGCCCAGCGTCCGATAGAACTCCAGGGTGGCTCCGAGGTCGCCGCTCCACAACATCGGCACTGCGATATCACTCATGAATTCGAGCCTACGAACCTTTCCGCCGCCCCGCCCTAGTTGTTTTCGCACCGCTAGGCTCGGGGTATGACGAACCGCCTCGGCGAGGTTGCGACCGCGAACTATGTTCTGCTCACCACTTTCCGCAAGGACGGCACACCGGTCGGTACCCCGGTGTGGGCCGTGTCGCGTGCGGACAAGCTGTACGTCTGGACGGTGACCGACAGTTGGAAGGTCAAGCGCATTCGCCGCAATGCCGAGGTGACGGTGCAGCCGTGCGATGCGCGGGGTAAGACGCACGGGGCGGTGATCTCGGGAACCGCGCGCGTACTGGACGGTGCCGAGACCGAGCAGGTGCGTTCGCTGCTGCGCCGCAAGTACCGGCTCACCGGTCCGCTGGTGATCTTCTTCAGCAACCTGCGCCGGGGCAAGGACGGCACCATCGGCCTCGAGATCACGCCCGCCTGAACCGAAACGGTACCCAGTACCGCTGGTATCGGATACCGTGGGGGTTCAGACGAAAGGACCCCCATGGCCGAGAACCGCCGCGCTGTCGTGATCGCGGGTGCCCGCACCCCGTTCGTCCGCGCGTTCACCGACCTGACCCGGCTCGACAGCATCGCCCTGGCCGGTGCGGCGGTGCGTGGTCTGCTCGGGCGCACCGGTATCGCGTCCGCCGAGATCCAGTCCATCGTGTGGGGCGGAGTGATCCTGCCGAGCCACGCGCCGAACATCGCGCGCGAGGTGGCCTTGGACCTGAACCTGGACTTCGGATGTGAGGGGTACACCGTCACCCGGGCCTGCGCGTCGGGTCTACAGGCCGTCACCTCGGCGGCCGCGGCGATCGAACGCGGCGAATACGACGTCATGATCGCGGGCGGCAGCGACTCCACCAGCAATGCCGAGATCAAGCTGCCGCAGAAGGTGGTGCACGCGGTGGCGCCGGTCGCACTCGGGAAGCCGTCGGCCAAGGACTACCTCGACGTGGTGCGTCAGCTCGCGCCGTTCACCGACGTCCTGCCGCGTCAGCCCAAGATCTCCGAGCGGACCACCGGTGAGGTGATGGGTGAGTCGGCCGAGAAGATGGCGAAGATCAACGGGATCTCCCGCGCCGACCAGGACGCCTTCGCCGCCCGCTCCCACCACCGCGCCGCCGCCGCCATCGCCTCGGGCCGGTTCGCCGACGAGGTCGTGCCGATCGAGACACCGTCGGGCACGCGGATCGACACCGACGGCCTGGTGCGGGCGAATACGAGCGTGGCGAAGCTGGCCACCCTGAAACCGGTCTTCGCCGAGAACGGCACCGTCACCGCGGGCAATGCCAGCCCCCTCACCGATGGTGCGTCAGCCGTGCTGTTGATGAGCGAGGAGAAGGCCCGGGCTCTGGGCCTCACCCCGCTGGCGGCGTTCCGTTCGTGGAGCTACGTCAGCGTCGACCCCGCGGATCAGGTGCTCATCGGCCCCGCGATCTCCATGCCGCGTGCGCTCGACAAGGCAGGGATGTCGCTGGCCGACATCGACCTCGTCGACATCCACGAAGCCTTCGCCGCACAAACCCTGTCGGTGCTCCGCATGCTGGAGAGCGCCGAGTGGGCCAAAACCCGGCTCGATCGCGACGAAGCGGTCGGCACGGTGGACATCGACTCGCTGAACGTGCACGGCGGTTCCATCTCGCTGGGGCACCCGTTCGGTGCGACCGGGGCACGCATGGTGACGACGATGGCGAACGAACTGTCCCGAACCGGCAAAGAGACAGCGCTGCTGGGCATTTGCGCGGCAGGTGGAATCGGCGCGTCGGCAGTACTGGAGCAGGTGTGAGCTAAGTCGACCCGGGACCGGGCCCACCGGTCGCTGTGTCCCCCCGCAGTCCGCCATGACCGCATT
>NZ_BDBE01000041.1 GCF_001612825.1 Nocardia caishijiensis NBRC 108228 | reverse complement strand
AAAAACACAGCCCAATACCTTTATGGTGCACAAAACCCCCAGATAGCGCGATGCGGCTGGAATCGCGGTAGGTGGCGGCCTCGAGTGATGCCGCGTGCTCGAGAATGCGGCAGGAGCCAACCTCGATTCGTTCCGTGTGGCCACGCGCGGTAGACATCCACACGCGAGCCATCCCAATCCGCGAGAGCTTCGACAAACCCCCATCGCGCACAATTGCTACAACCGAACCCTCCCCACCAGATTCAGTTACACCCCAGCACTGCAACATATCTTCGAAGCACACCCCCCGCTCCGAGCATCCCAACACTCCGCTCGGTGAGCTCGGCCTGCCACACGCCCAAGGCGGCGTCGAGCGCCTCGAGGCTGCCCGCGGCGCGAACCTGAGCGACAACCCTCGCGATGTGGTCCAGACGGTAACCACCGCGCCGCAGAATCGTCGCCAGTCGAGCATCGCGACGGTCGGTGGAGTCGTACTGCCGGTAGCCCGTACCCGAATCCCGCATCGGGGACAGGATGCCCGCCGCCTCCCAGGCCCGCAGCGTAGCGGGGCTGAGACCCAGGTGGGAGGCGAGTTCACCGATTGTGTACACCGCCGCGGGATCCGCTGTCGGCGACGGTGATTCGAGACCGAGGTGGTCCACCGCGCGACGGACCGAGGTGAGGGTTTCGCGATCTTCCAGGAGACGGACGTGGGCGCGGTCGACCTCGGTGAGAGCGGTGTCGAGGTCGTCGTCGTGCAGCGCGCGCATCATGCGGCTCGCGGCGACGTGGCCGAAGGCGGGGACGAGGGTGAGGTAGGCGCGGAGGGCGGCGGCGTGCAGGTCGGTGTAGACGCGGTAGCCGGAGGGGGTGCGGTCGGCGGGTGGGAGGCAGCCGTCGCGTTCGTAATTGCGCACCGCCTGGGTGGAGATGCCGTGCTCCTGGGCCAGATCCGACGGCCTGAGTTTCCTCACGGTTTGAGACTTTACCTGGCTCGAGACCCTATAAACGCTGATCAGCTTTACACCGTTTCTTCAACGATACGATATATCCACATGAGTCAGAGAATCGGGGACTTCCTCCCCTCCACCTGCGAGCTGCTCGCGTTCGGCGAACCCACGCACAAAGAACCGGGTTTCGCCACCATCCGCAACGACGTGTTCGGTGACCTGGTCGAGCGAGGGTTCCGCTCCATCGCCCTGGAAATCGACCGGGCCGCCGCGCTCGCCGTCGACGACTACGTACGCCACGGTGTCGGCACCCTCGAGGAGGTGATGACCACCGGGTTCACGCACGGTTTCGGCGCGTTCGACACCAATCGACAGCTGGTGACATGGTTGCGCGCCCACAATGCCGGTCTGCCGCCCGAGGACCGCGTGCACATCCACGGTTTCGACGGCGCGATGGAGACGATGTACGCGCCGAGCCCACGCCGGTACCTCGAATACGTCTGCGACTACCTGGAACTCGACCTCGGCGTCCGCGAGTCGGCAGGCGAGGACGACCGCTGGAACCGCACCGAGGCGATGATGGACCCGGCTCGCTCGGTGGGTGCCACCGCCGACGCCGAACGTCTGCGCGTCATCGCCGACGACCTGTCCGTGCGCCTGCACGCCGCGGCACCGGAACGGATCGCCGCCACCTCACTCGACGAATGGCGCAGGGCCGCAGTGCATCTCACCACGGGCATCGGCCTGTTGCGCTATCACGCGCAGGCGGCCACCCCGCTGCCCGACGCGGACCGCTGGTCGATCCTGTCCGCCACCCGCGATGCCTTGATGGCCCAGAATCTTCTCGACATCCGCGGTGTCGAGAGCTCACGTGGTCCGACGCTTGTCTGCGCCCACAACCTGCACCTGCGTCGCACCTCGAGCATCATGCGGATGGGGCCGATAACGCTCACCTGGTCGGGAGCGGGGGCCATCGTGGCCGCCTTGATGGGGGAGCGCTACCGAGTGATCCTCGGCAGCCTCGGCCGAAGCACCGGCCTGGAACTCGGCGAACCCGAGCCGGATACGTACGAGGGTGCTTTCCAGAAGTCCACGCCCACTTGGGGATTCGTGGCCGCCGAAGCGCTCGGGGTTGCCGAAACCCGCACAGACACCCGACCCGAACAGGGCTACTTCCCGCTGGACCCCGACACGGTCGCGGGAGCGGACGTGATCGTGCACCTGGCGGAGGGCAGCGCCACCAGTCTCGCCAACTGGGCGTGACCCACCCGTCGGTCTGACGGCAGCGTCATCGGTCCCGTTGGTCGATCACCAGCTCCTCGCGGTGCGCCGGGAGGCACTGTCGCGGGGATTCCGTCGACCGCACCCCGGCGGCTTGCCACCCGGCCCCGGCACTGGGGGACGACCAGGGCGGCGGTGCGGCCGCCCTGGAGTCAGGTCGCCTGGCTCACCGACGACATGTGGAAGTCGGGAATCCGCAAGGGCGGCATGGCCGTCCGGGTGAACCAGTCCTTCCATTCGCGGGGCAAGGTGATCTCGGTCGCGCCCGCCTCCGACACCCGGCGTAACAGGTCGAGGGGGCTTTCGTTGAAGCGGAAGTTGTTCACCGCGCCGGTGACCCGGCCGTCTTCGACGAGGTACACCCCGTCGCGGGTCAGGCCCGTGAGCAGCAGGGTGGCCGGGTCGACCTCGCGGATGTACCACAGGCAGGTGAGCAGCAGGCCGCGTTCGGTGCGGGCGATCATCTCGTCCAGAGTGGCATCACCGCCGCCGGTGAGCAGCAGGTTCTCGCCGGGAACCGTGGCGGTGGTGCCGAATTCGGCGGCGGTGGCGCGCGGGTAGATCAGTGACTCGATGGTGCCGTCACCAATCCAGTCGACGCGCCGCGCGGACAGGCCGTTGTCGAACACCGACAGTGACTCCGACGACGACGGCGTCGCCACGAACGGCTGGTACTCCAGGCCACCGGCCTCGGGGTCGGAGTACAGGGTGAGCGGAATGTCGGTGAGCCGCTCACCGACCCGCGTGCCACCGGCACGGGAGAACGCGGTGTGCCCTTCCTGCGCACCGCGTCCCTCCATGCTCCACGCCAGGTAGATCATCAGATCCGCGACCGCCGAGGGTGGCAGCAACGTCTCGTACCGCCCCGCGGGCAGGTCGATACGCCGGGCGGCCCAATCGAGCCGTCGCGAGAGTTCCGCCAGCAGGCCCGGCGTGTCCACGTCGGCGAAATCCGGGGTGCCGACACCGACCCAGGCACTGGCGAGACCGCTGCCCTCGCCACGCTTTCCGTTGATCTCGACCGAGCCGGTGGGCTGGGTGAACCGGCGTCGGATGCCCGTGGAGGTGCCGAGCCAGGTGGTGTGTACCTGGTGGTGGGCGAACCCGTAGAGCCGATCACCGCCGTCGAACCCGGTCGACAGATCACGCGCCAGCCCCGCGAACACCTCGATGCCGGTGCTGCCGGGCTCCTGGTCCCAGGTGGCGATGTCGTCCTCGGTGGGGTCGAGCAGCGGCATCGCGTCGCGGGCTGGTTCGGCCGTGCGCGCAGCCTCCTCGCTGGCCCGCACCACGTCCGCGATGTCGGTCGGGTCGACACTGGTCGAGGAGATCGAACCCACGCGAGCCGAGTTCGGTCCGTCGCGGAAGATCGAGATCACCGCCCACGACCGCGACACCGACGAACCATTGGTGGTCATCGAGTTACCGGCCCACCGCAGCGAGGCCTCGTGCGCGTCGGTGACGATCACGATCGCCTCGTCGGCCACCGATGCGGCGAGTGCCCGCTCGACCACCGCCCCGGCTGGGAACACACTCGCGCTCACTGGCCGCCCTCCGTCCGGGTGTTGAGGATATTGACGCCACGCACCAGTACCGACGGGCAGCCGTGACTCACCGCCGCCACCTGACCCGGTTGGGCCTTACCGCAATTGAACGCACCACCCAGCTGCCAGGTGCTCGGCCCGCCGACCGCCTCCATCGATCCCCAGAAATCGGTTGTCGTGGCCTGATACGCCACGTCACGCACCTGACCGGCCAGCTCTCCGCCGCGGATCCGGAAGAAGCGTTGCCCGGTGAACTGGAAGTTGTAGCGCTGCATGTCGATCGACCACGACTTGTCACCCACCACGTAGAGACCGTCCGCCACCCGCGAAATCAGCTCGGCGGTGCTCGTGTCGTGGTCGGGGTCCGGTTGCAGCGACACGTTCGCCATCCGCTGGATGGGCACGTGGTGCGGTGAATCGGCGTAGGAGCAGCCGTTGGAGCGGTCGAGACCGAGGCGCGGGGCGAAGACGCGGTCGAGCTGGTAGCCGACCAGGATGCCGTCGCGGACCAGGTCCCATCGCTGGCCCGCCACGCCCTCGTCGTCGTAGCCGACGGTGGCCAGGCCGTTCACCTGCGTGCGGTCACCGGTGACGTGCATGATCGGGGTGCCGTAGCGCAAGGTGCCCAGCTTGTCGGGGGTGGCGAACGATGTTCCCGCATAGGCGGATTCGTAGCCGATCGCCCGGTCGTACTCGGTGGCGTGCCCGATGGATTCGTGAATGGTGAGCCACAGGTTCGTCGGATCGATCACCAGATCGGTCGGACCGGCGACGACCGACGGCGCCTTGACCTTTTCGGCCAGCCAGCCGGGGATCCGCGCGAGTTCGCCCGCCCAGTCCCAGGTTCCGTCGGCACCGGTGACGTACTCCCAGCCGCGCCCGGCGGGGGCGGCGAGGGTGCGCATGGTCTCGAACACCCCGGACGTGGCGTCGACGGTCACCGCCTCCAGCTGCGGATGCAACCGCACCCGCTGCTGGGTGATCGACGATCCGGCGGTGTCGGCGTAGAAGGTCTGCTCCTTGACCTGCAGTACCGACGCGGTGACGTGGTCGACGCCGTCGGCCGAGGACAATCGCTGCGAATAGTCCTGCAGCAGCGCCACTTTGTCCGCCGTCGGCACCGCGAACGGATCGAGATCGTAGGCCGACACCCAGGACACGTCGTCGTAGCGCGGTTCGTCGGCCAGTTCCACCCGTTCCCGATTCAGCGACCGCAGGGCCGTCGCGACGGTCACCGCGCGCCGGGCCACTTCGGCGGCGGTGTCGGGGGTGAGCGCGGCATGCGAGGCGAAACCCCAGGTGCCGTCGACGATCACCCGCACCGCCAACCCGAGTTCGGTGGCATCGGTGACCGCCTCGACTCGCCCGTCGCGCAACCGGATCGACTGGGTCACCAATCGGTGCACCCGCAGATCGGCGTGCTCGGCTCCGGCCGCGCGGGCCGCCGACAGCGCGGCCTCGGCCAGCGCGGCGAGCCCGAGCGCGCGGAACTCTTCGTCCACCTCGTGCGAAGTCGTGGTACTCACCGGACCTACGCTAGCGGCTGCCACCGACACGTGCCGACGGTGCGCGTGAAAACCGGGTCGTGGCAGCGACAACCGTGACGCGCTGGCCCCGATCCTCCCGCCGGAGAACCTGCCGATGCCGTAGGGTGCCCGCCGTGCCGCCATCTGCCCTCCGCGATCGAAAAAGGGAACGGACCCGTCGTGCGATTCTGCTGGCCGCCGTCGAATTGTTCGAGGCGGCAGGCTATGAGGAGACCACCGTCGCCGAGATCGCGGCCGCGGCCGAGGTCGGCACCCGGACCTTCTTCAACTACTTCGCCAGCAAGGAAGAACTGCTCTTCCCCGAACCCGACGACCGGGTGCGCGCGGCCGTCGCCGCCATCGCCACCCGCAGGCCGGGGGAGCGACCCGTCGAGGTGCTACTGCGCGCACTGCGCGCCGCGGGCGACAACCCCGGCGAACACCTCGTCGACGATCTGGGTGCTCGCATCGCCGCCCTGCGCGCCCGGGTCTCGCGCACCGTGCCCTCGGTGAGTGGTCGCGCCGCCCACGCCCAACTCGTCGCCCAGCGCGAGATCGCCAGGCAACTGCACCTGGCGTTTCCCCACGAGCTCGACGAGGTCGGTGCCGCCGCGTTGGTCGGTGCCGTGGTCGGTGCGGTCTCGGGCGCGTTGACGGTGCTGTTCCAGCAACCCCAGCACAGCATCGACGACGGCGAACGGCTGCATCGCAAGATCCACGAGACGACCTCGCGGGTGCTGCAACCGTGGCTGGCCGCCCAACCCGACGCGGTGCGCTAGGCGAACTGCTGCCAGCCCAACCGCACCACCATCACCACCACGACGACGAGCAACACCACCCGGACGAACCCGGCGCCCTTGGCCAGTGCCATCCGCGAACCGACCAGGGCACCGGCGATATTCGCCACCGCCATCCCCGCGCCGAGCCCCCACAGCACGTGCCCGGTGGTGCCGAGGAACAGCAGCGCACCGACGTTGGACCCGCAGTTGATCACCTTCGCCATCGCCGCCGCCCGCACGAACTCGGTGCCGAGCAGCGTGGCGAAGGTGATGATGAGGAACGTTCCGGTGCCGGGGCCGAGCAACCCGTCGTAGAGGCCGATCAGGCCCGAGGCGAGTGCGACGACCAGGATCACCTTGCGTCGCGTCGGCGGGTGCGTCGCCATCGTCAACCCGACCTTCGGGCGCGCCGTCACGAAGATCGCCACGCCGACCAGCACGACCATCACCATCGGGATGAACAGTTCCCGGTCGATCAGCGACACCGCCGCCGCACCGCATGCGGCGGTGATCGCGGCGATGACCGCACCGGGCACCAGCACCTTCCACTGCATCGGTACCTTGCGCGCGAAGGTGAGCACCGCGGTCGTCGTCCCGGCCAGCGCCGCCAGTTTGTTGGTGCCGAGGGCGGTCTGCGGTGCGATACCGGGGGCGACGAGCAGCAGGGTGGGCAGGATGATCAGCCCGCCGCCGCCGACGACCGCGTCGACCCAGCCCGCCGCCGCCGCGGCCACCAGTAGCACCGTCCAGTCTCCGAGTTGCACCCGACAAGGCAATCAAGATCACGGCCGGAAAGCCAGCAGACACCTAGGCTTGGCCAGTGCGCCGGTTCAGCCTGTGGCTCCGTGGACGACCCATCGTCGCCGACTCCCTCCTCGCGGCGATGCTGCTGTTCTTCGACGTCCTCGGTGTGGGCGAGGCCAGGAACAAGGCTGTCTATCTCGTGCTGTCGGTGCTGCTGCCGATGCCGGTGATCCTGCGCCGCCTGTACCCGAGGGCCACCGCCGCGGCGCTGCTGGTGCTGTCGCTGCTGTGCACGCTCATCAGCTACCTGCTGAACGAACGCACCGCCCCGCACGTGGCGCTGATCGGGCTCGGGGTGATGCTGTACACGCTGGTGGCCTATGTGGGCCGCCGCGACGGGCTGATCTATGTGGGCTTCCTCGCCATCGACCTCGGTCTGTCGGTGCTGCTGGTGCAGGAACCGAAAGGCGGCGACCTGATCCTGGTCGGCGCGATCTACGCGCTGTGCTGGACGCTGGCGGAGTTCAACGGTGCCCGCCACGCCTACGACGCCGAGGTCGCGGCGCGGCTCGCCGTCGCCGACTACGACAAGGAACGCCGCGCGCACGAGGCCGTCGCGGCCGAACGCACCCGGATCGCGCGCGAACTGCACGACGTGGTCGCGCACGCGGTGAGCGTCATCATCGTGCAGGCCGACGGCGCCAAGTACGCCCTGCGCACCGACCCGGCCGCCGCCGAACGCGCGCTGGCGACGATCGCGGGCACCGGGCGCGACGCGCTGCGCGAACTGCGGCGCACCGTCACCCTGCTGCGCACCGAGCACGCGCCGGAACTGCTGCCCCAGCACGGCAGCGCCGGCATCGCGCACCTGGCGCAGATGATGCGCGAGGCGGGGCTGGCCGTCGACCTCGAGCTCACCGGCGAACTCGACGACATCACCCCTGAGGTGAGTCTCGGTGTGCACCGCATCGTGCAGGAGTCGCTCACCAACACCCTTCGCCACGCCGGTGCCAGTCCCAAAGCGGTGGTCCGGGTGCAGCGCGGCACCGAGGAGGTCCTCGTCGAGATCACCGACAGCGGTGGAGTTCCCGTGCAGGAGAGCGCGATTCACGGCGGTGGTATGGGTCTGGTCGGTATGCGCGAACGGGTCGCGGTGCTCGGTGGCACCCTGCACGCGGGCAGGCTTTCCGACGGGCGCTGGGAGGTGAGCGCCCGACTTCCGCTGCGCGCCGAAACCGACTGAACCGGCCGCTAGGGTGAGGGAATGCCGATCAGTGTGCTCGTGGTGGACGATCAGGAACTCATGCGGATGGGCTTGAAGATGGTCCTCGGCGCCCACCCCGACATCGAGGTCGTCGGCGAAGCGGCCAACGGGGAGGAAGCCGTGCGCCGGGCCGGAGAACTGCGTCCCGACGTCGTGCTGATGGACGTGCGCATGCCGGTGGTCGACGGTGTCACCGCGACCGGCCGCATCGTCGCCACCGGCGACGGCGTGCGCGTGCTCGTGATGACCACCTTCGACCTCGACGAACACGCGCTCGGCGCCCTGCGCGCCGGGGCCAGCGGATTCCTGCTCAAGGACACCCCGCCCGAAGACCTGGTCTCGGCCATCCGCAGCGTCGCCGCCGGTGACGCGGTGGTGTCTCCGAAAGTGACCAAACGCCTGCTCGACCGCCTCGTCGCCGACGACCCCGCCGGGCTTCGCGACCCCTCGGTGCTCGACGTGCTCACCACCCGCGAACGCGAGGTGCTCGAACAGATCGCCGCCGGACAGAGCAACGCCGAGATCGCCTCGGCACTGTTCCTGTCCGAGGCAACCGTGAAAACCCACGTGGGCCGAGTGCTCACCAAACTCGGGTTGCGCGATCGGGTGCAGGCGGTGGTGTTGGCCTACGAGACCGGGCTCGTCCGCCCGGGCGGCTGAGTGATCCACGCCCGGCCGGGAGAAAAACCGCGCGCTCGTGCGTTGAAGAGGTAGATCGTCCGAAAGGATCACCATGACCGGCCTGCTGTTCGTGCTCTACCTCGTCGTCGAGATCGCCGCCCTCGTCGGCCTCGCCCAGGTGATCGGCGTCGGATGGGCGCTGCTGGTGCTCGTCGCCGTCTCCGGTGTCGGATTGGTGCTGCTCGCCAAGCAGGGGCGCCGGGTGTTCGACCGGTTCCGGCGGGCCTCGCGCGGTGAGGTGAGCGCGGAGAGCGCGGTCGCCGACGGGCTGCTCGTCGCGACCGGGTCGGTGCTGCTGTTCGTGCCCGGCCTCGTTACCGGGGTGCTGGGAGTGCTCGCACTGTTCCCACCCACCCGCGCGCTGTTGCGACCGGTGCTGGAGAAGCTCGGCACCCGGCGCTTCGGTCCACTGCCCTCGTTCGCCCCCGCGCCGTATCGAGGTGTGGTGGTCGACGCGGGTGGCGACGTGGTCGACGGCGATGTCGTCGGCCAGTGGTATGACGACGGTCACACCCGGGGCCCGCGTGCGCTCGGTTCCGCCTGATCCGCTGACACCCACCCCGGCCGACGGTCTACAGTGACCGGCATGGCCACCGAGCAGATCACCGTCACGGTGAGCGAGGAACTGGCCGACGCGGTACGCCGAGCGAGTACCGCTGCCGGACAGTCGATGTCGGACTTCACCACCGCCGCCTGGCGGCTGGAACTGATCGCCGCCCAAGCGGGCGGACACACACCGGCCGGACTCGGCGACGCCGACGTGCGCGCCGTGCTGTCCCTGCCGACCTGACGATCCGCCGATACGGCAGACTGGGGCATCGTGAGTACCCAGTTGCTGATCGGCGGTCGTTTCTACAGTTCCAGCTCCCCGGACGCGACCGCGATGGCGGTCACCGACGGCACCGTGGTGTGGCTCGGCGCGGAGGCGCCCGGGCGCGCCATGCACCCCGACGCGGAGATCGTCGACCTCGGCGGCGCGTTCGTGGCACCGGCCTTCGTCGACCCGCACGTCCACGTCACCGCACTCGGCCTGCGACTCACCGGGCTGGATCTGCGTGGCGCGCGCTCGCTGGCCGAGCTCCTCGACGCCGTGCGCGCCCAGGCCGCGCGGCAGCCCGACGGCATCGTCATCGGGGACGGCTGGGACGACACCACCTGGCCCGAGCAGCGACCGCCGACGGTCGCCGAACTCGACGCCGCCGCGGGGCCGGGCAGGCTGGTCTACCTCGCGCGCGTCGACGCGCACTCGGCCGTCGCGTCCTCGGCGCTGCTCGATGCCGCCGGTGAACCCGGCGACCGTGGCGAACCGCTGCGCGCCGACGCCCACCACCGCGTGCGCGCCGTCGCGCTCGCCGGATTGAATCGTGCCCAACGGGATTGGGCGCGCACCGCCGCTCTCGACACCGCCGCCGCGAACGGTGTGGTCGCCGTGCACGAATGCGCCGGACCCGACATCTCCGGCCGCGACGACGTCCGCGAGCTGCTCGCCTTCGACCACGGCGTGCAGGTGCGGGCCTACTGGGGCGAGGCGGTGCGCGGTGCCGACGAGGCGCGTGCGCTGCTCGGCGAACTCGGCGTACACGGCCTCGGCGGCGACCTGTTCGTCGACGGGTCGCTCGGCTCCCACACCGCGCTGCTGCGCGACCCGTACACCGACGCGGCGGGCTGCGGGAAGAACTTCCTCGACGCCGATGCGGTCACCGACCACCTGCGCGCCTGCACCGAAGCCGGGATCCAGGCCGGTTTCCACGCCATCGGCGACGCGGCCGTGGACCTCGTGGTCGACGGATTCGTCCGGGTCGCCGACGAACTCGGCGGTCCCGCCGTCGCCGCGCGCGGGCACCGGGTCGAGCATGCCGAGATGACCGACGCGGCCGCGATCGACCAGCTCGCGCGGCTCGGAGTGATCCTGTCGGTGCAGCCGGGCTTCGACGCCGCCTGGGGCGGAACCGACGGCATGTACGCCACCCGCCTCGGCGCCGAGCGTGCCGCCGGACTCAACCCGTTCGCCGCGATGGCGGCGGCCGGGATCTCCCTGGCCATCGGCTCCGATGCCCCCGTCACCACGATGAATCCGTGGGAGCAGATCCGCGCGGCCGTGCACCATCGCACCCCGGGCCACGGCCTGTCACCGCGCGCCGCCTTCGCCGCGGCCACCCGGGGCGCTTGGCGCGCGGGCGGTGTCCGCGACGGGATGGCGGGCACGCTCGTTCCCGGTGCCCCTGCCTCGTACGCGATCTGGGACGCGGGCGATCTCGTCGTGGCCGCGGCCGCCGACACCGTTCAGCGCTGGTCGACCGACCCACGCTCCAGGGTCCCCGGCCTGCCTTCGCTGGATCCGGACGCGCCCCTGCCGACCTGTCTGCGCACCGTGCACAACGGCACGACCATCTACGCGGCCTGAACCGACCCGCCACGAATCACGGAGCAGGACACCATGATCGACCCCGCCACCGGCGACCTTCCGCTGCCCGCCGAGCCGCGAGGGCAGGCCGAGCGACCGGGGCACCCCGGCGAACGCGACAGCCCTACCCCAGGATCGTCGGGGGCTGACAACCCGTCGACGTCGAGGACGGCGCACGGTGAGGTCCGGTCGTCGGCCGAGATCGCGTCCGCGACAGGCGACGCGCGCGGAACCGACGACGCGTCGTCACCCGACGCATCGGACCCCGTGGTGCGTGAAGGCGGCGACGGGACCGCGGCGGGTCGCACCGTGCGGAGCGGGGCCCTCGGCTTGCGGATGCTCGCGGCGGCGCTCGGTGGATTTCTGTTGTTCGCCAGTTTCCCGCCCCGGCCGCTGTGGTTTCTCGCGCCGTTCGCCGTCGCCCTGCTGACCCTCGCCGTCTACGGGACGAACCGGGCGCGGGCCGGGTTCGGATACGGGATGCTCGGCGGGCTGGCCTTCTTCCTGCCGTTGCTGCCGTGGACCGGGATCTATGTGGGCCCGGTGCCGTGGTTGGCGCTGTCGACGGCGTGCGCGGTGTTCTTCGGACTGTGGGGTGTGCTCGCGCGCTGGCTCGGCGGGCTACCCGGGTGGCCGGTGTGGCTGGCGCTGGCGTGGACGGCGACGGAATGGGCGCGCTCGACCGTCCCGTTCGGCGGATTCCCCTGGGGGCGGATCGCTTTCGGGCAGGCCGACGGCTGGTACCTGCCGCTGGCCGCCTACGGCGGCGCTCCGCTGATCGGCTTCGCGGTGGCGCTCACCGGTACCGCGCTCGCGGCCCTCGCGCTGCGACTGCGCACCGGGCGGGCCCTCGACATCGGCATCGTGCTGACGGCGCTCGCCGCCGTCGTCATGCCGCTGGCGGGGCTGATCCTGCGCCCCACCCTGCCCGACCCGGACGCGGGCGGGCGCACGATCACCGTGGCCGCCATCCAGGGCAGCGTGCCGCGCCTCGGCCTCGACTTCAACGCCCAGCGCCGTGCCGTCCTCGACAACCACGTCCGGCGCACCGAGGAACTGGCCGACAGCGTCGCTCGCGGTCAGGAGCGCAAGCCCGACATCGTGATCTGGCCCGAGAACTCCTCCGACATCGATCCGCTGCGCAACGCCGACGCCGCCGCGGCCATCACCCGCGCCTCCGAACGCATCGGCGCCCCGATCCTCGTCGGCGCGGTGCTGGTGAACGGTGACCGCACCACCACCAACTCGGTGATGGTGTGGAACGGCGCGGCCGGGCCCGGGGAGCGCCACGACAAGAAGATCATCCAGCCGTTCGGCGAATACCTGCCGATGCGAGGTTTCTTCCGTTTGTTCTCGTCCTACGCCGATCGCGCGGGCTATTTCGTGCCCGGCAACGGGGACGGAACGGTCACTGCCGCGAATGTCCGGATCGGTGTCGCGACCTGCTATGAAGTCGCCTTCGATCGGGCATTCCGGGAATCGTTGGCAGCGGGTGCGCAATTGCTCACCGTGCCAACCAACAACGCCACCTTCGGCGAGAGCGAGATGACGTATCAGCAATTGGCGATGTCGCGGGTGCGCGCGGTCGAACACGGACGAGCACTCGTGGTCGCGGCAACCACTGGCGTCAGCGGGATCATCGCCGCCGACGGCACGCTAGAGCAGCGTTCCGCCCAAGTCGTCCCCGCGGCGCTGGTCGCCCAGCTACCATTGCGCGACACGGCGACGATCGCGACCAGGATCGGTGCGGCGCCCGAAATGGCGTCCGTTATCCTGACCGCGTTCGGCGCGGGACTGCTGTTGGCCCGCCGCCGCCGAGCAAATCAGACGCAGATTATGCGCGGCTCGAAGAATTCTGAATAAGCGGTTTGTTTCAGCCCGGGGGAAGCGGCATCGAGTTGCTGCTGCAGGGGTGTAATCCATTGAGCACGAAATAAATCCAGATCGGCAGCCATCCGGCCGCCGGAGTACTCCGAATCATGGGCGTGGATAGCCACGCCCTGGGCCGTCGTGTGCCCGGGCGCTGCTCGGGGAGTCGCGACAGACCAGAACGGAGTGCTTGATGAGTTCATTGGCCACCGACCGCGTCAGCTCATGCGTTACCGACGAGGACTCGAGCCAGCCGTTCGCTTTGTCGCCCGGTCAGACGGCGTTGTGGTACGCGCAACGGATCAGGCCCGACATCCCGCTCACCATCGCGCACTACGTGGAACTGCACGGCGATCTCGACCCGGGCAGGCTGCTCTACGCCATCGAGCGATTCGGTGCCGAATCCCAAGTGGGACTGGTGCGCCTACTCGAGATCGACGGAGTACCCCACCAGCGGGTCGACCCCGGCTGGCGTCCCGGCTGGGCCCGCATCGATCTGCGCGGCGAGCCCGACCCGCGCGCCGCCGCGCTGCGCTGGATGAACGAGCACGCCAGCACCCCGATCGACATGGAGAACGAGCCGCTCACCATCAACGTGGTGTTGCGCGTGGGCGAGCGCGACTGGTTCTGGTACGAACGCGGGCACCACATCGTGATCGACGGCTACGGCGCCATGAACGCCCTCGCCCGCACCGCCGAGATCTACACCGCCGTCGGCGAGCAGCGCGAACCCTCGGTCTCGCGCGCCGCCGCCCTCGTCGACCTCTACGCCGACGAATCGCGCTACCGCGAATCCAGTCGCTTCCACGCCGACCGCGAATACTGGACGCAGCAGCTCGCCGGGGTGGGCGAACCCATGACGCTGTCGTCGGTGACCGCGACCGGCGACACCCACGACCCGGGCCGTCACCGCGCGACCGCCGTGCTCGACACCGACCTCGACACCCTGCTCACGCAGTCGATCACCGCGCACAACTCGGCCAACTCCGCCCTCATCGTGGCCGCGCTCGCCGCCTACGTCCGCTCGGTCACCGGCAACTCCGACGTGGTCCTGAGCCTGCCGGTCTCCGCGCGCACCACGGTGGCGCTGCGCCGCTCGGCGGGCGTGGTGTCGAACGTCGTGCCATTGCGCGTGCGATTCGACGAGCACACCACCGTCTCCGACGTGGTCCGCCAGACCGAACTGCAGATCACCGGCGCGCTGCGGCACCAGCGCTACCGCTCCGACGACATCCGCCGGGACTGCGGCTATTCGCGCGACGCACGCGGCTTCTTCGGGCCGATGGTCAACATCATGTTGTTCCACGACGAGCTGAAATTCGGTGACATCACCGGGCAACTGCACGTCTTGGCGACCGGTCCCGTCGAGGACCTCTCCATCAACATCTACAACGGCGACGGCGGGCGCATCCAGCTCGACTTCGAAGCCAACCCCCGCCTCTACGGCGAGGCCGAGAACTCGGCCCATCACGCTCGCTACCTGGACTTCCTCGCCCGCTTCCTCGCCGCCGCACCGGACAGCCGCGTCCACGCGCTCACCGCCATCACCGACAGCGAGCGCTCGCGCGTGCTGCGGGAATGGAACGCCACCGAGATCCCGGTGCCCACCGGGACCCTGGTCTCGTTGTTCACCGATCAGGTGCGGCGCAGTCCGCACGCCGTCGCGCTGGAATACGGCGACCGCGCCATCGGCTACACCGAGCTGTCCGAACGCGTGAACCAGCTGGCCCGGGAACTCATCGCGCGCGGCGCCGGCCCGGAGACCACCGTCGGGTTGTGCCTGCACCGCGGCATCGAGATGGTGCTCGGCATGTACGCCGTGCTCGCGACCGGCGCCGCCTACCTGCCCATTGATCCGGAACATCCGGTGGACCGCATCGATGCCGTACTGGCACAGGCGAAGCCGGTGTGTGTGCTGACCGCCGCGCGCGACGGCGTCGGGCTGCCCTCGGGTGCCGTGCGGGTCGATCTGGACCTGCTCGATGTCACCGGGCACGACAGCGCCGCGATCACCGACGCCGACCGGCGTGCGCCGTTGCGACCCGAACACCCCGCCTACGTCATCTTCACCTCGGGGTCGACGGGCAAGCCCAAGGGTGTGGCGGTGACGCACGCCGCCATCGTCAACCGGCTGCGCTGGATGCAAGCCGAGTACCCGCTCGACCACAGCGACGCGGTACTGCAGAAGACCCCGGCCACCTTCGACGTGTCGGTGTGGGAGTTCTTCTGGCCGTTGCAGGTCGGGGCCCGGCTGGTCGTGGCCGCGCCCGGCGGGCATCGCGATCCGGCGTACCTGGCACGGATCATCACCGAGAAGTCCGTCACCACGGCGCATTTCGTGCCGTCGATGCTGTCGCTGTTCGTCACCGATCCGCGTGTGCGCGGCGGCGCGAACCTGCGACGGGTGTTCTGCAGCGGTGAGGCACTGCCCGGCGCCACCGTCGCCGACTTCCATGCCGCCCTGCGCGGGCCGGAGCTGCACAACCTGTACGGGCCCACCGAGGCCGCGGTCGATGTCACCTACTGGCCGTGCCCGGTCGGAGCGACCACGGTCCCGATCGGATCACCGGTGTGGAACACCAAGACCTATGTGCTCGACGCGCAGCTGCGCCCGGTCCCACCCGGTGTGGTCGGTGAGCTCTACCTGGCCGGGACGCAGTTGGCACGCGGCTACCTCGGCAGGCCGGATCTGACCGCCGACCGGTTCGTCGCCAACCCGTTCACCCCCGGCCAGCGCATGTACCGCACGGGCGACCTGGCCCGCTGGCAGCTGGACGGCGGCATCTTGGAATACCTGGGGCGCACCGACTTCCAGGTCAAGATCCGTGGGCTGCGCATCGAGCTCGGCGAGATCGAGTCCGCGCTGCTCGCCCAGGACGGAATCGCCCGCGCGGTGTGCGTGGCACGGACCGGCCGCACCGGTGACGACGAGCTCGTCGCCTATGTGGTCGCCGCGCCGGGCGCCGCCGCACCCGATGTGGCGGCCTCGATGTCGGCGCTGCGCCGCGCGCTGCCCTCCTACATGGTGCCCTCGGCGCTGGTCGTGCTCGACGAGCTGCCGCTGAGCGCCAACGGCAAGGTCGACCGCAAGGCACTGCCCGCCCCCGAGGCCGGTGTGCGGGTGACCACGGGCGCGGACGCACCGCAGACCGAACTGGAATGCGCGCTCGCCGAGATCTTCAGCGAGGTACTCGCGCTGGACGGCACCGGAATCGGTGTGCAGGACAACTTCTTCGACCTCGGCGGCAACTCCCTGATCGCCGCACGCGCCGTCGCCAGGATCAACACCACCCTCGACGCGGGCATCAGCATCCGACACCTGTTCGAAGCCTCGACCATCGCCTCGCTGGCCGACTACATCAGCACTCACCGGTCCGAGACCTCCACGCCCGAGCTGGTTCCCGTGACCCGGCCGGAACGGGTGCCGTTGTCGCTGGCCCAGCAGCGGCTGTGGATCCTCAACCGGTTCGCCGAACACGCCGCCGCCTACAACATGCCGCTGGCACTGCGGCTGACCGGGCAGCTGGACCTTTCCGCGCTGCGGACCGGCCTGCGCGACGTGCTCGACCGCCACGAAAGCCTGCGCACGAGCTTTCCCGACGGCCCCGACGGGCCGTACCAGCTGATCCATCCCGCCGCTGCCGTCGCGCCCGACCTGGTCGCCCGCGACGCCGACGGCCGGATCGATGACCTCGTCGCCGAGGTCGCGGGTCGTGGCTTCGACCTGCGCACGGAAACACCGTTGCGGGTGGAGCTGTATCGGCTGGCGCCGGACGAGCATCTGCTGGTGGTCGTGCTGCACCACATCTGTGGTGACGGCTGGTCGATCGCGCCGCTGGCCAGGGACCTGATGACCGCCGTCGCCGCCCGCGCCGAGGGCGACCTCCCGCGGTGGACACCCCTGCCGGTGCAGTACGCCGACTTCGCGCTGTGGCAACGGGAACTGCTGGGCGAGGAGACCGACCCGGAGGCACCGCTCGGGCGTCAGCTCGGGCACTGGCGCCGGGCCCTCGCCGGTCTGCCCGATCAGCTCGACCTGCCACTCGATCGCCCACGACCCCTGCGCCGCACCACCGGCGGCGACACCGTCGCCTTCACCATCGACGCCGAAACCCGCCGGGCGGCGAGCGAACTCGCCAGTGGGCGCGGGGTGAGCATGTTCATGGTGCTGCACGCGGCGCTGGCCACCGTGCTCGCGCGCGTGTGCGGCAGCGCCGACATCACCGTCGGCACCCCGATCGCGGGGCGCTCCGACCCGGCGCTCGACGACCTGGTCGGCATGTTCGTGAACACGCTCGTGCTGCGCACCGAGGTCGACCTCGGCGCCGGATTCGACAAGGTGCTCGACCTGGTCCGCGAAACCGACCTCGACGCCTTCGCCAACCCCGACGTGCCGTTCGAACGGCTCGTCGAACTGGTGAACCCGGACCGTTCGACCAACCGGCATCCGCTGTTCCAGGTGATGCTGTCCTACGACCGCACCCCTGAGCTGCGCGTCGAACTGCCGGGTGTGGCCGCCGAACTCGTCCCGGTACAGACCGGCATCGCCAAATTCGACCTGCAACTCGAGGTGCGCGACAACCACGGTGACGGGCCGCTGCATGCCGAATTCGGCTACGCCACCGATGTTTTCGATCGCGCGACCGTCGAGGCCATCGCCCGCCGGTTCGCCGTGGTGCTGCGGGCCGCGCTCGCCGCGCCGCAGGAGCCGATCGGTGACCTGCCCCTGCTCGACCGCCGCGAGATCGCCCGGCTCGTGCCCGTGGCGGGCGCACCGGCCGAGCCGTCCGACACCCTCGCCCGGCTGCTCGCCGATACCGCCCAGCGACTGCCCGACGCGGTCGCGGTCCGCTACCTCGGACTCGACACCAGCTACCGGGAACTCGACGAACGATCGAACCGGTTGGCGCGCAGCCTGATCGCGCACGGCGCGGGCCCGGAGTCGGTGGTCGCGGTGGCCTTGCCACGTGGCTTGGAATCGATCATCGCCATCTGGGCGGTCGCCAAGACCGGCGCCGCGTACGTCCCCGTCGACCCGGCGTACCCGACCGAGCGCATCGCGCACATGATCGGCGACTCCGGCGCGGTGCTCGGGCTCACCCTGCCCGAACACCTCGCGGCGCTGCCGACCACGGTCGGCAAGCATCGTCGGGCACCGGAATGGCTGGTGTTCGGGACGGCCGCGTTCGAAGCCGACTGCGCACACCGCTCGGCCGCGCCCGTGCGCGACATCGAACGCACCCATCCGATGCGGCCGAGCCAGCCCGCGTACCTCATCTACACCTCCGGATCCACCGGCCTGCCCAAGGCCGTGGTCGTCACCCACGCGGGCATCGCCTCGCTGGCCAGCGAGCAGACTCAGCTGTTCCGGGTGACCGATGCCGCGCGCACCCTGCACTTCTCCTCGCCCAGCTTCGACGCGTCGGTGCTCGAGCTGCTGCTCGGCTTCGCCGCGGGCGCGACCGTCGTGGTCGCCCCGGCCGACCTGTACGGCGGCGCCGAACTGGCGGGTTTCCTGCGCTCGGAACGGATCACGCACGCGTTCATCACCCCGGCGGCCCTGGCCACCGTGCCCGCCGGTGAGTTCCCCGAGTTGAACACCGTGATCGTCGGCGGCGAGGCCTGCTCCGACGAACTGGTCGACACCTGGGCGGGCCGGTACCGGATGCACAACATGTACGGCCCGTCGGAGGCGACCGTCGCGGTCACCGCCAGTGCCGCCATGGTGCCCGGCGAACCCGTACCACTCGGTGCGCCCGTGCGCGGCATGCGGCTGTTCGTCCTCGACTCCCGGCTGCAGCCGATGCCACCGGGGACGGCGGGCGAGCTGTACGTGTCCGGTCCCGGTGTGGCGCGCGGATACCTGGGCAAACTCGGGCTCACCGCGCAGCGGTTCGTCGCGAATCCGCACGGCCGCGTCGGGGAACGGATGTACCGGACCGGCGATCTCGTGGTAGCCGACGCCACCGGCCGCCTGCGCTTCCTCGGCCGCGCCGACGACCAGATCAAGATCCGTGGTTTCCGGATCGAGTTGCGCGAGATCGACCACGTGCTGCGCGAACACCCGGGTGTGCGTTCGGCGATGACCATCGTGCACGTCGACGAACACGGTCAGCAGCGGCTGGCGTCCTACGTCACCGCCGACGGGCCGATCGAACCGGCCGCCGTCCTCGACACCGCGCGCGGCAGATTGCCCGGGTACATGGTGCCCGCCGCGTTGGCGGTGCTCGACCGGATGCCGGTGACACCGGCGGGCAAACTCGACCGAAAGGCGCTGCCCGCACCGGAATTCGCGGCGGGCGGCGGCTCGCGCGCCCCGCGCACCCATCTCGAGATGCGGGTGGCGGCGGTGTTCACCGAGATCCTCGGCAGGCCGGTGCCCGGCGCGGAGGACAGCTTCTTCGACATCGGCGGCAACTCGCTGCTCGCCACCCGGCTGGCCGCGGCGCTGCACGCCGACTTCGAGGTGGACCTGCCGGTTCGCCAGATCTTCGAGGCACCGACGGTGGCGGGTATCGCCTGCCTGATCGCGGAAGCGCCCCGGACGCAACGGGTGGCGCTGGCCGTACACACCCCGCGCCCGGGACGCATACCACTGTCGCTGCCGCAGCAACGACTGTGGTTCCTCAACCGATTGTCGCCCGAATCGAGCGCCTACAACATCGCTTTCGTCTTGCGAATCGGCGGCGATCCGGACATCGACGCCCTGCGCGGCGCGATCACCGACCTGGTACAGCGGCACGAGGTGCTGCGCACGGTCTTCCCCGAGGACCTCTCCGGCGCGCAGCAGGTGGTTCTCCCGGCCGCCGGGGCGGTTCCGGTGATCGAGCCCGTCGACACCGAGCCCGGGCGGGCCGAGGAGGAACTGGCCGCGTTCGCCAGGCAGGGCTTCGATCTCACGCGCGAGACGCCGCTGCGGGTGTCGTTGTCGCGTACCGGGCCCCACGAGTACCTGCTCGGTGTGGTCGTCCACCACATCGCCGCCGACGGGTGGTCGCTCGGCCCGTTGACGAAGGATCTGGCGGTGTCCTACGTCGCGCGTGCCCGCGGCGACGTCCCGGTGCGTGAACCGCTGCCGGTGCAGTACGCCGACTTCAGCCTGTGGCAGCGGGCGGTACTCGGTGCCGAGGACGACCCGGACAGCATCGCCGCCACCCAGCTCGCGTTCTGGCGCGAGACGCTGGCCGAACTGCCCGACGAACTGCCGCTGCCGTTCGACCGGCCGCGGCCCGCCGAACCGGTCGGCACCGCGGACACCGTGGTGTGCCCGATCTCGGCGCCGTTGCGCGAGGCGATGGCGGAGCTGGCGGCCGACACCGGTGTCAGCCTGTTCATGGTCGTCCGATCGGCGCTCGCGGTGTTGCTGCGCGGGGTCACCGGCGGGCGCGACATCCCGATCGGCACCCCGGTCGCCGGACGTACCGACGTCCAGCTCGACGAACTGGTCGGCATGTTCGTCAACACCCTCGTGTTGCGTTCCGATGTGGATCCGGGGGCAAGCTTCACCGAACTGCTGCACGCCGACCGCGATTCGGAGCTGGCCGCGCTCGCCCATGCCGACCTGCCGTTCGAACGGGTCGTCGACGCGCTCGGCCGCGACAGCCGGGCCAACAACCGTCACCCGCTGTTCCAGGTGGCCTTGAGCATGCAGGACGACAGCGCACCGGAACTGGAACTGCCCGGTCTGCGGTTGCGCGCCGAGGAACTCGACATCGCCCGCGCCAAGTTCGACCTGGAACTGCGGGTGGCCCCCGACGGCGACGGGCAGCGCTTCGAATTCGTCTACTCCACCGAGCTTTTCGACCGGACAACGATCGAGACGCTCGCCACGAGGTTCGCGGCCGTCCTCACCCAGGTGACCGCCGACCCGAGGCTGTTGGTCGGCGATATCGATCAGCTGACCGTCGCCGAGCATCGCTCGCTCGTTCCGGCGCAGGGCCCGGCACTGGTCACCCCGGTCGTGCTGTCCGACATCATCGACCGGGCCGCCGACCGGTATCCGCGCCGACCCGCGCTGCGCTGGTTCGCCGGGGGCAGCGTGGCGGGCGAAGTCGGTGAACTCGACTACGACGAGGTGGCGCGTCGGGCCCACCGGCTCGGCCGAGCCCTCATCGCGCGCGGGATCGGCACCGGTGATCGGGTGGCGGTCGGCCTGACCCGGTCGCTGGACTGCGCGCTGGCCATCTTCGGTGTCGCCGCGAGCGGTGCCGCGTTCGTCCCCGTCGACCCGCGCTATCCGGCCGACCGGGTACGGCACATGCTCACCGACTCCGGTGCGCGGGCCGTACTCACGACCAGCGCCGACGCCCCCGCTCTGCGCGAGGCCGCCGGACCGCTCGACACCCGGTGGCTGCTGGTCGACGATCCCGAACTGCTCGCCGAACTGGCCGCCTACGACGACGCGCCGATCGGCGACGCGGAGCGCATCCGGCCCGTTCGCACCGCCGATCTGGCGTACCAGATCTACACCTCCGGGTCGACCGGTCTGCCCAAGGGCGTCACCGTCACCCACGGTGGTCTGGTGAGCCTGGCGCTCGACCTGCGCGAACGGATGGGCCTCGACCGGTTCGCCAGGACGTTCTTCTTCTCCACCCCGAGCTTCGACGTCTCCGTCCTCGACATGCTGCTCGCCGTGTATTCCGGCGCGGAGATGGTGATCGGGCCCATCGATGTCTACGGTGGCGACGAACTCGGCGCGCTGCTGGAACGCGAACAGGTCACCCACACCTTCCTCACCCCGGCCGTGCTCGCCTCCATCGACGCGAGCCGCTGGCCACTGCCCCGCCTGCGCGGGCTGATGGCCGGTGGTGAAGCGGTGCCGCCGGATCTGGTGGAGAACTGGGCGCCCGGGCGTCGATTCGTCAATGCCTACGGGCCGACGGAGTTCACGGTCATCGCGGCCATGTCCACATTGCGGGTGGGGGTGCCGGTGACCATCGGTACCCCCGTGCGCGGGTCGCGGGCGCTGGTGCTCGACGAGCGGTTGAAGCCGGTCGTCAGCGGCGTGCCCGGTGAGCTCTACATCGGCGGTGCGGGCATCGCCCAGGGCTACCACCAGCGATTCGGTCTCACCGCGTCGCGTTTCGTCGCCGATCCGTGTGGGCCCGCGGGCAGCCGGATGTACCGCACCGGCGACGTGGTGCGCTGGACCGCCTCGGGTGAACTGGACTATCTCGGCCGCAGCGACCACCAGGTGAAGGTGCGCGGGTTCCGCATCGAACTCGGCGAGATCAGCGCCGTGCTCGGCAGTCACCCCGAGGTGCGCTTCGCCCACACCGAGGTGCGCACCATCGCGGGCGACGACCGGATCGTCGCCTGGGTGCAGTTGGGTGACGACGCGGTCCCGGCCGACCTGGCCGACGTGCGCGACCACGCGGTCGCCCATCTGGCCGGACACATGGTTCCGGCCTCGCTGAACCTGATCCACGCCGTGCCGCTCACGCCCGTCGGCAAGCTCGACCGGACAGCGCTGCCCGAGCCCGAGTTCACCGTCGCGGCGGGTCGTGCGCCACGCACGGAGTCCGAATGCCTGGTGGCCCGGGTGTTCGGCGATCTGCTCGGGGTCGGGGAGGTGTCGGCCACCGACAGCTTCTTCGACATCGGCGGCAACTCGCTGCTGGCCACCCAGCTGGTCGCACGACTGGCGGCCGCGAGCAATGTGCGCCTCGAGGTGCGCACCGTGTTCGCCGCCCCAACCGTCGCCGAGCTCGCGGCGCTGGTGGAGACCGGGCCGTCGGGCGAGGAAGGTCGTCCCGACCTGGTGAAGCAGGATCGCCCGGAACGGATCCCGCTCTCGGCGGCCCAGCGCAGGCTGTTGTTCCTCAACCGGTTCAACGCCGGTGCGCAGGACCAGTCGGCGGGTGCCTACAACATCCCGGTCGTACTGCGGTTGCACGGCGCGATCGACCTCGACGCACTCATCGCCGCCCTGCACACGGTGCAACGACGGCACGAGACGCTGCGCACGGTGTTCCCCGAAACCTCGGGCGAACCAGAGCAGTTGGTGCTCGACCCGAGGATCGGGGCGGTCACGCTGTTCCACGCGAGTGCCACACCGCACGAGGTCGACGCCGCCGTCGCGCGCTTCGCCGCACCCGGTTTCGACCTGTCGGTGTCGGTACCGTTGCGGGCCGCGCTCATCACCGTCGACCGCACCGGGCTGCCGGTGCCCGCCCAGGCCAAACTGGCCGTCGCGGGGTCGAAGGAGCACGTGCTCGTCCTGGTGGTGCACCACATCGCGATGGACGGGTGGTCGCTGGAACCGCTCGCCGCCGAGGTGGCGGCCGCCTACCGTGGCATTCGCGCCGGTGAACCGTTCGGCGACCAGATCCCCGAGATCCAGTACGCCGACTACACGCTGTGGCAGCAGCAGCTGCTTGGCACCGAGGACGACGAGGACTCGCTGATCCGCAAGCAGCTCGACCACTGGCGCGACACCCTCGACGGGCTGCCCGAACTGCTCACCGTGCCCGCCGACCGGCCGCGGCCGCCGGTGCCCTCCTACCGGGGCGGCACCGTCGACTGCGCGGTCGACGCCGCCACCCATCGCGCCCTGCGCGGGATCGCCGCCGCCAACAACGTCAGCATGTTCATGGTGCTGCACGCCGCGCTGGCGGTGCTGCTGCACCGGGTGACCGGCACCGACGACATCGTCGTCGGCACCGCGAGCGCGGGGCGTGGTCATCCGGCGCTCGACGGGCTGATCGGCATGTTCGTCAACACCCTCGTGCTGCGCACCGAGGTGTCCGACGACCGCGCCTTCGTCGATCTGCTGCGCACTGTGCGCGACCGTGACCTGGATGCCTTCGCACACGCCGACCTCCCGTTCGAGCGGTTGGTCGAGGTGCTCAATCCTGCCCGCTCGCAGGCACATCACCCGCTGTTCCAGGTGATGCTCTCGGTGCGCAACAACCCGGTGCGCATGCTGGAACTGCCCGGCCTGCGGATCGAGGCGGTCGACGCCGACGCGGGCATCGCCAAGTTCGATCTGCAGTTCACCTTCATTGAGACCCAGACCGGCGATCGAGTCGGCGACGGCATCACCCTGTCGGTGAACTACGCCGCCGACCTGTTCGAGGAGGTCACCGCGCGCCGCCTCGGCGACCGCCTGGTTCGCCTGCTCACCGCTGTCGCCGCCGACCCGAACACCGCCGTCGGGGACCTGGCCCTGCTCGACGCGGTCGAGTGGACGGCGTTGGCGCCGGTCCACGGCGCCCGCCCCGACGCCCCGGTCACCCTGGCCGAGGTGTTCGACGCCGCGGCGGCGCGGGCCCGTGACGGCCTGGCGCTCAGCGCGGGTGACACCGTGGTCACCTACGACGCACTCGACCGGTGGACCAACCGGCTCGCCCGGGTGCTCATCGGCCACGGGATCGGACCGGAAAGCCTTGTCGCACTGGGAATTCCGCGATCGGTCGAATCGGTGGCGACCATGCTCGCGGTCGCCAAGGCGGGTGCGGCGTTCGTTCCGGTCGACCCGAACTACCCGCCGCAGCGGATCAGTCACATGCTCACCGACTCCGGAGCCGCGATCGGGTTGACCCTGCTCGCGCACCGGGATCAGCTGCCCGGTGACTGCCGGTGGCTGGTGCTCGACGACCCGCACACCCGGGCCACCGTGCTCGGCACCGATGACGCGCCGATCGCCGATGCCGAGCGGATCCGGCCGCTGCGGCTGGCCAACCCCGCTTACGTGGTCTACACGTCCGGGTCGACCGGCACGCCGAAGGGTGTGGTCGTCACCCACGGCGGCATCTCGAACTTCGCCGCCGAATGCGCCGACCGCTACGACGTGCGACCGGGCAGCCGGGTGCTGCACTTCGCCACCCCGAGCTTCGACGGGTCGATGCTCGACATCCTGTTCGCGCTCGGCGGCGCGGGCACGCTGGTCATCACCCCCGCGGGCATCGTCGGCGGCGAAGACCTGCGTCAGCTGTTCATCCGCGAGCGGATCACGCACGCCTTCATCACCACCGCGGCGCTCGGCACCGTCGATCCGGCGGGTGTGCATTCGCTCGCGCACATCCTCACCGGCGGTGAGGCGTTGCCGCCGGACCTGCTCGCCCGGTGGGCGCCGGGGCGCAACTTCTACAACGTGTACGGCCCGACCGAGACGACCATCGTCACGCTGATGCCGCAGCCGATGAGCCCGCAGGGCCCGATCACCATCGGTGGCCCCATCCGCGGCGTGTCCGCCACCGTGCTCGACCGGCGGTTGCACCCCGCGCCGATCGGTGTCACGGGTGAACTGCAACTGGCCGGTGCGGCGCTGGCCCGTGGCTACCACAACCGCCCGGGGCTCACCGCGCAACGGTTCGTCGCCAATCCCTACGGCGCGCCCGGCGAGCGCATGTACCGCACGGGCGACTTGGTCCGCTGGCGGGACGGCACGAAGTCGGGGCTCGACGTGGAGTACGTCGGCCGCACCGACCATCAGGTGAAGGTGCGCGGGTTCCGGATCGAACTCGGCGAGATCGACGTGGCGTTCGCCCGCCACCCCGAGGTGGAGCTGGCGCTCACCGTCGGACACACCACGCAGGCCGGAGTCACCGCACTGGTGTCGTACGTGAAGGCTCGCGCGGGGTCGTCGCCGACGGTGGCCGAACTGCTCGAGCACATCGGTGAGCACGTGCCCAATTACATGGTGCCGCAGGCGATCATGTTGCTCGACGAGGTACCGCTCAGCCCGGTCGGCAAGCTCGACCGTGCCCGGCTGCCCGAACCGGTGTTCACCGCCTCCGGCGGATACCGCGCACCGGTGACGCCCGCCGAGGTGGCTTTGTGTGCCGCCTTCGCCGAGGTGCTGGGCGTGGCGCGGGTAGGTGCCGACGACGGGTTCTTCGAACTGGGTGGCAACTCGTTGCTCGCCACCAAGGTCGTCGCCGCACTGCGGGACCAGGGCTACGAGATGCCGGTGCAGTTGATGTTCGGCGACGCGACTCCCGCCGCCATCGCCGCCCGGCTCGACGGCGCGGACCCGGCGGCCGTGATGGCCGCGGCCCTGGAACCGGTGCTGCCGATCCGCCCGTCGACCGGCCCGCACGACACCCCGCTGTTCTGTGTGCACCCGGCCATCGGCCTGGCCTGGTGCTACTCGGGACTGCTCGCACACCTGGCCCCCGACCGTCCCGTGTACGGGCTGCAGGCCCCGCACGTGTCGGGTCAGGACGGCTTCACCTCCATCCCGGAGGCCGCGGGTCACTACGTGGCCAGCATCCGGGCCGTCCAACCGCACGGGCCCTATCACCTGCTCGGTTGGTCGCTCGGTGGGCTCATCGCCCAGGAGATGGCGGTGCAGTTGCAGGAACTCGGCGAGGACGTGGCGCTGCTGGCGATGATGGACAGCTACCAGCTCGGCGACCGCTGGCTCGACACCGCGATGCCGAGCGTCGCCGACATCCTCGGCGAGTTCGGCGCCGACCTCGTCGACGGCGCACCCCTGCCCGCCGACCTCGACCTGCACGAAGCGGCGGATCTGCTGCGGGAGCGGCCGGGGCCGTTCGCGGCGCTGTCGGTGGACAACCTGCAACGTCTCTACACCGGTTACGCCGACGGGACGGTGATGGCCAACGCGTTCCGGCCCCGCACCTTCGATGGCGATCTGCTGTTCTTCACCGCGGTGGCGGACGAGATCAACGCCGCCGATCCCGCCAGGCGGGCCGGTGCCTGGCAACAGTTCGTCACCGGCACCATCCACAACCACGACCTGCCCTGCAGGCACGCGGCGATGACCACACCGGAGGCGCTGGCGGTGATCGGCCCCGTGCTGCACCGCCACCTCGACGGGGTGCCAGGAATCACCGTGTGCGGCGGCGCCGAGAAGGAGATGCGTCCGTGAGTCTGGCGGTAGAAGTGCACGGCCTCGCCAAGAGTTTCGGCAAGGTGCGCGTACTCAGAGAAATCGACCTCGAGATACCGGCGGGCACGGTGCTCGGCCTGCTCGGCCCCAACGGCGCGGGCAAGACCACCACCGTGCGGATCGTCACCACCCTGCTGCAACCCGACGCGGGCACGGTCCGCGTGGCCGGGGTCGATGTGCTGGCCGACCCGGCCGCGGCCCGCACCCGACTCGGGCTGTCCGGGCAATACGCGGCGGTCGACGCGAACCTGACCGGATACGAGAACCTGCGCATGGTGGCCCGCCTCTACGGCATGTCGAAGAAGCAGGCCACCGAACGCGCCGACGAACTGCTCACCGCGCTCGGGCTCGACCACGCGGCGAGCCGCCGCGCGGGCACCTACTCCGGCGGTATGGCCCGGCGTCTCGACCTGGCCGGTTCCCTCGTCGCGCGGCCGCCGGTGGTCGTGCTCGACGAACCCACCACCGGCCTCGACCCGCGCGGGCGCCTGGACATGTGGAAGGTGATCGGCGACCTCGTCGACGACGGCACCACCGTGCTGCTCACCACCCAGTACCTGGAGGAAGCCGACCTGCTCGCCGACCGGATCACCGTGATCGACAAGGGCACCGTCATCGCCCGCGGCTCGGCCGACGAACTCAAGACCTCCATCGGCGGCGACCGGCTCACGGTGACCCTGGCCGCCGGACAGAGTCCTGACCTCGCGGTCTCGGTCCTCGACCAGGTGGGTGTCGGTTCGCCGATCCACGAGCCGGGCAGCGACGAAGTATCGGTGGTGGTCGGCAACGGCTCACGCACCATGGTCGAGGCCCTGCGCAGGCTCGACGACGCGGGAGTGTGTGTACTCGACGCCGTCGTGGTCCGCCCCACCCTCGACGACGTGTTCCTGTCGCTCACCGGAACCCCGGCCGAACCGGCCACCGAACCCGAAACCCAAGTGCCAGAGGAGATCCTGTCGTGAGCGTGGCCCCCGACGTCGCGGCGGACAACGACACCCGCGAGATGCCCATCACCGAGGGCACCCCGCGCCCCGCCGCCCCCGACCAGACTCCGCCGCGCGCCCGGTTCCTGCGCGACAGCGCGATCGTGGCGTACCGCAACCTGCTCACCATCCTGCGGGTACCGACGCTGCTGGTCACCGCGACCATCCAGCCGTTGATGTTCGTGTTCCTGTTCGCCTACATCTTCGGCGCGTCCCTCGGCGGCGACCAGTACCGCGAATTCCTGCTCGCGGGCATCTTCACCCAGACCGTGGCGTTCAACGCCGCGTTCACCACCGTCGGTCTGGCCGGTGACCTGCAGAAGGGCATCATCGACCGGATGCGGACGCTGCCGATGTCGCGGCTGGCGGTGCTGATGGGACGCACCCTGTCCGACCTGGTGGTCAACGTGGCCAGCCTGGGGGTGATGGTGATCTGTGGATACATCGTCGGCTGGCGCATCCACGGCAGTGCGGCCGATGCCGCCCTCGCCTTCGCCATCATCCTGCTGTTTGCCTTCGCCATGTCCTGGGTGGGCGCGCTGACCGGGCTGATCTCACCGACCGTCGAGGTGGCGCAGAGCGCGGGCCTGATCTGGATGTTCCCCCTGTCGTTCATCTCCTCGGCGTTCATCTCCGCCGAAACCCTGCCCGGTCCGCTGCGCACCATCGCCGAATGGAATCCGATCACCGCCGTGTCGGCGGCCGGGCGCAAACTGTTCGACAACGACGCACCCCCGTCGTTCGCCCCGGCCACCGGCTGGGCGGCTGACAACTGCATCCTCTACGCGGTGATCTGCTCACTGGTCATCCTCGCGATCGCGATGCCCGCGGCGCTGCTGCAGTACCGGAAGGTCGCCAGCCACTGAGCTGAGTCGACAACGGCGAAGGCCGCCTTCCCCGTGGGGGAGGCGGCCTTCGCCGTGTCACTGGTCCTCAGCCGCGGCGGCGGGACTTGAGCAGGTCGAGGCGCTCCTTGAGCAGCTCCTCGAGTTCCTCCTTGCTGCGGCGTTCGAGCAGCATGTCCCAGTGGGTGCGCGGCGGCTTCACCTTCTTGGTCTCGACCGAGGTGCCCTCCATGAGCTGCCCCTCCTGGCCGTTGCGGCACAGCCAGGTCGGGGGGATCTCCGCGTCGTCGGCGAACGGGACGTCGAATTCCTCACCGTTGTCGGTGCGGTAGCGGGCGATCCGGCGCGGGGCCAGGTCATGGTCGCGATCGGTCTCGTAGCTCACCGCTCCGAGCCGACTGCCCCGGAGTACGCGATCTGCCATGTGTGCTCCTGTGTTTTTGGCGGCTGGCGCCGCGTGGTTGTCGGCCTGTTCCCCGCACCCTCTGGTCAGTCCAGATCGAGGCGGCCGACAACCGGTACGTGGTACTACCGTTCAACGCGCGGGAAGACTGAACTGTTCCATTGTAGTCGCTGGCGGCCGGGTGGCCGTCGGACCCACTCCGTGAGTGCCCGCTCAGCGAGACCTGAACCGCCGGATCGGCCGTCGGGCCGCTAGGGTTTCGCAGCATGTCGCGCAGTCGCCTGCTGTCCTGCTCGTGGTGCGGGCGGGAGATCGTCGATTCCGAATCGGGTCGGCGTCGCCGCTATTGCCGCCAGTCGTGCCGTCAACGTGCCTATGAACACCGCACCAGCCTCAAAGGAACCGGGATTCCGGAGGACGCCGTGGTGCTGACCGCCCAGGAGGCCGCCGATCTGGCCGACCGGTGGTTCGCGGCGCGGTGCGCGGCCGAGGACGTGGCGACGGCGGTCGCGGAGGGCGCGGATCAGGCCGAGCTGGCCCAGTTGAGTGCGACGCTCGTGCAGTTGACGAAGGAAGCCGAACGGCTGCGCTGAACCCGGTGGGCGCCATCGGGCGCCGCGTGGTGGCTAGGCCGATGTCTCGCGGGAACGCAGGTAGATCGCCGTGACACCGACGGTGACGAACCCGAGCAGCCCGAGCGCCGCCCCGCCGGTGGCCAGGTCGGGACCGGTGAGCGGCTGCCCGCGCAGGGCCTGCCAGAACACCAGCGTGAGCAGCCCGGCATACCCCATGACGGCCACGCCGACCAGGGCGGCGCGGGTGCGCTCGGTGCGCAGCCAGCGATAGCGGGCGGCGAGCGCGGTCAGCGCGACAGCGAGGACCAGCAACACCTGGATACCGTGCAGCCCCACGAAGTGCGGGATCCGCAGGTCACCCCCGGTGGTACTCCAATGGGTGATCGGCATCGCGCCGAGCCCGTCGCGGGCCGCGGCGGCGGGGGAGTCCGGCGCGACGGTGTGCCCCGCCGCCAACCCGACGACGGTGCCGTCCGCCTGGCGGACGAGCTGGGGACCGGTGAAGCCCATCAGATATCCGAGCATCATGCCGACCACCGCCAGCCACAGCCCAGCCTTCAAGGCGATCGCGGTCGGACGATCGGTGAGCTTTTGCCACGAGACGATCACCACCAGGACGAGATTCGCCAGGAACAGGCCGGGTACACCGGAGGCGAAGACCTGCTGACCGAGCTGATTGACCGGGTCGGCGGCGGTGTTGAAATGGCTGAAGGTCCCGCGTGCCGCCTGCACGGCGATGAATCCGACGTCGAGTACCCCGGTGACCGCGAAGACGGTGCCGAGCCACCAGGTGGCCCGTCGACCCCGATGCGGCAGCCGCAGTATCCAGGCCAGCGTCAGGCCGTAGACGGCGAACGCGAAACCGAACTTGGCCGGTTTGAGCCACACCGATTCACCGAGCAGCAGCCGGTCGTCGACGACCATGCCGATCATCGACACCAGGACCAGCGCGGTCATCAGCGCCGAATTGACCAACAGCGGCCCGTGCCAGGGTGCCTGCTCGTTCCTCGGCCTGGTCTGGAGCCCGAAGCGGGAAAGGGTCTGGGTGAGGTCGATCGTCGCCATGTCCCGACGGTAGAAATGCCATGCGCCACAGCACCTCCCGCTGCGGAACGGTCCGGGTACCCCTACCGTCGTACTAGGCCGACCTCACCCCTGGCTCACCCGTCTGACCACCCCTAGATCTCGGTGTGTGAGGTCTCACTCTCGAGTGCGCATCGGCCGCTGTGACGATTCCAGAGCCCGTGCCGCCGGAGCATCAGCTGTTGCCGGACATGTCATCCAGCGGAATCTGTTGGGCGACAAGAGAAAGCACGGTAGCCAACGGAATGCCCGCCGAATTCGCCGCCGGGGCGTCCGGTAGGAGCTCGGTGAGCACCGGAGCCCACTCGTGGCGTCGCGCGGGAAAGCAGCGATCGAGAAGATCGCGCATGATGTCGAGGGCGATGGAGGCGCCGGGGGAGGCGCCGAGCAAACCGGCGATGGTGCCGTCGGCCCCGGTGACGAGTTCGGTACCGAACTGGAGTTCCCCGCCGAAGCGCCCGTCGGGTTTCACCAGCTGCGCGCGTTGACCGGCCTGGATCAGCTCCCAGTCGGCGGCGTCGGCGGTGGGGTAGAACCGCTGCAGCTCGGCGAACTTGTCCCGACGCGAGGCGAACAGCTGACCGAGCAGATAGCGGCCGAGGTGCATATTTCGCACGCACGCCGAGAGGAGCGGCACCACATTGTGTGGGCGCACCGTCGTGAACAAATCGGTCAGGGACCCGCGGCGCAGCAGCCGGGTACTGAACGTGGCGTACGGGCCGAACATCAGTGCGGCCGACCCGTCGACCTCCCGCCGATCCAGATGCGGCACCGACATCGGCGGTGCGCCGAGCGCGGCCTGGCTGTACACCTTCACCGTGTGCTCGGCCACCACTTCGGGCTCGCGAGTCCGCAGGAACTGCGCGCCCATCGGCAGTACCGCGTACCCACGCACCTCGGGTAGCTGGGCCCGCTGCAACAACCGCAGCGCGTAACCGCCCGCGCCGACGAACACGAACCGGGTGCGTACCCGGAACCTCCGCCCGGAATCCAGGTCGCGCCCACGCACGGTCCACAGCCCGTCGGCGCCGCGCCGCAAGCCGGTGATTTCGCGATGCAGCCGCACCGGATTGCCCGCCTCGGTCATCGTCGCCAGCAACGCCCTGGTGAGGGCGCCGAAGTCGATATCGGTGCCGCCGGTGTGCCGGGTCGCCGCCATCGGTTCGTCGTCGGCCCGGCCACGTACCAGAAGCGGCGCCCACGCGCCGATCACCGCGCGATCCTCGGTGTACTCCATCGCGGCGAAGGCGGGCAGCTCGCGCAGGGTGGCCCAGCGACGCCGCAGGTAAGCGATATCGCGGTCGCCGAAGACCACGGTCACGTGCGGTGTCGACGTCTGGAAGGCCTCGAGGGGACTGTGCTCGGCCGACGGGTGGGCTGCGTCCGGGTCGGGGAACGCGCCGCGCGCGGCCAGTGCCGACCAGAACCGCCGGGACAGGGCGAACTGCTCGGCGATCCGCGCGGCCGTACTCGCGTCGTCCGGATCCGGCATGTAGTTGAGCTCGCACAGGCCCGAATGCCCGGTGCCCGCGTTGTTCCACGCACCGGAACTCTCACCCGCCGGTTCGCCGAGCCGCTCGAACAATGCGATCGACCAGTCCGGAGCGAGAGTGCTCAGCAGGGCGCCGAGGGTGGCCGACATGATGCCGCCGCCGATCAGTACCGCGTCGAGAATGTCTTCTCCGCAACCGGATTCGTGTGCCCTGGCATCCATGTCGAACCTCCCGATAGCCGTGTACCGCCATCGTCGGACCATCGATACTGATCCGTCCAACACGGAATCGACGGGCTTATGATCCGAATATGGATGAATACGGCGCACGCGTCGTCGCGCCCCTGCTCGCGGCCTTCGACGCCGCCGCCGAGGAGGGCAACTTCACCCGGGCGGCACACCGTCTCGAGGTGCCGCAGTCCTCGCTGAGCCGTCGGATCAAGACCTTGGAACAGCACCTCGGTGTGTCCCTGTTCCAGCCTTCGGGTCGCGGGGTGACGCTCACACCACAGGGTCGTGACCTGCACGAACGAACGCGAGGACTGCTGCGAGCACTCGACGACGCCGTGCGCCGGGTCCGGGCCGACGCCGACCCGGAGACCGGTCTCGTGCGGTTCGGATTCCCGCTCACCCTCGGGCCGATCAGCGTCCCCGCGCTGCTCGCGCAGTTCCACACCCGCGCGCCGGGCATCCGCCTACACCTGGTGCAGGCGCACGGCGAAGCGCTGGCCGAGCAGGTCCGCGACGGCAGGCTGGACCTGGCGGTGATGATCCCGCCGCCGTCCGACCTGCCGACGGTCGTGCTCGGTCGTCAGCGCGTCGACCTGCACGTGGCCAGGACCCACCCGCTGGCGGCGCGCTCACAGGTGGCGCTCGCGGAGCTCGCGGGCGAGGCGTTCATCGCCAACCCGCCGACCTACCAGCTGCGAGCTCTCCTCGACACCTGGTGTGCCGCAGCGGGTTTCGCTCCGCGAGTGCTGTTCGAGATCACCGAATTCGAGACGCTGCGCGCACTGGTCGCGCTCGGGCTCGGTGTGGCGCTGCTCCCGGTCGCCGAGACACCGCACCCCGATCTGGCCGTGGTGCGCATCGATGGCGAACGCGACCGCGAGATCGGCCTGGTCTCGGGAGACCATGGGCCGACGCTCGCGGTCGCGCGGCTTCGGGATTTCCTGATCGCCCGTCGGGCGGCGATCAGTGCGTGGTGAGGATCAGTCCTGCGGGACGCCGACGTCGATACCGCGCGCGGCGAGCCACGGGTGCGGGTCGATCGGGGCACCGTAGAGCGAGCCGTCCGGCACGTGCACTTCGTAGTGCAGGTGGGGGCCGGTGGACTGGCCACGGTTACCGACGGTGGCGATGACGTCGCCCGCGTTCACGTGCTGACCCGGCTGCACCAGGATCTCGTTGACGTGACCGAACACGCCGATGGTGCCGTCGTCCTGCTGGACGCGGACCCACAGGCCGAAGCCGGAGGCGGGACCAGTCTCGATGACGGTACCGTCGGTGACGGCGAAGACCGGTGCGCCGATCGGATCACCGAAGTCGATGCCGTTGTGCGCGGCACCCCAGCGGGGGCCGTAGTAGGAGGTCAGGCGGCCGTTGACCGGTCGAACGGTCTGCGGACGCGGCGGCGGGGGCGGGGCGATGAAGGGCAGCGGCGCGGGCAGCGGCGGCAGTGCGGCCTGGAGGGCCTCACGGTGCTCTTCCCAGGCCACCGGCGCGGCGGCGGGGGTCTCGGTCTGCACCACGGGCGCGGTGGCGGAGGTGAAGCGGGCCTGCGAGACGCCGAGGGCGTCCGCCGACGACGCCGCGACGGCGGTGGTGGTCGGGGTCTCGGGGCCGCTGAAGGCGGCGGCGGACGTTCCCACGAGTGCGGACAGGGCCACGGCACCCGCGACAACGCCTCCCAGACGACCGGCGAAGGCGTCGGAGATCCGGGCGGATAACGGGTTGGTCACGAACATGTCTCGAAGGTAGCTAATTCGTAACGGACGCGGCGAACTCTGTGGCTGCCATCACGAGCGGCTATAACCCCAGTTGATCTATAACAATTGCGACTCGAATCGGAAAATTCCAGGAAGCGACCGGCCGAAATACCGTGACCACAAGATCATTGCCGACCAGCGGTTCGCCGAGCACACTTGTTCAGTGGACGCTAACGGAGTTCGGGCAATCTCCGCGTTATCCGACGCCACCCGGCGCGCGATCTTCGAGTCGCTACCGCAGGGCCCGCGCTCGGTCGCCGAGCTGGCCGAGGCCACCGGCATCACCAGTTCGGCCGCGTCCCAGCACCTGCGCATCCTGCGCGAGGCGCACCTGGTGAGCATGCGTCGTGACGGCAACCGCCACCTGTACTCCCTCGATCCGCGCGGGCTCAACGACGCCCGCGACTACCTCGAGCAGTTCTGGCCGAGTGCGCTCGCCGCGCATGCCGCCGCGCTCCGCGCCGCCGGTGGACCCACCGCCGCCGTACCGCCCGCTCAGCCCACCCGGCGATAACGCGAGCGACTCGACTCCGCCCAGTCCTGCTTGTCGAGTTGCGCGTCCACCGCGGCGATAACCTCGGGTATCCCGATCCGCAACAGCCCGGGGTCGGGGGTGCGGGCGTCGGGGTCGCCGACCTGCCCGGCCCACAGCACCGCGTGCCTGCCCAGGAGATGCGCGGGCGGGCCACCGCGCCGCGGAGGGGTCGGCCCGAACAGCAACACGGTGCGAGTGCCGAAGGCGGTGGCCAGGTGCGCGACGCCGGTATCACCGCTGATCACGAGCGAGGCCCCGGCCACGGTTGCCGCGAGATCGGTGAGGTTCTGCCTGCCCGCGAGCACCCGGTCGTCGGGCAGCCCCGCCTGCGCGGCGACCTGGACGGCGATGTCACGTTCGAACGGGTCACCGGTGAGCACCACGTCGCGACCGAGGACCATCAGGTGCCGCACCACGGCGGCGAACCGGTCCGGCGGCCAACGGCGCGCGGGCGCCCCGGCGCCGACGTGCACCACCACACAGTCGCGACGGCTGATGGAGGCCACAGGCGGGACCAGGCCGAGGTTGCGCCGATCGGCGGCGATGCCCTCGCTCTCGAGCAACTGACACCACCGATCCGCGACGTGGGCCTCGGGGTCCCAGCGCGGCCCGGTGAGCCGGGGCAGGCCCGGGGTCCGGTGACCGATGATCCGCTTGGCGCCGGTATCGGCCAGCGCCCGCGCGCTCGCGCCGTCCGGGCCGTGCAGATTGACCGCCAGCTCGGGCGCGGGACCGTCCCAGATCAGGGCCGCCGGATCGGCGGTGGCGACGAGTTCGTCGACCGAGGAGATCAGGTCGACGATCTGTTCGAGGCGATGGGGCGCGGCCAGCACGATGCGGCTGCCTGGTTCGGCCCGGCGCAGGGCACGCAGAGCCGGGACCGCGGCGAGCAGATCACCGAGTCCACGAGCTTGCAGCACGAGTACAACCGACACTCCCATCACCTACCCGGGAGCGGAACGCGCCAAACGTTCGCCGGGGCAATGAGGTGTCGCGCGTCACCGCGCGTCGCGACGCGCCCGCTCGGGGGCGGGGTGTGCGCCGCGACACGATCACAGCTTCAGCAACTTTCCAGGTAATGAGAGCTGACGGGCATAACATCTCGTCATGACGACAAATACCGTGTTGGAGAACCCTTTTACCGCGCTTGCCAAGAAAACCTGGCAAACAATTCTGGTCACCGGTCTTCTCGCGGTGGTCCTCGGCATCATCGTGCTCGTGTGGCCCGGTCCGTCATTGCTCGTCGCCGGTGTCCTCTTCGGTATCTATATGGTCGCCAGCGGTATTTTCCAGCTGGTCGCCGCGTTCACGCATCTACCGAGTACGAGCCTGCGGGTGCTCTCGTTCATCAGCGGTGTGCTGTCGCTGATCATCGGTGTGTTCTGCTTCCGCGACGACCTCACCTCGATCGTGCTGCTCGCCTTGTGGATCGGCATCAGCTGGTTGTTCCGCGGCATCACCGTGCTGTTCGTGGCGATCTCGGAACCGAGCATTCCCGGCCGCGGCTGGCAGATCTTCTACGGCGTGCTGAGCGCGATCGCCGGTGTGATCCTGATCGTCTGGCCGATCAGCTCGCTCGCCACGCTGGTTCTCGTCGTCGGCATCTTCCTGATCGTCATCGGCATCATGGAGATCATCACCGCGTTCGGGATGCGCAAGGACGCGCACCTGCTCGACCAGTCCGTCCGGTAACCACATGGGTCCACGATGGCCGGTGCCGCGGGGTACCGGCCATCGTCGTGTGAACTACGCTCGGTAGTCATGGAATTCGTTTACGACCTGGCGGTCGTCACCCATCTGCTCGGGATGGCGGCCGTCGTCGGTGGCTATGTCGCCGCGCGCCCGGTGGTCTCGGAACTGATGGTGTGGGGCGCGCGGGCCCAGCTGATCACCGGCCTGATCCTCGCGGGTCTCGCCTCGGGTCTCGATTCGCTCGGCAAGGAACCCGACACGACGAAACTGGCCGTGAAACTCGTCATCGCGATCGCGGTGGCCGGATTCGCCGAAGTCGGTCGCGCCGATGCCAAGCGCGGCAAGAAGGTCGACTGGATGACCGATGCCGCGGGTGGTCTCGCCATCGTGAACGTGCTGGTCGCCGTGCTCTGGAACTGACGGCTAGGAGAGCTGCTCGGCCATCGACCGCGCCCGCCGCGTCAACTCCACTGTCGCGGCCCGCAACTGACCGATCTCGGTGAGCGGTTCGGCATAGCCGACGCGGGTGCGCGCCACCCCGCGCGGGGTCTCGACCCGTAGTTCGAGACCGTAGCGGTCGGCTCGTTCGCAGGTGGCGGCCGTGGCGTCGGGGAAGCCGCCGAGCTGGGTGGCCATGGCGAGCAGGGCGTCGGCATGATCGGCATTGAGGTGGGCGATGCCAGGCGCCGCCTGCGGCATGATCGGGTCCGGGCGTGCGGCGAGGTACTGCGCGGCGGTCGCGGAATCCATCCGCCCGTAACCACCGACCCAGCGCACCCGTTCGACCCGGAGCACCCACAGCGTGAAGTCGCTGTAATCGATGTAGTACTTCGCGGCGGGTACCGCCGCCAGGTGCGCGGCGCGGGCCGCCTCGGCCTCGGCGCCGCTCGGGCGCTCCACCACACCGGCCAGGGTGATCCGTGTGCCCGCGAGCGGATCGGCGGGCATGTCCGGCGTCACGATCGCGATGCTGGCGCGCGGATCGGTGGCCAGGTTGCGTCCGTGCTCGGCCAGCCGCGACACACTCAGTACGGGAGCGCCGTCGAGCAGTCCGTAGGTGATGAACGACGCCCACGGCGCGCCGTCGGCGGTGAGGCTGGCCAGGGTGCCCGTATTGGACGCGGCCGCAATGGTTCTGGCCTCCTCGGCGGCGGACGGTCGCGCGTCGTTGGCCAGGGGAGCGGTGGGCAGCGGAATGGCCGGTGCGTCGCCGGGATCGCCGTGGTCGAGAGTCATGACCCCAGCGTATCGAGCTGAACCGGATGGTGGGGCGTCCCGGACAACCATCCGTGCAGTGCGGTGTAGACGGCGTCGTGATTGAGCAGGCTGAAATGGTTGGCGCCCGGTACGTGCAGCCCGTTGCCGCTGTCGAAACCGATGCGCCTACCGCGGCCGACTCCGGAACCGCTGCCGCGCAACACCATGCCGTCGCCGATCACCGTCCCGAGCGGATGTCTCGGGCTGTGGGTGATCGACGCGGTGACGAAATAGTGGTCGGCACCGGGCAGCAGCGGTACCTCGCGGACCGCCTCGGCGCGCAGTGCGTCGACGTCGCGATCGCGCCAGTCCTCGTCGACCAGCGAGCCCTGGCGCAGATCGCGGATACCCGCGCTGCGCCTGCGCAGCAGCGTGCTCAGCGGGCGGGTCTCGGGTAGGCGGTCGAGCACCGCGGCGGCGTAGTGCACGAACTGTTCGAGCGGGGCGCCGAGATGCGGTGAACCGAGGCACACCACCTGGCGTACCGATCGTGCCCAGGGCTCGTCGGTCTGGTCGGCCAGATGGCAGGCGCCGCGTGCGACCAGCCCACCCATGGAGTGTCCGATCAGGCAGATCTCGTGGACCGGAAGCGGCCACTGCGCCACCAGCCGGGCGAGCAGGGCGGTGAGCTGTGCGGCGTTCTCGGAGATGTGCAGACCGGTGTTGTAGCGCACGAACACCGGGGTGTAGCCGAGATCGTCGTCGAGGCGTTCGCCGTAGGTCGGCCTGCCGCCCAGGCGCCAAGCGTGCTCGGTCTCGACCAATCCGTGCAGCAGGACGACCAACCGTGTCGTCGGCACCGGGACGTGGGCGGCGAGTTGTTCGGGCGGGACCGGGGTGCCGTCCACACGAATGGTCATGGGGGAGGCCAGAATCGGTGCGTCGTCCTCGAGGGCGTCGCCGATCAGTCCTTGGACGGCGGCGAGGAACCCGGCGCCCCAGACGGTGCGCGAGGGCGCGGGCAGGCCGGGCACCTGCACCGCGCCTGCCACCTCCCCGACCACGTACCCGGTACCGCCGACGACCGCGTACACGCTGTCGGTGATCGCGTCGTGCACGACCTTCACCGGGTCCGCCGCCGCCCCGACACCCGCGCGGACGGCGGTGAACACCCGATCGCTGATGGCGCGGTGGATGGCCGCGATCCCGTCGACCGCGCCGACGAACTCGTCACCGGCCAGGCGGGCGAGCGCCTGGACTTCGGCCTGGGACTGGGGGAGTTGCTCGGTCACACTTTTGAGAGTACAACTGTGCACTGAAACGCGGCGGGTTCGGGCATCCTTCGGGACATCTGACCGGACTGGCCGGTCGGATTCCGTGCCGCAGCACAAGGCATTAGACCAGCGCGATATGCGCATCCAACTATGTTGGTGCCAGCGGCCGGAAAGAAAGAAAGAGCAAGGACGGCGGGGCGAGGGGTTCCGCCGTCCTTGCGCGATCAGCCCTGCTGGGTGATCGCGTACCAGAGCGCGCCCATCGTGCCGAGTACGAACAGCGGCGAGATGATCCAGGTCTCCACCCGGTTGCCGGTGCGATCGATCAGTGGCACCCGGGTGCGCAGCGGGAACGGCCAGAACAGTCGGCAGCCGCGCTCGGTGAGGCAGTCGCCGAGCAGATGTGCCAGGCAGCCGAGACCGACACAGATCGGTAGCCAGGCGGGTCGGTCGACGATCCAGTGGTCCACCGCGAAGGTGCCCGCGCTGGCCAGCACGATCACCGTGCCGTAGGTACGCACGCTCTTGCCGGGCGGGCACAGGTGCAGCGACCGCACCGCCAGTGCGAGCAGGAAGAACACCAGGCTCAAGGTGAACGGTCTGCCGAGCCAGTGCTCCCCGGCCCAGGTGGCGCCAACCGCGCCCGCGACGAACAGCAGCGAATGCGTACCGTGCCGGTGCCCGCCCGACGCCCAGGAGATGAAGCGGCACAGGTGATGCGACACCGGGCCGAGTACGTGCGAGATCGTCCCGCTCGGGTGATCCGCGTCGGGCAGCAGGGCCGCGCCCGCGGTGAGGAAGGTGCCCATGATCAACTCGGCGACGCCGAATCGTGTTGTGTCGCTGTCGAACAGGGGGAATGCGGCGACGGTGAGCGGCAGCGCCGCGGCGGTGCCCGCCCAGGCCAGCGCCCCACTGGTCGCGTGTGAATGTCCTAGCACCCCGCAACGTTAGAGGACGTAAGGACCACCTCGCATTCGCCCGGCGACGAACCGGTCACGCCGACAGGCGATCTGACATTTCCGGCATTTCGCGCAATACTGTCCGCCGACACCGGTATCGAATTCCGGTCCTGAGTACGGGGGAAGAATGCTCCACCGCCGCTTGTTCGCCGTGATCGCCATCGCTACCGCGCTCGCCACGAGCGCCTGCCTGGACGACACGAAGTCCGCACCGACCGGCAAGGGGTCCACCTCGACCTCGAGCACCGTCGCCGCACCCCTGCAGAACCGCCGCGCCGACAACGGCGCCGTCGTCCAGCAGAACGGCCTCAACGGTTCGGGCGAGTTGAAGATCGTCAACGGCAACTCCTCCGACTGCGCGATCGTCGTCACCAGCGGCGACCCGAAGTCACCGCAGGCCACGATCTACGTGCAGGGCAACTCCGAGGCCACGCTGAGCGGCATCGCCGGGTCCTACTTCGTGTACATGAAGTACGGAACCGACTGGGACCAGGCCGCACTCGGCTTCACCCGGGACCAGGAGTTCTCGAAGTTCGACGACGTGTTCGACGCCGACACCGAGTGGGAGATCACCCTGCAGCCCTCGATCGGTGGCAACGCCTCGACGAGCGACGTCCCCTCGTTCTGATCGAGCCCATCGCACAGCGCGCGTGATTGTGAACTGTGCCATGGTGTGCCCGGGGGACGGGCGCTTCGGCTACCCTGCCGGGAGTCCGTTCCCCGAACGAAGGTGATCCATAGTGACTTCCGTGGCCGAAGCGCCCGATATCGCGTCGAAGGTAGGGCACTACTACCGGGTCGACGACGTCTACGCGGTAGGCCGCGAGAAGGTGCGTGAATACGCCCGTGCGGTGCAGGATTTCCACCCCGCGCACTGGGAGGACGAGGCGGCCGCCGCGCTCGGCTACGACGGTCTGGTCGCCCCGCTGACCTTCGTCTCCATTCCGGCGATGGCGGCCAACCGGCACCTGTTCGAATCGGTGGTCGTCGGCTACGACATGTTCGTGCAGACCGAGCAGGTCTTCGAGCAGCACAAGCCGATCGTCGCCGGTGACCGCCTGACCGTCGACGTGGAACTGTCGTCGGTGCGGCGGATCGCGGGCAAGGACCTCATCACCGTCACGAACACCTTCGCCGACGAGTCCGGCGAGACGGTCCACATCATGCACACCACCGTCGTCGGCATCACCGGCGACGACGGGGTCGACCCGGCGATCACCCGGGCCGTGGAGGACGTGATGGTCCACGGGGTGAAGGTGTTCAGCCAGGACAAGGACGCCGTGGCCGTCGACGCGGAGACCCCGCGCCGCCCCGAGGGCGACATCCACCTGTCCGCCGCCGGTGCCGCCCGGGTGCCCGGCACCACGCTCGCCTTCGAGGACCTGAGTGTCGGCGACGAACTGCCGCTGCGCGACGCGCGCCTGTCGCGTGGCGATCTGGTCAACTACGCCGGTGTGTCCGGTGACAGCAACCCGATCCACTGGGACGAGCGGATCGCCCAGCTGGCGGGTCTGCCCGACATCATCGCCCACGGCATGGTGACCATGGGCCTCGGTGCCGGTTTCCTGTCCGCGTGGTCGGGCGATCCGGGCGCGGTGACCCGCTACGGCGTCCGGTTGTCGAACTACACGATCGTGGGACGCGAGGGCGGCCAGGTCGAGTACACGGGTCGGGTGAAGTCTCTCGATCCCGTCACGCGCACGGCGGTGATCGCGGTGGTCGCGAAGTCGGCGGGTCGCAAGATCTTCGGACTCGCCACCGCCGACCTGCGCTTCCGCTGACCGCCGCGCCGCGGTGACCTCACCGCGGCGCCACGGCGGCCTCGGATCCCGTCGCACTGCCCACGTTCTCGACCGGGCCGACCCGAACCCAGGTGTTGTTCACCGCCGACGCGCCCGACAGCGGGTCGGTGCGGGCCGGGTCGTGCAGCAGGTTGACATTGGCGCCCGGCAGCGCGGCGGCCACCTGCCAGCCGACGCCGGGTTCGCGGTGACCGTATCCGTGCGGCACGGCCACCACCCCCGCGCGGATGTCCGTGCTCACCTCCACCGGGACCTCGATGGCGCCGATCGGGGACTCGACCCGGGCCCGGTCGCCGTCGGCCAGGCCACGGGCGCTGGCGTCGGCGGGATGCATCAGCACTGTGCAGCGGTCGCGGCCCTTGACCATCGGCTCGATGTTGTGCAGCCAGGAATTGTTGCTGCGCAGGTGCCGTCGGCCGATCAATTGCAGGTCGTACTCGGCGGTGGGGGATTCCGTGCCGTCGAGGACCGTGCGGACCGCGGCGAGGAAATCCTCGGGCGCCAGGTGCACCGCACGGTCGGGGGTGCCGATCAGTTCGGGCAGCCGCGGGCGCAGCGGCCCGAGGTCGACACCGCTCGGGGTGTCTCGAATCTTGCCGAGCGTCAACCCTTTTCGGCCGCGCCGCAGGACACCGTACGGTCCCGCGGCCACTGCGGCGGCGGTGAGCCGCAGCGGGCTTAGCTGCTCGAAGATCGTGTTGAGCACCCGGCCGGTGAGTCGGCGGGCGGGCAGCGGGGTCACCTCGGTGACGAGGCGGGCCAGGATCTGCCAGTCGTCGAGGCCGTCGGCGGGCGGATCGAACACCTTCGCGTCGTAGCGGGCGTTGTTGCGCACACTGAACATCGGGAAGAGCAGGTTGAGCTCCTCGCGTTCCAGTGCCGAGACCGGCGGCAGGATGAAGTCGGCGTGCCGGGTGGTCTCGGTGACATACATGTCGACGGCGACGAAGAAGTCGAGGGAGGCGAGGGCTTCGTCGAGTCTGCCTCCCTGCGGGGTCGAGAGCACCGGGTTGCCCGCGTAGGTGATCATCGCCCGGATCCGGTCGTCGCCCGGCTCGAGGATGTCGTTCGCCAGTGCGGCGACGGGCAATTCGCTGCGGAAGGAGCGATGGGCGCCGGTGCGGTCGGTCCACGCGCCGTGGCCCATGCGCAGGTATTTGGCGTACCGCGCGCCGTCGACCACCGGAGTGCCGAACATCTGTCCGCCCGGGCGGTCCAGGTTGCCGGTGACGGCGTTGATCGTGTTCACCAGCCAATGGGTGAGGGTGCCGGTGACCTGCTGACACACGCCGATGCGCGCGTAGAGCACCGCTGAGGGCGCGGACGCGTGGTCACGGGCGAGGCTGCGGATGATGTCGGCGGTGACCCCGGCGGGTCCGGCCATCCGCTCCGGGGTGGTGTCGGCGACCAGGGCGCCCAACTCCTCGAGTCCGACGCACTGCGCACGTACCAGGCGTTCGTCGAGCAGTCCCTCGGTGAGCAGGACGTGCAGCATGCCGAGCAGCAGGTATACGTCCCCGCCGGGCCGCACCGCGACGTGTTCGTCGGCCAGGCGGGCGGTTTCGGTGCGGCGCGGGTCGATCACGACCACCGTGCCGCCACGCTTGCGCACGTCCTTGATGCGCTGCTTGGCGCCGGGCATGGTGGTGACCGAGCCGTTCGACACCGCCGGGTTGGCCCCGAGGACCACGAGTCGGTGGGTGCGATCGATGTCGGCGATCGGCATCAGCACATTCGATCCGAACATCCGCCAGGCGGTGAACTCCTGTGGGAACTGGTCGATCGAGGACGCGGTGAAGAAGTTGCGGGTGAGCAGCGCCACCCGCAACAGCCCGCCGTAGAGCACCGATGCGCTGTGCGCGGCCGGGTTTCCCATGTACATGGCGACCGCGCTCGGCCCGTGCGCCGCGCGCACGGCCCGCAGCCTGGTGCCGATCTCACGGAACGCCTCGTCCCAGCTCACCGGCACGAACCCGGCCGAGGTGCGCCGCATCGGGGTGCGCAGCCGGTCGGGGTCGTGGTGCAGGCCGCCCATGGCGGTCGCCTTCGGGCAGATGTAGCCCTTGGACAGGACGTCGTCGGGGTTTCCCTCGATTCTGGTGACGCGATCCCCGCTGACTGTCACCAGGATTCCGCAATGTGCCTCACAGAGAGTGCATTGGCGCGCGATCGTCTTGCTGTCCACAGCTTCCCACCTTCCCCGAACTGCCTTGCTTTCACGCTAGCCGGTTCGGGACTTCCGCAGATCCGACTACGGTCGGATATCCCCGGGCTTTCGGGGACGCAGCCCGCGCAGCGCGGTGGTGACGACCCGGTCGGCGAAGTCGTGGGTGAGCGGGCCGGTGCGCAGCAGCCATCGGTCGAGTACCGGGCCCCAGACGGCGGCGACGGCGACATCGAGGTCGATGTCGTCGGCGATCTCCCCGGCGGTTCGCGCGGATTCGAGGCGGCGGCGTTTGAGGGCGTCGACGGGGGCTTGCAGCCGGTCGCGGTAGGCGACGGCCAGCTCGTCGTCGTCCAGGATGGCACTGGTGAGGCCGCGCAGTGCGAGATCGAAATGCGGATCGGTGAGCTCGTCGACGGTGGCGCGCAGCACGAGGGTGAGGTCGGCGGCGAGGTCGCCGGTGTCGGGCAGCCCGGGATTCTCCCCGCCCGCCTCGCTGAGCAGCAGGAACGAGTCGAGTAGTACCGCGCCCTTGGACGGCCACCAGCGGTAGATCGTCTGCTTTCCGACACCCGCGCGGGCGGCGACGGCCTCGATGGTGAGTTTGGCATAGCCGATCTCGCCCGCGAGCTCGAAAGCGGCGGTGAGGATGGCGCGGCGCGAGGCCTCGTTGCGGCGGGTGACATCGGGCGTGGACCGGCTCATGGGAACCAGGGTAACAAGAGACGAGACGTTGCGTCTTGACATGGCGCCCGGATGTTGGCATGGTGTTACTCGTTAGGCGAGACGCAACGTCTCGTCTGGATAGGAGACCGACATGACCACCGCCGTATCCCCCCGCACCTGGTTCATCACCGGCGCCAGCCGTGGTCTCGGCCGCGCCTTCGCCGAGGCCGCCCTCGCCGCGGGGGACCGAGTGGTCGCCGCCGCCCGCACCCGCTCGGCCCTCGACGAACTCGCCGCCGCCCACCCGGGCCGGGTTCTTCCCCTCACTCTCGATGTCACCGACCGCGCCGCCGTGATCACCGCTGTCGAGCAGGCCGTGGCGCACTTCGGCCACCTCGACATCGTGGTGAACAACGCGGGCACCCTGTCGATGGGCATGATCGAGGAATTCACCGAGGACGAGGCACGCGCCCAGTTCGAGGTGAACTTCTTCGGTGCGCTGTGGGTGAGTCAGGCCGTCCTGCCGCACCTGCGGGCACGGCGTTCGGGCCACATCGTCCAGGTCTCGAGCATCGGTGGCCTGGCCGGTTTCCCGCTGTCGGGAATGTACGCCGCGAGCAAGTTCGCGCTCGAGGGCATGAGCGAGGCGCTCGCGCTCGAGGCGGCCGATTTCGGTGTGCGGGTGAGTATTCTGCAACCCGGCGGTTACTGGACCGAGCTCTACACGGCGATGCACAACACCGAACCGATGGAGGTCTACGCCTCGCTGCGCGCCCAACTGCAAGCCCAATGGGCCGAGGGGTCCGTCGACAGCGAACCGGCGCTGGCGGCCGAGGCACTGCTGAAGCTCGTCGGCTCCGACAACCCGCCGCGGCGCCTGCTGCTCGGGGACATGGTGTACGACTTGGCCTTCGACCTCACCCGCGCCAAGCTCGACACCTGGGCCGGGTGGGAGGAAACGAGCCGGGCCGCCGAACGTGCCGTGTCGGCACCGTCCTGACAGCCCGGGCGACGCTCACCGGCGGCGGGCGTCGCCCGGGGGACTAGGTGGTGACCGGCGTGCGGGTCGCCCGGTCGATCAGGTACTCCACCAGGTGGGTGAGCACCGCCTTGGCCGACGGCCGGTCGCGGGCATCGCACAGGATCACCGGGGTGTTCGGGTCCAGATCGAGTGCGTCGCGGACCTCGTCCACGGTGTAGCGGGGGGCACCGTCGAAGCAGTTCACCGCGATCAGGAACGGCAGCCCCCGCCGTTCGAAGAAGTCGACGGCGGCAAAGGAATTGCTCAGCCTGCGGGTGTCGGCGAGCACGATCGCACCGAGGGCACCGCGGCACAGCTCGTCCCACAGGAACCAGAAGCGGTCCTGGCCGGGCGTGCCGAACAGGTACAGCACCAGATCGCGGTCGATGGTGATGCGGCCGAAGTCGAGCGCGACCGTGGTCGTCGACTTCTGCTCCACCCCCGACAGATCGTCGACACCGGTGCTCACCTCGGTGATCAGCTCCTCGGTGCGCAGCGGCGCGATCTCGCTGATCGAGGAGACCATCGTGGTCTTGCCGACGCCGAAGCCACCGGCGATGAGGATCTTGACCGAGGCGGCGAGGTGCCTGCTCATGGTCGGGTCAAAGTTTTCGGATGCCATCCAGAACCGCTCGCAATACGTTGAGGTCCCCGGCGCCTGCCTCGGCCGCTACCGGAGCCCGGAAGATGAGGTGGCCGTCGCCGATGAGATCACCGACGAGGATCTTGGTCACCGCAAGAGGAAGTTTCAGCACGGCCGACACTTCGGCCACCGACTGCGGACGTTTGCACAACTGTGCGATCGTGCCGTACTCGGGTTCGGGCCTGCGCAGGGTCGGCGCGGGATGCACCGCGACGACCACTGTCAACATGTCCAGGTCGTGCGCCGCACCCATGGTGCGGCCGCGGGTCACCGCGTACGGCCGGACCAGGGGTCCGGCCGCGTCGTCGAACCACGGATCGCCGAGTCGAGTCATGGTGTCGCGTCCTATATTTCGGCCAGTCCGTGACGCGGTTCCGCCGACAGGTAGCTGCCGACCCGCTGCACGGTGAGGTTCATCTCGTAGGCGACCATCCCGAGGTTGGCCGACTCGGTGGCCTGCAACGCCAGGCAGGCGTTGTCACCGGCGGAGGTCACGAACAGGACGGCCCGATCGAGTTCGATCACGGCCTGGCGTACGCCGCCGCCGTCGAACCGGTTGCCCGCGCTGCGCGCGAGCCCGTAGAGCGTGGACGACATCGCCGCGAAATGCTCGGCGTCCTCACGCTTCATCTGCGTGGAGCGCCCGAGCAGCAGCCCGTCGGTGGACAGCACGACCGCGTATCGGACCCCTGCCAGCCGGTCGACGAGATCGTCGAGCAGCCAGTTGAGATCACCTGGTTGGGGAGAGTTCACCTCAGCCTTCCTGTTCGTCCTGGTGAGAGTTCGACAGGGGCTTGCGGCCCTGTCGAGTGCCGATCTCGATCGCGGACATCAGGTCGCGGGCCTGCTCGGCGGAGCGGGGACGCGGCGCGGGCGCGGTCGGTTCGGCGGTGGTCGGTTCCTCGGTGAGTTCGGGTCGCAGATTCGTCTGCCGTTGACGGCGAGGCAGCAGCGGCCTGCCGTCGGGGCCGGTCTCCGGCTGTGGCGCAGCTTCGGCCTCGACCACGCGGGTGTCCACGATCGGCTCGGCGGGCCGAGGTGCGGGCGGTTCGGCGACGAGGGTGGCCACCGGTGCCTGCTCGAGCGCGGCGGCGGGCGCCTGCTCGTGCGGGCGGGGTAGACCGCGGCGCAGCGGACCGGTCGTCGCGGGTGAGCTCGGCATCGCCGCCGCCCCGGCGAGCAGGTTCTGCGGGATGAGCACGATGGCGCGGATCCCGCCGTAGTCGGATTCGCTGAGGCGCACCGAAACACCGTGCGCGGTGGACAGTCTCGCGACCACGAACAGGCCGAGCCGCGAATCCGAGGACAGCGTGCCGACGCCGAAGTCCGGCGGGTCGGCGAGCATGTCGTTGTAGCGGGCCAGATCCTCGGGACTCATCCCCATGCCCTGGTCGGTGATCTCCACGACCACACCCTTGCCGACGATGTTGCCGCCCGCCTCCACGCGCGACTGCGGCGGGGAGAAGGCGGTGGCGTTGTCGACGAGTTCGGCGAGCAGGTGCACGAGGTCGGCGACCACGGTGCCGACGACATCGACCTCGGGCAGCTTGGTGACCCGCACGCGCGCGTAGTCGAGGGTCTCACCGATGGCGCTGCGCACGATGTCCATCAGCGGAATCGGGTTGCGCCACTGGCGACCCGGGCGGCCACCGCCGAGGATGATGAGGTTCTCGGCGTTGCGGCGTTCGCGGGTGGCCAGGTGGTCGAGCCGGAACAGGGTTTCCAGCAGCGCCGGATCCTCTTGGCTGCGTTCGGCTTCGTCGAGGATCTCGAGCTGACGGTGCACCACGATCTGGCTGCGGTGGGCGATGTTGAGGAACACCGCGCGCACCCCTTCACGGGTACGCGCCTCGTCGACGGCGGCGCGCAACGCGGCCGCGGCGGCGTGCTCGAACGCGTCGGCGACCTGGCCGATCTCGTCGCGGCCGAAGTCGAGCTTGGGGGCGATGTCGGCGGGCTCGACGTCACCGCCGTCGCGCAGGGTGCGCATGGTGGCGGGCAGTTGCTCGTCGGCCAGGGCCAGGGTTTCGGTGCGCAACCTGCGCAGGCGCCGGATGATCCGGTTGGCCAGGATCACCGCGATCAGGAACGCCAGCAGACTGACCACGACGACGCCGCCGCCCGCCAGGGCCGCGTTCACCTGGGCGCGCTGGGCGGTCTGCTCGGCCAGCTTCTGGATGTGGCTGTTGTGGGCGCCGTACGCCTCGACCATCGCCCGGTTGACTTCGGCTGCGGCGGTGTGCCATTCGGGGATCGACATGGGCAGGGCGGCGACGGTCTGTGTCCGAGTCGAGGAGGTGCTCGGCTGCTGCGGCGCCGCGAACCGGCTCACGATCGCCGACTCCATCGCGGCGAGCTGGGCGAAATGCGGTGAGGACATCATCGCGGTGATCGGGCCGCGCTCGTCCTCGTCGAGCTCGGTGACGATGGTCGCCAATTCGGTGTGGTAGTAGCCGATCTGGTTGACGAGTTCCTCGATCGGGATGCCCGTCGGGCCGTCGGCGGTCACCAGCGACAGGGAGATCGCGTTGCTGCGCGACATCGCCTCGGCCGCGTGCAGGATGCGGACACCCTCGGCCACGCCGGAGGCGACGACCGCGTCGGGGGCGGCACGTTCGGCCACCTTGGTGCCCTGGGTGAGCACGTCGAGCAGTCGGCTGTAGAAGGTGTACGCGTCGTTCGCGGGCAGCATCCGGGCGTCGGCGCCCTGGCGCACGCCGGTCAGGTGCGTGCCGAGAGTGTTGAATCCGCCCTTGTCGTCGCCGATTTCGGAGTCGTCGACCGCGCGGATGTCGGTGGAGATCTCGATCAGGCCCTGGAAGGCCGCGTCGAGGCGGGTCCTGGCGGGGCCCAGCGCTTCGGCGGCGGTGTCGTCACCGGCCAGATAGGCCAGGGTGAGCTGACGTTCCGACTGCACCGCTTCGATGAGCGCGCGGGTATAGGGGACGGCCGCCTGCATCTCCGACGCCCAGGTCTTGGCCTTGTTGCTCTCTTCGACCAGGTAGCCCGCCGTGCCGACGCCGACCACCACCAGGGTCAGACTGGGGATGAGAGCGATCGCCAGAATCCGGGTGCGAACACCGAGTCTCGCTAAGAACATCGCCATAACGTAACGGAATTGTTGCAGTGTTGCCGCACGGGTCTCGCTGAGCGAGACGCGATTTGGCATTCGGGCGAACTCGAGCTCACCCCGCCGGCTGAGCCGCGATGGCCCAGTCGGCGGGGGCTCGCCGTGGCCCGGCCCACCCGTGACGGGTGGGCCGGGTCAGGTCTTCTCCCCGCGCCTACAGCGTGCGGTCGGCGCCGGTGCGTGGTGGCGGCGCGGCGGCCAGGGCCGCGTTCTCCGCCGGGGTCAGCTGCCGCGCGCGCAGCACGAACCGCAGGCCGTGTGACGCTTCGAGGGACGGCTCGGCGGCGGGCCCACGGGTCACATCGATGGTGAGGTGGGTGTCCTTCCAGCACTCGAATTGTTCCGGGCTGATCCAGAATTCGGTGTGCCAGCTCAATCGGCCGAGCAGGATGTCGCTCTTCTCGATCGGGAACTGTCTGGTGGGTAAGCACAGCGGTGCGGCCTCGGCGGCGCAGTTCTCGCCGGTCTGGCGGAACAGCACCGGGCCGTTGTCCTCGATGACGCGGCGCAGCAGGTCCTGGGCGCGTTCGGTGATGTCAACGCGGTGGATCGTGTTCTGCATCAGAACATCCCTGGTGTCGTCGTCGAATGGCGCACCAGCAGATTCTTGGTCCGCTGATAGCGCCCGAGTAGCAATGCGGTGTACTCACCCGAGGTGGGCGCGGGGTGAGCGTGGTGGCAATTGGCCCACACCCGTCGGGTGCCGACCGCTCCCGCGAACCGGTGCGCGGTGCCGAGATCGCGGGTCCACACGCCCGCACCGAGACGGTGTGCGGTGTCGTCGGCGACCCGTACCGCTTCGTCGAGCGTATCGAAGCGGGTCACCCCGAGCACCGGACCGAAGATCTCCTCCTGGAAGATCCGCATCGAGTTGTCGCCTTCGAAGACGGTCGGCTCGATGTAGTACCCACCCGGTAGGCCGTCGACCTTGCGTGCTTCCCCTCCAGTCAGCACGCGGGCGCCTTCGGCTCTGCCGATGTCGAAGTAGGACAGGATCTTCTCGTATTGATCGTTACCGGCCTGGGCGCCGATCATCGTCTCGGTGTCGAGGGGATGACCGGACACGACGGCCTCGGTGCGGGCGATGCAGCGGGCGAGGAACTCGTCGTAGATCGACGAGTGGATCAGCGCCCGCGACGGGCACGTGCCGACCTCACCCTGGTTGGAAACGAAGGTCACGAATCCCTCGACGGCGCTGTCGAGGAACGCGTCGTCGGCGGCGAGCACATCGGCGGTGAAGACGTCGGCGCACTTGCCACCCAGCCGCACCGACACCGGAACGATGTTCTCGGCGGCGTGGCGCAGGATCAGCCGCGCCGTGCCGGTCTCGCCGGTGAAGGTCAGCTTGTCCAGGTGCGGATCGCGCGCCAGCGCCACGCCCGCCTCCGCCCCGAAACCGTTGACCACGTTGAGCACACCGTCGGGCAGCAGGTCGGCGATCAGCTCGACGACGAGCAGCAGTGAGGCCGGGGTCTGCTCGGCCGGTTTGAGCACCACGCAGTTGCCCGCCGCGAGCGCGGGCGCGAGTTCCCATGCGGCGGTGCGGATCGGGTGGTTCCACGGCAAGATGTGCCCGACGACACCGAGCGGCGCGAACAGGTGGTAGGCCACGGTGTCGCGGTCGACCGTGGAGATCGTGCCCTCCTGTCCGCGCAGCATCCCGGCGAGATACCGGAAGTGGTCGACGGCCGAGGGCAGATCGGTGCGCAGGGTCTCGCGAACCGGTTTGCCGTTGTCCCAGGTCTCGGCCACCGCGAGTGGTTCGATGCTGTTCTCGATGCGGTCGGCGATGGCGAGCAGGATGCCCGCGCGGTCGGCCGGGGAGCAGGCGGCCCACCCCGGGGCGGCGCGACGGGCGGCGGTGACCGCCAGGTCGATGTCGGCGGCGGTGGAACGGGCGACGGCGCAAAAGGTCTCACCGTCGACGGGCGAGGTGTTGTCGAAGTAGCGGCCTTCGACGGGGGCGACCCATTCGCCTCCGATGAAGTTGTCGTATCGGGCGGCATAGCTGACTATGCCGGTATCCGATCCGGGCTTGCCGTAGATCATGCGTCTCGCTCCTCGCGACCTCGTGCGTGGTGGGACACACTATGGTCGGCGAAGGTTGGTGCGAGGTTGGTGCTGCTGTTCGCGCAGGTCAGCCCTGCCGTGCGGTGTACAGGCGGGCGGTGACCACGGCCCGGCGGACGTCGTCGCGTGGCAGCAGCCGCAGGGCGTGCTCGTGCACGGCGACGTCGGCGGGGCAGCGCTGCCCGAAGGCCACCGCGTGCTCGGGGCGGTCGCTGGCCAGCACCGCGTCCCGGAGACCGACGTCGAGGTGGTCGCGCCACTGGTGCACGCCCGGCAGGTCCGAGCCGGGCAGCAGTGGTCCGCGATACAGCCACAGCGCCGAGGTGAGATCGCCGCCCTCGATGGCCGCGAGCAGTTCCACCGCGTCACACGACACCGCGCCGGTGAGCATGTAGCGCCGGTTGGCGATCTCGCCCCTGGTCGCCCGGCGCAGATGGGAGACATCGGCTTTGAGCGTGTTCAACGATACCGCGCGGTCGCCGTAGACGGCGGCGTGCAGCTGCTCGGGTGTGTAGCCGTCGGGTTCGAGAGCGAGCAGAGCCATGATCTCGAGCTGACGCGGCGGCAGCGGGACGGGTCGACCGTCGCGCAGCAGCCTTGCGGCGCCGAGGCATTCGAGCCGAACACCGGGGATGGGGGTGGGTGCCTCGGCCCGCAGCATGGTCTCCACCGCCGTGACGAGGGCGCGCACCGAGGTCATCACCATGGGGTGTGAGCGTTCCCAGGTCGAGGACAGGTCGAGCACGCCGACGGTGCGACCGTCGGGTCCGTGGATGGGCGCGGAGTAACAGACCCACCCGTGCAGGGCGGCCACCAGGTGTTCGGCGGAGAACACGGTGCAGGCCTGGTCGTCGTGCAGGGCCAGCGACAGCCCGTTGGTGCCCATGTGGCTTTCGTCCCACACTCCGCCGGGCGCGAAGTTCACCTGCTCACCCTGGCGGCGCAGCGTGCGATCGCCCGCGGTCCACAGGATGGTCCCCGATTCGTCACTGACGACGGCGAGATAGCCGGAATCCTCGGCGATTCCACGCAATTGGCCCGCCAGCTCGGTGACCGGCCGACGCAGCGGCGACTCGCGCCAGCGGCCGCTGATGTCGTCGAGTCCGGGGGCCACGGTCTGGGCCGGGTCGACGGTGTGCAGCGAACGCTGCCAGGACCGGGCCACCTCCCGGCGCACAGCGCCGGTGTCGCGGGGCAGTCGCAGCGGGCGTGAGGGGGCGGCGAGGCGGTTCCACTGCTTCTCGATCGCGCCGCGATAGTCCGCGAGCCCGTCGGGCCTGGGCGATCCGGGGATCGGATCGTCGGGTGTGCCCACGTTCACTCCCTGCTCGTCGGTGGCTGTTCCTGTTTATCAGGTGTGCCACCGAGACGGGTCCGGATTGTCTGCGGACTACCGGGTCACCGGGGTGTGCCCTGTCGCGTCGGCTTGACGAGCGGTCGGCTATTTGTTCAGGAACAGCCCGGCGATATCGGCGTTCTTGATCGGGGTGTCGATATTGCGCTGGCCCGCGCACAGCAGATCGACCTGCACGATCATCGAGTCGACCACCGTGCCCGCCGGTTCGTTGTCGTTGCCGGTCTTCTCCTTGATCGCCTTGGTGATGGTGATCCGCTTCGTGTCCGGTTCCTGATCGATGTAGTCCCGGCAGGGGGTGTCGCCGCCCTGGTTGAGCAGGCGCTCCACGTCGGAGCAGCCGGTCGCCAGTGCCGCCAGCACCGCGAGTCCGACCGCGACGGCGCCGGTCCGGGTGGCGTGCATGGTTCCTCCTGAAAGGTCGCGCCCGGTACGGCTTGCCCGGGTCCGCTCCAGACTAGATGCCGATCGCGGCGGGCCAGGAGGAGGTGGCGGAGCGTGTCCACGGAGGACTCGTCGAAGGCAGCGGTCAACTGCGGTGGATGCGCAACGGCACGAGCAGTTCTGCGGCCGTGAGCGATCCGTGATGGCCGGGCATCTGTGATTGCAGTGGCTCGGCACCGCTGCGGATCACCCCGCTCGTTCCGGTCGCGACCACCACGAGATCACCGATCCGGGCGGCCACCTCCGGGTGCACGCGCGGGCCGAACCACCCCGCCTCGACGACCTGGGCGCGAGTGCGCACCACGAACTCCTCACCCAGCGTGTCCGCCCAGGTGTCGGCGACCGATTCGGCGGCCCCCGCCTCGGTGTACACGTGGCGGGCGCGCGGTTCACCACCGAGTGCGCGCACACCCTGGGACAGGTGCGGATGGGTGTCGAAGTCGATGCGGTGCACCAGCGGCACCATGCCGTGATCGGCGGTGACGATCAGCGCCGAGCGCGGTGGCAGGTTGTCTGCCAACGTTGCCGCGATCCGGTCCACATTGGCCAGCTCGAACCGCCACGCCCCGGTCTCGGGGCCGCGCGCGTGTCCGGTGGTGTCGAGATCCGAATGATAGGTGTAGACAAGGGTTTTCGGTGACAACCCGAGCGCGGTGCGGACACCGTCGACCAGATCGCCCACCGAGAAGGCCGTCCGGAACGCGCCACCGCGCCAGCCTGCCCGGGTGAGACCCGAACCGTCCTGGTAGCTCGGTGCCACCTGTACCGCCGTGATCCCGGCGGCCGTGGCGCGCTCGAAGGCGGTGCGGTGCGGCTGGATTCGCTCCGGGGGGAACTCGGCGAGCGCGTCGCCCTTCGGCCCGTCACCGGTGAGCTGCCAGCGCAGGCCGTTGAACAGGCGGTCCTGCCCCGGCAGCTGGAAGGTGTAGCCGACGGTGCCGTGTTCGCCCGGCGGCAGACCGGTGCCGAGCGTGGTCAGGCTGGTCGCCGTCGTACTCGGGAACCCGGCATCGAGCGTGGCTGCGGGCAGTCCCGAAAGGAACGGTGCCGCAGCGCTTTCGGCGGCCAGCGCGGTCGCGCCGAGGCCGTCGACGAGCAGCACGCACACGTGGTCGACATCCAGCTCGAGACCGAGGTGGTCGTGCTCGCCGGGCGCGCCGAGGCACGCCAGGATCGAGGGGAGCAGGTCGGCCAGTGACGCGTGGCCGTAACGCGGGAGGAGAAGTTCGTTCACGCCTGTCCGGTCTCGAAGCGGCTGATGAGGCCGTTGCGCACGTCGAACCGCCAGGTGGTGCGCATCGAACCCCAGCGGCTGTTGGTGTATTCGGCGGTGAACTCGAGACCGTCGGCTTCCACCGTGTCGACCTCGAGATGCCCGTTGGCACTGAAGATCTCGGCCTCGGTCCACTGCGTGAGATTGCGTTCCACGCCGTCGTCGGACATGGTGGCCTCTTCGGCGAGTACGCCGTAGAAGCGGTCGGTGTCCTGGGCGTTGAGCGCGTCGACGAACACCTCGACCGCGGGATCGAGTTTCACACTCTCAGCCATGGGGGCCTCCTGCTCGGGTTCGGGCGCACTGGGGTAGAACAGCCTTACCCACTCTAGGGCCGCTCCTACACCCGCACCGCGAAATTCAGGTGCGCGTGGCGACGATCGTCGCGAAGGCGCGCATGATCTCGTCGACGAGGTCGGGTGCGTTGGTTCCCAGCTGTTCACTGCGCTTTTCGAGATGGCCGTCGAGCCACAGCGAGGCCAGGCCGTGTCCGAGACTCCACCAGGCCACGGCCAGCGTGTCGGCCTGGTCCGCCGGAAGCTGTCCGGCGGCCACGCATTCGGTGACGGTGTCGACGAGCACGCCGAAGGCGGTGTCCCCGGCGTGGGCGGCATCGGGATGTTTGTCCGGTTGCGACAGTTCCGGCCGGAACATCAGCCGGAACAGTGCCGGATTCTCGCGCGAGAAGCGGACGTAGGCGGCGCCGAGTGCGGTGAGCGCGGCGCGGGGGCTGCTCGCCTGCGCTTTCGTCGCGATCATGTCCTCGGCCAGGCGCTGGAATCCGTCGACCGACAGCGCCGACAGCAGTGCGGCGCGGTCGGCGAAGTGGTGGTACGGCGCGCCACTGCTCACCCCGGCCTCGCGCGCGACCCGGCGCAGGCTCACCGCCGCGAGTCCCTCGCTCTCGATCAGGCGCAGGCAGGCCGCCATGAGGGTGGCTCGCAGGTCGCCGTGGTGGTAACTGGTGCGCTTCACTCTCCGAGCCTAAGCGACTGGTCGGACGAAATTGCCACTGGACAGCGCATCTATGCGGTGCTTAGATTATCTGAGCACCGCTCAGATGGGTGGGGCTTCTCCGAGTGAAACGGATGAACACCATGACCGCAAGGGTTCTCGTCACCGGCGCCACCGGCTTCGTCGCCGGGCACTGCGTCGCCGAACTGCTCGACCACGGATACGCGGTGCGTGGCACCGTGCGCGATCTGGACGCCACCGCCAAGCGCGCCCACCTGACCGAGCTGGCCCGGCGCACCGGTGCCGATCTCGAATTCGTCGCCGCGACGCTCGACGACGACGCGGGCTGGGCCGAGGCCGTGGTCGGCTGCGACACGGTGCTGCACGTCGCCTCCCCGTTCCCCGACAGCCCGCCCGAGGACGAACAGGACCTCATCCGGCCCGCCGTGCAGGGGACACTGCGGGTGTTGCGCGCGGCAGCGGCGGCCGGGGTGCGCCGGGTCGTGCTCACCTCGTCGGTGGCGGCGATCGCCTACGGCCACGACAACGAGAATGTGCGAACCGAGAACGACTGGTCGGTCGTCGACCGGATTCCGGCGTACCAGAAGAGCAAGACCCTCGCGGAGCGCGCGGCGTGGGACTACGTCGAATCGCTCGGGGACGCCAGCGATCTCGAATTGGTCGTGGTGAACCCCGGCATGATTCTCGGGCCATTGCTCGAGCCCCGGATCAGCACCTCCCACGTGGCGATCCAGCGTCTGCTCGCCCGCGATGTGCCTGGTTCGGTTCGCACGGGCTGGTCTCCGGTCGACGTGCGCGACCTCGCCGTCGCCCACCGGCTGGCCATGGAAGTGCCCGAGGCGGCGGGCAACCGCTACATCTGCGGCGGTGAGCCGCTGTGGATGGCGGAGCTGGCGAATCTGCTCGCCCGCGACTTCGGTGCCAAGGGATTCCGGGTACCGACGCGAGTCCTGCCCAACATTGTGGTCCGCCTGGTCGCGGTCTTCGACAAGACCGTCCGCCTGACCGTCCCCGTCCTGGATCGCGCCGAACGGGTGAGTGCCGAGAAGGCCCGCCGCGAACTCGGCTGGACCATGCGCCCCGTGCGGGAGACGATCCGCGACACCGCCGACAGCCTGATCGCCTTCGGTGTCGTCACCGCACCGGGCGCGCGACGATCAGCGCCCGGCGTCGCCGCCGGAACCCACTGAGCGGGCGGGGGATCACCATGCTCGTCACTGCGCTGTTCCTGACCGTCATCGGTATGTTCCGGCGGTTCAGACGCCGCCCGTCGCGTGACTCGCTTCCTGCGGTGCCCTTGGTCGCCGCACCGAGGTTCGGCACCGCCCGCTCCGTGGCGACCTGGATCCGTGGACGCGCCGAGGTGGCCACCCGCGGAATGCGCGAACACTGGCGCACGCTGTCGGCCTCGGCCGCGACGCTCGCCCTGGTCGTCCTGGGAACCCAATTGGCCTGCGTCTGAATCACAGTCCACGTGCCGGTCGGTCAGTGCCGGACCAGGTTCACCCTGCACCAGGGTCGGCCGTCGGAGCGAATTCGGCTCGGGCGGGGGTGGAGGGTCAGCGCCATTCCTGGCGTTGGAGATCGAGGATCACCGGGTGCATGAGGGTGGAGACCGCGGGGTCCTGCGCGCGGCGGTCCGGGGGGAAGACGGTGGCGGCGGCCAAGGTGGTGTCGTCCAGCGAGCGCAGGGGAGCGGGGGAGCGCAGGGTGGCGGGTGGGCGCTCGCCCACCGCCGCGAGGATGAAGCCCCAGTCGCCGAAACTCGGGACGTCCACGTGGAATGGGGTGGTGCGCAGGCCCGCGGCGCGCAGGGTGGCATCGATGGTCCAGAAGGAGCGGGGTGCGAAGAACGGTGAGCCGGACTGCACCACCACGCGGGCGCCGGGGGTGAGCACGCTCGCGGTCATCGCGTAGAACTCCTGCGAGTACAGCTTGGCGACCGAGGTCTGGTCGGGGTCGGGCAGGTCGACGATCACCGCGTCGAAAAGCCCTGGCGCACCGCGCAACCAGTTGAACGCGTCGGCGTTGACCACCCGCACCCTCGGGTCGTCGAAGGCGTTCCGGTTCAGCTCGGTGAGCCGGTCGTCGGTGCGGGCCAACTCGATCATCGCGGGGTCGAGCTCGACCAGGGTGACCTGCTCCACGTCGGGGTAGCGCAGGATCTCCCGCAGGGCGAGCCCGTCGCCGCCACCGAGAACCAGTACCGATCGGCGCGTCCCGGCGAGGACCGGATGCACCAGCGCCTCGTGATAGCGGTACTCGTCGACCGAGGAGAACTGCAGGCCGCCGTTGAGGAACAGCCGGGTGTCGGTGGTGGCGAACGGCGAGAACGACTCGGTGAGCACGATCTGCTGGTAGGGCGTGCGGGTCTGCCACACGATCGGATGCGCGAACAGCGCCTGCTGCGCGGTGGCCTCGAACCGGTCGGCGTACAGGTAGGCGCCCGACAGGCCGCAGGCGACCACGGCGGTGGTGGCGATCAGTGTGTGCCGGGCGGCGCGGGTCATCCGGTCGCGAAAGAAGAAGAACGCCAATGCCAGACCGGCGATCGCGTTCACCACACCAACCACGAGGCTGCCCCGGATCTGCCCGAACACCGGCAGCAGCAGGAACGGGAACGCGAGTCCACCCAGCAGCGCGCCCACGTAGTCGGCGGCGAACAGGTCGGCCACCGCACTGCTGGCCTCCTGCTTGCGCACCTGCTGCAACAGTTCCATCAGCAGCGGGATCTCGGCACCGACGAGCATCCCGATCACCGCCGCCGCGACGACGAGCGCGGCGGTGTACACATTGAGCCAGGCGTAGCTGGCGTAGAGCGCCGCGACCGACAACCCGCCGATCACCGCCAGTGCCAATTCCACCGCGACGAACGCGGCGGCGGCGTGCGGGCGCAGCGGTTTGGCGATCAACGCGCCCACACCCATCGCGCACACCATCACGCTCAACGTGATCGAGGCCTGCGCGGCGGTGTCACCGATCAGGTAGCTGCCGAGGGTCACCAGCGACAGCTCGTACACCAGACCACAGGCGGCGCAGACGAAGACCGTCGCCAGCAGCGCCGCCCGGGCCAGGCGGTGGGTGGGCATCAGGTGAGGCCCGCGGCCACCACCAGCGCGACGGCGACATGCGCGGACGCGGTCACCCAGACCGCCGGGTGCGGTTCGGGATCGGCGACCACGGTCCGGAAATCACCCGGGGTGAGCGCGTCGAGCAGCACGAACGCCAACGCCATCGCGGCCAGCCCGATCACGCCGTACACCGCGCTCGCCAGCAGCGCCTTGAGGATCTCCCCGTCGGAGGTCCAGATGGCGGTGGCGACGATGATGCCGGTGCCGAACAGGTTCGAGGCCAGCAGGATCGCGGCGTTGCGGTTGCGTTCGATCCAGATCTGGGCGCGCAGGTCGCCCGGGGTGAGTAGGTCGACGAGCCCGAATCCGACGGCCATCAACACGATTCCCACCGCGGAATAGGCGAGCGCGGCGCCCGCGTCCGCCCCCAGTTCGGCGAGCATGAGTGTCCTCCTGTGCTTGTGAGGCGAGATGCCCCGAATGAACTACTTGCCGCCGCTGTCGCTGCCGCCGCCGCGGTAGTCGCCCGCCGCGGAACCGCTGGTCCAGCCGTAGGTGCTGGTGTGCGAGTGGTGGCGGCGGGTGCCGTTGGCCCAGCTGTCGACCAGCACGAGCGAGCCACCCGCGTGCGGCGACACCGCGATGAGGTCCTTGTCGAACCGCAGGTAGTGGTTGTCGCCGGTGTTGCGCCGGTCGCGCGGCTCGGTGGCCTTGGCGATGGCGGCGGCGACCGCGGCGGGCGCGGCCGCCGTGGTGAAGGCGAGACCGTCGTTGGCCTGGTCGAGTTGGCGCGCCCGCTGGTACTTCTCGGCGACGAACTCGCGAGGGTCCTCGGGCCCGGTCACCGCGACGACGGTGACCACCGCGACGATCACCGCGACGACGGCGGCCAGGATGCCGACCACGATCCATCGGGTCCTGGTCACAGCGGCGCTCCGAACCTCGTGCGCCACAGAACTGTCGGCGTTGTGCTGATGAGAATCCCTCCCCGTCGAAAAACTGGCCGGACTGTATCACCGGGTTCGCGCCGCCGACCGTGGCGAGTTGAGCAACTGCGATTCAGATCACAGACGGCGACCAGGCGATGGGCGACACGCTGGATCGGCGCGGAACACAACGGCCAGCCGCCACCTGTGAGCGCTGCCGTTCGTCCCGCTCCGACCGTCGCCATGAATCGTGCACGCTCGTCCGCGCCCGGCCGTTGCGTTCCAAGGTGAAGGGGCAGCGGGTTTGTCCGCGCCTGTGCCCGTCGTGTTCAGGAGTGAAGCTCAGCGGGGCCGTCGCCACAGCAGCGTGTACCGCCACAACAGGCGACGGCGGATCTGCGCACCGGGCAGGAATTCCCGGGCGGCCCGCCGGATTTCGCCGAGCGTTTCCGCCGGGTCCCGGATCGTCGCGTTCGGTCCGCCTGCTTCGCGGCGATGACGACTGTCGGTGGCCCGGACGACCGGTAGCAGCGGGAGGTAGCCGATGTCGGTGAGCGGGTGCATCTTCCAGAGCCCGACCACCGCGAGTGTGCCGCCAGGGGCGACGAGATCGCGCAGCGCCGCCATGCCCTCACGGACGGGGACGTGGTGCAGGGTGGCGACGGCGGTCACCATGTCGAAGGTGTCGTCGAGGTCGCGGAAGTCGGCCTTGTCCAGGTGCACGTGGGGTGTCGACGGTGCGTTCGCGATGACTTCGGGGTCGATGTCGATGCCGAGCACCGCGTCACAGCGGGCGGCGAGTTTGCGGGCGAGCAGGCCGTCGCCGCAACCGATATCGAGGGCGGTGCGGGCGTGCGCGGGCACCTGTTCGAGCAGCCAGGGGTGGTAGTGCGTGTTGTGGTTCCAGTAGGGGTCCGTCGACATGACCCGTCAACGCCCGTGCGGGCCGCAGGGTTCCGAAAGATTCGCCGCACAGGCGTTTTCGCGGATCACCCGGCGGTGTGACCGGCCAGCCAGTCCGCGAATCGGGTGAGATCGTCGAGCACCACGTCGGCACCGGCCGCGCGCAGGCCGTCGGCATCGTAGGGGCCGGTCGTGACGCCGACCGCGAACGCGCCCGCCGCCTTCGCGCCGCGCATGTCACCGGCGTGATCGCCGACGAAGATCGTCGCCGCTTCCTCGCGCAGCACCGCCGCTTTCCCGGTGGACCACAGATCACCAGCCACCCGGTCCACGTCCCACCCCAGATGTTCCACATGCAGACGGGCGTGCGGTTCGTATTTGCCGGTGACGACGAGGGCGCGCCCACCGTCCGCCCGTACCACGTCGAGCGCGTCGCCCGCGCCGGGCAGGGCCGGGATGCTCGCGATGACATCGGGATACAGCTCGCGGTACCGGGTGACCAGATGCGGCACGAGGTCGTCGGGTGCGCCCGCGTCACCGAGCAGGGTCGCCAGCGGTGGGCCGAGGTGCTCGGCGAAACGCGCGCCGATCATCGGCAGGTCGAACTCCTGCGCGAGCGTGTCGATCGCCACGGCCACGCCCGGCCGCGAGTCGATGAGCGTCATGTCCAGGTCGAAGCCCACGGTGATGGTCACGTCGCGAGCGTATCGCCGCCGGGCTGGACGAGCGTTCAGGCATCGGTGCGAAACCGCCGGTAGAGCCCTGATTCACGTGGAACCGCCGCTGCACTCGGTGCCGAAATCGGTTGGGGGAGTGGGTATGCGCGGTGCACGGCGTGCGGGCGAGCAGTGACAGCCGGATAACCTCGCGTACGGCGAACGTCGTGATCGTGCAGGTCGCGGCGAATTCGCCCTCGCCGCACACGCGGAATCCTCGGTTACTCACATCGCGTGCGTCCATGCATCGAGTGCACTGTTCCGGCCGTGATCGGCCCACCATCGCGTGATGGGGCTACTCGATCGATCTCGGTTCAGGGCACATCGCGCGGGCAAGCCGAGGAGGAGTTCCGGCACGGTCCCGAGGCGGGGCGCGTCGCGCGGCCTGTTCGACGATGGATTCGGGCACGGTCATGGGCGGACCGCAAGCCTCGGCGGCGACGGAGAGTGTCCGGGCACAAACAATGGCAAGGAGGCCGAAGCGCTCCCTGCCACTCTCAACATATAGCGCACCCCGGGTCTTGCCACAAGCCCCCGGTCGTCCTGCACAATCGCCTGCCTGAGTGTGTGACCAGCGGAAACAGAGGTGGATCGATGATCGACGTGATCGTGGTCGGTGCGGGCCCGACAGGGATGATGCTGGCCGGGGAGCTCCGGTTGCGGGGTGTTCGGGTGGTGGTGTTGGATCGGGAGTCCGCGCCGACGCCGGTCGTGCGGGCGCTGGGTCTGCACGCCCGCAGCCTCGAGGTCTTGGCGCAACGTGGTCTGGTCGATCGGTTTCTCGCGCTCGGCACGCGACATCCGCTCGGCGGGTACTTCGCCGGGATCGCCAAACCTCAGCCCACCGGGTTGGATACCACCTACCCGTTCGTGCTCGGCCTCGCGCAGACCGTCACCGAGCGTCTGCTCACCGAGCACGCCGTGGCACTGGGCGTCGAGATCCGGCGCGGCACCGAACTGGTCGGTCTCGCGCAGGACGAGCGCACGGTGACCGCCGAGCTGGCCGACGGTTCCACTCTCACCGCGCGCTACCTGGTCGGTTGCGACGGTGGCCGCAGCACGGTGCGTTCGCTGCTCGGCATCGCCTTCCCCGGCGAGCCGAGCCGGGTCGACACCCTGCTCGGCGAGCTGCGACTGACCGCGACGCCGGAAACGATCACCGCCGTGAACACCGAGGTGCGCCGGACCCAGCTGCGATTCGGCGCCGCCCCGCTCGGCGACGGCTTCCATCGCGTGGTCGTACCCGCCGCCGGTGTCGCCGAGGACCGCACCGTCGCGCCGACCTTCGACGAACTGCGCCAGCAGTTGATCGCCACGGCGGGCACCGACCTCGGGGCGCACGCGCCACGCTGGCTCTCGCGGTTCGGCGATGCCACCCGGCTCGCCGAGCGGTACCGCCGCGGCCGCGTCCTGCTCGCGGGCGACGCCGCGCACATCCACCCGCCCCTCGGCGGCCAGGGCCTCAACCTCGGCATCCAAGACGCGATGAACCTCGGTTGGAAGCTGGCCGCCCAGGTCGACGGCTGGGCGCCGCCGGGCCTGCTGGACAGCTATGGAGCCGAGCGTCGTCCGGTCGCCGCCGACGTGCTCGACAACACCCGCGCCCAGATGCTGCTGGTCTCGCTCGACCCCGGCGCCCGGGCCGTCCGTCGCCTGCTGTCGGAGGTGATGGACTTCGAGGGGGTCACCCGGCATCTGATCGAGAAGGTCATCGCCACGGCCGTTCGCTACGACCTCGGCGACGGGCAGGACCTGCTCGGTAGGCGACTACCCGATGTCGCCGTCGCGGACGGCCGCCTCTACGACCATCTGCACGCGGGGCGCGCTCTCCTGCTCGACCCGACCGGTGAACTGTCGGTCGCGGGGTGGGGCGACCGGGTCGACCACCTGATCGACGACACCGTCGACCTACCCGCCGTGTTGGTCCGCCCGGACGGACATGTCGCCTGGGTCGGCGACGGTGAGCACGATCTCGCCACGAGCCTGACCCGATGGTTCGGCGAACCCGACGCCGCGACCCGCCCCCTCAGTGCGCCGCCGCGGTGAACGGGGTGACCACCGGTGGCCCGGCAACCCGGAACGGGTGCTGCCACAACCCTTTCCGTTCCAAAATCGGCAGCACTCCCTCACCGAACCAGTACGCCTCCTCGAGATGGGGGTAGCCCGACAGGATGAAGTGGTCGATCCCGAGCGCGGCGTACTCGAGCAGCCGCTCGGCCACCTCCGCGTGGGAGCCGACCAACGCCGTGCCCGCTCCGCCGCGCACCAGGCCGACACCCGCCCACAGGTTCGGCGCGATCTCGAGGTTGTCGGTGCGTCCGTCGTGCAGGCGGGCCATTCGCCGCTGTCCTTCGGACTCGCTGCGCGCCAGGCTCGCCTGCACGCGTTCGATCTCGCCGGGCGCGATGCCCGAGAGCAACCGGTCGGCCTCGGCCCACGCCTCGGCGGCGGTGTCGCGGGTGATCACGTGCACGCGCAGCCCGAAGTCGACCGAGCGGTCTTCGAGCGCGGCGAGCCCACGGATCCAGTCCAGCTTCTTCGCTACCGCGTCGAGTGGTTCACCCCAGGTCAGGTACGTGTCGGCGTAGCGTGCGGCGACCGGACCGGCCGGGCCGGAGGAGCCGCCGAAGAACACCGGCGGCACCGGGTCGGGCCGGGCGCTGAGCAGGGCGTCGCGCACGCGCAGGTGCTCGCCGGTGAAGCTGATCGGCTCGGTCGAACGCCACAGTTCGCGCACGATGTGCAGGAACTCGCCGGTCCGCGCGTAGCGCTGCTCCTTGTCCAGGAAATCGCCGTAGGCCTGCTGTTCGCGCGGTTCGCCACCGGTGACCACGTTCAACAGCAACCGGCCGCCGGAATGGCGCTGGAACGTCGCGGCCATCTGCGCGGCGAGTGTCGGACTGACCAGTCCCGGGCGCAGGGCGACGAGGAATTTGAGCGTCTCGCTGGTCTGTACCAGCATCGCGGTGGTGAGCCAGGCGTCCTCGCACCACGCGCCGGTCGGAGTCAGCACGCCGGTGAACCCGTTGTCCTCGGCGGCGGCGGTGAGCTGATTGAGATAGCGCAGGGTGGCCGGTCGGTCACCGGACATGAAGCTGCCGTGCCCACCCGCGACCAGCCCCCGCGAATCGCCGTAGGTGGGGAGGAACCAGTGGAACGACAATGCTTGCTTACTCATGGCAACGATGCTGACCGGCGCGTCCGGTGAGGTCACGCATTGTGCTCACCGTGCGCACAATCCCCACCCGCCGCACGGAACTAGACGTAACCATGCGAAACACGTAATCTCGTGGCAGGCTCGGGCGACGGTGCCCGGGCGGCGACGACCCTACGAAACGAGTTTCCTCAATGACGCGGCATGTCGACGTACTGATCATCGGCGCTGGCCTGTCCGGAATCGGGACGGCCTGTCACCTCATTCGCGAGCAGACCGGACGCAGTTACGCGATCCTCGAGCGCCGCGAGAACATCGGTGGCACCTGGGATCTGTTCAAGTACCCCGGCATCCGCTCCGACTCGGACATGCTCACCTTCGGCTTCGGTTTCCGCCCCTGGATCGGCACCAAGGTCCTGGCCGACGGTGCGAGCATCCGTCAGTACGTCGAGGACACCGCCAAGGAATACGGCGTCACCGACCACATCAGCTTCGGCCGCAAGGTCGTGCACCTGGCCTTCGACCGCGCCACCGCGCAGTGGACCGTCACCGCGTCGATCGAGGCCACCGGCGAGACCGAGACCTGGACCGCGAACTTCGTCGTCGGCGCCATGGGCTACTACAACTACGACAAGGGCTACCGGCCCGAGTTCCCCGGCGAGGCCGACTTCCAGGGACAGATCGTGCACCCGCAGCACTGGCCCGAGGACCTCGACTACACCGGCAAGAAGGTCGTGGTCATCGGTTCCGGCGCCACCGCGATCACGCTGATCCCGTCGATGGCCGACAAGGCCGCCCACGTCACCATGCTGCAGCGATCGCCCACCTGGATCCAGGCGCTGCCGTCCGACGACCCGGTCGCGATCGGCTTCAAGAAGACCCGGGTACCGGATTCGATCGCCTACAAGATCGGCCGTGCCCGCAACATCGCGCTGCAGCGCGCCAGCTTCCAGCTCTCGCGCACCAACCCCGAGCTGGCCAAGAAGCTGATGTTGGCCCAGGTGCGCCTGCAACTCGGCAACAAGGTCGACCTGCGCCACTTCACCCCGTCCTACAACCCGTGGGACCAGCGCCTGTGCGTGGTCCCCAACGGTGATCTGTTCAAGGTGCTCAAGAGCGGCAAGGCCGACATCGTCACCGACCGGATCGCGAAGTTCACCGAGAAGGGCATTCTGACCGAATCCGGCCAGGAGCTCGAGGCCGACATCATCGTCACCGCCACCGGTCTCAACGTGCAGATCCTCGGTGGCGCGACCATGAGCATCGACGACGAGCCGGTGAAGATGAACGAGACGGTCGCCTACAAGAGCGTGCTGTACTCCGACATCCCGAACTTCCTCATGATCATCGGGTACACCAACGCCTCCTGGACGCTGAAGGCCGACCTGGCCGCGGCCTACCTGTGCCGCGTCCTCAACATCATGCGCGACCGGGGCTACAGCACCTTCGAGGTGCACGCCGACCCGGAGGACTACGCCGACGAGTCGCTGATGGGTGGTGCCCTCACCTCGGGCTACATCCAGCGTGGCAACGGCGAGATGCCGCGTCAGGGCAAGCGTGGCGCCTGGAAGCTGGTGAACAACTACTACCGCGACCGCACGCTCATGCACAAGGCGCCCATCGAGGACGGTGTGCTGCGCTTCAGCAAGACCCGCGCGGCCGCGCGACCCGACGAGCAGGTCGCCAACGCCTGACCGGTACGCCCAGCCGGGCCCGCCGCACCTTCGACGGTGCGGCGGGCCCTTTGCTTTTCGCAGGTGAATCGGGTTGTGCGAGCGCCTTTCCCGCACCCGGGCGAATTACCGGCCGCTCCCGTAGGATCGCGATCGAAGACACCGCCCGGGGAGAAGTGAGGAGGACGGTGTGGGATCTCGCCTACCGGCGACCATCCGTGACGCGGGGACGTGGTTGCGGCGTTTCGCCGCGACGACACCGGGGGTGATCGGAGTCGTCCTCGTGCTCGTCACCCTGGCCTGCCTCGTCGCGGGATCGACTGCGGGACAACAGCTCTCCGCCAAGAGCGCCCGTGCCGATCAGGTGCTCGACCGCACCGAGCCGCTCGCCTTCGCGGCGCAGAGTCTCTACGTCTCGCTCTCGGCCGCCGACGCCGGTGCCGCCACCGCGTTCCTGTCCGGGGGGATCGAATCGCCCCAGGTGCGTGACACCTACGAGCAGGCGCTCGCCGAGGCCGCCGCCGCCCTGGCCGAGGCCACAGCGGGCGCCACCGACGCCAAGACCCGTGCGATCGTGGCCCGCATCGCCGCGGATCTGCCCACCTACACCGGGCTGGTCGAGACCGCGCGGGCCAACAACCGTCAGGGCTTCCCGGTCGGTTCGGCCTATCTTCGGCAGGCCTCCGACCTCATGCAGAATTCCCTGCTGCCCCATGCCGAACAGCTCAACGAGGCACGCTTCGCCGCCGTGCGCGACGACCAGCGGCGCATCGGCGCCCTGCCGTTCACATCGATCCTGGTGCTGCTGCTGGTGGTGCTCGGCTGCGCGGTGGCCTCGGCGATCCTGCTGCGCCGCACCAACCGCCTGGTCAACCCCGGTGTGGCCCTGGCCGCCTCGGCCGCCGCCCTGGCCCTGTTGTGGACCGTCGGGGCGACGCTCACCGCGGCCCAACTGCTCGACACCGGCGACTCCGGGGCAGGCGCGCGGGTAGAGAACCTGGCCGGTGCGCGCATCCTCGCCCAGCAGGCCCGCACCGACGAGACCCTCGCCCTCATCACCCGAGGCGACATCACCGCCCCCGAGGCCGCCTTCCGCAGCCACACCGCCGACCTGGAACAGCGCTTGGCCGCCGCCGGTGCCGCCGACTCCGATGCCGCACGCGCGCTGACGAATTGGAACGCGGGCCACAACGCCCAGCGCACCGCCTACGAGAAGGCCGACTTCGCCGGTGCGGTCACCCAGGCCATCGGCACCGGACCCGAGAGCTCGGCCACCAGCTTCACCCGCCTGGACAGCGAACTGCGCGACGCTCTCGCCCAGGCGCGCACCGATCTGCGCGACGGTGTCGACGACGCGCGAACGGCCTTGACGCTGAGCCCCTTCGGCACCCTGCTCCTGTTGCTCGCCGCGGCCGGTGCGGTGGTGACGGGCCTGTGGCCACGGTTGAAGGAGTTCCTGTGAGCATCCGACGTTCCCGCTTCGCGCTGGTTCTCGCCGCGGTCGCCGTCCTGGTGGCGGGCTGCGGCGACGCGCCCGCGCCGTCGTCCATCGAGGCCACCGCGGTCGCACCACCCCTGCCGGGTGCCGAGGCGATCACCTCGGCACCGACCGCCGAAGGCAGCGGAGCCTGCGATACCGAGGCCACCTTGGCGCCAGGCGCACAACCCCGACCGGGCGCGATGCCCGCCGGGTCGGCGATGGCCGCGATCGTCGCCAACGGCAGGTTGCGGGTCGGCGTCGACCAGAACACCTACATGTTCGGGTTCCGCAATCCCTCGACCGGGCGGTTGGAGGGCTTCGACATCGATCTGGCCCGCGAGATCGCCCGCGATCTGTTCGGCGACCCCGACCGCATCGAACTGCGCTCGGTGACCGCCGCCGACCGCATCCAGCTGCTGCAGGAGCGCAAGGTCGACATGATCGTGCGCACCTTCTCCGCCACCTGCGAACGTCGTCGTGATGTCGACTTCTCGAGTGTGTACTACCGTGCGGCACAACGGTTCGCGGCGCCGCGCGGCGCCGGGATCGCCTCCGGTGCCGATCTGGCGGGCAAACGCGTCTGCGTCACCAAGGGCACCACGGCCGCGGCGCCGCTGTTCGGCCTGCCGACGCCGCCGACGGTGCTCGGCGTGACCAACTGGACCGACTGCCTGGTCGCGCTGCAGCAGGGCACGGTCGACGCGATCAGCGGCGACGAGCCGATCCTGGCCGGTCTGGTGGCCCAGGACCGCAACCTCGAACTCGTCGGTTCGCCCATCGGCACCGGTGCCTACGCGGTCGGTGTGCCCAAGGGCAGCGACGAACTGGTGCGCTTCGTCAACGGGGTGCTCGAACGGATCGGTGACGACGGCACCTGGGAACGGATCTACGCCCAGCACCTGTCCGCGCTCGGCCCATCGCCCGGCGCGCCCGCGCCCCGGTACGCCGGATGACCTCGCCGATGCTCGGCACCGCCGAGATCGATCGTGAACTGGCCCGGCGTACAGCGGAATCGACGACGGTCGGCAGCACCCTGCTCGAGCTGGACCGCCACCCCGGCATCGCCCTGGTGCGTCGCTACCCGCCGGAGGGGGAGACGGCGCGACGCTGGGCACCGGTCGAGAAGGCGCTCGGCGAGCTCTGGGACGACCTGGCCCGCGTGCGCGCCATCCTCACCGAAGCCGAGACGGTGCGCGGGCGCGGGCGCATCGATGACCGTGCCCGCGCCAGGCTCACCGAGCTGCTGCGGGGGCGACCGCACGAAATCGCCCGGATCCCGGTGCCGTTGGCGCAGCGTGGTCTCACCGGGCCGAGTGAAACCGTGGTGACGGTGGGGATCGCCGACTGCCTCGAACGCATGCACGCGGCGTTCGCGTTCGTCGCACCGTTCGCCGAGGAGGTCGCCGCCGTCGACCGGCAGGTCCTCGATGCGCTGGCACCGCTGCAGCAACGGGTGGAGCGGGCCGACGGCGCGTTGGCCGCCGCCACCGAACCGCTGGCCGCCCTGCTGCGCCGCGCGGGCACCGACCCGCTTGGCTTCGCACCCGGAGAGATCGACTCGGCCCTGGCCTCGCTCACCGAGCTGATCGACACCGAAACCACGCGCAATGCCGAGTTCCTCGCGGTGGCAACGGATCTGCCCGCTGCGGTCGAGGTTTTGCGGGCCCGGCTCGCCGACCTCGCCGACGCCCAGCGCGCCGCCGACGACACCGCGGCCCGCGCCGAGCGCAAGGTCGACACAGGACCGATTCCGCCCGGCGGTGCCTCGGCCTCGGCGCTGCTCGCCGAACTGGCGACGCTGAGCGGCGAACCCATCCGTTCGACGGTCGAACACCTGCTCGCGTTGCGCGCCCGCGCCGAGGACGCGGCCGGGGCGACCGCGCGGCGAACCGAATTGGCGCAGGGACTGCTCGATCGGCGGGCCGAGCTGCGCGGCAGGCTCGCTGCCTACCGTGCCAAGGCGTCGCGACTGGGGGTGGCCGAGGAGCGCGACGTGCTCGCGGCAGACCGCATCGCCTCGGGTCTGCTCACACGCACACCGTGCGATCTGGCCGCTGTCACCCGGGCGGTGGCCGACTATCGTTCGATCATCGGGGAGAAAGCGGGGCGGACAGCATGATCTGTAGTGAACCGGGTTGCGGCGGTGTGATCGAGGACGGTTACTGCGCCGTCTGCGGGACCGCGCCGGTCGCGACGGCCGTGCCGGGCACCGCGACCCCGCCACGACGTTCGGGCCACACCACGGCGATCCGGCGGACGCCGAAGCCGACGGTCGGCACCGTGAGCGTCGCCGCGAAGGTCACCGCCCCCGGCCGCTGCGCCGAAACAGGCTGTGGCGGAACGATCGTCGACGGCTACTGCGACACCTGCGGCACCGCACCCGCCCCGCCGGGCGTTCCCGTGCACAGCCCCTCGGCGGCGACCGTCAGCGCCAATCGCACCTCGAGCCGGTCGGTGCGCACCCGCTCGGGTTCGGCGCGTTCGGCCGCGCGCGGCAGGCTGGGCGCCGGGCTGGTCGAGGTGCCGCCGGTGCCGCGCGTCGACCCGGCATCAGCCGTGCTCACCGACCCACGGGTTCCCGAGTCCGACCGCTACTGCGGCCGGTGCGACAAACCGGTGGGCCGGACCAATGACGGAATACCGGGCCGCACCACCGGTTTCTGCCCGAACTGCGGCACCCGCTACTCGTTCGTGCCACGCCTGCGGCCGGGGGATCTGGTCGGCGGCCAGTACAAAGTCGAAGGCGCCCTGGCCCACGGCGGGCTCGGCTGGATCTACCTGGCCACCGACATCCGCGTCAACGACCGCTGGGTGGTCCTCAAGGGCCTGATCGACACCGGCGACAGCGACGCGCAGGCCGCCGCCCTGGCCGAACGGCGCTTCCTCGCCGAGGTCGACCACCCCAATATCGTCAAGATCCACAACTTCACCGAGCACGCCGACGCCGACGGGGAACCGGTGGGCTACATCGTGATGGCCTATGTGGGCGGCACCTCGCTCAAGCAGATCCTGCGCGATCACCGCGCCGAGCACAACGCCTACCTCCCACCGGCCAGGGCCATCGCCTATGTGTTGGAGATGCTGCCCGCGCTCGGCTATTTGCACGCGCGCGGCTGGGCATACTGCGATTTCAAACCCGACAATGTGATGCAGACCGAGGAACGCCTCGAACTCATCGATCTCGGTGCCGTGATCGCCATGGACGACACCACGTCCCCGATCTACGGCACCCTCGGCTATCAGGCACCCGAGATCGCCGAGACCGGACCGACCGTCGCCACCGAGATCTACACGGCGGGTCGCACCCTCGCCGTGCTCATGATGCGGGTGCCCTCGGTGGACGGCAGACTCGGACCGTTGCCCACCCCCGACACCGAACCGCTACTGGCCCGCCACGATTCGCTGTACCGGTTCCTGCTGCGGGCCACCGACCCCGATCCGCTGGCCCGGTTTGCCTCCATGAGCGAGATGGCCGACCAGCTCACCGGCGTCCTGCGCGAGGTCCTCGCCGCCGAGGACGGTGTACCGCGCCCCGGCATGTCGGCCGCCTTCGGTCCCGCGCGCGCCGTGTTCGGCATCGACAGCGCCACACCGCGACCCGCCGCGGTCGTCGCGGCCCTGCCCGCGCCCCTGGTCGACCCGGGCGACAGCGGCGCCGCGCTGCTGGCCACCACCGACGCCGCCACCCCCGCCGAACTCGAGCAGGCACTCACAGCGGGCCTGCGTGCGGTGGTGACCGGGGCCGGGGAATCGGTGGAGATCCCGTTGCGCCTGGTGCGCGCCGAATTGGAAGCGGGCGAGGCGGAGGCCGCGCTGACGCGGCTCGCGGAGCTGGATCTGGAGTTCGACTGGCGCACTGTGTGGTTCCGCGCCCAAGCGGCCCTGCTCGCCGGTGACCACCGCAGTGCCGCCGCGGATTTCGAGTCCGTCTACGCGGCGCTGCCCGGTGAGCCCGCACCCAAACTCGCCCTGGCCGTCGCGCTCGAACACGGCGAGCGACGCGGCGAGGCGCTGGCACTCTACGACCTGGTCTGGTGCACGGACCACACGTACCTGTCGGCGGCCTTCGGCGCCGCCCGGTTGCGACGCGCCGACACCGACCGCGCCGGTGCGGTGCGGGTGCTCGACCAGGTGGAGCGCACTTCCTCGATGTACACCGAGGCCCGCGTCCGCGCCGTGGAGACGCTGTTGGCCGACCGTGACCCGGCCGACCTGGACGAAGCGGCGCTTCGCGAGGCGGGGGAGCGGGTCGAGCGGTTGCGGCTGGACTCGCGGGCACGGACCGCCCGGGTGCGCATGCGGGTGCTCGAGGCGGCGCTGAACTGGATCCGGTCGGGACAGCGGCCGAGTGCACCAGGCAAGCTGTTGGATGTGGAATTCACCGAAGTGGGAGTGCGGACGGGGTTGGAACGATGCTTGCGGACATTGGCGCGCGAAGCCGACGACATGTGGACCCGCTTCGTGCTGGTGGATCAGGCCAACAGCGTGCGCCCGAGGACCACGCTGTGACGGCCCCGGGGTGCCCGGACTGCGCGGGCGCGGCCAGGGCGGGGCATCGGTACTGCGAGAGCTGCGGTCGTGCGCTCGGGGTGCGCAAAGCCGCGGTGCCCGTGCACGATCCGGTCGCGGTGCCGCAGTGCCCGACGTGTGGGGAACGCCGCTACGAGGGCGGGTACTGCCTCGTGTGCCGGACGCCGAAGCCGGTACCGGACCGTTTCGAGGAAGACCTCGGCTCGGTGTACATCCTCAGCGATCGCGGAATCAGCCACTCGCGCAACGAGGACGCGGTCGCGGCCGCGGTGCGCGACGGAGACGGGGTCCGGGTGATCGTCGTCAGTGACGGCGTGTCGACGTCGCAGGACCCCCAGGCCGCCTCCGGGACCGCCGCCCGCACCGGCGTCGACGCCGTCCTGGCCGCGCTCGCCGACGGTCGCCCGGCCGCCGACGCCGCCATGGCCGGATTGGCCACCGCGACCGCCTCGGTGCGTGGCATGTCACGCACTCCCGAGTACGCGCCCTCGTGCACCTATGTGTCGGCGGTCCTGCGCGACACCGCCGAGGGCACCGAGATCACCGTCGCCAATGTCGGTGACAGCCGGGCGTTCTGGCTCGCCGCCGGTGTGCCGACGGCGTCGCGGCGACTGAGCGTGGACGACTCGTGGGCCCAGGCCCTCGTCGACGCGGGTGCCATGGACGAGGAAGCGGCCATGCGCGATCCACGCGCGCACACCCTGTTGCGCTGGCTCGGCGCCGACGGCGGCGAGGCACCGTGGTCGGCGAACTGCCTGCAGAGCATGCTCGTCACCGAGCCGGGCACGCTGCTGCTGTGCACCGACGGCCTGTGGAACTACCTGCCGGATCCGGTCGCGCTCGCCGGGTTCACCGTCGAGACCACCCCGCAGGCCGCGGCCCGGTCCCTGGCCGACTTCGCGCTCGACAGCGGCGGCAGCGACAACATCACGGTCGCGCTCGCCCCGGTGGGCGCGCGTGCGGCCGTCCCCGATCCAGGAGTGTCATGAGTTCCCCTGATACCGCAGGCATCTCGATCGCCCTCGACCAGAACGAATTCCTCGCCGAGGGCGCGAGCGTGGTCGACGCGGTACTCACCGTCACCACCGGCCCCGAGCTGACCGCGGTGGCCACCCCGCCGCCTCGGCTCGAGATCCTCATCATCGACTGCTCCGGGTCGATGGGGCACCAGCGCAAGTTCGAGAACGCGCGCACCGCGACCCGGGCCGCGCTCGACGAGATCCCCGACGGCACCGCCTTCGCCATCATCGAGGGCACCGAGGCCGCCCGGATGATCTACCCCACCGGCGCGCTGTCGGCCCCCGCCGACCGCACCAACCGCACCGCCGCCAAGCGGGCACTCGACCGATTGCGGCCCGACGGCGGCACCGCCATGGGGTCATGGCTCGCCCTGGCCCGTCAGGTCGCCGCCGGGCATCCGGGTGCCCAGGCGCACGCGATCCTGCTCACCGACGGCAAGAACGAACACGAGACCCCCGAGCAGCTGGCCACCGAACTCGACCGTGCCGAAGGGCTTTTCGTCTGCGACTGCCGCGGTGTCGGTGCGGACTGGGCCGCCGCGGATCTGCACAAGATCTCCTCGAAGTTGTCCGGCGGCGCCGACATCGTGGCTGATCCCAAGGATCTCGCCGCCGATTTCGCCGCCATGATGCGGTCGTCGGCGGCCCGGGTGATCCCGGAACTCACGCTGCGCGTGTGGACTCCGGCGGGCGCGCGGGTGCGCATGGTCAAGCAGGTCGCCCCGGTGCTCGAGGACCTCACCGGGCGCCGCACCGACACCGGTGCGCAGGTGGGGGACTACCCGCTGTCGTCGTGGGCGGCCGAGGAACGCGAATACCACCTGCAGATCGAACTGGAACCGGCCGCGCCCGGGCGGGAGAAATTGGCGGGGCGGCTCAGCGTGCTCGCGGGCGAGGACGTCCTCGGGCAGGGTCTGGTCCGCGCGGTGTGGACCACCGACTCCACGCTGTCGACCAGGATCAGCACCCGCGTCGCCCACTACACCGGACAGGTCGAACTCGCCCAGGCTGTGCGGGAGGGGCTTGCCGCGCGGCGTGACGGCGACGTGTCGACGGCCACCGCCAAGTTGCGGCGCGCGGTGGAACTCGCCGCCGCCTCGGGACACGAGTCCACCGCCAAACTGCTGCGAACCGTCGTCGAGGTCGACGAGAAGGACGGCACGGTGAAACTGCGCGGTCAGGTCTCGGCCGCCGACGAACTCGCTCTCGACATCCGTTCGACCAAGACCACCCGATTGCGGTCGGAGGGTTCCTGACATGGCGGTGTGCGCGGACGGTCACCAGACGCAGGCCACCGACTACTGCGATGTGTGCGGGTCGGCGCTCATCGGTGCCGCCGCACCCGATCCGGCCGATCTGCGCCTGTGCCCCGCGTGTTCGGTGCCGACCAGCGGGCGCTTCTGTGAGAACTGCGGATACGATTCGGCCCTGCCCGCCCCACCGCCGCGTACCGACAGCCCCGCGGCGGCGTCCGACACCGTCGGTGAGACGGGCACGGTGTGGGTGGCCAGGGTCGTCGCCGACCGCGAGTTCTACGACCGTGTCCAGGCCCGCAAAGGACCCGACGCCGACCGGGTGGCCTTCCCCGGCTTCTACCCCGAACGACGGATCGAGTTGCGCGGTGGCGAGTTCCTGATCGGCAAACGCTCGGCGTCGCAAGGCATCGTGCCCGAGATCGACCTCGGCATCGCCCCGGCCGACCCGGGTGTGTCGCGCGCGCACGCGCTGTTGCGCGTCGGGATCGACGGTGCGCTCACCGTCACCGATCTCGGTTCGACCAACGGAACCAGCCTCGACGGCAGCGAGGCATCGTTGTCGCCGCAGGTGCCGGTGCCGTTGCGGGCCGGTAGCCGGGTGCACGTCGGTGGCTGGACGACCATAACCATCGATACCCTGTCGTAGACGGGAACATCGAGCGAACCGTAGGGTCGGGGCCATGACGAAGTTCGACGGGAAGACCTGTTTGATCACCGGCGCCGCCAGCGGCCTGGGCCGGGCCACCGCCTTCGCGGCCGCCGCCAAGGGCGCGGCACTGGTGCTCACCGACATCACCGCCGACACCCTCGCCGCCACCGCCGACGAACTGCGCGCCGCCGGTGCCACCGTGCACCTGGCCCATCCCGCCGACGTGAGCGACCATTCGGCCGTGGTCGGGCTGGCCGCGCACACCTTCGAGGCCGTCGGGCACGTCGACATCGTGATGAACGTGGCGGGCATCGCCACCTGGGGCACCGTCGACAAGCTCACCCACCAGCAGTGGCGGCGCACCGTCGACATCAACCTCATGGGCCCCATCCACGTCATCGAGGAGTTCCTGCCCCCGATGATCGCCGCGCGCCGTGGCGGACACCTGGTGAACGTGTCCTCGGCCGCCGGGCTGTTCGGACTGCCCTGGCACGCGCCCTACAGCGCGACCAAGTTCGGGTTGCGCGGTGTGTCGGAGGTGCTGCGATTCGACCTGCGCAGGCACAAGATCGGCGTCAGCCTGGTGCTGCCGGGGGCGATGGCGACGCCGATGGTCGACAGTGTCGACATCGCGGGCGTCGACCGCGACAACGCCGCGCTGCAGAAGGCGATCGGCCTGTTCCTGCGCCACGCCGTCACCCCGGAACAGGCCGCCAAGGCCGTGATCCGGGGCGTCGAACGCAACCGCTACTGGGTGTACACCTCCCGCGACATCCACCTCGCGCACTGGGGTCAGCGCTTCGTCCCCTACGGCTACACCCTCGCCATGCGCGGCCTCAATGCCGCGATGACCGGCTACGCCACCAAGAACGAACTGGTGCGCTGAGCACGCCTCACACCAGATCCGAGGGATCGGTGTTGGCTCCGCACAGGATCACGCAGACCCGTTCACCCTCGGCGCGACGATAAGCGGCACCCGAACCCGTGTCGAGCAGGGCCGCCAACGCCGTCGCGGCACCGTTCTCCACGACGATGCGGTGCTCGTCCCAGAGTTGTCGGCGTGCGGCGCGGATCGTCTGGTCCTCGACCAGCACCGACATCACGTCCGGATGCTGGGCGGCCGCCAGCGCCATCTCCGAGACGTGCGGCGCGCCAAGCGAATCGGCGGCGATCGAGTCGACGCTCACCTGCACCGGTCGTCCCGCCGCGAGCGCCGCGTGCAGCGATCGGCAACCCACCGGTTCCACCGCGACGGTGCGGATGCCGAAATGCTGTGCGGCGACGGTGGTTCCGGTGAACAGTCCACCGCCGCCCACCGCGAGCACCACGGTGTCGAGATCGGGCACGCGCTGCTGGATCTCGCGCATCAGCGTGCCCGCGCCCGCCGCGATGAGCGGGTGATCGAACGCGTGTGAGAACAGCGCGCCGGTGCTCGCGGCGAATTCCTGGCACGCGGCCAGTGCCTGCTTGTACTCAGGACCGATCAGTCGTACATCGGCGCCCAAGTCACGAAGTCGACCGATTTTGACCGGCGGCGCCGTCTCGGGCAGGAACACCGTCGCGGGCACGCCCGCCTCCCGCGCCGCCCACGCGCAGGCGAGCCCGGCGTTGCCGCCTGAGGCGATCGTCACACCGGCGCTGGGCAACTCCCCGGCGGCCCGCAGGAAGTTCTGTGCGCCGCGCGCTTTGAAAGTCCCGGTGAACTGCAGGAACTCGAGCGCGAACCAGAGCGGGGAATCCCCAGGTCCAGCCGGTGTCACCGTCACCGGGCGAACCCGGCCCTCGATCCGCGCGGCGGCGGCCTCGATGTCGTCGAAAGTGGGCTTCACTCCTCGACTATGCCACCGCGCGCGGTGGCCCGACCGGCCGTTGAAACCGCGCAAATCGGGCACGAATTGTTACGGCGGGTTTACGCGCCGAGAAGTCTGGGTAAGTAACGGATTGGTAACAAGCTCGAAAGCGGGATGTCGTGTCGGATTGGGGACGCGAATTCCCCAGGTGTACCGGCCGCACGCGCGAGCGTGTCAGCAAAGGAAGTGCACATGAGCGAGCATTGGCAGAACACAGCCGCATCGGCGGTCACGGTCGCGCCGGGCGGCAGCGAGGTGCGAGGATGACCGCCAACTTGATGATCGTCGACGACGACGTGCAGATGCGGGGCGATCTGCGCCGCGCGATGGAGGACGAGGGCTACGCGGTGGCCGAGGCGGGTGTCCCCGAAGACGCCCTCGACCGGCTCCGCAACGACGGCCCGCCCGACCTGATGATCGTCGACCTGATGCGTGGCGCCACCGACGGCTTCGACTGCATCCGCGAGATCCGCCGCGACCACGACGTGCCGATCATCGTGATCAGCACCCGCTACGACACCCACGACGTGGTCGCCGCGTTGGAGGCCGGTGCCGACGACTTCGTCAGCAAGCCGTTCGAGATCAAGGAGATCACCGCCCGGATGCGCGCCCTGCGCCGCCGCGCCAGGATCGCCGCCGAACGCGACGCCACCCCCGAGGTGGTCCTCGACGACGACCCGGTGCGTCCCCTCGTCCTCGCGGCCGACGCGGGCGCGGTACGCCGCGGCAGCGAGGAGTTGCACCTCACGGTCACCGAGTTCCGGTTGCTGTGCGAACTCGCCGAAACACCGGGGCGCGTGCTCAGTCGCGCGGTCCTGCTCGAAAGAGTCTGGGATCAAGGGTTTTTCGGTGACGAACGCATCGTCGACGTCCACGTGCGCCGGTTGCGTACCAAGATCGAGCGCGATGCCTCGGATCCGCGCATCGTGGTGACCGTGCGCGGTCTGGGCTATCGACTGGATATCCAGCCGCAGTAAACGGTTCGTCATACAACCGCAAAGAGCTCGACACAAAGACCGCAAAGTCTCTTAGTCAAGGTGGAATGTATGCCGAGTCCGACTATGTCCATCGAGCCGACCGCCACGGCGGCAGCGCAAGATTCGGAAACGATTCTTCGACATCCACGTTTGGGTGACGGTGCGCAATTGTGGCGTATCGCCCGTGATTCCCGCGTCCTCGACGTGAATTCGAGCTACGCCTATCTGCTGTGGTGTCGTGATTTCGCGGCGACCTCCATGGTCGCCGAAATCGCCGGGCAGGCAGTGGGATTCGTGATCGGTTACGTCCGGCCCGAAGCGCCGGATACGCTGTTCGTCTGGCAGGTCGCCGTCGACGCCGAATTCCGTGGCCGGGGTCTGGCCGCGAAACTCCTGCACGCTCTACTCGATTCCGTGGCACCCGCCGGGATCAACACCCTGGAAACGACGATTTCACCGGATAATTCCGCTTCCCAGGCGTTGTTCTCCGCGGTGGCCCGCGAACGCGGCGCGCAATTGCGCACAGAAGCACTGTTCGAAGCACTTCATTTCCCGGATTCTCACGAAGCCGAGCACCTCTACATTATTTCGCCCGCTCAGCGCCAGGAGGCACAATCATGATCACGACCACCGATACCAGCATCTTCGAAGCCATGGAATCGAACGTGCGCGGATACTGCCGGGACTGGCCCTCGGTGTTCACCACCGCCGAAGGCGCGTGGATCCGCGACGAGCAGGGCCGCGAGTACCTCGACTTCTTCGCCGGGGCGGGTGCGCTGAACTACGGGCACAACAACCCGGTCCTGAAGAAGGCGCTGGTGGAATACATTTCGGGCAACGGCATCACCCACGGCCTCGACATGTCGACCGTGGCCAAGCGTGAACTGCTCGAGACCATCCGCGACACCCTGCTGACCCCGCGTGGGCTCGACTACAAGGTGCAGTTCCCCGGCCCGACCGGCGCCAACGCCGTCGAGGCGGCGCTGAAGCTGGCCCGCAAGGTGACCGGCCGCAAGACCATCCTCAGCTTCACCAACGCTTTCCACGGCATGACCCTCGGTGCGCTCTCGGTCACCGGTAACGCGGCCAAGCGGGCGGGCGCCGGTGTGCCGCTCGAGCACGCCACCCCGATGCCCTACGACGGCTACTTCGACAACACCATCGAGGACTTCGGCTGGATGCAGCGGGTGCTCGACGACAGCTCCTCGGGCTTCGACCGCCCCGCCGCCGTGATCGTGGAGACCGTGCAGGGTGAGGGTGGTGTCAACCTGGCCCGCGCCGAGTGGCTGCGCCACCTGGCCGGGCTGTGCGCCGCGCGCGACATCCTGCTCATCGTCGACGACGTGCAGATGGGCTGCGGCCGCACCGGCCCGTTCTTCTCCTTCGAGATCGCGGGCATCACCCCCGACATCGTCACCCTGTCCAAGTCGATCGGTGGCTACGGCCTGCCGATGGCACTGGTCCTGCTCAAGCCCGAGCACGACCAGTGGGCTCCCGGTGAGCACAACGGCACCTTCCGCGGCAACAACCCGGCCTTCGTCACCGCGACCGCCGCGCTGCGCGAGTACTGGTCCGACGACAAGCTGGCGCGGCTGACCGCCGCCAACGGTGAGTACATCGGTCGCACGCTCTCGGCCGTCGCCGAGCGGCACGAGGGCATCACCACCCGTGGTCGTGGCATGGTGCACGGCATCGTGTTCGACGACCCGTCGCAGGCGGGCAAGGTGTGCCGCACCGCGTTCGAACAGGGGCTGCTGGTGGAGACCTCCGGTTCGATGGACGAGGTCGTGAAACTGCTGCCGCCGTTGACCCTGCGCAGCGACGAACTCGATCGCGGCCTGTCGGTGCTGTCGGACAGCATCGACACCGTCTGTGGTGGTGCCGCATGATCGTGCGTACCACCACCGAGATCACCGGAACCGACCGCGACGTGGCCGGTCCCGGGTGGCGAAGCAAGCGCATCGTGCTGGCGGGCGACAAGGTCGGGTTCTCGTTCCACGAGACGACGATCGAGGCGGGCACCGTGCACCGGTTCCACTACCAGAACCATGTGGAGGCGGTGTGGCTGGTCGAGGGCGAGGGTGAACTGCTCGACCTCGAGGACCAGACCGTGTATCCGCTCGGTCCCGGCTCGATGTACCTGCTCGACGGCCACGAACGTCATCAGGTCACCGCCCGCACCACGCTGCGGATGTTGTGTGTGTTCAATCCGCCGGTCACCGGCCGCGAGGTACACGACGAGAACGGAGTGTATCCGCTGATCATCGAGGAGGATGCCAGTGTCTGATCGGTCCGACCGCTACCCCACGCGGTTGTCCGAGCCCGCCCCCCACATCGAGCGCACCGATCCCACGGTGTGGGGGCAGGTGAGTACACCCGAGCTGGCCGAGTTCGACGCGAACGGTTTCGCGACGATCCCGGACCTGCTCAGTGCGGACGAGGTGGCGGCCTTCGGGGCCGAGATAGGGCATCTGGCGGCCGATCCGGTGCTCTACGGCGACGAGCGCGTGATCGTGGAACCCGTTGCCGGACATGTTCGTTCGGTATTCCAGGTGCACCGCCTGAGCAAGCCGATCGCGGAGCTGCTCGCCGAGTCCCGCATCGTCGGGCTCGCCGAGCAGATTCTCGGTTCGCCGGTGTATCTGCACCAGAGCCGGGTGAACTACATGCCCGGTTTCGGTGGTAGCGGTTTCGGTTGGCACTCGGATTTCGAGACCTGGCACGCCGAGGACGGGATGCCTGCCCCGAGCGCGGTGAGTCTGTCGATCGCGTTGACCGACAACTACCCGTTCAACGGGTCGCTGATGGTGATGCCCGGGTCGCACCGCACGTTCGTGCCGTGCCTGGGTGAGACGCCGGAGGGCCACTACCGGGAGTCGTTGCGCGAGCAGCGGATCGGCGTCCCGACCAACGACGACATCACCTTCCTGGCCGCGCGCTACGGCATCACCCAATTCACCGGCAAGGCCGGGTCGGCGTTGCTGTTCGACTCCAACCTGATGCACGGGTCGTCGAACAACATCACGCCCTATGCCAGGTCGAACATCTTCCTGGTGTTCAACAGTGTCGAGAACGCCCTGGTCGAGCCGTTCGCGGCGCCGCGGCGTCGGCCGGAACACATCGCCGCGCGGGAGTTCACGCCCGTGCGCACCGCGCCCGGCGAGCGGCACCTGGTGGATCAGGTGCGCTGAGGCAGTTCGGCCAGGCAGGTCGCGGCCCGTGGATCCTCGTGGGCCGCGGCCTGCCACCAGGTGCGGGCGGTGCTGATGTCGCCGACGTGCAGGGCGAGCAGGCCGAGGTCGTAGGCGGCGCCGCTGTGTCCCGCCTCGGCCGCCTGGGTCCAGAGCAGCCTGGCCGAATCATGTTCCCCGCGTGCGAACATCGCGGTGCCGAGGTCGTGCAGCGCGCGGCCGACGCTCTGCTCCGCCCGTGGCTGGGCGGGTGTTCGCCGAAGTTGGTCGGTGGGTGCGGGATCCGTGTCGGTCCGGGTGAGTTCGACGACGAGTTCGTTGAAGTCGGGGGTACCCGGGCCGGTGCTGCACCACAGTGTCGACGCCCCGTCGGGCAGCAGGTCGACGACCATGCCGTAGTTGCCGGTCCACGACTGCTGCGGGCCCGCGCCCGCGACCCAGACCGGAGTGAGGGTGAACAGGGCGTCCGGCGCTTCGGCGGTGACCGTGATGTCGATGCCCGCCGCGAGCGCGTCGGACCAGATGTCCACCCCGGCCAGGCTTCGCCCGCCCAGCTTCACGTGGCCGTCGGTGACGGTCAGCCCCAAGCCGAGTCCCGACACATCGGCGGGCGGCATCACCGACAGTGCGCGCAATCGCAGCGCGGTCGTGCCGGTGGGGAGTGCCTCGGTGTACATCGGATACACGTCGGCACCGCACCAGTCGATCGGGTCGGCCCCGGTGTAACGGTGCTCGAGTGGCACGTCACCGGGGCGCTGTGCGCCAGGACGATTCATCGGTGCGGCCCACCCTTTCCGACGTAGGACCCCCTGCCTGTGCGCGCTACACCGTACCCGCGTGTGGACGCTCCCATGCGCGTTTCCCGACGTCCGAGCCGCCGCGCATGCCCCGGCCACCCGAGCCGTCGCCGGACCGCGCTGGGCGGCAACGAGGTTCGCCGGGGCGCCGCGGGGATCAGACGGCGACCGATTCGCCGATCTCCTCCTCGATCGCGCGTGCCGTGACGGGCGCGGGCGTGTGCCGCCGCTCGTACTTCCCGGCGATCACGACGAGCAGCACGCCCACCGCCAGCCACCCGAACAAGCCACCGAGCCGGGCGCCGAAACCGGCACCCCCGTCGAAGTAGAGCAGGCTGCGCAACCCTTCGACGAAGTCGGCGCCGTTCCAGAACGAGTGCAGCGCGCCGAAGAACCCGTTCTGCAGTTCCGGCCGGTAGACGCCACCGGAAGTGGTGAAGTTGAGCATCACGAACAGGGTGATCAGGGCGAGTGTGGTCCAGCGCTTCAAGAAGGTGTGCAGGCCGATGCCGATCAGGATGATGCCCGTGGCGTAGAGCCAGGCGATGCCGAACACGCTCGCGAAGGCACTGTCGATCACGCCGAACACCGGTCCCGCGACCACAACGCCGATCAGGCTCACCACCAGTGCCGTCACCACGCCGATCGCCGCGCGGACCCGCATCCGCAGCGTCGCGCCCGCGGCGCCGATCACCGCGACGCTGCCGTAGGCGCCGACGCTCAGCGCCACCAGTAGGAAGAACAGGCCCTGTCCGGTGGGATCGCCGTCGGGCTTGGTCGTCACATCGGTGACCGTCAGCGGTACGCCCTGGTGGTCGGCGACAGATCGGAACGCCACCTCGGCGGCCATCGCGCTGGTGTCCGAGCTCGCGGTGGCCACGAGAAGTTCCGGACGCGCGGCGTCGGGCACGTAGGCACCGACGAGCTCGCGTTCGCGCAGCAGATCGGTCGCGGCTTCCCGGGTGGGCACGGTGATGATGTCGACGCCCGCGCCGCCGCGATCCTTCATCGTCTGCGCGAGCACCATCGACTGCGGCGAGTCGCCGACGACGGCCAGCGCCAGATGATTCGGCGTGGGCTGGTGGAACGCGCCGAGATAGGCCAGGGCCATGCCCAGGCACATCAGCAGGGGCGTGAGCAGGTGGCCCGCGAGGTGGCGCAGCTGGGTGACGGTCATCGAGGGAAGTCTCCAAGAGGGTTGGTAAATGCAACTATTATTGTTGTATCGTACAACCATGAGTGAGTCACCGGCAAGGGACGCCGACGTCGATGTCATCCAGCGGGAACTGACCGCGTTCTCCCGTCGGGCCCGTGGCCGCGCCGCGGAACTGCACCCCGAACTGAGCTTGGTCGCCTACAGCATCCTCGACCTCGTCCTCGAACGCGACGGGTGCCAGGCCGCCGACGTGGCCGCGCAGTTCCTGCTCGACAAGTCGACGGTCAGCAGGCAGGTCGGGGCGCTCGAACAGCTCGGTTACCTGGAGCGCGAGATCGACCCCGCCAACCGGCGCAACCACATCCTGCGTGCCACCGCCGAGGGGCGCACCGTGGCGCTCCAGGCCGAACGCACCCGGCGGGCCGCCTTCACGGCGCGTTTCGCCGACTGGTCCGACGAGGATGTGCGGACTCTGGCCCGCTTGCTCGTGCGCTACAACCAAGGCTGAACCGGGTGTAGCGCGCGTCACTGCCGCCGAAGGTCGGTGCCCCGGCTCGGGGGTTCGGTCGGTATAGTCGCCGCGGATGAGTAGTGACACCACCCACCCCGCGCAGCCGACCCGACGCCCGATCAATCGAGCCTGGTGGCTGGTGCCGGTGTTGCTCGGTGTCGTTGCGGTGGTGTGCATGCGGACCCCGCTGTGGCCGTTCGAACCGTACTCCGGCGCCTTCATCGATCTGCAGGTGTACCGCCTCGGCATCGAGGCCATGCGCGACGGCGCCGACATGTACGGTCAGCTCCCCAAGACGAGCGTCGGTATCGGCCTGCCGTTCATCTATCCACCCTTCGCCGCGATCGCCCTCGCGCCGTTCGCGTTGCTGCCGTGGGGTGCGGCCAAAACCCTCTACGTCGCGGTGTCGGTCGCCGCGCTCGCGTGGACGCTGTACCTGGTCGCCCGTCGCTACAACCCCGAACGCAAGCAGGTCGCGCTGCTGGTGACCGCCTGTGCGCTGCCGGTGGCGATGCTGCTCGAGCCGGTGCGCGCCACCATCGACTTCGGGCAGGTGAACCTGCTGCTGATGGTGCTGGTCGCCACCGACTGCCTGTTGCCGAAGACCCGCTACCCGCGCGGCATGCTCATCGGTCTGGCGGCCGCCGTGAAGCTCACGCCCGCCGCGTTCGTGTTGTTCTTCCTCGTCCGCAAGGACTACAAGGCCGCTGCCACCGCCGCCGCCACCGGGGCGGTCGCCACCCTCGTCTCGTTCGCGATCCTGCCGACGGAGTCGGTGCGTTACTGGTTCGGCGGCCTCGGCAATGTCTCCGGGCTCAGCGGTTCGGCCTTCCACACCAACCAGTCGATCCAGGCGGTGCTGGCCCGCCTGCACGTCACGGGCCTGCCGTTCGATGCCCTGTGGTTGGTCTTCGGCGCCCTGCTGCTCGCCCTGGTCGTCGCCGCCATGCGCAAAGCCGCCGACGCCCCCGCGATCGCCCTGGCTCTCAACGCTGTCTTCACCCTGCTGCTGTCGCCGATCTCGTGGTCGCATCACTGGGTGTGGATCGCGCCCGCGCTGCTGGCCATCGTCTGCCACGCCCGCACTGTGCCCGCCGCCCCCGCGCGCGGCTGGTATGCCACGGCACTCGTGGTCGCCGCCGTCTTCATCATCGCGCCGCACAGCTTCCTGCCCGACGGAGAACACCGGGAAACGTCGTGGACCTGGAACCAGCATCTGATCGGCGACACCTACGTGTGGTCGGCGGTCGCGCTGGTCGTGCTGTTCCTGCTCACCGGCAGGCGCCGGGCTTCCTCCTCGTCCACCCTCGAACCCGCGCGGCCCGAGGTCATCCCCGCCGCCTGAAGGCCCGCTGTTTGGGGTCGACCCACCCGGGTACTGCGGCAGCCGTTCGAGGAAACTGGCGAAGGTCGCTTCGGCGCCCGGGAAGGTTCCGTGATGGTGACTACCGATGTGCAGCGGGTCGAGCGGGCGTTGTCGGAGATCGATTTCCCGGCCAACAAGGACGACCTGGTGCGGTGTGCGACCGATGCGAAAGCCGACGACGACACGGTGCGCGCCCTCCGCGCGATACCGCCGGTGGCCTACGCGAACATGACCGAGGTCCTGCAATCGGTGAGCCTCGACGACGGGCGATCCGAAGCGCTGCGGATGGCGCAGAGCCGCGATCACGCGCACCCGGGCGTCGCCGAGCGGGACCGCGAGGTTCCGCCGAACCCGATCGTCGAGGAACTGGGGGAGAACCGGGGTAGCTGACCGAGCTCTCACCGCCCGTCGGTCGGCGGGATCCGCCGGGTATCCGCCAGCCCCGTTCCCGTCACCAGCGGGAGGTCGAGGGTGGTGCGGATGCCCGCTGGCGCGGCGACGACGGCCGGGATCGCATTGACCAAGCGCATCGCGGTGCCGACGAGGCCGGCGTGGTTGTGGTCGCCTCGGTCGCTGAACATGGCGAGGTCGAGGGTGTAGTTCGGTTCCCCGGTGATCTCCACTCGATACGACCCGCCTTCTCGCGCGGGCTGGGGCCAGTCGGGCGCGAGATCGGCGCGCAACCGGGTGACGTGCTCGAGCACGGTCACCGCGCGGTCACCGACCATGCCCCGCACCTCGAACCGCAGCGCCGCCGCCGTGCCCGCCTCGATGGTGCCGGAATCGATGTCGAAGGTTCCCGGTGCGGGCAGGCGCTGGTACTCCTGCGTGACGGCGTCGAGTTCGATGCCGAGACCGGCCGCGAGCTGACGCACGACGCTGCCCCAGGCCAGCGAAAGCACACCCGGTCGCAACAGCAACGGTGTCTCCGTCATCGGCCTGCCGAAACCCATGATGTCGAACATGACCGACGGATTGTCGTAGGTGGAGTAGTCGACGATCTCCAGGCATCGCACCTGGTCGACATAGCGGCACGTGCCGAGCAGGGCGAGGGGGAGCAGGTCGTTGGCGAAGCCCGGGTCGATCCCGTTCACGAACAGTGACGAATCGCCCTGTGCCGCGGCCTGTTCGACGGGGTCGAGCAATTCGGCCGGAAGCACACCCCACGGGTACTGCAGGAACACCGGTGCGCTCGCCACCACATCGATACCCGCGGCGAGCAGCCTGCGTAGGTCTTCGAGGGCCTCGGGGAGTCGGTTGTCGGTCATCGCCGTGTAGACCACGCAGTCGGGTCGACGCGCGAGAACCTCCTCGATGCCGAGGGTAGCCACGACGCCGGAGGGGGTGTCGATTCCCGCCAGTTCGGCCGCGTCGAGGCCCGCCTTGTCCGGTCCGGAGACGTGCACACCGATCAGCTCGAGGCGCGGATCGGCGAGCACGCCCGCGAGCGCGTGGCGCCCCACATTGCCGGTGCCCCAGTGGATGACGCGAATGGTCATGGTCTCGTCCTCACAGATCGGGAAGCGGAATGGTCAGGTTGGGTGCGATGAGCCCGCCGTCGACCTCGAGGACCTTCCCGGTGAGGAACGACCCGGCGGGGGAGGCGAGATACACCGCCGCCGCCGCGATGTCGGCCGGATCGCCGAGGCGACGCAACGGCGTGGCCTGCTCCATCTGGGTGCGCATCTGCTCATTGCCCGCGACGACCGCCAGCGCCGAGGTGAGGATCGAACCCGGCGCGATGGCGTTGACCCGCACGCGCGGACTCAGATCGGCGGCGGCGGTGCGCGTGTAGTGCGCCAGTGCCGCCTTCGCGGTCGCGTAGGCGGCGAAGGCGCGTCCGGGCAGGCGGCCCATCGTCGAGGTGATGTTGATGATCGAGCCGCCCTCGGCCGTGGCGAGCATCGTCGGCACCGCCGCCCGGACCAGGGCGTGCGCGGTGCCGACATTGAAGGCGAAGGCCTCGGCCAGATCGTCGAGGGAGCTTTCGAGCAGCGGCTTCGGCAGCGCGCCGCCCACATTGTTCACGGCGATGTCGAGGCGGCCGAACCGGTCGGCCGCCACCTCGGCGAGGGCGGCGACCGCCGCGGGGTCGGCCAGATCGGCGACGACGACCTCGGCCTGCCGACCTGTCGCGGCGACCTGATCGGCCACCGCGCGCAGATCGGACTCCGTCCGCGCGGCGATCACCACATCGGCGCCCGCCTCGGCGAATCCGAGCGCGATCGCGGCGCCGAGGCCGCGCCCGGCGCCGGTGACGACGGCGACCCGGCCGTCGAGCCGGAAGAGATCGAGAATCATGGAAACCCCTTGTGCGTCGAATATTCGACTAATATGTGACGAATAGTCGAAGCAGTGTAGGGCGGGGTCGACCCGCGGACAAGGGGTGTCATGTCGCATTCGGCATCGCCGCCGACCCGTCGGGTCATCGATGTGATGGAACTGCTCGCGCGCACCGACCGGCCGCTCACGGCCTCGGAGATCGCCACCGCGCTGTCGCTGGCCCGCGCGACGGTCACCGCCGTGCTCACCGAACTCGCCGCCGCGGGCTGGGTGCGTCGCGACCGGGAACGCCGGTTCGGTCCGGGTCCGGCACTCGCGGCGCTGCGCCCCGCCGATCCCGAGATCCGCGAGTCGGCCGTGCGCGCCGACCTGCGGGCGCTCGCCCAGGCGGCCGGATGCGGGGTGACTCTCAGCAAGATCGAGGGCACCACCTTGACTGTCGTCGCCAAGGAGTACGCACCGGAGGCGCGGGTGGTGCCGGGTCTCGCTGTCGGCCAATCGATTCCGTTGACGTTTCCGGCGGGTGCGGCGGTGATGCCGTGGCGCGGCGAGGCCGAGCGCGCCGCGTGGCTGGCCGGTGATGCCGCGCGCCGGGAGGGTCCGGCGCTGCTGCGTTTCGTGCGGGCGCATGGTTGCGCGGTGTTCCGTCCCGATTCCGACGACGCGGGCCTGGTCGACGTGCTGGCCGACCTGCTGGGTGCGGTCGGCGCCGAACTCGTGCAACCGGACCTGCGTGTCCGCGTCCTGCGCCAGCTCGGACGCCTCACCGCCCGCCCGTACCGGGAAGCCGAATTCCTCGGCGTGCGACCGCTGCCCGTCGGTTACCTGTCGGCGCCGGTGTTCGTCGACGGGGCCGCGCCCTACGAGCTCCAGCTCGGTCCGCTGCGCTCGGCCGTCGGCCCCGCCGAACGGAGGAACTACGTCGAAGCGATTCGCCAAGGGGCGCAGGCGCTCTCGGCGTCGTTGGGACAGTGAACCGCCCTCAGGTCGTCGGGCGCGGTCGCAGGACCACCACGGGGATCTCGCGCTCGGTCCAGGACTGATAGGTGTCGAAGTCGGCGTACAGGTCGACCAGCGCGGGCCACAGCCGCGCCCGCTGCCCGGCGTCGGCGACCACCGCGCGCACGGCCCGGCGGGTGGGCCCGATCTGGATGTGTGTCTCCGGATCGGCGCACAGGTTGCGGTACCACTGCGGATGAGTGGCCAAGCCACCCTGCGAGGCGACGACAACGATGTCCGCACCGTCGGCGAGGTAGAGCAGCGGGACCGTGAACTGCTTGCCCGTCCTGCGGCCGCGATGCTCGAGCAGCAGGGTGGGTACGGGTTTGCGGAAACCCGCACCGATGCGCCAGGTGCCGCCGATGCGGCCGCCGGTGCGCCGATAGACCGCCACCTGTGCGCGGCCGACCAGTCGGAAGATCTTCGGCAGTACCGGGTGGTCGAGTTGGCGTGGGCGCGGAGGTGGGGTCACGAGCGGCTCCTGGACAGGGTTGCGGGGCCTACCGACCATACATTTGGGGCGGAATCTGTATGGTCTGTTTCCCGTGTCCCGCCGCGCGTCGGCGTCGGCCACCCGATGGTCGCGGGTGAATAATCACCGTGGGCGCCCGGTAGGTCCGGGCCGCGGCGAGAGGCGCGAGATGACCGCGATCGGTTTGCTGTTCACCGGGGTTGCCGTGCTGCTGCACGCCTATATCTTCGTGATGGAGTCGCTGCGCTGGACCGCCGCGAGCACCCGCAAGACCTTCGGCATGTCGGCCGCCGAGGCTGAGGCGACCCAGGAGATGGCCTTCAATCAAGGCTTCTACAACCTCTTCCTCGCCGTCGTCGCGGCTCTCGGGATGGGGTTCACCGCTTTCGGTGACAAGGGCATCGGACTCGCGCTGGTACTCGCGGGAGCCGGATCGATGGTCGCCGCCGGTGTCGTCCTGCTCGTGTCCTCGCCGAACAAGGCGCGTCCCGCGCTGATCCAGCTGGTCCCGCCGCTGATCGGTTGTACCGCACTGGTGTTCGCTCGCCTGTAGAACCTGGCGACGACCCTGTCTTCCGTCATATGAGTAACCGTGTTACTGTTCGCGGCGTCGCTGCTGTGACGGGGCTCATGATCCCTTGACCCGGCGACCTGGATCACCCCGGCGACGGCGCCGGAGCGTGATGTTCACGAAAGAGGTTCTCGATGGATCAGCAGGGTGTCGGGCGGTCGCGTGCCGCAAGGGTCGTCCTCGGAGCGGCCGTGGCGTGCGCGATGGCGGCGAGTGTCGTAGTCGCGCAGACGGAGACGTCCTCGGCCGAGCCGGTCGGCTCGTTCTACACCCCGCCTCCGCAGATCCCCCAGGAACCCGGCGCGATCATCAAGACCGCCCCGATGGCACTGCTCGCCACCCCGCCGAGCGAGAAGGGCTGGCCGGGCGTCGGGCAGCACGTCATGTACACCTCACGACTGCAGGACGGGTCACCCGTCGCGGTGTCGGGCACCTACATCGAGCCGACCGGGCCCTGGCTGGGCGCCGGTCCGCGCCCGACCGTCGTCATCGCGCCCGGCACCTCCGGGCAGGGCGACCAGTGCGCCATGTCGCAGGCGTTCTCCACCGGCCTGACCGTGCACACCGACCCCGCCCTCGGCCTCTCGGCGAACCAGGAACTGCCGTCCTCGGGGGTGTGGAGCCAGCTCGGCGCGCGAGTGCTGGTCACCGACTACATCGGGCTCGGTACGCCCGGCATCCACACCTACGCCAACCGCATCGAGAGCGCCCACGCGGTGCTCGACGGCGCCCGCGCCGCGCACCGCCTGGCCGGGGTCGGACCCGAGACACCCGTGGTGTTCTGGGGCTACTCGCAGGGCGGCGGTTCCACCGCGGCGGCGGCGGAGATGGCGCCGGACTACGCGCCGGAACTGACGGTGAAAGGCACCTGGGCCGGTGGTCCGGTCGCCGATCTGGCCGCCATCCTCGCCAAGATCGACGGCGCCCTGATCGGCGGCGCCATCGGCTTCGCCATCAACGGCATGCTGGCGCGCTACCCGGAGCTGAACCAGGCCCTCGACAAGACCATCAGTCCGGCCGGGCGCGACATGCTCGCCACCCTGAGCGAATCCTGCATCGCCGACCTCATCACCTATCACCCCTTCCTGAAGACCACGTCGATGACCAAGGACGGCCGCCCGCTCCTGGACCATCTGGCCGAATTGCCCGAGGCGGCACCGGCATTGGCGGAACTGCGGGTCGGCAGCATGACCCCGGCCACGCCGGTGCTCATCACCAGTGGGCTCAACGACGACACCGTCCCCTACGGTCAGGCCCGCGCGCTCGCCGAGACCTGGTGCGCCAAGGGCGCGACGGTCACCTTCCGCACCAACGACCTGCCGCCGATCCTGCCCGGCACCACCATCCCGAACCACTTCGGGCCCGAGCTGATCGACGGATTCGGTCCCGACAACGCGGTCACCTACCTGCTCGACCGCCTCGCCGACAAACCGGTCACCGGCTGCACCTTCGACTGACCAGGAACACCGATGACCACATTCTCACGCCGCTCGATGCTCGCGGCGGGAGCGGCGCTGGGCGGAATGCTGCTCGGTGTCCGCCCCGGCGCCGCGGCCCCGATCCCGATGCGCTCCGACACCATTCCGCTGACCAGGGAGGAGCACCGGGTCGTCATCGTCGGCTCCGGTTTCGGCGGCGGCGTCAGCGCGCTGCGACTGGCGCAGGCGGGTGTACCCGTCACCGTGCTCGAGCGCGGTCTGCGCTGGCCGACCGGCCCCGATGCCGAGACCTTCCCGCGCGCCTCCGCACCGGACAAGCGGATCCTGTGGTGCCGGTCCAACCCGAATCTGTTCGGGCGCCCGCTGCTGCTCGAGCCGTATGCCGGATTGATCGAGGCGGTGGCGGGCGAGAACATGACCGCACTGTGTGCCGCCGGGGTCGGCGGCGGGTCACTGGTCTATCAGGGCATGTCGCTGCAGCCCGCCCGGGACGTGTTCGACGCGCACTTCCCGCAGGAACTGGACTGGTCGCGGATGGACCGGATCCATTACCCGAGGGTGGCCGCGATGCTTCGCCTCGCCGAGGCGCCCGACGACCTGGTCGACACCGAGAACTACCGTGTCGCCAGGGTTTTCGCGGACCGGGTGCGCCGGGCCGGACTGCCGCTGTCGAAGATCCCGATGCCGATCGACTGGGACTTCGCCCTCGCCGAACTGCGCGGGGAGATGAAGCCGTCCTATACCAACGGCGACGGTGCGATGGGCGTCAACAACGGCGGCAAACACTCCGTCGACGTCACCTACATCGCCGCCGCCGAGGCCACGGGCAACTGCCGGGTGCAGACCCTGCACGAGGTGACCGAGATCGAACGCGCATCCGACGGTCGCTGGGTCGTGCACGTGCGGCGCCTCGACAGCACCGGCGCCGTCGCCGAGCACAAGATCCTCACCACCGGTGCGCTGATCCTGGCCGCGGGCAGCCTCAACACCACCCGGCTGCTGGTCCGCGCGGGCGCCAAGGGCCTGATCCCCGACCTGCCCGACGGCCTCGGCCAGGGGTGGGGAACCAATGCCGACCGTATCTACGTCTGGCACGACCCGACGGCGGAATTCGGTGCGCCGCAGGGTGGTCCGGTGGTCTACGGCAGCAAGAACTGGCAGGACCCACGCACCGCGCACACGGTGGTGCAGGCCTCGATCCCACCGCTGTCGGTCGATCCGTCCAGCACCATGCTCGTCGGCTACGGTGTGAGCGACAGCCGTGGCGCGTTCACCTACGACGCCGCGCGCGACGAGGCCGTGCTGCACTGGCCGAAGGACGGCGACCGCGCCATCCAGGACAACCACATCGGCCCGACGATCGCGCGCATCGCGGGCACCGACGGCACCCTGCTCGACACCAACGCCTTGTTCCCCTCCACCTGGCACCCGCTCGGCGGGGCCGGGATGGGCACCGTGTGCGACCTGAACGGCCGGGTGCTCGATCAGCGGGGGCTCTATGTCCTCGACGGTGCGCTGCTGCCGGGCAGCGCCGCCGCGTGCAACCCGTCGATGACGATCGCCGCGGTCGCCGAGCGGGCCATGGACACCCTCGTCGCCGAAGACGTGGGAACGCGCATCTGAGCGGGAATCGGACCGCCGACCACGGCGAGCCGCATACCGTTCCGGCCGCGCCGGGCCGTGCACTACCCTGACCGGGTGGCGAGAAGGGGCGACGGTGATCCCGCGCGCAGGATCACCGATGTCACCCTGGCGCTGCTGGAATCCGAAGGGTACGAGGCGGTGCAGTTGCGTGCCGTCGCCCGGCTCGCCCACGTATCGCTGAGCACGGTCTACAAGCTCTATCCCACCCGCGACGACCTCGTGCTCGCGGCGGTCGCGCACTGGATGGCCACCAACACCTACACCGCGCTCGAGCCGCCGCGTGCGGGGGAGACGCTGGCTCAGGTGCTCACGCGGGTGATCCGGTACGTGTTCGAACCGTGGGAGCGGTACCCGAGGATGCTGGCGGCCTACCACCACGCCCGCTCCGGCCCCGGTGGGCAGCGCCTGGACAACCAGGGTTTCGCGGCCGTGCTGCCCGCGATCGCCCCGCTGCTCGCGACCCTCGACGAGGACTACGCCGCCGATCTCGCGCTCGTGCTCTCGAACATGGTCTACGCCCTGCTCGGCCGCTTCGCGCACGGCGATCTCGCCATCACCGAGATCCTGCCCGCGCTCGAACGCGCGGTGGTCCGGTTGACCGCCGACAACGCACCGCTGGCCGCCGCCGTCGACCAGGCGGTGACCGCCGAAGTGACCGAACTCGCCTGGAACGCCGAGTTCGGCTCGCCCTACTCCCCGGGCACCGCGACCGACGAGTCCTAGCTCCTTCTTCTGACATCCGCGTACACGCCGTGATTGCTGTCCGCCGACGTCGATGATACTGTCCAGACAGGTGTCCAGCTCGGTGTCTCGAAGCTGGGAACGCCTGGGCGACAGGGGAAAGGCGGCCGACGGATGAGCGTGCGAATCGTCGTGGATCCGGATCTGTGTCAGGGGCACGCCGCGTGCCAGGAGGAAGCACCGGAGGTGTTCACGGTGCCCAAGCGCGGGAAGGTCGAGATTCTCGTCGAACGACCGTCGAGCGCGCAGCGCGCCGCCGTCGCCGACGCGGTGACCTACTGCCCCACGCGGGCGCTGTCGATCGTCGACGACGGCGCGTCCGAAGACTAAGGAGAATGACAGTGGCCGGATTTTCGCGCAGCGAACTGGAGGAGATGGTCCAGCGCTGGCTGGCGGAGAACAAGCGCTGTGAGGCCGAGGGCGACTGGCGGCCGTTGGCCGACATGTACACCGAGGACGCCACCTATGGCTGGAACTACGGACCGACCCACGAGTTCATGGCGGTGGGCCGCGAGCAGATCCGCGAGATCGCCGTCGGACAGGAGATGGACGGTCTCGAGGGCTGGACCTACCCGTATCAGCACGTGGTGATCGACGAGAAGTCCGGCGACGTCGTCGGTTTCTGGAAGCAGACCGCGCGCGCCACCCGCCCCGACGGCAGCAACTACCAGGTGCAGGGCATCGGGGGCAGCTGGTTCCGGTACGGCGGGAACTTCCAATGGTCCTGGCAGCGTGACTTCTTCGACTACGGCAACGTTGGTGCGCTGTTCCTGGAGATGATGACGAACAAGGCCATGACTCCCGGCATGCTCACCCGGATAAAGAAAGCCACGGCCGAGCAACCGCTGCCGGGCTGGTACCCGGTCGGGAAGTCACCGGTTCCGCTGTGGTGAAACAGGATTCGCGACACTCCTATGCCGGGCTGTCGCGCGCGCACCTGGCGACGCTCGTCCCGGAACTGCTGCTGTGCGGTCATCTGATCGACCGCTCGGGTATGCCGCACACGATCGGTGCGTTCGGTCGCGAGGGCATGACCGAGGTGGCCATCGCCGAATGGCAGGTCGCCAGCCCGGTCTACACCCGGCGGATGCAGAGCGCGCTCGGCTTCGTCGGTGACGGTGTCGAGACGATCTTCAAAGGTCTTCAGCTCGATATCGGTGCGCCCCCACAGTTTCTCGACTTCCGTTTCCGCGTCGACGACCACGACCACGGCGAGTTCTGGCTCGACCACTGCGGCGCGCTGGCCGATGTGGAACCCCTCGGTGACCAGTTCGTGCGGGCGATGTGCCACGACATCGAGGATCCAACCTTCGACGCGACCGCCCTGGCCACCAACCCGCACGCCCAGGTGCGCCCGATCCACCGCCCGCCCCGTGCCCCCGCCGATCGAACGCCGGTGTGCGCGTGGCGGGTGAGTATCGACCCGGCCAACGAACCACCGCCGATCCCGCGCAACGCCGGGCTGATCGCGGGCTCGGCCGCCGCGACGGTGGCGTTGTCACCGATCGATCCCGGCGACGACGGCGCCGCCGACTACCGTGGCCCCCTGCTCAGTGACCTACGGTTCGCCGACTTCTCCCGGTCGGCGCTGATCCGGATCGCCGAAGAGGTCGCGCTGCAACAGCATCTGCTGGTGGCCGGATTCCTCGTCGCCCTGCGGGAACGGGTCGACGCCGAGCGTGCCGCGGAGATCGGCCGCAAACAGTTCGCCGGAGTGGCGGGTGTGGCCTCGGGCCGGATCGCCTCGGCGCTCGGGCTGTCCGGTGACCTCGAGTCGCTGGCGCGCGTGTTCGATCTGCATCCGGCGCTCAACCCACGCCAGTACGTCGGCAGACGAATCGAAACATCGTCCACTGCTGTCACTCTCGTCCTCGAGCGGGGCTGCGGCGCGATCACCGACGGTGTGTGGCCCGCCCTGCTCGACCCGGATCACCTCGCACCGCTGGACGCGCTGGTAGGCGGTGTCGATCCGCACTACACCTGCCGAACCTCGAAGGTGACCGAATCCGAACTCGTCGTCGATGTCGTGCGCGCGGACGAACCCGCCGCCGAAGCGGTGGAGGTGGCGCTGACCAGGATCAGCACCGGTGCCGCCTTCGCCTTCGTCGATCGGGGAATCCCGTTGCCGCTGACCGTCGTCGAACCCTCTGGAGTGCGCAGTGACCGTTGACATGGAGACCTCGATCCCGTTCGACCCCTACGACTACGCCTTCCACGAGGACCCGTACCCCACCTACGCGCGACTGCGCGCCGAGGCGCCGGTCTACCGCAACGCCTCGATGGACTTCTGGGCGTTGTCGCGGCACCGCGACGTGCGCGCGGCGCTGCGCGACAGCGCGCGGCTGTCCAACAGCTGGGGTGTTTCGCTCGACCCCACCGCTTATGGTCCGGAAGCGCACCGGTCCATGTCGTTCCTGGCGATGGACGACCCGAAACACGCGCGCATCCGCAAACTGGTGTCCAAGGGTTTCACCCCGCGCAGGCTCGCGGACCTGAGCGAGCGGATCGCCGAACTCACCCGAGGGCACTGGGATCGGTGCCTGCAACTGGGCGAGTTCGACTACATCCGCGACTTCGCCGGGTTGCTGCCCATGGATGTGGTTTCGGAGATGCTCGGTGTCCCCGAGTCCGACCGCGCACATCTGCGCACCCAGTCGGACCTGCTGCTGCACCGCGAGGAAGGCGTGCTCGACGTGCCGCAGGGCGCGATCACCGCCTACCTCGAACTCACCGGCTACTACCGCGACCTGCTCGACGGGCGCCGCGAGAATCCCGGTGACGATCTGGTCTCCGTGCTGATGGAGGCCGAGATCACCGACGACGAGATCGGCACCACGCGCCTGTCCGACGCCGAGATCATCGGTTTCCTGATCCTGATGGTGGTCGCGGGCAACGAGACGACAACCAAACTCCTCGGCAACGCCATGTACTGGGGTGCGCGGTTTCCCGACGAGGTCGCCAAACCGCTGGCCGACCCGTCGATCGTGCCGGAATGGACCGAGGAGACACTGCGCTACGACAATTCGACCCAGATCCTGGTGCGCCGGGTGCTCGCCGATGTCGAGTTCGGCGGGCACACCATCGCGGCGGGGGAGCGGGTGCTGTTGCTGCTGGGCTCCGCCAACCGCGACGAGGACGTCTTCGACGGCGCCGCCGAGTACCGCATCGGCCGCGACAGCTCCCAGACCCTGCTGAGTTTCGGTCTCGGCGTGCACTTCTGCCTCGGTGCGCACCTGGCACGGATGGAGGCGAACACCGGCCTCGGACACATCGCCGCCTCCATCTCCGGCTACGAGATCGACACCGCCGCCGCCGAACGCGTCCACTCGGTGAGCGTGCGTGGCTTCGCCACGCTGCCGATGTCGGTGCGGGCGAAGTAGGTCGTTCCACCGGTAGGGCGTTATTGCGGTCGAGCTTCGTCAACGGCGTCAAGCACTGGCGGGTCGCCTGAGGGTGAGGCGGATCGCCGGTCGCCACCACCGATCCATAGTATTGTCCAGACAGGTGTCCAGTCTGGTCTGGACGGAAGGAAGGTGTGACCATGCCACGATTCGAACCCCACCCGCCGGTGCGGGCCGCCGTGGTCACCGGCGGCTCCTCCGGGATCGGCGCAGCCACCGCGAAAGCTCTTGCCGCACTCGGGCATCCGGTCGCGCTCGGTGCCCGCCGGGGGCCCGAGTGCGAGGCGGTGGCGGCCGCCGTCCGGGAGAAGGGCGGCACCGCGTTCGCCCACCGGCTCGATGTCACCGATGACGACTCGGTGGCCGAGTTCGTCGCCGCCGCACAGCGCGAACTCGGCGATATCGAGATCCTGGTGTCGGCCGCCGGGGTGGTGAAGTTCGGGTGTGTGCACGAACTGCCCTCGGCCGATTTCGTCCGTCAGCTCGACGTGCACCTGGCGGGCCCGCAGCGCCTGCTCCGGCTGCTCGTGCCCGGCATGATCGAGCGGCGGCGTGGCGACGTGGTGCTCATCGGGTCGGACTGCTCGGTGACGCCACGTCCGCGTACCGGCGCCTACAGCGCCGCCAAAGCGGGCATCGAAACCCTGGCCACCCAGATGCGCATGGAACTGGAGGGCACCGGTGTTCGGGTGTCACTGGTCCGCCCCGGTCCCACCGCCACCGAGATGGGCACCGACGCGACCGTCGAGGACATCGAACCGCTGCTGAAGGATTGGTCGCGCTGGGGCTTCGCGCGTCACCCCTACATGTTGCGTGCCGCCGATCTGGCCGACGCCGTCACCGCGGTGGTGTCCACGCCGCGCGGCGCCCACGTCATCGTCAGCGAGGTGCAACCCGAATCACCGTTGCGCTGACCGGTGCGCGTCGAAGGCCGCCCCGACCATCGGAGCGGCCTTCGACGGTGTATCGCCTCAGCGTCGCCTGCGGTACCGCACCCGGCACGGCTGCTGCAACTGCACGACCATCTTGGAGTGATCGTTGCGGTAGCTCTCCGACGGTTGCGTCATCTCGAATTCCCAGTCGCGCAGCAGGATCGCGAAGATCGCCTTCATCTGCATGAGCGCGAACGCGGCGCCGACACAGCGGTGCCTGCCCGCGCCGAACGGAATCCAGGTCCAGCGGTTGACGACATCGGCTTGTTCGGGGTCGAGGTAGCGGTCGGGATCGAACGCATCGGGCGCGGGGAAGCACTCGGGCAGCCGATTGGACACCGCCGGGGTGGCCGCCACCAGGTCCCCGGGCGCGATGCGATGCCCGCACACCTCGAATTCTCCGCGAGCCACCCGCATCAGGATGATGAGCGGCGGATGCAGGCGTAGCGTCTCCTTCAGGGCCGCCTCCAGGCGTGGAATCTGGCGCAGTGCGCGGAAACTCACCTCGGTGTCGTCGGCGAAGAGGCTGTCGAGTTCCGCGACCACGCTCGCGAGGGTGTCGGGATGGCGCAACAGTTCGATCATCGTCCACGCCGAGGTGCCCGAGGTGGTGTGGTGACCGGCGAACATCATCGAGATGAAGATGCCGGTGACCACCGAGGCCGAGAATCGTGGCGCACCCTGTTCGTCGCGCACCGACACCAGGACATCGAGCAGATCACGTTCCTCCTTGCCCTTCGGTGGCGCGGCGATCCGACGGTCCATGATCTCGCCGACCAATTCGACGAGTTCGCGCCGTGATTCGTCGCGTTTACGAAAACTTTCGATCGGCATATACGGATCCACGTAGGCCAGCGCGTCGGTGCCGCGTTCGAGATCGTGATAGAGCTCGGCGAAACGGCTGTCGAGTTCATTGCGGAATGTGGTGCCGATCAAACAGGCCGAGGACGTGTAGATGGTCAGCTCGGCGAAGAAATCGAGCAGATCTATCTCACCGGAATCGCCCCAGTCCGCGATCATCCGGTCCACCTCGTGCGAAATCGTCGCCGCGTGACCACGCATGTAATCGGCGCGCAACGCCTGATTGTGCAGCATCTCCTTGCGCCGTTCGGGGCTGGCGTCGAAGACGACACCCTCACCGAAGATCGGCTTCATGAACGGATACGCGGCTTCCTGGTCGAGGTCCTCGTCGCCCGCGCGGAAGAAGAATTCATTGGCCTCGGGGCCTGAGAGCAGCACGACGTCGCGTCCGGCGAGCTCGAAAACGCCGACGTCGCCGCATTCCTGGCGCACCCGTCGCATGAGGGCGATCGGATCGGAACGCAGTTCCTCCAGGTGGCCGTGCTCGTGTTCGCCGCCGGAGACCCTTCGCGGTTTCAGAAGCGTCATCGAAGACCTCGCAATCTCTGGGTCGTATAGACAGCTGTCCAGACGGTACTACAATTCTCAGGCGTGGCGCAATGCGCGAAAAAGCCGCCACCCGGTTATCCGGATGACGGCTTTTGTTGCGGCGGAGACTATTTCAGGACGAGATAGACCGATTTCTCGATCCGGTCCGCCATTTCGTCGTAGGTCCCGTATCCCATGCCCGCGCGAACGAGCGCGCCCGCGTACAACAATTCGAACGCCTCGAGGACATCCGGATCGTGGTCGGGGCCGAGTGCGCGCGCGATCCGCTGCCGGATCTCCAGGCCGATGCGCACCCGCAGGTGTGACACGTCCGGATCCTGGCCGAGCAGGGCGCTGGTCACCGCGCCCGCCAGCTCGTTCTCCCCGCCGACCATCAGCGACACCTGCCGCAGCGTGGCGACGACGCGCTCGGCCGGGGACTCGTCCTCGGCGTGGTCGAGCTGCGGTGTCTGCAGCAGGCGCCGCCAGAACACCTCGGCCACGAGGTGTTCCTTCGACGAGAAATAGGTGTAGGCCGTGGCTGTTCCGACGCCCGCGGCGGCGGCCACCTGCCGCACGGTGAGTCCGGAATAACCCTGCTCGGTGATGACGTCGACGGCGGCTCGGGTGAGCCGGTCGACCGTATCGGCCTGCTTCTCGGTCAGGCGCCTGCGCGTGGCCTCGAGAATCGCGGGATCAGAATGGTTTTCGGACACTGTTCCATATTAATCGTATCGGCATGGGATACCTATTTGGGCCTGCGCATGCGCGGTTCGCCGCCCCCGCGCGCACGCTCGGAAACGGTGCTGATCGCGGTATCGAGCCGCGTGCCGTTGGGCCAGCCGACATAGTGGCACAGGAACAGGGCGATTTCGCGCAGCTGTTCCTCGGTGAGCTCTTTGTTGTGCAGGGCGGCGTGGATCTGTATCTCGGCGGTCTCCATGCGGCCCTGGGCGGCGAGCGCGCCGAGGAGCAGCAGACGGCGATCACGGTCGGTGAGGCCGGGGCGCGACCAGATCTCGGCGAAGAGATGATCGACGGTGGTGGCGAAGAACGCGCCGTCGATCTCCGGCGGTTGCCAGCCGTAGACCTCCTTCATCCGGGCGAGGCCGCGGGCGCGGGCGTCGTCGGTCATGTACTGCTCCTGTCGGTCGTGGGGAGGCCGAGACCTTCGGCGAGGTGCTCGAAACCCAGGCGGGCGAGCGGTAGTTCGGTGCCGAGCCGGGCGCCGAGATCGAGGGCGAGCGCCAGATCCTTCTCGCCGAGGTCGCGCACGTGCGACATGATCGGCAGCCAGGGGTCGCCGTCGGCGAGGCGGGTGGTGCTCGCGCGCCAGAGGATGGCGCCGGGACCCCCGGTGACGGCGTCGGAATGGCGGACGACCTCCCCGAGGCGGCGGATATCGAGTCCAGCGGCCTCGGCCAGGCGCGCGGCCTCGGCAGCGGCCGCGAAGGCGACGAAATGCACGAGATTGCGGGCGAGCTTCATCCGGGTGCCCGCCCCCACCGGACCGGCGTGCACCACGAGATCGGCCCAGCGGGCGAACGGGGACCGCACGGCCTCGAATGCCGCCTCGCTGCCGCCGACCATCACCGCGAGGCGACCCTGCTTCGCGCCCGGCGCACCACCGCTGACCGGCGCGTCGACCAGATCCACGCCGTGACGCGCGCAGTCGGCGGCCAATTCGATCGCGGTGCTGTCGGCGATCGTGGAATGCACGGCGACCACCGTGCCCGCCGGGGCCGTCGACAGAATGCCCTGCGGTCCCGTCAGCACGTCACGGACCTGGGTGTCGTCGCGGACGGTCACCGAGATCACCGACGCGCGCGTCGCGACCTCGGCCGGTGTCTCGGCCACGGCGACGCCCTCGGCGGCGAACTTCTCGGTGGCGCTCGCCCGCGCGTCGCACACCACCAATCCGGCGGGCCAGTCGACGAGCCTGCGGGCCATGGGCGCACCCATGTTGCCCAGCCCGATGTAGCCGAGGCGGGGCGCGCTCTCGGTGGTCATGAGCGGATCACCTGACCGCCGTCGACATTGAAGATCTGCCCGGTCACCCAGGCGGCGTCGTCGGAGAGCAGGTACAAGCAGGCGCCGACGAGATCCTGCGGAGTGCCGATCCGCTCGAGCGGCAACCGCTTCACCATGTCGTCGACGATCACCGACGGGGTGATCGTCTTGGTCGCCTCGGTGTCGATGGGACCGGGGGCGATGGCATTGATCCGGATACCGGAGCTACCGAGCTCGTGGGCCAGTTGCTGGGTGAGACCGTTCACGCCGACCTTGGCCAGACCGTAGAAGCTCGAGTAGGTCCAGGCGGCGGTGGAGGACTGGTTGACGATCGACCCACCACTGGCGCGCATCGTCGGCCAGACCGCGCGGGTCACGTTCAGGGCGCCGTCGAAATTCACGCTCATGAAATGCTTGTAGTAGTCCCAGGGCACCGTGAGCAGCAGGTTCAGCTTCATGGTCCCGTAGATGGCCGCGTTGTTCACCAGATGGTCGATGCCACCGAACTTCTCGACGGTGAACGCGGCGAGCGCGGCCGCGGAATCCGGGTCGGCGACGTCGACCTCGCGGAACGCGGCGACACCGCCCGCCGCCGTGATCTCCTGCGCGACCGACTCGCCCGCTTCGGTATTGAGGTCGGCCACCACCACGCGGGCGCCCTCGGCCGCGAGCGCCCTGGCGTAGGCCGCGCCGATACCCTGGGCCGCGCCGGTGACGATCGCGGTCCGGTCGGTGAAACGTGTCATGGCTGTTCTCCTTCAGGCCGGGTAGGCCACGAGTTTGGTTTCGAGGTATTCCTCGAAGCCGGCGACACCCATCTCGCGCCCGATGCCGGATTGCTTGTAGCCGCCGAAGGGCGCGTCGACCGAGTACCAGGTGCCGCCGTTCACGCCGAGCGTCCCGGTGCGGATGCCGGAGGCCACGGTGTCGATCCGGGCGGGATCGGTGCCCCACACCGAACCCGACAAGCCGTAGGGGGAGTCGTTGGCGATGCGGATCGCGTCGTCGTCGCCGTCGTGCGGCAGGATCACCAACACGGGCCCGAAGATCTCCTCCCTGGCCACCCGTGACTGGTTCGTCAGGCCGGTGATCAGGGTCGGCTCGACGAAATAGCCCGCCTCGCGACCGGCGGGGCGGCCGCCGCCGACGACCACCTCACCGCCCTCGCGGCGGGCGAGGGAGATGTAGTCCTCGACGCGGTCGCGCTGACGCTCGGAGATGAGTGGACCGCACACGGTGCGCCGGTCGTCCGGGTCGCCCGCGCGGATGCCGGACATGGTTCTCGCGACGGCCTCGACCGCGGCGTCGTACGCGCCGCGCGGTACCAGCAACCGGGTGGACAGGGCACAACCCTGACCGGCGTGCACGCAGACCGAGAAGGCGGCCATCGCGCAGGCCGCCGCGAGATCCGCGTCGTCGAGGACGACGAACGCGGACTTGCCGCCGAGCTCGAGGAACACCTTTTTCACCGTGTCAGCCGCCGCGGCCATCACCGACTTCCCGGTGCGGGTGGACCCGGTGAACGACACCAGATCCACGTCCGGGTCCTCGGCGAGCTGGGCACCGAGCCGGTGATCGGAGCCGGTCACCACATTGAGCACGCCCGCAGGGAGACCGGTGTGCTCGGCGGCCAGGATGCCGAGAGCCGCACCGCACCACGGGGTGTCGGGCGCGGGTTTGAGCACCACGGTGTTGCCCGCCGCGAGCGCGGGACCGATCTTGGCGAGGTTGATCTGATGCGGGAAGTTCCACGGCGTGATCGCCCCGACCACGCCGACCGCCTCGCGCCGCAGCTCCCTGCGGGTCCGCATGCCCATCGGTTCGGCGATCGGCATCTCGGTACGCCAGGAATAGGATTCGGCGAGATCGGCGAAGTAGCCGATATCGTTCACCGGCCCTTCCAGATGCGGGCCCGCCGTGAGCATCCGGGGCGCACCCGCCTCCTCGATGGTGATCTCGCGCAGTTCCTCGATGTGCTCGCGCATGGCCTCGCGCAGTTGGCGCAGGCAGCGTGCCCGAAACGCCGGATCGGTCGACCACCCGGTGGTGTCGAAGGCGGTCCTGGCCGCGGTGACGGCGGCGCGCATGTCCTCGGTCGTGGCGTCGGCCGCCCAGCCGAGGCGCTCGCCGGTGGCGGGGTTGCCGGTCGCGAACACCCCACCCGATCCGCGACTCAGTTTTCCGTCGATCAGCAGCGTGCGGCCGTCCTCAGGACGCAGATTGCTCGGCACCGTGTCTCCCTGACTGTCTGGACAGGTGTCTAGACTGTATTTCACCGTGCCGCCGGTGGGCAAGGGCGGATCGGGCGGAACCGTTGCCATGTTCGCCTACTGACACGACGGCGGGCCCGCACCGTGTACCGGTGCGGGCCCGCCGTCGTGTTGGTCGATTCAGGGTTTGCGGGCGACGGCTCCGTACGCCGAGATCGGCTGCACCTCACCCACCTCGGCGTTCTCGGACCGCCACTGCGTGATCGAGGTGAAGCCCGGCTCCACGAACTCCAGACCGTCGAACACCGCCCGGATCTGGGCCTGGGTGCGCGGGATGTAGGGGGTGCCGCCGGTGCCGGTGTAGTTCTCGCACAGCGTCACGTAGGCCTGGCTGTCGTCGGTGCCGTCCCACATGATGAGGTAGCTGCCCGACGGGACCGCCGCCAGCACGGTGCCGACGATGCGCAGCAGGTCGTCGTAGGTCTTGGCGTGGCCGAGCACGCCCATGAACATCACCGCGATGGGCTCGTTGAAGTTCAGCACGTTGCGGGCGTCGGCGACGATCTTCTCGGGCTCGTGGAAATCGGCGTCGATGTAGGTGGTGACCCCTTCGGGGGTGGTGCTGGTGAGCAGCGCCCGCGCGTGAGTGAGGACCAGCGGATCATTGTCGACGTACACCACGCGGGCGTCGGCGGTGACACCCTGGGCCACCTCGTGGGTGTTCTGCATGGTCGGCAGACCGGTGCCGATGTCGAGGAACTGCCGGATGCCACGCTCGCGGGCCAGGAACCGCACGGCCCGGATCAGGAACTGCCGCGACTGCACCGCCATGGTCGAGATGTCCGGGTCGACGGCCAAGCCCGCGTCACCGGCGACCTTGTCGATGTCGTAGTGGTCCTTGCCCCCCATCCAGTAGTTCCAGATCCGCGCCGAATGCGGAATGTCGGTCCTGATCTGTGGGGTCTCTACGTCGGCCATGGGTCTCGTTCCTCTGCGAATCGACTGCGATTTGGCCTGCCCGCCGGTCCACACCGCCGGCGCGGCACAGCATCTGATCTGGTTGCGACAGTACAAGATTGATACCGAGTGTGAGCAGATTCGCGATTCACCTTTTCGGGCCGATCCCGGCATCGACGACAACCAGGACGACCGGGTGGGCGCACAGGCCGGAAGGTCGATCGAAAACGGGCCCATCACTGCGGATTCCGTGCACAGTGATCGCGCGGGAACGGTCAGGTCGTATTCCCGCCGGTGGCCCGGTTCGCGGATCCCTACGGTCGGTCGAGTGCATCCCGATACCCGTGCCGAAGCTCCTGTGGCCGCCCGGCTCCACGTTCCCGTCGTCCTGTTCATGGCCCTCGCCGCCGCCGTCGGCACGTCGACCATCTACCCGATGCAACCCGCGATCGCGGATGTCGCGGATTCGTTGGATACCCGGATCGCCGATGTCGGATTCGCCTTGGCGTGCGGTCCGGTGGGTTACCTGGTCGGCCTCGGCCTTCTCGTGCCACTGGTCGATCGCTGGGCGCCCGGGCGCGTTCTCGCCGTCCAGTTCGGGGTCCTCGCCTGCGCGCTCGCCGCCGGTGCCGCCGCCGGTTCCGTCGCGGCGCTCGGTGTGGTGCTCGGCGTGATCGGCGCCTGCTCGGCGGTGGGCGCGGGCCTGAGCTCTGTCGCGAGCCGGTTGGCGGACCCAGGCCGACGCGCGACGGTGTTGGGCATGGTGACCGCGGGCATTTCGGTCGGCATACTTGCGGGGCGCATCGTGGGCGGTTGGCTCGCGGACGCGCTCGGCTGGCGTGCGATGCTGCTGGTTTTCGCCGCCGTCTGCGGCGCGCTCGCCGCGTGCTGTGTGGTTGTGCTGCCCACCGTTGCCGGTGCTGCCGCTGAACGCGGCTACTTCTCGACGTTGCGTTCCCTGCCAGGGCTGTTCGTGCACCACGTGACGCTTCGGGTCGCCGCGCTGCGTGGCTTTCTGTGGTTCTTCGCGTTCTGCGCGGTGTGGGCGGGTATCGCGGTGGCGCTGTCGGAGCCGCCGTACTCCTACTCGGCCGAACGGATCGGCCTCTACGCGTTGGCGGGCTTGTCGGGCATCGCGGCCACGCGGATCGCGGGCGCGCGGACCGATCGCGACGGCGCTCGCCGGGTGATCCTCGTCGGCCTCGTCCTCGCCGGTGCCGCCGCCGTCGTCATGGCTTTCGGTCTCGCGAACCCGCCGGTGACGCTGGTCTGCTTGGCGGTCTTCGATGCCGGGCTGTTCGCGGCCCAGGTGGCCAACCAGAGCACGGCGCTGGCGATCGAGCCCAGCGCACCGGCACGGTTCAACAGCGCGTACATGATGGTCTACTTCGTCGGCGGCAGCCTGGGGACCGCGTTCGGTGCCGCGGCGGTGGACCGGTTCGGGTGGTCGATCACCACCCTGATCGCCGCCACCGCCATCGGTCTCGCCGCGACGAGCACAGCGCGATAGCCGCCGCACCCACCCGCGACCACAACTCCGTTCTGTCGCGCACCAACACCAGCCTCCTGTTCGCTGACGTGTCATCATTCCCGCTGGTCAGTGCGGTTCCGGTCACCGACGGGGGCGACACCCCGACTCGACCGCTGGACGCCGGATCCAGCGTAGCGATTGCTGAATGATTGCGGTTGCGCGCGCCGGACGGAGAGCAAACTCCCGACCCGGAGGCAGGCGATCAGCTTTCGGCTGTGTCCGGAGTCATGGAGGAGTTCGACGGTATGGGTGTGCTCAATTCTTCTGCCCTGCGGGGCATTCCGTGTGGCCGCGCGCCGCCGTGGACGGCCGGTCGGTCGTGTACGGGACCGGGGCCGCGCCGTCGTACCGGTGCGGATTCTCCCCGGACATCGGATCGGGTGTCTCCCCGCGAGCACGGGGAGACACCCGAAAGAGCTCTGCGTAGCGGTCGCCACCGCCGCGCGGAGCAACGCAGACACTGGGAGAGCGCTGCTGTGACCACACTAGATGTTCCTGTTGTTCCTGTGTGCCCGGATCCGGCCCATCGGCCGTCGACGGCACCGATCGGCCCTGAGGACCCGTTCGGCGATGTGCTGAGTGTGTTCGCCGGGCAGGTGCGCGGATGACCGGGCGCACAGGGGAGTACGAGGTCGTTGTCGTCGGTGCCGGATTCGGCGGGCTCACCATGGCGTGGGAACTGAAACAGGCAGGCGTGCACAACTTCCTGGTCCTCGAAGAGGGATCCGAGGTCGGTGGGGTATGGCGGGAGAACACCTACCCCGGCTGTTCCTGCGACGTGCCCGCGCACCTGTACTCCCTCGCCTTCGACCCGTACCGGGACCCTCGGGTGCGCTACCCCGAGGGGCAGGCGATCCTGTCGTATCTGTGCGAGGTCACCGACCGGCACGGGCTGCGGTCCCATCTGCGGTGCGGTACCTCCGTGGTCGGCGCCGACTACGGCGACGAGGATCGGGTCTGGACGCTGACGACAGCGGCGGGGGAACGGATCCGCACCCGGGCGGTGGTGTGGGCGGTCGGCCAGCTGCACCGGCCCGCCCTCCCTCGGATGCGGGGAGTCGACACCTTCGGCGGCCGGATGTTCCACTCGGCGCGCTGGGATCACACCGCCGACACGACCGGCCGCGTCGCCGTGGTCGGCACCGGTTCGTCGGCGGCGCAGCTGATTCCCGAGCTGGCCCGCACCGCGAGCGCGGTGACGGTGTACCAGCGGTCTCCGTCGTGGGTGCTGCCCAAACCCGCGGCGTCGTTCGGTCCGGTCTCGCGCTGGGCCCTGACCCACGTGCCCGGCCTGCACGACCTGTACCGCGGCGGTCTCCACCGGGCCGCCGATGCCGTACTGGCCCCGACCAGCCAGGCGGGGTGGTCGGCCAAACCGCTGGAATACGTCGCGCGAAAACACCTTCGGCGGCAGGTGCGCAATCCGGAGCTGCGCCGCAAACTCACCCCGGACCACCGGATCGGGGAGAAGCGCATCCTCATCGACAGCAAGTACTACCGGGCCCTGACCGAGCCGAACGTCGAGCTCGTCACCGACGGCATCGAGCAGGTGGTGTCGACGGGCATCCGCACCGTCGACGGCACCGAACGGGCCGCCGATGTCATCGTGTGGGCCACCGGTTTCCGTGCCAGGCAGTTCCTCGACGGTGTCCGGGTCCGTGGCCGGGGCGGTGTCGATCTCCACGACACGTGGCGATCGCAGGGGCGTCCCACCGCCTTCTACGGGTTGGCCGTCCCCGGCTTCCCGAACCTGTACCTGATCGCGGGACCGCATTCGTTCACCCCGACCAACAGCAATCCGGCTGTCAAACAGCACCAGGTTCGCTACATCATGCGCTGCCTGACGCTGGGGGCTCGGCTGCGTGAACCGATCGAGGTCACCGAGAAGGCGATGGTGTCCTACCTCGATCATCTCGACGAGGCGCTCGACCGCACCATCTGGCCCTGGGGCACCGCGTCGACGTGGTGGAAGAACGCCGACGGCACCGTCACCAATGCCTGGCCGGAGACGGTCGCCGCGTTCGGAAAGGCCCTGGCGGGCAACGATCCGTCCCTGTCTTTCGCGGTGCCGGACTCCCCTGAGCGCCGCACGGGCGTCCGGCGGTCACGACCGCAGGACGAGCCCTGCCGAACGGGATAGCGAAGTAGGCGCACAGCGTTCAGGGGCGTGAGCCCGGCCGTCGGGTGCGCCCTCGGGGAGTTCGGTTTCCTCCGCGAGGGCGGTACCGGCGGCGGTGCGCGTCGATCAGTCCTCGGCGAGAATGTCCTGGAGGGCGGTGGCGATGGCGGCGCGCAAGGGGTCGTGGCGGGGGCCGAGCCGATGTTCGGGAGCCTCGCGCTCGGACCCGTAACGCGCGATCGGTCCGACTCGCAGCGCGTCCGGCTCCCACTGGTAGCGGGCATGAACGTGGCCGTGCAGGTGCGGCCAGAAGTTGCCGAGCACTTCGTAGTTGATGCGGAAGAACCCCGGGTCCGCCGCGCGACAGGCCCGTTCCACCGCCTCGCCGAGCAGCACCAGGTCGCGCATGAACACGACACGGTCCGCCCTCGGCAGCTCGGTGAGCTGGTCGGCGTCCCCGTCATGGAGGAGCACGCAGTATCCGGGCAGGTGCTGCGTGCCGCCCATGACCGCCCATCCACTCGCCATGCGGGCGAGCACGGTCGGATTGACCCCCTGCCGGGCCGCGCCGATCGGATCCTCGGCGTATTCGATCGGCTCTCCGTCCGCTGTGGCCCCTGCCATGTCATGCCCCCACTCCCGGTGTGCGCCGGATGCTTTCGATGCGAATTATCACCGTAGTTCGCTCGACAGGGATCCGTCCCGGAACCGACGAATGGTTGGGCCGAAGATGATCGTGTCACCCGCAGACGACATCTCCCCGGGTGTGCCATGATCGCGAAGGTGGACAGCACCGATGGTTCCGCCGCCGAACGTGCCGAATTCGACCGGCTCGCCGGACCTCTGTGCGCCGAACTGCACGTGCACTGCTATCGGTTTCTCGGCTCGGTCCACGACGCCGACGACGCCCTGCAGGAGGCATTGCTGCGCGCGTGGCGCTCTCGCGCGAACCTCACCGACCCCGGAAAATTCCGCCCGTGGCTGTACAAGATCGCCACCAACCGGTGCCTGACCATGCTCGAACAACGCGGCCGCCGCGAACTGCCTATGGACGCCGAACCGGATATGCCTGCGGCAGAACGAGTTTGGCTCGAACCGTATCCCGGCCTCGGTGTCGGCGAGCCGGGCCCGGAGGCCCGGTACACGGCTCGCGAGTCGATCGAATTGGCGTTCGTCGCGATGATCCAGCAGTTGCCGGGCGTGCAGCGCGGGGTCCTACTGTTGCGCGATGTCCTCGGCTTCACCGCGCGGGAGACCGCCGAGCTGCTCGACGTGTCGGTCGCCTCGGCCAACAGCGCCCTTCAACGAGCGCGAGCCCGCATCGAACAGCACGCGCGGTCTCAGGCACCCGATGATCCGCAGACGCGTCGGCTCGCCGAGCAGTACGCGACCGCGTGGGAGCGCGCCGATGTCGACGGCATCGTCGCGCTGCTCGCCGCCGACGCCCGCTACGCCATGCCGCCACTGCCCGACTGGTACGCCGGTCGCCCGGCGATCGAGGAATTCCTGGTGACCGGGCCGCTGCGGTGGCGCTGGCGCTTCCGCCCGACCGTCGCCAACGGCCAACCCGCGTTCGGCACCTACTGGTGGGACCCCGAGCGTTCGGTGTTCGCCGCGATGGCACTGGATGTGATCACGGTGCGCGACGGGGCGATCACGGACGTCGTGTCGTTCCTCGACCCCGCGCTGTTCGTCCGTTTCGAACTTCCCGAATTCGTGGCCGACTGACGACCGCTGCTCGCGACCGTCCCCATGATGTCGTCGAGCGGCTTCCGTGGCCGACCCGCACCGCCGCCGTGCGGTGGCATCGACGGTGACGTGAAGGGCAACCCCACGAGCGCCCCGAGCCTTCCCGCCCGGGCGTCCTCCGGAACCCGCTCCGTCACTGACCTCGACTGTCGAGTTCGATCGAGTGCCGCCGCACCAGCAGGATGATCGCCAGGAGCGGATACACCAGCATCGGAAGAAGAGTGCCGGGGTAGAAGGTCTGATCGACGAGAATCGCGGTACCGGTGAGCAGGCTGAAATCGAACAGGCCGTGGATCACCGAGTTGGCGACATTGCCTCGGGTAACGCGCCGGGTCAGATAGAAGAAGTAGCCCGCCACGCTGACGATGACGGCCTGGAAGATCGCCGAGGCACCATGGGTGATGCCGTTGGCCAGATGGACCGCGCCGAAGATCACACTCGACCACAGCGCGACACGGCCCTCGGTGAGGCCGTGATCGCGCAGCATCACGACCCCGACACCCCGGAACATCCCCTCCTCACCCCACCCGACGAACTGCGTCGCGATCAGCAGAACCACGACGAACAGCCAGCCCTTCTCGGCCAGGGCGGTGTAGCTGATACCGCCGCCGATCGCCACCAGGAGCATGATCGGCACCACCCGCACCCACGATCGGGTCGGCCGGTCGTCACGCAGGACCGGGCGTAGCCAACCGAGGGAGGCGATGACGGCGTAGGTGAAGATCAGCGCCGCGCCGAGCGGGATGATCATGCCGTAGAACACCGCACGGGTGGAGCGGAAGTCGTCCTCCCCGCTGAGATGTCTCATCAGGATGCCGCCACCCTGGATGATGGCGAGGTAGACGATCACGACGACGGCGAACATCGGGTAGGACAGGTGTCGACGAGCAGTCCGCGTCAAGGGATGTGAGGTCCTCATTCGAGAGTCAGCTGCCGGACGGTATCGGATTGTCGGGTCGCACCTGGCACCGGAACATCGCCTCGGCGGATTCGTCGGGAGCCATCAGGGCTTGTTCGCCGCTCATGTGCTCCGCGCTGCGGACGACCGTGCCGGTGCCGAAACCGAGCCAACGCACGGTGTCTCCCTGCGGCGTGGTGTGGGGCGGGGCTACGGGGCCGTCACACGCCCGGTCCGGGGTGGAGACGTGGTAGGTGCGGATGCGGGACGACGATCCGTCGACAGCGGTGATGTCGAAGGCGAAGATCGCGACTCGTTCGCCCTCAACGGGATGCCCCTTAGGCCACGGATCGTCCCAGACCCCGGTGGGGCTGCCGGTCGTCTGCGCGGTGATTGTGTTCGACTCGCCCATATCGCTCCTCGGAAGGTGAGGGTGCAACTCGAATGAAGACACTCGCGATCACTGCGACCGACTGTAGCCGTTCACACGCATCCCCCGCTCGACCGGCGAAACGGGAGTCTCCGGGTGTTGAACGGCGGTGGTTCGAGCCCGTGGAACCCCACCCCGGAGGTCGCGCGGGCTCGAACCGGCTCGTCAGAGCACGATGTCGGCGAGACGGTCGATCTGAGTGGGATCGGTGCCGTAGCAGTAGAGCATGACCTCGGATGCGCCGAGGTCATCGAATTGCCGGATGGCGGAGGCGATCTCCCTCGGCGTGGTGAGCATCGTGTCGGCCATGTATTCGGCGCGTCCGCTGAACTCGTAGTAATCGAGGACGGCGGCTCTGGCCTGGTCGACGAGATGCTGCGGGCCGAGGACTGTGTTGAGCTGGGCGACGATGCGCGGAGAACCGGACCGGCCGTGCCCGGACCAGGACTCGCGGGCCATCTCGAAGAGGCCGCCCGCCCAGGAGGGTGCGGCAGCGGCGAGGAACCCACCACCCCAACGCCCGACCCGGTCGATGGCGGCGGGCCGAAAACCGCCGAACAGCAGTTCGGGGCCCCCTTCGGTGGTGGGCGCGGGACCGATGGGACCACACGTGTCGCTGAAAGGGTCACCGGACCACAGGCGGCGCAGGAGCCCGAGTTGTTCGTCCAATCGGCGGCCGCGGGTGCCGATGTCGGTACCGCTCGCCTCGTGGTCGTCGTCGCGACCACCGACCCCGAGTCCGAGCACGAACCGACCACCGGAGATCCGGTCCAGCGTCGCGGTCTGTTTCGCGAGCAGCGTCGGCTCCCGCAAGGGTGCGAGCAGCACTTCGGTCTGCAGGCGGATATGTTCGGTGCGACCGGCGAGCATCGCCAGGGTGACCAGTGGTTCCGGGTTGTCGTAGACCAGGCGGTCGAGCAGCCCGAGGCTGGCGAAGCCGGCCGCTTCGGCGCGGACCGCCCACTCGGGCAGTGTGCCGGGATCGGCGATGGGAAGGCCGAGACCGATGTGCATGAAGTCCTCCGTCGGAGATGGGTATGCGTCAGTACGCCGCCCACTCCACGCCTGCTCAGATGAGGCGGGACTCCCACTCTGCGACTGTTGTTCTGGGGAGCGCCGATCGGATTGCGGCCACCTTACGACGATCGGCGCGAACCCCGCAACCTCCGACGTCGCGGGCGATCGGATCAGGGCAGCGGACGTAAGCCGATGGCGGTTCGATCGCTGACATACACGAAGCGGCCGTCGCCCTGAGCGACCGGTGTGCCGTCGGCGACGAGCGCGTACGGGTCGGCGTCGACGGCCCGAAACGGGATGTCCCACCGGGTTTCACCGGTGGCGGGATCGAGTGAGAGGAGGCCGTCGTGGTGGGTGAGCACGATCGGGTCGGTCGACGTGGCGACAGTTCCGACCGGGGTGAGCAGCGGCCGTCGCCACCGGCGCGCACCGGTGTGGCTGTCGAGAGCGGTCACTGTTTCCGAGGCCGGGTCGGCGAGCAGGATCATCTCACCGAGGACGACCACCACCGCCGAGTCCGACCTGTCGCCCAGATCGGGGGAGGTCCACAGTGCGGCACCGGTGCGCCGGTCGTGACCTCGGTCGCCGAGCACCACGGGAATCGTGTCGTCGGTCGGGTGATCGAGCACCGTGTGTTCGGCGGTGTCGGTCGTGGCCAGCGTCCGGCCCTGCCGGTCGAGGAGGTCGGCGCCGATGGGGCAGGAGTCGCGCCGGATCAGCGCGCCGACGAGTGCGCTCGACGCGTTGCACCGGGTGGCGGTCCAGGTCGGTGCGCCGGTATCGAGCGCGAAGCCCACCAGGTCACCGCTGAGCGCGAGGACGCCCTGGCCGTGGGAGACGTCGATGATGATGTCCAGCAAGACGTCCTCCCACGGTCCGCCCAGCGCGAACGGCGTGGTCCAGAAACGATCCGGGTGCGCGAGCGACCCGGCCCGGACGCGCACGTCGTCGTCCTCCGCATTGCCCTCGACCAGATACACGCGATCCGCGTCGGTGGCGATCGCGAAGGGATACCACTCGATCGATGTGCGGGTGTATTCTCCCGTCGCCAGGTCGTAGCCGACGACAGCGGCGCCCTCGGGATCGGCCGCGCTGAAACACACGAGCTTCCCGTCGACGGGAACCTCGCCACACCCGCCCAGCCCGGCGGCGGGTGCCCGCCAGCGGGTGGCGCCGGTGTGCGCGTCGATGCCGAACAGGGCCGCGTCGTCATCGGTACGGACCACGGTCGTCACGATGTCGTCCGTGCCGACGAAACCTGTACTGCCGGAATCCAGTTCAGTTCCGTACACCGGCGATCGGAAGGTCGCCTCGGGCGTACCGGACAACTCGGCGGCATGTACCGACCAGGCCAGACCCGGTGCGGCGTCGTTGGTTCCGGTGATCTTGCGGGTGGTGTCGACCGGTTGGGACAACACGACCACCGCTCCGGCGCCCGTGACCAGCGCGGCCACCGCGGCCAGGATCAACCCGCGCAGACCCGGCGTCGTCACCGGACCGCCGAACTCGAGGTGAGGGCGATCGTTTCGAGGTGTGTGAACGACAACGGTTCCGACGGCGCCTCGGCGGTGCTGGTGACGTCGATGCGGGTACCGCCGGGCGCGGTGAGGACGAGGGTTCGGGTGAATTCTTCGGCGGTGCGCCCGAATCGGTCGGCAGTGGTCCCGTGTTCTTCGCGCGTTTCGATGACGGCGCCCTCGGCGGTGGTCCGTGTGGCAGGGGTGTACCGGTCCGGGCCGGGCTGCGGGGGAGTGGTCGGCGTCGGCTGACCGAGGGCGATCGACACACTCAGCGTCGAGGCCTGACCCTCGGTGGTGACGCGCACCGTCTGGCACAGGCCGCCGTCGCCGAAGTCGCTCGGCCGCAGATCATCGAGTGGGCGGTCGGTGGTCACCCCGTCGAGTGCGTCGCGTAGGGCAGCGTTCACCCGGATCGCCGCCGCTTCGTCGAGCCGCGCGGAACTGTCCACGCGCACCTGGCACGGCAGCGGCGGTTCGAGGGTTCCCGGCGGGATCGGGTCGCCGACGGCGAGGCCCGGCGTGAGCACGACGGTGATCAGCTCGTCGACGGTGAGCGGTACAGCTCCCGACGGCATCGAACCGGAGGGTGCGTCGGTGGCGAGAGCGGTGACCCGGCTGCCGTCCGGTCGATAGGCGCTGACTCTGTGCGACAGCGTGCGGATACCGTCGATCTCCTCCCAGGTCTTCTGCAGGTCGATGGTCGAACCGTCCGGCACGACCCGCCGTTCGTCGAGCCAGCCCGCCGTGCACGCCGGGACCGGCTCGTCGGACTGTTCGACGGTCACCCACAGCGACCCGCCACGATCACCGCGGCGTAGGTCCGCGCTCGCACCGGTGAACCCGCCGAACGCGCTGCCGGGTTCCCCGAGTATCGGATCGAACAGCAGTGATCGGCCGTGCGGTCCGAATTCGACCACCACCTCGGTGGGCAGTGTTGCCCGCAGCGCCGTCGACATGGCGACGGCCTTCCGACCGGAGAACCACGGATAGGCGGGGTTGTCGTAGGAACCGGGCCCGAGGACGCTCCCGTACTCCTCGGCGGATGGAGCGTCGACACTCGCACAGCCCGGGATCTGCGTCGGGAACGTCACGGGTGCACGGATCCGCACCGGCGTCGTCGGCGTGGTGGTCGACGTAGCGGGCACCGAGGTGGTCGGTGCCGCCGTGGTGAGCTCGGGTTCGGGCTCGTGCAGCAGTCCACCGACGATCACCCCACCGGCGACCGCCGCGACACTCCACAACCCGACCGTCCACCCGGTGATCGCCCGCGAGGGCGTCCGCTCTGCCACTGGGCCTCCTCGATCGATGCACGCGCGCGGTGGCGAACCAGGTCGACTACCGCGCTTCCGATGCCGACATGAACAGCAGGCCCAGCATGCACCTCGACGTTCACAAGACGAAAATTTCGCCCTGGCAGCGCACGCTCTTCTCTTCGCCGGTGACGATATCGAACTCGTATTCACCTGCGGCTGCCATGAACTCGACCGAAATCGTCACCGGAGTATTGGTTATCGGCAGATCCTGTGCCCACAGGAAACTGGGGATTCGAACCCGGGCCGCAGGGTCGAATTGATTGCGCACAGTGATGTCCAGCCGTACCGGCACATCGCTCGAGATGGCGAGGAGGGTCGTGTCGCACTGTCCGAAGTTGTAGTCGAGTCGCACGATCTCGGCGGGCTCGCCCTCGAACGGATCAGCAGCAGCGATAGGAGCAGGTACGAGAAGGGCGACCGAGAGCATCGGAACCGTCAGGAGCGCGCGCATGATCGAACCCTACCGTCGTGAGACCTGTTGCAAGCCTGTGTATCTCGGACAGTAGCTGCTGTTCGGGTCGGGATACGCGGCATTGTTGCCCTCACTTCTGGGGTCTGGCCGGGCGACACCGAGCGTCCCGGCCGGACAGCTCAGCCACGTCCCGCTGTTCGTTTCCTACCCGAGCGGTTGATCGATTTCTCGACGGGCGGCGGGCGGCCACTCGAGGGTGTGCGGACCACCGGGGCCTCGGTTTGGCACTGTGTCGGCGACCGGGCTTAGGTTCATGGGGAACTCGCGACACGGTGCCGTCGTGGATGTGACGGCGCCCAGGGAAGGAAGACCATGGCTCAGGCTCGCGCCGAAGCGACAGGTTTCGCCGCATGAGCGCCGTCGTGCTCCTGCTGTTCATCGCGCTGGTCCCGGCGGTGATGATCGCTGTTCCGTGGTGGTTGCTCGTCGCCGCGCCCACCGGGCGACAGGGTGCGCGATACCGGGCCGGTAGCGTGGCCGCCGTGGTCGGCTACCTCTGCGTGCCCACCGCGTTGTTCCTGGGGCACGGGCCGCCCCAGCTCGATCTCGCGGCGATCGTCGGCGACTTCGCGCTCGGTGTGCTGTGGATCGTGTTCACCTGGTCGGTGATCGGTCTGATCGTGCGTGGGGTGCTGGTCCTCGCGCGGGTCGACAAGGCGCTCGCCTCACGGGTCGTCGCGCTCGCGGTGGTGGCGGTGTCGGTCGTGCTCACCGGGTACGGCGCCTATGAGGCGCGGCGGGTGCCGCAGGTCCGCACGGTCGACGTCGCGATCCCGGGGCTGGCGCAGGGTCTGGACGGACTGCGGGTCGTCGTCGTCACCGACACCCATTTCGCGGCGATCGACCGCACGGAATGGTCGAAACGGGTGGTCGAGGAGGTCAACGCGCAGCGTCCCGACATCGTCGGGATGGCAGGCGACCTCGTCGACGGTTCGGTGGAACGGCGCCGCGACCAGGTCGCGCCGTTGGCCGATGTGCGGGCGCCGCTCGGCCGGTTCTACATCACCGGAAACCACGAATATCTCGACGACGCGCAGGCCTGGATGGACCAGATGGCCGCGCTCGGATGGCAGCCACTGAACAACACGCACCGCACGGTCGATCGCGGCGATGACAAGCTCGTCGTCGCCGGTATCAACGACCCGACCAGCGTCGATGTGCCGGGCCACGGCCCGGACCTGGCGGCCGCGCTCGCGGGAACCGACCCGGCGCTGCCGGTCGTGCTGTTCGCCCACCAGCCCAAGCAGGTTTCCGACAGTGTCGCGGCGGGCGTGGAACTGCAGATCTCCGGGCACACGCACGGCGGCCAGATCTGGCCGTTCAACTATCTCGTGCGGCTCGACCAGCCGGTGGTGGCGGGGCTGAGCAGGCACGGCACCGGGACCCAGCTCTACACCAGTCGCGGCACCGGTTACTGGGGACCGCCGCTGCGGGTGTTCGCACCGAGTGAGATCACCGTCCTTGTCCTGCGCCAGGCTCGGTGATCGTCGGCCCGGTCACGGCAGCCTGATCAGATCCGAGCGAGCGAAGTCGACCACGGTTCGGCCGCGGCGACGGCCGCTCGCGCCGCAGTGGCGCAGATCGGTGCCGTGCAGGCCTGGCGTCTTCGCGTCCTGATCCCGGACGGAGGGCCGTATTCGGCACGCCTGATCGCAAAAATGCCTGACCGTTCAGTCTGAAAACGAATTAGTTCAATTGTTGTGCTCGGCAACACGTTTCATTGATAGGGTCGCCTGGCTGGGCCGTTACGCCCGGTGTGTCTCGTGGCACGAGGGAACAAGTGGCCGCGAGATGCGTTCTCCTGCTTCATGAATCGAGACCACTATGTTCGGAATGCGCACCCGGCACCTCTTGGCGGCGATCACGGTGGCAGCACCGTTGCTCGCGACTGCCGCGCTCTCGGCGCCCGCGCAGGCGGCGACCACCACCTGGACGGTCGTCAACCCCAACAGCGACGGGACCTTTTCGGCGGTGTCGGGGCCGTTGGTCGTGAAGAACAAGAGCGGCGCGACGATATTCACCTGTCCGAGCCTGATCTCCTCGGGCTCCCTGCCCGCGGGGACCAGGACGACGTCCGGGCTCGGCGCCATCAAGAGCACGAACCCGTTCACCTGCACCAGCCCCGACGGTACGGCGTGGCAGGGTGGATTCACCGCGGCGGCGGGCGCCTCGAACTTCACGGGCAAGTCCTACAACGCGGCCACGGGAACCACCTCGATCTCCAACGGCGACCTGTTCAATTCGATCAACCTGATCTTCCGGACAACCGTGGGCAACTCGTGCGCCTTCTGGACGCACCACACCTCGATGACCTACGCGAACGCCACCTCCACTCTCGCGGCGAGCACCGCCGTGGTGAAGGTGGCCACGAGCGAAGGGGGGACGCCGACCTGTCAGGGGCTGCTCACGCAGGGCGAGACGATCGGCTTCGCCACCGAGTACAAGGTGACGCCAGCGATCAAGATCACCGCCAGGGTGAGCTGACCTGTCGGGGGCGGCTGCCCGGGCGACCGGTTCAGCCGTGCCACCGGTGGTAGGTCCGGATGGCACCAGGATGCAAGGAGACCGTCCCGGTGCCGATCAGGAACTTGCCGTCGAGGAACTTGACGCTCGGGCGGCACCTCGAGCAGGTCGGCGATGATGATCGCGGGCAGTGGTGCCGCGAGATCCCGGACTGGATCGGGGTTTTCGTGGGGGAGCGCGTCGACGAGCCGCGCGGTGAAGGTCCGGCTCACCTTCCGGCGCAGCATCGTGTTATCCGGCGGATCGCTGGTCAACAGCACCCGCACGGCCGGTATCCGGGAGAACGCGGCGCTGAGCCAACGGGGCGGTTCGAAGGCGGGATCGAACGGATCCGAGCCGATCGCCGAAACCGCGGACGAGAACCGATGCGCGTCGCGGACCACGGTGCGCACGTCGTCGTAGCGACTGACGATCCACAGATCGGGACGGCGCGAGTGGTACACGGGAGCTTCCTCACGCAGCAGCGCATAGCTCGGATACGGATCGGCGATCACCTCGGGATCGTTGAAATCGAAAGCGCTGTCCACAGTGTCGCCCCCCATGGCGGCCGGAACAGATCGGCCCGGCGCTCGATCGGCCCGGCGGAATGGTGAGTAACATAACAGCCTTCGGTCGGCTCCGGAGTGTGTGCGAAAATCGTTGCCAGGCAATGAATCGTCGCTGTTCGGGCGATTCCGTCGAGCGGGTCGTCGACCGGATCAGAGGTCGAGCAAATGCGGCAATCCGGCGCGGAATCGGTCGGCGTCGACAGCTTTGGCGCCCGCGAAGACCGGCAGGTCGACCAGCGGGAAGCGGGTCGCCCGGCTGCCGGGGTCGTCGGCCGAATCGAGGACCGCGTTGGCCGCGGCGCGGCCGGATTCGTTTGCGCCCTCCATCGTCGCCAGGTCGATGTGGCTGCGGATGTGGTCGCCGCCGAAGTAGAGGTTCGGGATGGCGCAGTGCGCCTCGGGGCGGTTGTCGTAGGAGCCGACGGTGTTGACCAGCAGGGGAGTCGCGTTGTGGATGCCGTCGGCGGACCAGGTGATGCCGGGATCCAGGTGCCAGGAATGGATGTCCTCGTCGCGCAACCAGTCGGTGCCGGTGTTGAGCCAGGTCTTCAGCTGGGCCCACACCTCCGTCGCGATCTCCTCGGCGCCGCACTCCTTGGCCGTGCGCCCGTAGCGGAGGCCGGGGGTGTCCCAGTCGGAGATGTCGACCGACAGGCACTCCACGACGGAGCCGTCGCCGTAGGTGGCGGCGAAGTCGCCCACCCACATGGGTGCCTGGCGCAGCGCGGTCAGCGCCCACGGTGACCCCAGCGCGGCGATGTGCCCCTCGGGCATATGGGTGGGACGGCGCAGGAAGTACTGGATACCGACCATCCAGTCGGTGACCAGATCACGCATCCCCGCCAAGCGCGGATCGGCGTCCAGAATCGCCGGGCTCAGCAGGTCGACGACCCGGTCGACCGGCATGGCGCAGATGTAGTGATCGGCGGTCACGGTCGTGGTCCCGCCGGTGCCGCTCACCGTGGCCGACTCGATACGGCCCCCGGCCAGCCGCAACGCGCTCGCCCCCTGACCTATGACGAACCGGACGCCGAGGGAACGCAGATACGCGACCCACGGATCGATCCACGCGGCGTTGGTCGGCCGGTTGAGAATACGGTCCACGCCGCCGGAGAACTCGGGGACGAGCCCGGTGCCCGCCAGCACCAGTGCCTCACCGATGGTGCCGATCGTGCGCGCCGAGCTGGTCTGCGGTTTGGCGGCGACGGTGATCCGGGTCAGCGCGTTCACCAGATATTTGCGATAGGCGGGTGACTTGCCCTCGGCCCGCATGATCTGTTCCCAGGTCACGTATTCCCACTGCCCGAAGCGTCGTTCGGTGCTCGAGGTGAACCACATGGTCATCTGTTTGGCGAAGAACGCCAGTTCATGGGCGGGCAGATCGGGGATGAACCGCAGGGCGCCGATGATGCTGTTCTGGATCACCTGCGGGGTGAGCTGGGTGACGCCGCCGAGCTCGACCGGTAGGAAGATCGGTGCCGTGTTCTCGAAACCGGCGACCGTGCCCTCGACCCGCACGAGGTTGTCGAGTACCCCGTTCGGGTTGCCGGGGAACGGGATTCGGCTCATCGTGTCGGGGACATTGCGGTAGCAGCCGGGGAAGAAGCGGAAGCCGTGTTCGCCCGGCAGATCCTGCCTGCCGGGGCCCGCGGTGCCGGGGACACCGAGACTGCGGGCTTTGCCGCCGAGATGGGCCGGTTCGTAGACGGTCACGTCGTAGCCGCGCTCGATCAGTTCGTGCGCCGCGCTGAGCCCGGCCATCCCGCCGCCGAAGATCGCGACCGTCTTGCCCGTGGTCCGTAGCAGCGGTGATCGCGGGCCGGGGGTGGCGGCGGACGTGGGGGCTGCGACGGCCAGCGCGGCACCGGCGGCCAATCCGGCGCGCAGGGCGGTGCGACGAGTGAAGGTGAGCGGGCTATCGGACATGCTGTGCTCCAGGTGCCACAGAGGTGAGCGGTGTGTGCGTCGACGGCGCCACACGAGGGGGATTGCCACGCAACGTGGTTCGCGTGATCTGACGTTCGGCGATGCCGTCGCGGACTTCGCGCGCCATGTCGGCGAGCACGACGGGCAGCTGACCGCGTTGGTGACGCAGCGCGTTCCAGCCCAGCCGCAGCGCGCGGGACGGGGTGTAGAGATCGGTGGGTCGGCGGGTGCGCGAGAAGATGCCGGTGGTGATCTCGGCCAGTTCGGTGTCGACCTCGGCGCGCCGGTAGAGCTCGATCTCCAAGGGCCGCATGGCTTCGCCCCGGGCGAGTCGGTTGGTCCAATGGAAGATGTCGCGGCATTCGAGGATCCGGGTGCGTTCCCACTGCGTCAGAGCCGCATCGAGGACTGCGGGTTCGTCCAGGATGTCGGCAACCGCTTCGGCCAGCGTGCGACCGTAGTGCAGGGCGTCGCGGATGCCCTGCGCGGTGACGGGGTCCTTGAAGTGGCCCGCGTCGCCGGGCAACGCCCAGCCGGGGCCCGCGGACCGGCGGAAGTAGGAGGCGATGCCGACGGCCGAGCGGACGCGTCCGACCCGTTCGCAATTGGCCAGGCGATCGGCCAATGCCGGAATCCGTCGCACCGCGGCGGTATAACGTCGCTCCGCCTCGCCGGGCCCGAGCTTGCCGTCTGCGCACGGCGGCTGCACCAGACTCAGCACGAGGCCGTCGTCGCACGGGAACGCGGTGCCCAGATCGGCACCGACGCGCCACTGCGCGGCGATGTGGCGTGGTGCGTCGGGCGAGTCGCGCCAGTAGGCGAAATAGCAGTCCCGGCCGCTCGGCACGGTCAGGAACGGTTCGTGCGCGCCCACGGCGCGGGCGACGGTACTGCGCCGCCCGTCCGCCCCGACCACCAGCGCGGCCCTGATCTCGGTGACGGTGTCGGAACTGTCGCGGTATCGCACCCCCGTGCAACGGTTTCCGTCGAACACCACTGATTCCACCCGGCACCGCTGCCGCACGTCGGCGCCCCCGGCCATCGCGGCCCGCGCGAGCACGCCGTCGAGTCCGGTACGCCGGACGCACATCGCGTAGTCGATGTCATCGACAGGTCCGAACGTCGAACCGATGCCGAATCCCGCGCCCTCGGCATACGCGTGGGTCAGTCGGGGCGCGCCGAGGGCGGCCACTTCGGCGAGGACGCCCAGCCGCTGGAGTTCGGCCATGCCCGCGGGCCAGAGCAGATGCGTCGACAACGTATCGGAGGGCAGGGCAGCGGCATCGAGGACGATCACCCGTCGACCCGCTTCGGCCAGAGGCAGTGCCGTCGCGGCACCGGCGCAGCGCGCGCCGACCACGACGACATCGGCCGACTCGATGCGGGGGACGGGGGAATCAGTCATGCGAACCGCCTCGGTCATCGAGTCTCGGACACTGTGTCCGATAGAATGATGAGGTGCGTCACACCCGGTGTCAATAGCGCACGGCGACAACATGTTTGCCGGGCATCCGGCGCCATCGAGAGTTCCCGGCGGACTGCAGGCACAATGAGGGCATGCCCCCAGCACACGAGCGCGACGCCCAGCAGGGTCCGGGGTGCCGATGCCCTCGCTGACGCGCGTCCCGCGATCGGCCCGCAAATCCTCCGACGATCGGCGGGTGGAATTCGAGCGCCGGGTCCTGCGCGCGGTCGAGGACCTGCTCGACGACGGCACGCCCTACACCGAACTGGCCGTGCAGAAGATCGCGGCCGCCTCGGGTGCGGCTCGATCGACCTTCTACCGCTACTTCCCGGACAAGAGCAGCCTGCTGATCCGGATGGCCGAACTGGCCACCGCCGACCTGTTCGCGGCCGCCGAAACATGGTGGCGCGCGGAGCACACCGACGAACAGGCCGGTGTTGTCGCGGCGATCGGCACGATGATCGGCGGCTTCCGCGCGCACCGGTACCTGCTGCTCGCCCTGAGCGAGGTCTCGGCCTACGACCGTGCGGTGGCACGCTATTGGCGCACCAGGGTGGCGGGTTTCGCCGAACTCGTGCGCGCCCGTCTCGACGCCGAGCGTGCGGCGGGCCGGGTCGCGACGAACCTCGATCCATCGACGACCGCCCTGGTTCTCACCTCGATGGTCGAACGCACACTGACGGTCGCCTTCGCGACCGACACCGGCATCAGCGACGACGACCTGGCGGCATCGCTGGGGCGCGCCATCTGGCTCGTCGTCTACGGCGACGCGCGACCGACGAACTGACCGGTAGACCGACGGCCGAAGCCGTCATCCACGACGCAGGTGTTCGTGCGCGAGGGCAAGGTCGTCCTGGCTTACGACGACAGGGAACGTGGTCCGATCGTCGACAGACTGACCTACGCCACGCCGGATTCCCTGGTGAGCCCGAAGTCGGCGGTGACCAAGGATATCGGCGGCGACCGAACTGTTCGGTATCTGGTGATACAGGGAGTCTCGTGATCGAGTGCCGCGCGGAGCGCGGAAACGGACGTTGCTCCGCGTAGTCTCGGTCTCGTGCCGACTGGTGGGAGCAAACAGGTTCGCGCGGCTCGCAAGCGCAAGAAGCGGATGGGCCTCGTCGCACACGACCTCACCGACGCGCAGTGGGACGCGCTCGAGGCATCCTGGGGTGGTTGCGCGTACTGCGGTTCCACCGTCGCGTCGCCGCAGAAGGATTGCGTGCGGGCCATTTCGCGCGGTGGCCGCTACACGCTCGCCAATGTCGTGCCCGCGTGTGCCTCGTGCAATGCCAGCAAGTGCAATGCCGAGCTGACCGGCTGGTTGCGGCGCAAGAAGCTCGACGAAAGCTCGTTTCTCGTGCGCCATCACGAGATCTCGACCGAGCTGACCGCCCGGTTCTGTTAGGAGCGAACTGTCCGGCGTACGCCTCGGGGAAACAGGCTGTCCCACAGTCGTGCCGGGGTGCGTTCGGGATCCATCAGGTCGCTTTCGGCCAGCGGGCTGGCTTCGTCGGCGACGGTGTCGGGCTCGAATCGAACCAGGGTCCGACCTTCCCCGCGCAGCGTTTCCACGGTGCGAAGCAGTGAGGACGTCTCGGCGAGGGTGGCGTCGAACTCGGCCGGGTCGACGTCGAGGTGTTCGCACAGCAGACGGCGGCGGATCCCGAGAATCGTCTCGCGCAGGAGCTCGGCGTCCCGGGTGGTCGGGGTGACCTCGACGGCGAGATCGCATTCGGTGTCGAACCCCATCGACCGGTTGTTGAGGTTGGACGACCCCACCCGCAGCAACCGATCGTCCATGACCAGCACCTTGGCGTGCACGTAGATGTGCGCGCCGTCGTCGGTGACCGGGTAGTACACACCGAGTCGGTGCTCGACGTCGGCCTGCCACAGCAGGTGCAGAAGGCGTCGGCGGGCGCCGTCCATGGCCAACTGCTCGAGCCAGCCGTCGGCGTGGCGGGGCAGGACCAGCACGATCTCCGGGCCGTTCGGCTCGCGCAGGCGGTCGGCGATCGCCTGCGCGAGGGTGCGCGAAGCCAGGTACTGGCTCTCGATGTACAGCGATCGGGTCGCACCCGCGATCGCCGCGAGATACAGCGCCTCGATCTCACGGACCTCGGCGCGGTCGGCGAGTTCGGGAAGGGTCCGGGCGATCCCCACATCGACGGACCGCATCGTCGGCTCCAGGCCCTCCGGCCATGGTGTTTCCCCGGCGATCTCGTCGACCGGCCCCAACTCCTGGCCGGTCGCCGCCTGCCACCTGGCTCCGGCCAACTCACCGATCGCCTTCGCGGCGGCGCCGTCCACCGCGGTGGTCGCATCGTGCCACGGGCCGTATCGTCGGCCGTTCGGCGCGGTGCGGTAGCTGTTGTCGTCGCGGTGGTCGCTGGTGTCCCAGCGGTCGACGGTCATGTCGATGCCGCCGCAGAACGCGAGTCGATCATCGATCACGATGATCTTCTGATGGTGCGCCGAGCCGACCGGGTGCGCGCCGTCGATCTCGAAGTGCAGCCGCCGGTCGGTCAGCCAGTTCGCGACGAAGATCGGTGTCATGCCCCGGGTGATCGCCGCGAACGCTCCGACATTCCATTTGAGCAGGTAGATCTCGAGATCCGGCCGGTGCTTCGGCAGCCAGGACAGGAATTTACCCAGTCGGTCCGGTCCCTCCAGGGTCTGCCCCTGTGGTTCGAACTTGATCCGGGTGTCGAAGTCCCAACCGATGAGCACGATGCGCTTGCGCGCCTGCAACATCGCCGACTTGGCGTGGCGGAAATAGTCGGCCGCGTCGACGATGCAGGCCAACCGATCAGCCTGGGCGATCTGCCAGCAGGTCTCGCCGGGAGCGAGGACTGGCCGCTCGTCGCTCATGCGTGGTCCCCCTCGTCAAGCCTTCGATCCGCGAACGATTCACGATACTTGCCGTACCCGGCACCGGCAGATCGACCTCGGACGCGGGCTGCTCGCCCTCAGGACCGACGATCCTGAGCCAGGATTGCGTCGAGCTCGTCGAGTCGCGTGCGGACGAGCGCCTTCTGTTCTCGCGCGGCGACGTATTCCTCACCGTCGGCCGCACTCCCGTCTCGTTGCACGTGTTCGATCGCCTCGGTCAGTTCGGCATGTCTGGCGGTGAGTTCCGCCCGTTCTTCCCGCAGTCGACCCAGCTCCGCGTCGGTCCACGTCATGGCTGCCTCCTCATGGGTTCGGCCGGTGTCGGGTCCGTGGTCAGTGGTTCGGCGTCTGATCTGTCCGGTCGTCGGTCCGAACCGGCTTCCGGTCGGGGTCTAGGCGGTCCGCTCGTTCCGATTCCTTGTGCAGCTGGGCTCGCGACTCCGCGACGTCGCTCTGGTGGAGCTGGGCCTGCTGGGCCAGCTGTTCGGCCTGCGCCGCTTTGGCATCCGCTTCGGCCTGTGCCGCCCGGCTCCTGGCGGCGAGCTCCTCGGCGCGCGCCTCCCGCTGCCCGACCTCGAGCTCCTGGCCTGCCACGCGGTCCCGGATCCCGGCCGCCTCGATACGCCGCCGCGCACGTCGCCTCCGATCGAGCGCCGCGACGAGCGCGACAAGTGCGGCGACGATCAGAACCGCGACGACGATCGTGACGATCCAACTGGTGGTGCTCATGTTCTACTCCTCGCATCCCGCCCCTGCTGTCCCTACTTCACGGGGACTACCCACCCTGTGAAAGACAAACGACCGGCCGCGCGACGGAGGCGAAGACGCTAGCTGGAACCGCTGGGGAAACCTGCCGAGCCGCTTCCGAGCTGAGCGTCACCGGTGACCTCGAGGACGAGCGTCTTGGTGGACGAGCCCTGGGTGGCCACGATCGTGTAGGTGCCCTTGGCCGGTGGACGCCAGGTGCCGCGCAGCGCGCTGCGTTGCCGGTCCGGGTAGTCCAGGCGTTCGGCCGAATCGAGCTCGCGGCCGTTGATCGTGAGGGTGGCGGGCAGGGCGTAGTCCGCCCCGAACATCCGGGCCATGACGGTGCAGTTGGCGCCGACGTAGTCGCAGGCGACGGGCATCTCGCTGCCCCAGGCGTAGATGGTGATGTCCTCCACTTCCGCCGAGGCGGTGGGAGCGAGGGTGGCCGGGAGGATCAGGGCGCCCGCCGCCAGCGCGGTCAGTCCTGCGATTCGCATGGTTCGTCCTTCGCATCGGTGTGGTCGGCTCCAGCGTGGGGCCGGGGCCGCGTGAAGCGGTAGCGTTCCACAGTTCGCGCGGGGTCGGTACCCCGAAAACCCACGGCTTGACCACGGTTTCGCTCGACCGAGTGATGCGCTCCGCAAGGTTGCACCGGGTGCCGAATCCGACCGCGCGCGGTGCGCCCGGCACCGCTTGCGAATCGTGTGTGGCAGGGCCGCACGTGTCCGCGCCGTCCGCTCACGGCGCGGCCCGGCGTGTGCCCGTACTCTGTTGAGAGCCTGCGTGTTTGGCGGCCACAGCCCGTAGAATGGAGCCCGATGGACCACTCGGACCGTTTCCCTCGTCCTGTTCCAGTGACGGTGCCGAAGCTACTGGTCGGTTTAGGGGCGGTATTGGTTGTCGCCGCGGCGATCGCGTCCTTCACCTTCACCTCGACCCTCGCCGGGGTGGCGGGGGTGCCGGAGCATCTGACGTGGCTGTGGCCGCTGGTGGTCGGGCTGACCGTCGCGCTGGTCGCCTGCACGTTCATCACCCTGGTCGGCATCCGCGACGAGAAGGCCACCTCCCTGGTGCGTTTCTACGAGTTGTTGCTCCTCGTCACCGTGCTGGCCAGCATCTGTGGCAACGTCTTGTCCATCTCCCGCGACCCGATCCAGATGGGAACCCTGGCGACGGCCATCGTGGTGTCGGTCCCTCCGGTCTGTCTGATGATCTGCGTCGGCAACTGCCTGCTGCTCACGGCGGTCGTCCCCGTCCGCATCGTGGCCTCGATCCCGCAGGACGACTGGCGGCTCCGGGTCCTCGGCATACCGAGCGCACCGACGGCGTCGAAGGACCCGGATTCCGCCCAGAGCGACAGCGCCTCCTGGTGGGACCAGCACCGGAACGAGGCGAGAACCCCGCCCACAACCCCGCGAAGTCGCACCTGAGCCGTGAGTTCCGTCTGCGCCCGGCCCGCCGCCGGGTTGCAGTTCATGAAAATTTGCAGTTTGTGCTAACTTGGCTGGCATGCCTTCGGAGTCGGCCAAGCAGCCCTCGATCGGTCTGCGCGAACAGAAGAAGCAGCGAACGCTGGCCGAACTGTGCCTCGCCGCACGGCGATTGGCGGTCGAGCACGGTCTGGACGCCACGAACGTCGACGACATCGCCAAGGCTGTCGGCGTCTCGCCGAGAACCTTCTTCAACTACTACGACACCAAGCTCGACGCGGTGGTCGGCCCGGTCGGCGACATCGGCACACCAGAAGCCAGGCAGGAATTCGTCGCGGGTGGTCCGACCGGTGTCCTCATCGAAGACCTCACCTGGCTGCACGCCGCAGGCTTCCAGCGCGACAACGAAGTGCGCGAAGGTATCTCGCTGGTCACCAAGCTGATCATGGCCGAGCCGCGAGTGCTCGCCGCCTTCATCGCCTCGGGCGCGCGCATGGAAGCCGCCACCGCCGAACTCCTCTCGGCCCGGCTCGGCGCCGACGTCGACCCCGAATTCGCCTCGCTCACCGCGGGAATCATGACAACGATCACCACGCGGGCGGCGATGTCGCTGGCCGCGGCTGCGAACGGGTCCCTCGCCTCGGCCCTGCACGAGCACTGCGCCATGGCCGCCCGGCTGTTCGATCGCCCGGGCGACACGACAAGGGAGACCTACCCATGACCACGACGGCTGACGCGCCACCGGCCCCGATCGTCCTGACCCAGAAGCGGATCTGGCTGATCTTCTCCGCCCTCATCGCGGGCATGTTCCTGGCCAGCCTCGACCAGATGATCGTCGGCACCGCGATGCCGACCATCGTCGGCGAACTCGGCGGGGTCTCCCACATGGCCTGGACCGCCACCTCGTATCTGCTCGCCACCACGATCGTGATGCCGATCTATGGCAAGCTCGGCGACATGTTCGGCCGTCGCTGGCTGTTCCTGTTCGCGATCACCGTCTTCACCGCGGCCTCCGTCGGCGCCGCCGCGTCGACGGGCTTCTGGGAGTTCATCGCCTTCCGCGGCCTGCAGGGTGTCGGCGGCGGTGGTCTGATGATCTTGGCGCAGGCCATCATCGCCGATGTGGTGCCCGCCAAGGACCGCGGCAAGTACATGGCGCCGATGGGCGCGGTCTTCGGTATCACCTCGGTCGCCGGACCGCTGCTCGGTGGTCTGTTCGCCGACCATCTCGACTGGCGCTGGTGCTTCTGGATCAACGTGCCGATCGGTATCGCCGCGCTGTTCATCGCCTTCCGCTACCTGAGCATCCCGAGTCATCGGCCCAGGTTCCGGCCCGACTACCTGGGCATCGTGCTCATGTCGAGCGCGACCACGCTGCTGATCCTGATCACCGACTGGGGCGGCAAGCAGTACGAGTGGGGCTCGACGGTGATGCTGTCGATGATCGCCGCGTTCGTCGTCGTGGTCGCGGCGTTCGTCTTCGTCGAATCGCGCGCCGAGGAGCCGATGCTGCCGCTGTGGCTGTTCCGCAATCGCACCTTCGTGCTCACCTCCGTGATCGGGTTCCTCGTCGGCTTGGTGATGTTCGCCGCGATCGGATTCATCCCGACCTACCTCCAGATGGCGACCGGTACCTCCGCGTCGGTCTCGGGCCTGCTGTTGATCCCGATGATGGTCGGCATGATGCTCACCCTCATCACCTCGATGAACGTGATCACCAAAACCGGCCGCTACCGGGTGTATCCACCGATCGGTGCCGCCCTCATCGCGGTCGAAATGCTGTGGTTGACCCGGTTGGCCGCCGACACCTCGATGTGGGTGGTCTCGGCCATGCTGTTCGTGATGGGCGCGGGCCTCGGCCTGATCATGCAGATCATCGTGCTCGTGGTGCAGAACGCGGTGACCCCGGACCAGATCGGCACGGCGACGAGCGCGAACAACTACTTCCGTGAGATGGGCGGCGCGCTCGGCATCGCGATCTTCGGTTCCATCTTCACCAGTAGGCTCACCGAGAACCTCACCGGTGCTTTCCAGGCGAACTGGCAGGAAGCGGCGGCGGCGAAGATCGACCCGAGCGGGTTGATCCCCTCGGTGGTCAAGAACCTGCCCGACCAACTCCACGACGCGATCGTCGGCGCCTATGTCGACGCGCTCGTCCCCGGATTCTGGTACCTGATCCCCGGTGCGATCCTCGCTTTCGCGCTCGCGTTGTTCATCCCGCACCTCACACTGTCCGACGAGGCGGGAATGGTCGCGCGTGGCGAAGCCGTACTGGCCGAGGAGAAGCCGGACCTCGTCGAGGAAGGCTGAGCATCCGCGCGGCGTGGGTCAGTCGTCGATGCGCAGTTGCGCGCCGAGAGCGGCGAAGGCGGTCGGGGTCAGCCCGAACATCGCGCGGAACGTATCGCTGAAGTGCGAGGGCGAGGCGAAGCCCGCGTCGGTGGCGGCGCGCGTCAGGTCGTGACCCGCCGTGAACGCCTTCGCCACCCGCAACATGCGCGCCCATTGCACATAGCGGCGGAAGCTGGTGCCGGTCTGATCGGCGAAGATGCGCAGGAAATACGAGGTGGAAAGACCGGCGGCGCGCGCCTTGTCGGCCGCACGTTGCTGCTGTGTCGGGTCGTCGCGGATCGCCGCGGCCACGGCGGCGATGCGCCGATCGCCGACGGTCGGCACCGGAACACTGGCCAGGTCGAGGACCCGGTCGATATCGGGGTCGGGGGAGTTGCCCAGGTCGATGAGGACGGCTTCGTTGCGCTGATCGGCGCTGAAGCCGTCGACGATGCGCGACATCCCGCCGAGACACCGTGCTACCCGTGACGACGTGGGGTCGAAGAAGCAGAACAGCCTTCGCCCGTCGGTGTCGAGAATGTGGTGGGTGACGCGGGCGCGGAACAGGAAACTGCGCGCCGTGATATCGGGAATACCCGCCGCGCGAACCCGGAACGGCCCGTCCAGGCCGACCCCGAGACTCGCCACAGCGGTCGAATGCGGCCCCAGCGCCATGCCGGGACCGATGTAGACCGCGTGCCCGAGGCGCAGCCACAGCCGTGCCGGTGCGGTCGCCGAATCGGGAGCGCACGTTTCCGGAAGTGCGGGCAACACCATGCACGCGACCATACATCCACGCCGACCGGCGACCACCGAGCGAGATGTGGAGCGGACAATGACGAAACCTTTCGAACTGCACGAGGTCACCGTCGACGGGGCAGTCCTGCGTTATGTCGATGTGGGACAGGGTGATCCGCTGGTACTGCTGCACGGTTGGCCGGAGAGCCACGCGGCGTGGCGGCATCAGATCGGGCCCCTGTCCCGATCGGCGCGGGTGATCGCTCCCGACTGGCAGGGCTGGGGTGCCTCGGCCCGTGACCTCCGATTGAGCTGCGACTACGACACCGAGGTCGATCGCATCGGGCGCATGTTCGACGCGCTGAACCTGGACCGGGTCGATCTGGCCTGCCACGACTACGGCGGCTTCCTCGGTCTCGGGTTCGTGCAGCGATACCCCGAGCGGGTCCGGCGCTTCGCGATCCTCAACTCCCGGGCTCATCGCACCTTCACCACGCCCTACTATCAGCTGTTCGGCCTGATCTCGGCGCTGGCGCGACGTCCGCTGCTCCGCCCGATTCTCACCGCACGAACGATCCGGATCGTGCATCGGCTGGGGCTGGCGCAGTTCGTCCGCAACGGTTCGTTCGACACCGAACGGCTCGACGCCTACCTCGACTTCCTCGACACCCGGGAAGGCCGCCGGTGGTATGCCCACTTCTGGGCTGGCTACAGCGTCCGGGTGCGCCCGGAACTCGCGGCCGGGCTCGGTGCGGTCCGCTGCCCCACCTCGGTGATCTGGGGCGACCAGGACCCGGCGATCCCCTTTCGCTACGCCGAGGACCTCGCCGCCGCGATCCCGGCGGCGGATCTCGTGCGGATCCACGGCGGGCACTTCATCATGGAACAGCGCCCCGCCGACGTCACCGCGGCACTACAGGCGTGGTTGCGGCGCCCCGCTGTGATCACCCGGAACGCGGCTCACCACACGGAAAGCCGACTCCGGTGAGCTCCTCCGACGCCATCCACAGGCGACGCGCGAGCTCGGCGTCGCTCGACGCCCACGACGAAACCGGCTTCGCCCGCCCGCCCGCACACCGCGCCGCGGACGCGCTGGCCGCGGCGCTCGTCGACGACCCTTCCGACACAACGGATTCGAACTCTTGACCTCGAGTGGAGTAGAGGTTCGAGACTGTGGTCATGCGAGTGATCAGAGTCGGCCGTTTCGGCGGCCCGGACGTGTTGGAAACGATCGAGAATCTGCCCGACCCGGAGCCGGGCCGAAACGAGCTCGTCGTGGATGTGGTGGCGATCGGTGTGAGCTGGCTCGACACGCGGATCCGGGCGGGGGAGGGGCCGGATGTGTTCGCGGTGACACCGCCCTTCGTGCCCGGCAGCGCCGTGGCGGGTACCGTCCGGGCGATCGGCCCGGCCGTCGACGGCGACCTGCTCGGCGCGTCCGTGGTCACGCACGCGATCGGCGGCTACGGCGGCGGATACGCCGATACGGTGCTCGCCGCGGCGGACGCCACCTTCCCGCTACCGCCCGGCCTCGATCCACACACGGCCGTCGCCGTCATCGATGACGGCAGCACTGCCCTCGCACTGCTGGAAACGACGCCTGTCGGACCCGGGGACGTGGTCCTGGTGGCGCCGGGTATGGGTGGACTCGGAAGTCTCCTGGTCCAGCTGGCCGTTGCGGCCGGTGGTCGGGTGATCGCGGCGGTGCGGGGAGCCGAAAAGGCCGCAGCGGCACGGGTATTGGGGGCAGACGTCGCGGATTACGCAGTGCGGGATTTCGCCGAGGAGGTGTTGCTCGCCACGGGAGGCAGACGACTGGATGTGGTGTTCGACGGGATCGGTGGCGCAGTGGGAGCGGTGTGTTCGGCTCTCGTCGCCGACGGCGGGAAGTTCTCCGGGTACGGGATGACCAGCGGGGCGGAGGCGGTCGTCGATGATGCGACGCGACAGCGGCTGACGACGGCGGACATGTCACAGCTGCCCGGATTCTGGCCCGACACCCCGCGACGGGTGCGTCACGTGCTCGCCGAAGCCGCCGCGGGTCGGCTGAACCCCGTGATCGGGCAGACGTACGAGCTGGCCGACGCCGCTGTCGCGCACGCCGACATCGAGGCGCGGCGAGTCGTCGGCAAAAGCGTGTTGGTGCCGTGACTCGCGCGATCACTCGCGGCCGGGCTCGTCCTCGGAAAAGGTTGTACAACCGCACGACTCGCCTCGGTGCAGCGTGACCGGCATCGGTGCCCGGGTCGCGCGGTCGGGTTCGGTCGGATCGAGGACGTCGCCGATCGCGCGGGCCGCGATGACGTCGATCGGTTGCATGACCGAGGTGAGAGTGATCTGCCCGAACTGGTTGGCGGCGCCACCGTCGAAGCCGACGATGCGAACATCGCCGGGAACGCGCGGACCGGCGTCGGTGACCGCGCGCATGGCGGCAGCGGCCTGACCGTTCGTGCCGACGACCAAGGCCTGCGGTGCGGTATCAACCGCGCGCAGGTGTTCGCCGACTGCTCGATACGCGCCCGCGGGGGTGAGGTCCGTCCGGATGACGGTGCCGTCGATGACCGAGGCGAAACCCTCGTACCGCTGAGCGACGGTTTCCCGATCCCCGTATTCCACGTCGGTCGCGGTGAATCCACCGACGAAGGCGATGTCGCGACAACCGTGGACCTCGACGAGATGCGAAGCGGCGAGCCGCCCTGCCGCCACGTGGTCGGCGCCGACCAGCGGGGTCGGGGTGTCGACGGTTCCCCGTCGGTTGTGCACCCACGCGACGGGCACGCGGGCGCGGCGGCATACCGCGCTGATCTCGGGGGTGTTCACCGCGCCGACCACGATCAAACCGTCGATGCCGACATCGGTGAACGCCGAGGCGAACTCCAGCTCCCGGTCGGGGTCGTAACCGGTGTTGCCGATCATGGTCAGGTGCTCGTGGTCGCGCGCCTCGATCTCGAGCCGCCCGGCCAGCGCGGCATACAGCGGCAACGTGAGATCGGGAACCAGTAGGCCGAGTTGGCGCCACTTGCGCGGCCGCCGTAGTGCCCTGGCATTGCGGTCGGGGCGGTAGTGCAGCTCGTCGGCGGCGGCCAGAACTTTGGCTCGCAACGCGGCGGACACGGGGCGAGGTCCATCGTTGAGGACATAGCTCACCGCGGCGGTCGAGACGCCCGCCAGCGTCGCGACATCGGCGAGAGTGGGCCGTCTGGTCGTCACATTCGCTCCATCATCGCGGGTCGCACCCGAGTTGACGCGGGTTTCACTCATCCCGATTCCTACCCTGTCCAACGCCGTATTTCTGCTTACGCTAATCGATTAGACACGTTACCGGCGCGACCCGCCGCCGCAATAAACGACAGGTGAAGTAGACGACATGTCCTACGTACGACTCAGCGGAGTCACCCATCACGAACCCGGCAACGCCCATGACAGCTACATCCTGTTCACCGGCGCCGACTCGATCACGCGCCTCATCGATCTCGCGGGCACCGTGGTGCGGGAGTGGCCGTTCGCCGGAGTTCCTCCCCGCATCATCGACCCGGCCCTCAACGGCGGCCGCATCGGCGACATCGGCGTCCAACTCAGTGAGAGCGGTGACGCCCGAGGCGGGATCTACGCCAACGGCACGGTCGGGCAGCTCACCTGGGCCGGTGACACCGTGTGGGAATGGGGTACGCAGGCTCCCGGCGGTGCCGCCCGCCAGAACCACGACTGGGAACTGTTGCCCAACGGCAATCGCCTGCTCCTGGTGACCGTGCCGCGTGTGGTGCCCGACCTCGGCGCGATGACCGTGGGTGACCAGGGGTTGTTCGAGGTCGATCCCGACGGCGCCGTCGTCTGGCAGTGGCTCGCCGGTGACCATCTGCACGAATTCGGTTTCAGCGAGGCCGGGTGGGAAGCGTTGCGCGCCACGGCCGCTCGTGATCCCGAAGACCCCTGGGGCTACCTGGAGATGAACAGCGCGAAGTCCCTCGGCCCCAACACCTGGCACGACGCGGACCCCGATACGGTGTTTCGGCCCGACAACATCCTGGTCAGCTTCCGCAAGGCCGACATCATCGCCCTGATCGACAAGACATCCGGTGCGATCGTCTGGCAGCTCGGCCCGTATTTCGACGAGGTCCCGGGCGCCCAGCATCAGCGCATCAACGTGCACAAGGTGCCGCGCCCGGTCGATCAGATCTCGGGCCAGCACAATCCGCACATGATCGCGCCGGGACTGCCGGGAGCGGGCAATATCCTGGTCTTCGACAACCAGGGTGGTGCGGGCTATCCGCCTGCCCCGCTCGGCATCTACGCGGGCTCGCGCATCCTCGAGATCGATCCGGCGACCGAGCAGATCGTGTGGCAATACACCGCCGAGGACTCGCGACGTCCGTCGTGGACGTTCTTCAGCTCCTTCGTGAGCAACGCCCAGCGACTGCCCAACGGCAACACCCTCATCACCGAGGGCATGCGCGGCCGGATCTTCCAGGTGACCCCGGACGGCGCCGTGGTCTGGGAATACCACAGCCCCTACGAGGGCTACGGCGTCGCGGGCGAGCCCGAGGTTCGCGAACCCCGCGTCCCCGGGGTCGATCGGTTGACGCTGACGCCGCTGGTCTACCGAGCGCAATCGGTTCCCTTCGACTGGGTCCCCGACGGGGCGGCGCAGGCGGTCGACGGGCGGGCGACGACATGACGACCGGTGTGGGGACCGCGACCGCGGTCGATCCCGCGACCACGAAACGTCGGCCCCGCCGTGGCACCGGGACACCGATCTGGGTCGGGCGCTCGAAGACGCTGGGATGGACTGTGGTCGGGCTGGGGCTGGCCGCACTCGGCTGGACACTGGTCGCGGCCAGTGGGCGATTCCCCGCCGAACTGTTCCCGGCACTGCCCCAGGTCGCGCGAGCCGGGTACGGTCTGTGGCTCGACGGCCTGCTGGCCGACGACATCGTCGCCAGTGTGCGTCGTGCCGCGACGGGATTCGGCATCGGCGCGCTCGCGGGCATCGTCGCCGCCGTGCTGACCGTGACCACCGCCACCGGGCGTCGACTGCTCCAGCCGGTGCTGCGGCTGCTCGCTCCGGTCCCGACCATCGGGCTCGTTCCGCTGGCGATCCTGTGGTTCGGGCTCGGCGAGGACAGCAAAGCGCTGGTCATCGCACTCGGCGTCTTCGTGCCGGTGTGGATCAACAGCCACACCGGCCTGTCCAGCACGCCGCAGGACTATCTCCAGGCTGCCCGTTGCCTTGGCGCGGGGCGGCGCCAGACCCTGCTCGAGATCGTGCTGCCAGAAGCGGCACCCGACATCGTCTCCGGGTTGCGTGTCGGCGCGGCGATGTCATTCGTACTCATCGTCGTCGCCGAGATGACCGGCACCACGGCGGGCATCGGCTACCGCATCTACCAGTCGCAGATGTTCTCCCAGGCCGACCGGGTGATCGCCTGCCTGATCGTCCTCGGAATCATCGGCGCCGTCTGCGATCTCGTGATCGCCTCGTCCACGGCGCCGTTGACGAAGTGGTCGGAAAGAGAGCACTGACATGGCGATTCACATCCGCGACCTGGTCGTGCGCTATCCCGGGCAACCAGCTCCGACACTCGGCGGGATCACCCTGTCGATCCCCGACGGTTCCTTCACCGTGCTGGTCGGCGCCTCGGGCAGCGGCAAGTCGACGCTGCTGCACTGTCTGGCCGGTCTCATCACGCCCACCTCGGGGCAGGTGACCGACAACGGTGATCCGGTGCTGGCACCGGATCCGCGTCGTGGCATGGCTTTCCAGCGTGACGTCCTCTTTCCGTGGATGTCGGTGGCCGACAACATCGAGTTCACGTTGCGGGCGCGAGGTGTGCGCGCCCGCGAAAGGCCCGCCCGGATCGCCGAACTTCTCGACGTCGTCGAGCTGCCCGACGGCGTGGGTGCGCGCAGGCCGAGCGAACTGTCCGGCGGAATGCGCCAGCGGGTGAGTATCGCCCGCATGTTGGCAGGCGAGCCGACAGTGATGCTGATGGACGAACCGTTCGCGGCACTCGACGCGCTCACCCGGCTGAGAATGCAGGACCTGCTCATCGACCTGTGGACCAGATACCACCGCACCGTCGTGTTCGTCACCCACGACATCGACGAGGCGATTCGGCTGTCCGACACCGTCGGTGTACTCCGGGACGGTCGCATCGTCGACCGCATCGACAACCCACTGGCTCGACCACGCCCGTCCGACGCGCTGGCCGAGCAGCCCGGCTACAGCCGGTTGCGCAAGCTCTTGCATCACGAACTCGGCATCGACCACGCCATCGCCTGACCCTCTCGACCTAGGACAGACCACTGTGAAAATCTCCCCTCGTCGCATCCTCGCCGCGACGCTCACCGTTCTCGCTTTCACGACCGTCACCGCCTGCGGTGACGCCGACCGCGCCGATCCGACCAAGCTGACCGTCGGATTCGTCGTCGACCCGTCCTGGGCGCAGATTCCCGTCGCCGAGCGGACCGGGCTGTTCGACAAGCACGATGTGACAGTCGAAGTCGTCAACTTCCCGTCCGGCGTGGAAGCCTTGCAGGCGGTCGCCGCCGGACAAGTCGACATCGCCACCGCCGCCGACGTACCCACCTCCGCGGTCCTCACCCGGTCACCCTCGTTGCGGATCGTCGGCGACGGTTCACGCTGGGAAGGCTCGCGCATCATCGCCCGGCGCAGCGCGGGAATCGACGACGTGGCGGATCTGGCGGGCAAATCCATCGGTACGCCACTTGGCACCAGTGCGGCGTACTTCGCGGCGAGTACGTTGTCGCACAACAACATCACGGCCAACCTCGTGCAGGTGGCACCCTCGGCGACGGTCACCGCCGCGACCAGGCACGATGTGGACGCGGTATCGATCTTCCAGCCGTACCAGGCGCAGGTGGTCGCTGCTCTCGGTGCCGACGCGGTCGAGCTGACCGGAGGCAGCTACAACCAGCACAGCCTCTACCTGGCGACGCAGGACGCCGTCGCCGGTAAAGCCGAGGCGCTGACCGCGTTCTTCGCGGCGCTGTCGGAGGCCGGTGAAAAACTCAGGGCCCTCGACGATTCCGCGGTGGAGGCGGTCGCCGCCGCCACCGCACTGCGCCCCGACCTCCTGCGTGGGGTCCTCCCGCAATTCGACTTCACCCTGCACTTGCCGCCGACTTTGCCCGGCAAGCTCACGGAGCTGGGGCGGTGGGCCGAAAGCCAGGGCAAGATCCCGGCGGGTACGCCGCTGCCGGACTACGCGGCGCTGACCGACAACCGCTTCCTGCCCGTGAGCTGACCGAGCCTGATCCGCCGGACCCTCGGTGTCGATGGACCGTCTCGACACCGGGGACCGAGCCGCGCGAATTCCGCTGAGGGTGCGCGGAAGCATTGCACCTGTTCACGAGACCGGCGAGAGTTCAGGCCTCTCATCGAGTAGGAGCCGCCATGCCCGTCACCGAGCCGCCGCGTTCCGGCGCACAGACTGTCGACCGTGCGGTGCGGGTACTCGAATGTTTCCGCGGCGGTGACCCGGAGTTGTCGCTGAGTGAGATGGCGCAACGCTGCGGCTTGCCGGTCAGCACGACTTTCCGGCTCGCGCAGGCGTTGGTGCGCGGCAGACTGCTCGAGCAGGACCCGACCAGCGACCGCTACCGGATCGGGCACGGTCTGGCCAGCCTGGCGCGGCCCGCACTGGCCCGCCTCGGGCTCGACGCCGCCGCGCCGCACCTCTACGCGCTCGCGGCCGGTATCAAGATCACGGTGTCGCTCAGCGTTCCCGATGCCGGTGAGGCCTTGACCGTCTTCCAAGCGCGACCACCGGTGTCGTTCTGCCACAACCAGATTCCCCCGGAGCGCAGGTCGCTGCACACCAGTTCCGTCGGGCACGCGCTGCTCGCGCACACCCCGGTCGGTGGTGGCCGGGGCGAGCTGATCGATACGGTGCGCAAACGGGGGTTCGCGGTCGAGGAGATCGACGGCGAGGACCCGATCCGTGCGGTGGCGGTCCCGGTACTCGGGCCGGGTAGACAAGTGTGGGGAGCGCTCGGAGTGCAGGCACGCGCGGTGCGCCTCGACCACGACCTCGTCCGGGCCGTCGTGCCCGCCATGCACCGGATCGCGGTGCGTATCGGCCCGTATTTCCACACCGCCGCCGCAGGTACGGAATTCGACGCACGGTGATTTCCACTATGCGAAATCACTGTTGTCCGGCCGTAATATCGCAGGGCATCATGAAATGCGTTGCGGTGAATTCTTCACTGCACCTGCACCGAAAGTTTCCGACATGCTCGAATTTCTTGCGCTCGTTCGCCGTCGTACGGTGGACTTGATGCGCCTTTCCCCCGGATTCTGTCGCAGCTGACCGCACGGCGCGATTCCTCGTCGCCGTCTCACGCTGCCTCCCCGACTGTCCACCGTCGAAAGAATCCGAATCATGTTGCCCACCATCTTCCGACGACGTTCGCTGCGCGCGCTCGCCGCCGCCCTCGTCGCTCCCGCCGCACTCGCGGTGGTCACCGCGTGCGGCGCCGCCGAGGCGCCGACGACCGCCGACGGCAGGACCGTGCTGCGGTACCAGGGCCAGACCGGCCTGGTCACCCCGTACGAACTCGCCGACGAACTCGGCTATTTCAGCAAGATCAGTTTGCAATGGGAAGGTGACACCACCAGCGGCCCGGCCAATATCCAGGCCGCCGCCACCAAACAGATCGAATTCGGCAGCGCGTTCAACGGCGCGGTGGTCAAGCTTGCCGCCGGTGGCGCACCGGTGCGGTCGGTGCTCAGCTCCTACGGTTCCGACGACAAATCCTTCACCGGATACTTCGTCCGGGAGAATTCGGGGATCACCACCGCTCGTGACTTGATCGGCAAGAAAGTCGGTGTGAACACCCTCGGTGCCCACCACGAGTTCGTCACCCGGGAATGGCTGCATCAACAGGGACTGACCGAGGCCGAGATCAAGCAGGTGCAATTGATCGTCGTGCCGCCGGTCAACACCGAGGAGGCATTGCGCAGCGGTCAGATCGATGTCGGCGCGCTGAACAGTGTGTGGCGCGAAACGGCGGTCGGGCGCGGCGGGGTGCGCCCGCTGTTCACCGATACCGCCATCTTCGGTGAATTCGACTACGGCACCTACGTGTTCCGCACCGACTTCATCGCCCAGAACTCCGAGGCCGTCGCCGACTTCGTCCAGGGCACGGCCCGGGCGACCCGGTGGCTGCAGGTCACGCCGCGCGAGGAAGTGATCGCCAAATTCACCGACATCATCACCAAGCGCGGCCGCAACGAGAATCTGAAGCTGCTCGACTACTGGCGCAGCATCGGAATTCCGGTGCCGGGTGCGGTGATCGCGGAGAAGGAAATCCAGATCTGGATCGACTGGCTCGTGCGCAACGGCGAACTGCCCGAGGGCAAGATCGCCGCGAAGGATCTCTACACCAACGAATACAACCCCTACGCCAACGGCACCTACCAGCCCGCCAGCGGTCCGACCGGAGAGGTGGTGGCCGCGAAATGAGTGAGACGACAGCGAAACTCACGTTGCGCGGTGTCGGGAAACAGTTCGCCGTCCGTGGTACGACGGAGAAGTTCACCGCCGTCGACGACATCACGATCGACGTCGGCGCCGGGGAGTTCCTGGTACTGGTCGGGCCGAGCGGTTCCGGCAAGTCCACGCTGCTCGACCTGCTCGGTGGCCTGAGCACACCGAGTTCGGGACAGATCCTGCTCGACGGCTCCCCGATCACCGGTCCTGGCCTCGATCGAGGTGTGGTGTTCCAGCAGTACGCGCTCCTACCCTGGCGCACCGCCCGCGCCAATATCGAGTTCGGCCTGGAAGCCAAGGGCGTGGCCCGCAAGGAACGCAAGCAGATCGCCGACCACTACCTGGAACTCGTCGGGCTCGTCGGATTCGGCGACCGCTACCCGCACGAGTTGTCCGGCGGTATGAAGCAGCGGGTCGCGATCGCGCGCAGTCTGGCCTTTGATCCCGAGGTGCTGTTGATGGACGAACCGTTCGCCGCCCTCGACGCGCAGACCCGGGAGTCGCTGCAGGACGAACTGCTGCGCATCTGGCGTACCACCGGCAAGACCATCTTGTTCATCACCCACGGCATCGACGAGGCTGTCTACCTGGGGCAGCGCGTCGCGGTACTCACCTCACGGCCGGGTCGGGTCAAAGCAGTGATCGACATCGACATCGACCGCGGCGAGGACAGCGACATCCGCTCGAGCGAACAGTTCCGCGACTACCGCCACCGCATCTGGACCGAACTGCGCAGCGAGGTGAGCCGAGCACAGCAACTCGAGCTCGCCGCCGACGACAACGCGGTCACCGCGTCCACCGACAGGAGCCCCGCCCATGTCTAGCGCCGTCCCGCTGCTCGTGCGCCCGAGGGGGGCGACCCTTCGTGCCGTGTCTGTTCCCGCTGGTCTCGACCGCGCCGCTCGCACGACCCTGACCACCGTGGCGCGTGTCACCAAACCGCTGCTCGCCTTCGCGCTGTTGCTCGGCGTGTGGGAACTCGCACCGCGAGTCGGTCTGGTCGACGAGGTGTTCCTGCCGCCGTTCTCGGTGGTGGTGCAGGCCTTCGCCGAGCTCGCCGCCAACGGTCAACTGGGTGAGCATATTTCGGCCAGCCTCACCCGCTCGGTCACCGGCTTCTCCATCGCCTTGGTGATCGCGGTGCCGGTGGGCATCGCCATCGCCTGGTACAAGCCGGTGTCGGACTTCGTGAACCCGGTCCTGGAGTTGTTCCGCAACACCGCGGCCCTGGCGCTCCTGCCGGTCTTCGTACTGATCCTCGGCATCGGTGAGACGTCGAAGATCGCGCTGATCGGTTACGCCACCTTCTTCCCGATCCTGCTCAACACCATCACCGGTGTGCGAACCGTCGACCCGCTGCTGGTGAAATCAGCGGTATCGCTGGGCTTCTCGCCGCTGCGGTTGTTCCAGAAGGTGATCCTGCCCGCCGCCGTCCCGTCCATCTTCACGGGTATAAGGATGGCGGCGGCGGGCTCGATCCTGGTGCTCATCGCGGCCGAGATGGTCGGTGCGCGTGCGGGGCTCGGCTACCTCATCACGGCCGCTCAACAGAACTTCCAGATCCCGCAGATGTACGCGGGCATCGTGGCCATCTCGTTGATCGGTCTCGGTTTCAACTTCGCTCTCGTCGCGCTGGAACGTCGGCTGTCCCGCTGGCGCACCGCACCGACCGCCTGACCAGGAGTCACCCATGTCCCGCACAACCTTTCATCTCAACGCCTTCCTGATGGGCGTCGGACACCACGAGGCGGCCTGGCGGCATCCGCGTACCGACGCGCACCGGGTCCTCGATGTCGGGCATTTCCAGAACCTCGCCCGGATCGCCGAGCGCGGCAAGCTCGACTCGGTGTTCTTCGCCGACACCCTCGCCGTCGGCCCGCGCATCGAACGCAACACCCTCGCGGTGTTCGAACCGGTCACGCTGCTGTCGGCGATCGCCACCGTCACCGAGCGGATCGGTCTGATCGCCACCGCCTCCACCAGCTACAACGAGCCGTTCAACCTGGCCCGCAAGTTCGCCTCTCTCGATCACATCAGCGCAGGCCGGGCCGGGTGGAACATCGTCACCTCCGGCACCGCCGACGAGGCCCGCAACTTCGGTCTCGACGCCATTCCCGAGCACGCCCGTCGTTACGAGCGTGCCGAGGAGTTCGTCGAGGTGGCGCTGGCGCTGTGGGACAGCTGGGAATCCGAGGCGATCGTCCTCGACACCGACAACGGTGTCTTCGCCGACCCCGCTCGCGTGCACACCCTCGACTATGCGGGGGAGCGGTTCCGCGTGCGTGGTCCGCTGAACTCGCCGCGCGGTCCCCAGGGGCGGCCGTTGTTGGTGCAGGCGGGTTCGTCGGAATCGGGGCAGGAGTTCGCCGCGCACCACGCCGAGGCGGTCTTCACCGCCCAGCGCACCCTCGCCGACGGCGTCCGCTTCTACCGCGAACTGAAGGGGCGGCTGGCGAAATACGGTCGCGCCGAACACGAGCTGAAGGTGCTGCCCGGCCTGGTTCCGTTCATCGCCGACACCGTCGAGGAGGCCAAGGCCCTCGAGCAGGAATTCACCGACCTCATCTCACCCGACTACGCACTGCGCCAGCTCTCGACCATGCTCGGTGTCGACCTCACCGCGCACGCGCTGGACGCGCCGCTGCCACCGCTGCCCGCCGAGCGTGACATCGAGGGCGGCAAGAGCCGGTTCACCCTGGTCAAGGAGCTCGCCGAAACCGAGGACCTGACGGTGCGCCAGCTCATCGGCAAGCTCGGCGGCGGACGCGGACACCGAACCTTCGCCGGCACACCCGAACAGGTCGCCGACGAACTGCAGAGCTGGTTCGACGCGGGTGCGGCCGACGGCTTCAACATCATGCCGCCGTACCTGCCGGGCGGCTTGGAGGACTTCGTCGACCGAGTGGTGCCGATCCTGCAGGATCGCGGCCTGTTCCGTACCGACTACGAATCCACCACTCTGCGTGGGCATTACGGCCTGGAACCGGTCGAGAGCCGGTTCGCCCACCACGACGCCCGGGTCAGCGCCTGATGCCGACCACACCCAGCTTCTCCTGAAGGACCACACATGACAACGATCGAAAGCCCTCGCAGTGCGGCAGCACTGGACATCACCCCCGTCGCCGGGCACATCGGCGCGGAGGTCGCCGGTGTCGACCTGCGCACCGAACTGACCGCCGCCGCCGTCGAGGACCTCACCGCGGCGCTGCACCGGTACAAGGTGCTGTTCTTCCGCGACCAGCACATCGGGCACGCCGAACAGATCGCGTTCTCCCGTCGCTTCGGCGCGGTGACACCGTCGCACCCCTACGACGACGACGCGCCGACCGAGTATCCGGAAATCCTCGCCGTCGACAGTCGACTCTACGAGAAGCGTTTCGGCCGTAAGAAGTTCAGCTACACCAACCAGTGGCACACCGATGTCTCCCCCCTGATCAACCCGCCCGCGGCCTCGATCCTGCGTGCCGAGATCGCCCCGGCACACGGTGGTGACACCCAGTGGACCAACCTGGCCGCCGCCTACGCCGGTCTGCCGCAAGCTCTGCGCACCTTCCTCGACGGGCTCCGTGCCGAGCACCGCTTCGGCGGCCGGATCCCGCCCTGGGAGGCCGACAGCGACTACGCCCGCAAGACCGCGGCCTCGCCGCTGGTGACCGAACACCCCGTCGTGCGGGTGCACCCGGTGACCGGGGAGCGAGTCTTGTTCGTCAACCCCGGCTTCACCACCCGCATCATCGGCCTCACCCCGCGCCAGAGCGACGCCCTGCTCGCGTTGCTGTTCGACGAGATCGCCCAGCCCGCTTACACCGTCCGATTCCGTTGGACGACAGGCAGTATCGCCTTCTGGGACAACCGCGCCACCGCCCATCTGGCCCCGAGCGACCTCGACCACCTCGACGTCACCCGCGTGCTCTACCGCACCACCCTCGAGGGCGACGTCCCGGTCGGCGTCGACGGCGTCGCGTCCACCTCGGTGGCCGGGGCGAAGTTCACCAGCGCCTGACAACCCTCCCGGTGCCCGGTCCGCCGGGCCGGGCACCGGTTCCCGACAGGAGAACGATTTCGATGAGCGAAACCTGGTCCGCGAGGACGGATGTCCTGGTGATCGGTGGCGGCCCGGCAGCCGCCTGGGCGGCGATCCACGCCAGGGAGGCGGGCGCGCGGGTGACCCTGGTCGACAAGGGATACTGCGGCACGAGCGGCGCGACGGCTCCCTCGGGTACCGGTGTCTGGTACGTGGCTCCGGAAGCCGAAGCGCGGGCGACGGCGAAGGCGGCTCGGGAGGCGCTGGGCGGCTACCTCGCCGACCACTACTGGATGGATCGGGTCCTCGACCAGACTTATCTCAACATGGACCGACTCGCCGTCGGAGGACGCTATCCGTTCCCGGTCGACCCCGCGACCGGGAAGCAGTTGCGCACCGGCGTGCAGGGCCCCGAGTACATGCGCCGGATGCGCGCCTGGCTCCGGCGGATCGGTGTGACGATCCACGATCATTCTCCCGCGCTCGAACTTCTCGTCGACGAGGCGGGTGCGGTGTGCGGCGCGGCCGGTTATCAGCGTCAGCTCGATCGCGACTACCGCATCACGGCGGGCGCGGTCGTGCTGGCCTCCGGCGGCTGCGCCTTCCTGTCCGGCGCGCTCGGCACCAATGTCGACACCGGCGACGGCGCGTTGATGGCCGCCGAGGTGGGCGCCAGGTTCTCGGGCATGGAATTCTCCAACGCCTACGCGATCGTCCCGAAAGGCGCGACCATCACCAAAACCGCCTATTACGGCTACGCCACCTTCTTCGGCGAGGACGGTCGGGTCATCGAGGACGCGGGGTCGACCCGCGGCCGGTCGGTGATCGCCCGAAACCTGCTGCACCAGAAGGTCTTCGCGCAGCTCGACCGAGCCGACGCCACTGTGCAGGCGCAGATGCGGGTGGGTCAGCCGAACTTCTTCCTGCAATTCGATCGGCGGGGGATCGATCCGTTCACCCAGCGCTTCGAGATCGACCTGCTCGCCGAGGGCACGGTGCGCGGAACCGGCGGCATCGACGTGGTCGACGACGACTGCGCCACCAGCGTGGCTGGCCTCTACGTCGCGGGTGACGCGGCCACCAGGGAACGTATCTGTGGCGGCTTCACCGGTGGCGGCAGCCACAATGCGGCGTGGGCGATGTCGTCGGGGAGCTGGGCCGGTGCGGGCGCCGCGCGATACGCGCGATCGGCCTCCGAAACCGGCGAGGTCGCCGGTGCGGGCGGCGTCGGGTTGCGCACCGCTGGTTCCGGCTCGCTCACCGCGGCGGAACTGGTTGCGGCCGCTCGACGTGAGCTGATTCCGTTCGAGAAGAACTACTTGCGCCACGGCGACCGATTGCGTAGCGCCGCGTCCCACCTCGACGAATTGTGGGACGTGGCCGTCGCGGAATTGAGCGCCGACGGCGGGGATCGAGTGCGTGCCCGGCAGGCCGCGGCGATCACGGCAGTGGGCAGACTCATGTATCGATCGGCCTTGTCGCGCACCGAAACCCGTGGCATGAGCAAACGAGCCGATCATCCGCACGCCGACCCCGCTCAACATCACCACGTGATCTCCGGGGGACTCGACACTCCGTGGACAGCAACCGCTGCCGCGCACCACACCGCCCGGGCGGTGGCCTCGTGATCGAGTTGCTGCGTGCCGAGGACTGCATCGGCTGCGACAAATGCGTGCTGGCATGCCCCACCGATGTCTTCGACCGAACCGAGGCCGGAATACCCGTCATCGCCCGACAATCCGACTGCCAGACCTGCTTCATGTGCGAGGCCTACTGCCCGACCGACGCGCTCTACGTGGCACCCGATGCCACACCGCTCGCGTCGACGGCCGACCTGCCGACCGAACACGTCGGCCGGTACCGCGAAAAACTCGGTTGGGGGAATGGTCGCACCGCAGGCGCCCTGCTCGCGGTCGGCCCAGCCCTGCCGCACGGTGCCCCGCCGCCGCGACTCACCGTGGACGTGGTCCGGGACGGGTGAAATCAGGGGGCACAGGTCGATCCAGCCAGCGCCGCGGTCAATTCGGCGAGTGTTGTCGCCGAGTGGAAGTCGCCGCCGGAGAGCCGACCGACTTCGCGCAAGGAGTCCTCGTCGGTAGGCACTCGTACCTGATCGGTGCCCTGTGCGCCGGGAATCTCGATCACACCACTTGTGGTACCGAGTGAGATGGCCGAGATCCCGGCGTACTGTCGTTTGGCTTCCCGGGCGGCGGTGAACGCACCGCGGGTGTCGTCGAGGTCGGCGGGCACGGTTTGCTTGCCGTCGGAGACCAGGATGATCCTGCGTGGTCCCTCGATAGGTGCGACCGTGTGCAGTACGTCGATCGCGGCGAGGGCGCTGAAGATCGCTTCGCCGGTGGCGGTGCGTTCGGCCAGTCGCACGGCATCGATCGCGCGAGCGAAAGCGACCCGGTCGGCCGAGGGCCGCACCTGCACGGATGCGGTTCCGGCGAAGGTGATCAGGCCGAGCTGTGTGCGTGGGGGCAGCCGCTGGGCGTAGTCCTTCGCCGCGGCGGTGGCGGCGGCGAGCCGAGTGGGCGCCACATCGGTGGCTTCCATCGACAGCGAGATGTCGAGCACGAACATCACCACCGCGTCGCAGACCGCGAGCCCGGCCTTCGGCTGTGCGTGACCGGGCAGCGTGGTCGCACAAGCCGACGTGAGACCGACCACCGCGGCTGCCAGGAAGGCCGCGACCGAGAGCTTCGAATGCCGTTGGCGCACAGGCTCAAACTACCAGCGGGTCGGCCGATGGTTGGGGCCTGCGGCTACCCCCCGAACAAGAGGTACAGCCCGGTGAAAGTGAAGCCGACCATGGTCAGCATCAACGCCAGCTGACCGGTCAGCCGGTGACCGGGCGGGAGCAGGAGCAGGCAGCGATCATGTGCGGCGGCGACACCGAGGAGGTGACCGATCAGGACAGCGAGCACCTTCCAGGTGGCGAGCACACTCGGATGGCTCGACAGCACGTAGGCCACATCGCGATCGGCCAGCCCCGCGACGTTCCAGCCGCGGTCAAGGGGGTCCGCGAACAGGAGCGCCGTCGCCTGCCCCTTCTCGACGAGGAACGTCGAGTAGTGAGCGACCAGATAGCCCGCGACGATCGGGGTGAGACTGTGCGCGAGCCGCCTCGGTAGCAGCGCTCGATCGGTGGGGGAGACGCCACCGGTCGCGCGCGCGGCGAGGGAGAACAGTCCGCCGACAACCCCGACGAAGACCAGCAGACCCGCTGTGCGGACGAGGGTCGCGTCGACGACCGGGCTCAGGTCGTCGACCAGTTCACGCCATCGGGGGAAGGCGGAGAAGCTGTCGAAGGCGGTGGATCCGAGCAAGGCCGCGGCGACGGCCACGGATCCGACGCGTCCGGGAGTGCCCGCGAGATTGTTCAGCGGCCTCCGCAGCACCGGCCGCCCGGCACGATCGCGGCCGTACGGACTCAGACGCGCGAGCAGCGTGCTGTACACCTCGAGCGGGTCGGCCCGCTCCGCCCAGATGGTGCCGAACAGGGCGAGCCCGATCGTGTTCACGACCAGATAGCCGATCAGCCAGGTGAGCACCGCACTCACCGAACCCGGCGTGCGCCAAGCCAATTCCAGCCACACGAAGGAGAACAGGCCGACGGCGGCAGGGAGGTGACCCCACTGCTCGGGGTAGCGGAGAGTGGCCCGTTCCGGCGCGCGCCGCAGCAGTAGGCAGCCGAACCGATGGATCGCCCGGACGGGAGAGACGACCTTCCAGACCGGTCCGATCAGCAGCGACGCCACCATCACCCCGACCCAGATGCCGATGTACAACACACCCGGCACCGGATTCCGGGCCGGATCCGGAGAACCGAGGATCGCGGTCACGATCACACACGCGGTCACGGCCACGCTCGCCGCAGAGACGACCCACCGCGTCGCGGGCGCGTCGATCATCCGGGATACCGGCGCGGGCAGCGGAATTCCCGGCGACTCCGGTTCGAGTCGCGGCCGACGCCAGGCGAGGAACAGCAGCGCGAACGAGAACGTCAGCGCCCACGCCGCGCCGATCAACGCGTAGCTGAGCGGAATCGGTAGGTCGTCTGCGCCGGGGAGGCCGTGGGCGAGGGGGTTCACTGCCGGACCAGCAGCGTCGTCACTGTCCGTCCGAGCTGGTGGAGTTCGATCTCCACCCGTCCCGGCACCGCCACGGAAAAGGCGAACTCCTGATCGACGGTCGCCGCGACGGGGAAGGTGTGCGCGGGAGCGGAGTGGACGTGCAGTTCGTCGGTGGCATCACTGTCCACCCGCAGCACGATGCGTTGGCCGACCTCGGCTTCGGTCCGCGTATTGACCGGGGACACTTCGCCGTTCGCGATCCGGATATCGATGGTGTGAGCTGTGGGAATCGGCTCGACGGTCGGTTCGCCTGATGAGCAGCCGACCAGCAGGGCGATCGTGATCGGCCCGAGCCCTCGCACACTCACGAATCCTCCTGGCCGTGCTTCGCCTGTTCGGATTCCGCTGTCGCGTCGTCGTTTTCGCGCTTCTCCGCGCGTCGGTCGCGCATCGCGATGAACCACACCAGCCCGGCCAGCGCGACAGCGGGCAGGAACGCCGGGATCGCCAGCAGAACGGAGTGGTCGGCGAGAAGGTCGACGTGCTCCCCGCCGATCACGTGGCGACCGCTGCTTCCTGGTCCGGTGTGCTGCCCGCCGCACGATAGCGGTCGTTGACCCGGGCGGCGCCCCACGCCATCGCCGAGATCAGCGCGAGGCTGCACGCCAGCACCACGAGCCCCGCGAGACCGAACAGCCAGGACGGATGGTCGAACGACCGCTCGCGTTGCAGGACCGAGATCTCCTCGACGAACGGTCGGGTGAACGTGGCGGGGGCCGACACTTCCGCGGCACCGATGCCTGGATCGTGCGGCAGGAAGATCGGAAGCGCGGCTTGCCTGCGTCCGTCCTGCAGACGCAGCACGGTCTTCCAGGTGCCGTGCACGGGTACCGGGCGGTTGGACACGAAATGGTCGTCGTCGACGCGTCGCAAGATGTCCACGACGAGGCCGTGGCCGGGACTGTCGTCACCGGTGCCGCCTTGCCAGGACAGTATCTCCACCCATTCCGGATCGGCACCGACCAGATCGGCGGGGGTGAACCGGATGTCGGCGGTGACCATCCGCCCGCCCCGCACCGGTTCGGCGTCGGTGAGTACGACGGTCGCCGACGCGTGCTCCGGTACCCGGATGACGAGCCCATTGGTGGTCGCCGCGGCCGCGATCACGACGGCGATGACCACGAGTCCACGCCGCACCGCAGGCGTCGGCAGCGCTTCGCCGCGCAGGACGGTGCCGAGCATCGCACCGATCACGCCGCCCGCGACGCCGACCGGCACCGCCATCGCGAGCAGTTCGGGCCACATTCCGGCCACCCACGGATTGACGAACATCCGCTCGACCCACAGCGACTCCAGCCAGATGCCGACCGTCGCCACCCCGAGTCCGGTCAGCGCACCCCACCACAGCGGTCTGCGAATCAACGGCGTGAGGGCCGACAGTTCGACCACGACCGCGGCACCGAGGTAGAGCGGGAAAACATTGCGGGGCGCCTCGAATCCCGTGCCGACGAGGACCGCGACGACAGAACGCACCGCGAAGGCGAAGGCCACGAGCAGTAGGGCACTGAACGGCCCGAGGGTGAGTCGCGCCGAGATCAGCGCGATCGTCGCGGCGAAGACGATCAGCATCGGTTGCAACACCAGCCGGAACTGCTGAACGCCGAAGTCGAACTCGACGCCGAACACCGACAGCCCGATCACCAGGCCGCCGAAGGCGAAGGCCCGAACCGCCCAGAGCACCCGGCCGTCTGTCCGTCCGGGGTCGGGCCGGTTGTATCGGCCTTCGAGTTCGAGCAGTAGCACCCCGACCAGCGACAGACCCGCACCACCGATGAGCATCAAGTGCGTGGGTCCCCACAGCGTGACATCCTGGCCGAACAGCCGATGCCAGATGTCGTCGAGTGGAAAGCCGATCAGTGCGTACAAACCGGCACCGGCGATGAGGATGCCGCCGACCGGGGCGTACCACTCGCGGGTGATCCGGACCGCCGCCCGGCCCGGCTTCTCGTCCAGCGGCAGGACGACGGCCAGCATGCCCGCCATGAAGAGGAAGAACAGGCCGACCAGGATGAAGTAGTGCGCGGGGTTGGCCAGCGGCCCGGCATCGCGGCCCTTGCCGACGTGCAGGCTGACGTCCCAGATGAAGCCGAGGAACGCGGTCAAGATGGTCGCGAGAAACATCGCGATCGGTAGCGCCACCCAGCCTGGCCGGTTCATGACGCGGCCGCTGAAATCGGCGAGTCGTTGCAACCAGGTGATGCGTCGGGTCCGGTGCAGGAACGCCACCCACAGCAGTACCGCGCCGACCACCACGGCGGCGCCGGTCATCAGCGCGACCTGATCCAGGGCGGCACCACCGCCCTCGGCGCCCTGCGCGACGGTGGTCGCCGATAAAGCGGATATTGCTGTGGCCATGGCAGTTCTCCGATGTGTCGAAGCGCCCGGGTCTTGGGGTAACGAACAGTATTCCGAACTTCGCGCCGCAACGGTACATATCGCGCTCTATCGGCAGCGGACAACTCGGCTGATGGCAATGATGATTACATGAGTCGAGCTCCGTCGGCGGTACACCGAAGACGGACTCGCGCGGCCAGTGCCTCCGGTACTCGGTGACGCCGTCTTCCTCGAGGAGTTCGATCGCGGCATTGATCAGCGCGGTAGGCAGGTCACCGTGGTGGTATGGCGTGTTCGACGGTGCCATGGCACACTCTGAGACCGGTGCTCCGAGTGTCGTCAGCGGGGCGTGGTGGTCGGGCCGGGAGGGGCGCTCGGTGTGCCGTCGTCATCCGGTGCGGTCGGACTGTCCGGCACCGCCGCGGCACCGTAGAAGACCGGCAGCATGGCCTTGGCCAGCACCAGCGCCGACCCCTCGCCCGACGGCACCGTCGCCAGATTCGTGAGAACGACGATCGTCAGGTCCGACTCCGGATCGTGTCCCATGAAGGACATGAAGCCGGGGAGTTGTCCGTCGTGCCCGAACAGGTGCGTCCCGAATCGGACGAGCCCGAGCCCGTATCCGGCCACGTCGGGAGCGGCCGGATCGATGGGCTGGACGCTGTCCATCCTGACCCGCTGCATCTGCTCGTCCAGCAGATCGCCCTCGACGAGTGCCCGCACGTAGGTGGCGACATCGTCGACCGTCGAGATCGCCGCACCGGCGGTCCACGCCCACGACGGGCTCGCGTCGGTCGTGTCGGCGGGCCGCAGGGTCCCCGCGAGGGCGGCGGCCTGCTCCTCGGGCGGCAGGGCGAACGTGTCGATCGTGGAGACATTGGTGCCGAACGCGTACCCCTGCGGGTGCGGGTCGGGGATCGAGAGATCCGTCGCGGCGGGCAGCGACGTGTGCTTCAGCCCGAGCGGTTCGAAGATCCGCTGCCGGAAATTCTCGGCGGCAGACATGTTCGTGATCTTTTCTATGACGAGGCCGAGCAGAATGGTATTGGTGTTGCTGTATTCGAATTCTTCGCCCGGCGCGGAATTGACGGGGTGGGCGAAGGCGATGGCCAGCAACTCCTCGGGCGTCCACACTTTGTCCGGGTCGCTGTCGAGTGTGGCATTGAATTGCGGGTCGAAGGTGTAGCTGTACAGGCCACTGCGCATTTCGGCGAGCTGACCGATCGTGATCTCGTCTCCGTTCGGCACGCCCGGCCAGTAGTCGGCGATCGGATCCTCCAGCGCGAGCTTGCCCTCCTGCGCCAACTGCAGGACGACCGTCACGGTCATGGTCTTGGTGTTGCTGCCGATCCGGAAATGGTCGTCCACGGAGACGGCGTCGTCGGCGCCGATGACACGGGTACCGAAGGCCTCGGTCCAGTCGCCCTCCTTCGGCGATTCGACGAGCACGACGGCGCCGGGGATCACATTGTCCTTCATGAGCTGGTCGATCATCGGCCGGAGCGTGGCCACGTACGCGGGCTCGGCCGGTGGACCGGGCGAGGTGCCGGTGGTCTCGTCGGCGGTGTCCGACGACGTCCCGCACGCCGTGGCGATGAACAAACTCGCGGTCGCGACCAACACTGCGAACCTCGTCCGGTGTCCCATGATTCTCCGATCAGCAGCTGCTCGGGAGGGGTGACGTCGCGCTGTGTAGTCCAACTCTGCTCCGAACACACCGAGGAATCAATCAACAACCCGGTAACGCTGAACGCGCGGTCACAGGAGGCGTCGCACGGCCTCTACCACGGCGCGACGGCGATCTTCGGCACTCTCGACCGCGGGCGCATGCGCGGGGTTGCTCGGGTCCCAGGCGAGCGCGATGCCGACGACGAGGGTCAGCAGCGTCGTGGGCGAGAAGGCCGAGCCGACATCGTTCGCCTTGCGCGCATCGGCCAACGCAGCCAGCTTGTCCGCACGCGGCGCGGCCGTCCCGGTGGGGTCCTGATCGCGGCGTTCGAGGCGATGCCAGGTGGCGAGCCGGGTCACCTCGGGATGTTCGCGGCTGTAATCGAAGAGTCGTCCCGCGTACTCGGGCAGGTCGTCGGGGGTGAAAGGGACCGAGTCGAGCCCATCGGTGACGTGGGCTTCGTAGACCGCGTCGAAGAGTTGGTCCTTGCTGCAGAAGTAGACGTAGATGAGATTCTTGTTGGCCGACGCGGCCTTGGCGATCCGGTCCACCCGCGCTCCGGCGATTCCGTATGTGGCGAACTCGTCGGTGGCGGCTCGGAGGATGCGGGCCTTGGTGGCGTCGGCTCGGGACATGCGGTCATCGTAGTTTCGGCTGCCGGGTGCGCCACCGGCTCGCGGCGGCTGGTCCCGGTCCGGGCGGTCAGCCGATCCCGGCGACGTCGAAGGCCATGGCCGACGCGACCGCCAGCACGGTGCACCACAGGGTGATCCCGGTCATCAACCACCGGATGAGTCGCCACCGAGGAATGCCGAGCGCGGCACCGAGCAGTGCCGAGCCCCACGTGCCGAACAGCGCGGGCCCGAGTATTCCGAAACCCACGACACCGAAGCGGGCAAGGATTCGCCGAGCCCGTTGCCCCGCGACGCCGGACAGCCGGGACTCCGCTGCGGCCGCGCCCGGTTTCTCGGCGGTATGAAATGGTGAAACCTGAAGTACCGCAGCCGATTTCGCGCCGAGTCGCCAGGACTGCCAGTGCCGCCGGACGCGCTCCATGGCGAAGACCGCGAAGGCGACACAACAGCCCGCGCCCAGGAGTACCGCGACCACTGCGACCGGCGCGGGTAGGGAGAGCGAGAGACCGACGGGCACTGCCGGGGTACCGAGCGCGAAGCCCGCGAGCAGCGTCCACACGAAGCGCCCCATCGGAGTCCTTCCAGCCGAGCCGACCGTCGAGAAGACTCGGCCGAAGTAGGTAACTAACTGGTTAGTATATTGCCATGGAACCTCTAGATACCGTGCTGGACGACTTGGCGGCCGGAAAGTACCTGCTGCTGACCACTTTCCGGCGCGACGGCACCCCGGTCGCCACGCCGGTCTGGGTGATGCGCGACGGCCCGGCGCTGGCGGTCTGCAGCGCCCTGGACGCCGGAAAGGTGAAACGGATCCGCAACAGCGGCCGGGTGACGGTGTGCGCGAGCGATCGGCGCGGCGCACCGCGCGGTCCTGCGGTGTCCGGCATCGCCGAAGTGCTGGCGCCCGGTGACAGGGCGCACGTCATCGAGCTGATGAAGCGAAAGTACGGTCTCCTCGCCCGGATCGGGCTGGTTGGTAGCGCGCTGCGTGGTGGTCGGGAACGGATGGTGGGTATCCGAATCCGACTCGACGGGTGACCGCCTCACGTGGCGTGGGAGCTCGCCTAGCGGAAGTACGGGTAGTTCTGGACCCAGTGGAACCCACGACCGCGCAACGGGAAACTGTCGAGGTCCCGACGCTCCAAGGTGACGACGAGAGGACGGTTGTGCAGTTCTCCGCGCAGAACCAGGAGATCCGGGGTCGGACGCTCGGTGGACAGCGTCGCGAACGGTCCCGCCGTTTCGGCGAGTTCCAGTCGTCCGCCTTCGAGGTCGGCTCCGACCGGTACGAGCTCACCGTCCATCCGTTGCACGGTCGCCGACCCGGGACGCTCGAAAACCATTCGTTGCCAACGGGTTCCGTCGGTGGTCAGCGGGGGAGCGAGTTGCCCGTCGACGGTGAATTCCCGCACGTCCCAGATGCCGTACAACTCGGACCTGGGACTGCCTGCCCCGTGCTGTTCCTGCCACACCACCCACCGGTCGTACCCGCTGCCGAGCGCCACCCAGAGCCCCAGACCCGCCACGAACCATGTCGCGACGCGGTTCTTCCGTTCGTCGGCGAACAGCGACGGTGGTGACAGCGGGGCGCACCCTCTTTGCCGCACGAAGACGTCGAGCAGCCGTCGCAGGTAGGGCACGAGCAGCACCAGGCTGATCAACAGCAGGTGCAGGGCGAGCAGCTTCTCCGGAATGTCGAAGGTCATGTTCAGCAGCAGGATCTGCGCCGTAGCGAGCAGACACAACACCGCGCCGAGCACCGTCGTGCGCGCGAAGAACAGCAGCAGACCCGCCACGACTTCCACAGCACCGAGCGCCATCTCGTAGGCGGGAGAAGTACCGACCTGCAACCACAGCACCGAGGCCGGACTCAGATCGCCGTACGGCTGCAGCAGGTGCGCCAACGAGGGCCGGGGCATCTGTGTGGGGATCAGCTTGGCGAAACCGAACCCCACCATCTGCGCACCCAAGCACAGTCGCAGGAACAGCGAGAACCAGGCGGTGAGCCGGGGATGTGTCGGGCGGCGATCCCATGCCGTCCATCCCGTGGCGACGACCACCGCCACAACGAGAAGACACAGCACCAGCACCCACACCGCCGCCTGATCACCGGCGCCGGAGTCCCGGTGCTGCACCGCATCGACGCCGAAGAACGTCCGTCCGACCCATCCGGTGACGGGGTCGGTCAGCGACATGTCCCAGGGACTCACATAGCGACGCACCCACCGCCCGACCACCCCGAGCCATGCGAACGGAATATAGGTGTTCAGCAGGCAGAACAGCACGAAGTAGACCACAGAGAACCGGAACACGATCAGCTTCGCGGGCACGCGAACGGTCATCGCCGCATCCTCGGGTCCTCGGTGGGATCGGCATACCGGGCCGGGCACCCGTTCACCACCGCGTCAGGTCGCAGTTCGTAGTGCCAGGACTCGTTGTCGTAGATCTGGCACAGTCCGTAGGCGGCTCCGTGTGCGGACAGCCACGTCGTCGCCGCACTGTGCCCGATGTCGACCGCGTGACCCGACACGTGCGCGGAGGTTTCCGCGGTGGCCACCCAGCGTGCGGCTTCGGCCTCGGATCCGTACCTGCCCACCGCCTCGCGCAGCAGCCGCGTCTGATGGTCAGCCGACCGCCAACCACTGGTCACCACGAATTCGACCCCCTCGGCCCCCGCGTCGACCGCCGCGCGGCGGAGCGCGTCGAGCAACGCGGGATCGAGACGTGCCACCGAGGGGGACTGGTCGTCGAACACCCCCGCACCGGGCGAACCGGGATCGCCACGCGGAATGTCGAGCGACAACGCGACGGAGGAGAACCGGTTCGGGGGATGGTTGACAACGATCGCCACCGCACCGGCCGCGCCGAGCGCGGCGACCGCACTCGCTAGAATTCGGCGGGTATTTCTCTGATTCATGCTGTCAGTCAAGACAACGCGGCGTTGCGGGCACGTATGCGATTTTCGATACGCCGACGATATGTTCCCGCTGGGAGAATCGAGAGTCGATGCGTGTACTCATCGTCGAGGACGAACCCTATCTGGCCGAAGCCATCCGCGACGGCCTGCGTTTGGAAGCCATCGCCGCCGACATCGCGGGCGACGGGGACACCGCGCTGGAACTGCTCGCTGTCACGACCTACGACATCGCCGTCCTCGACCGTGACATCCCCGGCCCGTCCGGCGACGAGATCGCCGCCCACATCGTGGCCACCGGCAGCGGGCTGCCGATCCTCATGCTCACCGCCGCCGACCGCCTCGACGACAAGGCGACCGGATTCGAGCTCGGCGCCGACGACTACCTCACCAAACCTTTCGAACTGCGGGAACTGGTCCTTCGCCTGCGCGCCCTCGACCGCAGGCGCGCCCACAGCAGGCCGCCCGTCCGCGAACTCGCCGACCTGCGGGTGGACCCGTTCCGCCGCGAGGTGTACCGCGACGGCCGCTACGTCGCGATGACCCGCAAACAGTTCGCGGTGCTCGAGGTGCTCGTCGCGGCCGACGGCGGGGTGGTGAGCGCCGAAGAACTCCTGGAACGCGCCTGGGACGAGAACGCGGACCCGTTCACCAACGCCGTGCGCATCACCGTCTCGGCGCTGCGCAAACGTCTCGGTGAACCGTGGATCATCGAGACCGTTCCCGGTGTCGGCTACCGCATCGGCACGGGAGGTGACGGTGGATAGGCCACCCGGACTGAGCGTCCGCCTCAAACTCACCCTCAGCTACGCGGGTTTCGTCATGCTCGCGGGCACCTTGTTGCTCGTCGCCGTCCTGGTGTTCTATCTCTATTACCTGCCTGCCGGGTGGATCAACGCCAGCGGCAACTTCTGGATCGACCGACGGCTTCTGCTCCGTTCGTTCGCGCCGTTCATGGCGGCCGTACTGGTCTTCTTGATGGTCTTCGGGTTGGTCGGCGGGTGGTTCCTGGCCGGGCGCATGCTCGCCCCGCTCACCCGGATCACCGCCGCCGCCCGCCTGGCCGCCAACGGCTCACTGTCGCACCGCATCCGGCTCGCGGGCGCGGCCGACGAATTCCGCGAACTGGCCGACACGTTCGACACCATGCTCGCCCGGCTCCAAGCCCACGTCGCCGAGAACCAGCGGTTCGCCGCCAACGCCTCCCACGAACTGCGCACGCCCTTGGCGATCACCCGAACCATGCTCGAGGTGGCCCGCACCGACCCGCCCGACGACCTGATCGAGCGCCTTCACACCGTCAACACCCGTGCCATCGATCTCACCGAGGCGCTGCTCCTGCTCAGCCGTGCCGACCAGCGCGCGTTCACCCCGGAGCCCGTCGACCTGTCGCTGCTGGCCGAGGAAGCCACCGAGACACTGCTTCCCTTCGCCGAAAAGCTGGGCATCACCCTCGACACCGCGGGCGAGCCGACGCCGACCACCGGTTCGCACGCACTGCTCCTCCAGTTGACGACGAACCTCGTGCACAACGCGATAGTGCACAACCGGCCCGGCGGAACCGCCTGGACTACCACCCGCCGTCACCCTGATTCCGTGACCCTGACCGTCGAGAACACCGGCGAGACACTCGGTCCGGCCATCGTCGCCACGCTCGTCGAACCGTTCCGGCGCGGCTCCGAACGCATCCGCACCGACCATTCGGGCGTCGGCCTCGGGCTGGCCATCGCCGACAGCATCACCCGAGCGCACGCGGGCGCGCTCACTCTCACCGCGCGTCCCGGCGGTGGGTTGCGTGTGTCGGTGCGGCTTCCGGCACGCTAGACGGTCAGGACGAGACCACCTCACCTCCCGGTTGCGCGGCCTGCTCGATCGCGGCGGGTGTTCTCCCGACGAACGCATGGCGGACGAGCCTGAGCTCGGCGAGGCGGCCGTCGAGGTCGGTATCCGCATCGGGTGCGATGCCGAGGTCCTCCCGGATCGCCCGGCGCAGGAGTCGAACAGCCGAACCCAGCGAGACGTCCACGTAGTGATACAGCGCCGCGACCGCGACGGAATCGTTCTCGTCGATCTCGAGCGCCGCGCGATGGCCGATGTCGAGGCAGCGATTCACCTCGGACGCGAAATCGAGCGCGCGGTCCGAAACCACCATCTGCGCCCGGGAGTAACTGTCGCGCAGTGCCTCCCGGGCAGCCTCGAACTTGGCGAGATCAGCCGGACGGCCGCCGCACTTCTCGTCCAGGTGGTGGCGGATAGCGGTCCGGCACGAATGCGCGGCGGTGTTGAGGCTCGCGTACACCGACCGCTTCTCGTCGGTGCTCTCCTTCCGGGCGAGCTCCCGCAATTCCTCGGCCCGGTTGTCGCGCTGCGCCTTCGCATCGATGCGCTTGCTGCGAATCGCGAAGACCTGGGTCACGATGCCACCACCGAGCGTCCCGGCGACAGTGATCGAGGCAACCGCCACATTCGTCCAATCCATGGCGGCCATTCTTCCTGTCCCGCACGAACTTCGGGCTCGCGGGCCGACCGGGTGTCAGAGGAAGCGGGCGATGAGATCCTTCATGACCTCGTTGGCGCCCGCGTAGATGCGGGCGATGCGGCCGTCGGCCCACATCCGGGCGATCGGATATTCCTCCATGTAGCCGTAGCCGCCGTGCAACTGCACGCACCGATCGATCACCTGCGACTGCTGATCGGTGGTCCAGTACTTGACCATCGCTGCGGTCTTGACATCGAGGGCTCCTCGGAGGTGCTTGTCGACGGCGGAATCGACGAAGGTGCGAACCACCTCGGCGACGGTCGCGCACTCGGCGAGCTCGAACCGGGTGTTCTGCATGGCGAACAACGGCTTACCGAACGCGGTGCGCTGTTTGACGTAGGCAAGCGTCTCCTCGACGGCGGCCTCGATCGCGGCCGCCGCCGCGACACCACAGATCAGCCGTTCCTGGGGTAGTTGCTGCATGAGCTGGATGAAGCCCTCGCCCTCGGCGGATCCGAGCAGGTTGGCCTGGGGTACTCGCAAGCCGTCGAAGAACAGTTCAGTGGTGTCCTGACCCTTCTGGCCGATCTTCTTCAGCAGGCGGCCGCGCTCGAATCCGGGAGTGTCGTCGGAGACCTCGGCGACCACCAGCGATACACCTTTGGCGCCCTGTGTCGGATCGGTCTTGACGGCGATGATCAGCAGGTCGCAGTTGCGGCCGTTGGAGATGAAGGTCTTGGCGCCGGTGATCAGGTAGTCGTCACCGTCCTTGACCGCCTTCGTGGCGATGTTCTGCAGGTCCGAACCGGTGCCCGGTTCGGTCATGGCGATGGCGCCGATCCACTCGCCGGAGGCGAGTTTCGGCAGCCAGCGCCGCTTGTTGTCCTCGGTGGCGTAGGCGAGGATGTAGTGCGGCACAATGCCGGTGTGCACGCCGAGTTGCATCGAGGAATCGCCGCCCTTCACCTGCTCGGTGAACAACACGGCCTCGTGGGCGAAAGTGCCACCGCCGCCGCCGTATTCCTCGGGAACCGACATGCACAGCAGGCCCAGCTCCCCGGCCCGCCGGTAGACCTCGCGGCTGGGATAACCCCGCTCGGCGAACTCCTCGCGGTGGGGACCGACGGTGTCGACGAAGAAGGTCCGCGCCAATTCGGCCAAGTCTTGCAGCTCTGATCGGACGTCGGAGGTGCGGTCGGTCGGTGCGGGGCTCATGCGGGGTTCTCCTTGCTGGCGGGGGACTCGGCGTAAGCGTGACCGCACTGTTGGCGATCTGTCAATAGTGCGGAAAGTGGCGCCGGGTCGGACTGAGGGAGCTGTTGACACGATGTCAACAAGCTGTCATCGTTGCGATGCTTGGGCGTCCAACTATCGGAGCCCCTCCAGTTATCGCCCTTCGTACGACGACTTGAAGAAGTAGGCAGGTATGGTTCGCGAACTCACGCACTTCATCGACGGACAGCACGTCAGCGGCACCTCGGGGGTGTTCGGCGAGGTGTTCGATCCGAACACCGGGCAGGTGCAGGCGCGGGTGCCGTTGGCTTCGGCCGACGAGATCGAGGCCGCGATCGCCAACGCGGCGGCCGCACAGCCGGTGTGGGCGGCGTTCAACCCGCAGAAGCGCGCCAGAGTCATGATGAAGTTCCTGACCTTGGTCAACGAGGAGATCGACAGCCTGGCGGCGCTGCTGTCCGCCGAGCACGGCAAGACCATCGCCGATGCCAAGGGCGACATCCAGCGCGGGCTCGAGGTGATCGAGTTCGCCGTCGGGATCCCGCACCTGCTCAAGGGCGAGTACACCGAGAGCGCGGGCACCGGCATCGACGTGTACTCGATGCGCCAGCCGCTCGGTGTGGTCGCCGGTATCACCCCGTTCAACTTCCCCGCCATGATCCCGCTGTGGAAAGCCGGACCGGCGTTGGCGTGCGGCAACGCGTTCGTGCTCAAGCCCTCTGAGCGCGACCCGTCGGTGCCGCTGCGCCTGGCGGAGCTGTTCCTGGAGGCCGGGCTGCCGCCGGGGGTGTTCAACGTGGTCAACGGCGGCAAGGAAGCCGTCGACACCATCCTGCGCGACGACCGGATCAAAGCGGTCGGCTTCGTCGGCTCGACCCCGATCGCCCAGTACATCTACGAGACGGCCACCGCGAACGGCAAGCGCGCCCAGTGCTTCGGCGGAGCCAAGAACCACGCGATCGTGATGCCCGACGCCGACCTCGACGACGTCGCCGATCAGCTGATCGGCGCGGGCTACGGGTCCGCGGGCGAGCGCTGCATGGCGATCTCGGTGGCCGTGCCGGTGGGGCAGGAGACCGCCGACCGGCTGGTCGCCAAGCTGACCGAGCGCGTGCACAAGCTCAATGTCGGGCGCTCCGACGATCCGGGTGCCGACTTCGGCCCGCTGGTCGGCCGCGACGGGGTGGATCGGGTGAACAGCTACGTCCAGATCGGGGTCGACGAGGGCGCCGAACTGGTCGTCGATGGCCGCGGCCTGGTCGTCGAGGGCGCCGAGGACGGCTACTTCGTCGGCGCGAGCCTGTTCGACAACGTCACCCCCGACATGCGGATCTACCAGGAGGAGATCTTCGGTCCCGTCGTGACCGTCGTGCGCGCCGGTGACTACGAGCAGGCCCTGCGCCTGGCCGACGAGCACGAATACGGCAACGGCGTGGCGATCTTCACCCGCGACGGCGACATCGCGCGTGACTTCGCGACGCGGGTACAGGTGGGCATGGTCGGGATCAATGTGCCGATCCCGGTGCCGATCGCCTACTACACCTTCGGCGGCTGGAAGCGTTCGGGCTTCGGTGATCTCAACCAGCACGGCCCGGATTCGATCCGCTTCTACACCAAGACCAAGACGGTGACGCAACGCTGGCCCGCGGCCCCCGCGAAGACCAACGCCTTCGTCATCCCGACGATGGACTGACCCGGTGCTCACTCTCAACGACGACGAACGCGCGATCGTCGAGACCGCGCGCCAGTTCGCCGACGAGTTCCTGGCGCCCAACGCCCTGGATTGGGACGAGCGCAAGCACTTTCCGGTGGATGTGTTGCGCAAAGCGGGACCGGTGGGGCTCGGCGGCATCTATGCCCGCGAGGACGTCGGCGGCTCGGGACTGCGCAGGCTCGACGCCGTGCGGATCTTCGAGGAGCTCGCCACCGGATGCCCGACGATGGCGGCCTACCTGTCGATCCACAACATGGCCACCTGGATGATCGATGAGTACGGCACGGACGAGCAACGCCGCACCTGGGTGCCGGGCATGGCCGCCCTGGAGACGCTCGGCAGCTACGCCCTCACCGAGCCCGGAGTCGGTTCCGACGCGGCGGCCATCGGCACCAGAGCGGTTCGCGACGGCGACGACTATGTCCTCACCGGTGCCAAACAGTTCATCTCCGGCGCCGGATCCAACGACGTCTACGTGATGATGGTGCGCACCGGAGGCCCGGGCTCGCACGGCATCTCGGCGCTCATCGTGCCCGCCGACACGCCGGGTCTGACCGTCGGGCCCAACGAACGGAAGATGGGCTGGAACGCCCAACCGACCCGCCAGGTGATCCTCGACGGCGCGCGGGTACCCGTGGAGTACCGGCTCGGCGCCGAGGGCGACGGGTTCTCGATCGCCATGAACGGTCTCAACGGCGGCAGGCTCAACATCGCCGCCTGCTCGGTCGGCGGTGCGCAGGCGGCGCTGCACAAGACCGTTCGCTACCTCGGCGAGCGGCACGCCTTCGGTAAGCCGTTGGCGCACAACGAGGCGCTGCGGTTCGAGCTGGCCGACATGCGCACCGAACTGGAAGCGGCGCGAACCCTGCTGTGGCGGGCGGCGGCCGGGCTCGACGCCGGGCTGCCGGACAAGGCCGAACTGTGCGCGATGGCCAAGCGGTTCGCGACCGACACCGGCTTCGAGGTCGCCAACAAGGCGCTGCAGTTGCACGGCGGCTACGGCTACCTGCACGAATACGGCCTGGAGAAGATCGTCCGCGACCTGCGGGTGCATCAGATCCTCGAGGGGACCAACGAGATCATGCGGGTGGTCGTCTCCCGCGCGATGACAGGAGCGGCATGACCGACGAACCCGAAGTGCTGATCACCGTCGAGGACGGCCTCGGCCGCATCACCCTGAACCGGCCCAAGGCGATCAACGCGCTCAACCACGCGATGGTCCTGGCCATCACCGATGCCTTGCGGGCCTGGGCCGTCGACGACACCGTGCGCGCGGTCGTGGTCACCGGCGCGGGCGAGCGCGGCCTGTGCGCGGGCGGCGACATCGTCGCCATCCACGCCGACGCGAAAACCGGGAACGCGGGCCCCGATTCGCCGACCGGGGTGTTCTGGCGTGACGAGTACATCCTCAACGCGCTGATCGGTCGCTATGCCAAGCCCTACGTCGTGATCATGGACGGCATCGTGATGGGCGGTGGCGTCGGCCTGTCGGGACACGGCAGTCACCGCGTCGTCACCGAACGGTCCCGCATCGGGATGCCCGAGGTCGGCATCGGATTCGTGCCCGACGTCGGCGGCACCCATCTGCTCTCGCGCGCACCCGGTGAACTCGGCACCCATGTCGCGCTCACCACCGCGCGGATGACCGCGGGCGACGCCGTCGCGACCGGATTCGCCGACCACTACGTGCCCTCGGCGGCCGTCCCGGCGCTGCTCGACTCGCTGCGCACCGCGACCGTCGACGACGCGATCGCCGCCGTGGCCGAGCAGGCGCCACCGTCGGAGCTGCTGGCTCAGCGCCACTGGATCGATGCCTGTTACAGCGCCGACACCGTCGAGGAGATCGCGGCCCGCTTGCAGTCCGCCGACGCTCCCGAGGCGACCAAGGCGCTCGACGACCTGCTGGCCAAATCGCCTGTCGCGCTGAAGGTCACACTGCGGGCGTTGCGCGCGGCGCGGGACGTGCCGAGCCTGGAATCGGTGCTGAAGCAGGAGTATCGGGTCTCCGTGGCCGCGCTCGGCTCGCACGATCTGGTCGAGGGGATCCGCGCCCAGGTCGTCGACAAAGACCGCAATCCGCAGTGGAAGCCCGCGTCGCTGGCCGAGGTCACCGACGCACAGGTGGCGGCGTACTTCGCCGACCTCGGCGACAGGGAACTCGACGCGACCGCCCAGGAGGCACAGTGATGACCACAAAGATCGGTTTCCTCGGGCTCGGTCACATGGGCGCACCCATGGCGGCGAACCTGGTCGCGGCGGGGCACGACGTGCTCGCCTTCGACCCGGTACCCGAGGCACGCGAGAACGCCCGTGCCGCAGGCGCGACGGCGGTGGACACCGCGGCCGAAGCGGCCGTCGACCGCGACGTGGTGATCACCATGTTGCCCAAGGGCAAACTCGTCCTCGACGTCTACGCCGAACTCCTGCCCGCCGCCGCACCGGGCACGCTGTTCATCGACTGTTCGACCATCGATGTCGCCGACGCGAAGACCGCCGCGGCGCGCGCGGTGACCGCGGGTCACCGCGCCCTGGACGCCCCGGTCTCCGGCGGGGTGACTGGCGCGACGGCGGGCACCCTCACCTTCATGGTCGGCGGTGCCGCCGCCGACTTCGCCGCCGCGCACAAGATCCTGAGCGTGATGGGTGGCAAGGTCGTGCACTGCGGTGACGTCGGGGTCGGACAGGCCGCCAAGATCTGCAACAACATGCTGCTCGGCATCTCGATGATCGGACTGTCCGAAGCCCTGGTCCTCGGCGAGCGGCTCGGATTGAGTCACCAGTCGTTCTTCGACGTGGTCTCCACGGCGTCGGGACAGAGCTGGGCACTCACCAGCTACTGCCCCGTCCCCGGCCCGGTCCCGAACAGCCCGGCCAACAACGACTACCAGCCCGGTTTCGCGACCGCGCTGATGTCGAAGGATCTCACGTTGGCGGCGAACGCCCTGCGTGCCAACGGAATCGACGGGCAGCTCGGCGAACTCGCCGCCGCGATCTACGAGCGTTTCAACAACACGGATGCGGGACGCGACTTCTCCGCGATCATCACCGACATCAGACAGCGCGGAGAGGGCACCGAATGACCGACTACGACACCATCCTGCTCGCGCGTGAGAACCGCGTCGGCTGGATCACCCTCAACCGGCCCAAGGCCCTCAACGCGCTCAACACCCAGGTCCTCGACGACGTCGTCGCCGCACTCGACGAGTTCGACGCCGACGCCGAGATCGGCGCGATCGTGATCACCGGCTCGGCCAAGGCCTTCGCCGCGGGCGCCGACATCAAGGAGATGCAGTCCAAGTCGTACATGGACATGTTCATGGACGACTACTTCGCCCGCTGGGACCGACTGGCACAGTTCCGCAAACCCACCATCGCCGCCGTCGCGGGCTACGCGCTCGGCGGCGGCTGCGAACTCGCCATGCTCTGCGACATCGTGATCGCCGCCGACACCGCACGGTTCGGGCAGCCCGAGATCAAGCTCGGCGTCATCCCCGGCATCGGCGGATCCCAGCGGCTCACCCGGGCGGTCGGCAAGGCCAAGGCGATGGATCTGGTGCTCACCGGGCGGACCATGGACGCCGAGGAAGCCGAACGGGCGGGGCTCGTGGCGCGGGTCGTGCCCGCCGACGCGCTGCTCTCCACCGCGGCCGAGGTCGCCGAGACCATCGCCACCATGTCGCTGCCGGTGACGATGATCGCCAAGGAATCGGTCAACCGGTCCTTCGAGACCACCCTCGCCGAGGGCACCCGCTTCGAACGCCGCGTCTTCCACTCCCTGTTCGCCACCGCCGACCAGAAGGAAGGCATGAGCGCCTTCGTCGACAAGCGTCCTGCCGAATTCACCCACCGCTGACCGGTCTCGCGACCCAGTTTCGAGGAAATCATGACCGAAGCATTCATCTACGACGCGATCCGCACGCCACGCGGTCGCGGCAAGAAGAACGGCGCTCTGCACGGCGTCAAACCGCTCGACCTTGTGGTCGGGCTCATCGAGGAGCTGAAGCGCCGCCACCCGGGGCTCGACCCGGCGACGATCGATGACATCGTCCTCGGCGTGGTCTCACCCGTCGGTGACCAGGGCGCCGACATCGCCAAGACCGCCGCCCTGGCCGCGGGACTGCCCGACACGGTCGCCGGTGTGCAGCTCAACCGATTCTGCGGCTCAGGCCTCGAGGCGGTCAACACCGCGGCGCAGAAGGTGCGTTCGGGGTGGGAGCAGCTGGTGATCGCCGGTGGCGTGGAGTCGATGTCGCGGGTGCCGTTGGGTTCCGACGGTGGTGCGTGGGCGATGGATCCGGTCACCAACTACCACACCTATTTCGTGCCGCAGGGTGTGAGCGCGGACCTGATCGCCACCCTCGAAGGGTTCACCCGCGAGGACGTCGACGCGTTCGCGGTGCGCTCACAGCGCAAGGCCGCCGCGGCGTGGTCGGGTGGCTACTTCGCCAAATCCGTGGTGCCGGTCGTCGACATCAACGGTGCGGTCCTGCTCGACTACGACGAGTTGATGCGCCCGGACACCACCGTGGACAGCCTCGCCGCGCTGGCCCCGTCGTTCGCGGTGATGGGGGAGATGGGCGGCTTCGACGCGGTCGCGTTGCAGCGCTACCACCACGTGGAGAAGATCGACCACGTCCACCACGCGGGCAACTCCTCGGGCATCGTGGACGGTGCGGCGCTGGTCCTCGTCGGCAGCGAATCCGCCGGTGCGGCAGCGGGTCTCACGCCACGTGCTCGCGTCGTCGCGTCCGCGGTGAGCGGCAGCGACTCGACGATCATGCTGACCGGGCCGGTCCCGGCCACCGAGAAGGTGCTGGCGCTTGCCGGGCTGACGGTCGACGACATCGACCTCTTCGTGCTCAACGAAGCGTTCGCCTCGGTGGTGCTCAACTACCAGAAGAAGCTGAACATCCCCGACGAGAAGCTCAACGTCAACGGCGGTGCCATCGCCATGGGTCATCCGCTGGGTGCGACCGGCGCCATGATCACCGGAACCATGGTCGACGAGCTCGAGCGGCGCGGCGCGCGGCGCGCGCTGGTGACCCTGTGCATCGGCGGTGGCATGGGCATCGCCACCATCATCGAGCGCGTCTGAGCGCGGTCTGCGACACCTGAGGAACAACGAAAAGCAATGACTGACAACATGATTTCCTGGGATCTCGGTGCCGATCGGGTGCTCGTGCTCACCATGGACGACCCGAACCAGTCGACCAACACGATGACCGAGGACTTCGCCCGCGACCTCACCGCCACCGTCGACCGGCTCGAGGCCGAGAAGGACACCTTCGACGGCGTCATCCTCACCTCCGGCAAGGACACCTTCTTCGCCGGTGGCGACCTGAACCTGCTGATGAACGCGACACCGCAGACCGCGCCGCAGATCGCGCTCGGCCTCGACACCTACAAAGCGGCGTTCCGGCGGCTCGAGCGCCTCGGCAAGCCGGTGGTCGCCGCGATCAACGGCACCGCACTCGGCGGCGGCTTCGAGGTCGCGCTGGCCACCCATCATCGGATCGCGCTCGACGCCAAGGGCAGCCTGCTCGGCCTGCCCGAGGTCACCTTCGGTCTGTTGCCCGGTGCCGGTGGTGTCACCCGGACCGTGCGATTGCTCGGTATCACCGGCGCGGTGCTCAATGTCGTCGGCCAGGGCCAACGGATGAAGCCCGCGAAGGCCTTGCAGGTGGGCATCATTCACGAGGTCGCCGCGACCCGCGAGGAGATGTTCGACAAGGCCCGCGCCTGGATCGCGGCCAACCCCGAGGCCGCGCAGCCGTGGGATGTGAAGGGGTACAAGATCCCCGGCGGCACTCCGGCCAGTCCGGCGGTGGCGGCGAACCTGCCCGCGTTCCCGGCGAATGTGCGCAAGCAGCTCAAGGGCGCGCCGATGCCAGCGCCGATCGCGGTGCTGGCCACCGCCGTGGAAGGCGCGCAGGTCGACATCGACACCGCCTTCGCCATCGAGACCCGCTACTGCACCAACCTGATCTGCGGCCAGGTCTCGACGAACATGATCAAGTCCCTGTTCTTCGATCTCGGCACGATCAACAAGGGCGGCAGCCGCCCCGAAGGCTTCCCGGTGCGCACGCCGGAGAAGGTCCTGGTGCTCGGCGCGGGCATGATGGGCGCGGGCATCGCCTATGTGCAGGCCCGCGCGGGCATGCGGGTCGTGTTGAAGGACGTCACCATCGAGGCCGCCGAACGCGGAAAGGCGTACTCGCGCAAGCTGCTCGACAAGGCGCTGGGCAAAGGCGCGATCACCCAGGACAAGTACGACGAGATCCTCGGCCGCATCCACCCGACCGCCGACCCGGCCGACGCCGCGGGCTGCGACTTCGTCGTCGAGGCGGTCTTCGAGGATCCGAGCCTGAAGAAGACGGTGTTCGGCGAGATCGAGCACCTGGTGAACCCGGACGCGCTGCTCGGGTCCAACACCTCGACGCTGCCGATCATTGATCTGTCCACGGGCGTGCGGCGGCCGAAGGACTTCATCGGTCTGCACTTCTTCTCCCCGGTGGACAAGATGCCGCTGGTCGAGATCGTCGTCGGCGAGCAGACCAGCGACGAGGCCATCGCGCGTGCCATCGACTACACCCTCGCCATCAAGAAGACCCCGATCGTGGTCGACGACAGCCGTGGCTTCTTCACCAGCCGGGTGATCGGTCAGTTCATGGACGAGGCCATCGCCCTGGTCGCCGAGGGCGTGCACCCCGCTTCGGTCGAACAGGCCGCCACCCAGGCCGGTTATCCGGTCGGTGCGCTGGCGCTGGCCGACGAGATCAATATGAAGCTGGCACAGAAGATTCGGCGCAGCCTGAAGGAGAACCTGCTCGCCGAAGGCAAGAACTGGGTCGACTCGAAGGCCTACCCGCTCGTCGACGCGATGGTCGACGAATTCGATCGGCCGGGCCGACTCGAGGGGCGCGGCTTCTACGAATACGACGCCGACGGCAAGAAGCTCGGCCTGTGGCCCGGTCTGGTCGAGAAGTACACCCGCCCCGACCACGGCATCCCGTTCACCGACATGCAGGAACGGATGCTGTTCGCCGAATCCCTCGACACCGTGCGGTGTTTCGACGAGGGCGTGCTGCGCACCGTCCCGGACGCGAACATCGGGTCGATCTTCGGTATCGGGTTCCCCGCGTGGACCGGTGGCGTGATCCAGTACATCAACCAGTACGCGGGCGGGCTGGCCGGATTCGTGGCCCGCGCCGACGAGCTGCGCGCCGCCTACGGCGACCGGTTCGAGGTCCCGGAGTCGTTGCGGGCCAAGGCCGCCGCGGGCGAAACACTCGGCTGATGGTGACGACGACGGAGACGACGTCTCGGTGCTCGGCGCTGCCGGGCACCGAGAACCCGGCTCGCGCGGTGCGCGGCGACGGCCGCCGAGCGCACCGTAGGCGGGTGGTGTTGGCCGCCGCGCGCGACGTGTTCGTCGTCAACGGGTATCACGGCGCACGGATGGAGGAGATCAGTGCGCGAGCCGGGATCAGCAAACCGGTTCTCTACAGCCACTTCTCGGGCAAGCTCGATCTGTACCTCGCCGTGTTGCAGGAGTACCTGGATCGGATGGTCGACAGTGTCCGCGCCGCTGTCAGTGCGGACACCGTCGCGCGGACCAGGGTGAGTTCGGCGGGGACGGTGTATTTCGACCGACACCGGCTCGACGTGGGTCGGCCGATCCCCAAGCAGCAGGCCGTGGATATCACCGTCGGCATGTGCTGGGGCGGGCTGTCGACCTACGAGACAGCTCTGTGACGCGCCGGTACGGTCACCGGGTGATGATCGGGACCAGGTAGCGGCGGGCGAACTCCCGGAGCTCGTCCTCGGTCGTGAGTGACAGCATGCCGGACGGCGCGAGGATCATCGAATGGGCTATGCGACAGACGATCTCGGCGCGGGCGGTCAGGTCCGGTAGGTCCGGCAGCAGCCCCGCGTCGACAGCCTGACCGAGAATGGTGGTAGTGCTGGCGATCGACATCGCCATGGTCTGCGCGCTGTCGACGGTGAGCTGGGGCAACACCCGCTCGGGCTCCAGAACCAGCAATCGATTGACCAGGGGGTGCTCGCGCCATCGCCGCACCACGGTGACGAGGGTGTCCGCCACCAGGTCCTCGAGGCTGTCGGGGTTGTCGGACAACGACGTGAGCTCGGTCAGCACCCGCGCGATCTCCCTGGCGTATACCGCGCGGACCACATCGTCGCGGGAACCCACCCGCCGGTACACGGTGGCGCGGTCGACCCCGGCGCGGCGGGCGATGTCCTCGATGGTCGTCTTCTTGACACCCACGTGCCCGAACTGGACCAGTGCGGCGTCGAGGATGCGGGACGCCGCGTCGTCGGTATCGGCGGTGTCGGTGGAGGTGAGGGGTGCCGCGGCCATGCCGCAACGATATCAATCGCCCGGCCGATGCAACATATCCACAAAATTTGTTGCTGCAACATTGCAATTAAATGTGTCGCATCGTACCGTGTGGTTATGGCCCAGTCAGCCGACGCAAAGAGGCGTCACCACCGTGAGGAAGCGCACGCGATCAACGCGCGTGACGTGCACTTCGACTTCAGCGACGTGCCCATGCACTACATCCCGGGCGAGGTCGTCGCCACGCACGTCATCAATGTGATGCACCTGGTATTGCCCGAGGGCGAGCGGGCGATGGCCCAGGCGCTCGCCGAGGCGCTGCCGTTCATCGAGGACCAGCGGCTGCGCGAGGAGGTGCAGGGCTTCGTCGGTCAGGAGACGATGCACGCGAGCAGCCACGCGGGCGCCCGCGATCACCTGCAGTCGATCGGTCTCGATGTCGACTCGATGGTCGAGACGTTCGCCTGGTTCGTCGACCGGATTCTCGGTGACCACGGCCTGACCGGCCGTGCCAAGGAGGAATGGCTCAAGGAGCGCCTGGCCCTGTTCGCGGGGATGGAGCACTACACCGCCGTCATCGGCGAATGGCTGTTGGAGAACGACAAATTCGAGGATCTCGGCATGGATCAGACCATGCTCGACCTGATCCGCTGGCACGGCGCCGAGGAAGTCGAGCACCGCAGCGTGGTCTACGACGCGTACATGTATCTCGACGGCGGCTATGTGCGCAAGGCGCGCACGGCGGTGGCCGCCAGCGCCACCCTGCTGGCGACGTTCCTCGTCGCCTCGGCCTACCTGTACGCGAAGGATCCGGCGCCGCGCAAGGGCCCGTCCTTCCCGGTGCAGCTGGTCCGGGCGACAGTGCGCGGTGTCATCCCCAGCTTCGGCCTGTTCATCAGTGAGATCCCGCGCTATCTCCGCCCCGGTTTCCACCCCTCCCAGCTCGGGCCGATGGATCGGGCGCTGCGCTACCTCGCGCATTCGCCCGCCGCCCGGGCAGCGCAGCGATGACGGGGGTGCTCGACACGATGCCGGAGTACACGCCACCGGTGGGTCTTCGTGCCCTGGCCGCTGTCGCCGACGGCTACCGGCAGCTGTTCGTCGAGAGCCGCGCGGCATCGCTGATCTCGCAGCCGAAACCCGTGCGCCACAGTGGTTTCGAGATCGAGCTGAGTGTCGATCGGATCGAGCCGATCGCCGAGGACGTCGTGTCGGTGACACTGCGTTCACCGGTCGGCGCCGTGCTGCCCCCGTGGCGGCCGGGCTCACACATCGACATCGTGTTGCCGTCGGGTCGCCTACGTCAGTACTCACTGTGCGGCGACCACGCCGACCGCAGTCGCTACCGGATCGCGGTGCGGCGCATCGCGGACGGCGGCGGAGGCTCGGTGGAGGTGCACGAGCAGTTGGCAGCCGGGGCATCGCTGCGAATCCGGGGCCCCCGCAACGCCTTCGACTTCATCGATGCGCCGTCCTACCTGTTCGTCGCCGGGGGGATCGGGATCACCCCGATCCTGCCGATGGTCCGCGCGGCAGCCCGCGCCGGTGCGCGCTGGCAATTGATCTACCTCGGCCGCTCGCGCTCGACCATGCCCTTCCTCGACGAGTTGGCCACCTTCGGCGGCGACAACATCGACATCCGGCCCGACGACGAGTTCGGTGTGCCCCGGGCGGTGGACCTGCTCGGTCGCGCCGAACCCGGCGCGTCGGTGTACGTCTGCGGTCCGCCGCCACTGCTGGAGGCCGCGCAGCGGTGCGCTTTCACCGTCGACCCGACCGGATCGCTGCACACCGAACGATTCTCCGCGCTGCCGGTCGTGGACGGCGAGGCGTTCGACGTGACACTGGCCCGCTCCGGAACCACGATCCGTGTCGCAGCGGACGAGACGGTGCTGGCCGCCCTCACCCGCGGCGACCGAGACGTCGTCTATTCGTGCAGGCAGGGATTCTGCGGCACCTGCAAGGTCGCGGTCGTGGCGGGCGAGGTGCGGCACCGCGACCGCAAACTCCTGGACTCCGAGCGCGGCAGCCACATGCTGACCTGTGTCTCCCGCGCGGCCGGTTCCTCGCTCGTGCTCGACCTCTGAGCATCCCTCACAGTGCAGAAAGGACGACCACGTCCGATGCGACGCACCTTCACGCTCGCTGAATCAGATGACCGGTTCCTCGCGACCGCCGCCCGCCGCCACGTCCATGTCGTGGACGTGCCGACCGCGTCCGAACACGTGTGGGCGGCACTGACCGCCGACGACGCCCTGGTCTCGTGGGCGAACGCCGTCACCGATGTGCGGTGGCACTCGCCGCGTCCCTTCGGCGTCGGGACGGTACGCACCGTCACCCTCGCCCGTGGCGTGGCGCTGACCGAACGCTTCTTCCGCTGGGACGAAGGGCGACGGATGACCTTCACCGTCGATTCCGCGTCCATTCCTGGACTGCGCCGGTTCGCCGAGGACATCGTCGTCGAGCCCGCCGGTGCCGACACCCGGGTGACGTGGACCTTCGCGCTCGAAGGTGAACCGGCACTCCGGCCGATCCTGTGGGCGGGTGCACCGGTCAACGCCCTGGTCACCGGTTCCATCGCGCGCGGCCTCACCCGCGGCGCGCTCGCCGTGGCACGGAGGGACCCCCGATGACATCACTCGACGCGCCGAGCGTCTCCTTCGACGTCGTCTCACCGGCCACCGGAGCCGTGGTCGGCAGCTACCCGATCCACACCGCCGCCGAGGTCGACGCCACCGTCGAGGCCGCCCGCGGGGCGGGGCAGTGGTGGTCGGCGCTCGGTTTCGCCGAGCGGGCCCGGCGGCTGGACGCGTGGCGAGGCGAGATCGTCAGCGGGAGAGTCGAACTCGCGCACCTCATGCACGAAGAGATGGGCAAGCCACTGTCGGACGCGGCGCTCGAGATCGCGATGGCCGTCGAGCACCTGGCGTGGGCGGCACGCAACGCGCGCAAGGTCCTCGGCCCTCGCTCGGTGAATCCTGGTCTGCTCGCGTTCAATCAGGAATGCACGCTGGAGTACCGGCCGTTCGGTGTGGTCGGTGTGATCGGGCCGTGGAACTATCCGGTCTTCACCCCGCTCGGCTCGATTTCGTTCGCGTTGGCCGCCGGAAACGCGGTGGTCTGCAAACCGAGCGAATACACCCCCGGCGTCGGCCATTGGCTCGCGCGCCGGTTCGACTTGGTCGTGCCGGAGCAGCCGGTGCTGCAAATCGTCACCGGGATGGGGGACACCGGTGCCGCGCTGTGCCGGTCCGGGGTGGGCAAGATCGGTTTCACCGGATCCACCGCGACGGGAAGACGGGTCATGGCGGCGTGCGCGGAGAGCCTGACACCGGTACTGATGGAACTCGGCGGTAAGGACGCGCTCATCGTCGATGCCGACGCCGATCTGGATGCGGCCGCGGCGGCCGCGGTGTGGGGCGGAATGTCCAATGCCGGGCAGACCTGCCTCGGCGTCGAGCGCGTCTACGTCCACACCGAGGTCTACGACGCGTTCGTGCCGAAGCTGGTCAGCCGCGCCGAGAACGTGCACGCCGGGACCGGCGCGGCCAAGATCGGCCCGGTCACGATGCCCAAGCAGATCGCGATCATCCGCCACCACATCGAGGACGCGCTGGCTCGGGGTGCGCGCGCGGTGCTCGGCGGCGCCGACACCATCGACGGCCAGTTCGTGCAACCGACGATTCTCGTCGACGTCCCCGAGGACGCCGTGGCGGTCACCGAGGAGACCTTCGGCCCCACGCTCACCGTCACGCGGGTGCGCGACATGGACGAGGCGATCGAGCGGGTGAACGCCGGAACCTACGGGCTCGGCGGCACCGTCTTCTCCCGCCGCAACGGCCGCCGGATCGCCGATCGGATCCGCTCGGGCGCGACCTCGATCAACGCCTATGTCGCGCACGCCACCATCGCCGGGCTGCCGCTGGGCGGTGTCGGCGACTCCGGTTTCGGTCGCGTCCACGGACCCGACGGGCTCAAGGAATTCACCTACGCCAAAGCGACCACCCGGCAACGTTTCCCGTCGCCGCTGGCGCTCACCACGTTCACCCGAGGCCCCGCCACCGACAAGATCGTCGATCGGCTGATCACCGTGCTGCACGGAAGGAAAGTGTCATGACCGAACACCGCCACATCGTCGTGATCGGTGCCGGTTTCGGCGGCATCGGCCTGGCGATCAAATTGCGCGAGGCCGGTTTCGACGATCTCGTGATCCTCGAGCGCGCCGCCGATCTGGGCGGCAGCTGGCAGGCCAACACCTACCCCGGCTGCGCGTGCGATGTGCCCTCGCAGCTCTACAGCTATTCGTTCGCGCCCAACCCGGATTGGTCGCGCACCTACGGCAAGCAGTCGGAGATCCTGGACTACATCAGGTCGGTGGCCACCGAGTTCGACGTCGTGCGCCATCTACGACTGAACACCGAACTGCTCGCGGCTCGCTGGGACGAGGACGACACGCTCTGGCGCCTCGAGACCTCGGCAGGCGAGTTGACCGCGGACTTCGTCATCTCGGCGACCGGCATCTTCGCCGAGGCGAAGTACCCGTCCCTGCCCGGGATCGACACCTTCCGCGGCCGCACCTTCCATTCGCTGCACTGGGACCACGAGCACGACCTGTTCGGCGAACGTGTCGCGGTGATCGGAACCGGCGCCTCCGCGGTGCAGTTCATTCCCGAGATCCAGCCGAAAGTGGCCGCGCTGACCGTGTTCCAACGGTCGGCGCCGTGGATCGTGCCGCGCATGGACCGCCGCACGCTCGAGCTGGAGCGGTTCATCCTGCGCACCGTGCCGTTGACGCGCAAGGCGATCCGGGCGGCCTGGTACACGGCGATCGAGGGTTTCGGTCTGGTCGGCTTCGTCGACAACCGGTTCCGGCACCCCTACGAGATGCTGGGTCGGTGGCAGTTGCGCCGCCAGGTCCGTGACCCCGAACTGCGCGCGAAGCTCACCCCCGACTACATGATCGGCTGTAAACGAGCGATCTTCTCCGACGCCTACCTGCCCGCCCTGGACCAGGACAATGTCGAGGTGGTCACCGACGGGATCGCGGAGGTCCGCCCGTATTCGATCGTCACCCGCGCGGGCCACGAGATCCCCGTCGACACGATCATCTACGGCACCGGTTTCGAGCCGACACCGTCGACCTACGATCGCATCACCGGACTCTCGGGAGCCTCGGTGGGCGAGCTGATGCGCACACAACGCCACACCTATCTGGGAACCGCCATCGCCGGGTTCCCGAACTTCTTCCTCACCCTCGGCCCCTTCGGTGCGGCGGGCAACCAGTCGGCGATCTTCATGATCGAATCCCAGATCGCCTACATCGTCGACGCCATGAAGACCCTGCGCAACCGCGGTGCCCAGCGGGTGGAGGTGCGCCGCGCGACCCAGGACCGCTTCGTCGAGGAGATGCGCCGTCGCAGCACCTCGACGGTCTGGCTGACCGGTGGCTGCGAGAGCTACTACACCCTCGACGGGCAGAACGCCGGTCTCTACCCGAGCTGGAGTTTCGAATACCGGCGCCGGACCAGTTCCTTCGACGCCGAGCGTTACGAGGTGCGTGCCTGATGCTGATCTCCGCCGTCAACCCGCTCGAGCTGTTCGCCCAGCCTTCCTACGACGTGGCGGGTAAAGCTGTCCTGATCACCGGCGCGGGCAAGGGAATCGGCCTCGAACTGGCCGAAATCCTGTATTCCCGTGGTGCTTTCGTTGTCTTGGTGGACATCGACCGAGCTGCTGTCGAGGCAGCCGCCCGGTCGCTCGGTGCGCGGGCGCTGGCGATCGCCGCCGATGTCTGCGACCGGGAGGCGATGGCGGCCGCGGTCGCCCTGGCCGTCGACACCGTCGGACATCTGGATGTGGTGGTCGCCAACGCTGGCGTCACCCCGCGGCCGAGCACCGTGCGCACGATGGACCCGCGCGACTTCGATCGCGTGATGGCCGTGAATCTCGACGGGTGCTTCAACACCGTGCATCCGGCACTCGACCACGTGATCGCCGCGCGCGGGCACGTCGTGGTGGTGTCGTCGTGCGCCTCGTTCGCACCGGGCATGGCCGGTTCGCCGTACATGATGAGCAAGGCCGCCGTCGAACAGTTCGGACGAGCGCTGCGGGTCGAACTCGCCGCGGTGGGCGCCAGCGCCGGGGTGGCGTATTTCGGGGTCGTCGACACCGAGATGACCCACACCACGCTCGACGCCGACGACATCGGCCGGTCGCTGGACCACATGCTGCCCTGGCCGCTGAACATCCGGATCACCGCCACCCAGGCGGCGACCGTGCTCGCCGATGGCATCGCCCGCCGAGCGCCGCGGACCATCGCCCCCCGCGGGTGGGAGCCCTACGCCCTGCTCCGCGGCGCGATCAACGTGGTGCTCGACGCCCAACTCGCGGGCAGTGACAGGGTCAGAGACCTGCTCGAGCGGGTCGAGGGACGGGCGAACAGCCGGTGACCGCGCGCCTGCGCGGATCCTTGCGCACGCGGGCCGCGCGGCTGATGGCGGAACGGACGGTCCGGCCGCTCGCGGCGGTGCTGCCGGTCAACACCACCACTCTGCGACTCGCCCGCATGGCCATCGATGCCACAATGCGCGTCGTCGGCCCGAGCCTGGCCGGGACGGCGGTCACGCGGGTGGACGACGGCGAGGTCCACGGTGAACTGGTCACCGGCCCGAAAGCTGTTCGTGGCGACGCGGTCGTGCTGTATGTGCACGGCGGCGGGTTCGTCGCGGGCTCGGCCCGCGCCTACCGAGGCGTGGCGTCGAGGTTGTCGACCACGACTCGCGCGCCTGTCTTCGTGGTCGACTACCGTCTGGCTCCGGAATACCCGAGCCCCTGCGCGCAACACGACGTCGCGCACGCGTACGGATGGTTGCTGCGGCGCGGTTTCTCCCCGGACCGGATCATCGTCGCCGGTGATTCGGCCGGTGGTTACCTCGCCGCCGACTTCGTCATCGCCACCGCCGGACGGGGACTTCCGGCGCCCGCAGCGCTGGTGTTGTTCTCGCCCATGACCGATCTGAGCCTGGCGACCGCGCGCGGCGGCACGGTCATCCGTGACGTGATGTCCTATTCCCTGTCCGTCAAAGCCGTCGCCCAATTCACGGGTGAGCCTCTCGATCTGCGTCCCGAACACGGAAAGTCGCTGCCGCCCACCCTGATTCAAACAGGGGAGTCGGAGTACTTCGCCGCCGACGCCGCCGAGCTGGCGAACCGGTTCGGCGCCGTGAACGCGCCGTGTGAGCTCCAGATCTGGCCCGACCAGATGCACGTCTTCCAGGTCATGCCCGCGCTCGCACCGGAGGCTCGCTTCGCCTTCGGTGCCGCAGGGCGATTCATGACCTCGATCCTCGATACCCCCTGCCGCCACGGCGGTCTGAAAACCGAAAGACGATCACCCATGTCGAGCAACCGCTTCGAAACCCTCTGTGCCGCTTTCCAGCACGTTTCCTCACTCGACCCGGATGCCATCGCGCTGCGCACCCCGGGCGACACCAAGACCATCAGCTGGCGTGACTACGCCACCGCGGTTCGCGAATCCGCGGCGGGCCTGGCGGCGCTCGGCGTCGGCCGCGGCGACACGGTCGCGCTCATGATGAGCAACCGCGTGGAGTTCTATCCGCTGGAAGTGGGTGCCCAGCACGTCGGCGCGACCTCCTTCTCCGTCTACAACACGTTGTCCGCGCAACAACTCGCGCACGTTCTCGGTAATGCGACAGCACGGGTCGTGATCTGCGAGCCGCAGTTCGTGGCTCGGCTGCGCGACAGTGGCGTGCCCCTAAACCACATCGTCTGTCTCGACGAGCCCGTCGAGGGCACGCTGTCGGTGGCGGACATGATCGCCGCGGGTGACCCCGATTTCGATTTCGACGCATCGTGGCGCGCCGTCCGGGCCGACGACGTCGCCACCCTGATCTACACCTCGGGGACGACAGGAAATCCCAAAGGCGTCGAGACCACGCACGCGAACCTGATGTTCCAGGCGTACGGCCTCCACGATGTCCTCGGGTTCGAGTTCGGTGATTCGATCACCTCGTTCATGCCGAGCGCGCACATCGCCGACCGGCTCACCTCGCTGTACCTGCAAGAGGTCTTCGGAACACAGGTCACCGCGGTCGCCGACCCGAAGCAGATCGGAGCCGCACTGGCGGACCTGCGCCCGACGATTTGGGGCGCGGTGCCTCGCGTGTGGGAAAAGCTGAAGGCAGGGATCGAGGCCGTGGTCGCGGGCGAACAGGACCAGAACCGCAAGCAGGCCCTGCAGTGGGCGCTGTCGGTGGGCGCCGAGCGCAGCGAGTACGAACTGGCCGGTGAACCGATCCCCGCCGAGGTTGCCGAGCGATGGGCCAAGGCCGACGAATTGGTTCTCTCCACGCTGCGCAAACGCCTGGGGTTGGATCGGCTGCGCTTCGCGCTGTCGGGCGCGGCCCCGATTCCGCCCCGGACGCTCGGCTTCTTCGCCGGACTCGGCGTCCCCATCTCCGAGATCTGGGGGATGTCGGAACTGTCGTGCATCTGCAGTGTCAGCCATCCGCGCGACGCTCGGCTCGGAACGGTCGGTCGGTTGCTCGCCGGGATGGAGTCCCGCATCGCCGACGACGGTGAACTGCTGGTGAAGGGCCCCCTGGTGATGAAGGGCTATCGCGGTGAGCCGGACAAGACCGCCGAGGCCGTCGACGCGGACGGCTGGCTCAGCACCGGCGACGTGGTCACCATGGACAGCGACGGGTACCTGAGGATCGTCGACCGCAAGAAGGAACTGATCATCAACGCCTCGGGCAAGAACATGTCGCCCACCACCATCGAACACGCCATCAAGGCGGCGACACCGATGATCGGCGCGATGGCCACGATCGGTGACGGCCGCCCCTACATCACCGCACTGATCGTTCTCGACGGCGAAAGCGCCGAGCACCACGCCGCCCGACACAACCTGCCCGATGCCTCGGCCGCCACCCTCGCCGCGAACCCCGCGATCCGGCAGGAGATAGCGGCCGGAGTAGCCGCGGGAAACGCGACGCTCTCGCGCGTCGAACAGGTCAAGAGATTCCGCATTCTCCCGGTGTCCTGGGAACCCGGCGGCGACGAGGTCACCTTGACGATGAAACTCAAGCGAAATGTGGTCGCGGAGAAGTACGCGACCGAGATCGCCGAACTCTACGCCGACAACCCACCCGCCGACGTCCAGCAACCCGCGGAATCGAACTGACCGCAGCCGCGGGTGACACGGTTTCGAGCTGTCACTGTGTGAACGGTCAAATGTCATGCGGGGGAGCCATGGGAGGATGCCGTGGTAGAGCCCGAACCTTCGTTCGCCCGGTGACCGGCAGAACGAGTTCCGTACCCGGCGAGGAGTGATTCAGTGGGATCGCTTGTGCCGTGGACCCTTCCGGCAGCTTGATCAGATGTTTCGATGTTGTGGTGTGGACGGTGGGTCGGCGTAACGGATCCCGTCGTCCCCGGGTCGAGTGCGGCACGGTGGAGCCGTCGTTGATTTCGGCGCGGAGCTGAGTCGGCCGTGGGCGCCCCCGCTAGTTCGGCGGGGGCGCCCACGTCAGTCGGTGTCTGTCAGAACGCGGAGGCGGTGCAGTTGACTACGGCGTACTTTCCGGTCGAGGTCTGTTCGTCAGCGACTTTCCCGTCCACAATGATTCGGCACGTCACCGAGGAGCCGTTGGTCTGGGCGCCGAGCCCGATGATCGCGACGGTCGAGTCGTTCGTGACCGATTTCGTCCACGGTGCGGTGGCACTGATCTCCTGCTGCAGTTCGGAGTTGCCGTCGAAATAGGTCACCGAGTTGAGGTCGGCGGCATCCGAGATGATCTCGTAGGTGATGTTCTTCCCCTTACCCGTGGAACTTCCAGGAGTGAGCGGGGGGATCGGCGCGCCCGGCGTCTCGGGTGCCGTGGGTGCGGCCGAGTTGATCGAGCTGGCCGCGGCGTCGAGCGACTTGCTCACCTCTTCGCCTGCCTTGCCGAGGACCGCGATACAGCCGCCGATCCCACAGAGCAGAACTACGGCGACTACCGCGAGCACGATCCATGTGGTGTTCGACTTCTTCGGCGGCGGTGGGTACCCGGGCCGCCCACCGTAGGGCTGCTGCGGGTACTGCGGATGCTGCGGTCCGGTCAAGGTGTTTCCCTGCTGTAGTCGAGGTGGTGACGCTGGCTGTCGAGACGTGATCGACGTCACGCCCCGAGTCGTTACCGAATGCCGGTCCCGGCAATCAAGCTGGGCGTACCTCAATCCCCTGTCACAAGCTCGCCGGTCGGATCTTTGCCAGGATCAGCGTCACCACGCGGTAAGCGAGGACCGCCGGGACGACGATGATGAGCACCAGGCGCAGCGCCACCACGACAACGGCGAGGGTGACGAAGCCGGTGCCGAGGCCATCGGGCGACCCGTACCCGTGTCGGACCGACGACGCCGCCAGAACCGCATGCAGAGCGAGGTAGACCACTGTCAGGATCAGCGGAATGCGGCACAGGCGCCACACGGTCGACACCGCGATCGGAACCTTCATCGGGCCAGCTCCGGCCCAGAGGACAGGAACGCGAGCATGAGCGCGTTGCCGATCGCCCCGCCGGTCGCGAATCGTGTGCGTGCTTCACGCTGTAGCGGCACTCCGAAGAGGTCGGCTGTGCGGAACAGGCGGGTGAAGGTCTGGCGGTAGCCGAAGGCGCGGGCGGGTGCGAGCGCGAAACCGGTGGCCGACAGCGATAATCCGAGTATCAAGGGGCCGCTGTCCATATCGCCGGGGCCGCTGTAGCCGTCGCCGTACTCGTCGATCGCGCTGAATCCGAGGACGGTTCTTTCCTGACCGAACAGACCTGTCGCCAATTCCTCGGCGAGCGTCCGGTCCGCGAAACCGGCGAAATAGGCTGCCAGGCCGGTTCCCGACGCGCGTGGTGCGTCCTGGGCCCGGCCATCGGTCCCCATGCGCTGGATCACCAGTCCGGTGTCCCGATCGATCTGAACCGCACGCACCTGTCGCGCCCAATGCGCGATGACCGCTGTGTGATCGACTCCGGTCACCCTGCCGTGCACCGCGATCGCCGCCGCGACCGCCGCCACATCGGTGGGGTACGCCCTGCCGGGAAAGGTGTCGAGCAGCGCGGTCGGCGAAGCGAGCAGCCGCCGCTCGAGGGCGGAGATCAGTGCGTCGTGTTGAACGGCGAGGTCGGCGGGGAAGGCTGGATCGATCCATCGGGCCATCCCGAGCGCGAGGCCAGGATAGGAGAGGTAGGCGTGACCGTCGGCGCTGTCGAGTTCGGCGAGACCGTCGCGGCCGTGCCAGGCCGAGGTGAACTCCGAACGCATCTGAGGCAAGAGGCTTTTGACCGCGGCGCGAGTGATCACCGGGGCGTACCGCTCCCGCCATTCGGGGTGTTCCAGACAGACTTGCGCCAAACCTTGTGCCGTCATCTGATGGACGAGTAACCCCCACATGCCGTCGATCCCGTCATCGCCGTCGGTTGCTCGTCGCTGATCGTCGGCGGCTTCGAAAGCCACCATCTCCTCGGCGAGTCCGCGCAGCAACGCATGGTCACCTCGATACCACCCGTCGGCATCCCGGCCACACCACCATCTCGGCAATGCGCACACGACCGCGATCGCCACCACCATCGCGATCACCACTGTGACCGGACCGCGCAGCCTGCGCACCGCTCCGACTGAACTCTGCATTCCCCGAAGCTACATGCGCGGCAAGAACTTTCATCTCGAGCCGTAGCCGACCTGGTTCTCGGGTCGGCATGGCGGCCGAGCGGTGGACGGCTCGTCCGGTCGTTCAGGCCTCCACCAGGAAGGCACGGGAGAGCGAGAGCGCAACGATGAGCAGGGCGGTGCCGACGTACACCGGCAGGAGATGGATGAACGCGGTGTAGTGGATCAGAAAATGCACGGCGAGCGCGCTGACGGAGCCTGCTGTCGCCGCCCCGAGCAGCGACCACCACACCCACGCCTCGCCTTGCCGCCAGCCCCACATCCCGATCAAAAGGATGCCGACACCGGTTGCCACCAGCGCTCCGCCGAACCCTGCACGGTCGTGCGCGATGAACGGCAGCAGATGTGCATTGGCGGCGCGTAGCGTGTCCGCGTCGGCGTGCAGGAATGCCAGGTCGGTCGGCACGAACACGACGGTCAGCCCGATCGTCGAGATGACGATGCCGCCGATGACGACGCCCAGTCCGGTCCCGACCACCAACAACTGTCCGATCAGGGCGCGTCGGCGCACCCGCTCCTCGCACGGGGGAGATGACCGGCGGCAGGGTGGCCCGGGTGTGTGTCGCACGCCGAGCAGGAACATCGGGAAAAGCACCACCGTCACCGCGACGTGCAGCGGTTCGACGAATCCGATGAACAGGAAGTAGAACAGTGTCGGAAACCCCACCAGCCCGGACAGCATCAGCGCCGTGCGGGCCCACGCCCAGCCGCGTCGGATACCGCCCCAGGCGAGTCCGATGTACAGCGAGCCGATCGCGATCATGTTGCCCGCCATGGTGATTCGATCGTGCTGCAGAAAATGAACCAGGTGATGATTGATCCGGTGGAGGCCGTCGACGTCGGTGCCGAGATAGTCGCGGTCGTACCACAGCAGCACCGGGCCAAGGGTGATCGCGGCCGCGCCCAAGCCTGCCACGACCATCCCGATGCCGACCAGCAGGCTCCAGAACCAGCCCGGCCACCGGCGTGGGTCGAGCGGGACGTCGCGCAGGGTCGGTGCGCGCGAGACCGCCGGGGCGGCTGCCTCGATCACCCGCTGGAACCAGCCGGGACCGGCCGCCACCAGCACGGCGGTCGTCGCGACCACTGTGGTCCCCGGAATCGCCAGAGCTCGGACCGCTGCGGTGATGTCGGGATCCGTCAGATATATTCTGCCGCCCGCTGTTTCGCCGACGAGCACATCGTCCACGGCGTCCGCCAGGTCGGCCGCCACACCGTCGTCCGAGACTCGGGCGACAACCCGGCAGCGGCGACCGCGTGCGGCATCCCGTACCGCCGTCACGGTCGTGGCATCGACTGGGCCGACTTCCACGAACCCGGCACCCTGCGGCGGAAGCGCCCGGATCGCCTGCCTGGCGGCCGCCACGGGCACGGTTGCCCCGAGCCGACCCGCCCAGTCCTCGGGCGGCCGCGGATGATCGAAAACTCTTCGAATGGTCGCGGCTCCACCTGGTAGCGCCGACAGCGTGCCGAGTAGTCCCAGCGCGCAACGCTGCGCGCGTCGCTCTCCGACAAGGGCGTTCGCCACCGGCCGCAGCGGGTGATAGGTCCAGTCCGGCACGGCAGCATCCTCACACACCGCCCCGGGGCTGTCGGATGTGCCCGTCGAAGCCCGTTTCGAACTTCCCGGATTCGTGGCCGACCGACGATTACTTCGGCACCCCCTGCCGGGTCGTATCGATAGTGGGACGTTCCCACCGGCTGGGGCCAGACCCCGGCCCGACGAAAGGGAGACCGTCATGTCGCTCGACGAAGACCGGATCCGCACCATGATTCACGAGTGGGTCGCCGCGGTCCGTGCCGGTGACCTCGACCGCGTACTGGCCGACCGCGCCGCCGATATCGTCATGTACGACGTGCCGCCACCGCACAACGGTGTTCGGGGTATCGACGCCTACCGGCAGACCTGGCCACCGTTCTTCACCTGGCTCGCGGGCGGTGCAGCCTTCGACATCGTCGAACTCGACGTCACAGCGGGCGTCGACGTCGCCTACGCGCACGCTCTGCTCCGCTGCGGCTCACCGGAAGAACTTGTCGCAGAACCAGACACACGGCTGCGGCTGACCCTCGGTCTGCGAAAGGAGAACGAGCGGTGGGTGGTCGCCCACGAACATCATTCTTTCCCGGACACCACCGCCGACCCTGCCGGGGATATCGAGGCGATCCGCGCGCTGCACCGGCGGTGGTTCGCCGCGACCGCCGAGAAGGATCTGGAAAGCCTGATGGCGGAGATCGCCGCCGACGTCGAGTCCTACGAACACGACGCTCCACTGCGCTACATCGGCGCGAACAATGTCCGCGAGGTGTGCAGGCGGGGACTCGAGTCCGCTCCGGGCCCGGTGAGCTGGGATGTGCCCGAGATGGCAGTCGAGGTGAGCGGTGACCTCGCGGTGGTGTGGGGACTCAACCACATGAGCGCCGAGGCGGCGGACGGGCGAGTTGAGCGCTCCTGGTCGCGTGGCACCCGCGTGTTCCGCCGACGTGACGGGCGGTGGTTGCTCACGCACCAGCACGTGTCCTACCCCTATGACCCGGAAACCGGCACGGCGGCAACGGATCTCGTTCCAGCGGACGAACAGTTGCGGGGGTAGTACCTCCGCCTCCGCTGAGGAGGGTAGTTCTCACTGTCGCGGTCCTGAGTACTTCGTCGACACGGTGTCGCCTCGGATCATGTCCGTCGCGACACCGTGCTGACAGTGGGTAACAGGGGCACGCGTGGCCAGGGTTGGTCGAGGCGCTGGGTGTGACCCTGCTGTGCGACGGGCTGGTATCGGTAATCGGTTGCCGTGGAGGTCGTCGCCCTCGCGGTCGGTGCCGGGTTCTGGCCTCGCGTGCGGTCCGGTGGAACGCGACTACGTGTTGGTTGTCTTCATCAGCTCCACCAGGCTGGAGAAGCTGTCCGTTGCGTGCCCCGCGTCCATGCCACGTCGGAACAGCGCCGCGACGGCGGCTGGCAGCGTGGTGTCGACGCCCGCGTCGGCGTTGGTGTGCAGAACGTGTTCGACGCTGGCCATTCCCATGGCGAGCCGGTCCACGTCGCCCGGATGTTCCCCGGCATCGATGCGCTCGGCGTAGAAGGAGAAGAAGTCCGGCATCCCGGTCATGGTCTCGGTGGCATACGGGAGGACGTCGGTTGCCGTGAGTCCGTTGGCGTCCGCGAGCGCTACGACCTGCCAGTAACTGAGCGTGGAGGTCCAGAACATGGTCATGCCGATCTGGTACAGGAGCGCGGCCAGGCCGGGGTCCTCGCCCCGGTAGTCGGTGCTCGTGAGGATTTCGAGGGTGGATCGGTGTGCTTCGAAGGCATGGCGTGGACCGCTGTAGAAGGCGAACGCCCCTGGCTGTCCGATGCCGGACGGCGAGGCGTTGACACCGCCGGTGAGATGGATCCCGCCGTGCTCGGTAACCCACTGCGCCCCGGCACGCGCTTTCGCCGGGGTGTCGGAGCTGAGGTTGACGAGGGTGCGGCCGATCAGGGCGTGGGACGCCGGTTCGAGCACGGTGTACATCGCGTCGTAGTCGGTCAGGCTCAGGACGATCAACTCGCTTGCGGCGACAGCGTCTTCAGCGCTCGTCGCCCGTACGGCGCCGCGTGCGACGAGGGCATCGGCGCGCGACGCGGTCCGGTTCCACACGGTGACGTGGAGTCCCTTGTCGAGTAGCACCTGGGCCATCGCCTGCCCCATCGGGCCGAGTCCTATGACGGTCACGTTCTGCCTGCTGCTCATCGGGAAGACCTCCGGTGCGATTGACCCTGACTAAAACGAACGTTCTATCCAATCCGACGGTACCACGCCGCTGTAACGAACGCTCTATCCAGTAGGGTGGGTGTATGGGGCAGGCCAGCACTAGGGACCGGATCGTCATTGCCGCAGCGAGCCTGCTGCAGCGTCAGGGCTATGTCGGAACGGGCATCAAGCAGATCGCCAAGGAGGCGGACGCGACGCTCGGATCCGTCTACCACTTCTTCCCCGGCGGCAAAGAGGCCGTCGCGGTGGCCGCCATCGAGCACAGCGGCCAGGAGTTCACCGAGGTTCTCCGCTCCGCGCTGGACAGTGAGGAGGACCCGGGGGCGGGCGTTCAAGCCTGCGCCCGGCAGCTCGCCGAAGGACTGCGTGCGTCGGGTTGGACTGACGGCTGCCCGGTCACAGCAGCGGCCCTGGAAACCTTGGGAACCGACTCCGAAATCCAGCAGGTATGCGCCGCCGCACTGCACAGCTGGGAGCGAACGGTCATCGACAAGCTTCTGCGCTCCGGTTTCCGTGCACACGACGCCGAGGAGCTGGCGACCACCATCATCAGCGCTCTGGAAGGTGCCGAAGTGGCAGCCCAGGTCAACCGCAGCGAGGAACCACTACGGGCCACGGGCCGACAATTGGCGCGATTGATCGGTACATACACCGCATCCCGCTCGTAAGAGGCGGTGGCGTCGACGACAACGGTGCATCACAAGCCTGCCCCCTCTGATGGTTGGCGGGTACGACCGCGTCGGCATCGGCAGCCGGTGTTCCAGCGTGGTCGGCGACCCGGGTTCGGGCGCATCTACAGACCGAACCCCCTGCTGTGCAACCGACGGATAACCGCAGGTCAGATAGGCGATTTGGTTTACGACGACAGGTCGGATAATCTTTTGGCACACCAGCAAGTCCGGGTGGCGGAATGGCAGACGCGCTAGCTTGAGGTGCTAGTGCCCGTATTAGGGCGTGGGGGTTCAAGTCCCCCTCCGGACACAACCAGTACGCCCACGGGTGGGGTCGCTTAGGCGATCACCACCCGTGTTTTGTCTCTATAGGTGAGTTTGAGTCCGAGTTGGCAGTAGACTAGATTCTTATCGTCCGGCTCAGCGCGATGCAGGGCTGTGAGCATCCCGCCGAGACCTTCGATCAGCTCCCGAATCTCTCGATTTGTCAGCCGCGGATGCTGACCAGCCCTTCGCTCCAAGGTCGCGAGCCTGTTCGCCGCGACCTGTCGCTCGGCCTGCGTCTGTCTGGTCCAACCTGCGACAGTGACAGGATCAGCGCCAGCGTCGAGCGCATCACGATACCGGGCCAGCTTTCGGTCGAAATCGCTGATCAACCGTCTTGTTGTCTCGAGTTCGCGCGATTGGTCAGGTTGGGCGCCCTCCATGGCTGCCAACGAGACATCGATCTGTTCTGGGTTGAAGATCTGAGCCAGCCAGTGGTCGAGGGGGACTGCTGCACCATCTTCGGCAACGACAACACCACCAACTACTACGACCAGATCGCCTGGTTCAGCACCCCCGAGGACCACAGCCTGCTCACCGATCTCACCTACACCCAGCGAGCGGGTCACTTCGACTTC
>NZ_BDBE01000040.1 GCF_001612825.1 Nocardia caishijiensis NBRC 108228 | reverse complement strand
GGGTCGTTGCGGGGGATTCGGCCGTCCACGTCGGTGAAGCCGAACTCCTCGGCCAGATCAGCGACCTTCCACGCCTTTCCGCTGCGCGCGAGCCGATCGGGGTCGGCGGCGAGGGCGACAACAGCCCGGCCGGGGAAGCGTGGGGTCTCGGCGTCGTCGAGGTCGAAAGTCCCTTCGCCGGGCAGGGACACCAGGCGGCGGCCCTGTTCGTCGGCGGGAACCAGCTGTAGCAGTTCGGTGTTCACGATTCCGGGCCACAGGGATACCGCGGTGGTGGCGGTGCCGTGGAGATCGTGGGCGAGGTCTGCGGTGAGCCGGTCGAGGGCGGTCTTGGCGACCCCGTACACCGCGTTGTGCATGTACCGCCGCGAACCGGGGGAGGAGATGTTGACGAGCAAACCCTTCGACTCGATCAGCAGGGGCGCGGCGAAAACGCTGGCCGCGTAATGGGATCGGACGCCGATGTCGAAGGTCTCGTCCCAGGCCGCCGCGGGCACCTCCCAGAACTTGCGCCCCAGCCAGCGGGCGGCGGCGGGGGAGTTGTAGACATTGTTCACCAGCACATCGAGGCGCCCCTGTTCGGCGCGCACCCGGGTGAACAGGTCCTCGACCGCCGCGTCGTCGCGGTGATCGCAGACCACCGCGATGCCGAGTCCGCCCAGGGCGGTCACCTCGGCCGCCGTGTCGTGAACGGTGCCGGGGAGTCGGCCCGGGGCGGTCGTTCGGCCGGTGACGTACACCGTGGCGCCCGCCGCGCCGAGTTCCTGGGCAATGCCTTTGCCGATACCTCGGCTGGCTCCGGTCACTACCGCGACCCGTCCGCCGAGAATCCTGGGTGTTCCGCTCATGGCCTCCGGACACTACCTTGAAAGAGGAACACGTTCTAGATTCTTGGAGGTGCTGGTGGAACCTCGGCAACGATTCCTGGACGTCGGCGACGTCCGGCTGCACGTGACCGAGCAGGGGCAGGGGTATCCGGTCGTGTTCTGTCACGGCTTCCCGCACACCGGCTACATCTGGCACCGTCAGCTCGCGGCCGTCGCGGCGGCGGGCTTCCACGCCATCGCGCCCGATTTGCGCGGCTACGGGCGCACGCAGGCGCCCGCCGATCTCACCGCGTACACAAATCTGGCCGTGATCGGTGATCTGCTGGCCCTGCTCGACGACCTCGGCGTCCGGCAGGCGGTTTTCGTCGGTCTGGATTTCGGGGCGCAGTTGGTGTGGGAGTTGTCGTTGCGCGCACCCGATCGGGTGGCCGCCGCGGTGATTCTGAACAATCCCTTCGCCCCGCGCCCGCCCCGCCCGCCGTCGGATTTCTGGACGAAGGCCGCCGAACGCCATTTCCTGCACCTGTCCTATTTTCAGGAACCCGGTCGCGCCGACACCGAACTCGCCGAGCGCCCCCGCGAATTCCTCGCCAGGGTCTACTACTCGCTCTCCGGCGACTACCACTATCTCGACACGTGGAAGAACCCGCCGGGCCTCGGCTATCTCGATGTTCTGCCGAAGGCCCCCGACCTGCCGTGGAACTGGCTCAGCGAGCCGGAATTCGACACCCTCGCCACGGAATTCGAGCGCACCGGGTTCACCGGCGGCCTCAACTGGTACCGCAACCTCGACCGCAACTGGCAGCTCACCGAATCACTGGCCGATCGCCGGGTCGCGGTCCCGACCTACTTCCTCTACGGCGAGAACGACCCGGACATGGAAGGTTTCAGCGGTCGCGATCCGCTCGCCACGCTCCGGGCGAATGTGACGGATCTGCGTGCGGTGGTGGAGGTTCCGGGGGCAGGACATCTGGTTCACCTGGAACGAACGGAACCGGTGAACGAGTTCGTCCTCGGCGCGCTCGGTGACCTCGCGCCGCAGCCGTGACCGGGCGTCAACGTGCGCGGTCGTAGACGAGGGCGAGCTCACCGGACGCACCGGCGGTATGGCTGGACAGCGTCCACCGCGAGGCGGGCAGTCCGTCGGTGAAGAACGGCGCTCCACCACCGGCGATCTCGGGAACGATCATCAGGTGCAGCCGATCGATCAGGTCGGCGGCGAGCAGATCGGCCACGATGGTCGGGCTGCTGTTGACCAGGATGTCGCCGGTGCCGGAGCTCTTCAGCTCGGTGATCACCTCGGTGGCGGGTGCGTTCACGACGCGCGTGCGTTCCCAGGGCGATTCGGTGAGTGTGCGTGACAGCACGACCTTGTCCACGTCGACGAGCCATTGCGCGTAGGCGCGGTCGCGCGGGTCGGCGTTCTCGTCGGCGGCGACGGACGGCCAGTAGCCGAGGAACCCTTCGGCATTGGTCCGGCCGAGCACCGCCGTTGTCGCCCCGGCGTGAATTCCGCCGAGATAGTCGCGGGCGGTGTCGGTGCTCGCGTAGGTGACGATGGCGCCGAGATCGGATGGTCCTGCGGCGCCGTGGTAGCGGCCGTCGAGGGTGAGGCTGATGTTGGTGGTGACGCGGCGAGTGCTCATGAGTGCAGTTTCCTGTCGAGATTGTCGAGGACCTGGGACCAGCCGGTGTCGATTCCGGCGATGAAAGAGGCTGCCGCCACTGTTGTTTCGGTGACGACGAGGTCGAGCCGCAACCGGGCGGCCCGCCCGTCGGGCTCCACGGTGAGGGCGTAGCGGCCGGTGAAGGAGACTGCTCCCGCCGCGTCGAGCACCGACAGGTCGAAGGTGAGACGGTGGCCGACGGTGACCTCGTGCACGCGTCCGGCCGACCGGTAGTGTCCGCCGTCGTCGTCGCGGTAGTCGAGCACCACTCGACCGCCCGGGATCGGTTCGATCCGGCAATCGGTGACGGTCATCGACGGCGGCACCCACCACCGGGCGAGCAGTTCGGGGTCGACCCAGTGCCGCCACAGCGCCTCGGGGGCGACGTCGAAGGTCCGCTCGAAGGTGAAGGTGCGACCGTCGGCCCAGCGATTGTGCTGTGCGGCAGCCATTTCCGCGTCGATGGCGGCCCGGTACCGTTCGACCACATCCCGCTCGTCCGCGTGCTCGGCGAGGGTGGCGAGCACCGTGCGCAACCGAGCGTCGAACTCCCGCAACGGATCAGGCTCGAGTGCGTAGACCCGTCGCTGGCCGAGTGGGAACACCGAGACCAGGCCCGCCTTCGCGAGGGTCTGCAGGTGTTTGGTGGTCTGTGGCTGGCGCAACCCGGTGTGGGTGGCGAGTTCGCCGACCGACCGAGGTCGTTCGGCGAGGAGTTCGACGATCCGCCACCGGGCGGAGTCGCCGAGTGCTGCTGCGATCTCTTCCATGGGAAGAAGTATTCTCTAAATGGAATATTCCTGTCAAGGAATATGACTGTGGCCCCCGGCTGGAAAGCCGGGGGCCACATGTCGAACGGGAGCCGGATCAGTCGCGGAACGCGTCCTTGACCTTCTCGCCCGCGTCCTTCAGGTTGGACTTGGCCTGCTCGCCGCGGCCCTCGTTCTGCAGATCGCGGTCGTCGGTCGCCTTACCGGTGGCCTCCTTGGCCTTACCGGCCAGTTCCTCGGCCTTGTTCTTCGCCTTGTCTGCCAAGCTCATGGCATTCCTTCCGGACAGATCGCTCGACCACACGTGGTCGGTGGGCCATCCTTGGGACCCACGGAGCGTCTACCCGGGGTCGTGGAAGACAAACAGGACCTAGGTGAGAAGGTCGGCCAGATCACCGATCACCTCGTCGGCGCCCGCGGCACGAAGCGCGGCGGGTCCGGTGCCGCGATCGACGCCGACCACCCGGAAACCACCGCGCCGACCTGCCTCGACGCCCGAGACGGCGTCCTCGACGACGATTGTGTGTGCCGGTGCGACACCCAGGGCGTCGGCGGCGGCGAGATACATCGCCGGATCCGGCTTGCCCGCCAGGCCGTCCCGCTCGACAGCGATGCCGTCGACGATCACCGCGAACCTGTCGAGCAGCCCGGCGGTGTCGAGCACCAGCACCGCATTGCGCGAACTCGACACCACGCCCATCGGAATCCGCAGTGCCGCAAGGGCATCCACGAGCCGTTGGGAACCGTCGAACACGTGGACACCGTCGCGGCGCACGATCTCGGTGAACCGCCCGTTCTTCCGATTGCCGAGGCCGTGCACGGTGGCCGCCTCGGGCACGTCGTCCTCGGTTCCATCGGGTAGCCGCAGCCCGCGTGAGGACAGCACCGCCCGTACCCCGTCGACCCGTGGTCGGCCGTCGACGAGGCGGTAGTAGTCGTCGTCGGTGAACGGCGCGACCTCCGGTGGCAGGAACTCGGTGAACAGGGTGGTCCACGCCCGTCGGTGGACCGCGGCGGTATCGGTCAGCACCCCGTCCAGGTCGAACAGCACGGCGGCGGCCCGCTGTAGCGGCAGTCGATCGGTCATGAGACGACGCTCTGCGGCGCGCGTACCTCGACGATCTCATTCGGCGGCACCCGCACCGGGTCGCCCCACACGGTGATGGTCTCGGCGGGACCGTCGCCGATCAACTCGAACCGGGCATCCTGGTGGCCGAGGTCGACGCGCACCCTGCGTCCGCGCCAGCACACCGAGAAGCGCAGCCGCTCCCACGACGACGGCAACACGGGGGAGAACCGCAGCCCCGCGCGGGTGGCCTGGAAACCGCCGAAGCCGTGCGTGGCGGCCTGCCAAGTGCCCGCGGCCGCCGCGATGTGGATGCCGTCCTCGGTGTTGCCCTGGTTGTCGTCGAGATCGACGAATGCCGAACGGGCGAAGTATCTTTCGGCGGCGTCCGCTTCACCCACCTGGAGGCCGACGATGGCGTGGATCGACGGGCTCAGTGAGGATTTGTGCAGGGTTCGCGCCTCGTAGAACGCGTAGTTCTGCCTGCGTGTGTCGAGTGAGTACTCCTCCGGCAGCAGATGCAGGAGCATCACCACGTCGGGCTGTTTGACCAGGGAGGTGTCCTCGCAGGTGAGGTGGTCGCGGCCTGCCGGGAATCGGGGCATGCCGTTGTCGTCCCATTCGGTGATGGGGACGACGGTGCGGTCGAAGTAGCCGTCGAATTGTTCGATCAGCCCGCAGTCGGGGTCGACGGGCACGCGGAGGCGTCGGGCCGCGTCCAGCCACTGTTCGGCTTCGGTGGCCGACAGTGCCAGCGATTCACTGTGGGCGGCGAGCAGTTCCGGCTGTTCGGTGGCCATCCGATGATGGACCGCCGCGGCCTGTTCCAGATGCCAGCGCACCAGCCGGTTGGTGTAGGCGTTGTTGTCGACGTGGGAATGGAATTCGTCGGGCCCCATCACGGTGCGCAACACCAGCGCCGCGCCCTCGGGTTCGCACCGCCGCACCCAGTAGCGGGCGGTGTCGAACAGGATCGGCGCGCCCTCGGTGAACAGGTAGGCGTCGTCGCCGGTGACCTCGGCATAGCGCATGACGGCGTAGGCGACATCGGCGGTGACGTGCAGCTCCTCTTCCCTGGTGTAGAAGCGACCCGAGCCGTCACTGGTGTACTGCGGACACTCCTCGCGGCCCGTGTCCGCCGACTCCCACGGGAAGCGTGCCCCCGGGGCACCGTTGTCGGCGGCGACCTCGCGCGCGCCGGGCAACGTGTGGTGCCGGTAGCCGAGCAGCGCACGGGCCGCGCGCGGCTGAGTGAACAGGTAGAACGGCAGCAGCATCACCTCGGTGTCCCAGAAGACGTGGCCGCGATACCCCTCGCCGGACAGGGATTTGGCGCCGATGCTCACCGTCGGGTCGTCGGGGTCGGCGGCGATCAGCAGGTGATAGACGGCGAAGCGCAACGCCTGGGCGACGCGGTCGTCGCCGACTACCTCGCAGTCCGACGCCGACCACAATCGCTGCCACGCGGCCGCGTTCGCCGCACTCGCCTGTTTCAGATCCGCGACCCGTGCCACGGTCGCTCGAGCCCGATCGGCGGGCGCGGCACCGGCTTTCGGGTCGCGACTGGTGGCGATGCCGACGAACTTGTCGACCCCGACGGTCTCGCCCGGCGCGAGGGCGAACTCCGATTCGACCGTGATCGATTCGTGCCCGCGCTGCTCGACCCGGCGCTCGGGAATCCCGGACAGCTCGACGCGCAGTGCGTAGGCCAGATCGATACCGCTGTCGATCGTTCGGCACTCGAGCGTTCCCACGCCGTCGACGAATCCTGTTCCGGTGGAACGCAAGTGCGTGGACAGTGCCCACTTGTCCCACTTGCGGTCGTACCCGAACTCGGTGCCCTCGGGGTAGGCGGGCAGTCGCTCGAGGTTGCGTCGGTGCCCGTCGATGCCGCTCCGGATCGTCACCGAGGCGGTGCGATCGAGGGCGGTCACCCGGACCCGCAGGCAACACAGATCGCGATCGGCCATACTCGCGAACCGTTCGGTGCGCAGCACGAATCTCGCACCGTCGGGCAGGGCGAATTTGGTCTCGCGCGCGAGGACGCCCCGGCGCAGGTCGAGCTCGCGGCGATGGCCGAGCACTGTCGCCGATTCGGTGTCGAGCCGGGTCCCGTCGGCGAAGACCTCGGTGACCAGCCAGTCCGGCGCGTTCACCAGGTCGACGACCGGGGCGTCGAAGGCGTCGTAGACCCCGGCCAGAAAGGTGCCGGGCAGCGAGCCGGTATGCCGTTCCTCGAGCGAACCCCTGGTGCCGAGGCGGCCGTTGCCGACGGTGAAGAGGGTCTCGAAGTAATTGGCGCGGTGCGGATCCCACTCGTTCTCGACTACGGTCCACGGGTTCATGGCGGCACTCCGGGAGCTGATCGAAGGGGTGGATCAGGCGGTCGCGGTTGGATGTTGGTAGCCGGTGGCCTCGTCCATGTCCTCGAGCGATTTGCCCTTGGTCTCGGGCACGAATCTCGCGACGAACAGCAGCGACAGCAGGGCGAAGACCGCGTACATGCCGTAGGCGAAGCCGAGAGAGAACGTCTTGAGGCTGGGGAAGCTCACCGTGATCGCCCAGTTGGCCGCCCACTGACCGGCCGCGGCGAGCGAGAGCGCAGCGCCGCGAATGCGATTGGGGAACATCTCACCCAGCAGCACCCACACCACCGGACCCCAGCTCATACCGAAGAACACCACGAACAGGTTGGCCGCGACGAGCGCCAACACGCCGGGCGCACCGGTCAGATGGGGTTCGAGCACGCCCTCGGAGTTGAGCACCTGGGGTGCGGTCCCGAAGCACACCGCCATGGTGGCCAGGGTGATCGTCATACCGATGGAACCGGTGAGCAGCAGCGGCCTGCGTCCCACCTTGTCGACCAGCATGATCGCCACGATGGTTGTGACGATGTTGACCACCGAGGTGAACACGCTGATCTGGAACGAGCTGGACTCCTCGAAGCCGACCGCCTCCCACAGCACGTTCGAGTAGTAGAAGATCACATTGATGCCGACGGCCTGCTGGAACACCGAGAGCATCAGGCCGATCCAGACGATCGGGTAGATCTTGCCCGCGGGGTTGCGCAGGTCGCGCCACGACGGCTTGGTCTCGCCCTCGAGGCTGTGCTCGATGCGTCCGATCGTGACCTCGAGGTTGCGCTCGCCGAACAGCGTCGACAGGACGCTGCGTGCTTCGGGGAGCCGGTGGGTGGCGACGAGGAAGCGCGGTGACTCGGGGATGGTCGAGGCGAGCAGGCCGTAGACCACCGCGGGCACCGCCATCGACAGGAACATCCACCGCCAGGCCTCGAGTCCGAACCACAATTGCTCACCGGCCCCGCCCGCCAGGTGCGCCAGGACGTAATCGACCAGCAGCGACAGGAAGATGCCGAGCACGATGGCGAGCTGTTGCAACGAGCCGAGCCGACCTCGGATGTGGGCGGGCGAGGTCTCGGCGATGTAGGCGGGCGCGATCACCGAGGCCACGCCGACGCCGAGCCCGCCGACGACGCGACCGAGCACCAGCACCCACAGGTCGGGGGCGAAGGCCGTGCCGATCGCGCTGATCAGGAACAGCAGGGCGGCGATCTTCATGACCTTGATACGCCCGATGCGGTCGGCGATGCGCCCCGCCGTCATGGCACCGGCCGCCGCGCCGAGCAGCGCCGAGGCGACGGCGAAGCCGAGCGCGGCGTCGGCGACGTCGAATTCGTCCTGGATCGCGGCGACCGCGCCGTTGATCACGGCACTGTCGTAGCCGAACAGCAAACCGCCGAGCGCCGCTACCGACGCGATCCGGACGACCTGCCCGTTGTTCGCGGATTCGCCGTCCGGCAGGTCCGGCTGGTTGGTTGTCGCGCCACCCTCATGCATCGGTCGATCCTCTCCGCGGCGAGGCGAGCGCCTCGCGGGCCGACCGTGACCCGGGTCAACGGAAGGCCGTCCGAATGGAACTGTGTACAGGCGGAACTCTCCGCCGATTGTCGCACCCGCGCCGACACACCGGCCGTCACGCGCGCCGGGCGAGCCGCCGTCGTATTCGACCGGCCGAATTCGGGTAAAGCGGGCAACGAGGCCCGGATCGCCGGGCCGATCGCGAAGAAAGGCGAACGATGACGCTACGGAGGAAGGCCTGCGCCACCGCGCTCGCCGCGGCCGCGCTCGGTGTGCTGGCCGCAGGATGCGGCGAGGTGGAGAAGGCGGTCAACAAGGGTGGGGACACCCCGTGCAGTGAATTCACCGGGCAGGACACGGAGAACAAGCGCACCACCGTCACCAAGTTCCTCGAACAGGAACGCGGCGAGGACGCGCAGATCGATCAGAACACCGTCGACCTGTCGATCGGCGCGATCGATTTGATGTGCAGTGCCCAGGCCAACCCGGACACGCCCATCAAGGAGGCTGATCTCACGGGCGCGCTGGTCCCGAAGTAGCCGGATGCGGTAACCCTACGGCCGCACCGTGATTCATCGACGGTGGCGCTGCTCGTAGGCTGCCCGGTCGACATCGGCGCGACGACGTTGCGCGGCGAAGGCGAGTTCGGGGTCGAACCCGTGGCTGACCAGCCGGTGCCTGCGGTAGACGTACACCAGCGCGACGGTGAAGTAGATCAGCGGCAGATACAGCAGCGCCATCATCGACAACCCGATCCACAGCGGCCCGGGGGTCAACAGGAACAGGCACAGCAGCGGCAGGACGGGAACCAGGATGCGCAGCAGATAGCGCCGGGTGGCGCCGGGGCCGGTGAGATCGGCCAGTACCCAGTCCGCCATCGTTGGTGGCAGGGTGGCGCCGCCGATGTAGCGCAGGCGCTGCCAGAGGTTCGGGGTGGTCATCGGTTCTGCCTCGATTCCTCGGCGCGGCGTGCGGCGGTGTTCACCCGGCCGAGCACGTCGCGCAGTTCTTCCAGTTCGGCCAGGCTCACGCCGAGTCGTTCCACCACCGCGGGCGGGATGCGTTCGGCCTCGGCGCGCAGTGCGCGCCCGGCCGCGGTGAGGTCGATCAGCAGGGTGCGTTCGTTGTTCGGGTCGCGGCGGCGGGTGATGAGTCCGGCCGACTCGAGTCGTTTGAGCAGCGGTGACAGCGTGGCCGAGTCGAGCTGGACGGCGTCGGCGACGGCTTTGACCGACATCGGCGTCTCGCCCCACAGGGCAAGCATCACCAGGTATTGCGGATGGGTCAGGCCCATCGGCTCGAGCAGTGGGCGGTACACGGCCAGGACCGAACGGTTGGCCACGGCAAGGGCGAAACACACCTGCCGATCCAGCCGCAGTGGGTCGTCGAAGTCGGTCACGCAGCCAGGTTAGCCCATGAACAGTTAGTGCACAAAGTGTCTGTTGTTTGGCGCACTCACCTGCGGGTACCGTCCCAGCACGCTCGTTCACGCCGGTGGAGGAGGATCGCCGTGGCCAGGTCCGAACAGATACCGACCGTCGGAGTCGAAGAGGAGTTCCTGCTCACCGACCCGGCGACCGGCGCACCCGCACCGAAGAACACCGACGTCGCCGCGACGGCCGAGAAATCAGGCATCGACCTGCAACTCGAACTGACCAGCTGTCAGGTGGAGACCAGCACCGGCGTGCACACCGACATCGGGGAACTGCTCACCGAACTGCGCACCGCACGTCGACGGGTCGCCGAGTGCGCCGCGGAGCACGACGCCCGCCTGCTCGCGGTCGCCGTGCCACCGACGGTTCCCGAGGGGTACCCGGTCACCGACACACCGCGTTATCAGCGCATCGCCCGCACCTTCGGCATGATCGCCCAGGAGCAGGGACTGTGCGGATGCCACGTGCACGTCGCGGTCCCCGACCGGGAGACGGCGGTGCAGGTGAGCAACCATGTGCGTCCGTGGCTGCCGGTCCTGCTCGCGCTCACGGCGAACTCGGCGATCTACCGTGGTCGCGAGACGGGGTACGCCAGCTGGCGCAGCATTCTGTGGCGGCGGTGGCCGAGCGCGGGCCCACCGCCGTACTTCTCCTCGCTGGACGAGTACGAGGCGATCGTGGCCATGATGCTCGCCAGCGGAAGCATCCTCGACAACAAGATGGTGTACTGGGACATCCGCCCGTCGGAATCCTTTCCCACCGTGGAGATCCGGGTGAGCGACGTGCCAGCCACCGCCGAGGAATCGGCGCTGCTCGCCGGGCTGATCCGGGGGATCGTCGGCACCGGGCTCGACGCGATCTCCCGGGGCGAACCGGCGACGGCGGTCCCGAGCGAGGTGCTGCGTGCGGCCTACTGGAACGCCGCGCACTCCGGTTTCGACGGTGACGGGCTCGATCCGATCGAAGGCCGGGTGCTGCCGCATCGCGAACTGCTCGCCGAGCTCATCGATCGCATCGGGCCCGCGTTGCGCGCGACGGGCGATCTGGAGTTCGTCACCGGAGCTGTCGCGGCCCTGGCCGAGCGCGGCAACGGCGCTCGGCGTCAGCTGCGCGCACTACGCTCACGAGACGAGATCGCCGATGTGGTCGCGGAATCGGCGAACGCCACCCTGGAGGGATGTCCATGAGTCGCCACGTGCAGATCACCTTCGACGCGCACGACCCCCGAGCACTGTCGATCTTCTGGCGTGAGGTGCTCGGTTACGTGCACCCCGGCCCGCCCGGTGTCGAACTGTCCGACGGTGCCGATCCGCTCGCCGCGTGGGACGAATTCCTCACCCGGATCGGCGTGCCTGCCGAGGAACGCGATGCGCGATCGGCGATCGAGGACCCCGCCGGGCAGGGCCCGCGCGTGTTCTTCCAGCGGGTGCCCGAGGACAAGGTCGCCAAGAACCGTGTCCACCTCGATGTGCGGGCGGCACCCGGCCTCCAGGGCGAGCAGCGCATGTCCGCCCTGGAAGCCGAATGCGAGCGCCTCGTCGCCCTCGGCGCCACCCGCCTGCGGCGTTTCGAGCCCGAACCGCCCATGAGCGCCGGGTTCATCGTGCTGGCCGATCCCGAGGGCAACGAGTTCTGCCTGGACTGAAGGGGCTCAGACGAGGTCGCGGGGGATCCGGCGGTGCCAGTTCTGTGAGTACACCCGGTTGCGCAGCGTGCGCGGGTCGGCGGGGGAGTCCTCCAGTTCGTAGGCGTCGAGCTGGGCGTCGATGACGAACTCCTCGGCGGTGCAGCGCAATACGGTGTCGGTGACCACCTCGGTCCGCCAGTCGTCGCGTTCGAGGCGGCGCACCGTTCGGGTCTGGCCACGCACCGAGGTGACGTCGTTGTCCTGGAAGCTGAACCATTCCGTGGTGGCGCGGCGCACCGAGGTACCGGTGTCGTCGAGCACCATCGTGCCCTGGTCGTTCTCGATCTCCAGGGTGGACACCCCGCTGGCCAGGTCGCGTTCGACCTTCCAATGGTGTTGTCCCGGTTCGACCTGCGTCGTGGGCGCGGGTGGCGCGGTCTCCGGTTCGCCGAAGGGGCGAAGGGCGGCGTCCTCCGGGCGCGGTGCCCGTTCCGGCAGGGTCAGCGTGCTCGCGCCGGTGTGGACGGCGAGCATCACCGGTTCCGGGGACGGCCACGCCAGCGGCCAGTACGACGACGACACCGACAGTCGGATCCGGTGGCCCGGCGGGAAGGAGTGCGCGATCCCGTTGAGCGGCAACCGCACCCGGTAGGTACGGCCCGGTTCGAGCGGCTGTGGTTCGGCGCTGCCGTCCCGGTGGGTGAGGTTGAGCAGACCGTAGGTCACCCGGGTCGCCTCGCCGTTGGGTGCCACATCCGACAGTCTGGCGGCCAGCATCGCGTTCGGACGATCGGCGGAGACCTCGAGGTCGAGCGTGGGTAGGCCGAGGATCTCGCACGGTTGCTCGAGTGCCTCGGTCTCGAAAACCAGCGAGCCGCCGTCCTCGTCGCGCTGGTCCGACGGCAGGTCGGGGGTCGCGGCATAGGACGCCCACTTGCCCGCGAACATGCCGACGCTCAACGGCGACTGCACGTGCAGGGTGTGTGCCGGTGCGGACTCCTCGGTCAGCGAATAGCGACCGAGGCCGAACCGGCGCGGCTGGATGTTCGCCGACGGCCAGCTCGGTTCACCCACCCAGCGGCCGGGGCGGTCCTCGTAGGACGGATGCGGGGAAACGCTGTCCTGCAACCACACCCGCAACATCGGTTCGTCCATGATCGCGGTGTCACGACCCTTGAGCCAGTGATCCCACCACCGCACCGTCTCCTGCAGGAATCCGATCGCGGGACCTGGCACGCCAAGGTGCGGGTACTTGTGGCCCCAGGGGCCGATCAACCCGAGACGCGGCACGTCGAGATGCTCGAGCAGGCGGAAGATCGCGTTGGTGTACCCGTCGGCCCAGCCGCCGACGGCGAGCACCGGGCACCGCACCGCGCTGTAGTCCTCGTTCACCGAGGCACGCTTCCAATAGTCGTCGCGGCGTTGGTGTTCCAGCCACGGCTCGATCCACAGGCCGCTGCCCGACAGGCGTTCGTGCCACATCTCCCGCCACCGGTCGCCGACGATGGCGGGGTCGGGCGGGAGACTGTTGAACGCGAACATCACCGTCGCCTCGGACAAGTTGTCCGACAGCAGGCAGCCACCCATGTAGTGCATGTTGTCGACGTAGAGGTCCTCGGTCGCCGACGCGCTGATGACGGCCTTGAGCGCCGGTGGCCGACGCGCGGCGACCTGCAGGCTGTTGAATCCGCCCCACGAGATGCCCATCATGCCGACATTGCCGTCGCACCAGGGTTGTTCGGCCAGCCACGCGATGACGTCGCAGGCGTCGTCGTGCTCGGCTCGCAGGTACTCGTCGTGGAGCACGCCGTCGGAGTCGCCGCTGCCGCGTAGATCCACCCGCACCGACACATACCCGTGGCCCGCCAGGTAGGGGTGGTTCAGTGCGTCACGGCCGCGGGTCAGGTCCCGCTTGCGATAGGGGATGTACTCGAACACCGCGGGCAACGGTTCCTCGGTGACCGGCCGCCAGATGCGGGCCGCCAGTCGCGCGCCGTCGCGCATCGGGATGAAAACGTTCTCGGTGACCCGCACCTCGTACGGGAACGACTCGACCGTGTGCACTCAATCGACCTCCTCGAATTCGAACGGCAATGCCGCGAGACAGTCCTGGTAGCGCTGCTCGAGCTCGTCGTGGTCGGCGGCGCCGAGGTACAGGGTGGCCAGTTTGTAGCGGTAGGGGTCCTGGTTGGGCAGCTGCGAGAGCCGATCGCCCGGCGCCACGTCGATGTTCACCACGGTGTCCGGGAACCTGCGGCGCAGCGCATCGATCCGCGACTTGTCGGGGACGCGGGTCACGACACCGTCCTCGTAGCACGGCACCATGCATTGCGCGGCGACCGCGAAATGTCCCTTCCGGTGGGGCATCTCGGGGGCGTGGCCGAGCGCGACGTCGATGGCGACGGTGTGGTTGGAGGTGCCGTCGACCTTGACGAACAGATCGCTGTGCGACTGGGAGATGCGGGTGTTGATCTCGATCAACCACAATTGCCCGGTGTCGGCGTCCCACATGAACTCGGAGTTGAAGCAACCGTTGTCGTAGCCGACGTGGCGCAGATAGCGTTCGGTGACCTCGATCATGGTGTCGCGCACCGACTCCGGCACCGTGCGCGCGGGGTAGTCCAGGTGGGCGAAGCTGTGACCGGTGGCGTCCTTGCGCATGTCGAACACGCCGTGTATCCGGTACTCGCCGTCGGCCATCGAACCCTCCGGCGCGGCCTGGGTTCCGGTGACGATCTGCTCGGCCAGGCACGTGCGGCCCCCGGCCACCCGCACTTCCTCCGGCACCGTCACGCGGGCGAGGGCCTGATCGAACGGGTCGGCGATGCGGCCGATCTCGGCGCGGATGGTCTCGACGGCCGCCGCGAATTCCGCGCGATCGCGCACCTCGAAACCCAGCTGTGACGAGTGGGCCTTCACCGGCTTGACCCAGAACGGGAAGTCCAGGTCGATGCTGTCGAGGGCGTTCGGGTCGAACGGATCGAAACCGCAGAAGTCGGGCACGCATTCGGGCACGGACTCGCGTTGCAGCACCCGGCTCCACAATTTGTGCTCCGAGCGCAGCACGCTGTCCAAGCTCGGTGCGGGCAGGCCGTGCTCCGCGGCGAGGATGGGCACGATCACGCTGGTGGGGAAGTCCCAGTGGGCGATGATGGCGTCCACCGATCCGTCGAAGGCCCGCAGTTCGGCGCGGGCCCGGTCGAGCAACTCGTCGAAATCGAACTCCTCGGCCTCCACCAGCGACTCGTAGTCGAGCAGGCCGTGCAGGCGCAGACCGCCGGAAATCTCCACCGTGCTGATCTCGGCGCGCTGCAATTCGGTCAGGCCGGGTACGAAAACATTCTTCGTCATGGGTGGCGTCTAACCGGAACGGGTGGTCCGAAACAGTGCATGACCTTGCGATCTCTGGTCGTTTCCCGGCGGCGGATGCGGGAACGCGCGGGCAGTGAGATGTTGTGCACGGCGAGGACAGGTGGTCGACGGACATCAGGTCGCGCTGCTGCGCTCGCGCGACCGGGCGGGCCTCGCGCCACCGGCTCCGCACGGGCTGCGGGTGGTGGAGCACGAGGGTGAATGGCGGATGGTGCGGTCGGGGCGGTTCGGCTCGCTGTCGCTGCTGGCGGGGATGGTGCGCGCGAACCGGCCGTGGCAGCTGGTGATGGGATTGTCCTCGGCGTTGGCCGGGGCGATGGCGGGGACAGCGTTCGGCGTGCTGTACTCGTCGATCTGGTCGCTGGCCACGGCGATGGGGCCGCTGCGGTTGGCGGGGATGACGGTAGCGGCCCTGAGCGCCCTCTCGGCGTGGATCATCGCCGGGCACGGCCTGTGGGAACAACGGACGATCGGGCGCGACGATCGCTACCTCGCCCTGCGCAACGCGGGAACGGTGACCACGGTCGCTGTCGGCACGATCGTGTTCTTCCTCGCGCTGTACGCCATCACCCTGGTGGCGGTGGCCGTCGTCGTCCCGCCGGACTACCTGAGCACCACCCTCGCTCGGCCCTGCGGCCCGTCCGACTATCTGACGATCGCGTTGGTGGCGACGGTGCTCGGCACGGTGGCGGGCGCGGTCGGCTCCGGTCTCGAAGACGACGTGACCGTGCGCAAGGCGACCTACGGTTATCGCGAGCAAGAGCGTCGCCGAGCCGTCGAAGACCAGCGCCGCGAGCGGGAGCTCTAGCGCAGTCGCCCCGGATATCCTCGATGTCGGTGGTCGGGTGAAGGGGCGCCCACCGGGACGGAGCGCTGGCTGATGGGCGGCAGAGCGGTGGCACGGCGGCTGATCGCGGTCGTCGCGGCGGTCGTTTCGGCGACGGCGTGCGCGAGCGAGCGGACGAGCCCGCCCACCTCGCCGATCGCCTCCTCGACCGCGCCGAGCCGGACCGACGGCCTGCCAGATCTCGGGGCACCCGAGGTGGTCGCGCAGGGCATCGAGGTGCCGTGGGGCCTCACCTTCCTGGCCGACGGTGCCGCACTGGTGGCCGAACGGGACTCCGGGCGGATTCTGCGGGTGGTGTCGGGGCGTCCGCCCGAGCCGTTCTTGGAGGTGCCGGGTGTGGTGGCGCGCGGGGAAGGCGGGCTGCTCGGGCTGGCGGTCCGCGAGGACTACGTGTACGCCTACTTCACCTCGGCCGACGACAATCGCGTCGTCCGGTTCCGGCCCGGCGGTCCAGTGGAGGTGGTCTTCGCCGGAATCGCCAAGGCGGGCAACCACAATGGTGGGCGTATCGCGTTCGGGCCCGACGGAATGCTGTACGTCGGCACCGGGGACGCGGGGCGGCCGTCGCTGTCGCAGGACCCGACCAGTCCGAACGGCAAGATCCTGCGGCTGACCGCCGAGGGGGCGCCCGCACCGGGAAATCCGACACCCGGTTCTCCGGTGCTGAGCACAGGGCACCGCAATGTGCAGGGGTTGGCCTGGGACGCGACCGGCGCCCTGTACGCGGCGGAGTTCGGTCAGAACCGCCTCGACGAGATCAACCGCATCGAACCCGGCCGCAACTACGGGTGGCCCGACGTGGAAGGCGGAGGCGGTGCCGACCGGGGGTTCACCGATCCGCTGCTCACCTGGTCGACCGAGGAGGCCTCGCCCTCCGGTATCGCCATCGCGGGCGACACCCTCTACGTCGCCGCCCTGCGTGGCGAAAGACTCTGGACGGCAAAGCTTTCCGGTGAGGTCCTGGTCGCGCCCCGCGACTACCTGCGCGACACCTACGGCAGGTTGCGCACTGTCGTCGTCGCTCCCGACGGTGCCCTCTGGCTCACCACCTCCAATACCGACGGTCGCGGTGACCTCCGGGACGGCGACGACCGGATCCTGCGCTTCCCCGCCCGCTGATCGACCCATCGTTGTTTCGATGTCCGGTATCGGCAAGTCTATTGGTCAACGGATGCGACCGGGCCTACCTTCGGGTGGCGGAACCGTTCGACAGGTGGTCTCCCCACTCAGCCCGAAGGAGCTTCGATGGCGAAATTTCTGTTCGTGATGACCGGCGCGGATCACTGGACCCTTGCCGACGGCACCGAACACCCCACCGGCTACTGGGCCGAGGAATTCGTCGCGCCCTACGAGGCGTTCACCGGGGCCGGTCACCAAGTGGTTGTCGCCACCCCGGGTGGCGTCGTCCCGCCCGTCGACGCGGGCAGTCTCGAGGCCGAGGTCAACGGCGGCGCCGCGGGAGCACAACGGATCAGGGACGTCGTCGACGGCGCGAAGGAACTGCGCGACCCGGTGCGCCTGGAAGACGTCGACCTGGCCGAATTCGATGCCGTCTACTACCCGGGTGGCCACGGGCCGATGGAAGACCTTGCCGTGAACAAGGATTCGGCCGAGCTCCTCACAGCCGCCCTCGCCTCGCGCAAGCCGCTCGCTGTCGTCTGCCACGCGCCCGCCGCGCTGTTGGCCACCGGCGACGCCTCGCCGTTCGCCGGTTACCGTCTCACCGGTTTCAGCAACGCCGAGGAAACCCAGGCGGGCTTCGCCGACAAGGCGAAGTGGTTGCTCGAGGACCGCCTCGTCGCCCTCGGCGCGGACTACAGCTCGGGTCAACCCTGGGCCCCGCACGTCGTCACCGACCGCAACCTGTTCACCGGCCAGAACCCCGCTTCGTCGGCCCCGCTGGCCGCCGCGGTGCTCAAAGCGCTCGCCTGAACCCGGAAGCGATCGCCGACACCGGTCGCATCCAGCGCTCGCGCCCTACCGAGTGATCCAGGTCGAGCGCCCATGCGATCAGAGTGTGCTCACACCTGCTCGACGGCAGCACCTCGACGTCGGCGCCGAACCGACTGGTAAGCGCCGCCGTCGGGGAACGAAGCGGTCAGCGGCGGACGGTGCCCTCGGCCGCCGTCGCGGCCTCGAGTACCAGCTCGGCGAACCGTTCCGTGTGGATGAGGGGCAGATAGTGTCCGGCGCGCGGGACGACGACCAGTCGGCCGTCGCGGCAATGCCGCAGGAAACGGTGCTCCTGCAGACGGAAGTGGTCGTGGCGGCCGTTCACCAGCGTCGTCGGTCCCGAGTAGGAGTCCAGGGCGGCGAGTACATCGAAGCCGCACAGCGCCTCGACGACATCGGGGATCACCTCCGTAGCGATACCCGCGTCCACGACGGCGTGGGCGACAGGCACAGGCAGCACGCGGTGAAACAGTCGTGAGCTCGCCCGGTGACCGCCGTCGGCCCGTCCGGACAGCACGCGGTGCATCAGGGTGAACGGCGTCATCCGCACGCGTGTCGGGACACAGGTCGACCCCGCGACCACGAGCCCCGCCACCTTCTCCGGAGCGCTGCCCGCACCGGCGATGCCGAGGTAGCCGCCCAGCGAGTGCCCGACAACCAAGGCCTGACCGCCCACCGAATCTATTGCCCCGCAGATCGTTTCGACCGAACCCGCGACAGTGAACCGTTCGCCGCGGCGGCTTCCGTGGCCGGGCAGGTCGACCGTGGCGACGGGGCGCACCCGGTCGACACGGTCGGTGACCGCCGTCCAAGCCGCTCCACTCATCCGTATTCCGTGGACGAACACCACCGGTAGTCGTTCCGGCATAGCTACCCCTCCTTCGATAATGCAACGCAACGTTGCGTTGCAAATGTAGCGCTGGGGGCTGTGCAACGCAACGTTGCGTTGTATCGTTGCCGAGTGACGACCTCGGGCCCGCGAAAAGCCGAAACCATCTACCTCTGTGCCCTCGAGCTGCTGGCACGCGACGGCTACGACAACCTCACGATGGAAGCGGTCGCCCGGCAGTCCGGGGTGAACAAAACAACGCTCTATCGCTGGTGGCCGTCGAAAGACGCGCTGCTGGCCGCCGCGCTCACTGTTGCCGCGCCCCTGCGCCTTTCGATCCCCGACACCGGTGGCTTCGCGGGCGACCTCGTCGCCCTCGGGCTCGAGATCGGGCGGCTGCTGAGCTCCGAGGACACCTCGCCCATCGTCAGGGCGGTGCTGTCCGCGTCGGCCGCACGCCCCGAACTCGCCTCGGTGGGGCAGCGCTTCTTCGGTGACCGTCTCGCACGTGAGCGGGTGATCTTCGACCGCGCCGTCGCCCGGGGTGAGATCTCGGCCGGGCTCGATCCGGCGTTCGTCATCGACCTGCTCGCGGGGTCGTTGTGGACACATGTCGTGTTGCGCGGCGAAACGTTCAGCGAGTCCTATGTCCGCACGGTGGTGGGGGTCATCCTGCGCGGGGTGAGTTCGCCGACGGTGTGAAGCGTGGTCGACCGGTGGCTGCCGTCCGCGAGCGTCGTGGTCTCCGGCTACGCCTGGTACCGCTACGAACTACGCGCCTCCGCCACCGAACCACCACGCTGCGCGCGAACCGAACCGCGGTGAAACGGTGCGTATCAGCCGATCGCGCGAATCGACCGCACCACCGTCGGTGTCGGTCCTTCCGAGCCGGGAGTGGACAGAATCTGTTCTTCCCACGGTGAGCAGTCGGGGTTGGGGAAGAATTCCCACGTCCGGTGCGACCGGTTGGACTCATAGCGAGCCCCGTCGATTCCGCCCTCGGGTCAGAGCAGCACGTTGCAGAGGCTGCTGTCGAGCTGCGCCCAGTATGGACCGGTCTGATCGGGGTTCGCCCACAGGCAGAGGTTGAAATCGCAAGCATTTTCGGCGGTCGCGGAGGTGGTGGCGGCGGTGAGTCCGCTGAGCGCAATCAGGGCAGCGGTCGCGGCAGCGGCGGCAGGTTTCTTCATCATGAGTCAGGCCTCCAATTCGGATGAGCGGGCCCAGAGGCGCCCTACTCCCTGAGATGTCAGCCAGGACTCCGTCGGTTCACCATTCGCAGTCGTTCGGCGGGCAATCCCCGCGCGGCACCCCTCTGCACACCCGCGCACATCTTTCGCGGCAGCCTCTCCTCACGTGTGCTCGGTTACGAGCCTGCGAACCCGTAGTGCCGATCCCGGTAGAGGCCGGAATTCTTCCAGAAGCGAGAATTGTGACCAATGACATACGCACGCGCCAATGGCGTCGAATGGTCGTCGAATAGCACACTTGATGGCACCTGGGCGGTGTCCGGATAGCGCTGAATGGTCACCGGAGGGGCGCGGAACGATCCCGGTTTTCCCGCCCGACAAGGCTGGTCACGGTCGCCAGGGGTGTCGCCTCGTGCCTCACCGGCGCCGCTCGGTGGCTGGGTGAGATGAGACACGAAAGTGGTTGGCGTGCAACGCAATTGGTACACTCCTGGCTGGTGGAGCGAGCGGCGGGGACCGCAGACCTCGACGCTCCCTCCACCTCCGATCTTGCCCGCCGCAGGCGTCGAACACGATGTTTGGGGCGAGGAATCCGTGGGCAAGCGCCCACCATGGCAACTGACGAGCACGAAGGCACCGCACCGGACCTGGTCACTGTCGACCTGCTGCGTGAACTCCTGAGCGCCGAGGACGCACAAGCCTGCCTGGTTCTCGAAGGCGGCCGAGTGCGGATCGCCGAGGACGGGCGGAACGGGATGGTCGTCGCCACCCGCGCCGACGTGGTCCAGCGACTGGGCCGCAACCCCGACCCGACCGCGCTGACCGAACAGGCGGCCCTGCTGGACAGCGAAGTCCGCCTGCTCGGGGCCTGACCACCCCGCGATGCGCGAAATCTCTCAGCGCCTCACGCGGTGAGGAACTCGATGAGGACGCGGTTCACCTCGTCGGGGCGTTCGAGGTAGCCGTAGTGGCCGCAGCGCTCGATCTCGGTGTAGCGGGCGGTCGGGATCGATTCGGCGACTTCGCGGCAGAACGTGGGCGGGACCATCTGGTCGTCGGCGAAACCGACCACCAGGCTGGGGACGGTGATATGGCGGTAGGCTTCGCGCCGATCCTGGGAACGGTCGAGACCGAGCTGGGCCCGGGTGCCGGGAGTGCCCTTGCCCGAGGTGAATTCGAAGATGTCGAGCCACTCCTGGGCCTTGGCCGGATCGGCCAGGGTGTGCGGTGACAGGTTGAGCATGGCCTTGACCGCGGCCGCGTATTCCGGCGGCAACTGAATTCCCTTGTCGAACAACGCTTGCTCGCCCCGGTTGAGCGTGCTCGACACCGGGTGCGGGCGTGCGGTCGCCGCGAACATCACGGCCTTGCCGAGCAATTCGGGACGAGCCAGCGCCAGCTCGGCGACCACCCGCGAACCCATGGACGTGCCGACCACGTGGGCAGGTGCGCCGAGATGCTCGATCAGCGCCGCGGTGTCACCGACCAGGTCGGCCATGGTGATGCCCCGCGCCGACTCCGAGGACGGCGCGATCCCACGATTGTCGACGGTGACGACTCGGAACCCGGCTCCGACGAGCGCGGGCACTTGATAGCTGCGCCAGACCCGGCCGGGGCTGCCGCTTCCCATCACGAGCAGGACGAGCGGGCCCGAGCCGGTGACGTCGTAGTTGAGCTGGATGCCGTTGAGCGAAGCGAGGGGCATCGTCGAACCTTACCGTCAGCGTGGCACGCGCCGAGCTACGGTGCCCGGCTCCTCAGGCCCCGTACATGGCATCGATGTCATCGGCGAATCGCTGCGCGACCACGTGCCGCTTCACCTTGAGGGTGGCGGTGAGTTCCCCGGATTCCTCGGTGAGGTCGCGGTCGAGGACCACGAACTTCTTGATGGATTCGGCGTGCGACACGGTGCTGTTCGCGTCGTCGATCGCCTGTTGGACCTCGGCGAGCAGCGCCGGATCCGTGCGCAGGTCGGCGACGGTCGCGTCGGCCGGTCGATCGGTGGCCGCCTTCCATGCGGTGAACGCCTCCGGGTCGACGGTGATCAGCGCCGTGATGAACGAGCGAGCGTCGCCGAGCACGACGGCCTGCGAGATCAGCGCGTGCGAGCGGATTCGGTCCTCCATCGGCCCGGGGGAGACGTTCTTGCCGCCCGCGGTGACGAGCAGGTCCTTCTTGCGCCCGGTGATCGACAGGAACCCGTCGGCATCGATGGCACCGAGATCGCCGGTGCGCAACCAACCGTCGTGCGACGCGGAGGCGGTGGCGTCCTCGCCGCGCCAGTACCCGGCGAAGACCACGCCGCCGGACACCTCGATCTCGCCGTCCTCGGCGAGCCGAACGGCGTTGCCGCCCAACGGTCGTCCCACCGAGCCGATCTTCACCGCGCCCGGCACGTTCACACAGTGCGCCGCGGTGGATTCGGTCAGGCCGTAGCCCTCGTAGACCGGCACACCGACACCACGGAAGAAATGCCCGAGCCGAGGTGTCAACGCGCCGCCACCGGAGATGACGAATTCGCAATCCCCACCCAGCGCCGCCCGCAGCGGGGCGTACACCAGCCGGTCGCACAGCGCGTACTCGGCCCGCAGCAGCGGCGAGGGCCGCCGGGCGAATCCGCCGGTGTGGTCGAGGTTCTCACTCCAGCGGACCGCCGTCCGCTCGGCGAACCGGAAGACGGCCGCCCGCACCGCGCCGCCGTCGCGTGCCTTCTTCTCCGCACCGTCGCGCACCTTCTCGAAGACGCGTGGCACACCGAGGATCGTGTGCGGGCGGAAGCGGGTGAACTGCCCGGTGATCGTCTTGAAGTCCGCCCAGTGCGCCTGCGTCATGCCCGCTTCGAACGCGGCCAGCGACACCGCCCTGGCCAGCACGTGCGCGAGCGGCAGGAAGGTGAGCATCCGTTGCCCCGGGCGGGCGACCTCGCCGATGGTCGCGGCCAGGATGCCTCGGACCTCGGCGAGAAAGTTGCGGTGGGTGAGCATGCAGCCCTTGGGGCGCCCGGTGGTGCCGGAGGTGTACACCAGCGAGGCGAGGTCGTCGGCGCGCAACCCGGCGAGCCGTTCGCGCAAGGAGTCGTCGGATCGGTCGGTGCCCTCGGCGATCAGCAGTGCTTCGGCGCCGTCATCGATGACCAACACGCGTCGTAGCGTCGCCGGTGCGTTCGCGAGCAGATCCTTGTGCCGGGCGGTCTCGACGATCGCGAGCACCGCACCGGAGTCCTCGAGGATCCACCGCACCTGCTCGGCGGAGGACGAGTCGTACACGGGGACGGTGACCGCACCCGCGGCCCAGATCGCGAAATCGAACAGCGTCCACTCGAAACGGGTCGCCGACGCGAGGACGACCCGGTCGCCCGCCCGCACACCGTTGGCGATCAGGCCCTCGGCGACCGCCGACACCAGGCGCGCGAACTCCTCGGCGGTGACGTCGACCCAGCGGTCCCCGACGGGACGGGAGAACAGCACCCGCCGCGGGAACTGTTCGGCCTGGGCGTAGACGGAGCCGACGATGGTGTCGTCATCGGCGATGGTGAACGTGGCCGGTGCGGTGAACTCACGCATGCTCGCCTCCAAGGTGCTGATCGGGTCGCTGGAATCGCCGCAGGGCGCGGGCGAAGTCGGTGATGTCGTCGACGGTCCAGTCGTTCATGCGCTGATCGAGCAGCACGAGATCCTGCTCGACCGCGGCCGCGTGGGCGCGTCGACCCGAGTCGGTCAGCGTGAGCGGATACCCCGCGCGGGAATTTCCCTCACCCGCCGTCACCCAGCCCGCCTCGATGCAGGTCCGCAGCTGCCGCGACACCGTCGATCGGTGCACACCGAATGCCTCGGCCAACTCGGTGGCACGACAGCCGGGATTCCGCTCGATGTAGGACAGCGCCGAGCGCTGCGCGAACGACGGTATCCCCTCCGACGCGGGCCGCGCCGCGATGACTTCGCGGACGATCTGCGTGAGCGCGTCGTGGACCGCGACGAGCTCGGCCGACCATCCACCCGATCGGTGTTGCATGACGCAACTATATCGCCGGGTGATCGCCGACGACGCACTGCCCCGGTGTGGTGTCGATGACCCCCGGGTCTCAGCGGCCTCGGCGTTCGCTGCCCCGGAGCAGCCGCGACACCGCTCGTTCGACGATCGCCCGACGTTGGCTGTCGGTCCCGGCCCGGGCGGCCCGGTCCAGCGCCCGGGAAATCGTCGTGCCCCCGGCGAACGCTTCGGCGACCCTCGGGTCGATGTAGGAGGCGCGGGCGACGGCGGGCGTATTGCCCAGCGCGGCGGCCACATCGGCGATCACAGCTCGCTCCGTTCGGGCGCGGGCACGCTGGGAAGCCGGGGGTCGCGCCCGCGCGAATCCCTCGGCGGCCAGCACGGTGGCCTGCCACCGGTTGCCACGGGGTACGAACGCAGCTCTACCGGCTACCGGCGGTGCCGACTGCTTCTACGCTCACGCACGGGAGCCGAAGAACTCGGCTCGGGCGGCGGTGATCCGCGCTTGGGCCTGGGCCGCGCCCTGGAAACTGACCGCGGCCGAACCGCCACCGGCTAGGCCGAGGGCCAGCAGGCCGCCGATCACCGAGAGGAGGTTCGGGTCGGGGAGGATTCCCGTGTCACTGGTGGGCGTGACGTCGTGGGCCGGAGCTCCGGGACCGCCGCCGGGTGCGGGAGCGGCGGGTGGATCGGCGGCTCCGCCGGGGGCCGGTGACGCGGGGGAGTCCGGGCCGGGAGCGGATCCGCCCGGCGGAGCGGCGGGGGCTCCGCCCGGTGCGCCCTCACCCGGTGCGCCGCCGGATTCGTCCGGGTCGGGCTGGGGTGCCTCTGGTTGTGGGGCCTCCGGTGCCGCAGGCGCGGGAGCTGCTGGAGCGGGAGCTGCTGGCGCGGGAGCGGGTTCGGGGGCGGGCGGTGCAGGTGGATTGCCGGGGTTGCTTCCTTGGTTCCCACCCCCGTTCCCCTGGTTGCCGTTTCCGTTGCCGGGGTTCGGGTTGCCGTTGTTGCCCTGGTTTCCGCCGCCGTTTCCTTGGTTGCCGTTTCCGTTGCCCGGGTCGGAGTTTCCGTTGTTGCCGCCGTTGCCGTGATCTCCTGGTTCGGCGACGAACCGGATCGTTGCGCTGTCAGGAGCACCGGGCACGGACACCGGCTGCGCCGCCGCGAGGCCGCCGTAGCCGAGGAGCCCGAGGACTCCCACGGTTCCGGCCGCCGCAGCTGTTCGTCTCATTCGGCCCGCTGCCACTTGCCCTCCGTCCTGTCGCTCGAGGCCAACCACGCACCAATGCGGTCGGATCCCGAGGCCGTGGTGTTACGCGAGTCGACGGCCGGACGCTGCGCTGAGGCGAGATCCACCGGTCGTGCGCTGAAAGGGCGCGGCGATCGCGTCCGGTGATGTTCCGGTTCTGTCACGGCCTCGGATCGCGGCCCTCCGCAGCGTTAGGTTACGACCATGTCTTGGCCGACGCTCGACTATTCCTCGTGGCACGCGACCTGCGACACTCTCCACGCCTACACGCAGATCCTCGGCAAACTCGCGGTCGCGTCGGCACCACCGCAACCACAACTCCAGCACGCCGCCCTACGGCTGACCGCACGGGGCTGGGAGACCGATCCGCTGCCCGCCTCCGACGGGGCCGGGCGCGCTCGTCGTCGCCCTCGATCTGCGTAGGCACGCCGCGGTGGTGGAGTACAGCGACGGTCGGGAGTGGTGCGTTCCGCTCACCCCGAACCGCGCCGTCGCCGACGTCACCCACGACGTCCTCGCCGCGGCGGGCAACCCCGCCTTCGATCCGACGCCGCAAGAGGTGCCATGGACCGACCCGCTCGACGAGGACCGCGAACACCACACCTACGACCGGGCCGCCGTCGCCATCTACTTCGCCGCGGCGACCAGGGCGGCGCAGGTGCTGGCGGACTACCGTGCGCCCTTTCGTGGCCGGTCGACGCCGGTCAATGCCTGGTGGGGCAGTTTCGACCTGTCGGTGAGCCTGTTCTCCGGGCGCCACGCGACCCCGCCCTCGGACGACTTCATCATGCGCAACGCCATGACGGCTCAGGAGATCGCCGTCGGTTGGTGGCCCGGCGATCCCCGCCACCCCCGAGCCGCGTTCTACGCCTACGCCTATCCCGCGAACAAGGACTTCGCCGCGGCGACTCTCGAACCGTCGCAGGCACGCTGGGTCGACACGCTCGGCGAATTCGTGCTCGACTGGAACGACGTGTGCGCCGCGTCCGATCCGCATGCCGTCGCGCTGTCGTTCGCCCGCTCGGCGTTCGCCCACGGCTGCCGCACCTGTGATTGGGACGAGACGCTGGCCGACAGCGGGTTGGGGAAGCCACCGCCGGTCTCGTGAACGGGTACCGCGCTTCACCAGCGATTCCGATGGGCGTTACGGCCGCTTGATCGGCAACCCTGTCGGCGCGGGGATCTGTTCGACGGTCAACCGCTTGCGGAACACCCAGTAGGTCCAGCCCTGGTAGATCAACACCACCGGCGTCACCAGTACCGCCGCCCAGCTCATCACCTGCAACGTGTAGTGCGACGACGAGGCGTTGTCGACGGTGAGGTCGAACGCCGGGTCGATGGTGGAGGGCATCACGTTCGGGTAGAGCGAGCCGACCAGCAGGACCGTCGCCGCCGCGATGGTGAGCGTCGTACCGACGAAGGCCCAGCCGTCGCGGCCGACTGTGGTGGCGCCACCGGCGGCGAGCAGCCCGAGCACCGCGGCGGCGACCGCACCCCAGGTCCAGCCGCTGCCGTAGGCGAGCTGCGTCCACAGGGCGAAGCCGCCCGCGATCACCGCCGCGGGAACGAACAGCACACGCACGGCCCGCCGGGCGCTGTCGCGGACCTCACCACCGGTCTTGAGCGCCAGGAAGATGGCACCGTGCAGGGCGAACAGCACCGCTGTCGTCACACCGCCCAGCAGCGCGTACGGACTGAGCAGGTCCGACACCGAACCGACGACCTGGCGGTCACCGTTCAACGGAACACCGCGCACGAGGTTGGCGAACACCCACCCCCACGCCAACGCGGGCACCCATGAACCGATCCCGATGCCCGCGTCGCACCATGCCCGCCAGCGCGGGTCGTTGATCTTGGCCCGGTATTCGATGGCGCAGATCCGCAGAATCAGGGCGACCAGCAGCAGGAGCAGGGCCAGATAGAACCCGGAGAACAGGCTGGCGTACCACTCGGGAAACGCGGCGAACATCGCACCGCCCGCGGTGATCAGCCAGACTTCGTTGCCGTCCCACACCGGCCCGATCGTGTTGAGGACGACCCGTCTACGGGTATCGGACCCCTTCCCGAGGATCGGCATCAGCATGCCGACACCGAAATCGAAACCCTCGAGCACGAAGTAGCCGGTGAACAGGATCCCGATGAGGACGAACCAGAACTGCGCGAGACTCATCATCGGCTCCTAGTAGGCGAACGACAGTTGTTCGACTGGTTCGGCCCGGTGCCTGCCGCCGCCACCGTCGTCGTCGGGGCCCGAATCATCCTGTGTCGTGGATGATTCCGGTGCCGGGCCCGCGACGGTGTACCGGTGCATCAGGTAGTACCAGACCACCGCGAGCGCACCGTAGAGCACGGTGAACACGATCAGGGAGAACAGCACGGTACTCGGCGCGTGGTCGGACACGCCCTGGTCGACGGTCATCCGGATGGTGAGGTCACCGGTGCGGTTGGGAACGACCACCCAGGGCTGGCGGCCCATCTCGGTGAACACCCAGCCCGCGCTGTTGGCCAGGAACGGGGTGGGGATGGCGAGCAGACTCAGCCAGGAGAACCAGCGCTGGTCGGGGGCCCGGCCGCGTCGGGTCACCCAGAATCCGGCGAGCAGCAACACTGCCGGGCCCGCGAGCAAGCTGACCATGGCGCGGAAGGACCAGTAGGTGACGAAGAGGTTCGGCCGATAGTTGCCCGGCCCGTACTGCTCGACATAGGAACGTTGCAGGTCCTCGACTCCCTGCAAGGTGACACCGGTGAACTGGTCCTTGGCCAGGAACGGCAGCACGTAGGGCACCTCGATCAGATGCTCGACACTGTCGCAGTTGTTGTGGGTGCCCACGGTGAGCACCGAGAACTTCGGGTCGGTCGCGGTGTGGCACAACGATTCAGCCGACGCCATCTTCATCGGCTGCTGGTCGAACATGATCTTGCCCTGGATGTCGCCGGTCAGGGCGACCACCACGATCGAGGCCGCTACGACGTACAGGGAACCGCGGGCCGCCGGCCGCCACAGCGTGACGGCGTCGGACTGTCTCGCCGGGTCACCGCTGCGCATATCGCGCACCATGAACCAGCCGCAGATGCCCGCGACGAACACCGCGGCGGTGAGGAACGCGCCACCGACCACGTGGGGAAAGGCGGCCAGCGTGGTGTTGTTGGTGAGCAGGGCCCAGATGCTCTCCAGCTCGGCCCGACCGGTCTCCGGGTTGAAACGCGCGCCGACCGGATGCTGCATGAACGAGTTGGCCGCGATGATGAAATACGCCGAGGCATTCACCCCGATCGCGACGATCCAGATCGTGGCCAGGTGAACGAGTTTGGGCAGCCGGGTCCAGCCGAAGATCCACAGCCCGAGGAACGTCGATTCCAGGAAGAAGGCGACCAGTGCCTCGAAGGCCAAGGGCGCGCCGAAGACGTCTCCGACGAAGCGGGAGTACTCGCTCCAATTCATCCCGAACTGGAATTCCTGCACGATGCCGGTGGCCACGCCGATCGCGAAATTGATCAGGAACAACCGGCCGAAGAATTTGGTGAGCCGATACCATTTCTCGTCACCGGTGACGACCCACGCTGTCTGCATTCCCGCGACGATCGGCGCGAGACCGATGGTGAGCGGCACGAAGATGAAGTGATACACCGTGGTGATACCGAATTGCCACCGCGAGATATCGACCGTGCTCATCGCCAACGTACTCATCGTCGGTCTCCTGCCGTCGTCGTGAACTGTCGCCGAACCGGGCGCGCGTGCGCCGCGTGTTCCGAGGAGCGTCGAGCCGTGGTGGTACGGGGTTCAGGACCCCAGTGAGACCGCTGCCTCGGAGGTCTCGACCAGGAAGGTGAAGGTCTCCTGGAAGTACAGCTGGACGGTCTCGGCGTCGTGGCTGAGGTAGCCGATCGACAGGTCCTGGCCGATGGCGAGTTCGAAGTCGCCGCCACGAGTGGTGAGCGCGAATCCGCCGGTGATGGCCGGTGCCCAGATGATCTGGCCCTCGATGAGCCGCTCGATGTGGGTGCGGATCGGGTAGCCGTGGTCGGAGGTCTCACTGACCTTCGTGTACAGCTCGGCGCTCAGCAGCACCGAATACGGTCCCTGTACGCCGGACAGACGCAGTTCGGTGAGCGCGTGGGAGATGGCGTCGGGAATGTCGACCACATTGCTCGGCAGTGCGACAGGGGAGTTGGAGGCGGCGGCGCGGATACCGGTGATGCCCGCGGCGGCGTAGCCCTCGAAGATGGCGCGGTCCTCGGCGAAGGCGATCTTCTGGGCGGCGTCCTTGAGGTTGTCGAGGTCGGCGTCGGGGGCGCCGCGTTCGACGTCGTCGAGTTCGGAGCGCTTCAACGTGAAGGGCACCCGGAGTTCCACGAGCGGCTGCACCACACGCTGGTGTGCCCGCACACCGTCGTCGGGGGAGTCGATCGGGGTGAGCCTGCCCCGGTTGAGCGCCGAATAGGCCACACCCCGGGGACCGGACACGTCGACCACGCGGCGTCCGGCGACATTGCGCTTGAACGTGCGGGTGGCTTCTTCTTCGATCTCTGTCCAGGCCTCGTCGGTGATCGGCGCGAGTTCGCGATGGAGGTTGCTCATTCAGTGACTCCCTTTCATGGACCCGATGGAGAGCGAACCGTCCGACACCCGCTGGCTCGGCTCGGCGGCGATGACGGGAGCGAACTCGGGAACGTCGATCTCGGCGTCTTCGTCGGCGATGGAGGCGGGGGCATCGGGCAGGTCGCCGAGAAAATCGGCGGACGGAGCGAAGAACAAACTGCCGGTGACTGCGGTGGAGAAGTCGAGAATACGGTCGTAGGGGGCGTCGTCGGTCCCGAGGAACATGCGCTCGAGCATTTTCTCCGGCACCGATGGGGTGGCGCAATAAGCGATGTAATAGGTGCCGAGTTGTCCGTCCCCGACGGTGCCGAAGGGCATATTCGCGCGCACGATGTCGTGCTCCACCCCCTCGGCATCGACGATCGTGTTCATGGTGACGTGCGAGCTGGGCGGTTTCACGTCGTCGGGGAGCTCGTAATCGCTGAGCTTGGTCCGGCCGATCACGAGTTCCTGCTCCTCGATCGTCAGGGCATTCCATTCATCGAGGGGATGCAGGTACTTCTGCACGATCACGTAGCTGCCCCCGGCGAACGCGGGATCCTCGGTGGCGACCAGAACCGCCGCCTCGGCCGCGCTGCCCTCCGGGTTCGCGGTCCCGTCGACGAAACCGAGCAGGTCGCGTTGTTCGAAGTAGCGGAATCCCGATGTCTCGTCGACGACTGTCGCCGCCTCGCGCAACCGGGTCGCGATCGCCATCGCCAGTTCGTAGCAGGTGCCCGTCATCTCGCTCCTGATGTGGAACAGTAGATCGCCGGGCGTCGCGGGGCAGGAGTGCACCGGCCCGGCATAGCCGGGGAAGTCGTGCAGCTCGGCGGGTTCGGGCCCGGTGAACAACCGGCCCCAGGCGCGGTGCCCGATGCCGATGACACAGCTGAGGTTCTGTTCCGGGGTGCGGAAACCCACCGACTTGCGTAGGCCGTCGACGGCGGCCAGTAGCTCGCGGACTGCTGCCTCACCGCCCTCGTCGATGGTGGCGACGAGAAAGATCGCCGCCTGCGTGAGTGGTTCGAGGACCTTTTGTGGCTCACCCATGGCGGTCAGCCTACGGCCGACCGTTGTTCGTGATGTTCTTCCTGGCTGCGTGTCCGGCGAAGTGTCCCCTTCGCCGGAATGCGGCAGTATCGGGCTCATGTTCGTTCGTCACGCCGGTCGGTCGCTGTCGGTTCTGCTCGTGCTCGGGGTGATAGCCGGATCGTCGCCGGGTGCGGGTGCGGCTCCGGGACGGGGGCCGCTCGCCGGACCGAATCCGTTTCTTGGACCGGCCGGTACGGCGACCATGCACGGCGATGCGGGCTCCTCGGACGTGGTACCGCATGCCGGACCGGGGATCGAGGCGCGTGGCGTCGGAGGCTTCCCGCTCGGCGCGGCCTGCCCGACCCTGCTGCAAGGCTCGGACGGGCTCGTCGTCGCGCTGTGCACCGCGGTGACCGATCGCGCGCCGGTGGTGCACCTGATCGACCCGGGCACCGGCTCGGCGGTGTCCGGGTCGCTGGCACAGTCGTCGCCCGCCAAGGGTGGTCTGCTCGGCGGGGTGTACGCCTATCTCGACCACGCCGACCGGCTGGTCATGGTCGACGGAAATCGCGACCTCCTGCGCATCGCTCACGAACGGGGTGTCCATGGCTGGGAACTGCGGGTGGTCGAGGCCGTGGACCTGACGGCGGCCATTCCGGCCGACGACAATGTCACCGGCCTGGTGCCCGACTGGTCGGGCACTGTCTGGTTCGCCACCGAGAACGGGGTGGTCGGGACAGTCACGGTCGGGGGTGCGATCTCCACCCTGACGCTGCCGCTCGGGGAGACGGTGGCCAACAGCATCTCCTCCGCACCGACCGGCCGGGTGTCGGTGGCCACGACACACGCGCTCTACGAATTCGGCACCGACGCTTCGGGTCACCCGGTTCAGCTGTGGCGCGCGGCCTACGACCGGGGGCCCGCCCGCAAACCGGGGCAGCTGTCGTGGGGCACCGGGTCGACGCCCACCTACTTCGGCCCGGATACCGGCGCCGACTACCTCACCATCGTCGACAACGCGGCCGATCGGGTGAAGGTGCTCGTCTTTCGTTCCGGCAGTGGCGAACTGCTCTGCGAACAAGCCGTGCTCACAGAAGGCGGTGCGGGCAGCGAGAATTCGCCGATCGGCATCGGCGGATCAGTTTTCGTGGCGTCCACCTACGGCTACCCCTACCCGGCGGTCCCGGCGGGCGCCGGACCGGCGCACCCCGAAACCGCCCCGTTCGCCGGTGGAATGACGCGCGTGGACGTGGACAGCGGAGGCTGCCGGACGGTCTGGGAGAACACCGTGCGCAGTGCCGCGGTCCCGCACCTCTCGACCGAGGACGGATTGATCTATACGGTCACCCGCGACGGCACACCGAACACGACACCGCTGGACGGATACTCGTTCACCGTGATCGACCCGAACAGCGGCGCGGTAATAGGCCGAAACCCATTGCCGCCGACCATGATCGCCGACCCGCTGCAGACGTCGCCGTTGATCCTGCGCGACGGCGACGTCCTGCAAGGCGTCACTACGGGCATCGTGCGCGTCGGTCGATGAGTCGGCGCCTGGACCGTCGAAGGCGACATGGACCCGGCCGTCGTGCGGACGGTGGAACACCTCGCGGTGACCGTGGCCTCCTGGGTGGGGTTCAAGCCGAGCGGTTGACGGTGACCTTCACGTTCTTCATGATCGGCTGATCGCTCTGCGTGCTGATGTCACCGATGGCGCACAGCACATTGAGTTCGGGCATGTATCCGGCCGCGCAACCGCGCGGAATGTCGTAGGGGACGACCTTGTAGTTGTGGACCGACCGGGTGCTGCCGTCGCGGGCGATGCTGGTGATGTCGACTTCGTCGAATTCCGACAGACCGCGTTCTCGCATGTCGTCGTTGTTCATGAAGACCAGCGTGCGCAGATTCTTGATACCGCGGTAGCGGTCGTTGTCGGAATAGATGGTGGTGTTCCACTGATCGTGGGAACGCAGCGTCGCCAGTCGCAGCGTGCCGGGTTCCTGGGTGAGATCGGGCAGTTCCACCGACGAGAATTCCGCCTTGCCCGACGGTGTGAGGAAGATCAGTTCCCGGGCGGGTTGTTTGATGCGGAAACCCAGTGGCAGGCGTACGCGGCGATTGAAGTCCTCGAATCCGTCGAGTACCTCCGCCATCTTGTCGCGGATGCGGTCGTAGTCGTCGACGTAGTGATCCCACGGCGTTTTGCTGTGGGGGAGTGCGGCTTTCGCGATTCCCGCGAGGATCGCCGGTTCCGAGAGCAGATGTCGGGAGGCGGGTTTCTTCATGCCTTTGGACAAATGCACCATCGCCATCGAGTCCTCGACCGAGGTCTGTTGCAGGCCGCCGCGCTGGATGTCCTTCTCGGTGCGACCGAGGCACGGCAGAATCAGGGCCTCGGTGCCGTGCACGAGGTGGCTGCGGTTGAGTTTCGTGCTCACCTGAACGGTGAGTTCACATTTGCGCAGGGCGTCGTAGGTGTAGGCGGTGTCGGGTGCGGCGAGGGCGAAATTGCCACCCATCGCCATGAACACCTTCAGCTTTCCGGCCTGCATGGCCTCGATGCTGGCCACGACGTCGTAGCCGTCGGCGCGGGGCGAGGTGATACCGCAGGCGGCGTCGAGCCGGTCGAGGAATCGCGCGGGCGGATTGTTGTCGATACCGCAGGTCCGGTTGCCCTGCACATTGCTGTGCCCGCGCACCGGCGACGGGCCCGCGCCCTCGCGGCCGAGATTGCCGCGCAACAGCAGCAGGTTCACGATCTCACGCACGGTGTCGACACCGTGCTCGTGCTGGGTCACCCCGAGGCACCAGCTGATGATGCTGCGGTCGGCGTCGCAGTACACGCGGGCGGCCTTGCGCACGTCGGCCTCGGTGAGCCCGGACTGTTCCTCGATCGACGACCACGGCGTGGCCTCAACGGCGGCGCGGTATTCCTCGAAGCCGTGGGTGTGGCGTTCGATGAACTGGTGATCGAGCGCCTTCGGGTCGGATTCGGCTTCCTCGAGTACGGCCTTGGCGATGCCACGGATCAGGGCGAAGTCGCCGCCGATGCGTGGCTGCAGGTTCAGGGTCGAGGTCTTGGTGGAGTGGAAGGTGGCCATGCTGAGGATCTCGTGCGGGATGATCGTGCGGGTCGCACCCGCCTCGACCAGCGGGTTTATGTGCACGATCCGCGCTCCACGACGGTCGGCCTCGGCCAGTGCCGTCAGCATGCGCGGCGCGTTGGAGGCCGCGTTGACACCGAGGATGAACAGGGCGTCGGTCGTTTCCCAGTCCTCGAGGTCGCAGGTGCCCTTGCCGGTTCCCAGTGAGGCCTGCAGTGCGCGCCCGCTCGCCTCGTGGCACATGTTCGAGCAGTCGGGCAGATTGTTGGTGCCGAGTTCGCGGGCCATCAGTTGGTACAGGAAGGTTGCCTCGTTGCCGAGTCGCCCGGAGGTGTAGAACGCCGCCAGATTCGGGTCGTCGAGTTCGCGAAGAGCCTTGCCCGCCATCTCGAACGCGTCGTCCCAGCTGATCGGAACGTAATGGTCGGTCGCCGGGTCGTAGCGCATCGGCTCGGTGAGCCTGCCCTGATTCTCGAGGTCGAATTCGCTCCAGGTGGACAGTTCCGACACCGAGTGCTCGGCGAAGAATTCGCGCGTCACCCGTTTGTGCGTCATCTCCCAGGTGACGTGTTTGATGCCGTTCTCACAGATGTCGAGATGAATGCCCTTGATCGAATCGGGCCACGCGCACCCCGGGCAGTCGAAACCGCCGTTCTCGTGGTTCATCTTGATGATGGCGCGGGTGCCGAGCAGTGGCTCTTTCTCCTTGCCGATCATGAACTCGGTGACGGCTTTCGCGGCGCCCCAACCGGCTGCCGGGTGATGGTACGGCGTGAATTCGGGGGTGGCCGCACGGTCGCGAGCACCGCTCGGGCCGCCGTCGAGGTCGAACTCTCGATCCGCATCGCTCATGACAGTCCCTTCGACGATTTCGAGGCCGGTCTTCGCGTCCGCCGGGAATTCTCTCCCCTGCGGGTCACGATTCGAGGTAGGCAGGCCGTCATCATCGTCGCGGTCCCACGGTGGTCGTGGCCAAGACCGACTTCCGACCGCTCGATAGGCCCGATTTATCGGCGCCGCCCACGGGGGAATTCGGCTGATGTGCCCGGTTTCGGCCGGTTGACGGTGTGAGAGCCGCTGGGGCACTGTGATCCCTCGGCCCTACGGGCGTGCCCGCGACCGACCCTCGGAGGAATCTTGCGCACCACGGTGAATACGGCGCGCGCGGTGTTTCGGCGATTCGTCACCGATATCGATCATCTGCCCGCCGCCCGCGTCTTCGTCGGTTTGGCGATCCCGGGACTGGTGCTGGTCGCTATCGGCCGCACCGACCTGCTCATCTACGCGGTGTTCGGATCCTTCACCGGCATGTACGGCTTCGCCGAGGCGCCGAGGCAACGCCTCACCCACCAGTGTGCGGCGGCGGTGCTGCTCGTCGGCGCGGTCGGGGCGGGCATCCTGCTCGGTCGCCTGCACACGCCGCCCGCGGTGCTGGTGTCGGCGGTCGCCGTGTTCGCCGCGCTGGCCTCACCGGTCACCGACCGGCTCGGGCTGCGGCCGGAGGGTCCGTTCTTCGGGATCTTCGCCTTCGGGGCCATCGCGATGGTGGCCGACACCCAGCGCCAGCCGCTGCTCGCGCTGCTGATCTGCGCGGGCACCGCGGTGCTGTGCATCGCTGTCGGATATCGGGAATCCGCCCGGAAAGTACGCCGTGGTACGGCCTCCGCCGCACCGATCCGGTGCCGACCACATCGCCGGGGCATCGACTCGACGACCCACGCGGCGCGCTACGCGCTGGCGATCTCGGTGTCCGGTGGCATCGGGCTGCTGCTCGGTGTGGGGCACGCCAATTGGGCCATGGCCGGGGCGGTCGTGCCGTTGGCGGCGGCGACCGCGCGCGACCGGATGACCCGAGGCGTGCACCGGGTGGTCGGTACGTTTCTCGGCCTGCTCGTCGCCGCGCCGTTGCTGATGCCCGGACCGAGCCCGGCGATCCTTGGACTGGCGATCATCGCGCTGCTGTATCCGACCGAACTGTTCATGGCCCGCCACTACGCGGTGGCGCTCGGTTTCTTCACGCCGCTGATCATGGCCATGACCGAACTGGCCGAGCCGACCGATCCGCTGACCATGCTCACCGAACGCGGCCTCGACACGGTGATCGGGGTGGCCGTCGGATCAGCCGTCGCATTGCTGATTCGGGATCCGGCGCCGCATACTGACGACATGGCTGATGACGATCAGCGGTACCACCGCGCCGCACACGCGCTCGAGATCGCCCGGGTGCGCACCGCGGCGGCCGACGCCCGCGACGACGGCTAGGCAGGCGTGCTCTTCCGTCAGCTCGAGTACTTCGTGGCGCTCGCCAGGGAACGTCACTTCGCCCGCGCGGCGTCGTCCTGCTACGTCTCCCAGCCCGCGCTGTCCGAAGCGCTGCGCAAACTCGAGCGCGAACTGGGCGTGCCGCTGGTCCGGCGCGGACATGCCTTCGAGGGACTCACCCCGGAGGGGGAGCGGCTGGTGCTGTGGGCCCGGCGGATCCTGGCCGACCGCGACGCGCTCGAGCACGAAGTCGCCGCCCTGCGAACAGGTCTGACCGGTGAAGTGCGGATCGGGGTGATTCCGGCGGCGGCGAGCACCGTCGCATTGCTCACCGATCCGTTCTGCGTCGAACATCCGCTGGTCCGGGTACGGCTGGAGACCACTCTGCGCTCACTGGAGATCGTCGAGCGAATCCGCCGGTTCGAACTCGACGCGGGCATCATCTACGAGCGGGGAGTCGACACCGGTGGACTCACCCGCACCCCGCTCTACACCGAACGGCACGTACTGCTGGCGGGCGCCGACCTCCTCGCCGGGCGGACCGGGACGATCACCTGGTCCGAGGCGCTGGAAATGCCGATGTGCCTGCTGCACAAGGAAATGCGGGGACGCCAACTCCTCGACGAGGCGCTGGCCGCACGCGGTCTGCGGGCCGCACCGCAGGTCGAGGCCGACTCCGTGGTCGCCTTGCTCGCGCACGTGAGCACCGGGCGCTGGGCCTGTGTCGTGCCCAAGCCCTGGCTGCGCGGCCTGCCCGCGCCCGCCGGGGTGCGCGAGCTCGCCCTCGCCGATCCGGTGGTCACCGCGCGGATCGTGCTCGTCACCGCGGCGGGGGAGCCGGGTTCGGTTCTCGGCTCGGCACTGGTCAGGACGGCGGGCGAGATCGACCTCGCTGCCACCCTCGGCGATCCCTCGGACACCGCACCGAGCTGACCGTCGATCAGCCCGACGACACCGCCCCGTTGGGTACGCTCCTCCGGCATGAGCAGTCCGTTGCTGTTGTCGGCGGTCACCCGCTTGCTCGGGTCTGTCGTGATCGGTGTCGCGGTGGGTGCGCTCACCGGCGTCGGTAGCGGTTCCGCGCTCGGCGTGCTGGTCGGCATCGCCACTACCGCAACGGTTTTCGTCGTCACCGGCTGGTTCGCGCTCTGGCCGATGGATGCCGAGCGGACCAGGACCAACGCCCGGCGCGAGGACTTCCGGCCACTGATCGAAGAGACCTCCGTCGTCGTCGCGGCACTGAGCGGGCTCGTCGCCATCGTGCTCATCCTCGTGCTCGGCAAGTCCGGGGAGGGACACGTCGCGGCGGCGACGGCCCTGGCCGGAGTGTTCGCGGCCTGGGCGGCCGTGCACCTGATGTACGCCGCGCGGTACGCCTACCTGTTCTACGAAGCGCCGACCGGCGGCATCGACTTCAATTCCGACGCGCCGCCCGCCTACCGGGATTTCTTCTATTTCAGTTACAACCTGGGCATGACCTACCAGGTCTCCGATACCGACGTCACGAAGCCGCGGATCCGGTCCATCGTGCTCCGGCACTGCCTGCTGTCCTACGCCTTCGGCACCGTCATCCTGGCTACGACGATCAATCTCGTCGCCGGGATCGTCAGCACCTGAGCGGCGGTGACCGAATACGCCTCGATGATCTCGGTCGCGAGGTGTGGGCCTTGGTTTTCCTCGTTCGACGCTCAGGTGACCGCGTGCAGAGCCAACCGCCGCGCGCCGGTGTACACGTTCATCGACTCACCGCGCAGGAACCCGATCAGTGTCAGCCCGTGGTCGGCGGCGAGATCCACGGCCAGCGAGGACGGCGCGGACACGGCGGCCAGCACCGGGATACCGGCCATGAGCGCCTTCTGCACCAGTTCGAACGAGGCCCGTCCGCTGACCATCAGCACGGTTTCGCGCAGCGGCAGCGCGGCGGCTCGCACGGCGGCGCCGATCACCTTGTCGACCGCGTTGTGTCTGCCGACGTCTTCGCGCAGCGACATCATCGATCCGTCGGCGGTGAACAGTCCGGCCGCGTGCAGGCCGCCGGTGGTGTCGAAGACCCGCTGCGCGTCGCGCAGGCGGTTCGGCAGGGTCGCCAGGAATTCCGGCGTGCAGCGCACCGGATCGTCGGCCACCGACCAGGTGGTGGCGGTGCGTACCGCGTCGAGACTGGCTTTGCCGCACAGACCGCACGAGGAAGTGGTGTAGAAATTGCGTGCCAGCGACGGGTCCGGCGCCGCGACACCGGGTGCGAGCACCACGTCCACGACGTTGTAGGTGTTGGCGCCGTCTGTGGTCGCCCCCGCGCAGTAGCGGATCGCCGCGATCTGATCCGGCGAACGCACGACACCTTCACTCACCAGGAAGCCCGCCGCCAAATCGAAATCGTTGCCGGGCGTGCGCATGGTGACGGTGAGCGGGCGGCCGCCCACCCGGATCTCGAGCGGTTCCTCGGTCACCAGGGTGTCGGGACGTTCGCTGTGGACGCCGTCCCTGATGCGCAGAACTGGTCGTCGCGCGGTCACTCGCCCCACTGTGTTCTCCGCTTCTCTGGTCGGATCGCAGGTGCTGCTCGAGACAGTCAAGGGCGCCGGGCGATCGGCGTCAAAGTCGCCTCACCGATCAGTCGACAACCGTGACCTATCGTCGCCTATCCTGCGGATATGGTCATGCGTCACGGGGTGTACCTGCCGCCGTTCGGTGAGCTCGCCGATCCGCGCGTGCTGGCCGACATCGCGGCCGAAGCCGAATCGGCCGGTTTCGACGGCGTCTTCGTCTGGGACCACGTCGCCAGGGCCGATGAACCCGACCTCGCCGTCGGCGATTGCTGGATCGCGCTGGCCGCGATCGCGGCCGCGACGAGTCGGGTGCTGTTCGGGCCGAGGGTGACGCCGCTGTCGCGGCGGCGACCGCAGGATGTGGCCAGGGAGACCGTCGCGCTCGACCTGCTCAGCGGTGGTCGGCTGGTGCTCGGTGTCGGACTCGGTTCCGACGCGACCGGTGAGTTCTCCCGGCTCGGCGAGGTCGACGGTGGACGTGAGCGCGCGGCGCTGCTCGACGAATCGCTCGCGGTGATCACCGCGCTGTGGTCCGGTGAGACCGTGCACCACCACGGACCCGCCTACGAGGTGGACGGCCTGCGCTTTCTGCCGACACCCGTGCGGCAACCGCGCATACCGATCTGGGTGGCCGCGCAGTCGGTGCGCCGCGCGCCGTTGCGCCGTGCCGCGAGATACGACGGCCTCTGTCCGGAGGCGAGCCCGGACAGGCTCGCCGACATGCTGGCCGTCGTCGCCGAGTATCGCGGCGACCTGGACGGCTTCGACGTGGCGGTGGCCGCGACCGAGGATCGCGACGCCTACGAACGCGCGGGCGCGACCTGGTGGTTGCGCTCGCTGCCGATGGGCGTTTCCCGCGCGGAGGCACTGTGCGCCGTCCGGCGTGGGCCGTGACTCGAAGACCTGAACTCTGTCTGCCGGTGGATACGCGCCGCGACTGAGGACCGTGCGGGTAGGGGCGCGGGGGTAGGCTCGACAGCTGTGGATTCGCACGAGGTCGATTCTTCGGTTCGGGTGCGTGGTGCCCGGGTCCACAATCTGCGGAACGTCGATGTCGACCTGCCGCGCAACGCTCTCGTCGCGTTCACCGGCGTGTCCGGGTCGGGGAAGTCGTCACTGGCCTTCGGCACGTTGTACGCCGAGTCGCAGCGGCGGTATCTGGAATCGGTCGCACCGTATGCCCGCCGGTTGCTGAACCAGGTGGAGGCGCCCGATGTGGACGAGGTGTCGGGGATGCCGCCGACGGTGGCGCTGGCTCAGCGTCGGTCCACGCCGTCGTCGCGCTCCACCGTCGGCACGGTGAGCGCGCTGTCGAACACGCTGCGGTTGCTGATGTCGCGCGAAGGTGATTACCCCGATGGACCCGCGCGCACCGGGCCCGGACATTATCCCGAGGGAACCAACCGGCTGTACTCGGATGCGTTCTCGCCCAACACTGTCGAGGGGGCGTGTCCGCGATGCCACGGGCAGGGCGTGATCCACGAGGCCACCGAGGAGTCGATGGTGCCCGACCCGTCGCTGAGCATCGCCGAGGGGGCGATCGCCTCCTGGCCCGGCGCCTGGCAGGGCAAGAATCTGCGTGATGTCGTCGCCGCCCTCGGCTACGACATCCACCGCCCGTGGCGCGAACTCGACCCCGCCGACCGGCAGTGGATCCTGTTCACCGACGAACAACCCGTGGTCACCGTGCATCCCGAACGCGAGGCGCACCGAATCCACCGCCCCTACCAGGGCACCTTCAGCAGCGCCCGTCGCCTGCTGCGCAAAGCCCACGCCGAGTCCAAGAGCGAGAAGACCAGGGCGAAGGCCGCCGAATTCCTGCACACCACCGTGTGCCCGCTGTGTCACGGCCGCAGGCTCAAGCCCGAATCGCTCGCGGTGACCTTCGCCGGTCACAACATCGCCGAACTCGGCGAGCTGCCGCTGCACGAATTGGCCGAGGTGCTGCGGCCCTACACCACCGGCACGGGCGCCCTGGCCGTGCTCACCCAGGACCTGACCTCCCGGCTGGACGTGCTGATCGAACTGGGACTCGGCTACCTCGGCGTCGACCGCGAGAGCCCCACTCTCTCCGGCGGGGAACTGCAGCGCCTGCGGTTGGCCGGTCAGTTGCGGTCGGGGCTGTTCGGCGTCGTCTATGTGCTCGACGAACCCTCGGCCGGGCTGCATCCGGCCGACACCGCCGCCCTCACCACTGTCCTGCGCAGACTCGAGAAGTCCGGCAACAGTGTCCTTCTCGTCGAACACGACATGGATGTGGTGCGCCACGCCGACTGGGTGGTCGACGTCGGTCCTGGCGCGGGCGTCAACGGTGGGCACGTGCTCTACAGCGGGGAAGTGGCCGGTCTTCGCGAGGTGCCCGATTCGGTGACCCGGCGTTATCTGTTCGGCGAGGTGGCGCGCGAACCGCGGGTGCCGCGCGTGAGCGTCGCCACGCTGGCGTTGCGTGCGATCGAGATCAACAACGTGCACGGTGTCGATGTCGACCTGCCGCTCGGCGTGTTCACCGCGGTGACCGGGGTGTCGGGTGCGGGCAAAACCAGTCTGCTGCGGGCGATTTCGGCGGGCGCTGCCGCTGATCCGGTCGTCGATCGGGTGGTCGAGGTGGATCAGGCGCCGATCGGTCGCACCCCTCGGTCGAACCTGGCCACCTACACCGGGCTGTTCGACACCGTTCGGGCGTTGTTCGCCGCCACCCCCGAGGCGCGCTCACGCGGCTACGGCGTTGGCCGGTTCTCGTTCAATGTCGCCGAAGGGCGCTGTCCCACTTGCCAGGGCGAGGGCTACATCACCGTGGAACTGCTGTTCCTGCCGAGCACTTACACACCCTGCCCGGACTGCCACGGCGCCCGCTACAACCCGGAAACCCTCGAGATCACCTACCGCGACACGACGATCGCCGGTGTCCTCGACCTGACCGTCGAGCAGGCCGAGCCGTTCTTCGCCGACGTCCCCGCGGTGCACCGCGCGCTGCACACGCTCCTGGACGTGGGTCTCGGCTATCTGCGGCTCGGTCAGCCCGCCACCGAACTGTCCGGGGGCGAAGCCCAACGGGTGAAGCTCGCCACCGAACTGCAACGCACCCGGCGCGCGGGCACGCTGTACCTGCTCGACGAGCCGACCACCGGTCTGCACCCCGCCGACACCGAAGTGCTGCTCGCCCAACTGAATTCGCTCGTCGACTCGGGCGCGACCGTGGTGGTGGCCGAACACGACATGGTGGTGGTCGCCCAAGCCGATCACGTGATCGACATCGGGCCCGACGGTGGCGCCCGGGGCGGCCGGATCGTCGCCAAGGGCACCCCGGAGCAGGTCGCGGCCGCACCGGGCAGCCGTACCGCGCCCTATCTGGCGGAAGCGCTGGGAGTTTCCGGCCCTAGCTGAGCGTCTTCAGGGCCGCGGCGTCGTAGGGCTTCAATTCGTCGAAGCGGCCCGCGAGGACCTTCGAGGCCCACTCGGGATCCTGCAGCAGCGCGCGTCCGATCGCGACCATGTCGAACTCGTCGCGCTCCATGCGTTCGAGCAGATTGTCGATGCTGCCCAGTTCCGCGCCCTGCCCACGGAACGCGTGCAGGAAGTCGCCGTCGAGACCGACCGAGCCGACCGTGATGACGGGCTTGCCGGTGAGCTTCTTGGTCCAACCGGCCAGATTCAGATCCGAGCCGTCGAATTCGGGGAGCCAGTAGCGTCGAGTGGAGGCGTGGAACGCATCGACCCCGGCCGCGACGAGCGGGGCGAGGATCGCCTCCAACTCCTGCGGCGTCTGCGCCAGGCGCGCGTCGTAGGCTTCCTGCTTCCACTGCGAATACCGCAGGATCACCGGGAATTCCGGCGAGACGACCGCACGCACGGCCCGCACGATCTCGGCGACGAACCGGGTCCGGGCCACCGCGTCCCCGCCGTAGGCGTCGGTGCGGCGGTTCGTGCGCGACCACAGGAACTGGTCGAGCAGATAGCCGTGCGCGCCGTGCAGCTCCACGCCGTCGAATCCGAGGCGCTGCGCGGCCGCGGCGGCGTCGGCGAAGGCGGCGATCACGGCGTCGAGGTCGGGCTGGGTCATCGCGTGGCCCGCGCCCTCGGTGCCGTCGACCCGGATACCGGAGGGGCCCATGGGAGGCGCGTCGGGGTAGGGCGCTTCACCGTGGTTGCGGACCATGCCGATGTGCCACAGCTGCGGGACGATGGTGCCTCCGGCCGCGTGCACATCGGCGACGACCTTCGCCCACCCGGCCAGCTGGTCCTCCCCGTGGAAACGCGGGACGCGATCACTCTGGCCCGCCGATTCATGGCCGACATAGGTTCCCTCGGTGACGATCAGGCCCACGCCTGCCGCGGCGCGGCGGGCATAGTAGGAGGCCACATCGGCACCGGGGACACCGCCGGGGGAGAACATCCGGGTCATCGGCGCCATGGCGATCCGGTTGGGGACGGTCAGCCCGTTCAGGGTGACGGGTCGTGAGAGGACCTGCGTCGCGCGGGTGGCGTCGGACACGGTGACGGTCATGAATACTCCTGCTTACTTGAGAAAGTCGAAGGTTGAGAACTTCAAGCAATGCCGCCACCGTAAGCCGAGATATTTGAGATCGTCAAGTTTTTGGCGCTAGGCTTGACCCATGCCAGACGCTCCCCGCGACGATCCCGCCCAGCTCATGGAGCTGTTGTCGGTGTCGCTCGGCGTGTACTACGGAGATTTCACCGCCGCGGCGGCGGCCGAGCAGCTCACCGCGAGCCAAGCCAAGACACTGACCGTCCTGCGCCGGGGGCCCATCGCCATGCGGGCGCTGGCCGAGACCCTGTCCTGCGACGCCTCCAACATCACCGGCATCATCAACCGGCTCGAGAAGCGTGGGCTCGTGCGGCGGGAGACCAGCGCGGCCGATCGGCGCGTCACCCACCTCGTCATCACCCCGGAGGGCGAACGGGTCACCGACACGATCCGCGCGCAGATGCGCGTCACCCGCGCCGGTCTCGAGCGTCTCGACGCGGAGCAACGCCGCGAGCTGTCGGCCCTGTTGTCGGAGGTGTTTCTCGCCCGTCCCGACCGCGCGACCTCCTGCCGGTCACCGATCGGCGGGTGAACACCGCACGGACGTTTCGTCAGTTGTCGGCACCGAGTGCGCGGCGCCTTTCGCGGTGTCACCGTCGGCGATCCGAGTCGGGCGCACGTCGGGGTACGGGAAGACTCAGGTGGCGCCTCGGGCGGCCACCCAGGTGGCGATCTGGGCCCGGTTCGACGAGCCCAGTTTGGTGAGGATGTTGCCCACGTGGGTGTCGGCGGTGCGGGGCGCGATGACCAGGCGGGCGGCGATCTCCTTGTTCGTCAGCCCCGTCGCGACCAGGCTCGCCACCTCGTATTCGCGAGGGGTCAGGGGCGCGATGTCGACGGGATGGCGGATGGTCGGGTCGCGGTGCGGGGTCAGCGCGAACTCGACGGCCTCGGCGATCGGCATGGCCTGTCCGGCCAGGAACGTGGTCTCGAACCGGTCGGCGCCCAGCGCCCGCATCGAGGCGTCACGGAACAGGGTGTGTGGGCGCACGAGGACCACCTCGGGGTCGGCGCCGAGCTGGTCCCAGGCGGCCGCCGCGACACCGAAGAGGGTCGCGGCGCGCAGGTGCTGGTCGCGCGCCGAGGCGACCCACGCCAGTGCCTCCACGTGGTAGGCGTCGCCGAATCTGCTGCCCCAGCGGCGCGAGATCCGCAGGGCGGTGTGTCCGGCTCGCTCGGCGGGGTCGGGATTGCCGAGCATCACTTCGATCAGCGAGATGGCGAACAGGTAGAGGCCGCGATAGTAGTAGTCGCCGTGCTCCTCGCACACCCGCACCGCCTCGCGCAGTTCCTGGAGCCGCCCGGTGGGGTCGGCGGCGGCCGTCGCCAGCGCGTAGATGTTCCAGGCCCCCATCGATTCGCGCAGGTGCCCGTGGCTGCGCAGGGTGTGGGTCGCGTCCCAGGCGAGCGTGGCCGCTTTCTCGTTGTCGAGGTCGATCTTGGCCGCGGCGGCCCGAGCGGCGCGGGCGAGGGCGATCACGACCGGGTCGCCGGAGCGGGCCGCCGCGAGGTCGGCCTGATCGAGTTCGCGATAGGCGCTGTCGCGGTCGGTCATCCAGATCGAGTGCAGCGCGAGCACAGCCCACCCGCGCGCCGCGTGCGGTGAGTCCGGCGCGGCCCGCAACGCGCGCTGCAACCAGACCTTCACCAGTTGATCCGAGCCTGCCATGCGCCAGAACTCATCGACGCAGGCCGCCATCTCCAGCGCGGTCTCGGCCTCGCCCGGCGTCTCGAGCGACCATTCCAGCGCCAATCGCAGATCGTGCTGGGACAGCTGCAATCGCCGCACGTGTTCGTACTGCTTCTTGCTGAAGAACTCCCGGTCGGCCAGCAGGGTCAGCTCCCGGAACCAGTCCCGGTGCCTGCGGGTGACGACGTCGGTCGCACCCTCCTCGGTCAACTTCTCGGCACCGAACTCGCGCACCGGCTGCAAGAGGCGATAGTGCGTCAGGTCGTCGCCGCGCCGTTCGAGGATCGATTTGTCGACCAGCGAATCGACGACCGCCACCACCGGCGCGGCCGATCGGGTGTCGGCGCAGACGTATTCGGCGGCCTCCAGCTCGAACCAGTCCTGGAAGACCGACAGGCGTGCCCACACCTGCTTCTCGTCGTCGGTGCACAACCGGTAGCTCCAGTCGACTGTGTTGCGCAGCGTCTGATGCCGGTCGGGCACCCCGTGGGTCCAGGCCGTCGGCAATGTCAGCCGACACGGCCAGCGGGCGAGGACCTGCGCGGGCGACAACGAGCGATGCCGGGCCGCCGCCAGTTCGATCGCCAGCGGGATCCCGTCGAGCAACCGGCACAGGTGCGCGATGTCGGCGGCGTTCGACGCGGTGACGCGGAAATCCGCGCGCACCGCCCTGGCCCGGTCGACCAGCAGGGCGACCGCCGGATACTCGGCGATCCGGGTGGGATCGTCGAGATCCGGCGGTGGGACCGCCAGCGGCGGCAGCCGATACACCTGCTCGCCCGCGACACTGAGGGTCTGCCTGCTGGTGACGAGCACAGTCACCCCGGGGCAGGTCGCGAGCACCTGGATGACGAAGTCGGCGCAGCCGTCGAGCAGATGTTCGCAGTTGTCGAGGACGAGCAGCGGCGCCCGGCGAACCAGATGGTCGAGCACCCGCTCGGTGGCGGATTCACCGGCCTTGATCCGCAACCGGAGCGCTTCCGCGACCGCTGTGCCGACCTCGTGGTCGTGACGCAATCCGGACAGCTCCACGAAGTGGACGCCGTCGTCGTAGTCGGCGGCGAGCTGTCCGGCGACCTTGCGGGCCAGGCGGGTCTTGCCGAGTCCGCCCTGGCCGGTGACGGATACCAGGGGGCCGCTGTCGAGCAGGGCGCGCACCGCAGCTACCTCGGCATCGCGGCCGAGGTAGCTGGTCGCCGCCGGGTCGAGCGTGCTTCGAACCATCTGCCGTTTCGGGTCGTACCGGACGACTACGGGTGTCGATCCGGCTCACGGGGGTGATCGGTCTCGGCGATCGTACTCAGCCCCGCTGGGGATGACGGCCCGAATTCGGCGAAGTGGTCATTCAGCTCAGTGCCTGCGCCTCGGCGTTGTGCAGAACCCTCGTCCAGGCGGTATCGGTGCACAGTCCGCAGTCGACACCGAGGAAGCGCGCCTTGGCGATCGTGTCGCCGAGCAGCTGGTACCGCAGCCAGTCGGCCATCACCTCCGCGTACCGTGCCCAGGCGAGGTGTCCGGCGCCGCCGAGCTCGGCGAAGATGGCTGGCACCTGGTCGGCCTTGTCGAACAGCGGCATGACGATGCCGTCGGCGTCGACGATGCGGTCGGTCTCTCCGGCGAGGAACAGTGCGGGCCCGACCATCTCGGCGGGTGCGGCCAGCGGGCCGGGTTGCAGGGCCAGCACGGTGCGCACCATCGCGTCGTCGCCCGCGTTGATCGCGCCCGCACCACCCTGGGAATGACCCGCCGCCGCCACCTGGTCGGTGGCGACCCTGCCCGAGTACACCGTGCCTGGGGCCTCGTTGCGCCGCAGCAGTTCCCGGCCGCCCGCCAGCATCTCCGCCCCCGAGTTGGCCATCGTGGTGTTCGCGGCGACGACGATGAAACCCGCCGCGGCCCAGGGTTTGAGCAGGGTGTCGGCGTAGACGCCCGGACCGGCGCCGGTGCCGTTGCCCCAGAGCACGACGGGGTGGCGGGTGGTGCCGAGGTCGGTGGGACGGTACACCGTGTGGTCGGCCCAGCGGTCGACCGTCACCGCGCTCGTCGGGTCGGCCACCGGCGAGAATTCTGGCGCGGTCGGGCTCGCCATCGCCGGTGCTCCTGCCAGCAGGCCGGTCACCGCGACCGCCGCCGCCAGGGTTGTGCATCGGAAAAACATCGTTGTCCTTTCCTACGGTGCCGCGGTGTCACGCGGCCGGATCGTGCAACCCGGACACCACCAGCGCGGAGCGCAGGTACCACAGATCGGCGCACCGGGTGGCGTCGTAGCCGGTCAGTTCGGCGATGCGTTTGATGCGGTAGTCGATCGAGTTGGTGTGCAGGTGCAGCATGGTTGCGGTGCGTCGCCGGTTCAGGTTGTTGGCGACGTGGCAGCGCAGTGTTTCGAGGAGCTCGGGGTGTCCGGCCAGCGGCTCGAGCACGGTCTCGAGGTGGTCGCGGGCCGGACCTGGCCGGGTGAGCTGGTACTCGAGCGCGTAGTCGCCGAACCGGTGTACGCCGCCCGCGCGGCCGAGCCGCCGGACGATCTCGAGCAGTTCGTGGGCGCACTCGGCGGCCTCGGCCACGTCGTCGAGGTCGGCGAGCACGACCGCCACCGTCACCTGACGACCGGCGGCACGGGTGAGAGCGGCCGCCAGGACATCGATGTCGGGATCGGTGTGGCTCGGCACCAGGGCGGTCCCGCCGCGCGGTGACAGGGTGAGCAGGCACTCGCCGTCGCAGCGGCGGTCGAGTTCGGCGCGCATGCGGGTGAGCGCGCGCCGGGCGCGCACCCGTTCGTCGACGCCGTCAGCGGGGCCGTTCGTCGGCTCGCCCGCGATGCTCAGTGCCAGCACCCAGTACTCGTCGGCCAGCTCGACACCGCAGTCGCGGGCCACGGCGCGCGACTGGGTTCCCGCGATGATCTGTTGGGCCAGCGCGTCTTTGGTGTGCTCGGTACGCCCGGCCAGCTCCAGGGTGTGACGCACGTAGGCACCGGACACCGTCGCGGTGGCGTGGTCGAGCAGGTCGACCACGTCGATCGCGGCTCCGGTCAGCTCGAGGGCGATGCGCGCGCACCGGTGCAGGGCGTGCAGGATCTCCTCCACCCCGATGCCGTCGCGCGCCCACTCCACCGTCGCGTGTTCGAGGCGGGCGAGCGGGTCGGTGGTGGCCGCCGCGGCGCCCGAGGCCGCGATCAGTTCGAGACAGACCCGGCCGATGGACCGGATCTGCTGGGGGCGCAGAGTATTTCGACCAGTCGATCGGGCGAAGGCGGTCCGGACCAGACGGTCGATCGTCGGTTCCTGTGCGGTGTGTACCGGCGCCGATCTGCTCAGGAGGACGGTGCCGGAGGGTGTCCGAGGGGCCATACGTCGAGCGTGCCGGGTGGAGTGCGTCGGCGACATCGGTAGAACTGCGTATCTCCGCACCAGCGGATGCGTAGTCGGTCGCAGCGGGACGGGCCTCACCGGGACACGGTCCGTGTGCCGGGGTCGGCGACGGTGGGCTGGGGTCCGTCGATGAGGGTGGTCGGGACGAGCACGATGGCGCGCACCCCGCCGTACGGTGAGTCGGTCAACCGCACCGACACCGCGTGGGTACTCGCGAGCTGGGCGACGACGAACAAACCCATCCGCGAATCGCGCGACAACGTGGCGAACCCGAAGTCCGGTGGGGCGGCGAGCAGGGTGTTGTACCGCTCGAGTTCGGTGTCGGTGAGGCCGATGCCCTGGTCGGTCACCTCGACCGCCACACCCTTGCCGACCACACCGGCGGTGACCTCGACCATTGTGGTCGGCGGGGAGTAGGCGGTGGCGTTGTCGACCAGTTCGGCGATCAGATGGATCAGATCGGCCACGGCGGTTCCGCGCACGCGCGCCTCGGGCACCCCGCTGACCCGCACGCGCACATAGTCTTTCGTCTCACCCACCGCGCTACGCAGCACGTCGAGCAGTGGCACCGACGTGGTCCAGCGGCGCCCCGGCCTGCTGCCGCCGAGGATCAACAGGTTCTCGGCATTGCGGCGCGCGCGGGTCGCGAGGTGGTCGAGCTGGAAGTACACCTCGAGCAGGGCCGGGTCCTGCTGTCTGCTCTCGGCCTCGTCCAGGATCTCGAGCTGACGGTGCACCACCACCTGACTGCGATGGGCGATATTGACGAACACCGACCGCACGCCCTCCCTGGTGCGCGCCTCCTCGACCGCCGCGCCGACCGCGACCTTCGCGGCCTGTTCGAAAGCGGTGGCCACCGCGCCGATCTCATCGGTGCCGAAGTCGAGGACGGGAGCGAGTTCGGTACTCTCCCCGGCTTTCGCCCGCCGGATCGCGCGGGGCAGTTCGGTGTCGGCCACCGTGAGCGTGGCGTCGCGCAGGCGCCGCAGTCGGCGGATGATGCGATCGGCCAGCACCACCGCGACGAGCATCGCGACCACGCTGCCCACCAGCACGACGGCACCCGTGATCCAGGCGGACCGTTCGGTGCGTTGCGCGGCCTCGATGGCGGTGCCCCGGGCGCGGTCGAGATGTTCGGCGTAGGCGGCGAAGAGTTTCGTGTTGACCTCGGTGGCCGCGTCCTGCCACCGCGGCAGTGTCAGCGGCGGCTCCGGTGTCCGGGTCCGATCGGGGGCGGCGAGCCGCTGGGTCAGCGCCGACTCCATCGCCGAAACTCGCTGCCACGCAGGGGACGCGACGATCTCGGTGAGCAGCCGGTTGCGCGGCTCGCCGAATTCGGTGATCAACTGGGCGATCTCGGCCTTGTAGAACCCCACCTGCGTGGTGAAATCCTCGACCGGGAACGCCCGCCCGTCCGAACCCCAGAGCGCGACACCCATCGCATTGCCGCGCGACATCGCTTCCGTCGCGGCGAGCAGCCGCACGGCCTCGGAGATCCGCGTGGCGAACAGCGGGTCGGGTGCCACCTGCTGAGCACGCTGGAAACCGGTGTGGAACAACGCGAACGGCGCGTTGAAGTATCGGTACACCTCGACCGGCGCGAGCGTACGGCCATCGATTCCGGCCCGCACCTCGGTGATCGACGCCTGGAACTTCGCGTGCGCGGCCGGAATGTGGGGTGACGGCTCGTGTCGGCGCGCATCGGCGCGCACCAGCGCGTCGAATCCTCGGTCGACCCGCGCCCGCGCCGAAACCAGTTCCGGCACGGTCTCGCCGGTGGTGAGTCTGCGCAGCGACAGCACGCGCTCGGCCTGGGCGGCGGCGCCGAGTTCGGACGCGGCGGGACGGATCTGTTCGAGATCGTCCATCCACTCGCGGACCTGGTAACTGTCGCGGATCAGGTTGCCCGCGGTGAGCAGGCCGAGGCCGAGCAGGGTGAGGCTTGGGATGAGTGCGATCGCGAGGATTCGGGTGCGAACGCCGAGCCGTACGGAGAACATCGGGCGAACGTAGGTGCGCGCCCGGTGCTCAGTGCGGCATACGTTTCGCTCTTTGTGCCGAAATCCCACCCCGACTGTGGTTGTTCATGAAACCCACCATCTCAGGCGTTGGTGACCGTGTGCCGCCAGGCCTCGATCTCGCGACCGATCTCGGTGGCCGGTGGTTCGTCGTAGAGCCATTCGCGGGCCAGGCGATGCCAGTTCTGGGTCGCCTCGAGCTGACCGAGCGCGGTGAGGGTGAAAAGGTCGGCGCGGCGGGAGAAGACGTGTTCGGGTGGCAACAGCAGGTGGCGTACCTCGCGCCGCTGCGCCGCGCGCGGGTCGGTGGCGAGCACGACCGCGCTGGTGGCGATCTCCGGGGTGAGAGTGATCTCCTCATCGATCAGATGCCAGCCCGAGGCCGCCCACACGTATTCGAGCACCGACTCCGGCGTCACCGGCGAATCCGGGGCGATGATGCCCCGCTCCGACCAACGCCGGAACACCTCGTCGCTGTCGTAGCGGTGGGCCGCGCGGATCACCTGCCGCTCGAATTCGAGATCGGCGCGCTCGATCGTGTTGTACAGGCCGAAATCGACGAAGCCGACGCGGCCGTCGTCGGCGAGCAGCACATTGCCCGGATGCGGGTCCGCGCAGTACTCCCCGTCGCGGAACATGCCGGTGAGGTAGAAGCGGTACACCAGTTCACCGATTCGATCGCGGCGCGTGGCGGGCAGGTGGCGGATCTGGTCGAAGGAGATGCCGTCGACGAACTCGGTGACCAGGACGTTGTCGGCGCAGAACTCCCCGACGGCGTCGGGGACCAGGATGAACGGGTGGCCGCGGTAGCGCGTGGCGACCCGGTGCTGGTTGACCGCCTCGCGCCGGTAGTCCAGCTCGGCGACGATATTGCCGGAGATCTCGGCGAGCACCTCGGTATCGGCGGCCGAGGGCAGAAACGACTTCCACAGCCCGCTGAAGAACTCGAGATTGCGCATGTCGGCGTGCACGGCGCGATCCACGCCGGGGTACTTCACCTTCACCGCCACCACCCGCCCGTCGCGCAGCCGCGCGCGGTACACCTGGCCGATCGAGGCGGCCGCCACCGGTTCCTGGTCGAAATCGGCGAACACCCGGCTCAGCCTGCCGAGGTCCTGTTCGATCACCGCGCGCATGTCGGCGAAGGGCACCTCGGGCGCGCTGTCACGCAGACTCGCCAGCTTCGTACGGAACATCTCCCGGTGTTCTTCCGGGATCAGGTCCAGATCCAGGACCGAGGCCATCTGTCCCAATTTCATGGCCGCGCCCTTCATTCCGCCCAGCACGGTGACGATCTGCTGGGCCGCTTGCAGCGTCGACCGTTCGGCCAGTGTGCGGCGCGCCTGTTCGGTTCGCCCGATCATCGCCAACCGGGTGCCGAGCCCGCGTGCCGCCTGCCCCGCGGCCAATCGACCCAGCCGCGCGCTGCGGGACAGCCGTCCGGTCGGTACCTGCTTGTCTGCCATGGGTGCCTCTTCTCCCGCGATACCCTCTGCGGCATTCTCTGCTGTCGCCGCGGTTCTCACAGGCAGACCCGCGCGGAATTGTGCCGGATCACCAACGCTGTCGTGGCCGAGCACGAAGGCCGCGCGGGGGAGTGCCGCCGCGTGTCAGTCCTCGCTGGCGCGACTCAGTTCCTGGAACCACCGCAGATACGACGTCGTCGCGTCGCGGAGTGCGTCGACCGCCCAGTGCGTGGGGAGCAGGTCGGCGGGCAGTGCGGGGTCGGTGGTGAGCAGATCCAAACCCGCGCACACGGCCGTGAATCGGGCATCGCCGTCGGTGGTGCCGATGACCGCGAGCAGCGTACGGGCGCGGTCGGCGATGTCGGTCAGCGGCCACAGCCGAGCACACAGCGCGGCCGGGTCGTCCACCGCGCGCAGCCGCAGCGCGAGGGTGGTGTCATCGAGGTCGCGCAGGTCGCGCGCGAGGTTGGCCGGGCGCATCCAGACGCCTTCGCGCAGTTCGCCCAGGCGCAGCGAGAGCAATCTCGCACGCAGTGCCGCGCGGTCGGCGGCGGACCGCCCGGTCGCGGTGATGACGACCTGTTCCCAATCGCCCTGCCACGGCACCGTCGGGGGCGCCAGGAGATCGTCGCGTCGGGCACGCAGGTGTGGGGCCAGGGTGTAGACGCGGTTCGCGCGCACGAGGTCACCCGCCGCGACCATGCGCGACACCGCGACGCGCACCGTGGCCTCGGGGTATCCGGCGGCGGTCGTGGCGGCGCAGATCTGGTGTGCGGTCATCGTCGGGGAGTCGGCCGCGATGAGGATGCGGATCAGCGCCGATCGCGCCGACACCGGGCGGATCCGCACGTCGGCGCCGGTGACATCGGATTTCACGGCTCGAGTGTACATATTTCACTATTGCTACAACTGTTCTGGATATGTAATGTCGCTGAGCATGACGACATCTTCCACCCCGTTGGCCGGACGCACGATGATCATGTCGGGAGGCAGTCGAGGCATCGGGCTGGCCATCGCCCTCGCCGCCGCGCGCCAGGGCGCCAACATCGCACTGCTGGCCAAGACCGATGTGCCCGACCCACGGCTGCCCGGCACCATCCACACGGCGGCGGCCGAGATCGAGGCCGCTGGCGGGCAAGCGCTGGCGGTGGTCGGCGACGTCCGCGACGAAGCGTCGGTCGCCGACGCGGTGCGCCGGACCGTGGAACGGTTCGGCGGCATCGACTACTGCGTCAACAACGCGTCGGCCATCGCGCTCGCCCCGACCGAAGAGTTGCCGGTCAAGCGGTTCGATCTCATGCAGCAGATCCAGGTGCGCGGCACCTACCTGCTCACCAGCGCCTGCTTGCCGCACCTGCGCCGCAGCGACAACGCGCACATCCTGAGCCTGTCGCCCCCGTTGAATCTCGCGCCCGCCTGGCTGGGCGCCCACCCCGCCTACATGGTGGCGAAGTACGGCATGTCCCTGTTGACGCTCGGTTGGGCGGCCGAGTACGCCGAGCACGGGGTCGCCGCGAACTGCCTGTGGCCCGAGACACTCATCGCCACCGCCGCGGTACAGAACCTGCTCGGCGGCGACGAGGCGATCGCCAAGGCCCGCACCCCGCAGATCGTGGCCGACGCGGCGGTGGCGATCCTCGGCAAGGACGCGCGAACGGTCACCGGCAACACCTTCCTGGACGTGGAGGTGCTGCGCGCCGAGGGCCAAACCGACTTCTCCGGCTACGGCGGTGGTGACGCTCTCGAATATGACATCTTCGTCGACCCGCCGCAGTCCTGAGCTCGCCGCTCAGGGAGTGACGATGGCGAAGTCCGGGTCGGGGGCGTCGAGGTAGCCGACCAGTTCGGTCAGCGCGCCCGCGTTGCCCTCGACGGTGACCTGGCCGGTCGCGATCATCGCGGCCAGGTCGCCACCGGCGAGCAGCGCGCTGCCCAGGTCGGCGGCGCTGAGGGCGAAGGTCGTCGGCGCGGGTGGGAGGTCGGTGTCGACATCGAAGTGGACCAGCAGGCCGTTGCGCAGGTGAGTGCGGTGCACCACGCCGGTGTCGGTGATCCGCCAGTCCACGACGATGTCGGCCGACCAGGCACGCGGCCCGTCGATCAGGAGCGCGACGGCATCGAAGACCTGCTCGACGGTCAGCTGGTTCATGAGGTCGGGGGCGGCCGCGACGGTCGGAGTGCCGATCCCGCCGTTGCGCAATTCGTAGGCGCCCATCAGGAAGAAGTTGCGCCAGGTGCCGTTCTCGCAACCGTAGCCGAGCTGTTCGAGGGTATCGGCCTGCAACGCCTTGGCCTCGGCGTTGTCCGGTTCGGCGAAGATCACGTAGTTCAGTACCTGGGCGGCCCAGCGGAAGTCGCCGTCGGCGAAGGACTTGCGCGCTTTGGCGACGACCTCGTCGGCGCCGCCCATGAAGTCCACGTGCCGGACAGCCGACTCGACGGTGCTGTGCTGCCACAGGTCGGCCGGGTTGCCGTCGAACCAGCCCATGTAGCGCTGATAGATCGCTTTGACGTTGTGACTGATCGACCCGTAGTAGCCGTGGGCCGACCAGTTGTCCGTCAGCGCCGGGGGCAGGGGGAAGTCTTCGGCGATCTCGGTTCCGGTGGCGCCCTTGTTGATCCAGCGCAGGGTCTGGTCGTGCAGGTAGCCGTAGAGGTCGCGCTGGATCGACAGGTACTCGGTGAGCCGTTCGGTGCCCCAGGTCGGCCAGTGGTGCGAGGCGAACACCACGTCGGTCCTTGCGGCATAGCGGTTGATCGCCTCGGTGAGGTACTTCGACCACACGTGGGGATCGCGCACCAGGGCACCGCGCAGGGTGAGCAGATTGTGCAGGGTGTGCGTGGCGTTCTCGGCCACGCACAGCGCGCGCCGGGCGGGGAAGTAGAAGTTCATCTCCGAGGGCGCCTCGGTGCCGGGAGTCATCTGGAATTCGATGGCCACCCCGTCGATGGTGACGGCCTGACCGGTGTGGTCGATCGACTCCGTCGGCGTGATCAGGCTCGGTAGACCGGTCGAGGTGGTCTGGCCGAGACCCGCGCCGACGGCGCCCCTCGGTCCGCGTGGCAGTGCGGCGCCGTACATGTAGGCCGCCCGCCGGGCCATGGCGGTCCCCGCGTAGACGTTCTCCTCGACGGCGTGCTCGGTGAACCCGGCGGGAGCGACGATCACGCAGCGTCCCGCGTCGACGTCGGCCTGGGTGGTCACCCCTTTGACGCCACCGAAGTGGTCGATGTGGGAGTGCGAGTAGATGACTCCGACCACCGGGCGATCACCTCGGTGTTCGCGATACAGCGCCAGCCCGGCGGCCGCGGTCTCCACCGAGATGAGGGGATCGACAACGATCACCCCCGAGTCGCCTTCGACCAGTGTCATGTTCGACAGATCGAGCCCTCGGACCTGGTAGATGCCGTCGGTGACCTCGTACAGCCCCTGCTTGGCGGTCAGTTTCGACTGCCGCCACAAACTCGGGTGCACCGTCGGCGGGCAGTCGTCGTCGAGGAAGGAGAACGACGCGCAGTCCCACACCACCTCGCCGTCCGCGTTGCGGATCTCCGGTGGGACGAGCGCGGCGATGAACCCGCGATCGGCGTCCGCGAAGTCCTTGGTGTCGCCGAACGGCATCGTGCGCAGTGCCTCGGCGTTGCCTGCCTCGACGCTCTCGGAAGCTTCCCGCGGACTGGTCATCGGATCCCTTTCCCCTGCGTTCGGTCCTCTCCCAGCGATGTGCCGGAGGTCTGCTCCCGCAGCATCACATCGAAGGCGGCCGTGGCGCCTCACCCGCTTCGGGTGAATCGCCGCCCCCGGCCTCTCGTCGGTGGTCCTGACCTGAGTCGGGGAGGTCGGCCGCCGCCTCGGCGACCGTCGGGTACACCCGGATGGGGGTCGCGCCCTCGACGGCGGAGCCGAGTTCGGCCCCGAACTGGGCCACCGAGCGGGCGATGCGGAAGTCGATGCGTTTGCGTGCCAGCTCTTTTCGCAGGTCGAGTAGCATGTCGGCGGCGGTGACGTCCAGGGACGGCGAGGTCTCGGCATCGAGCACCACCAACTTCGTCGTGTCCGTGCACAGTGCCTCGACGCGTTCGCGCACGAAGTCGGCATTGGCGAAGAACAGCCCGGATTCGACCCGCACCACCAGCAGGTCGGGGCGGGTGGGCAGGTCGGGGTGTCTGGCCCTGTCCACCCAGAGCGAACCGTCCCTGCCCAGTTCGGCGACGTGCGGTTGGGAGGCGCGGTAGACCAGCAACAGAACCGCGACACCGATACCGATCAGCAGTCCTGGCAGCGTGTCGAACAACAGCACACCGAGCAGGGCCGCCATGGCGGCGACGAAATCGGCGCGCGCGGCGTGTCCGTAGATGCCGCCGAGCAGGCTGTTCCACACCCCGTAGAGCCTGCGCAACGCGCGGACATCGACGAGTTCGACGACCGCGGCGATCACCACCGCCGCGAGGGTCGCCTCCGGCAGCTTTTCGAACAGGCCGGTGAGAAACAGCAGCGTGAGGATGGTCAGCCCGGCCACCACCAGGCCGCTGAGCTGTGTCTTCGCCCCCGCGCCCCCGTTGACGGCGGTCTTGGACAAGCTGCCGTTGACGACCATGCCCGAACTCATCCCGGAGCCCAGATTGGCGGCGCCGAGGCCGAGCAGTTCCCGATCGGGGTCGATCTGGTAACCCGCTTTGGCCGCATAGGTTTTGGCGGCACCGAGCCCCTCGGCGAAACCGATCAGGATCACGCCGACCGCCGGACCGAGCAGGTCGAGATAGTCGCCGAGCGAGAGCGCGTCGGGCAGACCGAGCCGGGGGAGACCGGCGTCGATGTGCCCGACGATGGCGACACCCTCCTCGTCGAGACCGAGCACGTGCACGGCGGCGATCCCGAGCACCACGGCCAGCAGGGAGCCGGGCACCATCGGCAGCCAGTGCCGCACCGCCAGCACAAGAGCCAGACTCGCGATCCCGATAATCGTTGTGCGCCAATCCATTCCGCCCAGGTTGCGCAGCACACCCCAGGCTTGCTCGAAGAAGTTGCCGTCGTGCTTGTGCAGTCCGAGCAGCTTGGGTACCTGACCGATGATGATGACGAGGGCCAGCCCGACGATGAACCCCTTCAGGACCGGTCCGGAGATGAAGTTCGCGATGAACCCCAGCCGAGCCAGCCCGGCGAGCAGGCCGACGATGCCCGCGCAGATCGCCAGGGCGGCGGTCAACGCGATGTAGCGGCCGCCGTCGGCACCGGCCAGCGGGGCGACGATCGCCGCCGACAGCGCCGCGGTCGCCGACATCGGCCCGACCACCAGGTGCCGCGAACTGCCCGCCAGCGCGTAGAGCACCAGAGCGGGCACCGCCGCGTACAGTCCGACCACGGGTGGCACGCCCGCGATGGAGGCGTAGGCCAGCGCCTCGGGTACCAACACCGCCCACACCGTGAGTCCGGCGATCACATCGGGACGCACCCAACCCCGGCGATAGCCCCGCAGCGAGGAGAAGACCGCAACCGCCATCGGCCGCACCCCTTACAATCCGCCCAGCCCTTTGCCGAGGACCACCGCGCCCATGATCAGCAGCACAATGGCCAGCACGGCATGGTTGTTGTCCTGCAACCACACCCGGAGGTGGTCGAGCGCCGGGCCGAGTCGCTCGGCCGCGAGGAGATAGCCCAGCACCACGGTCAGGACGGTGGCCGAGGCGAGCACCGTGAACACCACGATCGCCCCGATCGTGCCGCCGGTGCCGAGACCGGCGGCGCCGATCGCGACCCCCGCCGACACACACAACAGCAAGTTCTTCGGGTTCACGCCCGACAGGAGCGCGCCGAGTCCCGCCGCCTTCACCGGGGTGAGGGTGTCGATCGCCCGCATCCAGCCGGGCACCTCGGTGTCCGAGCGCGCCTGCCACTGTTTCACCGCCAAACCGACCAGCAGCAGCCCGAGCACGACCTTGATCCACGATGCCGCCGTCCCCGGCTCACTGTCGCCGGGGCTGTCGAGGGCACCGGCGAAGATCGTCACCACGCCGGTGACCAGGAGAATGCCGAGCACCCAGCCGGTGGCGAAACCGGTTGCCGCTCCACGCCCGCGCGCGGACAGAATCATCAGGATCGTCGCCACGACGGGGATCGGCGACAACGCGACACCGATGGCGAGGGGAAGCAGATCTCCGATTACCTGGCCCATAGCGCGACGGTAGACCCGCAGGTCGACGCCTCGCCTCACACGCGAGGGGTGAGATCGCGACGGCCGCCCGTCCCGGTCGGGAGATCAGGCGAGCGCTTTGGCCTTGAGCTGTTGGAATTCGCCCTCGGTGATGGCGCCCGAGTCCAGCAGCTTCTTCGCGTCCGCGATCTGGGCGGCGGAACTGGTGCCCGCGGTCTGCCGGATGTAGTCGTCGGTCGCCGCTTTGGCCTGCTGCTCGGCTTCGGCGGTGCGTTCGCCCATTCCGCCACCGCGCACGATGAGATACACCAGCCCGGTGATCAACGGGAAGATGAACAGGCACAGCACCCAGATCGCCTTCACCCAACCCGAGGTCTTCCGGTCCCGGAACAGGTCGGTCAGGATGGTGAAGATCAGCAGCAGGTACGCGATGAACGCGAAGCTCACCACGATGGCCCAGATGACATCCCAGAAATCCATGGTCGATCCCTCACTTTCGTGCGGTGTGTCCACCGGTCGGTGGCCACAACGGGTTTTCCGATGACCGCGCTGTCACCGTGGTCGCACCCGGCCGCCGACGTTGTGCACGACCACGACGTCGGGTTGCCAGGGCACGAGATCGTCGACTCGGCGACCTGCGCGTCCGAGAGGACTCGCGGTCCTTTCGCCATGTCCGGCCAATGCTAGAAAGCGCTCGTGCCCGTGAATTCACCCGGAACGGATGAATTCCGCCGGTCCGGCGCCATGCGATTCACCCTGAACGGGTGATCCGGAGCTGTGCGCGCGTGGTTAGCGTCGCCGCATGGACACCACGGGCACGGTCCGGCAGTTCCCCGGCGCGGCCGGTTGGTCGATTCCTCGCGGCCTCGTCGTGCTGTTGTCGATCGCCGCGATCATCATCTGCGTCGCGGGGCTCAAAGCCTTCGCCGGAGTCGTCGGTCCGACATTCCTGGCCTTGATGCTCACCATCGCGGTGCAACCGATCCAGACCCGCGTGCAGCAGCGTGGTGGCCCGGCCTGGCTCGGGATGCTGCTCGCCTTCGGCGCGGTGTTGCTCATCCTGGTGGGTTTCGGTGGGGCGCTTGTGCTTTCGGTCGCTCAGCTGGCCTCTCAATTGCCGCAGTACACCGGCCGTCTCGACGACCTGCTCGGCACGGTGCGCGGCTGGCTCGACGACGCCGGGCTCAGTCACGACCAGATCCAGAAGGCCTTGCAGGGCATCGATGTCGGCAAGCTCGTCGGGTTGCTCGACAACCTGCTCGGTGGGGTCGTCGGAGTGTTCTCGAATCTGTTCTTCGTGGTCGCGCTGTTGCTCTTCATGGCCGTCGACGGGATGACCATGCGTCCCCGGATGGCCGTGGTGGCCGCCGAACGGCCCGCCATCGCCCAGGCGCTCGGCAATTTCACCGCGGGCACCCGCAAATACCTGGTCGTGTCGACCGTCTTCGGCGCGATCGTCGCGGTGATCGACGGCGGTGCGCTGTGGCTCATGGGAGTGCCGCTGCCGGTGCTGTGGGCGCTGCTGTCGTTCATCACCAACTACATCCCGAACATCGGCTTCGTCATCGGCTTGGCCCCACCCGCCCTGCTGGCGCTGCTCGACAGCGGACCGGTCCTGATGGTGTGGGTGATCGTCGTGTACAGCGCGATCAACTTCGTCATCCAGTCGATCATCCAACCCAAATTCGTCGGTGACGCCGTAGGACTCAGCGTCACCATCACATTTCTGTCCCTGGTGTTCTGGGCCTGGGTACTCGGCGGCCTCGGCGCCATCCTCGCCGTCCCCCTGACCCTCTTGGTGAAAGCCCTCCTCCTCGACGTCGACCCCTCCACCCGCTGGGCGGACGTCCTGATCGGAGGCCCACTCCCGACGAAAAGGGACAAAGATGACGACCAACCCGGGTGAACCCAACCCGTTCGCCAGGGCACGGCCGTCGGGATCACGATGCTCGCGGCGATCCTGCTCCTGGTGGCGGGGATCATCAACCCCATCATCTGGGCCGTCGCCACTCGGCGGTCATACCGCATCTGAACATCAGGCCCGCTCGCCTGAAACGACGCCGAGCAGTCGTTCGATCTCCTCGTTCGGGTAGGGCGTGGTGCGGCTCGTCCGCTGGAACTCGAGCATGAACGCCGACATCGCGGCGGCGATCGGCGCGTAGCGGGTGATGATCGCCGCCTTTCCGCCGGGAGGTCGTGGTAGAACTGCGGCAGATCGAACAGATTCGCTGTCGACCGGACGTGCTCCGGCTGCCGTTCCAGATCGGTCAGAGGCACTCGCTTCACGAAAACCGGTGTCCCGGCCATGTCCAGCAGCGCCGCCTTTCCACCGATCCCGGTGCCGAGGGGCAAGGCCGCCTCGACGAGGTCGAGCAACGCGCGGTCGCTGTGGCGGGCCAGTGCTGTGGCGATCGTGTGGTGGGTGTGGAGGCGTTCCCTCTGCGACATCCGGGTGTCAGTCCCTTGCCTCGTCGTCCAGCCGTCTCCGTGCCTTGGTGGGATCGATGTAGAGACGAATACCCTTGTACACCACCGTATTCGGTGTGTCGTCGTCGTTGTCGGGGTCGCCGGAATCCGCCGGATCCGGCAGTTCCGCGCGTTCCTCGATCACCACCTGCGCCCGTGCCGCACCAGGATCGAACATCTCCTGGAACGGTCCGACGAACGATCCACCGAGTCCGAGATTCTTCGCCCGGACGGCCGCCCACCCGAACAATGCCAACGGACCGACGGTGGCGATCAACAGCAGCAAGTCCCCGCCCATCCCACGAGGGTAGCGACGCCGCGAGGAGCACCCCCGAGCTCGCGCCGAGAATCGGAACCGTGCTGCTCAGCCCATCGGCTGCGAGTTCGCTGTGTGCGAACCGATCCGGTGGGCGTCAACGCACGAGGCGCAGGCATGTGGTGGCGAGTCCCACGGTCAACCGCTGCCCCCAGCCGAGACGCAGAGCATCGTGCTCGATGCCGTCGCCGAAAGCCACCAGTCCGTCGGACTCCACGTCGACGGGCAACCCGTCGGCGGTGATCTCGCCTTCGGTGTGCGCGATCCCGGTGACCGGGGACGGCCAGGCTTCCCGCACGAACCACACGAGCCGACGTTCGGTCGGAGCGGGCAGGGACACAGTGCTTTTCCGTTCGCGGTGCACGGACAGACACCAACCTGTCGCACCCGTGCCGCTGCTCACGAGGATGCCCGAGGACGCCTGGCGCTCGTCGCGGAGGCGATAGCGGCTGGTCTGGTGGCTCGGATGGCCGAGGTAGATCTCGTTGAGCGCGCGCAGGGTCGCGCCGTCGTCCGTTCTCGCCTCGACCATCGTGCGCTCCTCGACCGTGTCGGTACTGCGCAGGAGTTCGGCCGCGTCGGTGGGGGAGTGCTCGGCGAGCACACCCGGTTCCGGGCCGATGCCGATCACGGGCTGGCCGTCGAGGTACTTGGCCACGTTCGCGACCAACCCGTCCTGCCCGACGATCACCACGATGTCCTCGGGGCCGAACAGGAACCGCGACAGGTCTTCTCGCTCGACCATGCCGCGACGCCAGTCCAGGGGAATCGCGGCACCGACCGCCCCGATCGCCGCCCGGGTCCGCCGGTCGCGCTCCGTCACTTCGTTGAGTGACCGGCCACGCGAGGCCAGGAAGAACTCCACCTGTCCGCGTGTGCCGTGCCGCGCCAGCAGTTCGGACAGCTCGGTTCGCCGATGTACCAGCACGATTCGGGGAGCCAGGCTCATCGGGTGAACCGTTGCAGGATCGGCGCGATCATGTCCGGGGTGAGGGTGAGGCTCCCGATTTCCGGCAGGTTGCCCGCGAGTTCCTTCGCCGCCAACGCGTAGAGCGTTTCCCTCGGGACATCCCGGTAGGCGTCCAGACGTGCCTTCTCGCCCGCGGCTCGAGCCTCGGCGAGCTTGCGGATCCCGTCGGCCTTGGCGTTGTCGGCGATCCGGCCCGCTCTGGCCTGGCTCTCGGCCTGCTCGAGCGCGTTCGCGCCACGCTGGACGAGCAGGAGCTCCTCGCGTTTCGCCAGCTCGATCTGGTTCTGCAGTTCGTTCTCGCTGATCGCGCGCTCCCGTTCGACGGCAAGCGCGCGCCGCTCGTAGGTCGCCCGGTCCGCTTCCTGCTGAACCTTTTCCCGGACGGTGGTCTGCAGCGCCTTCTCCATCGCCGCGTCCGGGCGGATCGCGACGACGCGAACATCGATGATCTCCAGCCCGATGTGCGCGGCGCTCACCCCGCGGGTGGCCTCCTTGACCTGGTCGACACCGGTGCGAATCGCGGTCTCGAGATCGAGGGTGGCGAGGATCCCGAGGGCGTGCTGCTGGGTGTTCTCGGTCAGCGTGTTCGCGATCTGGCTCAGCGGGTCCTGCCGCCAGGTTCCCGAGTCGGGGTCGATCGAGAAGTCGATTCGGGTCGTCGCGACGGCGGGATCGGTGCAGCGGTAGGTGACCGTCAGCTGGACCGTGACGTCCTGGTAGTCCCGCGTGCGGGCGTGGAAGAGCATCGGCAGCTCCCGGTCGTCCACCGGGACCTCGCTGAGCACCGCCGTGCCGGGTCGGAACCAGAAGCTCAGCCCCGTGCCGTCGTGCAGGACCTTGCCCTTGCGGACATGCCGGACGTGGATCGTCGGAGCTCCCCGCAGGTGCCGCAAACCGGGGTAGCTGGTGATATCGGCCATCGCCGCCTCCTCTGTTCTAGTCGTATAGACTATAACAGAGCCGGACCGCCGCCCCGGTGTGCGTCTACCGGACCTCGGTGCTGACGAATCGGTTGGTGTACAGCTCGTTCAGTGGCAGCGGACGGGGTAGGCGTGGCGCGCCGTCGGCTTCGAGAAGTGCGGCGATGTCGTCGCTGATCGGTTGGATCCTGGTCAGGTCGTAACTGCCGTACACGCCGTCGGGGCCGGGGGCGATCACCTCCTTGTCGGCTAGCAGGCGCGCCGAGTACGCGGCCTCGCCCTCGCTGTACGGGGTGAACGGCATGTCGCGGTCCACCCAATCCACGATGGTGGCGTTGACGGCGTCCGGGCCGGTCACGTAGTTCTTGCCGGTCCGCTGGATCCTCGGGACCACCTTGCTCAAACACGGCGCCAGGTCCTCGAGCGCGTCCGCGCGGACCGTGACGTTGGAGGCGTACGCGTCGTAACCGGCGTCCTTGACCATCGCGTAGGCCACCGGCTTGTTCCAGTGCGGTGTCTCGTGTTCATAGGTGTAGGGCTCGGAATTGGCGAAGCCCTGCTGGGCGATCGCGGGATCGCCGACGAACCGGGCCGGTGCGCCGTCGTAGCTGGTGTCGAGTTGCGACGATTTCAGCAGGCCCTTGGCGACGAGCCACTGCGGGAAGATCTGATCCTTGGAGACCACGACGGTGGGCATGGCCGGGTTGTACTGCAGCAGCGGGGTCACGCCGACGACGCGCTGTTCGGGTGCGGCCGCGATGAGCTGATCGCCGTGTACGAGGCCGAGGTGTATTCCGTTGTCGGTGTACATCTTCGAGGGGCGCCGAAGCCGCCCGTGCCGATGCCGCTCGCGAACTCGACACCGCCTGCGGCAGTGTCGGTTTCGTGCAGATCGTCGGACACGGCATCGATCCCTCGGTGGTCACCGGGTTGACCGACCCCGCCAACACCTGGCCGGAAATCGTTCCCGACTTCCGCACCGCGGTCGAGTCCTGGTTCGGTGCGGCCCGCACCGTGTCGCGGGCGCTGCTCGTCGCCTGCTGTGACGCTTTGGGTTTGGCGCCGGGACATTTCGACACCATGACCGATCACTTCATCGATGCGCTGAAAATGAACAACTACGCCCTCCCCGACGGCGAGATCGACGTCGCCGAGGAGCTGACCGGAATGGGCGCGCACACCGACTTCGGCATCCTGACGCCGACCAGGTGCCTGGCCTGCAAGTGCTCGATCAGGACGGCGAGTGGCACGATGTCCAGCGCCCGTCGACGGCGCCCTGCTGGTCAACCTGGGCGACGCGATGGCACGGTGGACCAACGGCCGCTGGCGTTCGACCGTCCACCGGGTGAACCCGCCAGTCGTCGAGGACGCATCCTGCGCCGCCGCTTCGCGGCGTTCTTCTTCGACGGCAACCACGACGCCGTCATCGAAACCCTGCCCGGCTGCGCACACCCCGACCGACCGGGTTACCCGCCGATCACCGTCGCCGACGACATCAACGCGAAACTGGCAGGCATGAAATCCGGCATCGCTCCGCAGGGCACCGCCGACCGGGAGGCCGCGCGCGTGCTCGCCGCGACCGGCGGGTGAGATTCACTCGGTGATGCCCCTGAACAACCGAGGCCCGATCACTCGGGGGCCGACGGTCGCGCACCGTAGAGCTCGCGTTCCCACAGTTCGGCCACCACCCGCTCGATTGCCTGGGTGAGGTGGCGCCGATAGGTCGAGAAAGGGAGCCCGAGCACTTCGGCCGCGCGCTCCTGGGTGGGGGCCGGTCGGAAGTAGGTGCGGTCGAGGACTCGGTGCAGTTTGGCGCCGCGGGGGTCGGCGCGCAGGGTCTCGACCACGTCGGTGATCAGATCGCGCAGGCCGTCACCGGACGCCGACCGTGCGCGCACGACCCGGGATCGGTGCAGCGGATTGCGGTCGAGGCGGCCACCGTTCTTCCATTCGCGCAGCGCCGCACGGACCGCGTCGGTGAATTCCTGGTGGGAGAGAACCAGTTCGGGCTCAGGCGGCTCGGGGCGGGGCAGCGGTGGACCGACGACACGGTCGTTGGTCAGCTCGAGCCAGGCCGCGATCCCGACCCGGCGCCAGTCGTGGGCATAGACCGCGTAGCGCCGCCCACCGACCGTGTAGGCGGTGGCATGGTGGAAGTCGATGTGGCGCATGAACGGTTCCCAGGACTCGGACTCCGCGAACGCGCCGATGAAGTCCCAGGCGGCGCCCCGCTGCGACAGCCACGCATGGGTGGAGAAGGCGGTCACCGTGTTCATCGTCGGCGACGGCAGCTGATCGGCCTCCGCGTCGACGAGGAAGCGTCCGGCGTACACCGGCTCGTCGGGCCTGGTCCGTCCGTAGCGGCAGGCGTGGTCCCACATGCCGCGGGTTCCCGGGTCCGCGGCGAGGTCGGCCTCGGTCGCCTCGTGCAGGGCCAGGCGGCAGAAGAACCCGATCGGGGTGCTGCCCGAGCCGCGCACGGCGACGAACCGATCGGGCTGACGGGCGAGCCAGAAGTCGACCAGCTCGGCCTGTTCGGGTCCCTGGTGGCGCTTCGTCATCGCCAGGACCGCTTCCCGGTCGGTCGGCCGGAACCGATCGGGGAAGGCGCGGCCGAAACTCGACCAGTCCCAGTAGCCCGAGATCGTCGGGTTGTGCCGGTGCAGGAACACCAGATCCGCGACCGACGGCGCGTCGTGTGCGGCACTGTCGAGCCGCCCGAGCAGATGCGCACGCACCCGCTGATGGATGTCGAGGTAGGAACTCGGATCACGCCAGCGCAGGTCGGCGTCGAGCACATCGCGGGCGATGTCGTGCGGAGCGAGCCCGAGCGGGCCCTGCTCGATGATCGCCAGCCCACGCAGCCACGCGAACACGTCGGCGCAGTCGGGTTCGCCGAGCGCGGCGCGCAGCAGCGCCTCGGTGGTGTGACGGACATGGGCGCACACTTCGAGCGCGGCCCGATGACGTGGGCCTGGAACGGAATCGACGAACCGTTCCAGCAGTGCTCGCACCGCGTCGGGTGCCTCGAGCAGGCTCGCGGGCAGCTGCGCCGAGGTCTGGCGCACGACGTCGACGAGCAACGACAGCGCCAGGGGATGACCGTGGGTGAGGGTGAGTATTCGTTCGTGGGCGTCCTCGGCGACACCGGCCGCGCACAGATAGGCGCGTGCGTCGTCGGGCGCGAGATTGCGCAGGGACAGCACCCGCAGCAGTTCCTGCCAGCCGGAATCGGCCGTCCAAGCCGCTGCCGGTTGGTTGCGTCCCGCGACGACGACGAGTGCGCGAGTGGGCAGGCCGGGTAGGAAGTCCGCGCGCAGCCAGTCCTCGATCGGGGTCAGGCGTTCGAAGGTGTCGACGAACAGGACGAATTCGTTGTCGCCCGGGTCGAGGGCGCGGTGGAACGTCTCGGGCGCCGGGTCCGAGGTACGACCGTCGATCCAGGCCGTTCGGACACCGGCGGTCTCGGCGATCTCTCGGAGTTCGGTGAGCAGCGCGGTTTTGCCGATGCCACCCGGACCGTGCAGGAACAGCACGGTGAAGGGTGGTTCCTCGGCGGCGAGCGCGGTGCGGAACAACTCCACTTCGCCGGTGCGACCGACGAACCGGCGCCGTCGGGCCGCGCGCAGCCGGTCGGCGACAGTGGGTGGCGGTGTCGTCATCGCCCTTGTGTATCAGTTCCGCCGCCGCGCGGGCGGATCATCGGGCGAGCGCGGCGGGGACCGGCTCGGTGGCGGTTCGGCGGCGGGGTCGGAACACGGTGCGCGCGAGGACATCCGGCCGCAGCAGCGCGGTCGGCGCGTCGACGAACGCCGACACCCGCAGGAACCGCGCGGCCACCACCGGATCGTGCTCGCCGACCGCGAGCAGCCGCCGGACGTACCGGTTCAGCAGTCGGACCCGCAGCGGGCGCGAGCCCTCGACCGACGGCTGCGTCAGGTCCTGGCCGACGGCGAGTTGCCAGGCGACCTCTACCGGCCGGGCCGCAGCCAGGAAGTAGCGGCGTTCGAGCTCGTCGCCGCCGGTGCGCAGTGACTCGCGCAGGGCCATCGCGGCGAGCGCAGTCACCGACATACCCTGGGCGTAGATCGGATTGAAGCCGCACAGCGCGTCGCCGAGCGCGATCAGTCCGCGCGGCAGGCGGGTCGACCGGTCGTAGCGGCGCCGACGATTGGCCTCGTAGCGGTAGGTGGCCACCGGTGTGAGCGGCTCCGCGCCCCGCAAGGCCACCACGACGTGGGGCGGAGCGAATCCGGTGACGGCGTCGACCATCGCCTCGAAAGTATTGCCGGGGTGATGATCTCGATAGCCCGTCGCGGTGAACACCCAGGTGTCGTCCTCGGTGGCCAGCAGCGCCATGCCGGTCGGTCGGTCGGGAGTCGGGCCGATGAGCACGATCTTCTCCGGTTCGGTGCCCGGCCGTAGCCGCAGTCGCGTGCTGGAATAGCCGACCTGCACGGCCACCGAGTCCTCGGCGGGTGCGTCGTATCCGAGCTCGGTGAGCCAGGCCGGGACCCGGGTGCCCCGGCCCATCGCGTCGACCACCAGGTCGGCGGCCAGGAATTCCTCGGCGCTGCCCGGTATCCGGGCGGTCACCCGCACTCCGGCGATGCGGCCGCCCGGCCGATCCGACACCAAGCCGACCACATCGCGGCCACCGGTGATCCGTACCGCCGCGGTCGCGGCGACCCGCTCCCGGATCCGGTCCTCCAGATGTGGCCGCGTCGGCAGGTAGGTGAGCACCCGCGGCTCGGCGGCCGCCGAGAGCCGGTGGCCCGCGATCGAGAAGTAGAACTCGGTGTAGTCGGCGATCACCTTCGTCCCGTGCGCGGCCAGCTCGGCGAGAAGCCCGGGAAACAGCGTCTCCAGCGCCTGCGACCCGCTGGGCAGCAACGCGTGGACATGGCGGGCCTGCGGCACGCCCCGGCGAAAACCGGGCCCGGACTCGAGCCCGTCCCGTTCCACCACGGTGACGCGGTCGAAGGACTCCGACAACACCCGCGCGGCGAGCAACCCGCCCAGACTCGCACCGAGCACGACCGCGTGTTCACCTCTGCGCACCACCGCGCACCTCCTGACATCTCGGCGACGGCGGTCAGCATGCGGCCCGGAAGTGCTCGGTCACCAGCCCATTTCACTGCTCGGTTCGATCACCCCGGCCAGGGACGGCGCTCACCGGAAATCGGTGATGTTCGCCTCGACCCAGTGCGCGAAGGTCCTGGCAGCCGATCCCGTCAGCTGTTCGACGGTGTCGTGGACCTCGAGCAGCGACTCCTCGACGTCACCGCCGGTCACGTCCAAGACGGCGTCGGCGGCGTCTTCGCCGAACACCGCGACCATGCCCGGACGTGCTCGATCCCGGGAGATCTCGATGAACTCGATATCCCGGTCGAGTGCCGCGGCGATGGTCGCCACCTGCTGCCGCGCACTGATCGGTGCCGGGCCGGTGAGGACGTACCGTCGCCCCCGATGGCCCGGCTCGGTCAGCGCGACCCGGGCGACCGAGGCGATGTCGGCGGGATGGATCGTCGGCAATGCGGTATCGGCGAAGGGCGCCGTCACCCGCTGCCCCGCTCTGATGGCGGACGCCCACATGAGCGCGTTGGAGGCGAATTGGGTCGGGCGCAGGATGGTCCAGTCCATGCCACTGGCCTCGAGCAACTTCTCGACCGCTGCCTTGTCGGCGGCGGGACCGAGATGGGGGTGGGTCTGCACGGTGATCGACGAGACCAGCACGACGTGCTCGACCCCGGCCCGGCGGGCGCGCTCGATGAGCTGTACGTCCGGTCCGAGTTGCGGCACCAGGAACATCGATCGCACCCCGTCCAGGGCGGCCGTGAATATGGAGATGTCGGTGAGATCGACCTCGGCCGTCTCGACTTCCGTGGGAAATCGCGCCGCGGCGGCGTCGCGGGTGAGGGCTCTGACCGGCCCGGCGCCCGACGTCGCCAACTCCCGCACCAACGAGCGTCCGATATTGCCGGTGGCACCCGTAACCAGAATCATGTGCTTGTCCTCGCGTGTGGTCGACTGGAAAGCCTCACGCTAAAACCTGAATCGAGGTCGAGGTCAAGCTCGATCGGCGGGTATCGCTCAGATGACGCCGAGGGGCGGCATGGCGTCCGTCTGATAGCTGCCCGGCATGCCGTAGTCGTCGGCGGTGGCCAGGCAGCGATGCGGTCATCGACGTGTGCGCGTACGGCTCCCGAAGAGGTTGCTCAGCTTCGACTTCCGGTTGTCCGTGCGAGAACGCAGGGCGGCATCGGCGAGGTCGGCGAGATCGTCGGCCAGTGCCCGGGCCTCCGCGGTCACGTCACGGCGGGCGCCGTCGGCGACCCGGCCGATCCCTCGCCCTCGGACACGCGCCGCTACCCGGGCTTCCTTGGCGAACTCGGTGACGGCGCGCACGTCCTGTCGCAGCTGCTCGCGCAAGCCGCTGACCGCATCTGAATAACGAGACCCCATCGTCCGTCCTGCCTGTCTTCATTTGAGTGAACACTTGTGCACTGATGTGTATCAGCTTATCCGCCGAACGCTGGTACCGGCAACCGGCGTGCCGGTGGCGACGCCCGCTCGAAAAAGGTCGCGTTCGCGCTGTTCTCGGTGTGGTTCGCCGCGCCACGGGGCAGCTCTGGGAGTACCGTGATCACCTGCGGCTGTGTCGAATCCGTCGACGGCAGGCGTCGGACGAAAGTCGGTGTGGCCCATGGTCTCTGCGTCGGAGTTGGAAGAGTTGGCCCGCCGGGCCGAAGTTGATGGAACCGCACCGAGAGTCGGCGCGATCATCGATCGCGCCGGACAGGTGCTGCTCCTCGAACGTCACGACAGTGGTCCCCGCAAGGCCCCGCTCAAACTTCCCGGCGCCACGGTGAAGCGCGGTGAATCCCTCGGGGAGGCCCTCGTGCGCGGCGTGCGCGAGGAGACCGGACTCGTCGTCACCGAGATCAGCCATCATGTCGGCGATTTCGACTACCTGTCGCCCGATGCGCGCCCCGTCCGTCGTCTCCATTTCGCGGTGACAGTCGCGGCGTTCGAACCCATCCACCTGTCCGCCCACGCCCGCTATGTCTGGGCCCCGCTCGACGGCGAGTTGGCGGTGACGTCCTCCATTCGCGCCATCCTCGGCGCTTACCGCAACCTCGCGGACCACTGACCGGCGGCTGGGTGACATCGGTGGGGTGGTGACCGGGTCCGGCGCTCCTTCGGTGTAAACGCAAAAATTTGTAGCGTTAATCACGCGCAATCCGTTGACAACGGGTCGGCCGTAACTGATCCTATGTTAACGCAACAAATACTTGCGTTTTCGATGCTCGGTTCGACGTCGTACGGACGTCGCCCCGGAGCAAGCACCCGAAAGGAACATCGGTCGATGCTGACCAGAAGAAGCTTCATCGCCAGTGCTGCCGGGGCCGCCGCAGCGGCTGTCTCCGTCGGAACGGGAATCGCCTTCGCCGATCCCGCTGCCCCGATCGCGGGGCCGGGACTGCGCACCTTCATCAATGGAACCGCTGTCGATCACGCGAAGATCGTCGAGTGGGAGCGGCGCAGGCTGTCGGTGGTGGCCGCGCGGTTGCGCAAGGACTACGTCGGGCTGCTGACCGGCGAGCTCGACTCGCTGCTCGCCCGCTTCGAAACCGTCGTCGGCGTCAACGACCTCGCCGCCGCCCGGGCGACCCTGGCGCAGGCCCGGGTGGTGATCGGACCCGACGGACTGCGAGAGCTGCTCGCCGGTGAACTCGTGGCGTCCGAAGCCGCCGCCCGCACGGCCATCGCCGCCTCCGGTGGTCGCTGGCAGTACGCGATCACCGAGATCGCCAGCGACCGGGGCACCGCGCAGGGCTTTCTGGACTGGTTCGATCGTGCCCGGGTGAACGACGACCGCGCGGTGTGGACCGACGCGTGCCCGGACCACTACATCATCGCCACCCTGCCCGACGGCCGCCAGGAGGTCATCGAGGTCACCGGCGGAGCCATGCTGGCCAGCCAGTTCTTCGTCGACTACACCGACACCGCCGGAGTGATGGTCCCGGCGGACCCGGCCTATCCGCTGACCGCCGCCGGGGTGGCGTCGCTGACCGACGGATTCGTGATCGGTGGAGTCCGCCACCAGTTCCGCGACGAGCCAGGCGGTGGCTTCCGCAGCCAGCTCAAGGTGGCCTTCCCGGCCTCGCTGCTGGGGCTGTACATCGCCGAACACCAGTGGCACCTCGGTGTCGAATTCGGCAACTGGATCGCGGCCTACCTGCGCTGACCGACCATCTCGGCCGGAGAGTGCGCCCGCCCATTGGGCTCGAGCCGGGTTGTCGAGTAGAACTTGGTCCATGGACCAGAGTGGAGCCGAGGGCAGCGCGTCGACCGAGGTGCCCCCCGGGCCGCGCAAGCGGACCGGGGGGCGTTCGGCGCGGGTGCGGAAGTCGGTGCTGACCGCGACGCTCGAACAGGTCACCGAGCACGGCATCGAGGGCCTGACCATCGGTGACGTCGCCGCCCGTGCCGGAGTCGCGGAAACGACGATCTACCGACGCTGGGGCACCCGCACGGCACTGATCGCCGACGCGGTCAGCGAACTGGCCGCCACCGGAAACCCCGCTCCCGACACCGGTGCACTCCGCACCGATCTGCGGGTGCTCGCCGAGCAGGTCGCGCACTTGATCTCGAATCCGGGGATCGCGCGGCTGGTCGGCACGACGATCGCGCTGTCCACCGACCCCGAGGTCGACGCGGCGCGACGCCGGTTCTGGAACGACCGTTTCGAGAAGAGTTCCCACATCATCACGAAAGCGATCGAACGCGGCGAGCTCGCCGCGCACGTGGACCCCCGTGAGGTACTCGAAACACTCTCGGCGCCCCTGTATTTCCGCATTCTCGTAGGCGAGAAGCCGATCGACGACGCCTTCATCGCGCGCTGCATCGACGACACGCTGACCCTGCACACGTGATCGCCACGCACTGTCGTGTCGGTGCCCTCGCCCCCTTCCCGAGGGCACCGACACGACGGTGTCATCGGGCCGACGCGACGGTGTAGTCGGCGCCGGTGGCCGCCCGGACCTCGGATTCACTGACACCCGGTGCCGTTTCGACCAGAGTCAGCCCCTGCGCGTCGACATCGAACACCGCCATGTCGGTGATGATGCGATGCACGCAGCGCATTCCGGTCAGCGGCAATGTGCACTGCTCGACGATCTTCGGTTCCCCGGCGCGCGAGCGGTGTTCCATCATCACGATGACCTTGTCGGCCCCGTGGACCAAGTCCATCGCCCCGCCCATGCCCTTCACCATCTTTCCCGGCACCATCCAGTTCGCGAGATCTCCGGTGGCGCTGACCTGCATGGCACCGAGCACGGCGACATCGACGCAGCCACCGCGGATCATCCCGAAGGACTGGGCGGAGTCGAAGTAGGAGGCACCCGGCAGCACGGTGATCGTCTCCTTGCCCGCGTTGATCAGTTCGGGATCGACGTCGTCCTCGGTGGGGTACGGGCCGACCCCGAGAACTCCGTTCTCCGAATGCAGCACGACGGTCACGTCCTCGGGCAGATGGTTCGGCACGAGCGTCGGCATGCCGATGCCGAGATTCACGTATTGGCCGTCGCGGAGCTCGGCCGCTACGCGTGCGGCGAGCTCGTGGCGTGTCCATGTCATGCCCGGACCGTCCTGTTCTCGATGCCGACCTCCACCTTGCCGACTCGCACCACACGCTGGACATGGATGCCCGGAGTGTGGACTTCGTCGGGGTCGAGCTCGCCAGGTTCCACCAGTGTCTCGACCTGCGCGATCGTGATCCGGCCCGCGGTCGCGGCGGGTGGGTTGAAGTTGCGGGCGGTACGCCGGTACACGAGGTTGCCGTGTCGGTCGCCCTTCCAGGCGTGGACCAGGGCGAAGTCGGTGACGATCGCGTGCTCGAGCACGTAGGGCACGCCGTCGAAGACGCGGGTCTCCTTCGGCGGGCTCGCGAGCGCGATCCCACCGGCTCCGTCGTAGCGCAGCGGGAGGCCACCGTCGGCGACCTGGGTGCCGACGCCCGCCGGTGTGTAGAAGGCCGGGATCCCCGCGCCACCGGCCCGCATCCGCTCGGCGAGCGTTCCCTGTGGGGTGAGCTCCACTTCCAGTTCGCCAGCGAGGAACTGGCGCGCGAACTCCGCGTTCGACCCGACGTAGGAGCTGGTGGTGCGCCGAATGCGCTTGGCTTCCAGCAGGATTCCCAAGCCGAAGCCCGAAGTCCCGCAGTTGTTGCTCACGACCTCGAGGTCGGTCGCACCGTGCGCGAGTACGGCTTCGATGAGTACCTGGGGTACGCCGACCAGGCCGAACCCGCCGACGGCGAACGACGCGCCGTCGAAAACATCGGCGACGGCCTCGGCGGCCGTCGGAATGACTTTGTCCAACACTCCTACGATGCTAGCGGGTGTGTTCGTATTACGCACCTGTGTTCGCATAGCGAACAATTGCGATCGACGGCGACTTTGTCCTAGGGTGTTCGACAGACGAACATGCGTTCGCGATGTGAACGCCCTTCTTGGTATGGGCCGTCGACAGTCGCGGCATAGCCTCGGGGCCGGTCCGGTGATCCGACGTGCGCCGCGGGGCGCACGGCACCGGACCGACCAGGAGAAGGAGCTACCGCAGCCATGACAGAACCCTCGCCGGACCACGTGCAGTCCCTCGGGCGCGGCTTGGCCGTGATCCGATCCTTCGACGCCGAGCACCCTCGCCGCACCCTCAGCGAGGTCGCCCAGGCCACCGACCTGACGCGCGCCACCGCGCGGCGATTCCTGCTCACCCTGGTCGAACTCGGCTACATGCGCACCGACGGCGCGCGGTTCTGGCTCACGCCCCGCGTGCTCGAGCTCGGCTACAGCTTCCTGTCCAGCCTGAGCCTGCCCGACCTGGCCGGACCGCACCTGGAGGCGTTGGCCGAGAAGGTCCGCGAGTCGACGTCGGTCTCGATCCTCGACGGCGCCGACATCGTCTACGTCGCCCGGGTGCCCGTGAGCCGCATCATGACCGTCTCGATCAATATCGGCACCCGGTTTCCCGCCTTCGCCACGTCGATGGGCCGGGTGCTGCTGGCCGACCTCGACGCCGCAGCATTGTCGGAGTACCTGGCATCGATCGAACTGACCTCGCTCACCGACGCCACCATCACCACTGAGCGGCAACTGCGCTCCGAACTGGCACGGGTGCGCGCCGACGGCTTCTGCCTCGTCGACCAGGAACTCGAGGAAGGCCTGCGCTCGATGGCCGCACCCATTCGTGACCAGCACGGCACCGCCGTCGCGGCGGTGAACATCTCGACCCACGCCGCCCGCTATCCGCTGCGCGAAGTCCACGACCGTCTGATCCCCGCCCTGCTCGAGACCAGTGCCGCGATCGAGCACGACCTGTCCCGGATCCGATCCAACACCTGACGTCCACAAGGAATGAGCCATGCCCGAAGCTGTCATCTGCGAACCCCTGCGCACCCCGGTGGGCCGATTCGGCGGGGTGTTCAAGGACATCCCACCCCAGCGACTCGCCGCGACGGTGATCACCGAACTGATCGCGCGCACCGGGCTCTCCGCAGGGGCGATCGACGACGTCGTCCTCGGACAGTCCGCACCCAACGGTGAGGCACCGGCGATCGGCCGCGTCGCCGCCCTCGACGCGGGCCTCGGTGTCGAGGTGCCCGGTGTCCAGGTGGACCGTCGCTGCGGTTCGGGTCTGCAGGCCGTGCTGCAGGCCTGCATGCAGGTGCGAACCGGGGGCAGTGATCTCGTGCTGGCGGGCGGGGTGGAGTCCATGAGCCGAACCGAGTTCTACACCGAGGACATCCGCTGGGGGGTGCGCGGCGACGGCCCGGTGCTGCACGATCGTCTCGCCCGCGCGCGGATCACCGCGGGCGGCGAGAACTTCCCCGTCGACGGCGGCATGATCGAAACCGCGGAGAACCTGCGCGCCCGCTACCGCATCAGCCGCGCCGACCAGGACGCTCTCGCCGTCCGATCGCACCAGCTGGCCGTCGCCGCGCAACGCGACGGGCGCTTCGCCGACGAGATGGTGCCGGTGGCCGTGCCGCAGCGCACCGGCGAGTCGCTGTCGGTGCGCGTCGACGAGCATCCACGGGCCGACACCGACCTCGCCTCGCTGTCGCGGTTGCGTCCGATCCGGGCGAAGCTGGATCCCGAATCGACGGTGACAGCGGGCAATTCCAGTGGTCAGAACGACGGTGCCGCGCTCTGCGTCGTGACGACACCTCGGCGGGCGCAGGAGCTCGGCCTGCGTCCCCTCGCGCGTCTGGTCTCCTGGTCGCTCGCCGGTGTCGCACCCGCGACCATGGGTCTGGGGCCGGTCCCCGCCACCGAGAAGGCGCTGGCCCGTGTAGGACTCACGCTCGACGACATGGATGTCATCGAGCTCAACGAAGCCTTCGCCGCGCAGGCGCTTGCCGTCTTGCGAACGTGGAAGGTCGAACCCGACGATCCGCGCGTCAACCCCAACGGCTCCGGGATCTCCCTCGGTCACCCCGTCGGCGCCACCGGTGCCCGCATCCTGGCCACACTGTCGCGCGAACTGTCACGCCGCGAAGCCCGGTACGGCCTCGAAACGATGTGCATCGGTGGGGGACAGGGGCTGGCGGCCGTCTTCGAACGCCTCTGAACCGCACCGGGTCCGGCCGCGCGACGCCGCGTGGTTCAGGCGTCGCCGCCGGACCTGCCGGTTCCTGGCCGGAGCGCACCGGCCCCGAGGAGATCCAGTGCGTCCACGGCATTGCTCACCCGCACCGGTGACCCGGTGCCGATCTCGCCGAGTTGCGCGGCGACCCAGGCCCGGCTCGGCCCCGTCTCGTGGCGGCCCGTCACGAACCACACGCCGCGCGCGGGCTGGTCGGATCGGTTGACGTACATGTGCGGACGGGTGGAGTCGAAGCACAGCGAGTCACCCGCGGTGATCGTGTGCTTGTCGAAGTCGAGGAGCAGGGTGAGTTCTCCGGTGAACAGGTAGGCGTACTCGGTTCCGGAGTGGCGCATGGGCATTCGGTCCACCGAGCTGGCCGCACCGGGCTCGTAGGTCACCAGCAGGGCGTCCACTCCGGCGTCCGGATCGATCGCCAGTCGTTCCCAGCGCACCCCGTTGGCCATCTCTAGCACCGGGTTGTCGGTGCCGCGCTGCACCACGCCGACGGGAGCGGCGGCGGGTTCGACGGCGCGGGCGTGCCCGATGCCGAGCAATTCGTCGAGGGAGACCTCGAGATGGCTGACCAGGGCGTAGAGGGCGCTCACCGAGGGCTGGGATTTGCTGTTCTCGATCTGGGACAGCTGGCTGGCGGAGATTCCCGCTGCCGCCGCCACCGCGCGCAGACTCCACCCCCGCTGCAGGCGTGCCTGCTTCAAGGCGGGCCCGATCCTGTCCTGCATCAGCGCTCCTCTGCCCGGTTTGCCACGGATTTCAACATCAGTGAACACTACTTGTTCGCTTCTGATGAACGTTACTCCGCGTCTGGTCCGCGCTCGCCCAGCTTGTGACGCGCACCGTGCTCATTGCCTGGTGGCACGCGATTTCTGATGAGTTTTCGGCAATTCCACGTCTAGTGGCGAAGGGGTGGTCACCTTCCTCCGATTGGTGGATCTGTTGAGTTGTGGTTGACATCACCCGCTCAATGTTCAATGATACTGAACACATCGGCCGGGGTGTTCACCCCGCTTCCCGTCATCGAGGACGAAGGAGACTCGTGTATCTCTCGACTACGCGACGCAGCCAGACCTGTCCGCCGCCACCGAACGCGGCCGCTCACCATCTGCGGGCGGGGACCACGGTGCGGGGTCGGTCGTGCTGATCGGATTCGCCGGTCTCGGCCGCATGGGCACGCCGATGGCCGCACATCTCGCCGCGGCCGGGCACACCGTCCTCGCCTACGATCCCGCCACCGCGCAGGCGCCGGAATCGGTGACGCTCGTCGACACCCCGCAGGCGTTGGCGGCGACCGACCTGTCGATCAGCATGCTGCCCGACGGGGCGGTCACCCGTGCCGTGATCCTGGAGGGTCTGAGCGCGGTGGTGCCCGGCCACCTGCACATCGTCATGGGCACCGTCGGCCCGGAGGTCGTGCGTGAACTCGCCGCGCTCTCCTGGCTCGAGGTGATCGACGCGCCGGTGTCCGGCAGTGTGTCGATGGCCGAGGCCGCGACCATCACGACCATGGTCGGCGCCACTCTCACACAGTTCGAGCTCGCCCGGCCGGTCCTGGCGGCGATGACCGCCGCCCAGTTCCATGCCGGTCCGGTCGGTTCGGGGTCGACGGCCAAGCTCGCGGTCAACACGGTACTGGCGGGATTGAGTCAAGCTGTGGCAGAGGGACTTCTGCTCGCCGAAGCCGGTGCGCTGGATCCGGCCACCTTCTACGGGATCCTGGCCGACAGCGCGGCGGGCGCGCCGTACGTCGGCTACAAGCGGCAGGCCTACCTGGCACCCCACACCACCCCGGTCGCCGCCCCGGTCTCGCTCATCCGCAAGGACCTGGGACTCGCCCTGGAACTGGCACACCGCCACAGCCTGACCCTGCCCGGCGCCGAAGCCGCGCTCACCGTTCTCGACGACGCCGTCGCCGACGGGTTGGCCCAGGCCGACATGGCCGAGGTCCTCACCGCGCTGCGCCGCCGAAACGCCACGGCGCTCACCGAGATCGTTTCCCCCGCACCGCAGACAGGAGCACTCTCATGACCGGCGACACGCTCGCTACCGCCGAGATCGAATCGACCATCCGGGCACTCGAGAACGCACGCTACGCCGCGGTGTCGGCCGGTGATGTCGAAGCCTTCGCCGCTACCGCGCACCCCGAGTTGCTCTACACCCACTCCAACGGCGAGGTCGACACCCTCGACAGCTACCTCGACAAGCTCCGTCGCGGCCACTACGTCTATCACCGCATCGACCACCCGGTCCATCGCATCGTCGTGGCGGGGGAGACGGTGGTGGTGGCGGGGGAGATGCACGCCGACATCACCGCGGGCGGGGTCCGCAAGCGATTGGCCAACCGCGCCCAGGCCATCTGGGTGCGTGAGGACCAGTGCTGGTTGCTGCTGGCCTACGCGCCCACCGTGATCCCGGGGGAGTCGCGATGACCATGTTCACCTACGACGGTCTGCCCGGTCGGGTCGTCTTCGGCGCGGGTGTGGCCCGCGAAAGGCTGCTCGGCGAGGTGGATCTGCTCGGCGCGCGGCGCGTTCTTGTCATCGCCGGTGACACCGAGAGCGAGATCGCGACCCGGCTGTGCGCTCCGTTCGCCGACCGGGTCGCCGCGACCTTCACCCAGGTCAGGCCACACGTCCCGGTCGAGGTCGCCGAACTCGCCCGCAAGGCCTCGTCGGAGGCCGACGCCGATCTGGTGCTGTCGGTGGGCGGCGGATCGACCACGGGCACCGCCAAAGCCGTCGCCCTCACGACCGGATTGCCGGTGCTCGCCGTCCCGACCACCTACGCGGGGTCGGAGGTCACGCCCGTGTGGGGGATGACCGATCGCGGGCGCAAGACCACCGGCACCGATCGTCGGGTGCTCCCCAAAACCGTTGTCTACGACGCGGAATTGACGGTCACCCTGCCGGTCGACCTCTCGGTCGCCAGCGGTCTCAATGCCGTTGCGCACTGTGTGGAAGCCTTCTGGGCGCCGCGCCGGAGCCCCGTCGCCAGCGCGATGGCCGAAGACGGCATCCGCCACCTCGTCGCCGGTCTGACCACCGTCACCGGCGATCCGACCGGTCCGGTCGGCCGAGGTGAACTGTTGCTCGGCGCCTATCTCGCGGGTTCGGCCTTCGCCGTGGCGGGTTCGGGTCTGCACCACAAGATCTGTCACGTCCTCGGCGGAGCCTTCGATCTGCCGCACGCGCAGACCCACGCGATCGTCTTGCCCCACGTCCTGGCCTACAACGCGCCCCACGCCACCGAGGCCTGCGCGCGGATCGCCCGGGCGCTCGGCCGCACGGATATCGTCACCGCCCTGCGCGAACTCGGTGCCGGGCTCGGCGTTCCGCCGGACCTACGGGCGCTCGGCCTGAACGAATCCGACATCGACACCGTGCTCGCGGAGATCGTCGCCATCGCCCCGCCCGACAATCCGACGCCGGTGACGGAGGAAGGGCTGCGCACCATCCTGCACGCCGCCTGGGCGGGCACCGACCCGATGGGGCCGACACCGTGAACACCGACCACACCGCGCTCACCGACCGGGAGCACGCCGTCACCACCGAGGTGCTCGACAGTTTCGAGGCCACGCCCGACCCACGGCTGCGCGAGGTGATGCGGAGTCTTGTCCGGCATCTGCACGCGTTCGCCCGCGACATCCGGCTCACCCAGGACGAGTGGGACGCCGGGATCGAATTCCTCACCCGCGCGGGGCATATCACCGACAGCAAGCGGCAGGAGTTCATCCTGCTCTCCGATGTTCTCGGGTTGTCCGTGTTGACCGTCGCCATCAACGAACCCGACGCGGCCGGTGCCACCGAGTCGACGGTGTTCGGCCCGTTCTTCGTCGCCGACGCCCCCGAGATACCGCTGGGCGGCGATATCGCCCAGGGTGCCGGTGGAGTGCCGTGCCACGTCTCCGGACAGGTCCGCTCGGTGACGGGCGAGCCCGTCGAGGGCGCCCGCATCGAGGTGTGGGAGGCCGACGACGACGGCTTCTACGACGTGCAGTACCCCGACGACCGCACCGCGGGACGGGGCTGGTTGCGTTCCGGGGCGCACGGCGGATACCGGTTCTGGTCGGTGCTGCCCGCGCCCTATCCCATCCCGCACGACGGCCCGGTCGGTGACCTGTTGGCCGCGACCGCCCGAGGCCCGATGCGTCCGGCGCATCTGCACTTCCTGGTCACCGCACCGGGCTTCCGGCCACTGATCACCCACATCTTCCTCGCCGGGGACCCCTACCTCGACCGCGACGCCGTATTCGGTGTGAAACCGGGCCTCGTCGTAGAACCGGCGCACCACACCGACACCGCCGCCCCCGACGGGTCCCACCCGGAGGGCAGCTGGGCCGCCATCACTTTCGACGTGGTGCTGGCACCCGACGATCGCCGCTGACCGGTACGTCGGCATCAATCATCCGGCGGTCGGTACACCCCGGACACACACGACCGGACCATTCGGTTCCGGCCAGGACGGTACAGCCACGGCTCGGTACCGGACGCACCCTTGATCACCGCTGCCCGGGCACGTCCCCAGCAGCTCACACTGGAGGTACAACGATGCGACGGACACGTTGGATCGTGCTCGGCGGGTGTTTTCTCGCCTACCTGTTCGATGCCCTGGAGATCGTCCTGTTGTCCATGGCGCTACCGAGCATCCGCACCGACATGAGTCTGACGATCACCCAGGGCGGCCTGCTCGCCACCGCCACCCTGGTCGGTATCGGCGTCAGCAGCGTGCTCGGCGGCTACATCGCCGACAACTTCGGGCGGAAGAAGGCGCTGCTCGCATCGTTGGCCACCTTCGGTGCCTTCACGGCCGCGATCGCGGTGGTCCCGAGCTTCGAAGTCTTTCTGCTGCTGCGGTTCCTGGCCGGGATCGGGCTCGGCGCGGTGTGGAGCGTGGTCTCGGCGTATGTGGTGGAGACCTGGCCGGAGCAGCATCGTGGCCGCGCCGCGGCATTCGTCATCAGCGCCTTCCCCGCCGGTGGCGCGATGGCCGCGACGATCTCCGGCTGGTTCCTGCCGGATTGGCGCCTGATGTTCCTGGTCGCGGGCACCGCGGTGGTGCTGCCCCTCGCCATCGTGGCGATCTTCTTCGCGGAATCCGCCAGCTGGGCGGCCGAAAAAGCGGAGGGCGCGGGTGAGGTCGTCTCCGTCCGCGACGTCCTCGGCTCGTCGCTGCGCCGCCGCACCCTGCTCGGTACCGCGATGGCGGCACTGGCGCTGTTCGGGTACTGGGGCGCGATGACGTGGCTGCCCACGTACCTGACCACCGAGCGCGGACTCGCCTCCACCTCCGTCGCGCTCTTCGTCACCATGGTGAACGTCGGTATGTTCCTCGGCTACAACGGATTCGGATTCTTGGCCGACCACATCGGCAGACACCGCACGATCGTCATCACGCTGGTCGGGGTGGCGCTGACGCTGCCGATCTACGCGCTCACCACCCAGGAGACCGCCCTGTTGTGGATGGGCCCGCTGTTCGGCGCGTTCACCGCCTTCTTCGGCCTGTTCGGTTCCTACCTCGGCGAGCTGTATCCGACCAGGGCGCGCGCCACCGGTGCCGGGTTCTGCTTCAACGTCGGACGCGGTGTCTCGGCGCTGGCCCCGTTCGCCCTCGCGGGGCTGGCCGCCGGTATCGGCTTCCAGGGCGGGCTCATCGTGTGCGCGGGCTTCTTCGGCCTCGCGGCCGTGGTCGCCCTGCTGCTGCCCCGGAGCAGTACCACCGCCGATGCCGTTGTCTCCCCGCCCCTTTCCGATCCACGCGACGGCGCGGCCGCGACCGTGTGATCGCCGCCGTCCTGTTCCCCCTTCCGACCAAGAAAGACGCTGCCGTGCCATCGACCATGCGAGCCGCCCTCTACCACGGTCCCCGCGACATCCGGATCGACGACGTCGCCGTCCCGATTCCCGCGCCGGGCGAGGTCCTGGTCCGAGTGCTGCGCTCGGGTATCTGTGGGACCGACGCGGGCGAATGGACCACCGGGCCGAAAGTCTTTCCGGTGCACCATCGCCACCCGCTCAGCGGGCACCTCGGCCCGATCATCCCCGGGCACGAGTTCGTCGGCGAGATCGCGGAAGCCGCAGGCGATTCCGATTACCGTGCGGGCGAGATCGTCGCCAGCGGGGCGGGCATCTGGTGCGGTGCGTGCCGTCGTTGCTTCGAGGGCCGCCCCAACAAATGCGTGGCCTACCGCACGCTCGGCCTCAACGTGCACGGCGGGATGGCCGAATACGTCGCGGTTCCGGCCAAGACCTTGCGCCGGGTACCCACCGGTCTCGCGATCGATCACGCCGCGCTGGCTCAGCCGCTGGCCGTCGGTATTCACGCAGCGCGTCGTGCCGGAACGCAAGCGCGGGACCGTGTCGTCGTCATCGGGGCGGGGGCGATCGGCTCGTTCGTCCTGGCCGGGCTGCGCTACCTGTGCGATGTCGACATCACCGTCGTCGACATCGCACAGGCCCGCCTCGACCGCGCCGAACGCCTCGGCGCCGACCGCACCCTGATCGCGTCCGACTCGCTGGTCGGCGATATCGCTGATGTCCTCGACGGCCATCGTCCCGACGTCGTCATCGAGGCCAGCGGCGCACCGGGGCAACTGGCGGCGGCCCTGGCGATGGTCGCCGACGGTGGCCGCGTCGAAGCCGTCGGCATCCCCGAGCGCAAACCCGAGCTCGACCTGCACTCGATGATCTTCCGCGAGATCACGCTCGAAACCACCCTGGCCCACGTCTGCGACACCGACTTGCCCGCCGCGCTGCGAATCCTGGCCGCCGAGCCCCAGCTCGGTGTCGAATTCGCCGAGCCCGCGGTGGGATTGGCCGAGCTCGGCCCGTCGCTGGACCGGCTCTCGGCGGGCGGGGTCGAGGGAAAGATCCTCGTCGACCCGGCAGCATGACACCCCGCGTCGACCGCCGTGGAGAGAGCCGGTCGGTCAGGCGCGGCGTCGACGTCGGCCGGAGGCCGCATTTCCTCGCCGAACGGGAAGTGTTCGAGGGGTTCCCGGGCGTGGTGATGCGGGCCGTCGAGCAGATCCCGGTCGATCGCGCGAGCGATCCGGGCGAAGCCTTCCGGGCGGCGTCGGCGGCCCTGCGGTCAGGGCGGGTGGTCGTGATCATGCCCGAGGGCACCATCACGCGCGACCCCGCCGGAATGCCCGGACCGATGAAGACCGGCGCCGCCCGCCTCGCGAAGGCCAACCCAGGCGTTCCCGTCGTCCCGACGACGACATCACCGTCGGAGCGTTGACCTCGATGATCGCCGAGCGGTTGGCCGCTGGCGTGGCCCAGTTGCGGGAAGCCGCGCTGATCGATCGGTGATCGGCGCCGTCTACGCGGCGATTCGACGGTCCAGCACCGTCAGGGCGAAGTCGGCCCACCGAATGTTCTCCTGCTCGAACGAGATTCCGCGCATCAGCGTCAGGTAGGGCCCCACGCGCTCGACTTCTTCGAGATAGGCCTGCTCGGAGCGTCCGGCGAGCAGACGTGCGCGCAGGCGTTCGTAGCGGGCGAGTTTGGCGACGCACCATTCCCGCCGTTCGGCGATCGCGGCGCGCACCGTCGGTGCGGTGTCGGATCGGACGGCCTGGACCTTGACCATCATCTCGTCGCGGATGGCCGTCGGCTTCGACGTGGCGTCGATGAATGCGACCAGGGCGGCGTGCCCGGCCTCGGTGATCGAGTGCAGGCGCTTGTTGGGTCGGCGCTCCTGCCGCACGACACGGGTCTCGATCAGGCCGTCGGCGGACATGCGGTCCAGCTCGCGATACAGCTGCTGAGGTGTGGCGATCCAGAAATTGGCCAGCGACGCGTCGAATCCCTTGGCCAGGTCGTAGCCGGAGGCCTCGCCTTCGAGGAGGGCGGCCAGGATCGCGTTGCGGAGTGCCATATCGGAATTCTATCAGTCCGGGTTATTCAACTTGGTGACCATTCCACTATGGACAGTGGCACGTGAGGTCGATAGTGTTCGAGTCGTCTAGTCAACAAGTTCACTATGAGAGGCAGTCATGCACCCCTTCCGAGCAGCTGTGGAAGCCCGCGATGCGGCCGCGATCGAGGCCCTGCTGGCCGAGAATGTCGTGTTCACCAGCCCCGTCGCCTTCAAGCCCTACCCGGGCAAGGCGATCACCGCCGCGATCCTGCGGGCGGTCCTTCGGGTGTTCGAGGACTTCCGCTACGTCCGCGAGATCGGCGACGATCGCGACCACGCGTTGGTCTTCGAAGCGACGGTGAACGGCAAGAAGCTCACCGGCTGCGACTTCCTGCACTTCGACGAGCAGGGACGCATCGACGACTTCATGGTGATGGTGCGCCCGCTGTCGGCCGCGCAGGCGCTGGCCGAGCGGATGGGCGAGCAGTTCGAACGGATCAAGGCCGAGGCCACCGCCGACATCCAGCGGCAGGCGGCCGGGGCGTGAACGACTACGACGCGATCGTCGTCGGTGCGGGCAATGCGGGCCTGACCGCCGCGGCCACCCTGCAGCGAGCCGGTGTCCGCACGCTGCTGTTGGAGCGGCACAACGTGCCCGGTGGCTGCGGAACCTCCTTCCGCCGTGGCCGTTTCGAGTTCGAGGTCGCCCTGCATCAGCTGTCCGGCGTCGGTGTCGACGGACAGCCGATGTCGTTGCGCGAGGGCCTGTTCACTCAGCTCGGGATCGAGGACAAGCTCGAGTTCGTCCAGGAACACGACCTGTACCGGGCCGTGGTCCCCGGCGAGCTCGATGTGACCCTGCCCGCGGACTGGGACGGCGCGATCGCCGCGCTCGAGGACCAGTTCCCCGGCAACCGTGACCGCGTGGCGAAGTTCTTCGACCTGCTGAAGACCATCACGTTCTGGCAGATCGCGGCGATGCGCGGCATGCCCGCCGAGCAGATCGACCCGGTGCTGTTCCGCTACGGCCTGCGTTCGGTGCGGAGTGTGCTCGACGAGTTCTTCGACGACGACCGGATCAAGCTCGCGCTCGGCATGTACTGGACCTACCTCGGTCAGCCGCCCTCGAAGCTGCTGTTCCAGGACTTGGCGTTGACCTTGTTCGCCTACCTCGAATTCAAGCCATGGCATGTGCGCGGCGGCTCGCAGGCGATGTCGACCGCCATCCTCGACAGCTTCCTGGGCGCGGGCGGCGAAGTGCGGTTCAACACCGGCGTCGCGGCGATCCTCGCCCAGGACGGCCGGGTACTGGGTGTCCGGCTGGACGACGGCACCGAGATCACCGCTCCCGAGGTGGTTTCCAACGCGTCGTTACCGACCACCTACGGCATGCTGCGCGGGATCGATCTGCCCGATGCCGTACGCACCGACCTGGCTTCGCGGCGCATCGGTGTGTCCGGATTCGTGCTGCACATGGGCCTGGACGCCACGCCCGCCGAACTCGGCTTCACCACGAGTACGACCTTCGTCAACCGCGACACCGACGACGACCGCACCTACGAGTCGTGGCGCTCGTTGGAAGCGGCGCGTGGAATCTGCGTCAGCTCCTACGATGTCGCGCCGATCGGCTTCGCGCCGTCAGGGGCCACCCACGTGAGCCTGATGACGTTGCAGTACGCCGACATCTGGCGCGGAATCGACCCCGCCGACTACGCGCGCGCCAAGTTCGCCTACGCCGAGACCCTGCTCGACCTGTGCGAAACGGTCACTCCGGGGATCCGGGACGCGATCGAAGAAGTCGACGTGGCCACTCCGCTGACCATGATGCGCTACCTCGGTCACCCCGGCGGTGCCATCTACGGCTACGACCAGGACGCCGCCGAGGGCTGGCTGTTCCGCAACAGCGAACGCGAAACCCATGTTCCCGGACTGCATCTGGCCGGTTCCTGGGCCGGAATCGGCGGCTTCCAACCCACCCTCGAAGCTGGGGCCCGCGTGGCCCGACGGCTGCTGCGCCGTACGGCCGCCTGACACCGAAGGACAGATCGATGCCTCATCCCCTCGCCGAACGATTCGACGGCGGCTCCGCCATCGTGGAGTTCATCGCCGACCGTGATCCCGACACCCGCGATCACGCGGCCGAGACCCGCGCCACCATCGACACCTACCACCCCTCCCGGTTGACGCTCGTGGTGAACGAGATCATCACCGAGACCGCGACGACCAAGACCTTCCGGTTGACCGGCGGCGACGGCGCGGCCCTGCCACCATTTCTGGCGGGCCAGTACGTCAACGTCTTCATCGACGGCACCAGCCGCCCCTACGCCATCTCCTCGAGCCCGACCACCCGCGACCACTACGACCTGACCGTGCGACGGGTGCCCGGCGGTCGGATCAGCAACCTGCTCATCGACACCCTCGACATCGGCGCCGAGCTGACCACGAGTGGCCCGATGGGCACGTTCCACCACAACCCGCTCTTCCACGGCGAGGACCTGGTGTTCCTCGCCGGTGGCTCCGGTGTCGCCCCCGCGATGAGCATGATCCGTGAGCTCGCCGAACAAGGCGGAACCCGGACCTTCCATCTGATCTACGGCTCCCGCGACGCCGCCGACATCATCTTCCTCGACGAACTCGACGCGCTCGAGGCCGCACACCCGGGTCTCGATGTCGACCACGTCATCGCCGAGCCCGACGCGAGCCGGCCCGGCGCGACCGGCTTCCTGACCGCGGACACGATCACCGGCCTGGCCGGAAACCTGGACGGACGGATGGTCTATGTCTGTGGTCCCCAAGCGCTCTACCCCTACGCGTTGTCACAACTGACCGAACTGGGCCACCCGCGCAAGCGCATCCGGTTCGAAGCCAACGGCGCGCCCGCGGACCCCACCGCGCAGTCACACTGGCCCACCGGCGTCGACGCCGAGGACGAGGTGACCGTGACGGTGGGCGGACGGTCCTTCCGCACACCACGCCGACGCCCGCTGCTGGATGCGCTGGAAGACAACGGCATTCGCCCCGAAGCCGCCTGCCGCTCCGGCGAGTGCAGTCTGTGCCGGGTCCGGGTGTGCAAGGGGCGGGTCCACACCGCCGAGGAAGCCAAGCTGCGACTCTCCGACGAGACCTTCGGCTACACCCACTCCTGTGTCGCCTACCCGATCACCGATGTGGAAATCGAATTGTGAGCCCGCGTCGGACGACGTCCCTGCCAACGATCCTCCGCCGACGGCCGCACCGCCAAACGACCCCGACTGCGCACCGTCGACACAGGGAACGCCCCGAACCCCTGCCACTGATGCGCTCCCGATGATGGTGCCCTCGTCGAGCGCGTTCGCCCGTCTCGACGACGCTCGTCACGATTCCCCAGAGATTTCACGGCCCCGGTCATCGGAGCGCGGGCCCTGTGCCCCGCGTTCGGCGCATTCCGGTGGTCGGCCGGGCGCGTCGACCGGCATCGTCGGCGCGGGTCGAATCTACGATGCCCGCAGGGCGGGGCGGTTCGACCACGCACGGCCGCCTCCAGCCGGTGGGAAGGAGTCGTGGCTGTGCACAGCCCGAGGGTGATCGCGAGTCGAGTTCTCGAGGCGGGTCTGGTGGTGGTCGGTGTCGCCGCGTTGTGGGTGCAGGAGCCGCGCGGGTGGCTGTTGGGCTGGAGCGTTCTCGCCGCGGCGTACATCGGCGGGTGGCTGGTGGTGTTGCTCCGAAACCGCGACGCCGACGACCCGGCGGAGTGGCTGGACGCGATCCCCGACAGCTGGACCGCGCTCGCGTTGACGATGGTCACCAGCACGGTCGGACTGGTCGCCGTCCTGTCGATCGTGGCAGGCGATGCCGACGACGACCACGCGGTGCCAACCGACGTCCTCGCGGTGGTGGTGGCGCTGCTGGCCTGGTTCCTGTTGCACCTCGGTTTCGCCGAACAGTACGCCCGCAGCTACCACCGTCGGCGGTCGGACGAACCACTGTCGTTCCCCGGAACTCGACGGCCGAATCTGCTGGACTTCGCCTATTTCTCCTTCACCATCGGCGTCTCGTTCGCCGTCTCCGACGTCACGGCCCGCACCAGGCACATCCGCGCGCAGATTCTGCTCCACTCGGTGATCGGCTTCTTCTACAACGTCGCGGTCATCGGCATCGCGGTCGACGTCGTCAAAGGGACGCGGTGACACCGAGCCGGGCGGCCACGGCGTGTCAGCGCACCGAGCCGACCGGCTGAACCCTCTCGGCTCGCCGTGGTCGCTCGTCGGCGAGGACCGGCTCGGACAGTCCGACCTTCTGCTGGAGTCGCTTGGCCCACTTGGGAGCCCACCAGCAGTCGTCGCCGAGCAGCTTCATGACGGCGGGCACGAGCAGCATGCGCAGGATCGTCGCGTCGATGAACAGCGCCGCGATCATGCCGTAGGCGATGTACTGCATCATCACCAGATCGGAGAACGCGAACGCGCCGGTGACGACCAGCAGGATGAGCGCGGCGGCGGTGATGATGCGCCCCGTCTGCGCGGTGCCCGCGCGGATCGCCTCGGTGGTCGTGGCACCGTGGGCGCGCGCCTCGACCATGCGGGACAGCAGGAAGACCTCGTAATCGGTCGACAGCCCGTAGATCACCGCGATGATCAGCATCAGCACCGGCGCGCTGATCGGCTGCGGCGTGAAGTTCAGTACCCCGGCGCCGTGACCGTCGATGAAGATCCAGGTCAGGATGCCGAGCGTGGAACCGAGCCCGAGGGCGTTCATCAGTGCCGCCTTGATCGGCAGCACTAGTGAACCGAAGGTGAGGAACATCAGCACGGTGGTGACCAGCAGGACAAGCGCGATCATCAACGGCATCCGGTCGAGCAGGCCGTCGATGCTGTCGGCCATGATCGCGGGCTGACCCGCGACATACATCCGCACCCCGTCGGGCACGTCGATCGCGCGCAGGTAGTCGATCGTCGGCTCGGCGTCGCCGGTCGGATCGACCAGCGTGGCCGAGGTGCGGTACACCGCCGGGTCGTTGGAGCCGGTGTTGCTCGGCACACCGAACTGGCCGACGAGCCCCGGCGCCTGGTTGGCCTGCTTCCACACCCCGCCGATGGCCGTGGTGTTCTCACCGACGAAGACCAGTTGGATCGGGTCGGTCTTCTTCAGCGGGAACACCTCGTAGAAGTGTTCGAGAGCGAGTCGGGTGCTGTTGTCGGGCGGCAGGTACTTCTCGTTGATACCGCCGAAGGCCAGGTTCTTGATCGGGATGATCAGCAGCAGCAGGCCGACGACGACGGCCACGGCGACCTTCAAGGGGTGGCGCATCACCCAGCGGGGCAGCCTGCCCCAGAGGCCGCGTTCGACCTCCTCGGCGGTCCTGGTCTTGCGGAACCGTTTGATGCCGAGCATGTCCACTCGCGGTCCGAGCACGGCCAGCATCGCGGGCAGGATCGTCACCGCGGTCAGCGCGGCGAGCGATACGGTCGCGATGGTGCCGTAGGCGACCGAACGCAGAAAGCCCTGGGGGAACAGCAGGATGCCGCCGAGGCTGGCGACGATCATCGTCGCCGACGAGACGACGGTACGTCCGGCCGTCATCACCGTGCGCCGCACCGCCGTGGGTGTGTCGTAGCCGTCGGCCAGTTCCTCACGGAACCGGCTGACGATGAACAGCGCGAAGTCGATGGCCAGACCGAGACCGATCATCGACACCACGGCGGAAACGAACGAGTTCACCTCGGTGAAGTTCGTGATCGCCATGACGATGCCGTTGGCGCCGAAGATGGTGAGCCCACCGATGATCAGCGGCAGCGCGGCGGCGACGACGCCACCGAAGATGAAGAACAGCAGCACCGCCACCGCGGGAATCGCGAGCAGTTCCATGCGGTGCACGTCGGTGGCAATGGTGTCGTTGAGGGTGCCGCCGATGGCTTGGAGGCCCGAGACTTCCACGTCGACGCCCTCGATGTGGAAGGCATCGCTGACCGCCCGATAGCTGCGCAGCAGATCGGTGTCGTTGTCACCGACGAGGGCCACCGAGGCGAACGCGTGCTGCTTGTCGGCCGAACCGAACACCGACGGCACCGCGGCCGCGTCGCCCACTCGCCAGTAGGCGCCGTTGATCTTGTCGATCTCGTTCGGATGTTCGGCCAGCGCCCGGTTCAGGCTGTGGACGACCGTGTCGCTGAACGCCGGATCATCGATCGTCTTTCCCTCGGGAGCGTTGTACAGCACGATGACATCGGCGCTGTGGTCGCGCCCGAACGCCTGATCGGCGATCCGCGACCCCTGTGCTGATTCGGAGCCGGGGTCGTCCCACCCGCTGGAGGTGAGGTGGTCGGACACGCCGAGCCCGTACCCGCTCAGCCCCAGCAACGCGGCCCCGACAACCGCGATGACGACGAAACGCCATCGATGAACCAGGTGGCCCCAACGGTTGAACAAGTAACGACTCCTCTGTCCGGTACGCCACCGACGATTCCAGGCGAACCTGAGGATCCGCTGACAGTCGCGCGCAGCGCTACCGGCGACTACCAGCGCGATGTGCCATCACTGGCCGACGCCGCGACATCGGGTGACCGGTCGGCGCGAGCGGTGCCGACGAGCCTCGAACGTTCGCGGTGAGTGCGTCGGATGGTCACCGTTCACTCACCCGGGTCCGCGTCGGATCCGGTGAGGCGTCGCCACACTTCCTCGGCCGCGCGCTCACCGGATTCGATGGCCCCTTCGATGTAACCGGCATGCTCGCGGGCGGTTTCGGTACCCGCCCAGTGCAAGTGCCCGATCGGGGTCGAGGTGAAGGGGAAGTAGCCGTCGTCGGCGCCGATGTCCGGAAGGGCCGAGTAGCCACCACCGACGTGTTCGTCCAGGTGCCATGCCTTCTCGTGCCAGCCTCGGGGTTCGAGGATCTCGGTGCCCAGATGGTGCACGAGCGGGTCGAGCACCGCCGCGCGGCGGGCCTCGATGCCGTGTCGATCGAGCTCGCGCGCCTCGGGACCGGCGACGAGAACGCAGAGGTGACCCGGCCCGTCAGGCGCGGAGGTGTCGAAGACGGCCATGCCGGGCTCGGCGAGCACCATCGATTCGGCATGGCCGTGCTCGCGCCAGAACGGGCGGTCGTAGACCGCGATCGCCTTGTAGACCGACCCCATATAGGTGTTGTCCTGCAGGCGGATTCGTTCACCGGGCAGCGGGGGCCGGTGCTCGATGCGTGCGGCCACCGGCGCGGCGACGGTGACGATCACTTTCGCGGCGCGGTGGACACCGGATGACGAGTGGATCGTGACGCCGGTGTCGTCGCGATCCAGCGCCGTGACCTCGCTGTCGAACACGACTCGGTCGCCGAGTTCGGCGGCGAGCCGCTCTGCGAGCGTGCCCACACCCTCCACCACCAGGCTTTCCTGTGCGCCGCCGGCGGTGGAGAGCATCGGCAGGAGTCCGCCCTGATAGCGGATCGCCGCGAGGAAGGCGTGCATCGAATAGCGATCGAGATCGGCGGTGCTGGAGGTCGAGGCGAGGACCTCGAGCAGGCGTCGAGCGCGGCGATTCGGGACATGACGCAGACAGGCCGCCACACTGTGTTTCTTCCATGCGCGCGGTGCTCCCAGTCGCGACGCCGCTTCGCAGCACAGCAGTGCGGCCGCGGTGGCGATCACCGATGGTGTCGAGTTCCGAATCGAGACGTCGCCGTCGATGAGCGTCGGGACGGTCGGGGTGCGCATCGCGAAGACGGTGACACCCAGCTGGGTGGCCAATGACGCGAGCCGGTGGTGCCCGCGACCGATCCACTGGCCGCCGAGGTCGACGCGTGACCCGAGGACGGTGGTCTCGGCCAGCACCCGTCCACCGGGACGCGACCCGGATTCGAGGACGATCACGTCCACGCCGTGGGCGCGCAGCCGCCGGGCGGCGATCAGCCCGGCCATCCCGGCGCCGATCACCGCCACCGAGGCTGTGTGGACCGGCTGTGTGGGTTGATCGGTGGATCGAGTCATGCCGCCTCACTCCAAAAGCGTGAACCAGGATCTGCCCGACCGGCGGCGCTCGGACAGCTGCCGGTCTCCGTCGGTGAGCCCTCGCGACCCGAGGGTAGCCGTAGAGTCAGTCGAACGTATGAATCGACGATAGGACGTGATTCCACATCGCGCAATAGGCGGATGGCGGCGGTGCGGCTACCGCGTGTTGGTGGGCGTCGTGCCGGGACGGCGTGTTCTGCGGACGACCGGCTGGGGGTCGGCGAACAGGATCAGCATGTCCACCGCGAGGTTCAGGTCGTGGCGGGCGCGATCGGCATCGGGGTCGGCCACGTGCTGCAGGATCAAGCCGTCGATCTGGGCGAGAGCCAGTCGCCCCAGAGTGTCGAAGCCGATCGCGCACCGTTCGTCGGCGGCACGGGCCGCCTGCTCGCAGAACTCGGTGACCACCGCGCCGTACCGCTCGTACTGCAGTCGTGCCAGATCGGTCGCGCCCTCGGTGCGCAGCGAATACGTCATCAGTTCGTACTGCATGATCTGCAGTCCGATCCGGCTGTCCACCAGCTTCTCCCAGAAACTCGTCACACCTTCGCGGAGTGCGTGTTCGACACCCCTGTCGAGTTCGAGGCGCGACCGCAGCGCCCGCGAGATCTCCTCGATCACGGTGGTGATCACCGCGCGCAGCAATTTGTCCTTGGTGGGAAACACGTACTGCAGCGTCCCGAGAGGGATCCCGGCCTCCGCGGCCACGGCGCGCAAGGTGGTCGCGGGGACTCCCACGTCGCTGAGCACCTGCACGGCCGCCGCGACGATCTGGTCCTCGCGCTCGGACGCTTTGACGTAGACCACGGACCACTCCTCGCACGACCGGTACACGAATTTTCCGACAACTGTTGCACACCCGGTATGTGCGACCTATCTTACAGTCATACAACCGACTGAATTCGCGAAGGATCGGCATGACTGAAGTGGATGTTGTGGTGGTGGGAGCGGGCCTTGCCGGGTTGACCGCGGCGCGGGCACTGAGAGCCGAGGGGCGCACGGTCCGCGTGCTCGAAGCGCGAGATCGCGTCGCCGGACGGACCGCGGGCGGCACGCTCGCGAACGGGGTCGCGGTCGAACTGGGTGGACAGTGGATCGGGCGGACCCAAACCGAGGTCCTCGGTCTCGTCGAGGAGCTCGGCTTGACGACCTTCCCGACCTTCGACACCGGTCAGGGGGTGACCCGCTACCGGGGGACGGTCACCCGCTACGACGACGTGACCTTCGGCCTCTCGTTCGAAGCAGCCCTGGAGGCGGGCCGTCTACAGCTCGAGCTCGAGAAGCTCGCCGCCACCATCTCGTTGTCGGCGCCCTGGACCTCACCGAAGGCGGCCGAGCTCGACCGTCGAACCCTGGACGAGTGGTTGCGCGCGAACACCGACAACGCTGAGGCGCTCGCGTTCTGGGCCACCGTGGTGCCCGCGCTGTTCTCCGCGGAGGCCTCGGAGATGTCGCTGCTGCACTTCCTGTTCTACGTCAAGTCCGGCGGCATGCTCGACATCCTCGTCGGGGTCGCGGGCGGGGCCCAAGAGCTGCGGGTCGAGGGTGGCACACACCAGATCTGCGAACGGCTCGCCGCCGAACTAGGCGAGGAGGTCGTCACGCTGAACGCGGCGGTCCGTTCGATCACCCACGACGAGAACGGCGTCCGCGTCGATTTCGCCGACCAGGTGGTCACGGCGCGGTATGTCATCGTGACGATCCCACCGACGCTGGCCGGGCGGCTGGACTACCGGCCCGCGCTGCCGGGAGCACGCGACGGGCTCACCCAGCAGATCCCGATGGGGTCGGTCATCAAGGTCCAGATCGCCTATCCGACTCCGTTCTGGCGGGAAGCCGGACTCAGTGGTTTCGCTTTCGACCTCGACGACGCTCTCAGCGTCGTGCTCGACAATTCCCCGTCGGACGGGTCGTGCGGTGTGCTCGTCGCGTTCTTCGAGGGTGCGCACGCGCGGGTCGCGGCCGGTTGGAGCATCGGTGAACGTCGGGCCGCGGCGGTCGCGAGCCTGACGGAACTGTTCGGACCCCAGGCCGCGGAGCCCCTCGATTACCTCGAATTGAACTGGATGGACGAGGAATTCAGTCGTGGTTGCTACGGCGGCCGACTCGGGGCCGGGGTGTGGACGCAGTACGGCGCGGCGCTGTCGGCACCGATCGGCCGCATCCACTGGGCGGGCGCGGAGACAGCGCAGGTCTGGAACGGCTACATGGACGGCGCGGTCAGGTCCGGCCGCCGCGCCGCGGCCGAAGTACTCGATCGTATGGATTCCTGAGGAGGCTCGACATGACGACATCACAACCGGGCGTGAGTGATCCGCCGGTGAGCAGCGCCGTCGCGCGGCTACGGCTGGGTGAGCGGACCTGGGCGGGTCTGTCGCTGCGGGACCGCATCGACCTGCTCGACGCACTGTCGGCGTCGACGTGGCAGCACGCCGAGGAGTGGGTGGACATCGCCTGCGGGATCAAAGGTCTCGCGGCCGATTCCCCACTGGTGGGCGAGGAATGGATCAGCGGACCCTATGCGATGCTCAGCGGCATCGGCGCGTTGTCGCAGTCGCTGACCGCGTTGCTGGAAGACCGCAGCCCGCTCGACGGGTTCGTACTGTCGTCCGCGCCCGGCGACCGGACCGCGATCCAGGTGTTGCCGCACACCGTCTTCGACCGGCTGCTGCTGCACGGATTCTCGGCCGAGGTGTGGTCGCAGCCGGGAGTGTCGGCGGGGGAATTGCGCGACAGCGCGGGCCTGGCCCAACGCCGTCCTGCCGAAACCGGTGGCGTCGGGGTGGTGCTCGGCGCGGGCAACGTCCTCTCGATCGCGCCGCTGGACACCCTGTATGAACTGTTCGCCCACAACCGGGTCGTGTTGCTGAAGCTGAACCCGCTCACCGATCCGATGCTGCCGGTGTTCGAGCAGATCTTCGCCCGCTTCATCCAGCCCGGTCTGGTCGAGATCGTCACCGGCGGTGTGGATGTCGGGCAGGCCGCGGTGAATCATCCCGACATCGGGCACGTCCACATCACCGGCAGTGTGCGATCACACGATGCCATCGTGTTCGGGCCAGGCGCCGACGGTGCCGCCCGCAGGGAACGCGCCGAACCGCTGCTGACCAAGCCGATCAGCAGCGAACTGGGTGGGGTGTGCCCGACGATCGTCGTGCCGGGAAGGTGGTCGGCACGCGATCTGGCCTATCAGGCCGAACACGTCGTCACCCAGAAGCTGCACAACAACGGCTACAACTGCGTGGCGTCGCAGGTGGTCGTGATCAGCAGCGACTGGGCGCAGAAGGACGAGTTCCTGGCGGCGCTGCGCGTGGCGTTCGCGAACGCGCCCTCGCGCATGCCCTATTACCCGGGAAGCGAAGACCGTCGTGCCAAAGCCGTTGCCGACCATCCCGGTGCCGAACGCCGGGCGGACCGGGTCCTGCTGACCGACCTCGCCGACAAGGATGTCGCCTTCACCGAGGAATACTTCGGGCCCGTGCTCGCCGTCGCGCAGGTGCCCGGGCAGGGGGCGCGATTCCTCACCGCCGCGGTCGAGTTCGCCAACGAGCAGCTGACTGGAACCCTTGGTGCCAATATCGTCGTCCACCCGCGCACCCTGCGGCAGCTGGGCTCCGGTTTCGACGAGATCGTCGCCGACCTGCGCTACGGAACAATCGGCATCAACGCCTGGACCGCCGTCGGCTACCTCACCGCCCGCGCCACCTGGGGCGCGTTTCCCGGCCACCCGATCCACGACGCGCAGAGCGGAATCGGGGTGGTGCACAACGCGGTCCTGCTCGATCACACGGAGCGAACCGTCGTCCACGGCCCGTTCCGTCCGTTCCCGCGCTCGGTCGTCCGCGGTGAGTTCACCCTCGCCCCACGGCCACCGTGGTTCGTCACCAACCGGACCGCGGCCCGTACCGGCCGCCGCCTCGCCGAGTTCGCGGCCGCCCCGAGCTGGGGGAAGCTTCCGGCGATATTCCTCTCGGCGCTGCGCGGTTGACGGCGGCCACGTTCCGCATCGCGCGAGCCGCATGATCGTTGCGGGGCAGCGCATCTCGGCATCTTGTGTGATCTGCCTCGCACCAGGAAGATCGACCGCATGCGGATCGCGCTCATGCTCCTCGGCCTCGCCGCTCTCGGCACCGTCCTGCTCATCGACAACTGGCACCCGGTGCGCGCCGCGGCCTATGTCGCGGGCTGGCTGGTCGTCGCCGCCATCCTGATCAGGTTCGCCCGGCGGTAGGGCGCGGTGTGGTCCGCTCAGCGGTCGGGTCGGGTGGGTAATTCGCTGTAGAAATCGCGCAGTGCGCTGGTGATCGCGACGAATACGCGGTGGGCTGCCTCGAGGTCGGCGGCGGGCAGCTCGGCCATCGCCGCCCGGGTGCGGGTGCTGAGCGGGCCGAAGAAACCGGCTGCCACGGACATGCCGTGGTCGGTGTAGCCCAGGTGCACACGCCTGCGGTCGGTGGCGTCGGGTACTCGCTCGAGATGGCCGGATTCGATCATCCGCTCGACCAGGTACGTGACCGCGGGCGCGGATACCCCCATCAGCGCGCTCAACCGGCCCGCGGTGACGGGTGTGCCTTCGGCCTGTGCGGTCGCGACATGCATCAGGGCACGGAAGTCATTGGGGCGCAGGTCGTTCGAGCGGGCGAAGACGTGACCGATCTGTTCGGAGATCGCGGTCAGCGCCCGCAGGTCGCGGGCGATCTCGGTCTCCAGCTCCGACCGATCGCGGGCCGGGTCGGTGTTCTCGGTGTTCTGGTCGCCCACGCGTGTCTCCTCTCGATCCGCCTGTGAGCTTAGCCGCCTCGGAGGCTCGACATTGTCAGATAGTTAAGTTTCTGAAATAGTTGTCGGCGTGATGCGACGCGATGACAGGCAGGGATGGGACCGGTTCGCCCGAGTGGTGACCGGGCGGCGATCGTGGGCGCTGCTACTGGCGGTGTTCGTGGCCGCCGTGGCCGTGATCGCGTTCACCGGCAGCAACGAGAGCGCCGGGCAGGCGCCGGTGTCGCTGCCGTCGTCGGCGGAATCCGCCCGGGCCGCCGCGGCCGCCGACGAGTTCCCCGGCGCGGACGAAGCCGCCGCGATCCTGGTGGCCACGCGCACCGACGACGGCGTGCTCACCCCGTCCGACCTGGCCGCTGTGGACGCCGCGCTCACCCGGGCCGAGGTGCCCACGTCGAACGGGCCGCGTGTCGTCGCGGCCCCCGACGGTCGCGCAGCCATCGCCCAGATCCCGGTTTCGGTGGACCTGAACGGGTTCGCGCTCACCGATCGCATCGACGAACTGCGCACCACCGTCGCCACGGACCTGCCCGAACCACTGCGCGTGCAGGTGACCGGCGGCCCCGCCTTCGGCGCCGATATCGCCGACTCCTTCTCCGGCGCCAACACCCTGCTGCTGATCGTCACCGCACTCATGGTGATGGTCCTGCTGATCCTGACCTACCGCTCACCGGTGCTCTGGCTCGTCCCACTGACGGTCGTCGGCCTCGCCGACCGTGTCGCCACCAGCGTCGGCACCGCACTGGCCCAGCTCACCGGCCTCACCTTCGACGGCTCCACCTCGGGTATCACCAGTGTTCTCGTCTTCGGCGCGGGCACCAACTACGCCCTGCTGCTCGTCTCCCGCTACCGCGACGAACTGCATCGCCACGACGACCATCGCGACGCGCTGCGCGCCGCCGTGCGCCATGCCGCGCCCGCGATTCTGGCCAGCAATGTCACCGTCGTGCTCGCCCTGCTCACCCTGCTGCTGGCGGCGCTGCCGAACACCCGCAGCCTCGGCGCGTTCGCCGCGGCCGGACTTCTCGTCGCGTTGGTCTTCGTCCTGCTCGCCCTGCCCCCGGCGCTGGCACTGTGCGGACGAAAAGTCTTCTGGCCGTTCGTGCCGCAAGCGGACGGTCGCGATCCGGCCGAACACGGCGTGTGGGCGCACGTCGCGACGCGCGTCGTGCGCCGCCCGGCCCTCGTCGCCGGTGCCGCGTCGGCGGTCCTCGTCGTCTTCGCCACCGGTCTCGCGACCACCGACATCGGTTTGTCGCGCACCGAGCAGTTCCGGGTGGACGCCGAATCCGTCGACGGACTGCGGACCTTGGCCGCGCACTTTCCCTCCGGCTCCGCCGACCCCGCCGTGGTGATCGCCCGCACGGAAACCGCGTCGTCGGTGCAGACCGAACTCGACGCGGTGCCCGGGATCTCGCGGGCCACCCCGACCGGAACCTCCGACTCCGGTACCACCCGGTGGTCGGTCGTCCTGGACGCGGAACCCGGCTCGGCCGAGGCATTCACCACGGTGGAGGCGATGCGGTCGACACTCGACGCGGTCCCGAACGCCGAGGCGCTCGTCGGTGGTTCCGATGCCGAAGCCCTCGATATCCGTGACGCCGCGCGTCGGGACCAAGCGCTGGTCATCCCGCTGATCCTGGTTGTCGTGCTGCTGGTGTTGCTCGCCTTGCTGCGCGCCGCCCCGGCGGCCGTGCTGCTCGTCGGCGTCACGGTCCTGAGCGCGCTCGCCGCCCTGGGCGCTGGCAGTTGGATCAGCGGCACCGTTTTCGGGTTCCCGGCGCTGGACACCAATGTGCCCCTGTTCGGTTTCCTGTTCCTGGTCGCACTCGGCGTGGACTACACGATCTTCCTGGTGACCAGGGCGCGCGAGGAAGCGGGCACCCACGGCACCACCCAGGGCATGGTCCGTGCGGTCGCCTCCACCGGCGCGGTGATCACCAGCGCGGGCGCGGTGCTGGCGGCGGTGTTCTGCGTCCTCGGCGTGCTGCCGCTGATCACGCTCACCCAGCTCGGCATCGTCGTCGGCATCGGCATCCTGCTCGACACCTTCGTCGTCCGAACCCTGGTGGTCCCCGCCCTGTTCGAGCTCCTCGGCGACACGGTCTGGTGGCCGACCACACCCGCCCGACGCGACGATGCGACGAAGGATCGGACGGCTGCGGCCTACTGATCGGCACTAGCATCGGGTGCGAGCGAACCGAGGTGGCGGGAGGGTGCGGCACATGGGTGACAACGACCTGGGGGAGCGGTACCGGCGCTACATCGGGCTGTGCAACGCACGACGATTCGCGGAACTGCGGGAGTTCGTGGCGCCGGAGGTGATCGCGTCCGAGACCGCGCGAGGCGTCGACGAGTACATCGCCGGAATCGAGGCGGTGGTCACCGGCTTCCCCGACTACCACTGGGACCTGCGGCACCTGCTCGTCGACGGCACGTGGCTCGCCGCCCGACTGCTCGGCACCGGCACCCACACGGGCCCGTTCCGTGGACTCGCCGCCACGGGCCGTGCCGTCCGCGTCCAGGAGCTGGCGATGTACCGCACCCACACAGGGATGATCACGCGGTGTTGGGGCGATCTCGGATCGACGCTGCGCGACGAACTGGTCTCCGGCACCGCCCGCTGACGGGCTGGTCGGCGTACCCCAATTCGGGCCGATCGGCGATTGGCAGTGTTCACAGCTGGTACGTGGGGCGTTCGGTTCCTGTGCCAGCATTCGGACAATCTCTCGTTCGGCCACGCGCGGGTGCGTAACCATGACTTCTGGTGCAGTGCCTGACGAAGGGCGCCGTCGCGGCATCGGTGCCGCGACGCGTTGGCACTTCCCGGCAGCGTGGCCGGACCGAGAGAGGCGCAGAGATGTCGAGTGATGTCGTGGATGTGACCGCGGATTTCGCCGTTGCGAGACAAGCGTTGTGGGAGGTGCTGCTGGAACCGCAGAGCTATCCGCGCCTCTGGTCGGGCATCGGCGGATGCGAACGGGTGACCGATCCCGACGGGGACACGCTGTGGCAGGTCCGCATCGGCGACCCCGAAGTCGGTGTGCGCACCGTCGTGCTGTCGCTGCGGATCGGTCGCTGGTACGAGAGTTTCGAACTGCACAATCCGGAGTCGGGCAGCTTCGCCCTGATCCGGCTCGCCGGTGACCAGCAGCGAACAAGCGTGAGCGTCACCGTCTTCGCCGCGCCGCGCCTGCATCCGGTGCTGGCGCAGGCGCGCGACGCCGAGACGGTCCGGTGGATCAGGGCCGGGTTGCGCCGCGCGGCCGATGTGGTGCGTGGGGCGCGGACCTCGGTGGTGGGAAACGGCGACCGCGCGCCGATCCGCCGCAAGTCCGAACTCGTGCGCTGGGTGGTGAACTCCGGGTTGGTCGCGCCGCCGGTGACCTCCGCGCGGCAACTGCGGTCGCTGTACCGGTGGGGTTTCAATCTGGCGGGTGGCTATGCGGCGGGCGCCGCGCACAGCCCCGACCAGCTCGCCCTGATCGACCCGGCGAGCACGGCCACCTTCGCCGAAACCGACAAGCGCACGACCGCGCTGGCGGGGGCGATGTACGAGGTGGGCTTGCGTGCGGGCGACGCCATCGGCCTGCTCGCTGCCAACCACTGCGGCATGGTCGAGACGATGGTCGCGGCGGGCAAGCTCGGCGTCGACGTGGCACTGCTGAACGCCGGGTTGTCGGGCAGGCGGATCGAGGAGATCGTGCAGCGGCACCGGCTCTCGGCGTTGTTCGTCGACACCGAGCTGAACCATCTCGTGCAGTATCTGCACAAGGGCATCCCGCGCTTCGTCACCGACGATCTGCCAGCGGACCCGACCCGGATCACCATCGAGGATCTGATCGCCATGGGCCACACGAAGTTTCCGGTGCCGACGGTGCCGGGGTGTCAGATCGTGCTCACATCGGGAACCAGCGGCACCCCGAAAGGCGCGCGGCGCCCACACGCGAAGGGATTCGACACCCTGGTCGCGCTGCTGTCGCGGATTCCGATCGAGGTGGGCAGCACGATGATGATCCCCGCGCCGCTGTTCCACACCTGGGGCCTGTCGGCACTGCAGCTGAGCACCGCGGTGCGCGCCACCGTCGTGCTGGCGCAAGGCTTCGACGCCGAGGAATGCCTGCGCCAGATCACCGAACACCGGGTGAACACGCTGATCGCGGTGCCGACGATGGTGCAGCGCCTGGTGGACCTGCCCGACGAGGTGCGCGCCCGCTACGACCTGAGCAGTCTGCGGCATGTCGTCAGTTGCGGCGCCCCGCTGGTCGCGGCGACCGTGGATCGCTTCCTGCGGGATTACGGTGACGTGCTCTACAACCTCTACGGTTCCACCGAGGTCTCCTGGGCCAGTGTGGCAGCGCCGGAGGACCTGCGTGCCGCCCCGACCACGGCGGGCAGGCCGCCGCTCGGCACCCGGATCGCGATCCTCGGCGCCGACGACAACCAACCGGTACCGATCGGGGTGACCGGTCGGATCTTCGTCGGCAACCACATGCTGTTCGACGGCTACGTCAACGACACGCCACCCGAGGAAGCCGACGGCATGCTGAACACGGGTGATCTGGGCTACCTCGACGCGGAGGGCAGGTTGTTCGTGGCGGGACGCGACGACGAGATGATCATCTCCGGCGGCGAGAACGTCTTCCCGCGCCCGGTCGAAGAGGCACTGTCGTATCTGCCGCAGGTCAGCGATGTCGCGGTGATCGGGGTGTCGGACCGCGAATTCGGGCAGCGGCTGGCCGCGTTCCTGGTCAAACACGAAGGCTCCAGCCTCGATCCGGGGATGGTGCGTACCTATATCCGCCATCGGCTCAGCCGCTTCTCGGTCCCTCGCGATGTCACCTTTCTCAACTCGTTGCCCCGAGGCGAAACGGGCAAGGTGCTCAAGCGGCTGCTCGTCGATCCCGCGGGCTTCGCCGACTGACCGGACGACCGAGCGGTCCGCGACGCGGCGGTCGTGGGCGAGGGGTTCACGCACCGGCAACGCGCACGGCGATCGCGCAACAGCCGGAATTCACGGCCGGTTATCCGCCCTCGATACCGTGGCGGTATTCGGAAGGAGCCCGGCGCCATGGAATTCCGACACCTCGTTTCGTTCATCACCATCGCCGAAGAGTTGCACTTCGGGCGCGCAGCGCAGCGCCTTCATCTCACTCAGCCGAGTCTCAGCGCTCAGCTGCAGAAGCTGGAGAAGTCGCTGGGCGTGCGACTGGTCGCCCGCAACTCCCACGAGGTGCGGCTGACACCGGCGGGGCGGGAGTTCGAACTCCAGGCCCGCCAGATCGTCGCCCACCTCGATCGTGCCGCCCGATCCGCCAAAGCGACCGCCGAGGGTCGCATCGGCAGTCTCAATGTCGGCTACAACCTGCCCGCCAGCAGACATGTGCTGCCCGATGCCCTGTCGAGGATGACCGAACTCCACCCCGACATCGTGGTGTCCTTATGGGAGAAGCGCACCGGACCACAGTTGGCGGGCCTGGCCGACGGCTCACTCGACCTGGCCCTGGTCTACGGCCATCCGAGCACGGCCGATTTCCGGTACCGGCGGCTGCTGCACCGGGTGCCACTGGTGGCCGTGGTCGGCCGTCGCCATCGCTGGGCCGACCGTCCCGGTGTCCCCTTCGCCGAGTTGCAGAACCAGGATTGCGTGCTGTTCGACCGGGAACAGTGCCCGGCGATGTACGACGAGATCCTGCGGTCGGCGGCGGCAACGCGAATCTCGCTCAACATCAAGCACACAGCCGACGACCCCGGTGCCACCGCGCACATGGTGTCGGTCCGCCCGGTCGTCGGTTTCGCCTCGCTGCCCCGGGCCGTGTCGATGGGCATGGGGGCGACGGGCAGCAGTTCGGTCGCGGTGAAACTGTTCGATCCGATTCCGACACTGGATGTGTACGCGGTGTGGCGTGCCGAGGAATCCAACCCCGCGGTCTCACTGTTTCTCGAGTGCGTCGACTCGGCGGATCTCGGTGCGTTGACCGCCTGAACCGCCCGAGGCCCGGCGGCTCACTTCAATCCCGACCGAACGAAGGCGTTGACGATGTGGCGCTGCAACACCAGGTAGAGCAGCAACACCGGCAGGCACGCCAGACTGGCCAGGGCCATCATCGGGCCCCACTGGTCGCCCTCGGTGCCCATGAAACTGCGCAGACCCAACTGCAGGACATCGTTGGACTGCCGCAGAACCACCGCGGGCCAGAAGTATTCGTTCCAGGCGTTGATGAACAGCAGGATGCCGAGAGCGGCCAGGGCGGGCCGCAGGTTGGGGACAACCACGGTCCACAGGATCGCCCACGACGAACGGCCGTCGATCTTGGCCGCCGCGATCAGTTCTTTGGGGAACGCGGCCATGTGCTGGCGCAACAACAGCACCGCCAGCGCCGAACACAGGGTGGGCAGCACGACACCGATCAGCGTGTTGATCAACCCCATCCGGTTGAGCAGGATGTAGTTGGGCAACATGGTGACCTGGAAGGGCACCAGCCAGACGCCGACGAACGCCAGATACATCACCCGCCGCAGTGGAAAGGTGTACATCGCGAACGCGTACGAGGCCAGCAGCGCGATCAACAGTTGCCCACTCGCGGACAGGATCGCCACGATGAACGTGTTGACGATGAGCCCGGTGACATCGACCTTCTGCGCGGCGTCGAGATAACTGTCCACCGAGAGCGGCCACGGGATCGGGGCGAGCGAACTGACGTCCTGCGGCCTGCGCAGCGCCGTCGCGAACAACCAATAGATCGGGAACACACACACCAGCGACGTCCCGGCGAGCAGCAGATGGCTGCCCGCCAGGCGAAGTCGGTCAATCATCATGGACGGCAACCTTTTCCGAGATCCAGACCAGGAGTGCGGCCAGCAGGCCGAATCCGACGAACAACAGCACACCCGCCGCGGCGCTGAGCCCGGCGTCGAAGGTGTGGAAGGCGTAGTCCCAGAGCAGGTAGTAGATGTTCGTGGTGGCCTGAGCCGGTCCACCCTGGGTCATCGAGTCGATCAGCGGGAACGACAGCGTCGGCGAGAGCAGCACCGTGGTGAGCACCAGGAACATCACCGTCGGCGAGAGCAACGGCAGGGTGATCCAGCGCCGGATCTGCCCTGGTGTCGCCCCGTCGACCTGCGCGGCCTCGCGGTAGTCACCGCTGATCCCGGCCAGCCCCGCCCACACCACCAGCACCGCGAACCCGAGCAGTTGCCAGGCCGTGATCAGTACGATCACCGCCTGCGCGGTGCCCGCGTCGTAGACCCAGTTGTGGCCGGTGCCGATCAGCTGGTCGACGAACCCGGAGCCGGGGTGCAACAGCCACCGCCACACCGCCGCCGCCGCGACCGGCGCGATGAGGAACGGCGCGAAAACCAGTGCCTGATAGACGGTGCGCGCTCGTCCGTGCACGCGCCTGCTCGCCAGCGCGATGAGCACCGGCAGCACCACGGTGAACGGCAACAGACCCAGGATCAGGGTCGCGGTGCGGCCCAGGGACCCCCAGAACGCCGGAAGGTCGAGCAACCGGGTGTAGTTGTCGGCCCCGACCGGCGTCATGGGCGAGGTCGGCAACAGGTTCCACGACACCGTGGACAACTGCACCGCCTGCCCGAGCGGCTGATAGGTCCACACCACCAGGAGCAACAGGGCCGGAGCCAGATACAGATAGGGCGCGAGGAATCGGGCCACCGCGCGTCGGGTGATCCGGCGGCGCGGACCCGGTGCCGGGGCCGCCGCGCGCGCCGGGTCCTGCCGGTCGTCGAGGACGAACATGTCACCGCGTCTCCGCGGCGATCGCCGCCAACTGCGCGAGCACCTCGGCTTCGGGCCGGTCGTAGACCGGCGCGGCCGGGGTGAGCTCGATCGCGGTGGCCAGCACACTCGATGCCACGAGATCGATACGGCTGTAGCCGAATCCGGTGAACCCGCGATGCCTGCCGACCGGAGCCATCGGGTCGATGCGGTACGACAGTGCCGGGCCGATCCACACCGGAATCCCGGCCAGCGCCGCGGCGCCGGTGAGATGGTTGTGCCCGCACAAGATCATCCGCACATCGCTGCCCGTCAACGCATCGGCGAGACGGTCGGCATCCTCGAGTTTGAGAAAGTCGGTGGTGGCCAGGGGAGAGGGCACCGGCGGGTGATGCAGGACCAGGAGGGTGCCGCGCGGCGCGTCCGTGCGCAGTTGCTCGGTGAGCCAGGCCAGCTGCGCCTGTTCGAGCCTGCCCTCGTGGCGGTGCGGGGTGGTGCTGTCGAGGGCGACGATGCGCAGCCCGCCCACCTCGACGCAGTGGTCGTGGGGCACCTCGGTGTCCACCGAACCGGGAGCCGAGTCGAGTAGCTGTTCGCCGAAGGCGGCCCGTTCGTCGTGATTGCCCATCACATAGACGATCTCGGCGCCGAGCTCGGCCGCGACCGGCTCGACGGCGGCGCGCAGGCGCCGGTATGCCTCGGGTGACCCGTTGTCGGCGAGGTCACCCGAAAGCACCAGGGCGTCCACGGACCGCCCGGACGCCCGCAGGTCGGTGAGTGCCCGCAGCAGATTCGCATCCGTGTCCACCACGCCGTGGACGAGCTCACCGGTCGGGCGCAGATGGAGATCGGTGAGCTGCACGATCGTCATCTCGCTCATGCGGTCGGGAGGAGTTCGGCGCCCTCGGTGCGCGCGGCGGTCAGCGTGGCCTGCGGATCCCGGTTCTGGAACACGACCGCTTCGACCGCGTCCATCATGCCGTCCCGTACCTGCAGATAGTTGTTGCCGGGCATGGACACCCACGGCTCCATCCGCGCGAGCTGTTCGACGTTGGGCTTCAGCAAAGGGTTCGCCGCGGCCCAGTTCTTCAGCCCGTCGGCGTCCTCGAGCAACCCGGTGCGCAGCGGCAGGTAGCCGATGTTCTGTGCGATCTTCGTGTAGGACTGCTCGCTGGTGAGGAACTTGATCAGCTCCCAGGAGGCCCGCTGCCTGGCCGGGTCCTCGGACAGGATGTGCAGGCCCGCACCGGAGTTGGTCGGCACCGTCGGGGTGTTGCCGAAGGCGGGCATCGGCGCCGAACGCAGATCCCACTTGTCCTTGGCTCCCTTGACGAACATGCCCTGGATGGCGCTGGTCTCGAGCAACATTCCCACTTCACCGCGAGTGAAGGCCTCATACCCCTGCTTCTGGTTCAACCTGGGCATGCTGCCGTTGTTCACCAGGTCCTGCGCCATCTTCGTCACCTCGACGGCGGGCGCTTGATCGTAGGTGAGTGTGCGGCGGTCCTCGGAGATCACGCGGCCGCCGTTGGAACGCACCAGCGACTGGAAACACCAGTCCTTGGCGGTCTTGGTCAGGCAATCGATGTACACCCCGCCCTTGCCGGTGCGGTCGGCGATGGTCTTGGCGGCCGTGGCGACCTCGGCCCAGGTGGCGGGCGGCTTGTCGGTGTCGAGCCCGGCCTCGGTGAACAATGAGGCGTTCAGGTACAGCACCGGGGTGGAGAAGACGAACGGCACACCGTAGGTGTGGCCGTCCCAGTCGTCGAGGGTGCGGGCGCGGGGTGCGTAGCCGTGTTCGGCGCCGTCGAAGTTGCGGGCGACCTCCTCGGCGCCGACGAGGGTGTCCAGTGGTTTGGCACGCAACTGATCGACGGTGAAGTTCAGGTCGCTGAAGCCGAGCTGGGCGACATCGGGCGGGTCGCCCGCCACCAGCTGGTTCTGGATGCTCGAGATGGTGTCGGTGGCGGGGTTGGGACTGTTCCCCTGCGGCTTCTGCGCGGTGACCTCGATGTTCGGGTACTTCTTGCCGAACTCTGCGATGAGGTCGTTGAACGTGTCCGTCCAGGCGCCCGCGAGGCCGTAGTTGTAGGACTCGAAGGTGATCGAAACCTGCTGACCGGGCGACAGTTCCGGGATCCGGCCGGTCGCCGTGGTGTCCGAGGACACGGTGCTGCCCAGGCCGCAGCCACTCAGCACGACGGCGGTGGTGACCACCACGCCCAGAACGGGCAGGGTGCGTTTCATGACGGTTCTCCTCAATGGTCGTGCGGGAATTCAGGGGACGGGTACCGAGTGCGCGGCGTTCGCCGAATCCAGCTGGGGCGCTTGCCACCTGAGGCGTAACCCGGTGTCGGGGTCGAACAAGTGGATGTCGGCGGGATCCACCCGCGCGGCGACGCGCTCGCCCACCCGGACTCCCGCCGGGCGCGCGACCCGCGCGCACAGGCTGGTCGCGCCCGCGTCGATGTGCACCAACTCCTCGCTGCCGAGGTTCTCGACCAGGCGGATGGTGCCGCGCACAGCAGTCGCGGCGGCGTCGAGACGCAGCCGTTCGGGGCGGATGCCCGCGATGACCGGAGTCCGCGCCGGAAGATCGCCTGTGATGTCGAGCGCGGCATCGATCCCGTCGCCGGTGATCCGCAACCGGCCCTCGGTCGCGGTCACGACGGCGGGGAACAGATTCATCGATGGTGAGCCGAGGAATCCGGCGACGAAGGTGGAGCGCGGCTGGTCGTAGAGCTCGGCCGGGGTACCGCACTGCGCGACCCTGCCCTGGTCGAGCAGTGCGACCCGGGACGCCATCGTCATCGCCTCCACCTGGTCGTGGGTGACGTAGAGGAAGGTGGTGCCGAGACGTTCGTGCAGCCCGATCAGTTCCGCGCGCGTCGCGCTGCGCAACTTGGCGTCGAGATTGGACAGCGGCTCGTCCATGAGAAAAGCGCCCGGATCGCGAACCATGGCACGCGCCAACGCCACTCGCTGCCGCTGACCCCCGGACAGCGCACCCGGCCTGCGTTCGAGCAGGGCCGACAACTCCAGGGTGGCCGACACCTGCGCGACCCGCCGTTCGATCTCGACGCGCGGCCTGCGCCGGGCCCGCAACGGGAACCCGATGTTCTTCGCCACCGACAGGTGCGGGTAGAGCGCGTAGCTCTGGAACACCATCGCCACGTCCCGACGCTGCGGCGGTGCGTCGGTGACATCGGTGCCGTCCACCAGGATCCGGCCCTCGCTCGGCTGCTCGAGCCCCGCGATCATCCGCAACAGAGTGGACTTGCCGCACCCGCTCGGCCCGAGCAACACCATGAACTCGCCGTCGGCGATGTCGAGGCTCACCTCGCGCACCGCGTAGTCGGTGTCGAACTTCTTCGACACCGCATCGATCTGCAGTCGTGCCACGTCTCTCCTTCGGCCCGGGGCGGATTCGGCTCCACCCCTGGAGTCATGAGGTCAGTGTCGGGGCCGGGTCGGGGTGCGAGCCGGGGCGATAGGCGATGTCGATCGGTCCAATCGACTCGGCCCGACCACGGCGCGTACCGAGCGGACGTCGATCACGGTGATCGCGACGGAGAACCCGATGAGAGAGAAAGAAACACGATGAGGAAATCTTCTGCGGCCGCGGTACTGCTCGCCGTCGCGATCGGCGTCACCGTGGGCGTCACCGGTCCGGCGACCGCGCAGGACGCCGCGCCGGTCCACTTCACCGCCGAGGAGGTGAACGGCACCTCGGTCATCACCACCGACGCCGGTTCCCTGATCGCCGAAGACAGTGCCTTCAAGGTGAAGGCACCCGACGGCACCACGATCGCGGCCACTCCCTTGACCTTCCGCCTCGACGATTTCGAGCTGCCGATCACGGCGGACATCTCCGGCAACACCGCCGTGCTGACTCCCCGGCTCGACCCCGCCGAGGCCGTCTACAAGCCGGTCGCCCTGCCCTACGAGGACCAGGCACCCTGGAAGTCCGAATACGACCGCGAGGTCGCCGCCTGGAGCCGCCTGACCAGCACCATCTCGATGGGTGCCACCCTCGGAGTCCTGGTCGGTGGTATCGGCGGCGCCGCCGTCGGGTGCGTCCTCGGCGGCCTCGCCGGCGCCGCCATCGCCTCGGCGACCATCGTCGGCCTCTTCGGTGCCTTCCTCCCCGCCGCCGGACTCGGCTGCGTCAGCGGCATCCTCGCCGTCGGCGCCCTCGGCGCCCTGGCAGGCCAAATCCTGATCGCCGCCCCGGTCGCGGTCGGCGCCGCGATCCAGTACTTCACCACCATCAACCAGCCGATGCCCAAGAAGTAGGTGAGCGCCGACCCGATGTAGTTCGCAGGGACACCGAGCCCCGCCCGATCAGCTGATCGGGCGGGGCTCGAATGTGAACAGCTGAATCGTGTCGGACTACACGCAGTCCCAGGTCTTGTCGGCGTCGAAGTTGCCTCGTGCGGTGGTGCCCGGATGGTTGCGGTCGCAGTACGCCTGGACGTCGAGGTCGCCGAGCTCCTGTTCGATGACCTGGCCTTCGATGCCGGGTGGGATGCTCAGCGACTTGCTCATCGTGGTTTCGACGCAGTAGTACCCGTACGGGGTGGCTCGATTGGGGTTGTGGTATTCGTCGGCGCTGCGAGATCCCGGCGTGGTCACCTGCTGTTGGACATCGTCGACGTGACGAAGCTTGACCGACTGCTTGCCGTATTGCTGCTTGCACGCCTCGGACAGATCGACGCGATGGGTCGCCGCTTGGGCGACCGAAGGAGCGATCGTCGATACGGCGAGCGTCAACATCGCGGCGGCGACCACGGTGACAGCTACCTTTCCAGCGGCAGCGACAGGCTTGGTGAATGAGACTTCGGACATGGCAGGTGGTCTCCCGTCGGAGTGAGGCTGAGCTGCCTCGAGCAGAGGTGCCTTGTGGCACCACTCATCTATACGGACGGAATACACGGGAAACGAGTCACCACTTTTCGGTGACATCGGTGGGTGCGGTGCGTCTTCGGACAGCTGGCCGATATCAGGTCCGGCGAGGTCCACCGGTGATGACACCGAAAAGTGAGTCTGTCGGCGATGCCGATCGGCGGCGCACACTCGGATCCGTGCCGGGCCCTCGGCACGATCTCCGGTGAAAGAGGTTGTGATGTCGTTTGTTTCGAAGTTCTTGCGTGGTGTGTGCCCCCGGTGCAACGGCACGGGTGGTCACAGTGACTTCGGGAACTGGGTGAATTGCGGTGCCTGCAACGGGACCGGTCAGAAATAGCCGACGGATAGGACACGTCGGCGGGCCGCCGGATACCAGCGGCGGTCCGCCGACCAGGCAGCAGCCCACCGTGGACGAGCGATCGGTCCGGCTGAATGGAGGAGGAAGTGGACACACCCTACGAGTCGTCAGTCACCGAAGCCGCGGCCATTCGAGATCTGGCTCGTCAGGTCGCGTCCGGTCACGGGGGAGTCCACGCGGGTTCGCCGCGGCACGGCTGGGTACTGGGAACTGTTGTCGACGAAGGCGCCCGAGACTTTCGGTACGGCCCGTCCAGTTGGGAAGCCGGGTCGGTCTATGTGCTGCGAGCCGACGGCGCACTGATGTGGTCGCCGTTCTGGGTATCGAGCCCCTCGGTGCCCCTCGATGTCGATGTGGTCTCCGCACTGGATCGTGAGCTTCAACCGCTGCCGGACAGTAAATTGTCAGATCTGGACCGGCCGAACCTGGCTGACTACGAGATCAGCCATCGGGACGAAGCGGGGGTCCGATTCGAGCTGGGCAGGCGGTATCAGGTCGTGGCTCAGGCCAGAGGCGAGATGATCGTGCGGGCACTGCGCGCCGTCGACACCCCGGCGCGGACGTTGGACAACACCACAGTTCGCCGTCGGGCACGACAGGCGGCTCGATCGAATCGGCGGGAACGTCCACTGCGGATTCTCGGCACAACGCTTGGTTTGTTGCTCTTGGCGGTGCCGGTGTGGGCGTTGACTCCGGTTGTCGCGTATGTGATGGCGTCGATGTTTCCGGGCCTGTACCCGACATTCTTCTGGGCGGGGAAGAACCGGGAGGGCGATCTGTACGTCCTGTTGGCGATGCTGTTACCCAGCATGGTTCTGGGGTTGGGGGCGATAGGGTTGGCCTTGCCTTATCGGGATGGCGAGGAAGTGATCTCTCCTGCGGCGATCACCGGGTTTGCGGGGGGCCTGGTGGTGTTGCTGTATCAGGCCTGCTCCGGGACCGGTGGGCAGTTCAGCTGGTTTTGGCCGCCGCTGTCGGCCATGGTCGCGCACCTGGGTCTCGGGATCCACCGACGGCTGCGGAACCGGTGAAGGTGGCGGTTCCGTTGGCCGGGATGCTGATTCGGCGTGTGCCTCCCTGGCCTCTGACCAGAATGGTCGCGGCGATCGGTCGGCCCGTGGGCTGAACCCGGACGGTGAGTTCTCCTGATGCGGCGGTGGTGAGCTCGGCGGCGAGGGTGGCCAGAATGTGGGCTCGGGTGGTTGGGGCGTGGTCGGTGCTCTGTTGATCGTCGTAGAGAAGAACATCCACGCCGCGTCGGCGGGCATCGTCCAGGATGGGGCGAAGAGCGGGGTCGGCGAGGATTCCGCCGCGGAGTTCGTCGCGCAGGCAGGCTTCGAGCAGGGCGAACGATCCGCGTTCGGCGTCGCTGAACTCCGCGGGGTCGGCGATGCGTGACAGCAGCGGTGCGGTGCGGGCGTCGAACAGCGCCAACTGCGCCGCCCGTTCGGCGAGCGCGGCTCGTGCTGACGTGGTGCGGATGACCAATTGCCGGTTGAGTTCACGGAGTTCGACGATCGCAGCCAGGCGTGGCCGCACGAGCCAGGCGAAGACCATGCAGCCGACCAAGGGTGCGAAGTCCGCGATACGCGTGATCATCAGAGCACCCCAGCCGACGAGGTCGGCACCCACCCATCCTGTGCATCCGACGACAACGATGGCTTGACCGGTCCAGGCGGCGGCCGGTCGACCCCGCAGAAGCAATAGCGCATAGATCGCGGCGGTCGCCGACGCAGGCCACAGTTGTTCCGCGGTAGGCAACTTCGGCAGCTCTGTCAATGCGAGGACGGCACCGATCGGGCCGAGTATCACTGCTGAGGTTGCCCAACGGGGTATCGGGTCGGCTGGTGCGGCCAGGAAAACGAGGATCATCGAGGCGAACAGCACCAGGGCGGTGACGCTCGCCCACCCCGGACGGCTGTGCAGGCTCATCAAGGCCAGCGCACTGATCGCCGCGAGATAGGTGACGGCGACACCGGCCGCCGCGGCCGTTCGGATCCCGAGGAACTGACGGATGTCGGGTGTCGCCGGACGTGGACGCCGCCACCGAAGCGTCACGGTGGTGCCCTTGCCCGGCGCGGAATCGAGACCGGCCGCGCAACCGGGAATATCGCGGATCCGGTCGAGGCTGCCGCGCAAGCCGTATCGAGCGGAATGTGTGCTCGTAGTGTCGAAGCCGCGGCCGTCATCCCGGATGGTCACGATCACGCGCCGGGTATCGGCCTCGATTCGCGCACGGATCCTGGTGCCCGGCGGGTTGTGTGCGCGAGCGTTTCGCACGGCCTCACGGGCTCCGTCGGCGAGCGCGATGACTGCCTCGGCGCGGGCTTGTCCGTCCCGGCAGCGCAGGGACATCTCGACCTTTCCGCCGTCTTCGACGGCCGCGCGGAGGATCTCGACGGCGTGCTGGTTTCCGTAGAGCCGATCGTCACCGACCAGCGGAGTGGTGGAGATGCGGGTGATCGCCTGGGCGGCTCGACGTTGCAGATGGGGGCTGTGGGGGAGACTGGTCGCGGCGAGCAAGGTCGAGAGCACTTCGTTGTGGATCAGGGTGTTGTGGGTCCTGCGTTGTGCCGCCCGCGCCTCCAGTGCCGCGGTGTCGTCGCCGAAACGGTCTGTCACCTCGCGAGCGTGATCGAGGGCGGCGGCGGTGCGGAGTCCTTCGAGGATCATCGCCACGAACACCAGTGAGAACCCGAGTGAATAGGTGAGTTCGAGACCGAACGCGAAGTTGATCGCGGTCGCCCGGTGCTGGTTGATCTGTTGCACAGCGGTCGTCGCGATGAGCAGATAGGCGACCGTGGACAACGGTGACCATGCCAACGCGGCGGTCATGGCCGCGAGTCCGGGAACAAAGGACAACCACATCGATCCCGGCAGCGCGAGGCCGTTCCATGCCACGGGCCACAGCGCGACGATCACGAGGAATGCCACCGCGACGGTGCTCGCTACCAGTTCGATGGAGCGTACCGACCCGGAACGCGCACACCAGGCCAGTCCTGCGGCAGGAACGACGAATACAGCGAGCACGGCGGCGGGTGTCCACCACACAGCGGAATAGGCGGCGTCACCGGCGACACGGCCGGACAGCATCACCGCATACAAGGCGTCGCTGAGGGCGATCAGCAGCGCGAGCCTGCGCATGACCTGTTCGCGATTGTCGCCTTCGCGAGCAGTGATCGGTGTCATCGACGTCGCGGGCGCCACCACGGGCGGGGGGCGTATCCATCGCGTTGTGCCGCGGTCCGCAGCAGCGCCCGGGAGTGGACGGGCGTCCCCGCCTCGAGGTATTTCGCGCGGATCCGCCGCAAGTAGAGGTTCACCGTGTTGACACTGATGCCCATCAACGCGGCCACGTCCTCGGCGCACTCCCCAGCCGCGTACAGGGCCAAGGCTTCCTCCTCCCGTGGGGCGAGTGCGGGTCGCTTCGGGTCGGAGTCCAACGCGGCGGCCCAATCGATCGTCGCGAGGGGTTGCCCCTGTGCGGCGGCGCGCACCGCGCCGCGGATCACTCCTGGCGGCTCCGACTTTCGCAGAACCGAGACCGCACCGGCCCGCGCGGCCTCTCGGATGAGGTCCGGTCGATCACCCGCGGTCAGCACCAAGACGTTCGGTACACCCGCCGCGCGCAGTGTTGCCAGGTTTTCGATCGGTCCGGAACCGTCGGGTAGTGACAGGTCGAGCACCACCAAGTCGAGCGGACCCGCGCCTTCCAGCATTCGCGGCACCGTCGATCCGACCGCCACCAGCACGACGGATGGATCGGGAGAAAGGGCGTGGCGTAGGCCGTCGATCAGAAGTTCGTGATCCTCGACGACCCCTACCCGCAGTTGCTCCCGCGTCACCTCCGTCATCGTTCGATTCTCGCAGCGAGGACGCCGAATGGACCTGCGAATCCGCACCTGCGGCACGTGGTCTGCTCGGCGCTGCCCCCGACATTCGGCGGTGGTCAGTACTTATGACCTTGTGCCACAAGCGTTTCGGCAACCAGGACGGATGCGATGGTTGCGAAGGATGTCGGTCGAACGTAGTACAGCGCGTAGCCGCCGAGCGTCGTAGGCTACCCGCAGTAAGGGGCGGCGTTCTATGAAAGTGATTGTGCGAGGGGGGTTTTGTGAGCACGATGGTGAACCTCGCGGCGACGGCTGTCGCGACGGATTCTCTCGGTCCGGGACGCCGTGGCGTGGTGTGGGTGCAAGGGTGTCCGTTGAACTGCCGGGGTTGCGTGGCACCTGATTGGATTCCTGTCGAACCCAACAGTCTCGTCACACCCGAAGCCCTCGCCACGCGGCTTCTGGCCATGCCCGGCATCGGTGGCCTGACCTTGAGCGGTGGGGAGCCCATGCTGCAGGCAGCCGGTCTGGCCGAGGTCGTGCGGCGGGTGCGTGCGGTTCGTGATCTCGACACCATCTGCTTCACCGGATTCACGCTCGCGCGCCTGCGTAGGAATCCCCCCGCACCGCTGGTCGAGGAACTGCTCGCTGAGATCGACGTGCTCGTCGACGGGCCCTACGTGGCTGCTCGTGACACCGGGCGAGGGCTGCGCGGCAGCGACAACCAGGTCGTCAACCACCTCACCGACCGCTTGCGGGAGAGCGACTACAACTTCGCGGATCGACCGAGAACCGCGGAACTCCACGTCGACGAGCGGTCGGTGACACTGGTCGGCCTGCCACCACCCGGGCTGCTCGCCGCTCTCGACACGGCCCGAGCCCGGCATGCGCGCGGATCATCGTCCGCACCAACTGCCCCCGATTCAGGCGGGCACGAATTCGGTAGTGAGGTACTGGGGTGAGTGGACGCAAGCAGATCTATGTGGACGAGTCCGAATGGAACCGATTGCAGGCGCAAGCGCGAGAGCTGGGCCGGGTCAACCGTGATCTGCCGGGGCTCCTCGACCGGGTGCGTGAGCAGACCGAGCACACCGCGCGCCGTGCGGTGGCGGAGATGACGCAGCGGCAGGCCGGATTCGAGGCCGCCGTCGCAACACTGAGCGCGGAAATGCGCGACAGCGAAATGCGCTCGGATCAGCGACTGCGCACCACCTCGAACGACATCATGAATCGATTGCGGGAGCAGGACACACAGCTGCGCGCGGAAAGCGCGCAGGCATTGCGGGCGCACCGGACGGCTTTCGAACGCGCGCTGGCCGAGGAAAACGCCGAGCGCCGGGCGCAATTCGACGCGATCGATGCCGCGTTGACCGGCGTGCGGGAAGACAACGCGCGGGCGGCAGCACTCACAACCAGCAGCCTCGCGGACGCCGACGTCTTGCGCACTCAAGTCCTCGCCTACCCCCACGAACGTTTCTGCCCAGGTCGGCTGGCGAGCCTCGATGCCGATCGCGCCGACCTCGTCGCCGCGATCGACAGCGGTGCTCCGCCCGGATACCTGCTCGGCTCCGCGCGAGCGCTCGTCCGGCAGATGAGCGAATTGCGCTCGCAACTGGCCGTGCTCGATGCGCAATGGCGAGCGTGCCGGTATGCGGCCGAGCGAGGGCTCGTGCAGCTGCAGCAGGTCGTCGAGGGCAACGCCACCATCGACACGGCTGCGACGTTCGGGGTCGAATCACCCCTGGCACCCGACGTCGACCACTGGTCCGAGGGCAGGCTGGCACAACTCGACGACGAGGTGGCCGAGCTCCTGGCCAAGGTTCGCGACGACGCCGCGCCCCTGTCGATCGAGGAATTGGACGCGGTGGTCGAGACGGTGATCCCCGAACTCGACCAGCGACTGGACGCTACCGTCGAAGCGGCCGTGGTCGCGGTGCGCGCTTCCCAGATGCGTGCCAACCTCGCCGAGTTGATCGCCGACACGCTCGACAACGACCATCAGTATCAGGTCATGAGCGAGGCGGACGCCGGGTACGTCGACGCCGACCAGCGCCGCGCCTTTCTCGCCCGCACGATCAATGTGACCACCGGCAACGAGGTCGTCATCGAGATCATTCCCAACGCCGACGTCACGCGCGCGCCACTGGTCGAGATCCACAGTTTCGACGGCGAGGCCGCCGAGGAAGAACGGCTGGCCCGCATCGATTCGATTCACGACAGCGTGCACGAACGGACGGGCATCGACTTGCGTTCGACAACGGTCGCGGCCGAACCGGATCTGTCGCGCCGCGATGTCGCGGCACTGGTGAAGAATCCGATGAGCAGGTCACTTGACTGAACACGCCCCGATGACACTCGCTGCTGATCTCGCACTGCCCGAACGTGTGCGCGGTGCTCGCGCGCCACGGGTCGGTGAAGTGTTCTGGATCATGCACGGCCCCGGCGTGACCGATGTGTTCGCCGGTGCCGACCTGTGTGTGCGCGGCTGCGAAGAAGCAATCTGGGAAGTGCTGCGCGGCAGTGGATTTCGTCGTGTGGTCTTCACCGATTATCGCCGGACCGTCTATTTCCACGACCGCGAGTCGCGCGCGCTCACCCGGGGCGAACCGGTGCCGGAGCGCGCACCCGCGCGTCGTGCACGCGCGGGGTTCGCCGGTCCGATGGGCGAGACGGTGCTGCTGGACCGGGCTCGGGTGATGCCCGGGCCGTCGCAACGGTCGACCCCGCGCGCCAACGACGCGCACCAGCTCATGATGCTGGACGGGCTGATGACCGACGCCGAGGTGCGCACGGCGCTGGTGGTACCGGTGGCGCAGACCTGGCTGGCCGAGATTCCCGGCGGCTCGCGGCGGGCCGCGTCGCAAATGCTGTTGCGCTGGATCTCCGGTCAGGCAGCGCCACGCAACCTGTGCGTATTGTTGTTCGCCCCTATCGAATTCACCGAGGTGATCACCGGTATCCGGCAGCACGGCTATCCGGAGCTCGCGACCCGGCTCGCCGATCTGGCCCCGACGCGGACAACGGTGGTCGGTTACGCGGAGGAAGCCGAAATCGGTCGGCTCGTGCACCACTTGCGGTTGACGAAGGGGCTGCGGATCGCGGATTGGTCCATGCTCGCGCACACGATCAGGACCATGGCCGAGCAGCAGTTCCACCTGCGCTCCTGGCGGGAACAGTTGCTCGTTCTCGCCGAGGGTCGCATCGCACTCAGCGTCGAGGCGCTCGGCCTGACCGCGAGCGCACCACCGGCAAGCCGCGATATCTGGCAGCGCCTCGATGAGATGGTCGGGATGTCCTCGATCAAGAACTTCTTGCGCAGCCACAGCAAGGCGGTGCACAACGATCGGATTCTGTGGCACGGCGAGCCGGACGATGAGCGTGAGCCGATGCCGCTGCATCTCGCGCTGAGCGGTTCACCAGGAACCGGAAAAACCGTCGTGGCCACCATGATCGGCGAACTCTATCGAGACATGGGTGTGCTGAGCCGGGGACATCTCGTTGTCGCGTCCGTGGAAGACCTTGTCTCGCAATATGTCAGCGATACGGCGGTCCGCACCGGCGAGGTGGTGCGGCGCGCGATCGGCGGCGTCTTGTTCATCGATGAGGCGTACCAACTGATGCAGGGTCACGGGCAGGAAACCATCGACCGACTGGTGACCGAGATGGAAAATCACCGCGACGACTTGGCGGTCGTCATCGCAGGATACGAGCGACCGATCAACGAACTCATCGATTCGAACCCCGGATTGGCGAGCCGCTTTCCGCCGGATAACCGGATCGTCTTTCCCGATTTCGAGCCACCGGAACTGCATTCGATTCTTCTCCAGCAGTTCACCGGGGCGCGACTGCCGATCACCGACGAGCTGCGGCAGGCGACAGGTGTGCTGGTCGAGAACATGTATCGGACGCGCGGAGCGGATTTCGGCAACGGGCGCGCGATGCGCAATCTCGTCCAGGCGATCAAACGCCGTTGGGCGGATCGAGTCGAACTCACTGACCCCACCGACATTCCGCCTGCCACCCTCGCGGACATCCCGGACGACTTTCGTCGTTACCTCGCGACGACAGCGCCGCTGGACGAGGTCCTCGCCGAGTTGACGCCCCTGGTCGGGTTGGCCGAGGTCAAGACCACCATCCGGGGAATGGTCGACGTGCTCGGGCTGCGGCAGCGTCGCGGCCGCGCTCGGTCGGTAGCGCCGCACATGCTGTTCGTCGGTGCACCGGGGACCGGCAAGACCACTGTGGCGCAGCTCATGGGGCGGGTCTTCGTCGCGCTCGGATTGCTGGTGAAAGGGCATGTCATCAACACGACCGCCGCCGACCTGATAGCCGGTTACGTGGGACAGACGGCGATGAAGACCAGGGCGAAGGTCGAGGAAGCACTGGACGGTGTTCTGTTCATCGACGAGGCGTATGGCCTCATCGGCACCGGCGAGAACAACTTCGCGAAGGAAGCGGTCACCGAGCTGGTCGCGTTGATGGAAGCACATCGGGGCCGATTGGTGGTGATCGCCGCGGGCTATCCCGATGATATCGCGGAGCTGATCCAGAAGAACTCGGGCCTGACCTCACGGTTCTCCCGGACGCTTCGCTTCGACGACTACGACCGGTCCGAATTGGAGCTGATCTTCACCCGAGTCGCCGAAGCGGAAGGCTACGAACTCGCCGACGAGGTCGTCGCCCTGGCCGGAGAAACCTTGACGGCACTGCGTATACGGCAGGGTAAACACTTCGGTAACGCGCGCGCGGTCCGCAATCTGTTCGACCAGGTCGAACTGCGCTGCGCGACCCGTGTCGCCGCACTGTCGGCCGACGCCGAGGCCGAGATACGGATCGTCGCGGACGATATCCCGGATGCGCGAGACGTCCGTTGATCCGGACCGAGCAGGCCAGCGTGTGCCCGGTGTGCATGGCCGAGACCGGCGACACCGCATGTCCGGCCTGCGGTTGGGTGCTCACGGCCGGTCCGTGGCTCGGTGGCATCACCCCGCAGCGTCGACAGCAATTCGACGACGAACTCACGTTCGCTTGCCGACAGCTGGATCTTCGCGCCGCGGCCCGCGTGGCCGCTGTCGTCGGTGGTGAGCGAGCGGCCCTGCTCGAGCTGGTGCGCGGTGCGCGGGCAAGTGAGGCCGAACTCGACCCCGGCCGTCGACAGGTCGGCACGGCCGAATCCGATATCACCGCGCTGGAACCGTTGCTCGGGTGGCTGATAGCCGCGCCCGCGCGGACCAGAACGCTCACCGTCATCGATATCGACAGTCGCGGGGTCGAGGTATACGTTCTCGCTGCCGATGATCGGGGCGTCGTGCGGCCGATCGGTGCGCCGCGGACCGTCGCCTGGTCGGATCTGGTGTCCGGCCTCTCCGCATCGCCGACCGAGGCGCTGTTCCAATTGGCGGGAGGCGTCGGAGTACTGGGGCGCGGATGCCGCATCGATCGGGCGCGGGTCGACCGAGAGCTGCCGAGCAGCGCGTCGATGGGACAGGTACATGTGCTGCACCGACTACCGGGGTGGCCGATCCCGGAGGCACTCGCCGCCGGATATCCCGAGGTCCACCGCGTCGGTGGTGCACGTGACAGCGCGAGACTGGTGCGCCGGGCCGCGCCGTACACGCCGTTGCGTCACGGATACCGGCTGCTCACGGTCGAGGTCGACCGGAGTGGACGCACCGAAGTACGGCATGTTCCGCTGTTTCCCGCCGGGACGCGAGCTGTCGACGGGCGAAAGGTCACCGTGGACGTCGCGGTCCCGAGCGGCTGCGGTGAGCTGCTGGTCGCGATCACCGAAGACCACGCCGGTGGCCGACATCTCGACGCGGTGTGTGTGTTCCGGTGGATCGTTCCCGAAGTCGAGACCACGGCACTGGAATTCGAACTCGATGGGCCCGGCGATGTCCGGGTCGACGGGCTCGGATCGCTCACGATCGACGCCGTGGCCGGGGTCGAGCTCGCGACTGCGGTCCAGGCGATTCCGGCGACGCATCGCCCGTCCGATGCCGTCGATGTGGCCCTGGCCGTCGAATTGTGCGGCAGCGCGGAGGAGGTCGAGCGGCGCACGCGGTCGCTCGCGGACTGGTTGGCCGAACTCGCGGATCGCCACCGGCATCGGCGCGGCGTGCGGGTGGCGATCTTGGGCTACCACGATCATCTCGGTCAGCACCGGCGCGGCGTGGTCCGCGTGCATGAATTCGGCTCGATCACGGCGACAGCGGCCGCTGTGGCCGAACTGGCGCCCTCCCAGGTGCGCGGTTCGGGACATCTCGCCCCACTCGAAGACGTCCTCGAGCTGGCCGCGACATTGACGTGGCGACAACCCGCTGCCGCGCGGCGTCTGGTGATCGTCGGCCGCCGTGCCCCGTACGGTGACGACACCCCGTGCCCGAATCGAGTGCGCTGGCAGGAATCGTTGGCGCGGTTGCGCGACAACGGTATCGAAGTCCTCGCAGTGTGGGATACCCCGCCGGGATTCAACCCGGTGTCGCGGCGGGGCCGGAGCACGGCCACGGTGTGGCGGGAATTGAGTCTGCCAGGGGAGAGCCGCGAACTGGGGAAAGTGACCCCGGGCTGGCTCGTCGATCGTCTGAGGGTGCCCGCCGCATCGAACAACGGTGTCGCACTCGTATTTCCGATGGTAGCTGTCTCGACTGAGCAGGAGATCAACAAATGACAGGTCATGGGCAGGTGACGCCGCGGCCGCCGGCTCAGGTGCGGATCGGTCTGTGGGGTCCGCCTGGCAGCGGAAAGACCACCTACCTGGCGGCGCTGCGGTTGGCTGTATTCCAGAGCAAACTGCCCGGCAGCTGGAAGATGTCGGGCGTCGACGTCTCGTCGAGTGACTTTCTCACGCAGTCGACGAAGTTGCTGACCGACGAGCGGCGCTTCCCCCCGGCGACACTTCTGGCGCAGAACATGATCTTCCAATTCGTCGGTGAGCGCACGGTGCTGCCGGAACCTGCGGGGCGGCGGCTGTGGGGCAGGTCGGCACCCGCCGCGCAACCCTCGGTGGAACGTGACGCCTTCGATCTCGATGTGCTCGATGTGCCGGGATCGGTGTTCCGGCACGAGGGGAACGCGCGGGCGGGATCGGATGACCAGTCGCTGGCCTCGGAGCTCCGCATCGACGACGACGAGCCGTCACGCGGAAACGGCGGTGACGATGCCTTTCGTGGTGCGCAACCGGTCGCGGGCAGCGAGGACCAATTGCTCGAACATCTGGAAGCGTGCCAGGGCATCGTGTTCCTGTTCGATCCGGTGCGCGACGCCGAGGAGGGCGACGCGTTCGACTACTTCCACCCGATACTGGAGAAGCTCGCCGCCCGGATGTTGCAATACGACAACGCCGGTTCCCGATTGCCGCATCGCGTCGCGGTGTGCATCACCAAGTTCGACGACGAAGAGGTGTTCCGGATCGCGCGCAACCGTGGCTACACGGTCACCGGGGTCGAGCGACCGTACTTCCCGACGGTGGACAACGGGCGCGCCAAAGACTTCTTCCTACGGCTGTGCCAGGACAACTTCACCTATTCCGACCTCGTCTATCAGGGGCTCATGCGGTACTTCTACGAGGACCGCATCGAGTTCTTCGTGACTTCGGCGATCGGGTTCTACGCGCCGACCGGCAGGTTCATGCTCGGGGATTACACCAACACCGAACGCGACGACAGCGGCGAGCTGCGGATCAAGGGCAAAGTGCAACCGATCAATCTGCTCGAACCGCTCGTGTGGCTGCACCAGAATCTGCTCGGGCTCTCGTGAGCGTCGTCGTCCCGGTCGGGTGGGCGATCGTCGCCAAGCCCGCGGGTACCAAGAGCGACTACTCGGTGCGCGCGGCGAGCCGTGAGCCGTGTTCCGACGCGGTGATTCGTGAACTCGTGCTCGCGCGCGGTCCTGGCAACCCTCCGCAGGGACGGGAGCGCGGGGCGTCGGGGTTGCCATGGGTGTGGTTCATGCAGGCCGAGATTCGGGGCAGGCATTACATCTACGTCGTCGTCCGTGAATGGACCGAACTGACCGACGGGACCAGCAGGCCGATCGCCACGAACCGGCTCGTCTGCGTCGATCTCGACGCGTTCTTGACCAGTGGATGTGGTTTCGCCGATCTGTACACCGTGGTGAGCGAGCTCGAACTACCGGTCGATCCGGATCGTCCCGGTGCCGGTGATCCGGCATCGCTGGAACTTTCCGCCTCGACACCGGCGCTGGAAGGAGTGACTGGCTGGGGCGCGGTGGCCGACGCGGCGGCCGCGCTGCTCGAGACATCGGTGACGCTCGTCAACGGACCGACGGCCCTGGTGGATCGGCTCGCCGTGTTCGACGCGATCGCTGCGCTCCTCCCCGGTGGCGCGCGGAGTTGGCTGTCGGCCAGCTCGTGGGCCGATGCGGCGGTGAGCCGCCTACCCAAGCTGATCTTCGCGCAGCGCGGGCGGGGTGGCGACACCGTCATCGACTTGGCGAATCCCCGGCCGACACTTCTGTCCTCGTCGTCGGCCGCTTATCGGGAGCTGTTGGACACGTTGTGTGCCAAGCACACGCGCCCCGTCGTGCTCGACCACCTGGGCAGGCAGGTCGCCGTACGCGACCGCGATCCGGCACAGGTCATGATGGCCTTGGCCGACCTCGACCTGGCCAGCGTCGTGGCCGACAAAGCAGAGCGAGGACAGGTCGATGTCGCCGAAGTGCGTCGGCTCGGACTGCAGGACCGGTTCGGCGATCTCACCGACGAACAGTTGCGGCGCGTGGTGCAGTACTACCTGGTGGTGGCGCGGGCCGACGACCTGCACCGAGATCGCGCGCTCATCGGCAAGTATCTGTACTTCGACCAGGACGGCTTCGCGGACGCGCTGTACCGTCTGCTCGAGGAGCAGCCGAGCCCGCAGACGGTCCGGGAACTCGCCGAGGTGACGCAAACTGTCGATCTCGCAAGGATGTTCGTCGAGGCGCTGCAACGGGCGTACAACACCGACCGTGCACTCTTCGATCAGGTGGAACTGGCCGAGACGGTGCTCACGCTGACCGAACAGGACTATTGGACGGTCGCGCTCGCTCCGCTGGTGGCCGGGATTCCCGGGCTCGCCCGCGTCGCGGCGCGTCGGGTGTTCTTCACGTCGGGCACGCGTGGCCCCTGGGTCGCCCATGTCGCCGCCGCGGCCGGGGCGCAGTCCCCGTGGACCACGCTCAGTTCGGCGTTGGACGGCGCCCTCGGCGCGGTCTCGCCCGCCGTCATCGATGAGCTGTGGCAATTCGATCCCGATCTGGTGCGTGAGTTGCTGGTGCGTGCCTCGGTCAACGAGCCCGAACGCGTGGAGGACCTGCTCGACGGCATTCTCCCGGTGCTGCGGCATCACATCGCCGAACCGATGCCGCCCGCGCTCGTTTCGCAACTCGCCGACATGGTCGTCGCGGATCCGAACCGACAGGCCGACATCGACTTCGTGTTGTACTCCAAGCACAGTCGGCCCAAGAGCGGGTTCAACGAACCGGACGACGCGTACCGCGCCCGGTTGATCGACTTGATCGACTCGACGTCGATGCCGCAGCAGGACCGAACGCGGTTGATCACCGCCATCGCGGACCGGCTGACCCCCTATTGGTCCGGTCAGCACCCGAAGTCGACCCTCGACGGGCTGTGGCGGTTGACTCACCCAGCGGGTGCCGCGGAAACCGCGCTGGCAGCGGTGCTGCGCGCCATCGGCATCGAGGACACCACGACCAACGGGCGGCTGTCCCATTCGCCCTATCTCGGTCGCTGGCACCACGAGCTGCGGGTGGACACCAGCACGACGTCCGCCAGCGCGTCGGCACGGATACGTTCCCTCACACACTCGGCATCGGTGCCCGAGGTCGCGACGGCGATCGCACAGGCAGGTCAGTCCGGACTCCGTCCGGCCGACATCGTGGCACTGTTGCGTGCCACCTCGTGGCGTGGGCGAACCGCATCCAGCTGGTTCCAGTTGGCGAATCGAGTAACGATGGAACTGGTCGAGCGCGGGGCGGCACAGCCTGCTGAACCAGGAGCGGCGCTGATCCACGCCTGGGCGGAGGGCGAATTCGGCGTCCGCACCGATGCCGAAGTGCAAACCTTCGGCCGCTACGTGAAGGCCCAGACCGAGCTGTCGAAGCGCATGTCGGATTCGTTGGGCAGCAACAGTTCCCGGTGGGGTGTGCGAAGTGTCGCCAGCGCGCTGGGGCGAGGCATGGGCGGCAGGAAGCAGCAGGGGGAGCGCAATGACACCATCGAGCGCTGAGCGCGAACTCGCGAATCTGGCCGCCGCACCGGGTCGGGGGACCGGCCTCGGCCTGGTGTGCCATGTCGGCGCACGGTCGGTCGCCGCGGCCGTGGTCGTCAGCTCGGTCGACAGTATCCGTATCCTCGACATCGAATCGAGGGACATCGGGACCGCCGAACCGAACGCGATCATGGTCGCCGCGAGCGGCAACTCCCCGACCACCGACCGCCTGGCCGCGCTCGCCACCGAACGCACACGTCGTCGGTGGCGTGCCGAACTCCTTGTGGCGCGCGCACATACTCATCCGAGCTATCTGTCGGCCCCGGTGTACCTGCCCGGTGCGCACGGTGCGGCCATCGATACGGCGGCCCTGCTTGCCGCTTTGCGCCCGCTGGCAGATGTCGTGGTCCGGGTCGTGAACGTGCTGCTCGCCCGCCTGCCCCGATCCGCGCGACCGGAACTCACCCTCAGCGGGCTCGATGCGATCGGCCCGGTGCTCGATTCGGTTCGAACCGCGACCATCGGCCGGGCCAGCGCGGTGCGGATCGCCGACTGCGATGCCGTCACGGCCGGTGTCACCCGTATCGCGGACGGACGAATACGCGTGGTCACCGACTACCCGCATGAAGTGGGTGTGCTCGCCTACCGCGTCCGACACGGGCTTCTCACCGAGATCGTCGAGTCCGTGCCGGTCGATCCCGAACCGCCGACGAGCATCGAATGCACCGACGACCAGCGCATTGCCGACTTCTTGCGGATTCGGCGTGATCGGGTCGGACCATGGTCGACGGTCGGCGCGGCATCAGCTGGGCGGCTCGGCGCAGGCCGCTACCGGTTCTCGATCGACCCGGGCCGAACCGAATGGGGTCGTTTGCGCGTCGTCGCGGATACGGGTGAAGTCGTCGTCGTCCCGATCGAACCGGAGCGGGAGATCGCCTCATGACCGAACACCGGGCACGCGCCGCACTTCACGGCGTGCTGGTCGACAACGCGCGGTACGCGGCGATATATGCCCTGCGGCATTCGATCGACTGGTCGGCGGCGACGATCGATGACGTGCTCGCGGGCCGACCAGCCGAGGCTCGCGCCGAGGGCGCCGATCAATCCACACTCGAACTGCTCATTGCCCTCGACGACGCCCTGGCCAAGGTGCGCGACCTCGGTGACCGTGTGCCGGTGCTCACTCGAGCCGCGCTCAGTGGCGCCGAGGTCGCCCAAGTGCTCAGCGGGCGAATCGACGTACTCGGCGCCGTCTCGGAGCAGCTCGCTCGGGCTCGCGACGAATTCGACGAGCTCGCCGAAACCGAAGCCGAATTGACCCGTGCCGGAGCGGAGTATCAGCGCATCAGCGACCGCATCGCTGAGCTGGACCGGCTTCGTGAGCTCGCCGCCGAACTGCCCGCGTTGCGTGAGCAACAGCGAGCACTGCTCGGCAGGGAAGCCGAGCTGATCGTCGCCACCGACGAGATCGAGCGCGACCTGGTAGCCGCGAGTACGCGAGTCATCACCTTGACAGAAGCCGAGCAAGAACGGCTGTCGGCGCGGCTGGGGCAGCTGTTGGGTCAGGTGCGGAACGCCGAAACAACCGGCGCCGCAACGGTCGAGCGTTGTCAGCGCGCCCGCGAAGAGATCGACGCCCTGCGCGCCGAACACACCGGACGGGTCGCTGAACTGTCCGCACACGCCGAAGTCAGCAAGCAACTGCTCGAACAGCTCGATGGTGTCGCCGACGAGACGGCACTCGACCGAGTCGGCGCGCTGCTCACCGAAGCCGGTGATCTCCTGCGGCGCGTCGACGACGGACTCGGTACGGCCTTGCGCCGCTACGACGAGGTGCGCGCTCGCGACCACCAGGTGACGACCTGGAGCGGCGATTCCTGATATGGCGAAAATCGAAAGGACTCCTTGATGTTCAGCGGCTTCCTGCTGTCCCTGGTCGGCATCCGAGAAGACATCCTGCGGCAGGCACCGTCGGATCGGGCGCGGTACTTGTCGATGGGCGCGATACTTCTGGCGACGGCCTGCGTCGCCGCCGTCGCGGCGACCTTCGCCGTGCGCATGGCGTTGCGGGCGCCGTTGCCGTTGGCCCTCCTGGTCGGAATCGGCTGGGGCGTCCTCATTCTCACTCTCGATCGCATGATGGTCATCGGGATGAACCGACAGAAGGGCCGCTGGCGAACGGCGTTGATGGTGGCGCCGCGCATTGTGCTCGCGGTGCTGCTCGGTGCTGTCGTCTCGACCCCGATCGTTCTGCAGATCTTCGACCGCGAGATCCAGGCCCAGATCAAGGTCGAACAGTCCAAGAACGAAACCGACTATCAGCGTGACCTGGCGACCGATCCCGCCTACCAGACCATCCCCGACCTGGAGACGAAGGTCGCCGAGTTGAGCGCGATCGCCTCGCGTGATCCCGCGGTGATCGACCGGAATCCGGCGGTGCGGCAAGCGCAGGACGCTTACGATGCGGCCAGTGCGACGCTGGACGAAGCGGCCAAGGCAGAGACGTGCGAGCGGGCGGGCTGGAACTGTGAGAACAGTACGGGAGTCGAGGGAATCGGCGAGGCAGCGCGGGCGGCCATGGATGCCAGGCAACGGGCCCAGGAGGTCGTCGATCAGAAGAAGGTGATCCTCGACAAGGCCAAGGCCGACGCGAAAGCCGCCGAGGACATCAACGCGGTGGCCGCGCAGGCCGAACTGCAGCGAATCCAACCCGAACTCGACCGCCTGCGTGCGGCGCGTGATGCCAAGACCATCGACTACCGCGCCAAGTCGGAGAACAGTGACGGCTTGGCCGCTCGCCTCGACGCGCTCGACGCCCTCAGCGCGGCGAGCCCTTCCATCAATCGCATGAGATGGGTGCTGTGGGCGACGTTCCTGGCCATCGAACTCTTGCCGGTGCTGTTCAAGCTGTTGCAGATGAGTGGGGCGCCGACGCTCTACGAACGGTTGAGCGACCTCGCCGACCAATCCGACGAACGCGCAGCCTCGGCTCGAATCGCGCAGGAAGAGAACCGAATAGCGCTCGCCAGAGAACTGGACGCCGACAGAGATTATCTCGAAGCCCGTGAACGCCGCCGTTCGGAAAGCCTCTAGCGAACCACCTGCTCGGCTACCTGCGACGGGGTGGCGGGGCTCACGGCTTCTGAGCTGACTGTCTGCCCATTGTCGGGCGAATAGACGATACCGCCTGGTAGAGCACAAGATTAGCGTCATAGGTATGCAAATCTTTCTCATCGTCGCTACGGTTTTCGGGCTCAGTGTCGTCGGCGGTTTCGCAATCGGCTTCGGCACCGGCCTCGTTGTCATCTTGATCGGTGCCGTCGCCATCGTGATCCTCGGCGTCGTACTCTCGTTCATCGCCAAAAGGCAAGTCGACTACATCGTCCCGGTGCCGCGAGGCGACGTTGCCCAACTCATCGTCGGCGAATTCAGAAAGCTGGGTTGGAAGGCCGTGGACGGCCGCGGCGAGTTCAATTTCCGATCGTGGGGTTTCGGCCTGGGTGTCGCGGGCTTCGGTGACTTCCAAGCACTCGGTCATCCGGTGATGTCGATCGACCTGGAAGATCATCCCGGTGGTGGCACCGAGGTGAGCATCTGGATGTCGGAGGGCAAGTCGCGCTGGGGCCAGGTCGGTGGAGTCGACCGCTTTCTCTCCAAGCGCTGGACACTGTCGCGTAGGCTCGCCGCGCTCGCGGCGACGAGCGACAACCCGGCCGAGCTGTAGTCGGCTCGGCGGCCCGAGCACCGAGCCGGAGCGGCAGGAGGGAGGCTCCGGTGCGATGCTCGGGTGCCGCTACCACGACCGCTACTCGGGAGCGGTTACCAGGCACGGACCTCGTGAGCGGGGTCCGTCAGTCCGTAACGGTTGGCCGCCGCAGCGAAGTAGGGTGCGAGGGCGATGCGACCGTCGGGCAGCCGCAAGCGTGGTGGTGGCGCCATCGGGAGGGCCGATCCGGCGACGAGAGTGGCGGCGCCACCGTGTATCCGGGCATCGACTGCCGTCTGTGTGGTGCCCGCTATGTCGTGCAATGCCGCGGCCAGGCTCGTCGTGCGCAGGAGGGCGTGGGCGGGGGCTGTGGTGTGGGTGCCGGAGTTCAGCGACACCTCGATGAGGTCACCGAGCAGAGTCGGGTCGGGATGGCGCACCGCGAGCGTGAACAGATGGGACTGGAGTTGGGCATACAGCGCTGACCAGGACATCCGGTCGGTGGCGCGGTCGAATTGCCAGCGGATGCTGTTGATGTAGAGGGCCGCGGGCAGGGCGAGGTCGATCGCGGTGGACAGCGCTGAGCTGTCCTTGTCGTACAGCACGACTCCGACGAAGAAGTCGCACTTGGCGACCTCGAGTGTGGTGCCCAGTTCCACCGCGAGCGAACGGCCTGCGGCGAATTCGGCGAGCGCTATGTCGAGATCCTGCCGCTGGACCGCCAGCAGTGCGCGACTTCGGTGACAGACCGCGAGATTGGCGCGGTAATCAGGATCGGCGGCGAAGTAGGCACCGGCTCGGTCGAACGCCGCGGCGCTCGTGGCGGATTCGCCCAGCATCATCAGCGCCGTGCCTTCGTTCTGGGTGCAGACCGCTGCTTTCGCCGCGAGCCCGCGGGCACGCAGTTGCGCTGCGGACCGACGGTAGCTCGCCGCGGCGTCGGCGTAGCGACCTTGTTTGAGATACAGCCCGGCGATATTGCCGTCGGTCTCGACGACCCGGTCGGCCAAACCACTCGAGACCAGAACCTCGCGTGCGCCGAGCAAGGTCTGCTCCGCGTCGTCGAACCGGCCGGTCTCGGTCAAGACGAGTCCGAGATGGATATCGGTGAATGCCCGCTGCAGGGCCATGCCGTACGTAGTGGCCATCGTCCGCGCGGCCAGCAGTGAATCGGTCGCCGCGGTGAATTCGCCCAGGGCCGAATAGCACATGCCCTCGCTCTGGTGACAGAGCATTGCTTTCTGCTCCGAATTCAGCTGGGTGAAAGTGGCTCGCGCCAGGGACAGTTTCTCGAGCCCGTCGCGATAGCGGCCCGTGAGGGTGGCGACGAGGCCGAGACCGTAGTGGCAGTCGGCGATGAATTCCTCGTCGTCGACGCGGGTACCGAGCGCGAGTGCTTTCTCGTACTGGTTGGATGCGAGCTGGAATCGGGATGTTTCGGCGTAGAGCGCGCCGAGAAAACGCAAGGTCTGCGCATATCGTGCGATGCCTTTATCGGTATCGAGGTCGGCGAAGGTGGCGGCCGCGGTCGTCAGGGTGGCTTCGGCCGTCTGGTAGTCGCCGGTGCTCAGGGCGACGGTCGCGATGTTCACCTCGAACCACAGGGTGTCGTCGGGATCGCCGTGCGCGGCGCACAATCGCGCGCCTTCGCGAAAATTCGCGGTGGCCTCCTCGAATCGGCCGAGGTCTTCGAACACCTCGCCGATTTTCAGGGCGACCTCGGCGGCACTGAGTGGTTCGTCCGAGCGCAGGTAGCCGGATTTGGCCGAGTGGAGCGCGTGGAGCGCTTCGTCCACCTGTACCGCGGGTAGGAGCAGAGTCCCGAGGCGCTGATTGGCCTCGGCTGCGCCCGCGTGATCCTCGGCTTCGGTGAGAAGGTGAGCCAGGCGGTAGAGGTGGGTCACCGCGTCCTGAGTTCGACCCGACTCGGTGAGGAACTCGGCGGTGAGATCGAGTGTCGCGACGATGCCGGAACGGTGATCGATGGCTTCGAATTCGCCGAGCGCCCGACGAAGTTCGTCTTCGGCTCGACCGTGTTCGCCGACGCCGAGGTCAGCGGTGGACATACCGAGCAGACATTCAGCGGCGGCCGCGGGGTCGATGTCGATGAGCAGCGTCCGTGCGGCGTGGAAATGGTGGTGCGCGTCAGCGGCGTCCTCACGTTCCAACGCGAGATCGGCGAGCCCCTCGTGACAACGGCCCCGGAGTTCGGCCGCGTCGATGTCCGCGAGCACGGCGAGGGCGGTCTCGAGGGTGATGGTGGCCGCATCGAATTCGGCGCTCTCGTACTGAGCGGTGGCGAGCCAGTGATAGCGGTCGGCGAGTTCGAGCTCATCGCCCGCCGTGCCGACCGCTGCCTCGAATTCGCGAATGGCGTCGCCGACCGAGCCCGCTCGCAACGCCGCGATTCCGCGAGCGACGTGCTCGTCGCCGGGCGCGCTCATCGCACCTCGAATCGGCCCGAAGCGCTGCCTGCCACGTTGAACACCACCGCACGGCCGTTGGTGGTCGGCAGGGTCACGGTCAGATCCGCCGGTTTCATCCGCTCCCGCCTGCCTTGCGCGTCGGTGGAATAGATCGTGGTTGAACGGTCCGTGGTGAACGGCTTGGACCAGTTGACGTTGTCGACGGTGATCGACTCGGTGAAATGGTCGTTGCCGTCCAAGTCGAAGGCGCCGACGCTGCGCCACCCCTGGTAGACATTGACCCGGTTGCAGTCCCTCACCCGTGGTGACCCCAACGTCTGAGCCAGATATACCTGCCACAGCTCGGGTCGTCCGGAAGCGTCCTCACCTTCGAGTTGCCAGTTGGCGCATTCCACATACCGTGCGCCGAAGGGAAACGCCGACTCGCGCAGTGCGGTGATGGTCTTGCCTTCGGCATCGTGCCATTGTGACGAGGCCGTCGGCATGACGAAGACCAACGTCACCGCCGCGATCACACCGCCGATGACGACTTCCCGTCGGCGGAATTCCCATGGTCGTGCCAGCAGGAACACAGCGAGTAACGCACCGATGGCGACGACGCCCCCGAGATAGTCGGCCCAGAAGTGATCGGCCAGGCCGCGAGCTTGATCGTCGTAGACGCGCGAATCCGGTGCCAGCAGAAATGTTTTCCGAACGAGGAAATGTCCGAGCAGATAGGGGCCGAGTACCGTGAGGCAGGCGAGCGCCGCGAAGCCCAGCGCGGCGTAGTCGTTGTCACGTCGTGGTTGAACGGCCCTGCGGCGTTGGGCATCGCGCTGTTCCTGCTCGCGATCCTGTGCCGCGCGTCGCTGCTCCTCGGCAGTGTTCGCCTGGGTCAGGGCCGTGCCGAGGGTCGTCTCGAGCAAGATGAGCCGCGCCACACTCGTGTTCCGGTGCGGATTCATCGCACACCGGCTCGTAGCGCCGCGAACCAGACGACGTCTCCGGCCGCGGCGGCGGACGGGTCGGCCAGCTGGCGTCGGACCTGATCGACGTAGGTCTCGATCAGGGGTTCGTCCGAGGCGGCGAGGAGCAGACCGCGCGCCACGATCTGTCGGCGGCCCGCGTCGTCGAGGGGAACAGCGTGCTGAGCCGCCATCTCATCGGCCGCGGCGACGATGTCGTGCCAGTTGCTGTCGATCATCTTGTAGCCCGCCCGGGCCGGTGAAGTGGCCAGGCAGGACAGGAGTTCGTGCTGGTAGAGCGCCGATCGGACGGCCGCTTCCGGGCGACCGGCGAGTTCGCGCAGGTCAGCGGGGGTATTGATCGAGGCGTCGCGGTAGGTGAGCGCGAGATCGGGTGCCAACCGCGAGATGAAATAGGTGACCAGTTCGTCCGGGCCCCAGTTCTCGCCGTGCGTGGTGAGTTCGATGTAGCGATCGCCGGTGTTCGCCTCGGTGGAAAGCCAGGTGGTGAGCCGTTTACGGCCGGGTCCGGTGAGAGCACGGGCCGCGTTGCCCGGGTGTTCGGCCATCGCCTGTCCGAGTTCGCCCGCATCGAAGAATTCGCCGACGCCGGGGATCGGGAACGATGTCGCCGCGCGGGTGGGGCGCGGTGTGTTCGGCGCACCCGGGGTGTCCTCGATCCGGCGGAAGATCGACGGTGTGCCGCCGTTGAGCCACGTTCGGACCTCGTCGCCGCCCCATCGGTGGGTGGTGTCGCGGGTGAGCAGACCGGCCAGCAACTGCTGCCATCGTGCGGTATTCGCACCGAGATCGGCCACATCGTCGAGGTCGACCAGCGAGACATCGCGCGCGAGCAACTCGGATTGGATGGTGTAGTCGTCGAGCCAGATCAGGTGCTCTGTCTGCGGATCCCAGCGCTGGAAGTAGGAGCGACCGACGATGAGGTGGTACATCACCATGCCGAGACTCCACCAGTCGGCCGCCGGGGTCTTGAACCTCAGCAGCTCCGGAGCGTTGTAGGCGATGGTGCCCTGACCCAGATTGGTGAGCTTGCTGCGGGTGCCGAGTCCGGCCGCCAATCCGAAATCGGCGAGCACGAGATCCATCGGTGATCGACTGCGCACCAGGATGTTCGGCGGTTTGAGGTCGCTGTGCACGAGCCGCTCGCCCGACGCGTCGCCCTGGAACCCGGTGAGTGCCGCACAGAGCTGACGCAGAACATCAGTCGCCAGCTGATCGCCTGCCCGGCCGACGATCAAGGACTCGAGCGTGCTCGCGCAGTACTCCATCACTTCGAAATGAACCGAATTCGCGACTCCACGCTCGTACACCTGCACGGTGTTCGCCTGGTCGAAATTGCTTGCGTAACCGGGGTCGTCGAAGGCGAGGGTGTAGGTGGGTGGCCGCCAGTAGAGCTTGATCGCTACGGACCGGCCGCCCGCGTCCACGCAGTGGGTGACCGAGGCTTCGCGGCCCGCACCGAGAAAGCCGACGCGGGTGAAGCGGGTGGCGAGGTCGGCGGGCAGTTCGCGTTCCTCGTGGTCGATCGCCGTCGCACCGGTAGCCGTCGTCTCGGAGTCGAGGGTGGTGCTCGGCGTCGCACCGGCGGGGTTGTCGAGGGTGGTTCGTGGCGGTTGCCCGCCGCGGTGCCGGTCCGGGTGGCGATACGAGATGCGGGGTGCATCGTCGTCGGGGTCGATGGTGGTCAGTGCGGCCATGGGGCATCTCCTACTCGCTGGGTGGTCGGCGGGCGTCCGGGTGCGGCGACCTGCACGATCGTCACGTTGTCGCCGCCACCACCACGAAGGGCGAGATCGCGCAGCCGAGCCGGGACATCGGTTGGGTCGGCGAGCAGCAGCTGCTCGATCTCGCGTTGATCCGCGTAGTCGTCGAGTCCGTCGGTGCACAGCAGTAGGCCGGGGTGAGTGGGCAACGGACAGTCGAAGAAATCGGGTTCGAGGATCACCCGCAGACCCCCGCCCAACGCCTGTAGCAGTGTGTTCCCACCCATCCGCCGGTGGTCGACGCTCAACTGGGCGAGGTATCGGTCCTCGAGCCGATAGCACCGGGAGTCACCGACGTTGAACACGACCGCGTGCCCGTCCGGGGTGATCGCGGCACCGACTACCGTGCAACCCATTCCGGCCAGCTCGGGCTGAGCGTCGGCGCGGTCGTTGATCGCGTCGGACGTGAGCTGGAGTCGGGCGCGCAGCGCGGCGGTGAGTTCGGCGACACTGTCACCGGTGACGCCGCCGGGTGCGGTCAGCAATTCACAAGCCATCCGGCTCGCCTGCGCACCACCCGCGTGCCCGCCCATACCGTCGCAGACCACGATGAGCATCGGCTCGTGGATCGTCGATTCGATACTCAGAGAGGATGTTTCGTTTCCCGACAGCGACCACCCCGACCAACCGACACAGTCCTCGTTGTCCTCGCGGATCGCCCCGCGATGAGTGATCGCGGTGACGGAGACCCTGCTCACGCGTTCCACCGCACGACGATGGGAACGTCGGCCGCCAGCCGTAGCCGCTGGCCGGGTTTGATCTCGTACTTGACGTCGCGAGGGATGCGATGGTCGTTGATGAAGGTTCCGTTGGCCGAGCTGGTGTCGGTGATGAACAGCCCGCCGTTCTCGTACACAACGACAGCATGGAATCGCGACACATTGGTGTGGGCTCGGAAAGTGTCTGCCGTCGGGTAACTCTCGTCGCGCCCGAGGGCGAGCGGAGTATCCGGGCCGACGCGAAACAGGTCTCCGCAGGTCGACAGTTCCACACCGGCGCTCGCCTCACCGATCGGATCGAGCGAGGTGCGTGGCGCGCCGTCGAGAGGCACGAACTCAGGGGCGGCCGAGGTGGCGGTGGTGATCTCCCACAGGTCGGAGCCATCGACGGGGCACTGCGCGAGTTGTGTTCGGTCCCAGTCCTTCCCGCAGCGGCAGCGCACGAGATCGGGGTTCACATCAGCCATGACGTCCTCTTCGTCTCGATCCCCAGTTCGGTCATCCGGGTGCGGAAGGCGGCCATGTCGCCGGGAAGCGGGATACCGACGGTCCAGATCGAGCCGTTGTCCACTGCTACGGAAACATGGTTGCGTTGCGGGCCGTAATCGTCCTCGAGGGACGCCAGAGGGTAGCGGCGCGCACCGAGTTCGCTGAAGGTCTGCACGATCTGGTTGCGGGAACCGCGCAACGCGCACCCGTCCGCGCGGTCGAGCAGATACGGCTCGCTCACCAGAACGTCCACGGTCGCGGCGAGCCAGCCGAATTCCTCGGCGAGGAACGCGGTGTCGCGTCCGGAGTACAGCAGCACGTCGATGTCGCGCTCACCGCGCCAGGCGTGGATACCCGCCAGCAGTGCGGCCAGCGCGGCGGGTTGGTCGGTCGGTTCACCGCCGGAGATCGTCACGCCGTCCACCTGCTCGGCGGGTAGCGCGGTGAGCCAGTCGAGTACGCCCGCGATCGCGTAGGTCCGGTCCGGGTCGAACGGCCACGTATCGCGGGCGATACAGCCACGGCAGTACACGGTGCATCCCTGGAACCAGATCCCCGCACGCACACCGAAGCCCAGATTGCGCACCGGGTGGTGCAGTCGTGACAGCAACAGCGTGCCCTCGGTGTCGTTCATGCCAGTGCCACCGCCCAGCTTTCCTCGGTTTCCACGATCCCGGTGATCGTGACGGCATCACTTCTCGGCGCGACCTCGAACAGCGCTCTGGCAAGGGGATTGACCAGCATCGATTCGACAGTCGAGCCGACACCGCGGCCGCCGAAGTCCAGCTTGTCGACGGCCGCGCGATGCAACTGATCGAGGACCAGCTTGTCGACGGCGACGGTCACCCCGGTCACCGCGAGCACGCGCGCGCAGACGTTCTCGACGAATATGCCGACCAGCTCGCGGGCAGTGGTCTCGTCGATGAAGTCGAACACCACGATGTTGTCACCGATGCGGTTGAGCAGTTCCGGGCGGCCGATTTCCTTGGTGAAGTGTTCGCCGACAGCCGCGCGGATGGTTCGTTCGACCTCACGATAGGCCGTGCCGCGCGTGACCACCGGCACGCGGATGCCCTGGTCATCGGTGCGGTAGACCCCGAGGTTGGAGGTGAACACCAACAGGGTTTCGGAGAAGAACACCGTGGCTCCGGTTCCGTCGGTGAGTCGACCGTCCTCGAGGATTTGGAGGAACTTGTCGAGGATCCGGGGGTGCGCCTTCTCGATCTCGTCGAACAGGGCGAGCTGGAAGGGCTGCTGGCGGATCGCGTTGGTGAGTTCACCGCCGGCGTTGTGTCCCGAATAGCCCGGTGGGGCCCCGATGAGCCGAGCTTCGGCGTGCTCGGCCGAGAACTCGCTCATATCGAATCGGATGAAGGCGTCGTCACGGCCGAAGACGAGCTCGGCGATGGACTTGGCCAGCTCGGTCTTACCGACACCGGTCGGCCCGGCGAAGAACAGCACGCCCTGTGGCCGGGCCGAACTACTCGTGGTCTGCGCCCCGGACAGGCCGAGGGCCGAGCGGATGAGGATGTCGACCGACTTGCGGACGGCGGCAGGCTGTCCCTTCACCTTCTCGGCGAGCACGGTCGGCCCGAGCCGTATCCGCTCCCGCAGGGCGGGGTCCTGCCACGGGTTGTCGGGGATACCGACCCGGAAGGTGCGGATGGCGTCGTCGATATCGACCGCCGGGATGCGCCGATCGATCGCGAGCCGGTTGATCTCGCGGATCGAGTGCAGGGTGAGACCGCTGGTCCGGGCGGCGTAGCGGGCGACGATGGCGTCGAATTCGGTTGCGCGCGTGGCCCGATCGGGGATCTCGGGCAGTGATCCGGCGAGCATGCCCGCCAGGGTGAGGCGCTGACGCAGTCCAGGAGCGGGGATGGAGACGACCCTGGCCAGCTCGCCGCCGATCAACCAGTGCGGCAGATCGCCTTCTCGGTCGAGAAGCCAGAATACGGTGTTGTACAACGCTGTTCGATGCGGCCCGGGCACCTCGACCCGTTTGGCCGTGAGCATCAGTTTGTGCGCGGTGATCAGTGCGCGGTGCAGGGCTTCGTCGGTGAAGTCGACGGTCGGCGACAGGCGTGACGCACCGTCGATCACCAGACAGCACGGTTGCGGTGCGTGGACCACGCCCTGGAGCAGCGCGGGGAGATAGTCGAGCAGGTTCGCGTCCGCGTCCGTCTTCGCGCGCGCGGTCCGGACGAGTTGGGCCGCCACGCCGTCGGCGTCGAGCGCGGCCCGCGCACCGTCGACCGGGTCCGCGACGACGACGCGGGTATGTCCGGCGAGTCCGAGCACGTGCAAGAGCGCGTCGACCACCGACAGCATGCGGGGCATGGGTGCGGGCGGGATCGCTACCAGCACGATGTCGTGCAGGTTGCCGGTGATCAGCAGTTGTGGGTTGGCAGCGAGCGCCACATCGATCTCGCGAAGCCAAGCGGGCAGCTGATCGGGCTCGGCGTTCATTCCGCGCTCCGCTCGGTGCCGCTCGTGCGTCGGACGTGCTTGGCCTTCGGCGTCGCCGTCGACGGGTCGGTCCGCGGGATCACCGGCAGGGCGGTGATCCCGGCAGGTGCGCGCCGAATGCGGCCGGGAGTGACACCGCGGGCGCGCAGCCGGGTGGCGATCCGGTCGATGTCGCCGCACAGGGCGCTGTCCTGGGCGCGGTCGTCGTCCGGACGGGTACCGGAGCTGGTTCGCACTGTGCGCAGCGAGATTTCGTCACCCTCGACCTGAGCCAGCACCGCGTGCTGGGTGGCGCCCGGCCGATTGACGAGCACGGACCCGGGGGCGACGACGGTGACGGGGTCGACCGTGTACCCGAGGTCGGTGAACGCGGCAGTCACCGATTCGAGAACGAACGCGAGTTCGGGACGCGGTCGTTCGGCGGCGCGTGCGCGCTCGGCGAGGGCGGTGGCGCGGTCGAGCAGCGCGGCGGCGGTGCCAGGGCTCGCTGCGGATTCGGCGTGGTCGAGCAGGACGCTGACGGGCGTGGGATCGGCCAGGTCGGCCGTGTCGGCCCGGAGTTCGGCGATCGCGGCGGTGGTGGCGCGCATGGCCTCGGTGGCCAGGTTCGCGGTACGCACGCGCCTGCTCAAGTCGCTGAGCAGCAGCCGAGCTCGGGCAGGATCAGTGGTACGCAGGATTTCGGCGCCCGCGGCCACCAGTGCCGGGTCGCCCTCGAGCAGGCTCGCCAGCAGCTGTTCGACTCGCGCCCCGCGCGCAGCGGCGTCGGCGGCCGAGTCCGCGGAGCGGGTCGCCTGCCCGGGTGCGGCCGGTGCCGAGCCGGTGGCAACGGCGGCGGATTCGCGGCGGGCCAGATCAGCCAGCGCGGCCGACAATCCGGCATCCACCTCCGCACGTCGGCGCTGCTGTAGTAGGGCGGCAACCCTCGCGGCCGCGTCGGAGAGCCGACTCTCGACGGCCGCGCACGCCGCGTCGACGTCGCGCGCGTCGCCGGGTGGTATGCCGTTGACGGAGACCACGAGTTCGGGAGCTCCGACACTCGCGCACTGGTGCGCGTGGATCTCGAGCCGCGCGGCGAGCCTGCGCCAGCGCGAGCGGGCGGCGTCCAGTTCGGCACGTTCACGCGCCGCACGTGCCGCTGCGCTGGACGCGGCGTCGACCGTCGCCCCGACGAGATCGAACGAGATGAAACTCGAGCTCACTGTGCTCCCTGTTCTTGCTGGATCCGCCGGTACAGCCCGTAGCCGAGGTGGCCGAGCACCGCGAACAGTGGTGGCCACCACCAACTTGTCGCCGAACCCGATCCGGCGACAGCGTGATAGGCCAACACCAGCAGCCCGCCGCCGAACCCGACCATCGCGGGCACGGACACGACTTCCTCGTCCCTCGGGTAGGGGAGGACGAATCCGAGGGTCGCCAGTCCGGCGATCATGCCGAGCAAGAGCTTCCACAGCAGGCTGTACAGCGTCCACGGTCCGCTGCCCGAGGTGTCTCCGGTGTCACCGGACAGGAACACCACCTCGGTGATGTTGTCGCTGAAGATCGACAGAATCGACCCGACCACCGGGGTGAGCACCCAGACCGGCACCGCCAGGACGGCGAGTCCGCCTGCGCTGGACAGGATTCTGCGCACGAGCTGCCGACGTTCGACGGCTGCCCGTTGCTGCTGGTCGGCCCGTTCCCGCGCGGCCTGTGCGGCGTGTTCGGCCAGGACGGCCTCCCGCTGGGCCGCGGCCTCGGCGGCAAGCGTTCGCGCCCGCACCGCACTGACCTCCAGGAGCACGATCCTGGCGAGATAGTCGTTGGTCCGCATGGGTTGTTCCACCGCCGATACAGGGTCATGACTCGAGCACCGGCCGCCCGCCACGGCCTGCGTGCACCGACGATCCCACCGGCCACGGCCGCTTGTCTGTAGGGCGAACAGTCGACAACTCCGACGAGCCCTCGCACACCCGGGGGATCGGTGTCGATTCCGCGAGGGCAGCACGGCCACTCGCGCATCGACGAGGAGCGGTGATGGTTCCCACACAGACACGACCCGGATTCATCCAAGCGCTGCGGGTGTTCCGGCAGGCAGCTCGCGACGTACCGGCGTACGCGAAATTCCTGTGCGACAACGGAGTCGACGCGGATGCTGTTCGTACGCCGCGCGATTTCGCCGAGGTGCCGCCGGTGACCAAGGACAACTACATCCGCGCCTACCCGCCACACGAACTGATCGCGGGCGGGTCGATCACCGGTGCGGGTACCTGGTCGTCGAGTTCGGGCTCATCGGGTGCGCCGACCTATTGGGCGCGCGACGGCATCTCCCACGAACACGGTGTGCGCTTGCATGCCCGAATCCTGCACGGCTTCCGGGCCGCCACCAGGCCGACTCTCGTCGTCGTCGGCTTCTCGATGGGCGATTGGATCGGCGGAACCTACACGTTCCGTTCGGTCGCGGATCTCTCGCCACACGACCTGCGGGTGTCGGTGATGACCCCCGGCATGGATGTCGAGCTGATCCGCGCCGATATCGCCGCACTCGGCCCGTACTACCGGCAGATCGTGATCGCCGGTTACCCACCGTTCGTCCGCGACGTGTTCGACGGCGCTCCCGCCGCCGTCCTCGATCAGGACATCAAGGTCCTGATGGCGGGCGAGAGCATCAGTGAGGCCTGGCGCGACAATCTGCTGACGCTGCTCGGCAAACCGGGCCGCGTGGAGGACACCTGTCTGCTCTACGGTGCCGCCGACGCGGGCATGTTCGGGTACGAGACACCCGCCTCGATCGCGATCCGCCGACTCGCCGATCGCGACGACAACCTGCGGCACGATCTGTTCGGCCCCGATCCCGATCTGCCGACCTTCGTCGAGTACGACCCCGCCTACCGCTACTTCGAGACCGACGCCGACGACCGGCTGTTGTGCACACTCGCCAACGCGATGCCGTTGGTGCGCTATCGGATCAACGACGTCGGCTCGGTTCACACCGCGGCGGAGGTGGGTTCGGCGTTGCGCGCCGCAGGCCGTCCCGCGACAGTGCCGACCACCACGGCGGACGCCGGATTCGTCGCGCTGCGTGGCCGTCCCGATGTGGCACAGAGCTTCTACTCGGTGAAGTTCCATCCCGACACGATCCGTGGCGCGCTCGCCGACCCGAGGGTCGCTGCCGAGCTCACCGGGAAGTTCGTCCTCGGCAAGGACAGCGGCGCGACCAGGGCCGATCAGCTCACGCTAGTGGTGGAGCTGCGTCCCGGACGCACCCCCGACGCGTCGTTCACCGACCTGGTGGGTTCGGTGTTCCTCGACACGCTCACAGCGGCCAGTCGCGAATACCGTGACCTGCGCGGCAGGCTCGGCACCCGAGCCGAGCCACTGGTCCGGACGCGGCCGTTCGGCAGCGTCGAATTCCGGTACGCGATCAAGCACGACGGGCGGGTCAGCGCGCCGTAGGCGCACTGCGCGCGAGACCGTGCAGCAGTAGTTCGACGATGAACGCGGTGTTCTCCTCGGGCGAGTCGGCCCGGCGGGTGAAACACCGGTGCAGCAGGATATTGGTGATCGTGGCGGCGAGCTCGTCGGGTGCGGCGAGCTTGGCCAACGTGCCTTTGCGTTGTGCTTCGGCGATCACCGGGGCGATGATGGCAGGCAGGTCCACCTGCTCGCGCAGCGACAGAAGTCCGTCGGGCTCGCCGCGGGTGTCGTGGGCGAGGGCCACGAGCAGCGCGTCCATGAATGCGGTCTCACGCGCGGTGAGCTGGGCGAGCCGCAGCAGATGGTTGCTGATGACCGTTGTCTCGTCCAGCGTGAGTTTCGTGTCGTCGGCCACCGCCTCGGTCAGCTCGGCGACGTGCCTGCGCAGAGCGCCGATGATCAGGTGCGGCTTGTTCGGGAACAGGGTGCGCACCGTACCGATGGGCACCCCGGCCCGTGCGCCGACAGCCTCCATCGACGCGCCGAAATAGCCACGGGCGTCGAACTCTTCGCGGGCAGCGCCGAGAATCGCCGCGCGGAGATCACGGGGCAGTTCGGCGCTGGGAACGGCCGGGTAATGGGTGGTGAGTACGTCGTCGATGTGTTCGTGGCGATCGGGCATCGCGATCGCCCCGTTGAGCAGGGCGACGATGGTGTCGGCCGCCAGGTTCGAGGTGACCGCGGCGGGATCGCTGTTGATCCGCAGGCGGAAGCCGTCGACCAGCGCGGTGAGCGCCACGCCGAGCGATTTGGTGGTGAAGGGTGTGCGCAGCGAGGCGCCGGTCCGTTCGAAGGCCACATCGACGCTGGCGATGGCGAGTTCGTCGCGTCGGCGAAAATGCGCCTGAACGGCCCGGGCAGTACGCGCGTCGCTGATCGCGAGCAGGTGGGACATGAGATTCTTGCTCAGTGTGGTCCGGTCGGTGAGGGCGTCGAAGTAGTGTTCGGCGAGGGCGCGTACCACCGAGCGGCCGACGTTGGCGTTCGTGGCGATCTGCCCGGCGACGGTGGCGCGGACGGATTCGACGGAGCAGTCGTCGTGGGCGTGCATGGTGTCGAGGACCGCGTGGAGGAACGCTCGTTTGGTCGCGAATCGGCGATAGAACGTCGCTTGTGAAGCACCGGCCGCGTTGATCACGTCCTCGCTGCGAAAGCCGCGGAAGATGATCTCGTCCGGGTGATCGACCAGCGCGCGCAGACCTTCGCGGATGAGTTGCGCGGATATCGGGTCCTCGACGGAAATAGTCACTTCTCCTGAGATCTCGTCCCCCCGTTGATACTTCGCCGAAGAGGGCTGTCCGTTACACCGTGTGAGAGTAGTTGCCCTCACCTGAGAGCGGTCACTTTCGGCAACAGGAGTGATCTCGCTGGAAAGTTGCTCTTTGATGGAGCCGGGACGCCCCAGCGATCGTTGGGCGTCCGTAGTGAATCGAGTGTCGGAGGGCAGCCATGACGTCAGGACCCGTTTCCGCGACCGCACCGAGCGAGACGGGCTTGGTCGCACCAGAATTGAGCCCCCGCGAGGTCGAGGTGCTCATCGCCTGGATCCGTGCCGAAACGAAGTCCGAAGTCGCCAAGGCCCTATACATCTCGATCGGTACCGTGAACACCCACCTGGCTCGGATCCGCGAGAAGTTCGCGGCGGTCGATCGGTCCGCGCCGACCAAGGCCGCCCTGCTCGCCCGAGCGTTGCAGGACGGCCTGATCCAGCTCGACGAGCTCTGAGCAGCTACCGTTCGGCGATCTGATCCGTATGGGCGGGGATGCCACGGGCGGTGAGCACGGCAGCGGTCGTGCTCACCAATCCGCGCAACCGGTCGAGATCGGGTCCGGGTGCGTGGGGATCGATGTGGCAGCAGAACTGCGCGTAGGCCGCGTTCCGGCCGACGACGAAGACGACATCGACCGTGGGGCAGCTCCATTGGGTGAGCGCGATCGCGGCGACGGGGTGGCCGAGCCGGTTCGCCATCCGGCCCGGCACCGGCAGGTCTCGCACCCGTGGGCGGCCGAGGTAGGTGACATTGCCGATGCGCCAGGTCGGTACGGATTCGCCGAACGCGAGTTCGTGCACGGCATCGATCAGATCACCGAGCGCGCCGGTCGGCACGGTGACCTGGTAACCGGCCCGGTCCTCCATCAGCCTCCTGTTCCTGCCGCGTCGCACCCGATCAGTCTGCTGGCTCGCGGGATCGTCGGGTAGTCCCCGATTCGGGGGACATCAGAGTTCGTGGAGACCGACGATGCCGTCCTGCAGCGCTCTGGCCAGCAGAGCCGACTTGGTCGGTGCGTCCCGACCGATGGCGGCGTATTTGCACCTGGCTCGGCTCAGATGGGTGTTGATGGTTCCCCTGGTGATGAACAGTTGCTCGGCGACCTGCGTCTTCGACTCGCTGAGCAGCCACGTCCGCAGCACCTCACGTTCGCGTGCCGACAGGGGAGCGGGTGTTGGACAAGGTGTGCCGCAGTACGGGCACCGAGTGGTATCGGCGTCGACGGTATCCATACCGCATCCACCGATCCCCCGGGCAGCTGTCATTCACACGACCGATGGTGATCCGTCGATCCGGCTGTCAGGATCGGCGGAGTGACGCCATCACCTACCGGGCAGCGATATCCCCGATCGGACTGGGTTCGCGAACTGTGGTGGGCACGAACAGATTCCGCATCCCGAGTGTCACGAAACGAACTGGTTCACGCGTGGTTCGTCGCGGCCGCCGCGCCCAAACCTCGTAAGAAGGAGTTCATCGACGAACTCAAGGGTTGGTCCGGGGTGCTCGGTGGTGCACGGGAGTGGGTACGGGATCGGTACGGCGCCCTGGCGGCATTTCTGGCAGGCACCGACACCAGCGTCGACGAACCGGACGGCTGGCTCGCCGTCTCGCGGCTCTACGCCGACTACGCGGACCCGCTGGCTCGATTCAGTGCGCAATTCGCCGCGATCGCGCACAGCCATCGTCCGCGGGGCGTGCCGAACAAGATCTCCGAGCGGGTGAAGAGCTTCGAACTGGCGGTGCCGCCCGGTGTGCGCAAGGTGATGGCGGGTGAGCGTCTCGACAGCGGAATCGGTGGCGTGGTCGACAGCGTGGTCGACGCCGACCACTTCGTCGCGCGACCGTCGGCCTACCACGATCGCTACCTACCGATCGCACTGCGCCGCTACGCATCCATCCTGCTGGACAAACGCGCCGATTTCGTCGCCGACCACCGGCTCTGCGCGGCATTCGACGAGGCGATCGCCGCGCTCGCGATCCACGGCGACCCGGACCTCCCCGCACGGCCACCGTCGCCGAGTGAGACCCGCCGTGTCGAAGACCTCCTCGCGGTCGGTATCGGCGCAGATCCGGCGGTGCGCGACGACCCTCGGTTCGCGCAGGCCTACCTCCGGGCGAGGGCGACCATGCTGCGGTGGGCCGTCGACGGCCGCGCACTCACCGATGCGACGATCCTGTACAGCAAGCTGCGCTCGGTCCGACTCGACGACGCTCGCGCACGGAACCGAACCGCACAGCGCGAAGTGTCGGTCGCGGAACCCGCGGTGCCGGAACGGAAAACCGAACCGGTCGAGATCGGCCGCGTGCTCGACAGGGACATCTTGACCAGGGCGGCAGGGGAATTGGAGGCTGTCGCGGAGTCCTGCTGGGAACGCGACCTCGCGGCGGACCTGCTGAGCGGCGGCGCGGGCCGGGTCCCGTTCGACGATCTGCGGACGCGGGTGCTGGCCGAGTGGCGCGCCGCCGGTGCCCGGCCTGTCGGCGCGTCGGCGCGTAACCCGAGCACCGCTACTCGCATCGTCGACGCCATGCTCTTCATGGCGGTGACCGCCGTGATCGGCAACGACGACCTCGCCGAGTTCGTCGAGGCACCCACGGTGCACGGTATCGGCGCGCGATTCGACGAAGCGAGCGCGGTTCTCGACGAACTACGAACCGGCGAGCAGCGGGGGAGCACATCGTGGTAAGCACTCGAGCGGGTCGCATCGTCGTCGACGAGGCAGGCGGAGTCGGCTGGTTCGCCCATCGCGCTGCCGCGCTACCCGCTGCGGAATTGCGCGTGAGCACGGGCGTTTCGATCGCGATCGACCCGTTGGCGCCAACCGACCCGCTCGGCTGGTCGGTCGACCCCCGCACTGATCCCACCGCACTGGCCGAGGTGTTCGCCGAGCCCGCACTCGCTGCGCTCGTGGCGCGACTTCGCGTCGACGGAGTGTCGGTGGCGCATTTCGACTGTCCCACTCTGCCCGCCGCGTGGGCCCATCGCGCGCATGTGGCGGCGGTCGCTCGGTGGACACTGCGTCCGCTGGACAGCGGCGCATTGTTGCTCGACGAGGCACTGGCCGAGCACCGTTGTGGGCGTGACGCCGTGGCGCGGCGATTGTTCGGCCACGGCGCGTACGTGTTGCCCTCCCTCGGTGAGCAGGCGGTGGAGGGCGAATTGTCCTCGGCGGCAACAGATCTGCTACGGGATGCGGTAGCTGTCGCCACCGAGCTCGGTCTGGGCGAGGATATCGTCGACCTCGCCGAACAACTCGCCGGGATCGATGACGTGCGACTGTCGGCGGCGCTGGCCGAGTGGCGCGCCGCCGATGAGTCCGCGCTGATCGGGGCGGGCCCCTTCGCCCACGACCGCGTGGCCCCCGTGGACGACGTCGAGTACGCGATGGTCGACCCGACTGTGGTGCCGCCACGAATCCTGGCCTGGCCGGGCCCGGCGCGACCGGAGATCCGGATCGATTACCGCGCCGCCGATCGCACCTACGAGCTGCGTTCCCGGCTCGCCGCCGGTGTCGACCCGTGGTGTGCCGAAGCCGCCGAGCTGCTCGCCTACACGACGGAGGAAGCGACCGGCCGACTGCTCGGCGTCGCGCCCGTCGAGGCTCGGACAGACGGCGGTCTGTACGCCGAACTGCCCGAGGTCGGTGACCAGCCGCGTGGCGCCCGGTCCTTCGGGCTGTTCTCGGCCGAGACGGCGCCGGAACACCTGCGCGGCAGTCTGTTCGGGCGTACCGGTATCGAAGTGGATCGTGAGCTCCTCGAGGGCTGGAATCTGCACCGTGCCGCCGCGGCCCGGCTGAGCATCGCCGGTGACAACCACTTCCCGGCCGAAGTGACCGAGTTGCTGATGGCTGCCGAGACAGCGGTCGGCAACGCGCGCGCACAAATGGACGACCTCCTCCTCACCGATCACCCCGATTCGGTGTCGCGAGTGCTCCGAGCCCGTCTCGATGCGATCGAGGCCTACCTCGAACTGCTCTCCGGTGGCGACCCGGCCCCGGGCGCGGTGCTGCTGTGTGAGCTGACCGGGCCGACGGACGAGCGGTGAACGCATCGGCAGAGGTACTCGTGCGTGCGGTCGACGCCGGTGACACCTACCTGTCGTGGCGCTGGCTGGACCGACCGGAGCGCTGTGAATGCGCCGTGGTGCCTGCCGACCCGCTGGAACGCGCCCTCGACCTCCTGCGGGCCGCCCTACCGGCGAGACTCACGGGGGAATCGGGCGGACAAGGGGTCGAGCGCGCACTCACCGGCGCATTCGCCGATCGTGACGGCGAGCTGCGGGTCGTTGAGGCATTGACGGCCGCGGTCCTGCCGATCGCGCTCTCCGTCCAGATCGGGCAGCGGGCGCGCGACGGCGAACGGATCTGTGTGCGCCTCACGCCGAGTGTCCGTTTGTCGAGCGTGCCGTGGGATCTGTTGATCGTCGACGGCCTGCACCGCATGCTCGACGTCGCGGAGGTGGTCTACGAGCCACCAGCCGCCGTCCACGCCGGGCGAGCGAATCGACCGTCGGAGTGGTCGGCGGTCGCACACCGACCGGCGCTCGTGCTCATCGACCCACAAACCCCGGCGGGGGCCGAGATCCACAACCTCGGTCCGGTTCTCGGCCCCGGTGACCACGCCGATTTCAGGGACCTGGTCGCGTCGTACGTGACGACCGGTCGGATACCGGCGTCGGAACGCGGCCGCTGCATCGGCGCCCGCGTGAGCCGTCGAGACCTCGCGACCGCATTGCGTTCCGAACGCTCGCGCCTGTTCTATTTCGGGCATGTCTCGGCCGCCGTCGACGAGCCGGGCTCTGCCGCCCTGCACATCCACGACACCCGCAACACCTGGGGCATGGCGCAGCCACTGGCTCGGACGGATGCCGACGGGAATCCGATGCCGTCGGCAGGTGATCACCGGCCGTTGGCCGCCGTCGACCTGCTGCTCGGCACCCTCGCGGGCGACTCGGCCGCGCACCGTGTCTACGGTCATACCGAACCGCAGCCGGGCGCCCGGCTGTGGCCGATGCCGCCCCGCGTCGCGCTGATCGCATGCGAGGGCGGCGTCGACTACCGATCCGCCGAGACATTCGGGCTGGTCGTCGCGATGGTGAACGCGGGTGCGGCCCTGGTCACCACCACCCGATGGACCCTGCCGACCAATCGCGCCTTCGCCGAGTTCGGTCCTGGCACGGCCGCGAAACCGACCACCGAGCTCGGATTGCGCGTCGATCGAGCCCACGAAGGTCTCGACCCCGTCGGGGATCTGCGCGCCTGGCAGCGCCGATGCCTGCAACGATGGCAGGCCGTCGGCGACATCGCCGACAGTCCCTTGGTCTGGGCGTCGCTGAGCCACACCGTCGCCCCGTGGAGACCTTGATCAGCGCCGGGTCCGGACACTCGCACCGATCGCACTCGCGACCGCGAAGGTGGCGCCGAACACCAGGACCATGACGATTCCGTCGGTATCGGCGCTGTCCGCGCACTGCGGCGCGAACGCCGCGACCAGGATCGCCACCGCGGCCAGCGCGCTCGTCCCGCCGTCGAGTACCGCGTCGGACCGACGCGCGGCCAGCCAACCCAGCGGCATGGCCAGCAGGATCATCGTGCTGAGCGGGACCGGGTCGGGTAGTGCGTCGATCCCGAACGGCGACGTCGCTGCCGTCAACAGCTCGACCGCCCCGAACCAGCGCAGTCCGAACTTGGGTGCGATTCCTGTCGTCACCACGGCGGCGAACATGCCAAGCCCGGCGAGCACCGTCAGCAGGGCGAAGATGGCGTAGCGCAGCGCCGGGGGTGCGGTGTCACACGGTGTGCCGCGCAAGAATTCGGCGACGACGGGAATGCACGCCAAGAGTCCGATCGCGGAATAGAAGAAGCCTGCCACCGGCGCGAGGTACCTGGCCCGGCCGAAAACCGCCGCGGCGATACCGACGAACACCGCGAAGACAGCGATCGACCCCCCATCGACACCGGGCGAAGTGGCTGCCAGTTCCCCGAGGGCCGCGGCAGCGACCAATCCGTCGGCGAACGGCACGAAAGGATGCGCCGGACCAGAGTCGCGCGCGGTCATCCCCGGAACCGGAATCGACTCTGCCGCAGTGGTATGCGGTGCTCTCGACGATCGTGGTGACGCAGTGCCCGGGCGCTCGTCCGAGCGACGTCGTCGACCATGGGAATCGCTTCCGGCGAATTGTTGTCGCTGATGTTCGGTGCGTGTGTCTTCCGGAATCGCGCATTCGGAAAGACGACCGACCGAATGCGACTCATGACGCCCATAGCGCCGATCGTAGAGTTCGAAACCGGCGACCGATGTCCGTCGAAGAGCCGACATTATGTTGCGCCACAGCGGGATACGGTCATTTCTGCGCGATTCCGAAGGGAGCGTAGATACATGGAGTCATCGGACCCGCGAGAAACAGACGGGCTGACGGTGGTAGACAATGTGGTTGGAACCGCCCTCGGTGTACGGATCCGTGAGCAACTGCTTGTCGCGGACCGCCATCAGCACAGTGAGATCCTCATCGGCTCGCACCGCCACCTCGCGCCTCGGCTCACCTCGTCGTTCTCCGATGTCCCCCTGGCGCTGGACGGGATGGCGCCGAGTCGGCCGTGGACACCGGAACTGGCCGACCTGCGTGATCTCGTCGGCGTGCGGTTCGGGCTCACCTTCAACTACGCGCTCGCCAACCTGTACCGCGATCGCGCGGATTTCACCGGCTGGCACTGCGACAAGGCATGGCTCCACGAGCCGGACAGCACGATCGCGATCGTCAGTTTCGGCGCCACCCGGACCCTCGCGGTCCGCGCGGTGGGTACCGAACCGGCGGTGCGGTACCGCCTGTCGGATTCGTCCGTTGTGCTCATGAGCCTCCCACTCCAGAACACGCACGAGCATTGCCTTCTCGCCGAAGCTGAGGACGTGGATATGCGCCTCAGTATCACGCTCCGGCACATCCGGATACTTCCCGAGTATCTGGCTGAGGACCGGCCCTCCCGCCGAAATCATGGCGCCGTCACCACCGAAAGGGAATAGGAACATGACATATACCGACAAGGTGCAGAAGTTCATCGATGAACCGCTGTGTGGATTCACCGAAGTAGAGCTGCGCGAGCGCGTTTCGACGCCGCTGGCACAGCGGGCATTGGCACATCCGCCGCAGGAATTCCTGATCGAGAAGTTCGCCAAGGATCACGGGTACACCGACGACGACGCCCGCGCTCTGTTCGAAGACGTGAAGAAGTTCCTGTTGCTCGGCAGTCTCGTCGACGCGTCACCGGCACCGAGCCTGCCGATCGACCAGATGTGGCACGCCTTCATCCTGTTCACGAAGGACTACGCGGAGTTCTGCGGCAAGGTCGGGGCATTCATCCACCACCGGCCGCTGCCGTCGACCAGCGAGCACCAGCCACCGATCGAGCCGACCCTGGAACTGATGACCGCGGCCTACGGTCCGCTGAGCGAAACCTCATGGCCCGCCCCGCTCGGCGCTTTCGGAATCATGGATTGCAAGGCCGGAGTCTGAGCGAGCGGTCGACCGTTTCCGTGCCGGGCACCGAGTGCGGCGCCCGGCACGGGCCGGTTCGAACGGAGACCACAGTGACCAGCGAGTTGTATCGCGACAGCGTGTCGTGGCACGAGGCCGGTGTGCCGTCCGCAGTGCGCTGGGACGAGCGAATCATCGTGGGCAGCAGCGTGTTCGAGGCGGCACGCGACCGGCGATCTGGTGCCGCCCGAATTCTCCTCGTCGGGCACAGCTGCGACCCCGATCTCGCGCGGATCGCGATGCTGCTGGCCGACACCGGAGCCGATGTCCACGCTGTACTCGTGGACCGTATCGGTCGCCAGCCGAGCATGACCTTTCCGCAGAGTGGAGATCGGGCACAGTACGACGTCGGCTACTGCCGTGGGTTTCGGCCCGGGCAGTTCGTTCATTTCCACTACGACCGAACTGTGCGACGCGCCGATGATTGGCGAGCGGTCGAGCCGGACCTGCTGGATCATGCGACAGAGCAGGCGGACTCAGTGCTGTGGGGATGGCTGGCACGCGTGGAGGTGGCCCGCTGGGTGAACTCACCGTGGCAGCTGCGTACCGCCGAGAACAAGCTGATCCAGCTGACGTCGGCACAGCATGCCGGATTGACGATTCCCGCCACGCTGGTGACCAGCCGGATCGACGAGCTGCGGCAGTTCGCGCGCGGGTGTGCGGCAGGCGTGGTGCACAAGAGCCTCAGCTCGCCGATCCTCTCGTCGCGCGATCGACAGCGCAGCTTCCTCTATACCTCGGTGATCACGCCCGACGACATCGCGTTGCCGGATTACCCCTGCCTGTTCCAGCAACGTCTGCGGCCTCGGGTCGAGCACCGTGTCACCGTGATCGGGGAACGCACCTTCGCCGCGTCACTGGCTCGCGCGGCCGACGACGCCGCCGACTGGCGACGGGCCGCGAACGATCACCCTCGTTTCGACCACCACCGCCTCGACGAACCACTGGTCAGCGCCATTCGCCAGCTCATGCGGACACTCGAAATCCAGGTCGGCGCCGTCGATCTGATCGACACCGGTGAGGAAACCTACTTCCTCGAGATCAATCCCTCGGCCGCGTTGCTGTGGTTGGAGAGAACGCTAGGGATGCACCTATGTCAGAGCGTGACGAACCTGATTCTGCACGGCAGGTAGCCGAGCACCTGCTCGCTGCCGCCCGGTCCGACCTGGGACTCTCGCGCGACGCAGTCCGATCGGTCTTCGCGGCCCCAGCACACGGCGGCGAAAGCTATCAGTCGCTGGCGGGTCTCGCCGACGCGGTCATGGGACGCCGTCCGCTGGCCGAACATGTTGTCGACGGCTTCTACTCTCGCGCCCGGCGTGGTGCGCGTGGAGAGCGTGCCTTTCTCGGTGGCGCCGAAGCGATGGCGATCCACGGCTACCCACCCATCGCGATCGACGCCCTACCCGCTCAGGCCGTCGGCAGGTTTCTCGGTCTCGGGAACACCTACCACGCCATCGCGGGGTCCGCCGGTGGCCGTGTGGTCGACATCGGGTGCGGGGCGGGCGTGGATCTGGGTGTCGCGGCGATGCTGTGCCCGGACACGACACTGCTCGTCGGCGTCGACAAGCGACCAGACCTTCTGCACGTCGTGGCCGCCGCCTGCCCGCGCGCCGACCTCGTCGTCGGTGACGTGACCGCGCTGCCGTTCACCGTCGACGCGTTCGACACGGTGCTGGCGAACGGTCTGCCACCGTTGCAGCGACCGGCGACGCTCCGGTCCACGGCCGATGCTCTCCAGTCGATCGCGGCCGAAGGAGGAGTTGTCTCGGTGACGGTGATCGTCGCGGCGCCCCGATTGACGGCAGCGCTGGCGGAGGTCTTCCCCGACGACGACGTACTCGCGCGCGGCCTGGCGGTGCTGATTTCGGGCAAGCCGACCATCGCCGATGTCATCAGCGCTTTCAGCTCGCAGAGCGTGGTGACGGTGACTCGCGGAGAGAATCCGTACCGAGAGCCGAGCGCGCGTCGACGTACGGCGATGTATGCCGTCCGGGCGGTCAAAGGATGAACCCGATGTCGTCACGCGTGAGCGCCACCGGCGCGTCGCTGTCGTGCCGGGACCGCGACTACTCGCCCGCCGCGCTGACAGCAGCGGTCGAGCAGATGACAGCGCAATACCGTGCGCTCGGTCTCGGCGCATCCGATGTCGTGGTGCTTCGCCTGCATCTGTCCGACCGCTACGTGATCGCCCTTCTCGCGGCGGTCGAGCTGGGGTGCTGTGTGGCGCCGGTCGACATCGCGACGCCGCCGGTCGTGATCGAAGCGATCATCGCTGCCGCCGCACCCGCGGCGATCGTCGATGACGACGGGATCGCCGTCGTCGACGGCCGAGGTTCGAAGCCGAGTCGGAGCTCCGACGACGCCTTCATTCTTTTCACCTCGGGAAGTACCGGGGCACCGAAGGGCGTCGTCGGAACACGTCGCGGCTTGGACGCCAGGATCGACTGGGCCGTGCGCGCGTTCTTCAGCCCCGACGTGGAACGCTGCGCGATCAAGACCAACCCGGCCTTCATCGACAGCCTCACCGAGATTCTCGGTGCCTATCGCAGTGGGCGGACGATGGTAGTCGCACCGGTGCTCGCCCAACGCGATCCAGGGTTGCTGGCCGAGTTCATCCGGACGACCAGGATCGAGCAGGTCACGCTGACGCCGAGCTGCATTCCAGCACTGAACGCGATGGGCGCGGCCGCGTTGGCGACGGTGCGGCGCTGGATCCTCACCGGGGAGGAACTTCGCGGCAGCTGGCTGGTCACCCTCCGCGCGTTGTGTCCACTCGCGCAGGTGATCAACTCCTACGGGTCGACCGAAGTGTGTGGGGACGCGATCTTCCACACGGTGCCCGCAGGCGTTCCGGCTCCCGACGTCGTCCCGATCGGTCGTGCCGCGCCGGGGGTACACGTGTTCCTCGACGGCGATGCCGCCGGACTTCCGGACGGAGCGGCCGAGCTCTGGGTCGGCGGCGACCAGGTGGCGCGCGGCTACCTGGTTTCAGGACAGTCGGCCGAATCGGACCGGTTCCGTCGAACCCCCGAGGGCTTGTGCTGGTTCCGGACCGGAGACATCGTGCGCCGGTCCGGGGAACTGCTGTACTTCCTGGGGCGTCGGGGGGACGTGGAGCAGGTTCGGGGGCGTCGAGTCGACCTGATCGCGGTCGCCGACGCCCTGGAATCGATCGACGGCGTCGACGCGGCGATCGCCTGGGTGACCGGTCATCAGGACGGCCCCTCGATGGTGCGGGCCGCGGTGATCCCCCGGCCGGGCGCGCACCCGACTGCCTCGACCGTGCGCGACGACATACGCGAACGTGTTCTGCCGCAACTGGTTCCGGACCGGATCGACATCGTGACCCGTTTCTGTCGGACCTCGAGCGGTAAGATCGACCCTGCGGCGACCGTCGGTGGTGCTCAGGACACCGAGCTGGATCGGTCGCGATTCGCGACAGGCTTGCAATACCTGATCGCGTCGGTCGTGAGTGCGGCGGTGGCGGACACCCGGATCGAACCGACCACGTCGTTCGCCGACCTCGGCCTGAACTCCCTACTGGCCGTGCAGGTCGCCGAGGAAATCGCGCGCCACTCCGGTACCCGGGTGACCGGGCTGGATGTCCTCGCCGCCGCCACTGTCGAGAAGCTGGCCGTTCGGATTCCGGGTCTGCGCCCGCACGTCACTCGTGGGCCCGTGCGGTTGGCTCGCGCAGGCAGCGCGGACCGCGTCCTGATTCTGCTGCATCCCGCGATCGGAACTTGCTTGGCCTACTTCCCCTTGGTTGGACAGCTGAGGTTCGAGGGCCGAATCCTCTATGTGGAACAGGACGATCGGGCACGGGCCGTCCTCGATGACGCGGGAATGGACGCCTTGGCCCGGTACTACGCGGTCGAGGTGGCCGCGCAGGTGACCGACGCGCCCGTCGATGTCTTCGGATACTCGTTCGGCGCGTTGCTGGCCCCGGCTGTCGCACGATACCTGCGTGATCTCGGCAAGCAGGTGTCATCGATGACGCTCGTCGACCCGGCCTGGGTGAGATCGAGTGAGCGAATCGATGAGGACCTCGTGTTGCGACGCGTGCTCACCGACTCCGGGTACCGCGATCTGCCCGAGCACCCACTGGGAATCACCGATGCGCTTCGATTGGTCCGCGCGGCGTCCGGCCCGTTGCGGCTGGTCTCGGCCGAGACGATCCGGCGGTGGGCAGACTGTCTGCGGCTCAACATGATCCACGGTGTCGGCTACGAGCCCGGGCAGCTGACGGTGGACACGCTCGTGGTACGCGCGACGGCGACGGCCGACCTGCTCGGCGTCGACGCGCAGTGGCTCGAGACGGTGCTGACAGAGGCGACGACGGTCACGATGGACTGTACGCATTTCGAGGTGTTGCACGGCGACGCGGCCGAGCGGCTCGCCGCCTCGTTGTCCACGTTTCTGAGTCACGGAGGCCTTCGTGAGCACTAGGCCGACCACACCCGAGGACATGACTCTGTGCGCGTTCCTGTGCTCGACCGGCTATCACAGCGCTTCCTGGCGTAGCCCGGGAGCCGACCCGCTGGCCAACATCAAGCCCGAGTACTTCTGTGCGCTGGCCCGCACCGCCGAACGAGGTGGACTCGATGCGGTGTTTCTCGCCGACAGCATGGCGGTGTGGTCGGACGTGGCGGTCCGACCCGCGGGTGCCGTGGAGCCCGCGGTGCTCGCGGCCGCGATTCTGCGGGCGACCGAACACATCGGCGTGATCATCACGCAGTCGACGTCCTACAACGAACCCTTCAACGTCGCACGACGCCTCGCCTCCCTCGACCATCTGGGGAACGGGCGGATCGGCTGGAACATCGTCACCTCGGCCACTCGCGAAGCGGCCGACAACTTCGGATGGGCCGACATCCCTGACCACGACGTGCGCTACCGTCGCGCGAACGAGTTCGTCCGGGTGTGCCTCGCGCTGTGGAACAGCTGGCGACCCGACGCGATCCGGGCCGACCCGAACGGGGTGTGGGCCGACCCGGCCGCGATCAGACCGATCGAGCACGACGGTGAGTTCTTTCGCGTTCGTGGTCCGCTCGACGTGCCACCGTCACCGCAGCGGGTACCGCTGCTGGTGCAGGCCGGTTCGAGCGAGCAGGGGATCGCACTCGCGGCGGGATTCGCGGATCTGGTGTTCACGGTGGCGTCCACGGTGGGGGCGGCCCACGCCTTCCGGCAACGTCTGCGTTCGCGCGCGTCCGCCGTGGATCCGCGACGGCGAATTCGGGTGCTGCCCGGATTGATTCCGGTGGTCGGCTCGACCGACGACGACGCCCATGAACGTCTGGCCGCGCTCGATGCGCTCGTCGATCCGGCGCCGAGCGTCCGCCAGCTCGAACGCAGCGTGGGGCTGCCGCCGAACACACTGGCCGTCGACGATCCGTTCGATCTGGAACTACCTGTGGCAGCGTCCATTTCCGGCAACCAAACCTATTACCAGGTGATCCGAGACATGGCGCTGGCTCGCTGCTACACCGTCGGTCAGGTCGCGCAATTGATGGCGACGAGCCGGGGGCACCGCCTGCTGGTCGGATCACCGGCAACGGTCGCCACGGCCATGATCGACTGGGTTCGGCGCGGCGCCGCCGACGGCTACGTGATCATGCCCGCCGTCTTGCCGACCGATCTGAACCGATTCGTCGAGGAAGTGGTCCCATTGGTGCGGTCGGCGGGGTATGGCAGTGTCGGGTCACCGGAAATGCCACTCGCAGAACGGTTTCGAACAGGCGGGACGCCACTGTGACGAACGAATTCGGTGCCGAGGCGGTGAGAACCTGGAAGGCGACGGCCACGATCCCGATCGGACTCGGCGGCAGTGTGTTCGGCTGGATCGTCGGATCCGAGAGGGCCGATGCGATTCTGGACAGATTCTTCGAGATCGGCGGCAGGTTCATCGATACCTCCGACGGCTATTCCTACGCCGCCCGAACCAGCGCCGCCGACTCGGAGAGCATGATCGGATCCTGGGTACGTCGGCGCGGCATCGAGAACGAGATCCGGATCATGACCAAGGTCGGCCTGTGTCCCGGTGTCGAGGGGCTCGCCCCGGCTGTGGTCGCCGAGGCCGTCGATGCCTCGCTGGATCGGCTCGGCATATCCGTGGCCGAAGCGATTCTCGCGCACGCCGACGACGGCGTCACGGCACCGGAGGAGATCGCGGCCGGGTTCGCCGCGCTGGTCGGGGCGCGTACTCACCACATCGGTGTCTCGCGGTTCTCGACAGACCGGCTGCGAGCCACGCGGGCCGCCCTGCGCCGGTCATCGAACGCCGAGTTCACGGTGATCCAGGAGGAATTCAGTCTCGCCGAGCGCGGCGGTGTCGAACACCTGGTGGGATCGGAGGTCGGCCAACGGTTGGGTTTGGTGTGCAGTGCGGCATTGGCTCGCGGATTTCTCACCGGCAAGTTCGAGCACGCGCTGACCCGTGTCGGTGCCCGGCACGCCTACGTCGACCGGCACTACGGGCTGCCCGGCCACCACACCTTGCTCGCTGGATTGCGGGCGGTGGCGGCGGCGCACGGTGTCGCACCCGCCGCGGTCGCCATCCGCTGGCTGCTCCAGCACGAGGCTGTCGCCCTCCCTTTGGTCAGCGTGACCGACCCGGGACAGCTCGATGTCTTTCAGGAGGTCACCGACCTGCGCCTCACGCCTGACGAGTGGGAATCGCTGGATACCCTCTCAGCCGCGCTGCCTACGGGTCCACGCTGACATCGGGGCTGCCACCGCGCAGCACGTCGTCCGCGCGCGAAGCCTCGACAGTGAGCCACAGTCGGAGCAGATGGCGTCGCAAGGCCGGATCGTCGTGATCTGTGTAGGCCTCGCGGGCATGCAGCACGGTGGTGTTGTTGAGCAGCTGCACGTCGCCCACACGGAATTCCATCGTGATCTGACGCGAGGGGTCGTTGGCGATCTCCTCCGCCAAATCGAGTGCCGCGAGCTGATCGGCGGTCAACCGTGGGGCACCCGGGTGGTGCTGTGACTGGCGGATGAACCAGGCGATGAACGAGATTCGGGGCATTCCGTCGATCGTGGTGAACGGAGCGAGCTCGAAATGGGAGATCTCACCCGGACGTGGCTCGGCGTGGCGGCTCCACGGCATGGGCCGATACATGACCTCGACCAGATGCGGTGCGCGGGAGAGCATCTCGTTGTAGAGCGCATGGGCGCTGACGATCTTCGATCGACCGCCTTTCGCGGCGGGCCGCAGGCAGAGCAAACCGACCAGGTCGGACGCGTCGCTGTGGAAATCCTGGCTCAGGCTCGTCTGATAACGGCGGATGCCCGGACCGGCACGCCGCTCATCGCGGATGTGAGTGATGAGGTTGCCCTCGCGGTCCTGGCCGACCGGAACACCGAGCAGTGTTCCCAGCGCGAGATAGGCCCGCTCGATCTCGGGTGCGGTGAGGACCCCGGTGGGGAAGCCACGCAGCCGGACGAACCCCGGTCCGGAATTGAGGATGTGCGACCACTTCTCGGCCGGAGCGCCCAGGTCGCGACGTAAGACGGAGTGATTCGCGCCGCGACCGCAGTCGACCAACGCCCGCTGCTGCGCCGAGGTCAAGGTGAACGACCAAGCCCGAGAGTCGGAGAACTGAGCGGGAGTCCACGCAGACGGCGAGATGATCGGGCCGTTCGAATCCAGTTTCACCTGCACCACAACGCTTTCCTCGCCCGGAGACCTGTGGCCAATCGTCGTCGTCGCCGCGGCGTAGCACAGTCGTTCGTTCGGACCACACGACTTCGCGGCGAAGCGGGCAGGTCGCGCAGCGCTATCCGGATGGCGACGAGTTCGACCGGTGGCTGGTCCTGGACCAGCCGATGCTGAGTTGAACGGCTCGCTGCCAATGTTCGTACTCGTCGTCGCGGGTCGAGCGGTGGTGGTGGGGCACCCATTGGGCCGCTGCCCGCCAATTGCTCCGCAGCCCTTGCAGATCCGGCCAGTAGCCGACGGCCAGGCCTGCGGCGTACGCGGCGCCGAGCGAGACCGTCTCGGTGACCAGGGGGCGCGTGACGGGGATGTCGAGGACATCGGCGATGATCTGCATGAGCAGATTGTTCGAGGTCATGCCACCGGCCACCCGCAGCGATCGCGCGCGCAGGCCCGCGTCGGCGTTCATGGCCTCGAGCACGTCGCGGGTCTGCCAGGCGGTGGCTTCGAGTGCCGCGCGGGCCAGGTGACCCTTGGTGACGTAGGAGGTCAGGCCGATCAGCAGGCCTCGGGCGTCGCTGCGCCAGTGCGGGGCGTAGAGGCCGGAGAAGGCGGGGACCAGGTAGCAACCGCCGTTGTCGTCGACGGTGTCGGCGAGGGTTTCGATTTCGGGGGCGGTGGCGATGAGCCCGGCGATGTCGCGCAACCATCCCACCAGCGACCCGGTGACCGCGATAGGTCCTTCCAGCGCGTACACCGGGTCCGCACCCACCTGATAGCCGATGGTGGTGAGCAGGCCGTGGCGAGAGCGGATCAGCTCGGTGCCGGTGTTCATCATGAGGAATCCGCCGGTGCCGTAGGTGCACTCGGTCTCGCCGGGCGCGAAGCAGGTCTGGCCGAACAGCGCGGCGTGCTGGTCGCCGAGCGCGGCGCCGATCCGCACACCCGGCACGGCGGTGACCGCGGTACCGAAGTCGCCGGTGGACGGTTCGATGCGGGGGAGCATGGCGCGGGGGATGTCGAACAGCCGCAGCAGTTCCTCGTCCCATTGCCGGGTGGTCAGGTTCATCAGCAGGGTGCGGCAGGCGTTGGTGACGTCGGTGACGTGCACCCCGCCGGTCAGATTCCAGACGAGCCAGGATTCCATGGTCCCGAACAGCACGTCACCGCGTTCGGCCCGCTCCCGTAGCCCCTCGACATGGTCGAGCAACCACCGCAGACGCGGTGCGGCGAAATAGGTCGCCAGCGGCAGTCCACTCAGTTCGGTGATGCGCTGTGCCGCAGGGGAAGCGCGCAACGACTCGACGAACTCCTCGGTGCGGATGTCCTGCCAGACGATCGCGGGGCGCACCGGTATTCCGGTGGCGCGATCCCAGACCACGGTCGTCTCCCGCTGATTGGCGATGCCGACAGCGGCCACCTGGTCGACGCCGATCCCGGCATCGCGTAGTGCGGCGGGCAGGAGCCGTTCGACGGTTCGCCAGATCTCGAGCGCGTCCTGCTCGACCCAGCCGGAGCGGGGATAGTGCTGACGGTGCACGCGCTGGGCGAGCCCGGCCAGCCGGGCGTGACGATCGAAGACCAGACACCGACTCGAGGTGGTGCCCTGATCGATCGCGAGGACGAAACGCGGTGTCATAGTAGGCCTTTCGACAGGCCACGCGTGGTCATCGCGCCGCCGTCAGGTCACGGTGTACGGCCTGCGCGGCGGCGCGCACCTGGCCGACCACCGTGTCAAGCGGCTGTAGGTGGCTGTCGCACAACCGGTCGACCGGTCCCGAGATGCCGATGGCCGCCACCACAAGACCGCCGCTGGCGCGGATCGGCGCGGCGACACCCGCTTCCCCTGGCCGGTACTCCTCGACCTCGCCCGCCCAGCCGGTCCGGCGGACCTCGGCGATCGCGCGAGTCAAGGCGGTGCGCTCGGTGATCGTGCGATGGGTGAACGCCGGTGCCGGGCCGAGCTCGGTCGCGGGCTCGTAGGCGAGCAGCACTTTGCCCAGGGCCGTCGCGTGCGCGGGAACCACCTCGCCGACGGCGAGGACCTGCTCGCTGTTGTCCGGGCGGAACACGTGGTGCACCACGGTCACCCCGGCCGGGCGTGACACCGCCATGCGCACCGATTCGCCGGTCCGCGCGGCGAGTGCGTCGGCGCGGTGGATGGCACGCGAGCGCAACTCGTTGATATCGAGGTGGTCGGAACCGAGTTCGTGCACGGCGGGCCCGAGCAGATAGCGACCCGTCGCCGGGTCCTGGTCGACGAAACCCGTGCCGAGCAAGGTCCGAAGGATGCCGTGGGCGGTGGGTTTGGCCAGGTCGAGCGCGGTGGCCACGTCGCCGACGCCCATCGGCCCCGAGCCGCGCGCGAGCAACCGCAGCACGGCCACGGCACGTTCGATCGACTGGATCGGACCCGGCATCGTCTCAACCTAGCAGCCGGGCGTTCAGCATTGTCGAACGGCAACCGTGGCTCGCGGCTCGACTCGTTTCTAGCGTGGTCCCCGGTGAACGGGCTCGACGGCGAGCCCTCGGAAGGACCAGATGAACCGGTATGTGGGCGCGATCGACCAGGGAACGACCTCGACGCGCTTCATGGTTTTCGACCACGCGGGCGGCGTCGTCGCACGGCATCAGCTCGAGCACGAGCAGATCATGCCGAAACCCGGGTGGGTGGAACACGATCCGATGGAGATCTGGGAGCGCACCAACACCGTCGTCAGGACCGCGCTCACCCGGGCCGGGGTGACCGCTGTCGAGCTGGCGGCGGTCGGTGTCACGAATCAGCGTGAGACCACCTTGGTCTGGAACCGGCACACGGGCCGCCCCTACTACAACGCGATCGTCTGGCAGGACACGCGCACCGATCGCTTCATCGCCGACCTGGCCGACGAACACGTCGACATGATCCGCAAGCGGACCGGACTGCGGCCCGCACCGTACTTCTCCGGCGGCAAGCTGCGCTGGATCCTCGACAATGTCGAGGGCGTGCGCGCGGACGCCGAACGCGGCGACGCGCTGTTCGGCACCGTCGACAGCTGGCTGATCTGGAACCTCACCGGCGTGCACGTCACGGACCCGACCAACGCCTCACGCACCATGCTGATGGACCTGCGAACCCTGCGCTGGGACGAGGAACTGCTGCGCGTGTTCGACATTCCCGCCGCCATGCTGCCCGCGATCGCGCCCTCGGCGAACCCGGCCGGGTACGGCACCACCCGCTCCGACGGCCCCTTCGGCGGCGCGGTGACGATCGCGGGCGTGCTCGGTGATCAGCAGGCCGCCGCCGTCGGCCAGGTGTGTTTCCGGCCCGGCGAGGCCAAGAACACCTACGGCACCGGCAATTTCCTGATGCTCAACACCGGTGCCGAGATCGTGGAGTCCACGCACGGCCTGCTCACGACCGTCGCCTACCAGTTCGGCGACGACGCGCCCGCCTACGCGCTGGAGGGGTCGATCGCGGTCACCGGTTCGGCGGTGCAGTGGCTGCGCGACCAACTCGGCATCATCGCCGGGGCCGCGCAGATCGAGGACATGGCGGCACAGGTCGACGATTCCGGCGGCGTGTATTTCGTGCCCGCGTTCTCCGGCCTGTTCGCCCCCTATTGGCGGCCGGATGCCCGTGGCGCCGTCGTCGGCCTGTCGCGCTACAGCAACAACGCCCACCTGGCCAGGGCGACGCTGGAATCCATCGCCTACCAGACCCGCGATGTCGTCGAGGCCATGCAGCGTGACGCCGGGACGCGACTGAGCACGCTGCGCGTCGACGGCGGCGTCACCGTGAACAGCCTCGCCATGCAGATCCAGGCCGACCTGCTCGGCGTTCCCGTCTCCCGACCGGTCGTCGCCGAGACCACCGCCCTCGGCGCGGCCTACGCGGCCGGGCTGGCCGCCGGTTTCTGGGCCTGCACCGACGAACTGCGCACCAACTGGCACGAAGACCTGCGCTGGTCACCCACCTGGTCCGACGCCGAACGCGAACGCGGCTACCGCCGCTGGCTCAAAGCTGTCGAGCGCACCCTCGACTGGGCCGAACTCGACTGATGCCACACCACCCCAAGGAGCACACTGTGTCCGTTTCCCTGGACCCCACCTACCGCGCGACAGCGATCGCGGCACTCGGCGACACCGAGCTCGACGTCCTGGTGATCGGCGGTGGCGTGACCGGCGCGGGCGCCGCGCTCGACGCGGCCTCGCGCGGCCTGTCGGTGACCCTCGTCGAAGCCCGCGACTTCGCCGCGGGCACCTCGAGCCGCTCGTCCAAACTCATCCACGGCGGCTTGCGCTATCTCGAGCAGATGGACTTCACCCTGGTTCGGGAGGCGTTGAAAGAGCGTGGGCTGCTGTTGGATTCGCTCGCACCGCATCTGGTTCGGCCGGTGCCGTTCCTGTTCCCCTTGCGGCATCGGGTGTGGGAGCGCGCCTACATCGGTGCGGGCATCGCCCTCTACGACACCCTCGGCGGCGCCCGGACGGTGCCCATGCACAAACACCTGACCCGGTCCGGGGCGCTCGACCTGGCTCCCGCGATGCGCGACGACGCCATGACCGGCGCGATCCGTTACTACGACGCCCAGGTCGACGATGCCAGGCACACGATGATGATCGCGCGCACCGCCGCCGAACAGGGCGCGACGGTCCTCACCCGCACCCAGGTGGTCGGACTCGAACGCGACGGTCGGCGGGTCGTCGGCGCGCGGGTCATCGATCTGGAGACCGGTGCCGAACACACCATCCGGGCACGCACGGTGATCAGTGCGACCGGTGTCTGGACCGACGACATGATCTCGATGACCGGTGTCGACTTCCCTTTCCACGTGCGGATGTCGAAGGGCGTGCACATCCTGGTGCCTCGCGCCCGCCTGGATCTGCGCACGGGCCTGATCATGCGCACCGAGAAGTCGGTGCTGTTCGTGATCCCGTGGGCCGAGCACTGGATCATCGGCACCACCGACACCGCATGGTCGCTGGACAAGAACCACCCCACCGCCACCGCGGCCGACGTGGACTACATTCTCGACCACGTCAACACGGTGCTGCGTGAGCCGCTCACCAAGGCCGACATCGTCGGCACCTACGCCGGGCTGCGGCCTCTGATGACCGGGGCGTCGAAGGAGACCGCCAAGCTGTCGCGAGAACACGCCGTCGCCGAACCCGTGCCAGGCCTGTTCGTCATCGCGGGCGGCAAGTACACGACCTACCGGGTGATGGCCGCCGATGTCGTCGATGCCGCCGTCGCGCGGCTGGCCCGGCCGGTGCCCGCGTCCGAAACCGCCCGACTGCCGATCCTCGGCGCGCAGGGCTACCGCGAGATGCTCGCCGACACCCGGGGGCTGGCCGCCACGACCGGGCTGGCGCCGGAGACGGTACGGCATCTGCTCGGCCGCTACGGGTCGCTGGCCACCGAGCTGTTCGATCTCGTTCGCCTCGACCCGGCCCTGCGCGCGCCCCTTCCTGGGGCCACCGGTTACCTCGCCGCCGAGATCGTCTACGCGGTCACCCACGAGGGGGCCCTGCACCTGGACGATCTGCTCACCCGGCGCACCCGCATCTCCATCGAGGTCCCCGATCGTGGGCTCGCCGCGGCGCCCGCCGTCGCCCGTCTCGTCGCCCCGCTCCTGGGCTGGGACGGCGAGACCACCGACAGCGAGATCGACCGCTACCGCGACCGGGTGCACGCCGAACTGCTGGCCAACCAGGCAGGCGACGACGAGACGGCCAATTCCGCCCGTCTCGTCGCCGTCGGCTGACCCCGGGTCAGCCGCCGCCCGGTGCGTGAGAATGCCCGGGCGGCCGGGTGAGGTCGTCGAGCACGACCAGGTTGCCGCCGGACTGTTTCGCCCGGTACATCGCCGCGTCGGCGGACTGAAGCAATCGGTCGGGGGTGGGGCGTTGGCAGTGCGGACAGACCGTCGCGTCGAAGATCGCGACCCCGACGCTCGCCGTCACGCCCACCGCGGTCTCCGAGGGCGCGGCGACGACTCGGCAGAGGGCTTCGGCGACATCGCGGGCGTCGGCCGCGGCGATCGGGGCGGCAACGACGAACTCCTCACCGCCGGTCCGCGCCACCACCGCCGTGTCGGGGGTCGCCGCCCGCAGGCGCCGGGCGGTGCGCATCAGGACGATGTCGCCGATCCGGTGACCCCAGGTGTCGTTGACACTCTTGAAGCGGTCCAGGTCGAAGGAGATGACACAGACGGCGGGATGGTCCTCGACCAGCTGCGGGAGCCGGTTCTCGAGGCCGCGCCGGTTGAGCAGTTCGGTCAGCGGGTCCGAGAGCGACTCCATGCGCAGCAGCCAGTACAGCAGCTGGAACGCGGGTACCGCCGTGACCACCGTGGTCAGCAGCAGGCCCACCGCGATCGCGAGCCGAACCCCGTCCCCGCCCGTCGCGATCCGCACCGACAACACCACCACCGACAGCACCGACCACACCGAATGCGCCGCCACCGCCCGCGCGCTGTGGAAGAAACTCAGATAACTGCCGGTGGCCAGCAGCAGCACGGCACCCATGGCGCCGAACAGCCGGTTGTGGACCTGGAGGAACTCGATCGTGAACAGCAGATCGGCGCAGGCGATCAGGACCAGCGACTCGGTTCGGCCCGGCCAGGGGAGCAGCCACCAGCGGGCGGCCCACAGCACGCCCGCCGAGATACCGACGACCGAAGCCGGGCCGGGCGAGGGTGAAGCAGCCGCGAGCTCCCAGATGCGCCGCGATGCGCTGCGCGGCCCGCTCGAGATCGGCCGGACCACCGTCGGCGTGGTCGTCGAGGCGAAGCACGAAGGCCAGATGCGAGTCGTCGAGCACGTAGCCCAACCGCAGCTGTGCGACCGCCGAATCGACCGGCGACCCGGCGACGATCGAGCGCACCGTCTCGCGCCGCCGGGAGAAGCTGCCCGCCGGATCGGGATCGCGGTCGACGGTGAAGGTGCCGCTGAGTATCTCGACCGCCGTTCCGGACCAGTCCGCGACGCAGGCGGCCGAATGCATCACCAATTCGCGCGTCTCGCCCAGTTCCGATGCCGACAGTTCGATCTGATCGGACAGCGTCCGGATCATCGCTCGCTGCCCGGAACGATAGATCCGCAAGAGCACCTTCAGTCGTCTCCCGCATCATGGCCCGCATTCCCGCGCTGACCGACCGGGTCGTCGGCGAGGCCCGAGCCCAGATGCCCTCCTATGCGGCGCTGGGCCACCCCGCGGTGACAGCGACCGCGGCCGCGCTCATCGAGCGGATGCTCGCCGCTCTGGCCGAGGAACGCGACCTGAACGACGACGACTGCCGCGAACTGCGCGAGTACGGGGAAGCGCGCGCGCAGCAGGGCATCTCGCTGGTCGATGTCCAACACGGCTGGCGGATCGCGCTGCGCGACTTTCGGGCCGCGCTGGCGGCCGACGGCCGCGCCCATCAGGTAGCCGACGGCGTCCTGCTGGAACTGAGTCACGCGATGCTCGACCTCGTCGACCAGGCCGCGCTCGCCTACGGCCAGGGCCATCGCGAAGTGGAACTCGAGATGGCGCGGCTGGACCATCAGGTCCGCGCGGAGTTCGTGCGGCGGGTACTGCACGGCACGCTCGGTCCCGCCGGGATCCGTGTGCAAGCCCACCAGTTCGGCCTCGACATCGACGGCGAGTACCAGGCGTTCCGCACCCGGTCGCGATCACGCGATGCCGACACCGAGCTACGACAGTTCCTGCGATCGGACGGACACCGGGTCGTGTTCACCACCACCATCGACGACGACATCGCCGGATTCACGTCCGCGCCCGCCGAACTGCGCACCGACGCCCCGCTCGGGCTCGGGCCGGTGGGGCGCCTCGACGACCTCGCCCGCTCCTTCCGCCTGGCGAGCAGGCTGCTGCTGACCGCGGACGTCTTCGACCTGCGCGGACCGACCGAGCTGACCGGAGTCGGGCTGCTCGCGGCGGTCGTCGGCGAGGCCGACATCGGCGCCGAACTGGTCGAATACTATGTGGTGCCGGTGGGTGCCGGTCCGGCGGCGCGCGTCGTCATCGATACGGTCGAACGCCACCTGGACACCGGCATGCACATCGAGACCACCGCGGAACTGCTCGTGGTCCATCCCAACACGGTCCGCTATCGGATCAGCCGCTTCGAGGAGCTCACCGGCACCGATCTGCGTTCCCCCGTGACGTCCGCCCGGGTGTGGTGGGCGATCAAACACCTTCGGGCCACCACCTGAGGACCGCACGTGCGTTCTCGGCTACTGCCCGTTGCGGCCCTCCCCGAACGACGATGGCGCTGCCGCCACCGCGGGCACCGGTCCCGCCGTCACGGCGTGCCGAGCCGTTTCCGCGCCGTCCTGTTCGTTCGTGAGATAGCGCGACGGGATCAACACCAGCGCGTGGACCCCACCGTAGGCCGATTCCTTCAACCGCACCGAAATCTGGTGCCGCGCGGCCAGCGAGGCGATGACGAACAGCCCGAGCCGACCGTTCTCGGCGAGGGTTTCGAGGCTGAAACTCGCGGGCTCGCCCAGCAGCGCGTTGCGCGCGGTCAGCTCGCCGTCGTTCATTCCCGACCCCTGATCGATGATCTCGAGCACCGCGCCGTTGCCGACGATGCGGCCGGTGACCTCCACCTGGGTCTGTCGCCGCGAGAACGCGGTCGCGTTGTCCATGAGTTCGGCCAGCACGTGGATGAGGTCGGCCACCACCGCACCCACCACGTAGATCTGCGGCAGGCGATGCACCGTGATCCGCCGGTAGTCCGAGCTCTCCGCCACCGAACCCTGAGCGATATCGGTGAGCGGCACCGGGTTTCGCCACCGTCGACCCGGCTGCCCGCCACCGAGGATGATGAGGTTCTCCGCGTTGCGGCGCGCCCGGGTGGCGAGGTGGTCGAGTCGGAACAGCAGATCGAGGCGGGCGGGGTCCTGTTCGCTCTGCTCGGCCTGATCGAGCAGTTCCAGTTGGTGCTGCACGAGGCTCTGGCTGCGCTGAGCCATGTTGACGAACACTGTGTTGACCCCGGCCCGCAACTTCGCCTCGGCGACCGCGGCGGTGACCGCCGCACCGTGGGCCCGGTTGAAAGCGTCCGCCACCTGCCCGATCTCGTCGGTCCCGAACTGCAGTCGATGCAGTTCGGCGTCGATGTCGAGACGTTCACCGGCTTCGAGTCGTCGCATCGCCTCGGGTAGATGCTCATCCGAGAGCGCCAAGGTCTGTGCGCGCAGTTGACGCATCCGGCCGATGAGCCGATTGGCCACCAGCACCACGGCGAGGAAACCGAGGACTGCGGCGGCCAGGACCGCCAGTCCGCCGAGCAACGAATCCCGTGCCGTCCGGTCCGCGTCGTGCACCGCGATCGCCTGGGCCCGACGGGTTTGGTCTTCCCACAACACCGTCAATTCGGCGCCCACCTCGACCGCCGCGGCCTGCACCTCCGCGCGGACCGTCGACGGGGTGGAGCGCGTACCCGCCCTGCCGCCGGACTCCGCCGGTCCGGCGAGCAGAGTTTCCTGATAGTGCCGGGTCAACAGACCCCAGGCGGCTCCGGCGACGATCGCCTGCAGCTTGCCGAGCTGCTGATCCTGCAGAATCGCGGTGGCGAAGGCGGCTTCGGAACGTTGCTCGCCCACTTCACCGGAGAACTCGATGAACTGCTCCCCGGTCATGGTGTCGGCCACGGTCGCCACGGCGTTCGCGCGCGACAACGCCTCCGAGGCGCGCAGCACCGCGATGCCCTTGAACAGCTCGATGGACACCTCCGACGACGGCGCGGCACGCGCGGCCAGCACCGACGCCGACACGATGACGTCGATGATCGACCCGAAGGTCGCGACCGCCGTCAGCACCGGCAGTTGGCGGGAGTCGATCTGGGCGCGCAGATCGGGCAACAAGGCGTACAGCTTGTCGTAACCGGCGATGTCGGTGGCGAAGTCCTCCCGCATGCGGGCGGCGTGCTGGCCTTTGGTCTTGACTTCCCCGAGCGCGTCGTCGGACCGCTGACGGGCCGCGATCAACGATCCACCACCGGTGGGTTCCCCGGCGATGTGCAGCACCGACAGCCGCCGCTCCTCCTGGAAGGCCTGCACCATCTGCACCGCGGGCCCGGTGGTGCTCGCGGCCAGTTCGGCCCACTGCTGGGCATCGCGCCCCGCCGCGACCAGGTACGCCGCCGCACCGACCCCGACCGCGAGCAGCGTGAAACTCGGTACGAGCACAATCGCGATCAAACTGGCACGAACGCCGAATTTTCCTGTCGCGGTATTACTTTCGGGGCGCCAGGCAAGCAGGCATCGAAGGGTTGTTCTACTGATCACCATCTGTATCCGATCGCCCGGCATGTGAATCCGGACCGAGTGCCGATAATCCTCGCGCAGTCTTACCGCCACCCGGCCCACGCCGATAGGACGTTTCGTCCGAACCGCCCCGCAACGATCTGGACGTTTCGGCCAATTCGCTGGGCAAGCCTCGCGCCGTGACCATCCCACGGCCTGCGCTATCGGCGGATGTCGAGCAGACCGAGGGCGAAATCGGCGTAGTCGGTCGCGATCTGTTCCGGCGTCGCCGGGCCGTCGAGGCGGAACCACTGCGGCAGGGCGGTGCACATCGTCGCGATCGCACGACCGGCCGCCCGCGCGTTCTCGGCGGTGCGGTCGTTCTCGGCGAGGGCGGTATCGATGTCGAGGTCGAGGATGTGCTGGATCTCGTTGCGGGACGCGGTGATCCGCTGCCGATTCGCGGGGTTCAGGCTACGCATCTCGCTGGCGCCGATGAAGGCGAGCTCCCGGCGGTGGGTATGGAACAGGGCGAGTGCCTCGACCACCCGGGTCACCCGGTCGCGGCCGGTGTCGGCCCCGCGCCGGGCCGCGCCGACCCGCCAGTGCAGCTCGTCCATGGTCAGGTCGAGTGCTCTCACCAGCAGTTCCTGTTTGTCGCGGTAGTGGTGGTAGACACCGGGCACGCTCATCCCCGCCCGTCGCGCGATCGATCGCATGGTCGCGCCGTGGTAGCCGGTTTCCACGAAAGCCGCGATGGCGGCGGCGAGCACGGGATCGATATCCAGGCGTGGGAACTCACGCCACGCGCGTGCCGTCCCGTCGACCGGATCGGCGCCGGGCCGCCGGACCGCCGCCGGTCCCGGTGACTCGCCGATCAGCCAGGGCATCGTGGTGCCGAGTTCGGTGGCCAGGATGCGGAGTCGGGTCACCGAGACGCCGGTTTTGCCGGTCTCGATGGCGCTGAGCGTGGCCGGGCTGACCGCGATGCGTCGCGCGGTCTCCCGCAGCGACAGCCCCGCCGAGACTCTCGCCGCGCGCAATCGCGGGCCCACGTCGATCGGCACATTGTTCGGGGAATTCACAATGTTCAGGATATCTGAACACTACGCCGTTGTCTTTAGGTGCAGATTGACAGTTGGGCCGTGCGCATGTCAGGGTCGACAGCGTTCGGCGCCGAGCGATCGTTCGGCCTGTGAGTCGAGGAGTGTCCTGTGGCGATCGACCTGTCCTACCCACCCGAGGTGCGAAACCTGGCCGACCGCACTCGTACCTTCATCCGGGAACAGGTGCTGCCGGTCGAGGACGCGCACGACGGCGATATCGCCGCGGCGGGCGGTGAGAAGCTGCGCCTGGACCTGCAACAAGCCGCCCGTGACGCCGACGTCTTCGCGCCGCACGCACCCACCGAATTCGGTGGCCACGGCCTCGGCATGGCGAACCGCGCGCCGGTGTTCGAAGAGGCCGGTTACTCCCTGTTCGGCCCGACCGCGCTCAATATCGCCGCGCCCGACGAGGGCAATGTGCACATGCTGGCCCACATCGCCGACCCGGAGCAGAAGCAGCAGTACCTGGCCCCGCTCGCTCGCGGCGAGGTGCGTTCGGCCTTCGCGATGACCGAACCCGCCCCGGGGGCCGGTTCGGATCCGTCCGCGCTCACCACCCGCGCCGTCCGCGCCGATGGCGGCTGGCGGGTCAACGGCCACAAGTGGTTCATCACGGGTGCCGACGGTGCCGGTTTCTTCATCATCATGGCGCGTACCTCGGGCGAACCGGGTCAGCGTGGCGGCGCGACCATGTTCCTCGCCCCGGCCGACACCGACGGCATCCGGGTGGGCCGCCATCTCGACACCCTCGACAAGTCGATGATCGGTGGCCACTGCGAGGTCTTCTTCGACGACCTGCTCGTCCCGGAGTCGGCGGTTCTCGGCGAGGTCGACCGAGGTTTCGAATACGCCCAGGTCCGCCTGGGCCCGGCCCGCATGACCCACGTGATGCGCTGGCTCGGTGCCGCCCGCCGTGGCCACGACGTCGCGGTCGCCCACGTCGCGCGGCGCGAGGGTTTCGGCTCGCGACTCGGCGACCTGGGCATGATCCAGAAGATGATCGCCGACAACGAGATCGACATCGCCGCCACCCGCGCGTTGTTGACCAGCGCCTGCTGGGAACTCGACCGTGGCGAATCCGCCGCGAACGCGACCTCCATCGCGAAAACCTATGCCGCCGAGGCGATCTTCCGCATCGTCGATCGCAGTATGCAGATGTGTGGCGGCCTCGGTGTCTCCGCCGACCTGCCGCTGGCCAGGCTCTCGCGCGAGGTGCGCCCGTTCCGCATCTACGACGGCCCCTCCGAGGTCCATCGCTGGGCCATCGCCAAACGCGCCGTGAGCGCGGCCAAACGAGCCATGCGGGACTCCGAATGACACTGCCCGGCATGGACATCGGCGCACTGGAGAAGTTCCTGCGCGCCCAGGATGTCGAGGTGAACGGCGAGCTGCGGGTCGAACTGATCAGCGGCGGCCGGTCCAATCTCACCTTCATCGCCGCCGACGACGTCGCACGCTGGGTGGTCCGGCGTCCACCGGTCGCCGGTCTCACCCCCTCGGCTCACGACATGGCGCGCGAGTACACGGTGACCAGCGCGTTGCAGGGATCGGCGGTGCCCGTGGCGAAGACGATCGCGTTCGACGCGACGGGCTCGGCCCTGGGGGCGCCGATGACGGTCGTCGAGTTCGTCGACGGAGCCGTGATCCGTGACCAGGACGACCTCGCGGCGCTCTCGGACGCGCACATCGCCGCCAGCACAAGCGAACTGGTGCGCGTCTTGGCCGAGCTGCACGCGGTCGACCCCGTCGCCGTCGGGCTGGAGGAGTTCGGCCGAGCGGAGGGTTTCGTCGCCCGCCAGGTGAAACTGTGGGCATCGCAATGGGATCGGGTCAAGACCCGGGAACTCGCCGATGTGGCGACCTTGCACGCCGCGCTGTCCGAGGCACTCCCGCGGCAGTCGGCGGCCTCGATCGTGCACGGCGATTTCCGCATCGACAACACCATTCTGGACGCGACCGACCCCGGCCGGGTGCGCGCCGTCGTCGACTGGGAGATGTCGACCCTCGGCGATCCGCTCACCGACGTCGCGCTGATGTGCGTGTACCGCTCGCCGACATTCGACCTGGTCCTCGGCTCCTCGGCCGCGTGGACCAGCGACCGGATGCCGAGCGCCGACACCCTCGCGCAGTCCTATGCGCAGACCTCCGGCCGCGACCTCGACGACTGGGGCTTCTACCTCGCCCTGGCCAACTTCAAACTCGGCGTGATCGGTGAGGGCATCACCCACCGGGCACGGCACGGCTCCGATGCCGGTGCTGCGGCCGAACGCGCCGCCGAGGCGACGCCGGAGTTCATGGCGGCCGGGCTGCGCGCACTGAAAGGACACCAGCGATGACCAAGTCCGCACTGATCAGCGGCGCCTCGCGCGGCATCGGCCTCGGCATCGCGACCAGGCTCGCCCAGCAGGGGTATTCGCTCACCATCACCGCACGCGACGCCGACCGACTCGAGGCCGTCGCGGCCGAACTGCGTGCTGCGGGCGCGCCCGAGGTGGTCCCCGTCGCCGCCGACATGGCCGACGAGGACGGTGTCGCCCGCGTTCTCGGCGCCCACGCCGACCGGTTCACCACGATGTCGGCATTGATCCTGAACGCGGGCGTCGGCACCGCGGGCACCCTGGCCGAGTCGTCGATGCGGCGCTTCGACAAGACCATCGCGGTCAATCTGCGCGCCCCCATCCAGCTCATCCAGGGCGCGCTGCCGTTACTGCGCGCGGGCGCGGCCGCCGATCCCGACCGTGGCGCGAAAGTCGTTGCGCTGTCTTCGATCACCGGTGTCTACGCCGAAGCGGGTCTGGCCGTCTACGGCGCCGCGAAAGCCGCCCTCATCTCGCTGCTCACCACCCTCAACGCCGAAGAATCGGCCAACGGAGTCACCGCGACCGCCATCGCCCCCGGCTACGTCGACACCGACATGAGTGCCTGGGTCCACGACCAGGTCCCCCCACACCAGATGCTCGCGGTCAACGACATCGTAGAAATGACCGACGCCCTCCTACGCCTGTCCCCCCGCGCCGTCGTCCCCTCGATCATCATGTCCCGCGCGGGCACCGACGGCTACCGCGCATAGCCACCCGAACCCCGGATGGCATGATATGTGGGCGCACGACAGGTCCATTCAGCAAGCCGAGGCACTGGACGTGATGAACGAGCTGTCCGTGTGCGCGCCCACGTATCCTCAATTGCTCACGCATGATCTGCGGTCGCTCGTCGCTTCTTATCTTCCATCACGCGGATTCCACATTTTTTCCGCCGGTATCACGCCGGATTATGAACACCTCGAGGTGTGGCGCGATTGGGTTCTTTGATCTCGAGGGAGCGTCGGCATGGTCGCGATCGTCGCTCTCGAGGACGCCGATCGCGCACTGGCGGTGCTCAGTTGAACGGCTACATCCGGCCAGGGCGGTTGGCGCGAACGCCTGAAATGGGGATGGGGAAAACTCCAATGGTTTCGGTGAAAGTTTATGGATAGCCATCAGAAAATTTCAGTTGAGCTCTTACTTCGGGGAACTCGCGGATGCATCGTATGTATCTGTCGAGATAGAAGTGTGATCTGATTCAGGATGTAGCCTTTCAGGGGCTTGATGCCGGATGGGCTGCACGTATTCGACCCTGTAAAGCCAATTGTTTCTGTTTGCGTGACATTACTCGTGGGTCATGATCTGATGTGACCGGTCCCGCCCCATGGGATGCATCACAATCGCACTATCGAGGATGGCAGTATGAGTTCCAGAATCTTTCGGCCGCTAGCGGCGGCGGCGATCGCACTGTCGGCGACCGCCCTGAGCGCCGGTGTGGCGTCGGCGGAGGCCCCGGCCCCGGTTTCGGGCTCGGTGGAAGTATGTCTGCCCATTCACCTGGGTCCGGTCGAGGTCAGCTTCTGCCTGTGATCGTTTGGCTGAACTCGTGATTCGGTGCCGCGGCGGGGGATCGCTCGTCCCGGTCGCCATCACGAAACAGCCGCACGGAGGGGTCCGGAGTCGCTCGCGTCCTCGGGCCCCTTCTCCGTGGTCGAGTCCGTAGGGGACAGCAGACGTAAACGGAGCAAGGGAACGACCGATGGGTCAGGACGGCAATCCGTACGGAAGCCGATTCAGGAATCGGTGCGCTTGATCAACCTTCGGGAATCGAAATCCATGACGCTCCACACCCGTTCGACGACGGGATGGGGGTCGACCAGCCGTATCGACCGATGTGCCCGCTGGGACGGATCCATGCCCGCCAGTACCGCCGAGGCGCGCACACTCAGGAACACCAGACCACTGACGTCGAGGTCGGCGCCCTCGCTCGGCAAGACCTCGAGCGCACCGATCAGGGCGGGAATGCCGAATTGATCGATCTCTCCCTCGAGGAAACGGCGGCCGTCCCGCCAGTACATCCCGAACGTCGTGGGGACCCGGGAGGGGCCGTGGCGCAACGGGTGTACGGCCATGATCGCGCCCAGATCCTCGTCGGTCGCGGTGAGGTCGTAGGCACACATCGCGGCGACCGGGTGACCGGCGGCCATGAACGCGTCCGCGACGTGTTCCCACCGGACATGACCGGAACGGCGTGCGGGATCGAGGTTCAGGGCGGTGATGTCGGTGAAGACGCGAATGCCCGCGAAACCCGCGTCGAGGGCCGATGCGACCTCGCCGCGGAAATGAGCGAGCTGGGCTTCGGCGTCGATCGGCGCGGACAAGTCGTAGACCTCACCGAGGGAGATATGAGTCAGCTCGTAGCCGACATCGGCCGCGGCGAATGCGGCTCGCAAGCGGTCACCGGCATCGTCGTCGTCGGTGACCGCGAGTAGCCGCTGCCCGAGCGCGGCACCCTCGAGCAGCCATTCCACGGCGGCGCGGTCGCGTTCAGCGCGGGTGGTGTACGCCACGCAGGCATGATCGTGGCAGCCGCCGCTTCGCCTATCGGTCAATACACCAGCCGCCCTCGCCACCGAGGCACCCCGCGCGGGCGCGGAGAGATCGATCGACATATCTCAGATTCCTTCCCTCAGGTCAGGGGAGGGGATTTCGCACCACACGTTCTTGGCGTGCCCTGCCGGGTCCGGTTCGCTGCCCCATCGGCTGCCCAGTGCCGCGATCAGGATCAAACCACGTCCACCGACCGCACTTCCGCGGTCGGTGCCCATGACCGGTCGGCGCGGGCTGAGGTCCTCGGCCTCGATCTTCACCGTCCCCTCGGCCTGGGACAGCCGGATCCGGAACGCGGTGTGCGCGTGGGCAACCGCGTTGGCGGCGAGTTCGGAAACGACCAGGGCGGCATCGTCGATGACCGCGGGGCCGTGCTGCCATTCCCCCAGCCTGCCGGTGACGAATCGGCGCGCGGCACTGACGGCGCTCGGTACCGGCAGATAGGTTCGAGAATCGCTGTCCGGGTCGGCGCTCGGCCCGAGTTCGGGCTGGGCGGCGGTGTAGCTGTCGGGAGCGACGATCTCGGAATGATGGGTGCACACTTGCTGCAGGCGCACCAGATCGTCGCCGTCGGCGAGCAGGTCACGCGGATAGGCACAGTAGAGCAGGAATCGATGGCTCCGGGCCAATTCGTTCCACATCGCTTCGAGCTCGATCGCAGCGGCCGGATCGCCGTCGGCCCACAGCAGCGCCACCATCTCACCGAACGCGCGCACGGAACGCCCACCCGCACTCGCACCGGCGATGACCTCGCCGATCACTTCGGCGAAACGAGCCCGGTCGAGCGCGCCGTCGATGGTGAAGCTCGCCAAGGTCTGCGCGGCATCGAGGGCTAGATAGCGGCCCGCCGCGGTCAGGGCAGCCAGGTCCGAGCCCCGCTCGCGCAACCGCGTCGCGAGGGCTTCCCGGTGGGCGGGCGTGGCGATCACCACGGCCGCGCCGTCGGTGTCCAACCCCTGCCCGAGGAAGTCGCTGACGTTGCGGGCCAGCTCCTCCAGTCCGTCGTAAATGCTCACGACGTGGTCGTGCGGTGGAACCACCCCAGCCTGGACACTCATGAGGACGAGGCTACGGTATCCGGCCGGTCACCGGGACCGCGATTCCGAGCGGGGTGGATCTGCGGGCGCGACCGGGTTGTACCTGCTGTTCGGTGGCTGCGTGGGGAACGGCAGGCTGATCGGTAATCAGGGTCGAAACCGAGGACGAAGACCGGAATGGGTGACGAAACCTCGTTGACGGCGTGTCATCGGGGGCCTTCGCGGGAGTCGGCGCACACTACAGCACACGCATCGATCGCGAAGATTTCATACAGAAGGGCCTTCTGGATGAAGACATCGATTCTCGACCTGCTCGGACGAATTCGCGTCGGAAATACCGTGCTCGCGCTGGTCGCGAGCACGCTGTCGGTGATGGCGGCGGTGCCCGGCCCGGCGATGGCGGCGCCCGCCGACTCCTTCACGTCCGCCGACGTCGGCTTCGCGGAAGGCTCAGGTGACGGTGCGGACATCGTGCTGCGGCTACCCGCCATGCAGTCCGCGGTGGCGCCCAAGGTTCCGGTCCTGCGCCTCGACCTCGACTGGTGGTCTGTCGAACCGGCTCGGGGGGCGCCGCTGCGGTGGGACCGGTTGGACCCGGTCGTGGATGCCGCCGCCGCGCGCGGAATGCGGGTTCTGCTCGTCCTCGCCTACGCGCCACCGTGGGCGAACGGCGGTCACAGCGGCGACAAATGGTTCCCGACCCGCGACCAGGACTGGATTTCGATCGTGGATCGCACGGTCGCGCACTTCGGCGGCAAGGTTCAGGCATACGAGATCTGGAACGAACCGAACTTCGTGAACTTCGCCAACTTCGTCGGCGACCGCAAAGCGCGATACTGGCAGCTCGTCAAACTCGCCTACCCCCGGGTGAAGGCGCGCTGTCCCGGATGTGTCGTTCTGGCCGGGGCGTCGGGGGCGGGAACGGTACAGGGCGGGACCAATCCGAACGCGCCGTCGGTCTGGTTGGACTGGGCGTACAGCCGGGGGTATCGCGGCTATTTCGATGCCGTCGCGCACCACCCGTATCCGGCGTGGAACTCGGGCAAAGGACCTGCCGACCCCGAATGCGTCAATCGTTGGTGGAACATGTTCGGGCCACCTTCGGAGTCGACGCCGTGTGGTGAGCTCGCCCTGGTGCACTCGGTGATGGTTCGCAACGGCGACACCGCGAAAAAGGTGTGGGCTACCGAATTCGGCTATCCGACAGCCGGACTCGCGGCCATTCCGAGCGCGAGCACCGTCAGCAAGTACCTCGTGCAGGGCGTTCGGATGTGGCGTGCGCTGCCATACGCGGGTCCGCTGATCGTCTACTCCTACCGCGATCGCTGCACCGCCGCCGATGATCCCGAGTGCCACTTCGGCCTGGTCACCACGACGATGGCGAGCAAGGAGCCGATCACCGCCGAGGTCAGCGCGGCCCTGCGCGGCGACGGTGTCACGCCGGTCCCGAGTTGGCCCGAGCGGTTGGCAGCGGGGGCGACGCTGCCCCGCGCGTCCGCGCTCCGGTCCCGCAACGGACTCTACGAGCTGTGGCTACAGGGTGATGGCAACCTGGTGCTCTATCGGACCAGCGGGGAAGTGCTGTGGTCGACCGCGACGACGAACGGAGAGAATCTGGTCAACCAGAACGACGGCAACCTGGTCCTGTACACCGCAAGTGGGGCCGCGGCGTGGTCGTCGAGGACGTGGACCATGGGCCCGTCGACGTTGGTCTTGGAGGACACCGGCAATCTGGTGCTCTACCGCAACGACGGGGCGATCACCTGGTCCACGGGAACGGCGCAAGGATAACCGTAGGCCTCGAAACAGGGCCACGCCGCCTGATCTGCCCTTTCGTCGAACAGGCCAGAGCGTCGATCGGCCTGGCGCAACATCACTTCGGCGCCGTGACCGGGCTCGTTGTCGCCGTCGACGAGGACGAATCCCTCGGCATCCCGGCGCAATTGCGCCGGTGGGACGACGCGGTCGCTCAACTGCTGTGCAGCGGACTCTTCGCGCGAACCCGCGATCGCCCGCTGCGCACACGTCGGAACGGAGGATCTGCTCGACCTCGGCCAGGAAGGACCGCAGCACCGCGTGGGCCAGCGGCGTGGCCGGGTAGCGGACACGCAGCGCCAAGCCGTCGTCGGTGCGGGAGAACCAGATCTGCACGTCGTCGGCGGTGCTGGTGTTGGAGATGTGGGTGGCGTGGCGCGCGCGTGCGCCGGGAAGGCGCCGGTAGTCGAGGTAGGACACCATGAAGATGTCGTTGCGTCGCGGGCGCAGTCCGCCCAGCGCGTGCAAGGTTTCGGCGAGCGGGAGCGCGCCGATCTCGATGGCGGCACGGACCGCGGGCTGGGCGCGGCGCACGGTCTCGGCAAGGGTGCCCGAGGTGTCGATGGCGAGCGGAGCATTGGTGGTGAACCAGCCGACCGCCCGCTCCCATCGCGGTTCGTACCTGGTGTGCATGGGAAAGAGCAGCCGAGTCCGCTCGCCACCGCCCGCGGCGCGCACCCCGTGCGCCAGCGCCGCCAGCAGACCGGCGAAGAATCCCGCGTCGTTGCCCCGGCACCAGCTCTCGAAGGCCTCGGCGTCCTCGGCCGTGAGCACCTGGCGCAAACTCACGGCTTGGGGCGCGGACCCGCCCGGCGCCAGCCCCAGATCGAGCGGGAACAACGGAGGCACCACGCCCTGATCGCCGAAGAACTCCCGCCAGCCGCGCAGGCGCGGATCGGCGGGGTCGAACGCGGTGGGTCGCGCGCAGTGATCCACGAAATCGCCGACCGGCGGCAGGGTTTCGGGGGCGGCGCCGTGGTAGAGCAGGCGCAGTTCGTCGATGACGATCGCGATCGAATGAGCGTCGACATGAGCGTGGTCGAAGGCGCACACGACGGTGGCGGTGTCGGGGCGGTCGATCGCGGCGAGGAGATAGGCGCGGTCGGCGAACGGCGCGCACCGGTCGTTGCAGTGCCGCCAGATCGTGTCACGCAGCGCCGCAGTCGATCTGGGCGTGGTTGTGGGCTGTTCGTCGAGGTGGACGGTTGCCGAACGCAGGACCCGGCGAGGTCCGCTCGGGGTGGCGGTGAAGGAACTGCGCAGGGTGCCGTGCCGGGCGATCAGCGTGCGATAGGCCGCGGCCAGCGCGGCGCGATCCAATGGACCGTCGACATCGAAAGCCGCTGCCAGCCAAGTGTTTCCGGCTTCCGCTCCGGCGAGATGGACGAGCTGGTTGAACGAGGGCGGGATCGGCGACTCGTGCGTGTCGCCGTCGTCGCGGACCCGCCAGTGCACGAAGGTGCCGGGCCCGGGGGAGTAGTGGTCAACCGTGGTGACGCGCAACCGCCACCTCCCGTTCGTCGGCCCCGACGCGGCGGTCGCCGTCGGTGGCCACGGCGTCGAACACCGATCGCAGATGGGCGTGATAACGCGCGAGCTGGTGCTGGGCGAACGGGGTCGCGGGGCTCTGGCAGCCGAGGTAGAGGTGCTCGGCGTCGCGGTTGAACCACATCGAGGCGTTCGCGGTCTCACCCTCCCCGGTGAACAGCATGCCGCGCTCGTACGGTGCGGTCCCGGCGCCGGGGAATCGCCGGAAGTCCAAGTAGGACAGCATGTTCGGACTCGCCGTCACCGATGCCGGATCGGCACCGGCGGACAGGAGCGCGGTGAGCACCGCGGACAGGGGCACGGTGGACAGGCGGATGGCCCGGTCATAGGCGGCGTTCGCGCGGCCGACCACCTCGGTGAACGAGGCGCATCCGGCCAGCGAGAAGGCCACCGGAGCGAAATTGCACAGCCAGCCCTGAGTGAGCAGGAACTCCCCGAACCCCCGGGTGCTGAGCACGGTCATGCCGTAGTAGTCGGCGCGCCCGGCGAGCTCGAGATCGGTGATCGCCACCGCGGCGAGGACCCCGGCCACACAGCGGCCACCCGCCGCGCGACAGACCTCGGCGAACGCGGCCGAACCAGCGCGGTCGAGCACATCGAACTCGATGCCGTGCATGGGTGCGGTGTCGCCGGACGCGAGACCCAGGTCGAGGGCGAACCTCGGCATCGCATTGCCGTGGTCTCGGAAGATCTCGACCCACTCCGCGACCTCGGGGCTCGCCGGGGAGAACTGGTGCGCCCGCGCGTTCTCCTCGCGGGCGTAGTCGGGGAACCCGCCGACCGGGGCGGCGGTGAAGGGGCTGAGCGGGCGGGCGGTGGTCTCGTTGGCGTAGAAGTCGAGGAGCTCGGTGAGGACCAGAGCCTGGGAGGCGCCGTCGCTGAGCGCGTGATCGGTGGCGTAGTAGAGGGTGAACGAGCCGGGGCGGGCGATGGCCCCGAGGACGAAACCGGGCCAGGAGGTGGCGACCGCGTCGCGCGCGATGCGGACCAGGGCGTGGTCACGGAACTCGGCACCGCCGGGGGTGTGGCCGATCGTCATCGCCTCGAAGTCGATCCGGGCGGGCGCGACGCTGTGCCGGGTGACGGTGGCGCCGTCGGTGTCGAACCAGGTCAGCAACCCGGAATGCCGACGTGCGAACCGGGTGAGCGCGCGACTCATCGCCGTGGCGTCCAGCTCACCGTCCACCTCGGTGGTGACCGCGAGGTAGGCGGTGTGCGGCCGTCCCGACCGGGCGCGGGCGTGCACGCCGCGCAGGTGATTGTCCTGCAGGAAGGTGCCGGGATCGGGATCGGCCGTTGCCGTCGCGGCGGCGCGCAGAGCCGCGTGGGTGGGCTGCCACTCCACCAGCTCGCCCGGTTCGGGATGCCAGTTGCGCAATGCGGTGATGATCATCGGCGGTCACCCGGCCGGGGTCACGGCGGTGCGCCGGTCGACCAGCGCGCCCTCGGCGGTCACCGTCGACAGCATCGCGGTGAACGTGTTGATGAATCGGTGCACGTTCGCCGTCGCGACCTCGTTGCTGGGGAACCGCGCCGAGACCGCGAGCCCGCCGGGGGAGCGGGCGATCCAGAAGTAGACCTCCTCGTCGGACTGCTCCCCGCTGCGCAACGGCCGCACCTGCCACTGCTGCCACCGCGTGGCGTCGGGTACGTGGCGTACATCGACATACGACACCACGAATCGTGGCACCTGCGCGCAGCCGAGCAACTCCGCGATCCGCGGAAACGGCAGCCGGGCCAGGGGTCTCACCGCGTCGATGGCGGCGGCGGTCCGGTCGAGCAACTCGGCGAGGGTGTCCGCGCCCGCGTGGTCGAGCTCGAGCGGCAACAACCCGACGTACCAGCCCATGGCGTGCACATGCGCGGCGGTGTGCCTGGTGTGCACCGGCATCGCGCAGCGCAGCGGCTCCGAACCGACCAGCACGCGATGGGTCGCGGCCAGCGCGGCGAACACCGCCGACTGCACCGAATGCCCGGCCCCGCGACAACGGGCCTGCAACTGCTCGGTCTGCTCGGCGGTCAGCACCCACGACGACAGTCCACTCTGGTGCAGTCCGGGATGGGAGCGTCCGGTGCGCGAGGTGACCGGCAGCGGGAACGCCGGGAACCGGCCGCCGCCGTGTCGCAGGTACCGGCGCCAGACGCGCACCGCGGGATCGGCCGCGGTCAGTGCCGCGCCGAGTGCTCGATCCTCGGCGCCGAAGTCGATATAGCTACCCACGTCGGGCAGTTCGGCGCTCGTCTCCGTGTAGACCGCCTGGTAGAGACGCTGGATCTCGCTGATGGCCAACATCATCGAATACGCGTCCATCACCGAGTGATCGGCGCCGAACACCAGCAGGAACCCCCCGTCGTGCGCGGTCGGCTCGATGTCGCTGACGGTGGCGAGCAGACAGTGCGGCCATTCGGTTGGCGACAGGCGCGACCCGAAATAGTGGGTGAGGTGCTGATACACCCGGGTTCCGGTGCGCAGATGCCCGACTCGACGTGGCATGACGTGCACGTCCTCGGCGCGGCAGGTAGAGCGCGCGAAACGGCCCGCCGCGTGCTCGTCGGCGGTGGCCGTGGTACGAAAGGCGTCGTGGCGGGCCATCCAGCGCCGCAGTGTGACGCGCACCGTCTCCTCGTCGAAGGGCAGCGGTATCTCGAAAATCGTGCCGAGCCACGAACTCTCGCCCTCGTCGGCGGTCGAGCGCGCGCAGTGCTGCTCGTGGAGATGGCTCAGTGGCCGTTCGTCGCGCTGCCACGTGCCCGAGGGGCCGGTGACCGGAACCCATTCGATAACGGTGCCCGCGCGCAGCGGATAGTCAGCTAGCTCTGTGAATTCCATACGACCGCGCCCCAACCATAGTTGCTGACCGAAAGCTGAAAAACAGTGTGAATCCCCATGCTTCGCCCGACGGATCACAACATCGACGTCGTGTCGACCGATGGCGAGTGCCCGATGACGGGCATGAAACGAGCGTAGGGGTTGCCCGAAAATAGTTCCTGCCGGGCAGTGGTGGCCTTCGTCACGATGTTTCCGATCAGATATATCTGCTGGCTATCGCGGCATTCGGTGGGTGGCGGGAAAATTCGACGTTGCCAGCGCGTCGCGATTCGGTGAACGAGATATTTCGTGGGCAAGGCCTGGCTTTGTGATGGCGATCTTTTCGGGCCGTCCGCATGACGCTGCGGTTGCCGCCACCTTCGCGTGGAACATAAGCTGCCAGGAGTTCGCAGTGGCGCGATCGCGTTCCCGTACGCATTCTTCGAATATTCCGCCGAGGCGATGAGGAGGTGCCGATGGCCGAATTCGAATCGGCGATCGAAACCAGGGGATTGACGAAGTCTTTCGGCGCCTTCCGCGCGGTCGACGGTATCGACCTGCGAGTGCCCGCGGGCACGGTGTGCGCGGTGCTCGGACCCAATGGCGCGGGCAAGACGACAACGGTCCGGATGATCGCGACCCTGCTTCGCCCCGACGCGGGAACCGCCCGGGTGTTCGGCCACGACGTGGTACGCGAGGCAACCGCGGTGCGCTCGCTGATCGGGCTCACCGGTCAGTACGCCTCGGTCGACGAGGACCTCACCGCCACCGAGAACCTGACCATCTTCGCCCGCCTACTCGGCTTCCCCGGCGCCCGGGCCGCCCGGCGCTCGGCCGAACTGCTCGCGGAGTTCGGTCTGGAGGAGGCCGCGGGCAGGCCGCTCAAGCACTTCTCCGGTGGCATGCGTCGTCGACTCGACCTGGCGGCCAGCCTGATCGGCCGCCCACCGTTGCTGTTCCTCGACGAACCGACGACCGGCCTGGATCCACGAACCAGAGCGCGGATGTGGACGACCGTGCGCGAGCTGGTCGGAGCAGGCACGACGGTGTTGTTGACCACGCAGTACTTGGACGAGGCCGACGAACTCGCCGACCGCGTCGTGGTGATCGACCACGGTCGTGTCGTCGCCGACGGCACCGCCGACGAACTCAAGGCCACCGTCGGCGCCGCCGCGCTCACCGTGCGTGTCGATGTCGTCGAGTTGGCTACGGCCGAGGCCCTCGTCCGCCGCTACCTGGGCGCGGAATCGGTGCTCACCAGCCCCGACGGCACGCTCACGGTCTCGGCGGCCGACACCGCGACCCTGCCCGAACTGCTGATGGCCTTGCGCGCGGCCGGAATCGAGGTACGTGAACTCGTGCTCGCGCCACCGAGTCTGGACGAGGTGTTCTTCGCCATCACCGGACCGGGCCGGGCTCGGCGTGTCCCGGAGCCCGCGTGAGTACCGCGGCCGAGCCGATCGCAGGCCCGGTGGGCACGCGGCGGATCTCGATGTCGCAGTCGATGTATCACGCCGCGACGATGGCGCGGCGTGGGCTGCTCAAGATCAAACACAATCCGCAGGAGCTGTTCGATGTCGTTGCCCTGCCGGTGGTGTTCACGGTGATGTTCTCCAGCATCTTCGGCGGCGCCATCGCGGGCACCGTCGGTGACTACCTGCCGATTCTGGTGCCCGGGGTGCTGGTGCAGGTGGCGGTCGCGGCCTCGGTGAACACCGGGGTGAAGCTGCGCGAGGACATGAACAAGGGCGTGTTCGACCGGTTTCGCGCGCTGCCGATCGCCAGGATCGCACCGCTGGCGGGTTCGCTGCTGGCCGATATGGTCCGCTATGCCGTCGCCACGAGTATGACGGTGGTGGTCGGTCTGGCGATGGGCTACCGTCCCGGCAGTGCGTTGGGGTTGTTCGTCGCCTGCCTGCTGGTGCTGGTGGTGGCGTTCTCGCTGAGCTGGATCTTCGCCCTGATGGGTGTCCTGATGGACAAGCCCTCGACCGTTCAGGGCGTGTCCATGCTCGTCCTGATGCCACTGACCTTCGTCTCCAACGCCCTGGTCCCCGTTTCGACCATGCCCGCCTGGATGCAGACCTTCGCCCAGCTCAACCCGGTCTCGCACCTGGTCACCGCGGTCCGCGAACTCGCCGACGGCCACTACGGCCACGAGATCGGTATTTCCCTGCTCGGCGCCCTCACCGTGCTGGCGATCATGGCTCCCCTCACCGTCCGCGTCTACCTGCGCCGCGCCTGAGCAGTCGCCGCGATCTCGCGGCGGTGGTCACGGGGCGACGCGGTCGCTGGGCTTGTGCCAGACCTCAGTCGGGGTGAACTGGCCGTTTCCCGGGTTGTGGAGGCGGAGCAGGGCCAGCCGGGCGGCGTGCAGGGTGATGATGGCGGGTAGGTAGACAGTGGCGGCGGCCAGGGCCAGGCCGTAGCGGCGGTGGAGCACGAGGGTGCGCGGAAGGCAAGCCATGTACCGGGCGAAAGAGGCCGTGCCGGTGGCCATGCGGCGGGGGGCGACGCCGACGGTGATGGTGGGGAGGAAGGCGTTGCGGCCACCGGTCTCGGTGACGCACAGGCCGGTGTCGACGTCTTCGAAGATGTCGCGGCGCATGGTGACCCGGTCGCGGACGCGGGCCCACGTGCTCGCCCGCAGGATCATGTTCGAGCCGTAGAGGACGGGAACCGCCTTGACCCGGTCGGCCTTTCGGGCCCGCCAGCGCTGACGCAGGGCACCGACGGTGTCACCGTAGGGCAGGTCGTAGGCCTGGCCGCGGCCACAGGCGGCGGCCCAGTCGTGGTCGGCGTCGGCGGCGAAGAAATCGACGATGTGCCCGGCCCAGTGCGGCGGGACGAGAGTGTCGGCATCGATGCGCGCCAACAGCTCACCGGTCGCGCTGTCCAGGCCCCGGTTGCGGGCGTGGACGAGGCCCTGCTCGGATTCGGTGAGCAGCCGGATCGCGGACCAGCGCGCGGCGTACTCGGCGACGATCTCGCGGGTGCGGTCGGTCGAATTGTTGTCCACGACCACCACTTCGGTGATGTGTACGCGCTGGGCGACGAGTCGAGCCAGGCATTCGCCGATGATCTCCTCCTCGTCGAAGGCGGGGATCACCACGGACAGTGTCGGCGCGTTCATCGGACTCCTCCACGGGACGGGCCCACCCCGGCCGGGGCGTGAGCCGAGACTTCGACGAGCGCGGCTGCGGCGCGCACCGCGTCCTCGGGCGACACCATCGCCGCGGCCACCCGCTGGGCGGCCGCGCGCGGCTCGGGTCGTAGGAGCCCGCGCACCGCACGAGTGAGGGTGGCCCTGTTCACGCGCGCGACGGGCAGTCCGGTGCCGACACCGAGCGCCGCGAGGCGGCGGCCCCACAGCGGCTGATCGGCGCCGATCCAGCAGGCCAGCGCGGGGATTCCGGCCCGCAACGCGGCCGCGGTTGACCCCGCGCCACCGTGGTGCACGGCCGCCACGCAGCGCGGCAGGACCGCGGCGTGATCGACGGTGCGCACCACGCGGATCCGGTCGCTCGCGGCGTCGACCATGAACTCGCTCCAGCCCGCCGCGACCAGCAGCCGCAGGTCGAGTTCGTCGGCGACCTGGGTGAACAGGGCGGCCAGCCGATCCGGGTCGGCGATGGACATGCTGCCGAACCCGACGTAGAGCGGCGGTGATCCGGCGTCGAGCCAGGCGGCGAGGTCGGTGTCCTCGGTGCCGATCATCGCGCGGGTCCGCGCGGCCAGATCGAGGAACCCGACCAGCGGCCGGTCGGGACCCCATTCCTCGGCCAGGCCGGGGAACAGGACGGGATCGAAGGCCTGCAGCTCAGGGATCGGGCGGTTCGTGATGCGGGTGGCCGGTGGTGTGGTGGGTGGGGTCAATCCGAGGTCGGTGGCCAACTCGCGTTCGGCCGTGCGGGTCGCCAGCCAGGTGAGATGTTCGAGCGCGGCCCAGCTGAGTCGATGCGCGAGGCCGGGCGTCCTGTGCCACGGCAGGAGCGAGGCGACGCTGTTGCGTCGCAGCGGGCAATAGTGCACCGGCACATACGGGATCCCGCGTGCGGTGGCCACGTTCAGCAGGCGTTCCTGGCCGACGCTGCCGCCGACGAGCGCGTCCGCGGTGCCGGTGAGATCCATGAGCTCGGTCTGGACGCGGCGCCCGTCGCGCACGGTGAGTTCGGCCAGCGCGCGCAGTCTGGTCAGTGGATCGACCGATTTCAAATCCGCCGAAACCAAGGCCGAGTCCAGCAATTCTTTGGTGTCCGTGCCGAATTCCCGAGTCGGAATTCCAGCCCGGCGACAAAAGTCCGCGAGATTCGGCGGGACGGCCATTGTCACGTCATGCCCGAGCGTCCGCAATTGCACACCGAGCGCCACACCGGGCTGCACGTCACCGCGGCTGCCGGTGAACGCGAGTACGAATTCCATCGAGCTCCTCGCAGTACGGCTACCAGGGTCGAGAAAGGCCACCGTAACCAGACCGGGCGGAATGCGCGCGGTGAGCGCGGCGTCAGGTGCTCCATCTCACAGGGCACACCCGGATGCTGGTCCATTGCTCCCTGTTTCGCCTACCGTGCTCGTAACCGGAGGCAGGGAGATCGATGAGGTTTCTACTCGCGTTCAACGGAACACGCGGAGACATCCAACCTGCCGTGGTGGTCGGTTCGGAGTTGCAGCGGCGCGGCCACGACGTGCTCGTCGGGGCGCCGCCGAACCTGGGTGAATTCGTCGCGGCGGCCGGACTGGCCACCGCACCGTTCGGCTACGACACACACGCGCACATGAACTCCGACGTGGTGCGCGCGAAGCTGCGCACCGGCGGTCCGAGGCAACGGTGGCGGGCGTTCGCCGAGATCCGCGATCTCGGCTGGGCGCAAGCGGTCGGTGACATGCGCGAACTGCACAAGGGTGCGGAGGCGATCCTCACCGGGTTCGTCACCGAACAGATCGCCGCCCCGTTCGCCGAGGCGGCCGGAGCCGCGTGTATCTCGCTGCACCACGCGCCGATTCGTCCCAACAGCACCGTCTCACCGGTGCCCGCCGCGCTGTCGGGTGTCCCGCCGGTGGTGACCAGGGCGAGCTGGTGGCTCACCGACACCGCGATGTGGCTGCTCACCCGCGACCGGCAGAACACGCTGCGCGCCGACCTCGGCATCGCGGGCGAGGTCGCGCGTTCGCCGCGCGACCGCCTGGAGATCCAGGCCTACGATCCGCGACTGTGCCCAGAACTGGTCGACGAATGGTCGCCGTCGCGACCATTCGTCGGCTTCCTGGACCTGGCCGCCGACCAGCGCGCCCGCATCGGTGCCGACACCGGCGACCCCGACCTGCCCGCCTGGATCGCGGCGGGCTCCGCGCCCGTCTACTTCGGGTTCGGCAGTATGCCCGTGCCCGACCCTGGCGCGGTGGTGGACGCCATTGTGCGCGCCAGTGCGCGCCTGGGTGTCCGCGCGCTGATCAGCACCGGCTGGGCCGGACTCACCGTGCCGGAGAGCCCGGACGTGCGGCTGGTCGGCGCGCTCGACCACCAGCGGATCCTGCCGCTGTGCCGGGCCGCGGTGCACCACGGCGGCGCCGGGACCACCGCGGCGGTGCTGCGCGCCGGAATCCCCGCTCTGGTGTGTTGGGTGGGTTCCGACCAGCCGTACTGGGGCGACCGGTGCGTGCACCACGGTGTCGGCGCGACCACGCGATTGCGGGGCCTGACCGCCGACACCCTCGTCCGCGAGTTGACCACCGTCCTCGCCCCCGAACCCGCCCGAGCGGCCAAAGCCCTCGGCGCGGAACTGATCACCCCCGAACAGGCGGTACGACACTGCGCCGACCTGGTCGAGGAATACACCATGGCGAGCCGCCCGGCCGGAGGGGTCCGCTGATGGTCGTGGCGCGCATGCAACCCGAGGACACCACCTACTGGCTGGTCCGTGAAGCGTTCGGCTGGTCGGTGGTGCTGCAAGTGCTGTGGCGCTTTCCCACGGTCCCGGATCGCGCCGCACTCGACACCGTCAACGAGCGCCTGCGGCACAGTGTCCTCAACCGGCGCCTGATCCGGGCACGGGCGCCCTTCGCCCGCCCGCGCTGGATCCACGCCGACTTCGCGCCCGACCTGCTCGTCGACAGCGAACCCATCCCGGCCCGCGACGTGGAACCCTGGTCCGGCACCGAGTTGTCCCGCACCCCCCTCGACCCCGAACGCGGCCCCACCTGGCGCCTGCGTGGTGTCCCGCTCGACGACGGCGGCTTCGTCCTCTCGCTGACCGCGCTGCACCTCGTCGCCGACGGCCGCACCGTGGTCACCGCCGCGACCGCCGCCCTCACCGGCACTCCCACCGATCCGCTGGGCAGACCCGGTCGACTGGCCAGCAGACTTCACCGGCGTCCGCCGCTCGGTGGACACCGGCCTGAGGGACTGCTGACGAATCGCCCACATCCGGTGCGCGGCGAACCGGGGCGTGTTTCGGCCGTCGATGACCGCGGCCCCGCCGGAATCGCGGGGGCCCTCGGGGTCGCTGACGCTGCCGAGGGAGGCATCGACGCGGTGCCGGTCGGTCCGCGCGTGCGTTCCCATTCGGTCGGTCGGCTCGTCGACACCGCGGTCGATGCGGCGGATGGCGTCGGGCAAGTGGTGGCAGCCGGGCGGGGAATCGTCAAGGCCGCGATGGCATTCGCGCGGGCGCGTGGGGCGGGATCGGCAGGCGACGGACGTCCGGTCAAGTCGGGCGCGCACGTGCGCGCACCGCGGGCGCGGTATTCGTGGGCGACGGTGAGTGTGGATGCCGCGCACTGGGATTCGGTGGCCCGGCACCACGGAGGGACCGCGAACACACTGTTCATCGCGGTACTGGTTGGGGTGTTGCGGGCGTCGGGGTACGGACAGGTGCTCGAGGTCGGTATTCCGGTGAGCAGGCGCACCGAGGACGATGCGCGCGGCAACGCGACAGCCGGAGTATCGGTGACGCTCACCGAAGACCTGCCGCCCGGTGGTGATCTCCGGCCGTTGCGGCGGCAGTGCAAGGACGCGTTCACCCGGCTCTCGGCCGGGGAGCGGGCCGCCCATGTGCATCTGCTGCCGCTGGTCGGGTTGCTGCCGACGGGGCTGGTGGTGCGGGCCGCCACGGCGGGGTCGGGAATGCCCGACGTGGTGGCTTCGAACCTGGGTGACTTCGACAGCGAACTCCGCTGTATCGGTGGGGTTCACGCGAGTGCGGTCGCCTTCCGGGGGATCGCGCAGGGTGTCGACCCGGCCGCGTCCTACCGGTTCGGTGACGGAGTGCAGTCCTGGGGCCTGCGCACCGGCGACACCTGGACCTTCTCCGTCGCCGCCTTCGACGAAGAGTGCTTCCCGCAGCCGGACGACCTGGCGAAAATGCTCGCCGCCGAGCTCGACGGCTGGGGTGTCGAGCACCGGATGTGGTGAAGCTCGCTTTCGGCCGCCGCCGGGATGCGGCACCCGCCCACCCTGGCTAGCCTGGCGAAATGAACCGTGTTGCCGGGGCAGACGAGTCATATCTTCTCGCCGAACAGCTCTTCGGCTGGTCCGCGCCGATCCAGTACGCCTGGGTCTTCACCACCGAGCCCGACACCGCCGAGCTCACCCGCTTCGGCGAGCAGCTCGCGGCCGGTTCGTTGAGCCGCAAGGTGGTTCGCGCGGTGGTGCCGTTCGCGCGACATCGCTGGGTGCGCTCGCCGCATCCACCGGTGCTGCGCATCGACCCCGAGCCGATCGCCGACACCGAGATCGGCGCCTGGGCCGACCGCACCCTGCGCACCGCCGACCTCGACCCCGTCGACGGCCGCGGCTGGCAACTCATCGGGGTGCGCACCACCGCGGGCCGCTTCGTGCTCTCGCTGTTGATCTCGCACATGGTCGCCGACGGCCAGGGCCTCTACAACGCGCTCGCCGCCGCGCACGCGGGCAGCTCGGCGAGCACGCTGCCGACCGAGGCCGAGGTGCTGGCCCGGCCCCGCTGGCGCGGGGACGTCGCGGACGCGCTGGCCCAGCTCGGCTCAGCCGCGGCCGCGGCGCGGGTGATCGGCACCGAGCTGTGGCGCACCCGCGACGACCCCCGACCCGCCGCGGTCCGCGCACCCGGCACGGCCGCCCTGGCCACCGACGGCCCCGACACCACGTTGGCCATCGTCGACATCGACCGTGCCCGCTGGGCCGAACAGGCCCGCCGCCTCGGCGGAACCGGCAACAGCCTGTTCACCGCGCTGCTCGGCGGCCTGGTCCAGCGTTCCGGCGCGCCGGTGGGTGCCGAGGGGTTGCGCGTCTGTATCGCGGTCAGCAATCGGGAAGCGGGGGACGAGCGCGCCAATGCTTCTGGCGGAGTGTGGATCCGGGTGCGCGAGCCACTGTCGCCCGACACCGGACTGGCCGCGATCCGTACGCTGAGCAAGGAGGCGTTCACCCGATACGCGACGTCCGGGCAGGACAAGCTCACCGACAACCTCCAACCCGTCGTCCGGCTGCTACCCCAGCGGATCATCGCGACCATGATGCGTTCGATCGCGGGCCCCGACACCACCGTCTCCAATCTCGGCGCCGCCCCCGACAGCGCGCTCACCATCGCCGGTCGGCGAGCCGAGTCCTTCGCCATCCGCGCCATCATGCAGGGCCGAAGCGCCGCCGAACGGCGCCGTCAGGGTCCCGGGATCGCCGCCTGGGCAGTGGAATACGACGACAAGATCACCATCACCTTCTTCGGCATCCATCCCGACCACTTCGGTGACGAGGACAAGCTCCGCGCCGACATCACCGCCGAACTCGAAACCTGGGGACTCGACGGCACCGCCTGGTGACTCCGACATCGGTAGCCGTGGCCGATGGTGCGGGAGTGGGGCAAGCCCCATCACGGCAGCCCGAGGTGTGCGAGCGAGCGGTGATCACCAGCTCGGAGGTGTGTGTCCACTCCCGCCCTGGTGGCGGAACGGCACCGGTTTCGCGAACTCTCGACCTGCCAGCGCCGTGTTCATCGAGGAGTTGGTGGCGTAACACAGTAGGTAACGCGGATGTAGCGGAATCCGGGCAACGTGGCGTCCATGTTGCTCACCACTGCCCCGATCTCCCGCAAAGCGATGGTGTGGATTCCCGGCGGAAGATATTGGATGGGGTCCGATGACCACTATCAGGAGGAGCGCCCGGCGCATCAGGTGTCGGTCGACGGCTTCTGGATGGACACCCATCCGGTGTCGGTCGCTCAGTTCCGGCGGTTCGTCAAGGACACCGGTTATGTGACCACCGCGGAACGCGATCCCGATCCGTTGGACTTCCCCGGTGCCGATCCCGCGCTGTTGGTCGCCGGTTCGATGGTGTTCACTCCACCCTCGGCGCCGGTGCCGCTGAACGACTACCGGCGCTGGTGGTCCTACGTTCCGGGGGCGAACTGGCGTCATCCGGAGGGGCCGGGCAGCAACGTCGGTGAGCGCAACCGTCATCCGGTGACGCATGTGTCGTTCTTCGATGCCTGTGCGTATGCGGAGTGGGCGGGAAAGTCGATACCCAGTGAGGCCGAATGGGAACTCGCCGCGCGCGGTGGTCTCGACCGCGCCACGTACGTGTGGGGTGACGAACGCGAGCCGCGTGGGCGCCCCGGTGGGAACGTTTGGCAGGGCGAATTCCCTTGGCAGAACCTCGAATTGGACGGCTATGCGGGAACGTCCCCGGTCGGCAGGTTCGCGCCGAACGGTTTCGGTCTCTACGACATGGCGGGCAATGTGTGGGAGTGGACCCTCGATCACCACACCCCCAGCCATGCGGTGAGTGGGAAGAATGTGGCCCCGAGCAGCAATTGCTGCATTCCACGCAATCCGGTGCAGGAAGCGGCCGTCACGGATAGCGGCGAACGGTACCCGCGCCGGACCGTCAAGGGTGGCTCGCACCTGTGTTCACCGAACTACTGCGACCGATACCGGCCCGCGGCGAGACAAGGGCATACCGAGGACGCCTCGACCTGCCACATCGGTTTCCGCTGTGTTGTCCGGGACGGGGAACCGGCGTGACCGTGACTGCTCGCGCCTACGGCGCTGCCGCGATCAAGGTTCTGGAGGGACTCGATGTCGTCCGCAAGCGGCCGGGTATGTACATCGGGTCGACGAGTGAGCGCGGTCTGCACCACATGCTGTGGGAGGTCGTCGACAACGGCGTCGACGAGGCGATGGCCGGTCACGCGACGCGCGTCGAGGTGCGTTTGCTCGCCGATGGGGGAGCCGAGGTCACCGACAACGGGCGCGGTATCCCCGTCGCCGCGCACGCCACCGGAATGCCGACCATCGATGTGGTCATGACCCAACTGCACGCTGGTGGCAAATTCGGTGCGGAAGGCGGCGCCTATGCCGTCTCCGGTGGTTTGCACGGTGTCGGGGTGTCGGTGGTCAACGCGTTGTCGACCCGATTGGAAGCCGAGATCAGCCGCGACGGTTACCGCTGGTCACAGCAGTACCTCGCCGCGATTCCGCAGACCCTGACCCGGGGGCGGGCGACGACCGAGACGGGAACGACGGTGCGCTATTGGGCGGATCCCGAGGTGTTCGAAACCACCGACTACAACTTCGACACCGTCGCCCGGAGGCTGCGGGAGATGGCGTTCCTCAACAGCGGTCTGGAGATGACGCTCACCGACGAACGCCGCGACGGCGAGGACGCGTGCCGTCGTTTCCATTACCCCGGTGGTCTGCGCGAGTTCGCGCGGTACCTCAATCGATCCAGGCAACCACTGCATCCCACCGTCATCGAATTCCGCGGCCGCGGAATCGGATACGAACTGGAGGTGGCGCTGCAATGGAACACCGGGTTCACCGAATCGGTCCACACCTTCGCCAACACCATCAACACCTCCGAGGGCGGTGTGCACGAAGAAGGGTTCCGCGCCGCGTTGACCACCGTGGTCAATCGCTGTGCCCGCAAAATGGGGTTGCTGAAGGCCTCGGCGGACAACCTCACCGGTGACGACGTGCGGGAGGGTCTCGCAGCGGTGGTGTCGGTGAAAGTCGCCGAGCCGCAGTTCGAGGGACAGACCAAAACCAGGCTGGGCAACAGCGCCATCCGGTCTTTCGTGCAGAAGGTGTCCCACGAGAAGCTCACCGAGTGGTTCGACGCCAATCCCGCTGAGGCGAAACTCGTCATCAGCAAGGTCACCTCGACCGCGCAGGCCCGCGCGGCCGCACGCAAGGCGCGAGAACTGGTGCGCCGCAAGAACTCCGGCGGCCTCGGCGGCTCGCCGGGCAAGTTGGCCGACTGTCGCACAACAGACGCGAGTCGGGCAGAAATCTTCATTGTCGAAGGTGATTCCGCCGGCGGCAGCGCCAAATCCGGGCGCGATTCGATGTTCCAGGCGATTCTGCCCATCCGGGGAAAGATCATCAATGTCGAAAAGGCCCGCATCGACCAGGTCCTGAAGAACACCGAGGTCCAATCGATCATCACCGCGTTCGGCACCGGGATCCGGGAAGAATTCGACATCACCAGGCTGCGTTATCACAAGATCGTGCTGATGGCCGACGCCGACGTCGACGGCAAACACATCGCGACCCTGCTGCTGACCCTGCTGTTCCGCTACACGCGGCCGCTGGTCGAACTCGGCCACGTCTACCTGGCCCAGCCGCCGCTGTACAAACTCAAATGGCAACGCGGCGATCCCGACTACGCCTACTCCGATCTGCAGCGTGATCGCCTCCTCGCCGCGGGCACCCGAGCGGGTAGGCGGATGGACCCCGGACACGGTATCCAACGCTACAAGGGCCTGGGGGAGATGAACCCGCAGGAACTGTGGGAAACCACCATGGACCCGGCCACCCGGGCGCTGCGCAGACTCACCATCGGCGACGCCGCGCTCGCCGAGGAGATCTTCGCCGTTCTCATGGGCGAGGACGTCGAGGCCCGTCGTGGCTTCATCACCCGCAACGCGGGCGACAGCCGGTTCCTCGATATCTGACTCCACGCACCCCTCGGGCCCCGGACGCAACCGATGCGTGCGGGGCCCGAGGCGTTCGCTCCACAATTGCGCGGCGGCGTTTCCGCGCCGATACGCCGTCGAAAACGCGCTGGCCAGCGACTCGCAACTCCGATCGGTGGCGTAACCGGCAGCCAACCTCGAGGTAAACGAACAGGAATGGGTGGCTGGGAAGGTAAACCCATGACATCGAGGCGCCGCACACCAGCGACGGGGTTCCCCAGACCTCCGATCCGCAAGTACGCGGGCACGCGCGAAGACGCCGCGCGCTGGGTTCGCGACATTCTGCGTTCACAGATCCTCGATGGCGCCTTCGGCGGATTGGCCGCACCGCGGCCGCTGCTGCCGCCGGAAACCACCCTCGCCGCGGAATGGGGCGTGAGCCGCAACGCGATCCGGGAGGCCTTCGAACTGTTGCGGTCGGAAGGGCTCATCACCCGGGTGCAGGGCCTGGGCACGGTGGTCACCGGTGCCAAACTGCGGCAACGAATCGACCGGCTCGAAGGGCTCGCGGAATCGCTTGCCGGACATCAGCTCTCGGTCGAGAACACCGTGCTCTCAGCGCGGCCGTCGACCGCGACCGGCTTTGTCGCGGCCAAGCTCGCCATCCCCGAGGGCAGCCCGATCCTGTTCATCGAACGACTGCGGTCGGTGGCCGGTGTCCCGTTGTCGCTGGACACCACCTCGCTGCGGCCCGAAGCGATCGAGGCGCTCGACGGCGCCGATCTGGCCCACGAGGATGTCTTCCATCTCCTCGAGGAACGGCTCGGTGTCGGTATCGGTGCGGCCGAGAACACGATCGAAGCAGTGGCGGCCGACCGCGGAACCGCCCGCCACCTCGACATCAAAGTCGGCGAGCCGGTGCTGTTGCTGCACCGGCTGACCTACCTCGCCGATGGAACTCCTTTCGATCTCGAATCCGTGCGCTACCGCGGCGACCGACTGACCTTGACCTCGATCAACGCCCGCGCGCTTCCCGGCGACTGATTCGATCGCCCACCCCCTGATTTTCCACCCATGCAACAGAAGTGAGGTACAACCATGTCCACAGCACCCAACCAGCGCCCGAATATCGTCTATTTCCACGTCGACAATCTGGGCTTGGGTGAACTCGGCTGCTTCGGCGGCGGCATTTTGCGCGGCGCCGACACCAAGAACATCGACACTTTCGCCGCGGAAAGCCTCAAACTGTCGCATTTCGTCGTGGAACCACAGTGCACGCCGACTCGCTCGGCACTGATGACCGGCCGCTATCCGATCCGTTCGGGCAATCACACGATCGCCCTCGGTGGTAATCCGGGCGGACTCGTGGCCTGGGAACGCACCATGGGCGACATCCTGTCCGACGCGGGCTATGCCACTGCCTGTTACGGCAAATGGCACATCGGGGCAGAGGACGGTCGCTGGCCCACCGACCACGGCTTCGACGAATGGTACGGACCTGCCCGCACCTACGACGAATGCCTGTGGCCCGACGACCCGTGGTACAAGGGCGAGCGCGACGGCTGGTCCTACATGTACGACGGCACAAAAGAAGGTGGGGTCCGCGTCACCGACGAGCAGCTCACCGTCGAACTCAAAGGCCGCATGGACGCCGAATACGACCGGCGTGCCATGGCGTTCATGGAACGCAGTGTCGAGGAGGACAAGCCGTTCTTCCTTTACCACAACCACTCGCTGCTGCATTTCCCGATCGAAGTCCGCGAGGAGTTCCGGGGCACCAGTACCAACGGCGCCTGGGGTGACGCGTTGCTGATGCTCGATTACGACTTCCAGCGAATCCTCGACAAACTCGATGAACTCGGTGTCGCCGACAACACCATCGTGGTCTTCGCCGGAGACAACGGGCCCGAGGACCACTTGGCCGGTCGTGGCACGGCCGGATTCTTCGACGGCTCCTACTTCAGCTCCGCCGAAGGCGGCATCCGCACGCCCGCGCTCATCCGCTGGCCCGGCCGGGTGATGGCCCGCGAGAGCAACGAGATGGTGCACGTCACCGACATGTTCACCACCTTGCTGCTGCTCGCAGGCTGCGAGATCCCCGACGACCGGGAGATCGACGGTATCGACCAGCGCGAATTCTTCGCAGGTGCCGAGGAATCAGCACGCGAAGGACACATGGTCTGGCTCAACGACGAACTGCACGCGGTGAAGTGGTCTCAGTTCAAGATCAGCTTCGTGCGCCAGCAGCACTTCCACGACCCCGAGATCCCGCTCGGCTTCGCTCGCATCATCAACCTGCTCGAAGACCCCAAGGAACGCGAACCGGTCAACCAGACCTTCGTGCGCTGGTGGGTGATGCAGCACGCGCACCGGATCATCCGCGAACACGAGGAGAGTGTGGGGCGTGAAGAACTGATTCCGCCGGGCGCACCACTGGACTTCGTGCCGAAACGGACCCAACCCGTGGCGGTCTGATTCCGACTGATCGAGAAGAGGACACCTCAGGTGTCCTCTTCTCCCGTTTTCACGAGGTACACGATGAGTATCGACAGCACGCCCGCGAGGCGTCCCACAGCATTGTTCCGATCACAGACCGTCTCGACCTTGCGCGATCCGCGGGCGTTGCGGGTCGAGATCCTCGCGGGCATGGTCACCGCGCTGGCGCTGATCCCCGAAACCATCTCCTTCTCGATTCTGGCGGGGGTGGGGCCCGGCGTCGGGCTGTTCACCTCGATCGTCTTCGCCCTCACGATCGCGGTGACCGGTGGCAGACCGGCGATGGTTTCGGCCGCGGCCGGTTCGGTGGCTCTGGTGGTGGCTCCGTTGGTCCGCGAGCACGGCCCGGACTACTTGATCGCGACCGTGCTGCTGGCCGGTGTTCTGCAGGTTGTGCTGGCCTCGTGTGGCGCCGCGGCCCTGGCACGATTCATTCCCCGGGCGGTGATGACCGGATTCGTCAACGCGCTGGCGATCTTGATCTTCGCCGCGCAACTGCCCCATCTGATCGACGTCCCGTGGCCGGTGTACGTGCTTGTCACCGTGGGACTGCTGATCATGGTGGTGCTGCCGAGGTTCACCGGTGTCGTGCCCGCACCGCTGGTGGCCACGATCATGGTCACCGTGATCGCGGTGGTCTTCGCCATCGACGTGCCCCGGGTCGAGGACGAAGGTGACCCGGACGCGGGCGTGATGGGTCCGGCCCTACCCGCGGTCGAATTGTCCTGGCAGACACTGGGGATCATCGCCCCCTACGCGGTGGGGGTGGCGTTGGTCGGTCTGCTCGAGACGCTGCTCACCGCCCAGCTCGTCGACGAGCTGACCGGCACCTCGTCCAACCACCGCCGGGAAAGCTGGGGGCAGGGGGCGGCCAATATCGCCACCGGGTTGTTCGGCGGTATGGGTGGGTGCGCGATGATCGGCCAGACGATGATGAACGTCAAGACCTGTCACGCCAGAACACGGATCTCGGTGTTCGCGGCCGGAGTGGTGCTGCTGTGCCTGGTCACCGTGCTCGACCAGGTGCTCGCCGCGATTCCGATGGCCGCGCTCGTCGCGGTGATGATAGCCGTTTCGGCCACAACGATGGACTGGGAATCGTTGCGCCCCGCCACCTTCGGTCGACTACCCGTCGGGGAATCGGTGGCGATGGTGGGGACTGTGGCGGTCACCCTTCTCACGCGCAATCTCGCGCTGGGGGTCGTCGTCGGCGTGCTGTGGACGATGCTGGTGCTCGGCTACCGGCGGATCCGCGAGCGCGGGTCGCGGGTGCGGCTCCCGGCGCCGAGTTGATGTTGTCGGCGACACAGGAGCCCCGGTCTGTGCCTGGGCTCCTGTGTCATGTCGTAGCGGTGGTGAACGCGCAGACGAGCAGGCTCGCACACAGCAGAACGACCCCGCAGCCGGTCACGATGATCGCCGCTGGTGCCCGTGTCCGTGGCACAGCGCGCCCGAGCCCTCGACCGTGGTGGATGCCGATCAGGTAGACCGCGCATGCCCCGAGTATCGCCACCACGCAGGCGAAAGCGGTGGCGGTATCCCACTTGTCGGAACCGACCACCAGATCACGGCCAACGATCAGCAAGCCGTTGCCCATGATCGCCAACGAGGTCCTGGTCCAGGACAGCGCGGTGCGTTCGGGCTGCAGCCCCGGGTCGCGGGCATGCTTTCCGTCGACCGCGACCGTCACGACACCGCGGCCACGAGAACGATCGACGCCGCGACCCCCGACATCGCCACCGCGGTCACCGTCGCCAGCCTGGGGCGAGGCAGCGGCCGGTCCGCACGGATGGCCCGGTCGTTGGAGCGCCATCGCGTCAGACCTCCCGCGGCAGTCGTGATCGCGAGCACTCCGAGCGTCGTCGCCACCGCACGTGAGAACACCGGCGCAAAAGGCTGGAAATGCATGAGTGCCACCGAGGCGGCGAGCAATCCCAGCGACGTGCGTTGCCAGGCCAGGAATGTGCGTTCATTGGCGAGAGTGAATCGATAGTCGGGCTCGCGGGCAGGGATTTCGGACATACCTTCAGCCTCACCGATAAGGCCGCGGAAAGCCATCGAATCACCTTGGCGTAACAAATGTTTCGCCACGAAACCGGGCACCGAGCCGACCGCCGACGGCGTACGGGTCAACGGGAGAAATGACTGGACAGCGGCGAAATCGCCCTGCGGATTCCGCGAATTACTCGAACGGCGGCCCAGGTGGGACCGCGAGTGCGAAGTAGCTTAACTGTTCGGAAAACCGCAGTTGCCGGGCCGTAACAGTGCGCGACCACTCTTAGCGCATGTTCACCGCAAGTAAGCCCCGCAGTATCCGCCGACCGAGCGTGATCGGTCGCAGCAGGCGCGCACACGCCGCCGCGCTCGTCGCCGTGGCGGCCGTGGCGCTTTCCTCCGCAGTGTCTGGATGCACCCTGCTGGATTCATCGACCGTCGTGGTGAAGGTCGGCTACCAATCCAAAACCATCAACACCATCAACGCGGGCACCCTCATGCGCGACCGCGGCGAGTTCGAGAACGCTCTGCGCGAGGTCGGCGAGCGGACCGGTCTGAAGTACCGCGTCGTCTGGCAGGACTTCTCCTCGGGTGCGCCGCTGACCGCGGCGATGATCGCCACCCACGTCGACATCGGTTCGATGGGCGACTACCCCCTGCTGGCCAACGGTTCCAAGACCGCCAAATACGCGGACGCCGCGACCGAACTGATCGCCGTCACCGGCTACAACCTCCGTGGCTCCTTGAATCAGGTTGTGGTGCCCAATGATTCGTCGGCGACCACACTCGGCGACCTGCGCGGTAAGAACGTCTCGACCAGCCTCGGGTCGGCGGGCGACGGCATGCTGTCCTCAGCGCTGTCCCGGGCCGGTGTCGCCGCCGGGGAGCTCGCCATCGCCAATCAGGATCCCGCCATCGGCGCGGCCGCCATCCAGGGCGGCCAGGTCGACGCGCTCGCCCAGTTCGTGCCGTGGCCACAGCTGGTCGTCTTTCGGGGCCAGGGGCGGCTGCTCTACGACGGTGGCGACAACAACACCCCCACCTTCCACGGTGTCGTGGCCCGCAAGCAGTTCACCAGCGCACACCCGGAGGTGACTGCCGCGTTCCTGCGCGCGATGCAAGCCACGACCCGCTACATCATCACCGAACCGCTGCAGGCGGCCCAGCGCATCGGCGCGCTGACCGGCATCGAACCCGAGGTCGCCTACCTCTACAACGGCCCGAACGGGCTGGTCTCCTTCGATCCGACCCTCAAGACGCAGTTCCTCGGTGCGCTGGACACGGCCAAGGAGTTCCTGGTCCGTCGTGGATCGGTCACCGCGGGCTTCGAGATCGCCGACTTCCGCAACGACAGCTACCTGCGCACACTGCTCGGCGCCGAATACGACGCCACAGCCGCCGAGGTGACCAACCCGAGCAAACTCACCGGTTTCGATGAACTCTGCCAGCTGCCGGTCGCCGATGCCGCGACCGCGTCCGAGGTCTGGTTCACCGCTCAGCCCGGCACCACCGTCGCCGCCACGCCGAGCTGCCTGCTACGCCGCATAGCCCCCACCGCCGAACGTGTGCGCGCGGGATACGTCCCCGACACGATCACCGCGACCAAATTGTTCGCCGACAAGGCCAGCTGGGTCATCGACCCGGCCGCCCCCGCCACGGCGCGCTACCTGCCCTTCGCGACCGCCGCCGCGGCGGCGAATTACGTCGCCGAACATCCAGGCACTCGAAGCGTGACCTACGCCGCCGCCCTGACCCAATCCCTGCCCACCTCCTGACCCACCTCGTCACCCGAAAGGAGATCGCGCCATGGCGATCACAGCACTGCCGACCGACGACCAACCGAGGACCTCTGACCCGTTCGACCTGCGCACCACGGTGGCCGCGCTGCGCGCGCGGACACCGAAGATCACCCTCGGCCGGATCGGCGGCCTCGCGGCCTCGGTAGTTCTACCGCTGATCCCGATCACCGGCTTCATCGTGGTCTGGCATCTGCTCACGACCAACCAGGTCGTGGCCTGGTTGCGGTTCAACCGGATGCCGACCCCCGGCAGCGTCCTGGACAAGTTCAGTGCGCGCTTGGGTACCGGCGCGTACTACGACGACCTGTTCGCCAGCGTGCAGCGAATTCTGTTGGGATTCGGCCTGGCCGCGGTGATCGGTATCGGGCTCGGCGTACTCATCGGGCGCTCGCGCACCGCGCGCAAGACGCTTCGCCCGTTCCTCGAAATCGTGCGTCCCATCCCCGCGATCGCCATCGTGCCCCTGACGATTCTGCTGTTCCCTTCCAGCGAACAGGGCATCGTGTTCATCACCTTCTTCGCCGCGTTCTTTCCCGTGGTCGTCAGCACCATCCACGCCATGGACTCGCTGCCCAAGGTCTGGGACGAAGCCGCCCGCACCATGGGCGCGGGCCGCTGGACGATCCTGCGCAGCGTGGTCCTGCCCGGCGCGATGCCCGGCATCTTCTCCGGACTGTCGGTGTCGATGGGCGTCGCCTGGATCTGCGTGGTCAGCGCCGAGATGATCTCCGGACAGTTCGGCATCGGCTACTACACCTGGCAGGCCTACGGACTGCTCGACTATGCCGGGGTCGTCGTCGGGATGGTCTCGATCGGCGCGCTCGGCCTGATCACCGCCTGGGTCGTCGAACTGACCGGCAGGCGAGTCAATCACTGGCTGCCACGCGCCCAGTGAATTCCACCCCCACCAGCACGAGGAACCACATCATGACCAGCTCTGTACTCACCGATCCCACCCAGACCGGCGCCGCGATCCACCTCGACCGCCTCCAGCTCGGCTTCCACGGCAAGATCGCCGCCGACATCACCCTCGACATCGCGCCCGGTGAGGTGGTCGTCTTCCTCGGCCCGTCCGGTTGCGGCAAATCGACCATCCTGCGCGCCCTCGCCGGGCTGCTGACGCCCATGGGCGGAACCGCGACCGTCGACGGCGCCTCGGTGACCGGGACCGCGGCACGCTGCGCGATGGTCTTCCAGGAAGACGCGCTGTTCCCGTGGCGTACCGCCGTCGACAATGTTCGCTTCCCCCTCCAACTGCGCGGTCTGCGCGGCAAATCCGCCCGCGCCGCCGCCGCGAGCTACCTCGAACGTGTCGGCCTCGGCGCTTACCTCGATCACCTGCCCAGCCACCTGTCCGGCGGCATGCGCCAGCGAGTGCAACTCGCGCGCACCCTGGCTTGTGACCCCAAAGTCATGCTCATGGACGAGCCCTTCGGTGCCCTCGACGCCCAAACCCGCCTCGACATGCAGCAACTGCTGATCTCGGTGTGGGAACAGACCAAGACGACCATCCTGTTCGTCACCCATGACGTCGACGAGGCGCTGCTGCTCGCCGACCGCGTGGTCCTGCTCACCCACCGCCCCGCCACCGTCGCCGACCTCATCACCATCGACCGCCCCCGCGACCCCGAAGCCCCCTTCCGCGAGGACCACCAGCACCGCCGCCGCTCGATCCTCGAATTTCTCGGCCACACCAGTCGTTGACCGCTGAATCACGTTCGACCGCAGCAGATTCAAAGCTGCCACTCCGGATCCGAACCAGGGTCCGACGGAGTTCACCTCAGCGACAGCCAGGCGGTCTGCCGGATTCTCCATGCACACATCTGAGGTGTCCTCCGACTCAGGCACCTTGCCATGGATCACTCGTCCGGCTCAGCTGAACCACATACCAGCCCCCACGGCATCCAGTGATGCCGATGAGTTCGTGCGAAGTCTGACGACGGCTGAGCCGCGTCCCCGGAGGCTAGCGCCAGGGCATGTGTTGTAGGCACCATGTGTTGCCGTCGGGGTCGGCGAAGTACGCGTAGAACACTCCGCCGAGGTCCTCGACCTCGCTGATCTCGACGCCGCGATCGGCAAGCTCGGCGCGCGACGCCGCTATGTCGGCAACCACCAGGTGCAGACCGCGTAGTGTTCCCGGCGCCATGTCGAGGGTGGGGAGACCTTCGGCGAGGGTGATCGAGCATGCCGAACCGGGTGGGGTGAGCTGGACGATGCGGATACCGGGCTTCGGGTTGACGTCGACGTCGAGGCGGAATCCGAGCTGGTCCTGGTAGAAGGCTTTGGCCCGTTCGATATCGGTGACCGGAACCGGTACCAACTCCAGCAACAGCGCGCCGGGCGGTACGGTCGGGTTGCCGGAACCCGGGGGGATCTCGTTACCGGGCGTTGGCGTATCGGTCATGGATGGCGCCTTTCGTGGATGAGGAGAGCGAGCAGGGCGGCACGACAGTGCGTATCTTTCCGTATCCTTGCCGATGCCGAGTTCTATCGCGCTGTACCCCACGGCGGTGCGGATCTCGGCTCAGCAACTGTCTGTGCGCCATGGTGTCGAGACCGAACCGGTTGCAGCGATGGGCGATTCGCAAGGCGATCCGTAATAGATCTACCAGCTCGGCGTCGAGACCTTCCGAGCTCTCGATGGAGCCCTTCGGGTCAATGCGGCCGCGCTCCTGAACGGCCCGTCTTCTTCGTTGCCCGCCTGTTCGACCAAGGTGTGCGCGAGCTGTGGGAGCTGCTACCGCGGTACGAGGTGGACAAGCTCTTCGTCTCCGACAAGTTCAAGCGGGCGTTCCCGGAGTTCAAGGTCACGACCTACGCCGAGGGTGTGCCCGCTACCAGGGCCGAGTGACCCGCGCTCCTCGGAGCAGTGCGATCAGTCCCGGGCGGGAGTGCTGAGCGCTGTGGTGGGGAAGGTTTCGCCTCGACCGGCCAGTCCGGTCGAGGCGAACCACGCACCAACGATTTCCCATCCTCGTCGTCAGGTCCTTGCAGCACGCTCAGCGGATGAGCGCTACCGCAGGCGGTTCGTTCTCCTATGCCGTGGTCTTGTCGTAGGCGGCGATGATGTCGGTGGAGATCCGGCCGCGGGTGGAGACGGTGTGGCCGTTTTCGATGGCCCAGGCCCTGATGGCCGCGAGGTCGTTGCGGCGATTCGTCTTCGCGGGCGGGGTCGCGGTCGTGTTTCGGCGGGTGTTGCTCGTCTTGGTGCGTCCGGTTCGCCGGGCGTAGGGGGTCCATTGTTCGAAGGTGTTGCGCAGTTTGGTGGCGTTGGTGTGGGACAGGTCGATTTCGTAGGTGTGTCCGTCGATGGTGAAGATGACGGTTTCTTCGGCGGTGGATGTGCCGTCGTAGTCGTCGATGAGGGTGACAACGACCTTGCGCGCCATAGGATTTCCCGTCTGTTGTGTGTCCGGCTGTGATCATGGAGAGGGTAGCCGCACGAACAGCGGCTGGCTGAACTGGACGTGGGCTTCCGCAGGTGGATCGGTTCGGTGACATTCGTGGCCGGGTTCAGGCATACCGCGATCCCGGGCGCTGTTGGCGCGGGTGAGTGCTCGCCGCGGCCGAACGCTACGGCGACAACGGACCCGTGCCGTCTGAGGAACTGCGCGCCCACGCTGACCCCTGTGGCTGACGGGTTCGAAGAGTTCGCGTACGGTCAATGTTGACATTGCTAACACAGTTTCTTAGGCTGCTCGCGCTGACGGATCTCATCGGTCCGACAAGCAATTCGTCGTTGCGCTGATCTTCGCCCTCCAGGGAACGGACCAACATATGCCTGCCAGACGCGAATTCGACCTCGTGCTCGTCGGTGCCACGGGATTCACCGGAGGATTGACCGCTGAGTACCTCGCTGCTCAATTGCCGAGCGGCGCTCGCTGGGCTTTGGCGGGAAGGAACCCGGCCAAGCTGGCGGCCGTCCGCGAGCGACTGGCGGTGATCGACTCCGCAGCTGCCGAACCAGCGTTACTTCATGCCGACACGACGGATTCGAATTCGCTTCGGGCACTGGTGGAGTCGGCGCGTGTCGTCGTGACGACCGTCGGGCCCTACTTGGAGCATGGGGAGCCGTTGGTCGCCGCGTGCGCCGCGGCGGGCACCGACTACGTCGATCTCACCGGCGAACCCAAGTTCATCGATCGGATGTATTCGGCCTACCACGGCGAGGCCGTCGCCTCGGGGGCTCGGCTGGTCCATGCCTGCGGGTTCGACAGTATTCCGCACGACCTCGGTGTCTTGTTCACCGTCGAGCAGCTCCCCAAGGGTGTGCCGTTGACGGTACGTGGTGTCGTGCGCAGGGGTCAGGTGACCACCGCGGCCGCGATGGGTGAGAATCTGCTGCGGCGGCTGGTCGGTGCGGGTATCTCGTTCTCGGTGGTGGGTGTGGATCAGCCGTTGGTGGGCTGATGATCGGTTCGGCGCGTCAGGTCGGCCGGGCGATACGCGCCGCGAGGTCATCTGGCGGGGTGTCGCTGCGCGAACTCGCCTCCCGCGTCGAGGTGAGCCCGGCCACCATCAGCGCGATCGAGAACGGCAAGACTCGTGTCGACGTGGAACGGCTCCACGCGATTGCCGCCGCATTGGATATCGCCGTCGGGGAGTTACTGGAACGCCTCGCGGATTCGGGCGGTGCTCAGGTGCGGGCCGCTCCCGTCGCGTCGAGCCCGTCGGTGGTTCGGGACGGGCATTCCTGGCGAATGTTCGGGCCGGTGCGGCTGGATCCGGTGCTGTGGGCGGCGATCGAGGACTTCGTCGAGAAGGGTTACCACGGTTCGACGATGCGCTCGATCGCTCTGCGGGCGCGGATGAGTGTGCCGGGGGTCTACCACCACTACCGCAGCAAACAGCATCTGCTCGTGGCGTGTTTGGACGTGACGATGAGTGAGCTGTTCGCCCGGGTGGGGGCGGCACGCGAGGAAGGGGACGACCCGGTCGCGCGGGTGGCGTTCATGGTCGAGGCGCTGGCACTGTTCCACATGCACCGGCGGAAGCTGGCATTGATCGGCGCCAGCGAGATGCGCAGTTTCGAACCTTCCAATCGCCGCCGGATCAGCGCGTTGCGCAACGATTTACAGCACCTGATCGACGACGAGATCGCCGAGGGCGTCAGCCTCGGCGTGTTCACGGTAGGCAGTCCTCGTCATGCGGGGCGCGCGATTTCGACGATGTGCACGTCGTTGTCGCAGTGGTACCGCGAGAGCGGCCCGACTTCACCCGAGCGGATCGCCCGCGACTATGCGCGTTTCGCGCTCGGGTTGCTCGGGTCAGGTGTCCACGACAGCTGACTGAAGCGTGCCACCGGTTGCTCGTGATGTGGACGCGACCAGGAGGCGAACCGGTCGCGTCGCTGTGATCACAGAGTGTGCTGGTTCGACGCCGTGACCGGGCGAGCATCCGAACCGTCTGTGGCACTGCTGTTTCGAGTGATCGCATACCCGAAGAGGGCCGCGATGACATACATCAGCACCGAGTACACAGCGGCCGGGATCGCGGCCTCGGAGCTGTTGAGGACGCTCAGGGCGATGGTCATCGCCACGGCGGTGTTGTGGATCCCGACTTCCATCGACACGGCGATCGCCGGTGGTCGAGCGAGCCGGAGAAGGCGCGCTGCGGCGTATCCGAGTGTGAGACTGCACAGGCAGAAGATGGCGGTGACCAGTCCGACCTGGCGTGCGTAGTCGGCGATGTTGTCGCGTTCGGCTATCAGCGCTCCGATCGAGACCAACACCAGCACACCGACCGAGAAGATCCTGACCGGCCGGTCCGCCCGAGTGGCGAGCGCGGGGAAGAAGTGGCGGGTGATCATGCCGATCACGACCGGTGCCAGCACGATGGCGATCACCTGGATCACTTTGCTCAGCTGCAGCCCGACCTCGCCTTCGGCACCGAAGTAGCCGATGGCGAAGTCGGTGATCACCGGCACCGTGACCGCGGCCAGCACGGCGTTGATCGCGGTGAGGGTGATGTTGAGGGCGACGTCGCCACGGAAAAGATGGCTGTAGAGGTTGGCCGTGGTGCCGCCGGGGGAGGCCGCAAGCAGCATCATTCCGATGGCGAGCAGCGGGTCGAGATCGAAGAGCATGATCAGTCCGAACGCCATGGCCGGGAGGAACAGAAGTTGGAGGGCCAAGGCGATGACAACGGCTCGCGGTGACTGTGTGATCCGGCGAAAATCGCCGACGGTCAGGGTGAGCCCCAACCCGAACATGATGATGGCGAGTGCGCTCGGCAACCCGATCGTGATCAGGGCAGATGATTCCATTGACTACTCTCGATTCGGTGGAGCGAAGACATTCGATCCACGCGTGGTTCGTGTGAACACGATCAGGCGATTGCGGGGGTTCTTCCCCGCCGCAATGTAATTGGCGCTAACATTACTGTCAACCACAGCAGGGTCTCGTTCAAGTGTGCTGGCGTCGATCGAAGGAAGCCTGGGTCGGGGGGGTCGGGCCCGGTCGGCGGGGTGGACCTCGGATCGGTGCGATTCACCGCGTCGTCCCTGCGTATCGCCCGTGTTGACGCTGCTAACATTTGTGCTATCGTCGGTGTTCCGCAACGAGTGAGCAAGGGAGCTACGCCGATGTCAGCGACGAAGCCAACATCCGTAGAAGTCGATCTGGGTGGTCGCCGGATCGAGGTACCGAAGGGCGGACTGTACGACCGGTATCGCATGAATACCGATTTGGACGCCATTGCCCGTGACCCCCGAGTCAGTAGCACCGATTTCTTTCGACGGCTTCCGAAGAAAAAAGTGGAATCGCCGATCGGCGAAACCCTCACGCCGAACTTCTATTACCGGATGTCGAGTACCCGACTCACCATGCTCGCGAAATCGCGGGCCATCCGTTCCCGACTACCCGACGGCCTGGCGCCGTTGGAAGTGGTGCCAGGGATCGGTTTCGTCTCGGTGGTCTTCTTCCGTTACGACGTCTGCGACATCGACTTCTACACCGAGGTCGCGGTAGCCGTCGGCGCCAGGCCCGCGCGCCACGGCGGCCCGGGAATCATCGACCTGCTGTCGGGTCTGAGTAACGACCACCTCCACAATTACGTGCTGTCGCTGCCGGTGAGCTCCCAGATCGCCCAGGTACGCGGCCACGACGGCTACGGGTTCCCCAAGTGGGTGACCGAGATCGATGTCGACATCGACGCAACCGGCACCACAGCGCGAGTGGTCAACGACCAGGGCGACACGGATCTGGCGCTGTCGGCGCCGACACCGAGCGAGAAGCGTTATCGCAGTGGTGAACGGGTGTCGACGTTGACCTCGTACACCTCGATCGGCGGCGCGTGGCACGCGACGCAGACCCAGATCAACATGCTCGCCGGAGGCTCTGCCGGCCTGCCGCGGGGCGTCGATCTGCAACTCGGTCACGGCAGACTCTCCGAGGACCTTCGCTTTCTCGACCCGATCAAGACCGTCCGACTCGATGTCATCACCGAGGGGCAGGTCGCCTTGCACATGCCGATCCCGACATCGATGCCGGTCGGCTGACGTTCATCGGCGCGGCACAGTTCGGTCGCTCCAACGGCCGCACTGTGCCGCCCCGGCGATGATCCCGCGTCGCCGTCACCGCGGCCCAGGGCAGCGGGGCTACGCGTGGGTGGGTGAAGCTTCCGCGACGCGTGTACTCGGCGTACGAAATTTGCGGCGATACTCGGCCGGTGTCACGCCGGTCGATCGTCGGACGAGTTTACGCAGAGTGGATGTGTCGGTGTAACCGACCGATTGTGCGATTCTCTCCAATGTGTGATCGGTGACGGCGAGGTCCTGCATGACGCGTTCCAAACGCGCGGCCTGAATGTATTCTGTGACCGACATGGCGGTCGCTTTCGAAAAGCGACGCTGTAAGGTGCGCGGGTGCAGGCTGACGGAGCGGGCGAGGTCTTCGATCGACAGGGGACGGTCCAATTCTGATTGAATACGTTGTTGAATGCGGAGTACTTCCTCGTCGGTGTGCGTATTCGGCGGCTTGAAATCCATGTAGGGCATCTGATGCTGTCGGGGCGCGTCGGCGATCATGAATCGCGACGTTCGCAGCATGACAGTCGGACCGAGCAGCGACTCCACCAGGGACAGACCCAGATCCACCCAGGCCATGATTCCGGCGGCAGTGATGACGTCACCGTCGTCGATGACCATGCGGGTCGCGTCGAGTTCGACCGAGGGAAAGCGGCGAGCGAACTGATCGGCGAAAGCCCAGTGGGTCGTCGCGGGTCGGCGATCGAGCACGCCGGTTTCGGCAAGCACGAAAACCCCAGCGCACAGGGCCCCCAGGACTGCCCCGTCGGCACGCAGTCCGAGCGCCCAGCGGCGGAGGGTGTCGGCCGAGCCCATGTGCTCGGGCTCAACCAGGCTGGGCGGAAAGATCACATGGGTAGGACGATGGGCCGTGCCTGGTCGCGAGTCGTACGTGCAGACGACATCGTGCTCGTCGAGTTGCCAATGACTCACCCGCACGGGGGTGTCGGGACTTCCCAGAATCGCTGCTTGTTCACCGGCGACGCGAAACACATCGGTCAGCCCGAATATTGCCGCCATCTGACACCGTGGATAGGCGACGAGCGCAATTTCGGCGTCCATCGATGCGGTGTCGCGATCGCCCCACGATGTGTCGTCTGCGCCCATAGCCACATGGTAGCGAAAGGCATAACGTGGGTCCCGGGCATTGACCCGAACGTGGCGTCGACCACGATGCCTCGACCGACCGGAGAGGAAAGTTGATGTCGAATACGGATTCGCCGATCACCCCTTACCTGGAGGACGCCGCCCGCGAGCTGACCGAGGCCACGGACCCGCACCCGCGAATTTATGAGGTGCCGCCGGAAGAGGGCCGCAAAATCCTGTCGGATCTGCAAAGCGATCAGAGTGTTCCCCGCCCCGATGTCGACGAGGAATGGGTTGAGGTCGACGCAGGGCAGTGGGGGACGGTACGCACCCGCATCATTCGACCCAAAGGCGCGCAGGGCCCGCTGCCGGTCGTGTTCTACATCCACGGTGCAGGCTGGGTTTTCGGCGACGAACACACCCATGATCGGCTGTTTCGCGAACTGACGGTCGGCGCGGGTGCCGCGGGCGTGTTCCCGGTCTACGACTGGGCGCCGGAGAAGAAGTATCCCACCCAGGTCGAGCAGAACTACGCGGTCGGCCAATGGCTGCTCGCCCACGGCGCCGAGCACGGCCTCGATACCTCTCGCGTCGCGGTCACCGGAGAATCCGTCGGCGGATGCATGTCGGCGGTGTTCGCGCTGATGAACAAGGACCGCGGCGGCATCGACCTCAAGGCGCAGGTGCTCCTGTATCCCGTGACCGCCGCCGACTTCGACACCCCCTCCTACCACCAGTTCGCCGAGCACTACTACCTGACCCGCGACGGTATGAAGTGGTTCTGGGACGCCTACACCACCGACCCGGCCGCGCGCCGTGAGCCGTACGCGTCACCGCTGGAAGCCGGCGTGGAGCAGTTGCGTGGTCTGCCACCGACATTGGTGATCACCGCCGAGGCCGACGTGCTGCGCGACGGCGGCGAACTGTTGACCAACAAGCTGCGTGAGGCCGGGGTCGAGGTCACCGGCGTCCGGATCAGCGGTACGGTGCACGACTTCCTACTGCTCGACAGCCTTCGCGACACACCCGCGACCAACGTGGCGCGCAAACTGGCGATCGACGCGCTGCACGCGGCCCTGCACAACGACTGAGTTCACCTGCCCACCGGGCGGGCGCGACACGACGGCCGCGAAGGCGGCTGGAAGCCGAATTGTGCCCGCTCGATGGGCGACACTTGTTCGGCCTGTCAGGACGACCCTGCGGCACGGTCCCGGGGCCGCGGCGACAAACACATGAAGGAAGATCACGCATGACCAAGCGCATCTTGAATGTCGTCACCAACGTCGGCGACTTCGATGATCCCGCACACCCGACCGGATTGTGGTTGTCCGAACTGACCCATGCCTGGCACGTGTTCGAAGAACACGGTTTCGAGCAGGCGCTCGTCAGCCCGGCCGGTGGGCCGTCCCCACTGGAACCGAGGTCGTTGAAGTTCCCGAACTACGACAAGACCGCGAAGGCCTGGCGTAACGATCCGGCTCGAATGGCGTTGTTGGACAACACCGCGCACCCCGATGAGATCGATTCCGCCGACTACGACGCCATCTACTTCACCGGCGGTCACGCGGTGATGTACGACTTCCCCGACAGTGCGGGCCTGCAGCGCATCACCCGCGAGATCTACGAACGCGGTGCCATCGTCTCCTCGGTGTGTCACGGCTACTGCGGGCTGCTCAACACCAAGCTCTCCGACGGCACCCTCCTCGTCGCGGGCAAGAAGCTCACCGGCTTCGCCTGGCAGGAGGAGGTATTGGCGCGGGTGGACAAACTCGTCCCGTACAACGCCGAAGAAGAGATGAAAAAGCGTGGCGCTCGCTACGAGAAGGGCAAACTGCCCTTCCTCTCCTACGCGGTGGTCGACGGCAACCTGGTGACCGGCCAGAACCCTGGTTCGGCGAAAGAAACCGCCAAGAAGGTCGCCGCACTGCTCTAGGAGACCCGACAGTTCCAGCGGAAGCGGGGTCGCGCCACCGGCCCCGCTTCGCCGGGGTCACACCTGGGCCGCGGCGGCCCGTCCCGCCGCTCGTCCGGAGAAGATGCAGCCACCGAGGAAGGTCCCTTCCAGCGAGTTGTAGCCGTGCACCCCGCCCCCGCCGAAACCCGCCGCCTCACCCGCCGCGAACAGGCCGGGAATCGGGGCACCGGCCAGATCGAGGGCGCGTGAGTCGAGATCGGTTTGGATGCCACCGAGGGACTTGCGGGTCAGGATGTGGAGTTCGACGCCGACGAGCGGGCCCGCGGCCGGGTCGAGAAGCCGGTGTGGAGCGCTGGTGCGCATGATGCGGTCACCGAGGTAGCGGCGTGAGTTGTGGATGCCCTGGATCTGGGCGTCCTTGCTGAAAGCGTTGTCCACCTGCAGATCTCGGTCGAGGATCTGCTCGCGAATGTCGGCCACGCTGAGCAACGGTTCCTCGGTGAGGCCGTTCATTTTCCCGACCAAGTCGTCGAGAGTGTCGGCGATGACGAAGTCGGCACCGTGGCGTTTGAACGCTTCGACCGGGGCTGGTGCATTCTTGCCCAAGAATCGTTCCCGGACAAGAGCTTTGCGGTTGCGGTTGGTCATGTCGGGGTTCTGTTCGGATCCCGACAACGCGAATTCCTTGGCGACGATCCGCTGAGTGGTGATGAACCACGAGTGGTCGTACGCGGCGATCTCCGGTGTGGTGCGCAGGTATCGAAGCGTACCCAGCGTGTCGTAGCCGGGTAGATACGGTGCGGGTAGGCGTCGGCCCAGCGCGTCGAACCACATCGAGGACGGTCCGGGCAGGATGCGGATGGCGTGGCTCGGCCAGATCGGGTTCCAGTTCAGGATACCTTCGGTGTAATGCCACATGCGGTCGCGGTTGACCAGGCGAACACCGGCGTCGGCGGCGATATCGAGCATGCGTCCGTCTACGTGGGCGGGCACGCCGGTGATCATGCGTGCCGGGGGAGTGCCCAACCGCGTGGGCCAGTGCCGCCGGACGTGTTCGTGGTTGCCACCGATGCCGCCGGTGGCGAGCACGACCGCAGAGGCCGACAGGACGAACTCGCCGACGACCTCACGGTTGGAGGGCTCGCCGCGGGCGCTGGTGTCATCGGCGAGGATCGCGCCCTGGACGCCGGTGACAGCGTCGTCGGTGAAGATCAGTTCGTCGACGCGGTGACGATGGCGGAACGAGACCGACCCCGCTTCCTCGGCACGCAGTGCCGACTCGGTGAACGGACCGACGACACCGGTGCCGGTGCCCCAGGTGATATGGAAACGGGGCACCGAGTTGCCGTGTCCGTTCGCGGTCAGGTCGCCGCGCTCGGCCCATCCGACCGAGGGCAGGAAGCTGATGCCGAGGTCGGTGAGGTAGGCACGTTTGTCGCCCGCGGCGAATTCGACATAGGCCCGCGCCCATTTCTGTGCCCAGCTGTCCTCGTCGTCGAGCCGGTCGAAACCAGCGCTGCCCCACCAGTCTCGCCACGCGAGTTCCGGTGAGTCGTGCACGCCGAGGCGACGCTGTTCGGGGCTGTCGACGAGGAAAAGCCCTCCGAAGGACCAGAACGCCTGACCGCCGAGATTCGCCGCGTTCTCCTGATCTACGACGAGCACACGCTTGCCCGCTCGGGTGAGCTCGTGGGTGGCGACGAGCCCGGCCAAGCCCGCTCCGACCACGATGACATCGGCGTCCATACAGCACCTGCTCCTTCGGCTGACAACATTGGATACATGAATGTATCCGATACGTCTATGTATCGTGAGCCTGTTGTAGCGTATTGCCGGTGAGCACTGTCGATTCGGCCAAACCCGCACGGGTCACCAAACGTCGAGCCGAGACACGGGCGCGGCTGCTCGACGCGGCATTCGCCGTGTTCGCCGACAAGGGTTTCGGGCAGGTGCGAATCGACGACGTGTGTGCCGCTGCCGGTTACACCCGCGGCGCCTTCTACTCGCAGTTCGACAGCCTCGAAGAGCTGTTCTTCGAGCTCTACGATCAGCGGGCGAGTCTGATCGTCGACCAGGTCCGCGCCGCGCTGGTGGCGGTGGAGGACTCGGCCGACCTCGATGCGTTCGTGGACCAGCTGTCCTCGACACTGCTGCTGGATCGCCGATGGCTCCTGGTGAAGACCGACTTCCTCACCCACGCCGCCCGCAGGCCCGAGGTCGCGGCTCGACTGCTCGGGCACCGCGCGCAACTGCGCGCTGCGATCGAGTTCAAACTCGACAACGCGGGGCTGCCCGTACCGCCGGAGATGGGGTCGATCGCGGACGCCGCGCGCGCTGTCGTGGCGGCCTACGACGGTGTGACCGTGCAACTGCTGCTCGACGGCGACCAGGTAGCGGCCCGGCGTTGGTTGGCCGGATTGATCGCGCAGCTCGGACTGTCCAGGCGCTGACTGCCCCGGGTACTCGCTCGACGCATCCTGTCGCTCGGGGATTCTGTGACCACGTCAAGTTGACGCCGCTAACATCTCTCCGTATGTTAGCGGTGCGTACTTATGCGCGCGAGGTGGCGACGAGAGGAGGCCTGTATGTCGAACGGGTCGAACAGAAGTGAGTTGTTCTCCCCTTTGCGATTGCGCTCCGGGCAAGTCCTGTCCAACAGGATCGCCAAGGCCGCGATGGAAGAGGGCATGGCGGGCAAAGGGCAACTGCCCGATGAGCGCTCGATCGCGCTCTATCGACGGTGGGGCGCCGGTGGTGCCGGGCTGTTGATCACCGGCAACGTGATGGTTCAGGCCGAGGCGCTCACCGGTCCCGGCGGCGTCGTGCTCGATGCGAGCGCCCCGATCGAGCCCTTCGCACGCTGGGCCGCCGCGGGCAAGGCCGCCGGTGCGGCGATGTGGATGCAGATCAGCCACCCCGGCCGACAGGTGCGGGCGAACATGCCGGGCGTGGCGTGGGGTCCGTCCGATATCGCCGTCGACCTCGGCAAACACTCGAAGCGATTCGCGCGTCCGGTCGCGATGACCCACCGTCAGATTCTGGAGACCCGGGACCGGTTCGTCACGACCGCGGTCCGCGCCGAGCTCGCGGGCTTCGACGGTGTCGAAGTGCATGCCGCACACGGGTATCTGCTGTCGCAATTCCTGTCACCGCTGGTGAACAACCGCACCGACGAATGGGGCGGATCGCTCGAGAACCGGGCCCGGCTGCTCCTTGGCATCGTGAGGGGCATCCGGTCGGCGGTGTCGCCCACATTCGCAATCGCGGTCAAGCTGAATTCGGCCGACTTCCAGCGCGGAGGATTCGACGCCGTGGATGCGCGGGAGGTGATCGCCATGCTGGCCGCGGTCGGCGTCGATCTCGTCGAGGTCTCGGGGGGCAGCTACGAAAGTCCCGCGATGTCGGGCCGCCCCGCCGATGGGCGCACCGCCCCGCGAAGCCTACTTCCTCGAGCTGGCCGCGCAGCTCGCCGAGAGCAGCGAGCTCCCGCTGTTGCTGACCGGTGGGATTTCTCGCCGGGAGACCGCCGAGCGGGTGCTCGCCGACAATGTCGCCCTCATCGGCATGGCGACGGCCCTCGCGGTCACCCCCGATCTGCCGAACCGGTGGCGGGAAGGACTCGCCGCTGCCGGGGCTCTGCGGCGCGTGACCTGGTCGGACAAGTCGCTGGCGTCGCTGGCCGAGATGGCGATGGTTCGCTACCAGATGCGCCGCATGGCCGCGAGCAAGGACCCCGCCCTCGGAGTGCTGCCCGCCTGGGCGATCGTGGCCGATCAGCGAGTGCAGCGTCGCGCCTTGCGCCGGTACTCGCGGTGGTTGGCCGAGAATCGTGAGAGCAGTCGGGTGGAGTGGCCCCGGCTTCCCAGCTCCGCGCGCTGAGCCGGGCTGCCGTGGCTGGAAGGCCCGGCCACGGCAGGCCCGCGCATTCAGCCGAAATGGCCGATGGCAGAGGATGGCTGGTGCGCGTGGTGCTGTTCGCTCCACCATGCGACGATGCGGTCGACCACCGGGCCGGGAGAGCGCACCCATGTGATGTGATCGTTGCTCGCCCCGGCGGGTACCTCGGCTCGGGTGTAGTCCCAACGCGTGGCGCGGTCGGCACCGAAGAGTTCGCGGGCGAAGGAGTCGACACCGCGGCGTGGGGCGAGAGTGTCGCCCTCCAGGGAAATGATCAGTGCAGCGGTGTCGATCGTGTGCTCGGCCGGAAACGGCGGTCGGCCCGTGAGCACCATCTTCGCCCATTCGCGCATCAGCGTCCGCGCGCCGGGGGCGCCGAATGCGGGCTCGGGCACGAAGCCGAAGGTGGTGGTGATGGCCGGTATCAGGGCGGCGCCTGCGGCGACCGGCAACCCGAAACGAGGGTAGTGCCGGAAATGGGGAATGCAGCCGCCGACTGTCACCAGGCCGTCGGCGCCCGGAAAGTTGAGTTCGTGACCCGCGGCGAGCTGGGCGCCGAGGCTGTGTCCGAGAATGATCACGGGTCTGGCGGGGTGGTCGCGGCGCGCGGCGCGCACTGCCGACGCGATGGTGTCGATCTCGTCACCGTAGGACCAGTCCTCGGTCCTCGAAGCGCGTGGTTGATCGGGTTCGAATCCGCGCCTCGGTAGCGTCTGCGCGAGCCAACCGCGTTCGGTGAACGCGGAGACAAGTGGTGTGTAGAACCGTGAGCCGATCGCCATCGCGGGTGAGATCAGTACTACCGGCGTGGTCGCGCCCGGGCTTCGGTTGCTCGGCGTTGTCACTATCGGCTCCTCAGGTCGTCGGCGGGCGAAGTGTGGGACTCGTGCGAATCCTGGGCCTCGGCCAGCTGCCGAGACTAATGTAAGCGGTGAGAACATGTGAAGTCGGCCCGGTTTCTCGTTGCGGAGGTCACATCTCCGGTTAATTGTTGACAGTGCTTACATCTGGGGCTAGCGTCGGAATCAGCGAAGAGCCGACGGCGCCCTACGGATCAGGCCTCACCGTCGCACCGACTGCCTGGACACATTGGAGCTGGCACGATGACCATCGATCACACCCCACGCACGACTTCGACCGGCAACGCTGGCATTCCTGCGGCGCTGTCGGCCAGGCTGGCTACCCGTGTCAGCGCGGGCCCGGACGCGCAGCGTGTGCAAACCGCCACACCGTTCACCGGCGACCTCCTGGCCGACTTGCCGGTGTCGACGCCCGCCGATGTCGAGGCGGCCTTCGTCCGCGCTCGGGCCGCTCAGGCCGCGTGGGCGGCGAAGCCGGTCGCCGAACGCAAGGCGATCCTGCTGCGCTTCCACGATCTGCTGTTGGATCGGCAGTCCGAGGTGCTGGATCTGATTCAGGCCGAGAACGGGAAGGCTCGCCGCGACGCCTTCCTCGAGGTCACCGATATCGCGCTCGCGACCCGCTACTACGCGCGCAGTGCGGCGAAATTGCTCGCCCCCAAGCGTCGTCGCGGTGCCATTCCCGTGCTCACCCACACCACCGAGCTGCACCACCCGAAAGGCGTCGTGGCCGTCATCTCACCGTGGAACTACCCGCTGAGTATGGGAGCGGGCGACGCGATCCCGGCGTTGCTGGCAGGCAATGCGATCGTGCAGAAACCCGATACCCAGACCGCGCTCACGGCGCTGTGGGCACTGGATCTGATGACCGAGGCCGGTTTGCCCACCGGCGTGTGGCAGATGGTGATCGGTCGGGGCGGCTCCATCGGTCAATCGCTGATGGACAACGCCGATTACGTGATGTTCACCGGCTCCACCGCCAGTGGGCGCCGCATCGCCCGCGACGCGGGCGAACGCCTCATCGGGGCCTCGCTCGAACTGGGTGGCAAGAACCCCATGATCGTCCTCGACGACGCCGACATCGCGAAAGCCGCCGAGGGTGCGATCGCGGCCTGCTTCTCCTCGACGGGCCAATTGTGTGTCTCGATCGAACGCCTCTACGTCGCCGAGTCGGTGCGCGACGAGTTCGTGGCCGCCTTCGTGGAGCGCACGAAGCGGTTGAAGATCGGTGCCGCCTTCGACTACAGCACCGAGGTCGGCAGCCTGACCAACCAGTCGCAATTGGACACCGTCACCGCCCATGTCGACGACGCGGTCGCCAAGGGTGCGACGGTACTGGCCGGTGGCCTGCCGCGGCCTGATCTGGGCCCCTTGTTCTACGAACCCACGATCCTGACCGATGTCACCCCGGAGATGACTCTCTACAACGACGAGACCTTCGGGCCGGTCGTCTCGATCTACACCTTCCGTGACGACGAGGAAGCGATCCAGCGTGCCAACGCCACCACCTACGGCCTCAACGCCAGCGTGTGGAGTCGCGACGGTGCCCGCGGTCGCGCGGTCGCCTCGCGAGTGCGTGCGGGCACCGTGAACGTGAACGATGCCTACGCCGCGGCCTGGGGCAGCGTCGACGCACCGATGGGCGGGATGGGTGACTCCGGGCTCGGCCGTCGCCACGGCGCGGACGGCATGTTGAAGTACACCGAAGCTCAAACCGTCGCCCACCAGCGTCTGCTGGGTTTCAGCGCACCGGCGGGCTTGTCGGACAGCGCATGGGCGCAGACGTTGACCCTCGCGTTGAAGACGATGAAGCGGATCGGCGCTCGGTGAGGATGGATACTGACGACACGGTCCTGGACTCGATCGACGTCCAGAGCCGTGTTCTGTGTCGCGCTACTGGTCAGTCTGCGATCTGTGGGGCAGGACGGGCGTTCCGGGTCAGGCCCTTGTGGTCGTAGAACCACGTGACAGCCAGGCCGAAGAGCAACCCGACACCGAGTCCGAGCGTGGTCATCCACATACCGCGCTCGAGGCCCGCCGCTGCGCTGCCGTCGAAGTACATCAGGGAACGGACAGCCAGATAGACCTGGCGAAGCGGTTCGAACTCGGCCAACCAGTGGATGAAGGGTGGAACGGCCTCGACCGGGATCGTGCCGCCTGCCGACGGCATGCCGAGAATGACGAACAGGATCAGATTGACCAGGATGCCCGCCGAGCCGACGGCGGCTTGGATGGACAGCGCCGTCACACCGACGGCGGTCATCGCGAAGGTGCTGTAGAGGAACAGCGCGAACGGCTGATCGACGTGCACCCCCACCGCGGCGGTGATTCCGCTCAGCGCCGCGGAAGTCAGGATTGCCGCGACCGCGATCACGGCCCACTTGATGACCAGCGTGCGCAGGCGCGAGATCGACGCCGAGGGGGTGTGACTGAAATACGGCCCGTACTCGGTGGGCGCGAACCCGAGCATGGAGTCGATGATCGCGTGCACCGTCATGGCCCCGGTCATGCCGCCGAGCAGGATGGTCAGCGCGTAGAAGAACGCGGTCAATCCCTGCCCGGACCCTTCCGGGACACCGTGGTACGGCTCGATGATCGGCCGGACCGGCTCGGTGAGCAGCAAACGGGTGGTCGCGCTCAGCTGTGTACCCGCCCCGAGCTGTTGCTGGACGCGGTCGGTGAGTCGCGGACCGAGTTCGGCGTTGACCGAGGCGATCGTCTGGTCGGCGAACCGGGTGGAGATCGAGGTGCTGAACGGGCCGAGGCGCGGGTTGGTCTGCATGGTGATCGTCGGCTTGTCGACATCACCCGGGACGACCGAACCGGCGCCGAGAATGCCGAGCCGCTTGCTGAAATCGCCCGGAATGATCAGCACCCCGTACACTTGCCCGTCTTTCACCAGATGTTCGGCCTCGTTGATGCCGACCACCCGTAAGTCGAATTTGTCCTGCGAAGTAGCGGCGACGAGGGCGTCGAGAACCTCGGTCCCGTAATTGACGGTCTGCTGCTGTCCCGGCGGGCCGGTCGTCTCGCCGACGTCGCTGTTGACCACCGCGATGCTGTAGCCGTGCAGATTCTGGTCGGGTTTGGCCACGTAGGCCAGATACATCAGGCCCAGCAGCGTCGTGAACACCGTCACCACGATGACCGGCATCACCCAGCGAAAGCCTAAGGAGTTCGATTGTGCCGCGGCCGTGGCGGCGGTGTTCTCGGGCAGTGAATGGTCGCTCATCTGAATGCTCCTGGTCCGGTAACGCGGGTGTTGGACATCGGTGCGACGCAATGAATTGATCCGCGCAGGGGGCGGATGCGGTAACAATGCCATCTGCCGGGCGTTCCCATGGGCGGGGCACGCATTTCTGGGGTTCGGATCGCAACTCGGTCACAGGGATCACTCGTTACTCGGGCGACTGTGGTGCGAGATACCGTGGAGGCCGTTGACGGACCGTGTTTCGGGGGTAATGTTAGCGGCGTGTACATTATTGTCGACGTAGAGGGGAAAACATGTTCGCGGTGACGCTCGACGGCTACGGCGGTCCGGAACGGATGAAGTGGACCGAGGTCGACGACCTGCCCGTCCCAGCGGCCGGGAAGTGGCGATCGATGTGGTCGCGGCGGGGGTCAATCGCGCCGACATCATGCAGCGTCAGGGCTTCTATCCGCCCCCACCGGGTGCGAGCGACATCCTCGGGCTCGAAGTATCCGGGGTGATCGCCGCCGTCGGCTCCGGCGTCGAGGACTGGAAGCCCGGTGATGAGGTCTGTGCCTTGCTGGCCGGAGGTGGATACGCCGAACGTGTCAATGTGGCGGCGACACAGGTCCTTCCGGTACCCGAGGGCGTCGACCTGGTCACCGCGGCGGCGCTGCCCGAGACCGCCGCCACGGTCTGGTCGAACATCGTCATGGCCGGCGGGTTGCGTTCCGGGCAGACGCTGCTGATCCACGGTGGCGGCAGTGGCATCGGCACCCACGCCATCCAGGTCGGTCGCGCGCTCGGTGCCCGCGTCGCTGTCACCGCCGGATCTCAGGCCAAACTCGATCGCTGCCGCGAACTCGGCGCCGACACCCTGATCAACTACCGCGAAGACGATTTCGTCGAAGTCGTGACCGCCGAGTACGGCGGGGCCGACGTGATCCTCGACATCATGGGTGCCGGTTATCTGGCTCGCAACGTCGAAGCGCTCGCCGAAGGTGGCGATCTGACGATCATCGGCCTGCAAAGTGGTTCGACCGCCGAGCTGGATCTCGGCTCGATGTTGTTCAAACGAGCCTCGGTGCACGTGACGAACTTGCGCCGCCGCCCCACCGAGGGCCCCGATTCCAAGGCCGAGATCATCGCCGCGCTGAGGGAACGGCTGTGGCCGCTGATCGCCGAAGGCGAGGTCACTCCCGTTGTCTCGGCCGAGATTCCCATCGTTGATGTCGCCCGAGCCCACCCGCTGCTCGATTCCGCCGACTCTGTGGGAAAGGTGCTGCTCATCGTGCGGCGACCCTGACGCGTCGCCGCCAGGTGATCTACGCGCCCCTGCCCGGGATCGTCGCGGGCAGGGAGGCGGCGAGGAAAGCACGGACGGTCGCGTTCACCCGCTGGTCCAGCTCGCCCGGAACGGCGGCGTCGAATTTTCCGTTGAGGTACAGAAACGCCAGACCGTGCACCAATGACCACATGGCGGTGGCCAGTGCTTCCTCGTCGGCCTGCGGGAACGCTTCTCGCACCACCGATCGCACATAGTTGTGGATCGCGGTGGTCGCCTCGACTCGTTCGGGGCTACTCGGATCGCACGGCTCGGCGAACATCGAGCGGAACAGGCCCGGCCGATTCAGGGCGAACCGGATGTAGGCCGAAGCGATCGCGCTGAAATCCTCGGCTGTGCGCGGCGCCGCGCTTGCCGCGAGCAGGTCGGCGGCCAGGTCGCGAAATCCGACGGCGGCCACGGCGGAGAGCAGGGCATCTCGATCGGCGAAATGGCGGTAGGGCGCGGCAGTCGATACGCCCGCGCGGCGGGCGGCGGCGCGCAGGGACAGCTCGGCGGCGCCGTTCTCCTCGAGGAGGTCGATCGCGGCGCGGACCAGCGCGGAGGGGAGGTCGCCGTGATGGTACGTGTTCGAGGTTGCCATGACACCAATCTAACAATTGTTGACACCGCTAACATCTGCGTTTACTGTTAGCCGCCGCACAGTGTTAGCAGTGTCAATATCGTGTGCGGGAAAGGAGTTGTCCGATGTCGGGTGGTTTGCGACCGGACGAGCTGTTCACCCCGCTGCGCCTACGGTCGGGCCAAGTGCTGTCCAACAGAATCGCCAAGGCGGCGATGGAAGAAGGGATGGCCGGGCCCGCGCAGCTACCCGACGGCCGTCTGAATTCCCTCTATCGGCGCTGGGGCGCGGGAGGTGCCGGTCTGCTGATCACGGGCAATGTGATGGTGCACGCGCACGCGCTGACCGGGCCGGCAGGCATCGTCCTGGACGCCGACTCCCCGCTCGAGCCGTTCGAGGCATGGGCGCGCGCGGGTAAGGAGAACGGCGCCTCGATGTGGATGCAGATCAGCCACCCGGGCCGCCAGGTGCGGGCCAACATGCCCGGGGTGGTGTGGGGGCCCTCCGATATCGGTGTGGACCTGGGTCGGCGCTCCAAACGATTCGGTCAGCCCGTGGCGATGAACGCCTGGCAGATCCACACCACCATCGGCCGGTTCGCCACCACCGCCCGCAGCGCCGAACGCGCGGGATTCGACGGTGTCGAGGTCCACGCGGCCCACGGATATCTGCTCTCGCAATTCCTGTCTCCATTGGTGAACAACCGCACCGACGAGTGGGGCGGATCCCTGCAGAACCGAGCACGCCTGCTGCTCGAGATCGTGCACGCCATCCGCTCGGTGGTCTCCCCGCGTTTCGCAGTCGCGGTGAAACTGAACTCCGCCGACTTCCAGCGTGGCGGGTTCGGACCCGCCGACGCGCAGACGGTGATCGGAATGCTCGCCACCGCCGGAACCGACCTGGTCGAGATCTCCGGCGGGAACTATGAGAGCCCCGCGATGTCGGGTCGTCCGGCCGACGGACGCGTCGCCGCACGGGAAGCCTACTTTCTGGATCTGGCCGCGAACCTGGCCAGGACCAGTGTGCTTCCACTGATGCTGACCGGCGGCATCTCCCGGCGCACGACAGCACAGCGGGTGCTCGGCAGCAAGGTCGCCTTGATCGGGATGGCGACGGCGCTGGCGATCACCCCGGACCTACCGCATCGGTGGCGGCGAGGAGCGGAGGCGTCTCGCAGTTTGAAGCCGGTGAACTGGACCGACAAAGCCCTCGCCGCGGCGACCGAGATGGCGATGGTCCGCTACCAGATGCGGCGCATGGCGACCGGAGCCAAGCCCGCGCTCAGTGTGAGCCCGACGATGGCGATGCTCGCCGATCAACGCGCTCGAGCCAAGGCTCTGCGTCGCTACTCGCGCTGGCTGGCCGCTGTCGAACGTGACGAGGCGCCGGTCACCAGCCACGGTTACCCGACACTCTGACAGCGCACGCCCGCTTCTTGTCGGACGTGGATGACATCTGCACAACCCCCGCATCGTCTCGGCTCCGCCGGGCCGAGGCCCGGAGAAATGATGAGCATGACTATGAAGCCCTCCCGCAACGCGGCGGAAGCCACCCGCACTCCTGTCCCGCACAATCATGTCGCGATCGTCGGCAGCGGTTTCGGCGGAATCGCCGCCGCGGTGCGACTACGCCGAGACGGCGTGTCCGACATCGTCTTGCTCGAGCGTGCCGACGAGGTCGGCGGCGTGTGGCGCGACAACGACTATCCCGGCGCCGCCGTGGACGTGCAGAGCAACCTCTACTCGTTCTCGTTCGCGCCGAACCCGCACTGGCGCAACACGTTCGCCAAACAACCGGAGTTGTTCGACTATCTCGTGAACGTCGCCGATACCCAGGGTCTGCGTGAGCACCTGCTCACCAATTGTGAAGTCCAGCAACTCGACTGGGACCAGGTGGCCAAGCTGTGGCGGCTCGAGACCGCACACGGGCCGCGCACGGCCACCCATGTCGTCCTGGCGACCGGTGTGCTGGCAGACCCCCTGACCCCGAACCTGCCCGGAGTGGACATCTTCGGTGGTGTCAGCTTCCACTCCGCCCGCTGGAATCACGGCTTCGACGTCCGTGGCAAACGGATCGCGGTGGTCGGAACCGGGCCGTCGGCAGTGCAATTCGTCCCGGCGATTCAACCAGACGTCGCCCACATGACGGTGTTCCAACGCACCCCGGCCTGGGTGACACCCCGGCACGACCGCGAGATCCCTGCCCTGCGCCGGAAGTTGTATCAGCGGTTCCCGAAATTTCAGATCTTGGAGCGGCTGCGCGTATACCTGCAGCGCGAATGGAAGGTGCTCGCTTTCCGCAACCCCGCACTGATGGCGCTACCCGAGCGTGAAGCACGTCACCACCTGGCCGCCCAGGTCGGTGACCCCGAACTGCGCGCCAAGCTGCTGCCGGACTTCCGGTTCGGCTGCAAGCGAGTGCTGATCTCCGACGAATATCTGCGGGCACTGGATCAGCCGAACGTGGAGCTCGAAACCGACGGGATCCAAGCGATCACCGCGACCGGCGTCCTCGACAGGACCGGCCGCGAGCACGCCGTCGACGCCATCATCTACGGCACCGGGTTCCGCACCTCGAAGCTGCCGCTCACCGACCGCACCTTCGTCGACGGGGTCAGCATGGCTGATGCGTGGGGCAACAGCCCCACCGCCTACCTCGGCCCCTCTGTCGCGGGGTTCCCGAACATCTATCTGATGCACGGACCCAATATCGGACTGGGGCACACCTCGGTGATCCACATGTTCGAATCACAGGCCAACTACATCGCCGGGGCGATCGGCTATCTCGCGGCCAACGAGCTGGCCGCGGTGGAACCGACGACCACCGCACAGCGGGAGTTCGTCGCCGATGTCGAGCGCCTCGGTGAGGGCACGGTGTGGACCAGCGGGGGCTGCACCAGCTGGTACCTCAACGAGGAGGGCCGCAACACCAACATCTGGCCCGGGTCCACCATTGATTTCCGCCGCCGCACCCAGCGTTTCGATCCGGCCAAGCACCTGTTGCACGCGCGCGTCCCGGCCGGAGTGGCGAGGTGAGCGCCGGCGCGCTGCTGGCCGGGACGCCGGGCACACCAACCGTCGTGCTCGTGCACGGGCTCGCGAGTTCGTTCCGGGTATGGGACAAAGTCGTGCCACGACTCGAAACGTCGGCGAATATCGTTGCGGTCCAACTGGAATCGTCCTCTTCGATCGAGGCGGACGCCGACGACGTAGCCGCACTGCTCGGCCCCGATGCGATCGTGGTCGGTCATTCCCGGGGCGGCCTGGTCGCCACGGGGCTGGCCGAGCGGCATCCGGAGCTCGTCGCCGCACTGGTGCTGCTGTGTCCGCCGTGGTCACGCGAGAGCCGGTTGAGTGCGCGGGCCCCGATCGAGCGCGCACTGGCGATACCCGGGCTGGGTGATCTGTTGTGGGTCCTGGCTTCCGAGGACCGCCAACGCGCCGCTCAGCAGAATGCGTTCGCCCCGCATGTGCCCGTGCCGGACCAATTCGTCGCCGACGCGCGGTCGCGCGGGCGCGAGGATTTCGTCCGCAGCTCACGCGCGATCGACACTTACCTCGGCGCCCGCCCGCTCCCGGAACGCCTCGGCGGGCTCCGGATGCCCGTCGACCTGGTATTCGGCGAGCTGGACGCGCGCGTCGCCCGCCCGGTGGGACACTTCGACGGTCTGCCCCGTGCACGGGTCACCGAACTCGACGGCGTCGGACACACCCCACCCTGGGAGGCGCCGGAGGTCGTCGCCACCCTGATCGCCGACTATCTGCCCGACACCGTCGAGAGCGCGGCACCCGCCGAGGAGACGTGACTGTGCGGAGCTGACGAAGCGCGCGGGCGGCGACCGCGATCGCGAGCCGTCTCGGCGCCAGTCGTGCCGCGACGGCGGCGAGAGCATTGAGGCGACCGGACACCACGCTCGCCCGCGGACGCGGCCGGTCGAGTTCGGTCAGCGCGCGCGAAACCACCTGCGTGGGGGTCTGGAACCGGCCGACCGCCGCGTTCTCGGTGCCGATTACGTCGAAGAACTCGGTTCTGGTCGGGTCCGGGCTCACTGCCAGCACGCGTACTCCGCGGTGCCTGCACTCATGGGCGACAGCCTCGGTGAACGACAGCACGTAGGTGCCTTGGACGCACCGTAGACGGCCACCGGTGCCGAGATTGTCGGCGAGTTCACGCAGACGTTCCTCCCGGCGGGCGACCAGAACCAGGTTGGCGCCGCGGGCGGCGAGCTGGGTGGCGAATTCGGCACCGAGCCCGGAACTGGCGCCGGTGATCGGCACAGTGGTCCCGGAACAGTCGCGTGCCGTGGCGTTGTGGTTCATCGTTCACCCTTCGTTGTCGGTGCGCCGACGGCGGGGGAGTGGGAGGTTGTCATCGGCCCTCGAACCGGGCCGCGAGGTTGGCCAGCGTGGTCGCCATACCCGTCTCCAGGTGGGCGCGGCGGTCGCGTGCGCCGGAGATGTCCTGCACGAAGACGACGGGACGGATCTGGCGGGTGTGTTTGCGCATCGTCTCGGTGACCAGAGTCGCGCCGTCGGGGGCGTCGGCGAAGGTGTAGCGCCAGTGCGACTCCGAGGGCGAGTCGGTGAGGAAGCCGAACGAGGCGCCCGCCACATTCTCGGTGAGGTTCCGGTCATCGACCACCGGTAGAACGGACCGATCCGGTTCTTGCCGACGAACCGGCGACCGGGCACCAGCGGGGCGGCAGAACCGGGTTCTGCCCGGTGAACAGATTGCGATCGACGACAACGTAGGGACGCAGCGGGTCCCGGGCCTTGGTGCCGTCGGTCAGTGTCAAGGTTGTCGCCGCCGAGATCACGAGGATGACCCGCCTGCGGGCGTGCTGGACCATCGGCGTCCCTACTTGACGCCGGGGAATCGACGCAGGAGCCGCAGGCCCGCGGTGGCCAGTCGGGCGTAGCGGCCCGGGTCCATGCCGCTGGGCGCGCCGACCGGGATGAGCCGTTCGATCGCGATCGTTTGCGCCTCCATATATTCGAGGATGCCGTGTTCACCGTGGCGACGGCCGAGGCCAGAAGCCTTCATTCCGCCCATCGGTGCGTCGACGGAGGCCCACGCGGCGGCGTAGGCGTCGTTGACATTGACGGTGCCCGCCTGGAGCCGCTCGGCCACCCTGTGCCCCCGCTTGCGGTCGGAGGTCCACACACTGAAATTGAGACCGTAAGGGCTGTCGTTGGCCCGATCGACGGCTTCGTCCTCGCTGTCGACCCGGTAGACCGAGACCAGGGGCCCGAAAGTCTCGTCGCCGTAGACGGTCATGTCCTCGGTCACGTCGGTGAGTACGGTCGGCTCGTAGAAGAAAAGGCCGAGGTCGGGTCGCGGTTTGCCACCGGCGAGAACGGTGGCTCCCTTGGCGACCGCGTCGTCCACGTGCCGGGTCATGGTGTCCAACTGCTTCTGCGAGACCAGCGAGCCCATGTCGGCCGAATAGTCCAGCGCCGGTGAGAGTTTCATGACCTTGGCGGCGGCGAAGCGAGCGGTGAAGTCGTCCCACAAGGTGGTGGGGACGTACATCCGTTCCATCGAGATGCAGAGCTGACCGGTATTCGAGAAGCATGCACGCACCGCACCGTCCACCGCTTTCCCGACATCGGCATCGTCGAGGACCAGCAGCGCGTTCTTGCCTCCGAGCTCCATCGAGCAATCGATGAGCTGCTCTCCGGCTTGCGCGGCCACTGTGCGCCCCACCGCGGTGGAGCCGGTGAACATCAGGAAGTCGCAGTTCTCGATGATCGGCTTTCCCAGTTCGGCGCCGGATCCGGTCACCACCTGCACGAGGTGGTCATGCGCTGCTTCCCTTCTTTCGTCGCACCGCGTCCGCGGCCATGGGACGATTCACGCGGTGGTGGGCACCGAGGTGGGGACCGGCATGTGCAGAGCGATCTGGCCTTCGGTGACGACGTCGAGCCGCACGGTTTTGATCGGCTTCAGCGAGCGCACGTCATCCGACATCCGTCCGGTGCCGAGGGTCAACTCGAGGTCGCGGGGCATCAGCGCGCTCCCGCCGGACAAGACGTTCAGCTGGTTCAGCACCGAATGCCAGGCGTCCTTGGTCCAGGTGTAGGACGTCAGGCTCGACACGCGCTTGCCGCTGGGCGAACGTTGCTGACGAGGGGTCGGCGTCGACAGGGCGATATCGGTGCCACCGGAATCGTTGGCTACCCGGGCCGTGGTGCGCCCGGCGTCGATCTGCACGTCCAGTTCGGTGACCCACTTGGGAAAGCCGTAACCGTCGTGACCGCGCACCTGGGCGTATCGGTGTTGACCGGAAGCAACAACACGTAGGAGTCGAGGTGGTCGTCATCGAGTGCGGCCAGCAGGTCCACAAAACCCAGCCGCCCGTGCCGAGCGGGTCGCAAGGCGACGCCGACCGCGGCTTCGGTGTAGAAATCGATGTCGCACACGTCGTATCGGTAGAAGATGACCGACATGAGCCCGATGCCGGGTGCGATCTCCAGCGGAGCGAATTCCTCGGGAATCCGCTCGCGGATAGCTCCCCTCATTCGAAAATGTGTGGTGCCGTGCCCAGGCTATCCTCCAATGTAAGCGGCGTCAACAAGTGGACGAATGGTGCTGCACTCCAACGTCTTTCACTAACCGCCGCAGGCGCTCGAGGTCGTTTCGCTGTGAGCTGACGAAACGTTGCATTCGCTGATGGATAACCGGATACCGACCGCGCGGCGGGCCTGTCGTGCGGGTTTTCGGGTCACAACTGGGGGGTGCCGCGCGAACGAACGTCGAAACGATGCTGTCGCCACGCCCCCTGGTCGCTGCGACCGGGCCCGGCCGACGGCGACCGCGCGCTGGCCGCCCGGAGGTTGATCCGACGGTAGGGTTGTGGCGCTGCCCACCGTCATGTTTGCGGTGCTTACATTGGTGTTACTGTGAGGTCTCCGGTCAAATATCGGCAATCGAAAGGTTCCCCTCCAGTGCAGACGATCCTCGGAGCAAACGGTCAGATCGGCACCGAGCTCGCCTATGAGCTCCACCGGCGCTACACCACAGACATCAGGCTGGTGAGCCGCAGTCCTGAGCGCCTGCACGACACCGACGAGCTGGTCACGGCGGACCTCATGGATGCCGAGCAGACCGCAGCGGCGGTAGCGGGCAGTGATATTGCCTATCTGACCGTCGGTCTCCCGCCGGACGCGAAACTGTGGGCGGATCAGCTGCCCGTCATGATGGAGAACACGATCGCCGCGTGCGAGACACACGGGGCAAAGCTGGTGTTCTTCGACAACACCTACATGTATCCGATGACCAGCGACCCGCAGACCGAGCAGACGCGGTTCGCCCCGGCCGGAAGCAAGGCACGCACCCGGGCCACGATGACGACGCTGCTGTTGGACGCGATGGCCGCGGGCCGGGTCGAGGCGGTCATCTGTCGCGCGCCGGAATTCTACGGCCCGGGCAAGACGCAGAGCTTCACCAACGCGATGGTGTTCGACCCGATCGCGCGGGGCAAGAAGCCACGTGTTCCGTTGCGCGACGACACCCTGCGAACCTTGATCTGGACGCCCGACGCCAGCCGCGCGATGGCTCTGATCGGTAACACGCCCTCGGCGTACGGGCAGACCTGGCATCTGCCGTGTGACGACAACCGGGTGACCTACCGGGGGCTGATAGAGCTGGCCTCCGCCGCCTGGGGACGCGAGATCGACTACTCGGTGATGAAACGGCCCGCGTTCTTCGTCGCTCGGCTGTTCAACCAGGGTGTGCGGGAACTGTGGGAGTTGTTGCCGCGCTACGAAGTGGACAATGTATTCGTCTCGGACAAGTTCAAGAGCGCATTTCCGGATTTCCGGGTCACGACCTACACCGAGGGCGTGGCGGCGATCAAGGCGGATTGAGTCCTCGCGAGCACCCGATCCTCCGCTGGCTCGCGGGCCATTTGCACGGTGCTGCGCAAATATGCGAGGGTGGGGCAGAGAGGACTCCTATGACAGCCAACCCCGTACTCGGCCCGCGAGCGCTCGCCAATCGACAGCGCATTCTCGCCGTAGCGGGAAAGGAACTGCTGCGTGATCCCGCCGCGAGCATGGAGGACATCGCTGTCGCGGCGGGGATGGTCCGTCGCACCTTGTACGGCCACTTTCCCACCCGGGAGGCCCTCGTCGACGGCCTGCGCGAGCAAGCTTTCGAACAGGTCGGTCGTGCGTTGGACACCATCGACATCCAACGCTCTCCGGCGAGGGCGATAGCTGACCTGACCATCGCCTTGTGGCCGGTCGGCGACGAGTTCCGACTGCTGTTGCGCCTGGACGAGACGCAGTCCTGTGTGCGGACGACCGATCGTTTGGACTCCGTCCGCCGGGTGGTCATCACCTTGATCGAGCGAGGTCAAGCTGACGGAAGCATCAGCGACGACCTGCCACCGTTCGCGGTTGCCGCCATGCTCGTCGCCATGGTCATCGCCCTGTTGAACGCGAAGAACGACGGCGAATGGGCCGGTGCGGACGCTGCTGAAGTCGCCGGAAGAACCTGCCTGATCACGATCGGGGTCGCACGCGAGGCCGCTGTCGAGATCGCGCGGATGGCCGCCGCTGAATCGGCTGTCTGAATCCCCGAGGAAGTCGGTCGCCTCGGTTGCCATGACCGAACATCGGTACAGCGGATCGAACAGCTCCCTGATTCGGCCGATGATGCCCGAACGTCCTACTGAACCTGGTCTGCGACACGACCACTGGTGGAATCGGTCTGGTGTGAGTCCGTTCACGAACGCCCGCGCAGCGCTTGCACACGGCTGTGCAAGCGGCGTATTTTCACAGTAGCGTGCAATTGCACGAAGGTGTGAAAGTCGGTAGGAGAGGGACTATGACCACCCAGGTGGCAAGTGCTCGGATCGGAATCGTGCCGCAGTCGTCTGCCGACCGTGCGCAGGTCGGATCGTCGCTGTCGGCGATTCGCGGAATGGGCGCAGCTCGCGCCCTCTACGGTTTCGTTCCCCTGGTGTTGTTGATGAACGGCTCCGATATCGGCACAGGTGTCGCGGGTCCGGCGCTGTTGATCGTCGGGCTCCTCACCCTGCTGCAGGGGGCGGCTGTCGTGTCCCTGTCCTCGCGGTTGGTGCGAGACGATGCCGGTGTTCTGGCCGCGGTGCTCGCAGACGCTATGGCAGTTGTTGCCGGAATTGCGTTGACGCTGTTGGCTTGGGACCAGTTCTCCGTAGCGGCCGCGACCGTCGTTATCGGTGCGGTGGTGGTCGCCGTCCTGTCGATGGTGGCGATTCCCCTGGTGGCAGCCAAGGCCTCGTCGGGATCCGCCAGGCGCTGAGCAAGGGATGGGAAGCCAGGGCTGTCCTACGTGCGCAGGTAGGAAAAGTGATGCGGCGATACCGCCCGCCGGGAACGGCGGGCGGTATCGCCGTTTTGGACGCGGGTGCGTTCAGCGAGTCGGCAGGATGGTGTCCGCTTCGGCGGACGGGGTGACCGGCGCCGCCACAGGGTCGGTGGCCGAGTCGAAGCGGCGTTTGCTGGTTTCGGCACCGGCGAGGGCGCACAGTAAGCTGACGGCGGCCACGCCCGCGAGGTAGAGGCCGATGGCGAGACCGCCGAAGGAATCCTGCAGCTGTACGGCGAGCAAAGGGGTCACCGCGCCGCCGAGCACACCCGCGAGGTTGTAGGACAGACCGGCGCCGGTGTAGCGGTACCGGGTCGCGAACAGTTCCGGCAACATCGCGCCGACCGGCCCGTAGGCGAGTCCGACGCCGACCTGGGACAGGCATGCGCCGATGATGTAGGCCCAGGTGGTGCCGACGCTCAGAATCGGGAACATCAGCAGCGCGAAGACTATCGAGAACAGGTTGCCCAGCGACATCATTCGGCGCCTACCGATCCGGTCGCTCAGGCGCGCGCCGACAATGGTGGACACGGCAAGCGTCGCGCCGATTGCTATTCCGACCGCGAGCACGAATGTTTGCGACAGGCCGAGTTTCTCGGTGCCGTAGCTGGTCAGGTAGGTCACGCCGATGTAGTAGAACGCGAAGCACATGCTCACCGCGCCGGTGCCGAGCAGGATTTCGCGCGGCTGGCGGGTAACGGCCTCGAGAAATGGGTTCCTGCTGGACTTCTGGGTACCGACAGCCTGACGGAACGTGGCGGTTTCGCCGATGTTCAGACGCATGTACATGCCGACAGCGATGAGCACGATGCTCAGCAGGAACGGAATGCGCCATCCCCACGCGGCGAAGGACTCGCTCGACATCATCAGGCGAGTGGACAGGAATGTGGTGCTGGCCAGAACGAATCCCAGCGACGGGCCGAGCTGAGGGAACAGGGCGTAGGTGCCACGTTTGTCCTCGGGCGCGTTCTCGGCGGTGAGCAGCGTGGCTCCGGCCCACTCGCCACCGACCGCCAAGCCCTGGCAAACCCGCAGTAGCACAAGCAGGATCGGGGCCAAGACCCCGATCTGACCGGTGGTGGGCAGCAACCCGACCGCGACCGTGGACAGGCCCATCAGCAGCAACGTCGAAACCAGGGTCTTCTTGCGTCCGACCCGATCACCGTAGTGACCGAACAGAATCGCCCCGAGCGGCCGCGCGACGAAGGCCACGCCAAGGGTCGCGAACGACAACATCGTCGCCGAGGCGGTGCCGAGCGCCGGGAAGAACGTCTTGTTGAAGACCAGTGCCGCTGCGGTTCCAGAGATGAGGAAGTCGTAGAACTCGATCGTCGTACCGATCAAGCTGGCCCAGGCCAATCGCCGCATCTGGGTTTTCGATGGGGGTTGGGGAGTGGACATGAGGGGCTCCTGTTCAGCGTCGAACGGCTGCGTCACGACTACTCGGCTTGGCTGTCTTCCGACCGATCGATCGGGAATATCGTGACTCAGGACACAGTCGCACTCGATGAACAGCGGGGTGAATGCTGAACAGGCGGCAACGCATTGTGGAGTTTGTTCAGCTGTTCAGAAATGCTGAACTCATATCGCGCCCTGCGGCTACTATGCGATAGCCGAAGGGAGTCGCGATGATCGGGACAGCAAGTGTGCGGGCGAGCGCCATTCGTGGTGCGGCCCTCGAGCTGTTTGTGGCGCAGGGGTACGAGGCCACCTCGATGAGCGAGATCGGTGCCAGGGTAGGCATCCGCGGACCGAGTTTGTACAAGCACGTCGCATCGAAACAAGAATTGCTCGTCGCGATCATGACCGACACGATGGACTCTTTGCTCGCGGAGCACCGCAGCGCCGTCGCGGGTACCGACGACCCCACCGAACGTCTGCGTCGCGCTGTGGAGGCACACATTCGGTATCACGCTCGCCATCGGATGGAGGCGTTTGTCGGCAACCGTGAGATCCGCAGCCTGACCGAACCGAATCTGTCCGAAGTGCTGTGTCGGCGTGCGGAATACGAGCAGATGTTCCGGATACTGATCGCCGACGGCGTCGCTGCCGGTCGGTTCCGGGTCGCCTCGGAGCGGATCGCTTCCTACGCGATTCTCGAGCTCGGCATGGGTGTTGCCGTCTGGTTCCGCGAAGACGGCGAATTCAGCGAGAACGAAATCGTCTGGCAGTATGTCGATTTCGCTCTCCGGCTGGTCGGGGCCGCCTGACTGAACCCCTATCGGATGCGGCGTTTCGTGCCTGCCCAGGCGGCATCACGGAGAACGTGCTTCCGCACCTTGCCGGTGGAAGTCCTCGGTAGAGCGCCGAAGGTCACCGTTTTCGGTGCTTTGAACCGTGCCAGCCGTTGTCGCACGAACTCGATCAGTTCGGCTTCGGTTGCCGCGGCGTCTTGCTGGAGGACGACGAAGGCCGCGGGGACCTCACCCCATCGTTCGTCGGGAACGGCGATCACCGCCGCCTCGAGCACTGCGGGGTGATCGGCCAGGACTTGCTCGACTTCCACCGAGGCAATGTTCTCCCCGCCCGAGATGATGACGTCCTTGCTCCGATCCCGCAGTTCGATGTATCCATCGCCGTGCACGACACCCAGGTCCCCGGTGCGAAACCACCCATCAGGAGCCGCCGCACGAGTCGCAGCCTCGTCGTCGAGATATCCGAGCATGAGATTGTTTCCGCGCAGCGCGATTTCGCCGACGGACTTGCCGTCCGGGGGTACATCCACTCCGTCGGCGTCGATCACTCGGGCGCGACACGAGATCATGTTCCCCACACCCTGGCGCGCCTTGAGACGCGATCGGGCGCCCTGGTCGAGCCCGTTCCATTCGGGGCGCCAGTCACAGATCATCGCCGGTCCGAACGTTTCGGTGAGGCCGTACAGGTGTGTGACATCGAATCCGAGCTCCCCCATCCTGCGCAGAATCGCAGGACTGGGTGGAGCACCGCCGGTGGCTACCCGCACCGTTGTCGTGACTGGATGCGCCGCAGGCGCGTACGCCAGCATCGACAGAACGGTCGGTGCGCCGTTGAGATGGGTGACGCCCTCGTCATCGATCAAGCGCCAGACCTCGGCCGGGTCGACCTTGGGCAAACAAACATGGGTGCCGCCCGCGGCGGTGACAGCCCACGGAAAACTCCACCCGTTGCAGTGGAACATCGGCAGTGTCCACAGATGCACTGCCGACGGTGACAACCCGGTGTGCCCCACCATGGCCAGGGCCTGCAGGTAGGCGCCGCGATGGTGGTACATCACCCCTTTCGGTTGCCCCGTGGTTCCGGATGTGTAATTGATCGACAGCAGTGACCGCTCGTCTGCCGGTGTGATCTTCAAGGGCTCGGCCTCGGCGATCATGCGCTCGTACTGCTCGCCGATCACCACCGTGGTGATCGGGCTGCTCAGATGTGCGAGCGCCGCGTCGACGAGTTCGACGTGGCTCGGATCGACCAGCAGGACAGACACTTTCGAGTGCTCGAGGATGTAGGCGACCTCGGCGGCGGCCAGTCGGGTGTTCATGGCGACGAGCGGGACACCGGACCAGGGAACACCGAAGTGTGCTTCGAGAAGGGCATGGGTGTTGGGCGCCAGAAACGCCACGGGTCGGCCCTGTGCCAGCGGCGCCAGCGCGCCCGCGAGCTTGGCGCACCGATCGTGCAACTGCGCGTAGGTCCACCGTCGAACCCCGTCGATCACTGCCACTCTGTCCCCGTGTGCGGCGGCGGCGCGTTCGAGAAATGCGACGGGTGTGAGCGGTTCAAAGGACAAACGATCGAGATCCAACGACATCCCTC